>CBDFFZ010000020.1:0-161695 GCA_965246905.1 Chitinophagaceae bacterium
AGGGCGGGTGTGGCACTTTACAACCTGTTAATACTTGTAATGGCAAATGGGTGAATGATACAATTAAGGTAATTTACAGCACAAGTATTTATCCCGTCATGCACGCTCGTTTTTTCAGAATAATTTTTCCTTTTTTACTCCTTTTTTCCGCTCCGGCTTTTGCCTCGAAAATATTCATCCCGATGGATGCGGAGGGGCAGGCTGCTCACCTCAAAGCCTATGGCATTGCCTATGCCGCGCTGAAGCTCGGAGTGCCGCTCGACTGGCTTATTAATTATAAAGGGGGATCATTTGCAATAGATGGCGCAGATGCGGTAGAGCGCCTTTGCAAGCTGCGTGGCGTGAGCTACGATGTGATCTCGGACGCACAATATACCGGCATCCTGCAGCAGATTGCCAATCCGGATTTTAACGGGGATGTAATAAAGCTGGAGAAAGCGCCGCGCATAGCTGTATATACTCCCACCAATAAGCTGCCGTGGGATGATGCCGTTACGCTTGCGCTCGCTTATGCGGAGATACCTTACGATACGCTTTACGATGATAAGGTGCTTGGTGATAAGCTGCATGATTACGACTGGCTGCACCTGCACCATGAGGATTTTACGGGGCAGTATGGCAAGTTTTATGCACAATACCACACTGCTGCGTGGTACCAGGAAGATGTGCGAACGCAGGAGGCCAGTGCGGCCAAGCATGGTTTCAAAAAGGCATCGCAGCTTAAGCTTGCAGTTGCCAAGAAGATCAGGGATTTTGTGGCTGGTGGCGGCTATCTGTTTGCTATGTGCTCTGCTACCGATAGCTATGATATTGCACTTGCGGCAGAAGGCACGGATATCTGCGATGTAATGTACGATGGCGACCAGCAGGCGCCGAATGCGCAGCAAAAGCTTGATTTTACCCGAAGCTTCGCGTTTAAGGATTTCAACCTCGTTACCAACCCATATACCTACGAGTACTCCAACATCGATAACAGCATTGAGAATGGGCGCCGCATACCGATGAGCACCGATTATTTTACACTCTTTAGCTTCTCAGCCAAATTTGATCCTGTGCCGAGTATGCTCTGCCAGAACCATACCAACATAATTAAAGGATTCATGGGGCAGACAACAGCTTTCCGCAAGGAAGTATTAAAGAAAAGTGTGCTTATTATGGGCGAGAATAAGGCTGCTAATGAGGCGCGCTACATTCATGGAGAATACGGCAAGGGTACCTGGACATTTTATGGCGGCCATGATCCGGAAGATTACCAGCACATGGTGGGCGATGCCAAGACAGAATTATCAGAGCATCCTACCTCGCCCGGATACCGCCTTATCCTGAACAATGTGCTCTTCCCTGCAGCCAAGAAAAAACCGAGGAAAACCTGATTGCTCATTCGCCAGTCAACTGATCAAAGCCGCCTGAACTTTTTTGGGCAAGCCTGCTTTTACAAGATCGTAGGATATGCTGATCAGCTCTTTCCATTGCTTCAGGCTGATCTTGCCCTCCGGGAGAATTGTAATCCATTTGCGCTTCGCGAAATGGCCCGCCTGGCGGATGCCGGGTTGTGCGGTCAGCTCGTCAAAGTTTTCCTCATCCACCTTTACCGTTGCGCCATCCTCCACATTAAGGCTGCCGATGCAAAATATTTTGCCTCCTACCTTATAAAGCAGGTGCACTTCCCACTGAAGCTCTTCGGTAGCGCCGGGGTAGGCCATGCATATTTCCCTGAGTGTATCGAGATCCATTTTTTAAAGGTAAAATTAAGGCAATCACATACCTGTTGGGACAAACTTTCTTGAAGCAAAAAAACAAAGCCACCCATGTATGAGTGGCTTTAATACAGTCTGACGCGTCTACCAATTCCAGCCAAAGGTGCATAAATCACAATGCTTAGTACACCCTAAGGGAGTCGAACCCTTACGCCCTTTCGGACACCAGATTTATCTTAATGCAACATAAAGTTACCATTTTTGGGGTCTCCGCAAACTTATATTATAGGCTACGTGCTTTTAATTGTGAGTAGGTAATCCTTGCATTTCCTACCTTCTTAATGATATTGCCAAAGCGTTCAATATCGGTGTCTTTACGGGTATTGTAACGGTAGCTAAACTCATTACAGTAGGCGGCTAAATGCTCCGGGCTTACGTGGTGGTAGATGCCTACTATACCACGGGCAAGCAATGACCAAAAGTTTTCAATGCCGTTGGTATGAAAGCCGTTCTTTACATACTCTCCGCCAGTGTGATCTACTACCACATGCTCATATTCTTTGTCAAGAAAACGATAGCATACAAAGCCGTCTGTTACTACCATAGCTTTCTTTTCGATTGCCTTTTCAATAATGCCTTTTAGCACATCCGTATTTACCTTTTCAACTACGAAGGTCTGCACTTGTCCTTTGCTATAAACACCTACAACGGGTGTCTTTGTCTTAGTGCTGCGTCCCTGTGAATTAGCAGTACGCTTGCTTTTATGCTTGTTCTTTTCAAGACCACCATCGTAATACTCGTCAATCTGTGCATCCTCTTCAATGAGCATATCAGGTGCCTTGTCTGCTAACATTTCACGAACGCGGTGTAAGAGAAACCATGCTGTTTTTTGAGTGCATCCTAAGTCCCGCGCCACTTGGCATGAGCTTACACCTTTCTTGTAGTTAGTAATTACATAAATAGCCTCAAACCACAGCTTCAAATCTATCTTGGTATTTTCAAATATTGTGCCCGTAGTAGCGCTGAATTTCTTATGGCATTCTTTGCTCCTACACTTGAAATCAAACGTGCCTTGCAATTCAACTTTAGTGCTACGTGTAGCCGTTTGGTAGGGGGCTTCCGCGCCACAATGAGGACAGGTGATATTACCACCGTCCCAACGTTGCTGAATCAGGTATTCAACACACGTCTTTTCACTGTTAAAGTGATTGAGTAACTCTTTCTTATTCTTGAATTGTGATAGCATTATTAGAAGTTGTTGGGACAAAGATAACTACTTTAGCTACCATTACCAAATAAATTCCTCATTTTCCAAAAATTTATGTCCTGAAATGCGAGTTAAATTATGTAAGTTTGTAAAAATAAAAATCCCCGTTGGCGCGGGGATCACTTACTAATCTAAAAACAAAAACGATGCACTACAAAGGTAACATGCTTTTCAGTGATGAGCAATTAAAACAACTGTTAAAGAGGCCGACTCCAGATCAACGGGAATTTGAGGTAGAAAACTATGACTTTTTGAGTAGCTTGCCCGACTTAATGGAGGAAGCTTTTGAACTTACCCGAAGAGAAATGATACCCAAGATGCCATTATCAATTGACGCAAGTTGGATTGCTCACACAATGAATGGCAACATAAGAGCACTAATACATCAGGCCTTCCCAGGCATGGTAGTACCAACGGGGAGGAAGTCGTATTGTATTATTCTTCACCCCAAATGTGAATGCTACATTAAAAAGCTTACAAGAAGCAATCTCATGCCTCAATACAATCATTCTCAGACCAGCTTTGCGATGGTACAGGCGCGGGCAATGCCTGAGCAAGAGGCTATCCCAATTGTATTTATTGGATACACTTCTAATGCATCCAATGATATGCTAACAGGGTATCATGCTGTATGTATCGAAGGAAATATTAAGCATTGGGTTACTCAGCTTGACGCTATTGAACCACCAAACCAAATGGATGCAACAAGTAGTCCCGATGGCCCTTCAATAACACCTTTTGTAAGGGTGAGAAAACAGGGAACGATAATAGAAATTCCACAAACCAAGTAAAGGGCAAGGCCTACGCAAATATATATGAATACAGTAAATAGCAAGAAGCTGATTTTGGGCCGAGAGTCAAGGGGCTTAACCCAACATCAATTAGTTGCTATGATTCCTAATCTGAATCAGGGCAACTACTCTAAGATGGAGAAGGGGCTTTTAGGTGTTCCCACTGATACATTAGATAAAATCGCCAATACATTAAATTATCCGACATCATTTTTTTACAAGGAGACCGTTAATACACCTATTTCCAGCTTCTATTACCGTAGGCGAGTTTCTATGCCTAAAAAGCAACTACAAGTATTAGAAGCAAGGATTGACATTTTCAGACTTATTGTAGATGACCTGTTAAGCGCTGTAGAACTTCCTGAATTTAAACTACCCCCTCTTGATGGTGAAATGTTGTCCCCATCAGAAGTGGCAATGAGAATACGCGATTTCTTAAAAATTCCTAAAGGGCCTATAAAAAATCTTGTACAAATATTAGAATCAGCCGGTATTATCATCTACTTTATTACTACCGATGCGGAAAAATTTGATGGTATTACCCTTCTAACGGATAAAGGCCAACCAATTATTTTCGTAAATGCCTCCCTCTCTAACGATAGAAAGGTATATACTATTGTACACGAGCTTGGACATCTAATAATGCATATAAGATTTAGTCCGCTTGCTGCTGACAGAGATTTTGAGAGCGAGGCCAATGAATTTGCCGGTGAGTTTTTAATGCCCTATTTAGACTGTAGATATGATGTTGTTGACCTTAGATTCACTAAGCTGGCGATACTAAAATCCTACTGGGGCGTTTCTAAGGCTGCGATAGTTCGCAGAGCATACGAATTAAGCGCTATAACACCAGAAAGATATAGGAATCTTAATATTGAGCTTGGCAAATCGGGAGAAAAGAGAAATGAAAATGGATTTGTTGAAATAAGTGAACCAGTGTTGCTAAATCTTATTTTTGATACCTACGAAAATGAGCTTAGCTATACACTGGCGGATATACTGTCAATTATATCCATTAAGCCTGAAGATTATTTTCAATATTTCACAAAATCTAAGCATCAATCAATGGTAAGGCCTAAAAAAATAATTGAATTTTTTGGCGCTAAGGCGGTATAAAAAACCGCTTGCGTAAACAAGCGGTTAAGATTAGCCAGCAATAACAGCATCAATGTATGTGCTGTGTACCCATCATTAAAGCGCTCTCATTAGGTGCAATAATGGTGGGGTTGTTGTTTTGTAAAGTTACGTAAATTTGAGCTATGGCAGACGACAAGAAACCAAAGAAATCAGCCACGAAGCACGTCAAGCCTTTTACAATAAAAGGCAGCTTTGAGGATGTTATAAAGGTTGCAGTAACCCCAAAAGAGAAGCTGCAACCCAAAGAGAAAAAGGATTAAAAAATGAATCCCGTTCCTTTTAAGAACGGGATTTTATATTCTTGTCCCAACTGGTATGTGATTGCCAAAATTAAAAGGTAAAAGGGGCTACTTTCGGGAGGATGAAAAACCCATTTGCCGCAGGCGATCAGTTGCATTTTACCCATATAGTTACGACCGCTGATAAGGCACAGTTTGAAAGCGGCGAGGTGCACCCGGTTTATTCAACCTTTGCGCTGGCGCGGGATGCTGAATGGTGCGGCAGACTGTTCGTTCTGAAGATGAAAGACGAAGACGAGGAAGGCATAGGTACCGGAATCACGGTTGTACATCATTCACCTGCCCTGATAGGCGAAAAGGTAATCTTCACGGCTGTACTGATCAATGTGCAGGGCAATGAAGTCATTACAACCTATGAAGCTAAAGTGGGCAAACGGCTCATAGCAAGCGGGGAGCAGCGGCAAAAAATCCTGAAGAAAGAAAAGCTGAGCCGGCTGTTCGAAATCATCGGCGCAGACCGCCATTAAAGATCAGGCGTACGAATAAATAAACAGGTACCGGTAGGCCCCAGGTAATAAAGGAGCTGAGCAGCCAGGGCATAGATGCGTGCATACGCGATAAAAGATGCTGTATGGCGTATATCAGGACAAAATAGACCACGATTCGCAGCTTACGGTTCTGCGGCGTATAAGCCCCCGGGCGGTAGCGGTCAAGCACCAGGAAGATGATCAATGCGGGCAGCAGGGACAGGAAAAATGCAAACATGATGCCGAGCACCAGTATTACCACGCAGCCCATATCCCTATCCTTTCAACGCCGCGACAACTGCAGGCTCCAGCCGCTCTGCCCAAACAGCATATTCCTTTCCGGAAGGGTGCAGGCCATCGCCGGCAAGATATTCTTTATTGGTTCCGTTCTTCCGGGTACTATCTGTAATGTCTATCCAGGCACATTTATGCGCTAAGGCTATTTCCCTGGCAGCGTTGTTATAACCGTCAATTTCGTGTGCTATTTTCTGCCGGTCCCTGCCTTCTGCAAAAGGCGTGACGCTCCAATCAGGTATTGATAAAACAAAAACATGGCGCGGGTGGCCGTTCGCGAATACAATAGCCTGGCTGAGCAGTGAAGTAAATTCTTCCTCATAGTTCTTCAGATCACGGCCGCGGTATTGATTATTAACCCCAATGAGCAGCGTTACAAAAGAGAACGTTTCCTGAATGTTATGTTCGCGGATAGCTGCAGCTAACTCGTCCGTTGTCCAGCCCGTTGTGGCAATGATTACAGGCGCTGCAACTTCAAGGTTTTCTTTGTGCAAGAGTTTAACCGCCTGGTGCGGGAAGTTTTCCGTCATCGGCACCTGTTCGCCGATAGTATAGGAATCGCCGAGAGCGAGGTAGGTGTACATAACAGCTAAATTTAGGAAATAAACACAGTCTTAATAGTAGTAAACTCACGGATGCCGAACGAGCCCAGCTCCCGGCCATAGCCGCTTTGCTTCATACCGCCAAAGGGCAGGTGCGGATCCGAATGTACCGCGCCGTTTACGAAGCAATTACCCGCTTCGAGCTGCTCCCGCGCCAGCTTTTCAGCACGTTTGCGGTCTTTGGAGAAAATGGCGCCGCCCAACCCGAAGATGCTGTCGTTAGCAATGCGCATAGCATCCGCCTCGTTCTTCGCTTCAATAATCGCAGCTACCGGACCAAACAATTCTTCATCGTAAGCAGGCATCCCTTTCTTTACTTTGGTGAGCACGGTTGGCGGATAAAAAGCTCCGGGCCTTTCCGGGATAATACCGCCGCACAATAGCTTTGCGCCTTTTGCAATGCTTTGCAGCACCTGCTCATGTAAGGCATCACGCAGATCAGTGCGCGCCATGGGACCAATTTTATTTCCGGTGTTCATGCCATCGCCAAAACTTGCTTTTTCCATTGCTGCCGCCATGAGCTGCTCAAATTCTTTGCGCAGGCTTTTTACCACCACAAAGCGCTTAGCGGCCACGCAGCTTTGTCCGCTGTTTACAAGCCGTGCATTCGCGCATATTTCCACCGCTTTCTCAAGATCGGCATCTTCCAGAATTACATAGGCATCGCTGCCGCCTAATTCCAGAACCTGCTTTTTGATATTCCGCGCAGCCACCTCTGCAACTTTACTACCGGCAGCCGTGCTCCCGGTAAAGGTTACTGCATTTATGGCAGTATGCTCTATCACAGAGGCAACATCTGCCGAAAGCAAAAGAAGTGTGTGAAACAATCCGCTGGGCGCGCCGGATTTCTTAACCACAGCCGCAATTGCCAATGCACAGCCGCTTACGTTGGACGCATGTTTCAGCACCATTGCATTGCCGGCCATAAGTATGGGCGCCATACAGCGGAATACCTGCCAGTATGGAAAATTCCAGGGCATCACGGCCAACACTACGCCCATTGGCTGGTAACTTACATAGCTCTTGCGCGCATCCGTTTCTACCAGTTCATCCGCCAGATATTTTGCGCCTTCCTTAGCATAAAAATCAAAAGTAACCGCGCATTTTTCTACCTCTGCAAGGCTTTGCTCAATAGGCTTTCCCATTTCCAGCGTTGCAAGCTCCGCAAGATGCGCTTTGCTTTTTCGTATTTGCTGCGCGATGGATTTGAGGATAACTCCACGCTCTTTAAAGCTCATCTGCCGCCAGGCGCTGAATGCTTTCCGGGAAGCCTGTAAAGCCTTTTCTAATTGTTCCGGAGAGGTAGCATTGTAGGTAGCAAATTGTGCGCCGGTTGCTGGATTGATGGATAGGAATGATTGGATCATAGTCTTGGAATGGAGGAATAAAATTAAGGAAGCGGGAATTAAACCTATCCTAATTTTGCGACCGTAAAACCATAACCGTATAGTATGATCACTGCTGATAAAATAAAGTTTGGGACTGACGGCTGGCGCGCCATTATTGCCCAGGATTTTACCGTTTACAATGTTGCCCGTGTGAGCGAGGCGCTTGCTAAATGGTTGCTGCAACGCAGCGATAAGCCCAAAGTAGTGATTGGCCATGATTGCCGCTTTGGTGGCGAATTATTTGCAGCCACCGCTGCAAAGGTGCTCTGCGCAAATGGCATACAGGTATTGCTGGCAAAGGGTTTTGTAAGCACCCCCATGATATCGCTCGGCGTACTAATGCACAAAGCTGATCAGGGCGTGGTAATTACGGCGTCTCACAATCCGCCTTCCTATAATGGCTATAAGCTGAAAGGCGCTCATGGCGGCCCTTCCAGCCCAATGCATATTGCTGAAGTGGAAAATTTGATTGCCGAGGAAGTGACGCTCCCAACCGAAGACCTAAGCGCTTATGAAGCTAAAGGGCTGCTTACTTATATTGATCTCGAGCGGGAATACATTGATTATCTGAAAGGAAAATTTGACTTTGAAGCGCTGGATAAGTCGCCCTTTAAAATGGCCTACGACGCCATGTATGGCGCAGGGCAGAACGTGATCAGAGAACTGCTACCGGGTGCTGTATTGATCCACTGCGAAGACAATCCCGGCTTTAAAGGCCAGGCGCCGGAACCATTAGATAAAAATTTGAAAGAACTGGCTGCAACCGTAAAAAATACACCGGAGCTAAAGGTGGGCCTTGCAACAGATGGCGATGCAGACCGCATTGGCCTGTATGATGAGGATGGCAATTTTGTGGATGCGCACCATATTATCCTGCTGCTGATCCATTATTTGCACAAGTACAAAAAGATGAATGGCAAGGTTGCCATAGCGTTTTCGGTGACCGACCGCGTAAAGAAAATGTGTGAAGCTTATGGCCTACCGGTAGAAGTAACTGCGATTGGCTTTAAATACATCAGTGAGATCATGGTTAATGAAGATGTGCTGGTTGGCGGTGAGGAAAGCGGCGGTATTGCGGTGAAGGGTCATATACCGGAGCGCGATGGCATTTATGATGGGCTGGTGCTTTATGAATTCATGACGGTAACCGGCAAAACGCTGAAGGAGCTGGTGGAGGAGGTATATGATGTGGTTGGCCCGTTTGTGTATGAGCGCGCCGATATGCATATTGATAATGACCTTAAGAATACGATTATTAAAACGGCCACTTCCGGCGGCTACACAAAAGCATTTGGCAAGTATGGATTTAACCGCACGGAAAATATTGATGGCATGAAGTACCATTTGGATAATGGTGGCTGGATCATGCTGCGTGCATCGGGTACAGAGCCACTGCTGCGTATTTATGCAGAAGGGAATAGTAAGGAAGAGACCTTGGATATATTAGAGGATGTGAAGAAAACGATTTTGTGATTGCAGAATCCTGCCTTACATTTGCAACCCGGCAGGTCTTATACAACCAGCTCCTACTAATCCCCCAGGGCAGGAATGCAGCAAGGGCGTGTGGTTGTAGCGGTGTGATGTGAGTAACCTGCCGGATTTTTTTGCCCTTGATTCAGGGCGCTATTATTACCGCCTACCTCATTTTTTCGGCTAATTTCGCGCGACTAACTTTCGTAAAACCATTTATAGCAATGAAATTTTTCATCGATACAGCCAACCTCGATCAAATCAAAGAAGCCTACGATATGGGCATCCTCGATGGTGTAACTACCAACCCTTCCCTCATGGCTAAGGAAGGCATTCGTGGCGAAGATGCTATTGCAAAACACTACCAGACGATCTGCGAGCTTGTGGATGGCCCGGTAAGCGCAGAGGTTTTAGGCACTACGTTTAAAGGAATTGTCGAGGAAGGAAAAAAGCTAGCCGCGATCCATAAGAACATTGTAGTGAAGGTACCAATGATCAAAGACGGCATCAAGGCAATCAAGTGGTTTACGGATAACGATATTCTTACCAACTGCACGCTGGTATTTTCTGCAGGCCAGGCTATTCTTGCAGCTAAGGCCGGCGCAACGTTTGTATCACCGTTCATTGGCCGCATCGACGATGGCGGCTGGGATGGCGTGGAGCTCATTGAGCAGATTGTAGGTATTTACAATACCCAAGGATATATGACGGAAGTTTTGGCTGCCTCTATCCGCAATCCGTTGCATATTATCAAATGCGCAGAAGCGGGTGCAGATGTTTGTACCTGCCCGCTTTCTTCTATTACCGGCTTGCTGAAGCACCCACTTACAGACCTCGGATTAGCACAGTTTTTGAAGGACGCAGAAAGCATGCGCTGATTTTAATAAAGCGATTTGCCCCGGCAATAGATAGCCCACGAATTAATTCGTGGGCTATTGTTTTTATTCCGGCCAAAGCTGGGGCTCACAGAAGGGTATTTTATGCTGCATCCTTTCAATCGCTCTTTGCGTGAGGGATGGCAACGGAAATCCCCGCTTTTTCAGCGGGATTGCAGTGTACAGCCCGGCCCGCAGGGACACGCCAAAAAAACATTATGCCTTTGCCAGTGCGCCTTTCAGCTCATTGATTACCTCAACTTCTGTAGCGTCATTACCATTGAGATCTGCTATGAATACGGAAACCCAATCGGTAAGGTGGATGAAATAAAATACGCGCTCCCAATAGCTGCTGCCTTTTGAATAGACTTCGATAATATTTGGCGTATATTTTTTGATTACCTTTTTGTTGATTTCCATGCGCATCTGCGTCCGCTCATAATCATTGTCATTGCGCAAGAGGAGCACCACTTTATTATCGTCTTTCTGGCGCCAGCCTACAAGCTCATTATGGTTCATTTCCGGGATGGCATTATGCCAGCATAATATCTTGCCATTTTCATTGAACTGTTGGCGCACACGCACTGCAAGGCCTTCGTAGTTGGCGGCGGTGTAGATAATAGGTAATTTTCCATTGAGCTTTTGAGCAATAGCTTTCGCTCTTTTCTGAATGTCTTTTGTTTCCGCTTTCAGCAGATCGATGGCAGCCTGTATATCCGGCTCAAATTTATCCTTCAGGAGCTTATAGCGGCGAAGAACGGTAAGTATCTGCACGATAGCATAGCCAATACAGGCGCGAGGCGGCATACCTGCCGGCACTAGGATACAATCCAGCCCGCGCTTCTCTGCAATAGCAGCAACCTCACCGCCGGATGTTATGACCACAACCTGCGCTTTGGCTTTGATCGCTCCTTTCATGGATTCGAGTGTCTCCTCGGTATTACCGGAATAAGAGCAGACAATTACGAGGGTATCGCTGCTTACGAATTTCGGCAGCGCATAATCCTTATTTACGGTAAAGGGAATCCTGAGCTTATCGGCAACAAAGTTCTGAACGATGGAGCCGCCTATACCGCTGCCACCGAGGCCGGTGAGCACTATATTGGCAATAGGAGCCGCAGCATTTTTAAACTTATAACTTTGGGATATCTGCAGTGCTTCTTCCAGCTGTTGCGGGAAATTCCGTATCAATTCTTTCATCCGTAAATTTTTCGATGGCCAAACATAATGAAACAGGGTTAAAAGGCGAACTGATAGCGGGAGATTTTTTGGAAAAGAAAGGTTATAATATTCTTGAGCGCAATTGGCGCTACGGCCACAAGGAAGTAGATCTCATAATGAGCTATGATGGCTGGCTGATTTTTGGGGAGGTAAAAACCAGGCGTGGTTTTGGTTTTGGATTCCCGGAAGAAGCCGTTACAATGGGCAAGCAGGATTTTCTGCGCAAGGCTGCGGAGGCTTATTTTGAGCGATATCCGGGCTATGAAAAAGTGCGTTTTGATGTGCTGAGCATTGTGCTTGGCGATAAGGACGAAATTGTGGAGCTCCTGCATCTTGAGGATGCTTTTTGAGCTTCTCCGGCACATAGCAGATTACCGTAGCTGTTTTGGGTGCGTTTGTTCACTTGTGGCACAAGCCAAACAGGAACGCCGCGCTGATGGCGCGGCGTTCCTGTTAATAAAAATTGTATGGGCTTCAGGCAATTTTTTCTACCTGCATATAATTCAGCTCTACCGGAGTAGCCCGGCCAAAGATCTTCACCATTACTTTCAGCTTCTTCTTTTCATCATTTACTTCTTCAACAGTGCCGTTAAAATCGTTGAACGGACCATCGACGATCTTGACTGTTTCGCCCATAATGTAAGGCTCAGCGAGACCAATGCCCTGCTCTGCCACATCATCCATATTGCCAAACATTTTGGATACTTCTGTTTTGCGTAATGGAGTAGGATTCTCTTTGCCCAGGAAGTGGATCACGTTCGTGACGCTGGTAATTGTCTGGAGCATTGTATCATTCAGCTTATCTGTAGCCTCGAGCATCAGGTAGCCGGGGTAGGAGATCTTCTCGCGCAATACTTTTTTGCCTGCCTGTACTTTGAAAACTTTTTCAGACGGGCAAAGCACCTGCATAATTACATCAGACCAGCCGCTGAGGCGAATTTCTTTATCAAGATGCTCTTTTATCTTGCGCTCTTTACCACTTACCACACGCAGCACATACCATTTGGTATCCTGAGTTGGCCCGGCCGGGGGAGGTGTGGGTGTTGTTATTTGCTCACTCATATAGATGGGTGGGTTACAGGCCCTGCATGCGTTTGTAGATGAAGGTGAGTACCTGATCCGATACCAGATCCATCCCGAAGATGATAGCAGTGATTACCAGGAGGGCTACCAGTACGATGAGGGTAGTTTGCTGCAGCTCGTCCCAGGTGGGCCAGCTTACCTTATGTACGAGTTCGTCGTAGGCTTCCTGTATGTAATTTCCGATGTTGCTCATTGTTCTTAATTAGCCGGTTAGCTAAAGGATGATTAGCTGATTCCTTTAAAAGTAGCACGGGCACTAGGATTCGAACCCAGATCAAAGGTTTTGGAGACCTCTATACTAACCGTTGTACTATGCCCGTATTTCCGTCAAATTAAAAAGCCAAAAAAGCAGAAACCTTTTTGACCTTTATTGACCGGATGGCAAATGTAGGAAAACTTTCTTAAAAAGAGCGCTCGCTACTCTACCTTCTTTAAATTATCGGCAATCACTTTATCGATCAGGTAATGGTAGGGATCTACCCCAACCTGGTAGGGCTTTTCCTTGACTGTAAAGCTTAGCAATGTCTTTTTTTGATTCAGCCGGATCCTGTTATAAAGGATTGGTTTTCCCAGCTCATCTCCATCTTTTTCATTCTTTGCAAACAGCCCGATATCTATATAATCATTCAGCGCAACAGGCTTTTCATTGCCTAAGCTATCGCCACGGAGTTTCTCGCAGCGCACGCTGATGTCCACTTTGTATTGCTTATCGGCTGTAGGCGTAACAGTTACCTTTTCTAAGCGGTTATTGAAGATGGTAATTGTTTCAAACATATCGGTGATCAGATATTGCAGCGAATCCGGCGTTACGGCTTTAAACTCATCCACGATATTGTAAGCCGTTGGAAAAGGCGCAGGCTTATAGGCATACTTCGATATGATGGTGCGTAGTGCGCTGTTGAACTTTTGCTCCCCGATCATTTCTTTGAGATATACATACACAAGACTGGCTTTATTGTAGTGAATGTACTGCTGGTCTTCGGTGCGGATAAGCGGGTTCTCATACTCGCCTTCCCGAGCCCGCGCACTGAGATAATTATCCAGCTCATACTTCAGAAAACGGGTGAGGTGCTCTTTGCCGAATGCCTTTTCCATCACCATCAGTGAACTGTATTGCGCCAGCCCCTCGCTAAACATTTCGCTGCCCTGCATATCCGGCCCGCACACCTGGTGTGCCCACCACTGGTGCCCCATCTCATGTGCTACCACATACGTAACCATATCTATGGCTTTCGGGTTGCGGAGGTCTGTAATGAACCCGATGCTCTCGCTGTAAGGCATAGTACCGGGGAACGCCTGTGCATAGCCGGCATAGCGTGGATATTCAATTATACGGCACTGCTCCTGATAGTACGGGCCAAAATTTTCCGTGTAGTATTTCAGGGCTTTCTTCACCGCAGCGGTCATGCGTGCTACGTTGTACGGATGCTTTTTATTGTAGTAAACTTCTATGTTGATGCCATTGACCTTATCGCGTGCCACTTCATATTCAGCGGATACAAAGGAGAAGAAATTAAGCGCTTTATGGTTAAGGCGGTAAGTAAAATAATTACGGCCGCCTTCTTTCCATTGCTTCGTGAGGGTGCCGGGCGCAATGGCAATCTGGTTGCCGGAAGTAGAGATGGTGCTGCGGAGATTAACCCATGCGGAGCTGTTGCTGATATAAGTAGTATTACATACCGCTCCACAATCGCGTGTAAGCCTTGGACGGCGGGCTTTTACAGGAAGCTTGTATTTCCGCCGGTCATTTTTATCACTCAGCTCAACCCCCTGATTATAGCCTAAAGCCGGCAGTACGTCATTGTCATGAAAGAAAGAACCATTTTGGGTAATCTGCGTAAATGACACATTATTTTCGATGCCTTTACTGATATAATCCGCGGCAAAGGAAAGCTGTATGCTATCACCGGGAAGCAGCGGCCTGCTTAGCTTATAAATGTTGTACCGGAGCACCTTATCTTCTGAGATAAGCTTGCCGCCAGGAATGGTGAAGCGGATGTTTGTCGCCTTCTCCGGCATACTGTAATGCAGCTCGCTGATCGGCGCAGCATGAACATTCTTCACCCACCATTTTACAAGCACATCCATACCCCGTTTTTCCGGAAAAATATTGATGGTATAGTCAAGGTCTGTAGTGAATGGCAGAGCCATCTTTTCATACTTCTTATACTTCCGCTCATAAGCTACCTGTTGCAGCTCCTGCTCTTTGGTTGAGGTATATTGGTTGATAACTTTGGTATTGTAATAAAGCCAGCCTGCGCAGCCAATAAAAAGCGCAAGAAGCGTTCCTGTTATTTTAATATTGCTGCGCAGATAAAGGCCAAGATGCTGCGCGCGCTGCTTAAAGCCTACTTCTTTACCGCGCAGGCTTATACCGATAATGATAAGAATCAGCAACCCGCAGAAAAGCGCCCAATAGAGCCCAAAGGCAAGCGCACCGGGGATGAAAGGACCAAAGCCATTCATATCCGAATAGATAATACCGGGCAGCGAGCCGAAAGCAACCATATTGCTTTGAATTTTCAACGCCTGCCACAAAAAAGTATTGGCAATAAGAAAGATGACAATTGCAAAATAGGCAAGGTATTTATTGTTGATAAGCACCTGGATGAGGTAAGCCATAACAATAACGAAAGACAAGCGCAGTAGTTCAAAACCTGCATAGGCGAGGTAAACGCCCGGCTCGAGATTCGTATAGCCTTTGGTAAGCTGCGACAGCATACCTATCAGAATAGCTGCCGCCATCACCACCGCAAGGGCTGCGAGTATCGCGGCTATCTTGGAAGTAACCACATTACCGCTTTTCACCGGCGTGGCATCCGCAATCTCATTAAATTTTACATCCCGCTCACGGAATACAATATAGCCGCTGTAAAAGATGATGAAGCCACGGATAAACAGTGTCATCGCATTGCGTATTTCCCCGGCTACATCATAGGTTACCGGCAGGCTTTTCTCTCCATAGTTGTTGGTGTTGAAGAACAGGTTTACAATCAGCAGCATAAGGCCGATCGAAGTAAGAATAATAAATGAATTATTCTTTACGATAGCCCTCAGCTCAAATAGGAATTGGCGGTACCATGCCGCTACCGGACGCTGCTCAACAACTACCTGAGGTATCACTAAAGAGACGACCGCCCCCACTTGCGCTTCTGCCTTCTGCTTACCGGCTTTTGCTTTCGACTGTGTAAAATCAAATGCACGATACATTATAAACAGTATAACAAAGCTCACAGCTGCCCATAGCAGCCTGCTGGCAATAAAACTGCCTTCGAACCGTATGTAGCCGCTATTGCGCTGGGCGGGTGTCCAGTATTTGGTATAGATATCCAGTGCATTGAGTCCTAACGGATCAGTAATCATCGCTAAAAGATGGTTCTCGATATCCCCGGTAAAATTGGAAGAAATAATGTAGAGTACAATAATGCCGAATGACGATAGATAGGCAATAACAGGATTACGGAATTTTAAAGCGAATGAATAGATAATAGCCCCGCCGAATAAGGTGTTGAATACGCCAAAAAGAAGAAAACCATATAGATGCGCACCGCCAACAAAAGGACCAAAACGAAGTGGATCAACGCCGGGCCAGTATGGCGCAAGCAGCGCTGCAAGCGTAATGCCGAGATAAGGAATAAGCGCTATTACAAAGGCTCCCAAAAACTTCCCGAAGAAGAAATCAAATTTCTTTATAGGAGATGAGAATATGATCTGATCCATACCATAGGTATAATCCCGCGTAGCCGTTGCATTGAAAAAGGAGGTATTCATCACCACACCGACCAGTGAGAAAACCGCAAACATCGTTTGTATAGCCAGTGGCGCATTTTTATGCGTATTGCCATTGCCGCCGCCTATCTGTACAGAATCTGACACGAGCGCCGCAAATACCAATACACCATAAATCAGCAGGAATATCCAGGTCATAGGCTGCTTCACCCAATGCTTTACTTCAAAAACAAAAAATTTTTTCATGAAAGATTTTTATAAGGCAGACATAGCCGAAAAAAGAGAGGTAAAAGGTCTAAGAAGAACACAGACAAAGCCACATCAGCTGCTAAAAAAAGATCGCGGATGTCAGCTAAAAACCATTGAAAAAAAACTAAATGACCTCATTGATCTTGGCGAAGAATACATCTTCCAGCGTATTCTCAGCTGCACGGAAGCTTGGGTCCGGTTGTGCATCTGCATATACGTGTATAAGTGGGCGGCCTGCCACCAGTTTATTGCTCAGCACCTTAAATTTCCCACGGTAATCATCCAGCTCGGCCTTCTCTACCTGCCGCTCCCACACTTTATTTCTCAGCAGCTCCAGCCCGGCATCCGGCGTGCCGGCAAACAATAATTTGCCATTATTGATCACAGCCATATTGGAGCATAGCTCGCGTACATCCTGCACGATATGTGTAGAGAGGATCACGATCACCTGCTCACCGATCTCGGAAAGGAGGTTGTAAAACCGGTTTCTTTCTCCAGGGTCGAGGCCTGCTGTGGGCTCATCTACAATAATCAGGCGTGGGTTGCCCAGCAAGCACTGCGCTATCCCGAAGCGCTGCCGCATGCCACCGGAGAAAGAGCTGACGGCTTTCCTGCGCTGCTCATACAGGTTTACTTTCTGTAGGAGCGCATTTACTATCTCATCCCTGTTTTTAGAGTTATTGATACCTTTCAATACTGCCAGATGGCTTAGCAGATCATAGGCCGATGTTTTCGGGTACACGCCAAATTCCTGCGGCAAGTAGCCGAGCACCTCGCGTAGTTGCTGCTTTTGCTTTAGCACATCCAGATCGCCCAGCATGATATTCCCACTATCCGGCTCCTGTAGTGTGGCGATGGTGCGCATGAGTGTAGATTTACCCGCCCCATTGGGGCCCAAGAGGCCAAACATGCCGGTAGGTATGGTGAGCGATACATCATCGAGGGCTTTTACGCCGTTGCTATACGTTTTGCTGAGGTTCCGGATGGTAAGTTGCATGGTGGTAGTTGTGTGGCCATAAAAGTAGCCGAATGGAGGAATGAATTATAGCCTATTCGGTGGAAAGCGCATTTTGCATTGCCAAAGCCTGTGAAATAAGAGGTAAGCGGGATAGGCACGGCTATACTAACGGGGAGAATAATAGCACCAGTAAATATTTTACAATTGTTAAGGTTGAATATATTTTTATTCAATTGCAAAATCAATGCAATTTTTTCCTATCTTCGCGATTCATTTTATTTAAATAGTAATGCAAGAAGGAACAGTAAAATTTTTTAATGATACGAAAGGATTCGGATTCATTAAGCCGGAAACCGGCGAAGACATCTTCGTACACGTTTCAGGATTGATTGACGAGGTACGCGAGAATGATCGTGTAACCTTTGAAGTACAGGATGGCCGTAAAGGTCTGAACGCGATCAATGTAAAAGTTATCTAAGGCTAACCAGTCATTTAAGAAACTTAAGAAAAAGGGGCAAGCTGCAAAGCTTGTCCTTTTTCTTTTTATCCTCAATGTGTTGCGCCCTACTCAGCGCTAAAATTTAAGGCAAGCAAAGCCCCACAAGCACTCATTACCTATTTCACTACATTAGCACCATCAAAAAATCGCATTTCCTATGAGCAATGATATAAAAACCCTCACCCCAACTGCTCTATGGTCGCACTTTGCCGATCTTAACGCTGTACCCCGCCCATCCAAAAAAGAAACACGGGTTATTGCATTTATTAGAGCCTTCGGCGAAAGCCTGAAGCTGGAAACTCTGGTGGATGAAACGGGCAATGTGATCATCCGCAAACCGGCTACGCAGGGTATGGAAGACCGGCAGCCAATTGTGCTCCAAAGCCACCTCGATATGGTGCACCAGAAGAACGGAGATACTTTCTTCGACTTTGATAAGCAGGGAATAGAAATGTATGTGGATGGAGATTGGGTAAAGGCGAAAGGAACTACGCTCGGCGCAGACAATGGCATTGGAGTAGCCGCCATCATGTCGCTGCTTTCCGCAACTGATATTCCGCATCCACCAATCGAAGCGCTGTTTACTATTGATGAGGAAACCGGCATGACCGGCGCGCTGAACCTGAAAGGCGGCATGCTCCATGGCCACATCCTCCTCAACCTGGATACCGAAGAAGATAATGAGTTGACCATAGGCTGTGCGGGCGGCGTAGATGTAACCGGCAAAGGCAGCTATGAGCAGGTGGCACCTAAAGGCGATGCTGCCTTTCAAATACGAGTAAAAGGCTTAACGGGCGGGCATTCCGGTGGGGACATTCACTTGGGCAGAGCCAATGCCAATAAGCTGATGAATCGCATCCTGCTGAATCTTACTAAAGAAAACACCTGTGATATTGCAGGTATCGATGGCGGCAGCCTGCGCAATGCCATACCCCGCGAATCAGTAGCGACCATTATTGCCGATGGCAATAACAGCAGCAAGCTACACGAGCGTGTTGCAAGCCTCGCGGCCATACTGAAGGAGGAATACAAAGCAACTGACCCGCATCTCGAAGTTATAATAGAAGCGGGGGAAATGCCTGCGCAGGTTATGGATGCGACCTTTGTGCATGACTTATTGCGCGCGCTCTATGCCTGCCCCAATGGCATTTACCGCATGAGCCCGGAGATACCCGGCCTGGTGCAAAGCTCCAACAACCTGGCGCGCGTGCTGGTAAAGGACGGCAGTTACAGCCTGCAATGCCTCACCCGCAGCTCGGTGGATACCGAAAAAGGCGACCTCGCAGATGCCATAGCCAGCGCTTTTGAATTGATGGGAGCCAGACTGGAATACGGAGGCGCCTACCCTGGCTGGCAGCCACGGCCAGATGCGCCGATCATTCAATTGATGCGCGGACTTTACAAAGAATTATTTGGGGAAGAAGCACATGTATCTGCAGTACATGCAGGGCTGGAATGCGGTATCCTCGGCACCAACTATCCGGATATGCAGATGATCTCTTTCGGCCCCAATATCTATGGCGCACATTCGCCGGATGAGCGGGTGCAGATAAGCTCTGTACAAAAGTTCTGGGCTTATTTGCTGGAGATCTTGAAGCGGATACCAGTGGCTGGGTAACATTTCCAGAATTACCGGATCAGAACTTTATAGGTCTTATTGTGGGCGCGGTAAAGCAACTTTTCGTTTGTGCACCAAAACTAATTTCAACGTAAATCTGCTTCTAAAAAGTATCCCATACCCTTAAAGGTGTGGGATACAGCTATTGCGAAGTATAAGCCCCGTAATCCTTCAACAGTTGATGCAGGATTTCAATCCTTACGCTGCCCCAGTCTTTACTGCTATCGCCTTTTGGCACTTCAAAGTTGAGCGCGAAGATGTAGGGATAATTGCGCACGTCGCTTTTATTCATGGAAGCCTTGTCTTCCTTTACTTCTACCTCCCGCTCTAAAAAGCCTACAACCCAGCGCAGGTCGGTACCTTGCGGCGTTTCTCCTGTTCCTGTTTTATAGAAAAGGCGTGTACCCGCAGTATCTTCCCGCAGCATCAGGCTGCGTACAATGGTCTGGGTACGGAGCGTAAATGGCAGCTCCTCAAAATAGAGCCGCTTCAGAAAGCCTACCTGCTCATCGGCAGATATTTGGAGGGAATTATCCAGCCAGAAGGCATCCGCTTTCGGGCCGATCTTCTGATTGCCATACCGCACAGTATCCATATAATGCTGGTAGTTCTGTGCGCCTACGCGGCGGGCAAGCTCTTGATAATAAGCTAAATTGCTTACCCGGAAAGCTTCCTTCATATTCATGGTTTTGTTCCATTCCGGACGGCTGCGCACTACGTTATCCCAGGGAATTGTGTAGGTTTCATCCTGCGCAATACCGGTTTCAAGGGCTACGAGCGAGTTGAATATCTTGAAGGTAGAGGCAGGCGTAAAGCGCTGAAGACAGCGGTCTTTATTATAATAATGAACTGACTCATGCACATGATCGCGCAGCATAAAGCAGGCGTTGGTAATGCCTTGCGCTTTAAAACGTGCTTCCCATTCAGGGTGATCTTTAATGCGCGCATCACGGCAGGAGGCAAGGGTTATTATGGATAAGGCGAGAATGAGTATATTTTTCATAGTTGGATTGTTGTTGGATGCTTTGCTTTAATCAAAAGACTGATTGCTCGCCGCAGCGATCCGCACCATGCGCTCATAATCAGTGGCAGAAAGATCATTGAAGAAATAGTGTACCGGGTCTATCTTTTCAC
Source organism: Chitinophagaceae bacterium (assembly GCA_965246905.1). Classification (GTDB taxonomy): domain Bacteria; phylum Bacteroidota; class Bacteroidia; order Chitinophagales; family Chitinophagaceae; genus UBA1952. Next base: position 20,779 of record CBDFFZ010000020.1, read on the forward strand.
CGTTGCGGATCACTTCATAATGGCAATGCGGCCCGGTGCTCTTGCCGGTGCTGCCTACCCAGCCTATTACCTGGCCACGCTTTACAGCTTCGCCGGGCCTGGCTTTAATGCGCACCATATGGCCGTAAAGCGTCTGGTATCCGTAACCATGATTGATGACCACATGATTGCCGTAGCCCCCTTCATCAAAAGCCGTGCTTACAACTTTACCATCGGCAGTTGCATAGATGGGAGTGCCAATGGCTGCGGCAAAATCAAGGCCGGTATGCATCTTCGGGGTTTTATAGATCGGGTCTATACGGTAGCCGAAGCCAGAGGCAATATGGCTGAGGTCTTTATTGGATACCGGCTGTACGGCGGGGATGGATGCCAGCATCTCCTCTTTGGCTTTCACCAGCCGCTCAAGCGTATCATAGCTTTGCCGCTGGATGGCCACGCGGTGCGCCAGCGCTTTTACTTCTGTCTGCATTCTGCCGATCAGCGCTTCTGATGAGGTATAGGCATATTGCCTGATCTCTTTGCTGTAGCTTTTTCCTTCGCGTACGCTATCCGGCAGCGGTGCCGCTTCAAAAATGACGCGGTATATTTTATTGTCACGGTCTTCGAGGCCGGATATGGATTTATTTACATTACCCAGATTTTCCTGTAGCAGATCATACTGCTCGGTAAGCTGCTGCATTTCCATCCGCGTACGCTTCTCACCGGGCGATTGTACGAAGCGGTAAGCAATAGCCAGCATAATAAGCGCGGTAACGGTGGAAGCCGAGAGAAAGCCCAGGAGCCGGAGCAGCCGGGTACGCAATGGTACAATCAGCTTCTCGAAGCGGTGCGTATGCGTGTTGTAAAAGTATTTCCGGACCTTGCGCAAATGGGTAATTTGTGGCGGGCAAAAGTAGCGCCGGATTTCGGATTTGTGATTTATGAATTATGATTTCAAGCTGCCGGACATTGTTTTTTGTAATCATACAAGGCGGGCATTAATACTGGAGTATTTCCCTCCAATGCTTTGACAAGTGATTAATCAGGAAATCATAAATCACAGTTCATAAATCACAAATCCAAAATCCAATTGCTTATTTTTGCGCTCCCGCTGTAAAAGGCAGGGTTTTCCAATCATCCATGCGCAGCATTTTTACCAAGGAAATTGCTTCCTTCTTTTCTTCTATTGTGGGCTACGTGGCCATCCTGGTCTTTTTGGTAGCCTGCGGCTTGTTTCTCTGGCTGCTTGAGGATACAAGCATCCTTAATTACGGCTACGCCTCGCTGGATCGCTTTTTTGATCTTGCCCCCATGCTCCTCCTCCTGCTGATACCGGCTGTAACCATGCGCTCGCTTTCAGATGAGTTTCGCAGCGGCACCATCGAATGGCTTTCCACCAAGCCACTCCGCGATACCGATATTATCCTGGGTAAATATTTTGCCGCGCTGGTGCTCATCATCTTTGCCCTCGCGCCAACGCTTATCTATGTCTATTCCGTAGCCAACCTCGCGCAGGCCCGCACTACGCTGGATAGCGGCGCGATCATCGGCTCTTACATCGGGCTTTTATTTCTGGCTGCCGGCTTTGCGGCAATCGGTATTTTTTGCTCTTCGCTTACCTCCAACCAGATTGTGGGCCTGCTCACCGCGCTGTTTGCCTGCTTTCTTTTTTACTTTGGCTTCGAGGCTTTAAGCAAGATATCTTCCCTGCCCGGCACGGTGAGCTATATCCTGAGCCTCATTGGTATGGCTTCGCATTATACTTCCATCAGCCGCGGCGTAATTGACACACGCGATGTCATCTACTTTATATCTGTAGCTGCCCTGTTTATCTCTCTTACCCGCATCTCGCTAAAGCTGCGTACACAGGGTTAATCTATCAATTCTCATTACCGCAATTATACTATTCAAGCAGCATGTCCACCACTTCAGGTAAAAGAAAAGCGCAGCAGCGGCAGGCCGGGTTCCGGCTACTCATCCTGCTGGGCATCTTAGTGCTTGCCAATATCCTGGCTTCCCGCTTTCACTACGGGCTGGATCTTACCAAAGAAAAACGCTTTACGCTATCCCCATCCTCAAAAAAGCTCCTGCGCGGTATGGATGATGTGGCCGTGATCGATGTGTATCTTGAAGGCAAGGATTTCCCTCCCGGCTTTCAGCGGCTGCGTGATGCTGTGCGCGAGCGTTTGCAGGCTTTAAAGGAATATGCAGGCCCTCATATCGTATATCGGTTTACCGACCCTTTCGGGGGCAAGAGCGAAAAAGAGCTGGCCGATGTGTATCAGAATTTTGCGTCCAAAGGCATGAGCGCCATCAATGTGCGGCAGAATACGGATGAGCGGCAGTCATCGCAGCTGGTAATGCCTTATATGCTGGTGCAGTACAAAGAAAAATCCTTTCCGGTAAATGTGCTGGAACCGCACCTTGGCATGACGCCGCAGGAGCAGCTCAACTACTCTGAATCTATGCTGGAGTACAAGATCGTATCGGCCATTAACCAGATCAATAAGCCCGATAAGCCGCGCCTGGCTTACATTGTAGGCAACGGCGAAGCGCTTGGATGGGCAACCTATGATATCATCCATACCCTCGAAAGTTTTTATCATGTAGATACCATTGATGTAAATGCAGGCACCAAAATATCCGGGGCCTATGAGGCCGCTATTGTGTGCAAGCCCGGGCAGCCCTTCGATGACCGGCAAAAATTTAAGCTGGATCAGTTTGTGATGAATGGAGGCAAGATGCTCTGGCTCCTCGATGGCACATTTGCTACCATGGACAGCTTTCATAGCTCCGAGCAGTTCGTAACCACTGATCTCCACCTTAATCTTGATGACCAGCTATTCAAATACGGCGTGCGCGTAAACGCAGATCTTATTGAGGATGCGCAGCAAAGCGGCAGCATTTTCGTGCAGGAGCAGATGATGAACGGGCAGCCGAACACCGTGCTGCACAGCTGGTATTACTTCCCGGTATTTATACCTACCTCCCACCACCCGATCGTTAATAATATGGATGCCGTGATCGGAAAATTTGTGAGCACCATCGATACCATCGGCAACCCTGAAATCCATAAGACCATCCTGCTGGAATCCTCTCAGTACAGCCGGCCTACGATGGCTCCTGTACGGGTTTCGCTGGCCATGCTTCGTTTTCCTCCCAAGCCGGAGCTGTTCAATAAGCCCTTCCGGCCCGCCGCTGTGCTGCTGGAGGGTAAGTTTCAATCCGCTTTTGCAGATCGCATGCCGGCAGATTTCCGGCAAGTACTTGATTCCCTCCATCAACCCTTTAAGGCAGCTGCTGATAAAGAAGGCAAGATGATTGTGATAGGCGATGGCGATATGATGCTCAATGAGGTAAGCGAGAGCCGCGGGCCGCAGGAGCTTGGCTATTCACTCCAGGAGCGGATGCGCTACGCCAACAAGAGCTTTATCCTCAACTGCCTCGAATACCTCACTGATAACTCCGGCATCCTCGAATCGCGCTCTAAGGATGTACGGCTTCGCTTGTTGGATAGCGGCCGGGTAAAGAATGAAAAAACCAAGTGGCAGATCATAAATATCGTCTTACCGGTAGTGCTGGTGCTCCTCTTCGCGTCCGCCTACCTTTTCTTCCGGAAGCGCCGCTATGAAAACAACTAAGCTGCCAACAACCAAATCATGAAACAGACCTTTCTTTATATCCTCATCCTCGCAGCGCTCGGCGCAGGGGTATGGTTTATCTTCTTCCGCGACGACAGCAATATCTTCACCAGTCAGGATGCAGGATTCACCATCAAGGATACCGGCGCCATTGGCAGGATATTCATTGCCGATAACAGCAACAATTCCATAAAGCTGGAGCGCACCGCCTATGGCTGGAAGCTGAATGACCAATACAAAGCGCTACCGTCTTCCGTGAAGACATTGCTATTTACCTTAAGTGTACAGGCTGCTCAGCGCCCGGTGCCGGTGCAGGCGCACAATGATGTGGTGCGCCGCCTCGCCAACAGCAATAAGGTTGAGATCTACGACCGGCAGGGTAATAAAATGCGGGTATTTTACGTAGGCACGGAAACGCCCGGCTTCACCGGCACTTATATGGTTATGGAAGGCGGCACGCGGCCTTATGTTGTGCAGATACCAGGCTTTGAAGGCTACCTTACCCCACGCTACCTGCCCCTCGAGCGCTATTGGCGCGACCGCACCGTTTTTGATATAGATAGCAAAAACATTACTAAGGTCAGCATGCAGTATCCGCTTGAGCCGCTGAACTCTTTTACCATCACCCAAACCGGCGATAAGCCGGTTGTAACGATAGACCCTGCGCTGATGGAGGGTAAAACCCTGAATGAAAAGCGGGCAAAAACGTACCTCGGCTTCTTTAAAAATGTGAACAGTGAGTCTATCGCGAGCGGGTTATCGGGTGTGCATGAGGCCATCAGCAGCGTACCTAAGCTTTGCGTTATGGAGGTAACCGGCAGCAATGGCTATGCGCAGCACGCGGAAATCTACTACATGCCTAAAAATAAGCGGAGCAAGAATTCGGATGTGCCGATAACAGATACCGCATCCAACTTTGATGCCGACAGGCTGTATGCTGTAATTAATCATCAGCATGATACCGTGGCTATCCAGACCGGTATTTTTAATAAGTTTTTCCGGCTGGGCTATGAATTTTTTGTGGCTGATGAAGCAGTGCCCGCAAGCAGCAAATTCCAGGAGGCCATAGGCCGGAAAAAGTGAGCAGCTGCTGCAGCTTTCCTGGTGGGCAGTATGGCATTCCCATATTCCTGTCACTGCGTTCTGTGATCATTAATCACCACACGATACGCTATTGCAGGTATTATAACAATTAAAATGATTCCGCCTGCGGCTAATATCTGGCTGACCGGGTGCAAACCTCCCTGACCGCAGGTAAAACCTCCCCGACCGCACAAGAAACTCCCCCATCGCAGTGCTAATTGTGTTTTAAAATATCCTACCCAACTTTGTCCCGCAGGGATCATTAGCACAAAAGCTTACTGAAAGATCCCTGCGGGATGACAAAGTTGGCGTCACCAACTACTGGTAACCTTAGAATACAACGGCCTTGCCCCTGACCCCGCGCCAGATCGGGTTAACCGCACCTGATAATCGCGAAACCAAGAAGAAAAAAAAATTAACCCACCCTAATTTACCAGCAGCAGATTCACCGTACGCTGCAGGATGTTGAAGGCGATCTCCGCCATCAGGTTTTCTTTATCTAATGTAGGGTTTACCTCTGTTATCTCGAAGCAGCATATCTTATGGTTCTGCGCGAATGACGCAATGATGTCCTCCGCCTCCCGCTCGCGCAGGCCATTGCTTACCGGCGTGCCGGTGCCGCGCGAAATAGCGCTGTCGAGGCTATCCACATCAAACGACACATAGATATCATCACAGCTGGCAAGGTGCAGCATGGTTTGCCGTACTACATGCTCCACGCCTTTCCGGCGCACCTCCGATACCGGGATCACTTTGATGTTATGCTTTTTAAGGAGCGCTTCCTCTTCCTTTTCATAATCGCGTAGCGCAATAAACACTAAGTCTTCAGGAAGAATTTTCGGCTCAATCTTGCCCATGCTTTTGAGCTTGTTCCATATTTCCAGCGTCTGCGCATCCGGGTTGTGCATCTTGCTCTCCTTATTATCGAAACCCAGTGAAATAGAAAGCGGCATGCCATGCATATTGCCGGATGGTGAGGTAAATGGTGTATGCATATCGGCATGAGCATCGATCCAAATTACACCGAGACGGCTTTTTGGCTTGGCCATTTTTATCCCGGCTATTGTGCCACCTGCAGTACTGTGATCACCTGCAAGAATAATTGGGAATAGCCCGCTTTTCAAGGTGTTGGATACTGCTTCGGATACGCGCTCATACATAAGGTGAATGCCCCTGATACGCTTGGCATAGGGCGATTGCACCGGCTCATAGAGCAATTGGTTTTCCGTCTTTACCTCCTCCACCGGAAAGTTGACGAAGAAGTTGCTCATAAAATCCAGCGCAGCTATTTTCAGGGCATCTACCCCAAGACTTGCGCCGCGTGTGCCTGCGCCGATCTCCGATTTTACCTCAATGATTTTTATGTTGCGCATGTAATGGATTTGGGGCGCAAGTTACGATGGGAAATTTACCGGGTCGCGAGGCAGGTAGCCAGCCTGTTATTTCTGGTATTTCCACATACGGTTCTTGCCTTCCAGCAGCCACTCTAAGGTCGTGGTAAGCCGCTTCTGCCGCGTGGCGTCTGTTTTTGCCTCCGTGATCCACTGAATATATTCTTTGCGGTGCGATGGGGCAAAGGCATCCCAGGTTTTCTTTGCGGCCGCGCTGCCTTTCAGCACTTTCGCAAGATCAGCGGGCACCGGCAGCTCCGGCTTCGATCCTGCCTTTGGCTTCGCCACCATAATACCATCATCATTGAGTCGCATAGCTTCTTTGATATAGCTGATGATGATCTTATCGGAGGGCAGATCTGCCAGCGAGGTGATCTTCCCGAAATGCCCCATAGCTGCGCTCTCACCAGTTCCCCTGATCAGTTTTTCTGCAGGATCGGTAAGCAGGGCGCCCTTCCAGAAGCCGAATACGGCATGCTGCTTAAAGGAAGCCATCTGACACATCGTGCCTTTATAATCGAAGAACGGCATGCTCCATTTTATCGTTTCCTGCACTTCGGGGCATGCAGTATGCACCAGCTCGCGGAGATGCGTGAGAATAGGCTGCGCAAAGGGCGCCGCTTTTGCAATAACCGCATCTATGCGGGGATCGTAAGACTCCATGATTCAGCAGGTTTTTATTGCTGTAAAAATAGCAAAGCCGCTAAAAGATTTTAGCAGCTTTGGCTTATTGTGCGAAATGCTCAGGCTTCATTATCCAAGCTGCGCATCCAGCGTTATCTCGCAGTTGTAGGCTTTGCTTACCGGGCATTCCGCCTTTGCCTTATTGGCAATCTCTACAAACTTTGCTGCATCTATCCCGGGAATCTTTGCGGTGCATTTAAGCTCGCTTTTAATGATGGCGCCCTGCGCAGGATCCAGCGTAATATCGCAGCGCGTGTTCAGTTCGTCGGCAGTAAAGCCGGCTGCATTGAGCTCAAAGGACAGCTTCATCGTAAAGCAGCCTGCATGTGCGGCAGCCATCAGCTCCTCGGGGTTAGTGCCCACGCCTTCCGCAAAGCGGCTGCCGAAGCTGTATTGCGTTTTATCGAGGGTAGTGCTTTGTGTAGTGATGTGGCCGGTGCCTTCTTTACCAGTGCCGTTCCAGACGGCGGTTGCATTGCGCTTCATAAAATTGATGTTTTGTTTTAAAATCAGTGCAGCAAATGTAGGGGCAAATGAACCTAAAGCAGGCAATGGATTTATGGTGATCAGGTGTGCATGGCTGCAATGTTTTTAAGCGCGCCGCCCAATTCCGGGAACCGGAAAGGATAGCCTTCCTGCAACAAACGTGCAGGCAATACCCAGCGGCTTTTCAGGAGCAGCTCTGTTTCCGTACCTATGATTAAGGCACCGGCCTTCAGCAGCAAAGCGGGCGCGGGCAAACCGATTGGAACTCCGTAAGCAACTCTTACCTGTTTCATAAATGCTTTGTTCGATACCGGACAGGGCGAGCAGGCATTATAAATTCCTGCCTGAGTGCTATCCGCCCAAAGCCATTCCACAATGCTGCAAAGATCGTCGATATGTATCCAGCTAAACATCTGCCTTCCATTGCCCTGCTGCCCGCCGAGGCCCAGCTTTACCAGCCTTTTGTAGGGCACCATCACACCACCTGCGCCCAATACAATAGCCATACGCAGGATCACTTTCCGCGTGTGCGGCAAATCGGCTTTATGGAAAGCGGCTTCCCAGACCTTACATACCTGTACGGAAAAATCATTAGCAAAAGCAGTGAAAGATTCATTTCTCGGCGCATCGGCAGCGTGCCGGTAAATGGTTGCCGAGGCGCCATTGATCCAGAGCTTTGGAGGCCGCTCGCATAGGAGCACGGCTTCGCTTAAAATGCTGGTTGCATCAATGCGGCTGCTCAATATTTCTGCTTTATTAGCTTCATTGTAGCGGCAGTTTACAGACTTACCCGCAAGATTGATAAGGATATCGGCACCTTCTAAATGCTTTGCCCAGTTGCCTGACGTTTTGCCATCCCATTGCAGGTGTCGTATTCCTGCAAGGCGCTTAAAGCTGTAGCTGTTATTAGCCGCGCTGGCACGCATTCTCGATAAAATAGTTACCTCATTTACACCAGCCCAGCGTGCCGCCATTTCCTGGCCTATAAAGCCGCTGCCGCCTGCGATAATTATTTTAAGCGCTTTCATGTTTCCTCAATGACTGATAATAGTTGATTTCCCGAAGGGTGATGACGAAGTAGGATATGCCTAATACCGGCCCGAGGAAAATCATCACCACGATCGTTTGCTCTAAGTAGCCGGAATTAATAAGCAGCGCCCCGCCCCATAAAGCCATTACCAGGATATTGATCCACTGTATCACTTTCCTCGCCGGCAAAACACCAGCCTTTGGAGCAGCGAATAGCCAGAAGAAGGTGCCCAGCGCATGGATGAAGCCAAGCAGAAAAAAAGACATAAGCCACGTAAAAGGCGCACAGCCAATCACAATGATCCCACCGATTATCTGGATGATACGGTCGGTCTTTTTAAACCGGATAACTGTTTCAAGATCGTTCATAACATTTCTTGTTGAGTGAAAAATCATCCGGCACATTTCTGCGCCGGATACAGATATTCTAAAGCTGCGCGGGGTTCAATGTAGGGTCATTCCTGTCGGCCAGTGCGCGCTTACGGAGCTTGTAGAAGATGATCATATTCGCAAAGTGCATACAGCCAAGAATAAGGATGATCGCGCCGACTTTCATGCTCAGGATCTCCACGACTTCCCGCGAGGTAGTTACGGTGTCAAAGATGCGCAGCGTGAAGATCGCATAACCAAGGTTTACGAGGTAAAAGCCCACCAGCAGCAGGTTATTCACCGCCTGCGCAAGGTCTTTATTACCGTGAAAGATATCGATTAGAAACAGCTTGCCATTGCGGAACAGCGTATGCGCCACCCAGATGGTAAGAAAGATAGTAATTACAAGGTACAAAATGTACAGGATGATGATCTTTTCCATGATTGATTAAGTTTTGAATGTTGCGTATTGAGTTATTGATTTTTTTATTCTTTTGGCGCACCCTGCGGGCCGGGCTATCCGTTCCTATCTTTTTTGCCTGAAGGGGCAAAAAAGGATATCCACTACTATCCCTTGCGCGGTTAAGGCAAACCGGAAGCGTTGAACTGGCGGACTATGGTTCTTCATAAGATTATATTTTCAGGATTTTTTGAAACTTAATCAACTTTAAAAAACCGGGGATCAACCGGTGCATTGTCTTAGCTCTTCCAAGCACTTACGGCGCCGGAAGAGCTTTTCATTTTATTTAAACAGTTTCAATAATGTACCCGTAAACCAATGCTCATCTGCCTTGATCAAACCATCCAGCGCTTTATCCGCCTGACCGGCAAATTTCTGTATCTGCCCGATCGTGTCTGTAAAAGCTTTCACATCCTTATCCTTTTTATCGCCTTCAATTTCCTTTAAGCTATCCAGCACCTGCAGCATCGGGTCCAGCTCGCGGCGGCGGCGCTCCCGGATAATGCGCATGCTCACCTTCCAGATATCTTTCTCTGCGGTGAAGAATTCTTTGCGCTCTCCGGCTTTCAGTACTTTTTGTACAAGATCCCAGTTCATCAGGTCGCGCAGGTTCATGTTTGCATTGCCACGGCTTATCTGCAGGCCTTCCATTACCTCATCAGCACTTAGTGGCTCGGTACTCACCAGCAATAAGGCATGTATCTGCGCCATCGTGCGGTTGATGCCCCACTGGGTGCCGAGCACGCCCCAGCTTTGTATGAATTGTTGTTTGGCCTCTTCGAGCTTCATGATGTAAAGATAAACATGTTTATTGTATTTTCAATTTTTTCTGAAAATTTATTTTAAGTACGGACAGTGAGGCGCAACCTCTGGCGGTTCAGAAAGGCTGCACACGTCCTGATACTGTGTAGAAAATCCTTCTTTTCTTTGCCGCCCGCATTGGTTACTTTTGCGCCTCATTTAGCCTTTATCATGAATTCTTCCGTCAAAATATTTTCGGGCACTGCATCCAATTATCTTGCAGAAAATATTGCCAAAGCATTCGGCAAGAAGCTGGGCAAGTCCACCACCCAGAAATTCAGCGATGGGGAATTCCAGCCGATCTTCCAGGAATCCGTGCGCGGTGATTATGTCTTTTTGGTTCAATCTACCTTTGCCCCTTCCGACAACCTGCTGGAGCTGCTCATGATGATTGATGCGGCGCACCGTGCCTCTGCAGGCTATATCACTGCCGTGATTCCTTACTTTGGCTATGCCCGCCAGGACCGGAAAGACAAGCCGCGCGTCTCTATTGCTTCCAAGCTCATTGCCAACCTGCTTACCGAAGCCGGCGCCAACCGTGTAATGACCATGGACCTGCACGCACCGCAGATCCAGGGCTTCTTTGACATCCCGGTGGATCACCTTGACAGCTCAGCCATTTTTATACCATATATCGAGAAACTTAAGATCGAAAACCTTACCTTCGCGTCCCCCGACGTAGGCAGTACCAACCGTGTGCGTGAGGTAGCCTCGTATTTCGGCGCCGATATGGTGATCTGCGATAAGCAGCGCAAGCGCGCCAACGAGATTGCCGGCATGACTGTAATTGGCGATGTAACAGGGAGGAACGTAGTTCTTATAGATGATATTTGCGACACAGCAGGCACCCTTACCAAGTCAGCAGCTATGCTGAAGGATAAAGGAGCCCTGAGCGTACGGGCATTTTGCACGCACCCGGTACTGAGCGGCAAGGCGTACGAGAATATTGAAAATTCTGTACTCGAGAGCCTGGTTGTTTGCGATACCATCCCGCAGAAGCAGGAATGCAGCAAGATAGAAGTTTTGCCTACGGCAGAGCTTTTCTCCATCGCCATCCGCAATACGTTCGAGAATAAGAGTATCAGTTCATTATTTATTCATAGTAACCGGAAACATTAAGCAATTAGCTTCTTATAATACAGACTGTTTAAACATCAAAACCTGTCTCCCTTACGGGATACAATCCTTAAAAATTAAAAAATCGCCCACTCAGGTACGGCTGTTGTGACGGGTTATCGATCGTCATCTGAAAGGCACTAAACAAACAAACGCGATGAACAGCGTAAAAATTGAAGGAAAAACCAGAAGCGAACATGGCAAAACAGCTACGCGCCATCTTCGTTCTGAAGGAGAAGTACCCTGTGTGATCTACGGCGGTGAAACCACTGTGCATTTCAGCGCGCCGATGCTGGCTTTCCGCCCGCTGGTGTACACACCGCAATTCCAGCTTGCTGAGATCACTGTAGAAGGGAAAATGTACCGCTGCATCCTTAAGGACAAGCAGTTTGATGTGATCACCGATGAGCTGAGCCACATTGATTTCTTAGAGCTTGTAGAAGACAAGAAAGTGGTGGCCAACCTGCCGCTGAAATTCACCGGTCAGCCCGCAGGCGTAAAAGCCGGCGGCCGTTTAGAGATCAAGATGAAGGCGCTGAAGGTGCGTACCATGCCCAAGTATCTTACAGAAGCCATTGAAGTGGATATCACTGCGCTTGGCCTGAATGAGAATATGCGCGTACAGGACGTGCCGGTTGAGAACATGGAAGTTATGAACTCCGCGCGTATCCCGGTTGCCTCGATCGTAATGACCCGTGCCCTGAAGCAGGCGGAAAGCGAGGAAAAGAAGAAGTAATTTATCTGCTGAATTTTACAGAAGCCCTGCCGGTGACGGCGGGGCTTTTTTGCGTCCCGGAAGGAATAGGATTTTGGGCGCGTGCCGGAAAACGGCACCGCGCTATCCGTTCCTATCTTTTTGCCGCTTCGCACAAAGGCCGACGACTCAGCAAAAAGGATATCCACTACTATCGCTCACGCGGGCTCTGGGGAAGTCTTTTGGGCCTACGGCCCGATACCCTGTTATTGTGGGGTGCATCGCTACAAAGCTTTTGGCCCTATGGGCCACCTCCGTTGCGTAAGAAATAAGGCCGCAGCAAAACCGGATTGCAAGAGGTCAGACCCGTATAGACTTGGCAAGTGCCGAAGGAAACACTTGCCAAGTCGGTTACAGGCTATCCACGGGATGGGACGTGCGCAGGCAGCTTGGGTCGTCAGAGGTTTACACGCGTCTGAGAAACGCGACGCCTGTGCGTGCGAAGTCAGAGAGGCTATCGCCCAACTGCGGATCAATTTGCCGGTGAGTTACATTAACTTTAAGTTCTGTATCTCTCTCGACTTTATCTCATGCCCACTTACAAAGAACTTCTTGAATCTCCGGAATGGCAAGAGAGGAGAGTGGAAATTCTGACCCGTGATAGGTTTCGTTGCCAGCAATGTTTTAATGAAAAAGTTCTAGATGAATTAAAAATCGGGCTTCTTGAGCATAAACACGTGCATACTAGACAACTGCTCATTTACCTACCGGATGGTACAACTACTTCTGGTTGGTGTAATCGCGAGATGCATGATGCAATTCGAGAGAACAACATTATTGCATTTACTCAAGAAGAACAATTCATAAATATAGTGGGCAGACGTGGATTAAAGCCGGATGAGATGGAGGTTTATGTCACAATTCCCAATCGGAAGAGACAGGAATATGCTGAGAGGCTGGTAGCTCAATACTACAACAGCGGCTCGCAACCAGGTGAATGTCCTGATACAAAACCAACCCATTTTATCAATATACTACCTGTTAATATAAGCAAATGGCGATTATTTAAAGGGTTGCATGTTCATCATCACTATTATCAAGATGGGGCTTACCCTTGGGAGTATAACGATGACGCATTGATCACTCTCTGCATTCATTGTCACCATGCATTGCATAAAGAAAAGAAGGTGCCGCGTAAGGATGCAAATGGGAAAGACTATGCAACGCTAACACCCTGCACTCGGTGCGATGGGGCAGGTTGGTTTGAGCAATATCATCACGTTGAGCAAGGTATATGCTTTGAATGCAGAGGCGCTAAATACCGAGAGTTAATTGGCAAACCATTCAATAAATTATAGACAGTATGATATTAGTTGCTCACGATGTTCCAAACGCATGACAAATCGCTTTCTATTATTGCAGTCAAGCGGACATGCTACTGATGGTCTGCCATCTGTAATGACAGTCAGTTGGCCCAAAACCCGTCTATCCAGCCAATAACCGACTTGGCAAGTCTTTCCTTCGGGACTTGGCCAAGTCTACGCCTCCAATAACGGCTCAGGTCGGCTGCGCACGTCCCGAGCCTGCTGTTGAGCCTTGCAGCTTGCAGGAACAGCTTAATAGTAAAGAGCTGATGAACGGTGCCATCGCCACTTTAGCTCAATTAGTGTTCTACCTGCCCGGACAATAAAAATGACCTACCATAAATTTCCCTTTTCGCCTACTTTTGGCGCACTAAAAAACAAATACCTATGCAGGCATGGCAAGATTACCAATCGCAAAATAAAGACCGTTTCTTAGATGAACTGCTTGATTTGTTGCGCATTCCTTCCGTGAGCGCCGACAGTAAATACAAAGACGATGTGGCGCGCTGCGCGGATGCCGTGAAGGAAAGCCTGCTGAAGGCCGGTGCCGACAAGGCCGAGATCTGCCCCACCCCCGGTCACCCGATCGTTTACGGCGAGAAAATGGTGGATGCGTCGCTGCCTACGGTGCTGGTTTACGGCCATTATGATGTACAGCCCGCCGACCCGTTAGAGCTCTGGACGAGCGGCCCGTTTGAGCCGGTTATTAAAGAAGGCCGCATTTATGCCCGCGGCGCCTGCGATGATAAGGGGCAGATGTTTATGCATGTGAAAGCGCTGGAAGTTATGGCAAAGACGGACTCGCTGCCCTGCAATATCAAGTTCATGATCGAAGGCGAGGAGGAAGTAGGCTCCAGCAACCTCGGTAAATTTTTGGAGGATAATAAGGAAAAGCTGAAGGCGGATATCGTGCTGGTGAGCGATACCTCGATGATCTCTATGGAGCACCCAAGCATCGAGAGCGGCCTGCGCGGGCTTGCCTATATGGAAGTAGAAGTAACCGGCCCCAACCGCGACCTGCACAGTGGCGTGTACGGCGGCGCGGTTGCCAACCCGATCAATACGCTCTGCAAGATGATTGCATCACTGCATGATGACAATAATCACATCACGATTCCCGGCTTTTATGATAAGGTGCAGGAACTGACGGATGTAGAGAAAAAGTCGCTGAACGCTGCGCCCTTCAACCAGAAAGAATACAATGAAGAGCTGGGCATCGGCGAGGAATGGGGCGAGAAAAGCTACAGTAATTTAGAGCGCACCGGCACACGGCCAACGCTGGATGTAAATGGCATCTGGGGCGGCTATACAGGCGAGGGCGCCAAGACGGTATTACCTTCCAAGGCATCGGCCAAGATCTCTATGAGGCTGGTGCCGCATCAGGTTTCGGATGAGATCTCGGATATGTTTACAAAGCATTTTGAAAGCATTGCGCCGAAAGGTGTGCAGGTGAAGGTAACAGCTCACCATGGCGGCGAGCCTGTGGTTACGCCTACGGATTCCGTAGCTTACAAGGCGGCGGCGAAGGCCATACAAACCACGTTTGGAAAGGATCCGATCCCTACGCGCGGGGGCGGCTCTATCCCGATCGTTGCGCTGTTTGAAAAGACTTTAGGATTGAAAACCGTGTTGCTTGGCTTCGGGCTGGATAATGATAATATCCATTCGCCGAATGAAAAGTATGATGTGGCCAACTATTATAAGGGCATCGAGACGATCCCTTATTTTCATAAGTATTTTGCGGAGATGAGCAAGTGATTTTGTATGCGATAATGAACCGTCGTGGCGTAAAGCTGCGGCGGTTTATTACTGGTATCCGCACCGTAAAATTCGTATTTTTGGAATAGAAGCTATAAATAATGGAAACAGTAATTAAAGTAAGTATTTCAGAATTGACTGATGGTTTTTTAGACAAGATCCGGTCTTTTATAGGCAGTGAAGAAGGTTACGAAATTGAAGTCCATTTGAAAAATGCAAACAGCGTCTTCTATCAAAAGCTGGACGCATCCATTCAGCAAGCAGCCGAAGGAAAGGTGATCCGTTTTACGCCGGATGAGCTGGATGCATATACAAAGCTCAACACCAGATGAGGAATATTGCCTTTACAGCGCTTGCATTCAATGAGTACAATGATTGGTTGCCTCAAGCTGATATCATGAAGAAGATCCGGGCGCTTATCCGGGATGTTTGCAATGATCCATTCAAAGGAATCGGGAAGCCGGAACCCCTGAAAGGAAATTATTCCGGCTATTGGTCGCGCCGTATTACGGATGAGCACCGACTCATTTATTCGGTTAGCCGTGAGGAGATATTGATACATAGCCTTAAAGGACATTACAGCAAATAATACTGTCCTGATAAAGTGTGTTGTTCTAATATTTGCTGCTTTAGGTATTCGGTTCTATACGCTTCTCAAAAAACCCATCCAGAAACCACACTGGCAAGCCCGCTGCCAGTGCAAACCACGCAGCCTCGCAGCGCAGCACTACAACGGAGGTAAGCACCGTGAACACAAAATTTGCCCCCCAGAAGCACAACCACATAATAACCAGCAAAAACTCATTATGCTGCGTAGCTGCCAAGCGCTTTTTCCGCATTCTTAAAAGGTAAAGTAGTGGTGCAAACACGCAAAGCATTACTGCAACAACATGTAGCGAAGGATACCAGCGGGTGATGCGGGCCTTCAGTTTTGGATTGTGATACGGATCAGGCGCAGCATCGTGCAGCTTAAAATAATCCACCGTTTCGGTAAACCAGTTGTCGCGGTTGGCATTATACTCTTCCAGCATTTCGCGCTGTGGATACAGATAGCGCAGTATATTACCCCAAACATATACTTTTAAATATGCCGCAGGATGCTGCAGGATCAGCTGCTGCCCGTATTTCGCAAATGAAATGGATACCCTATACCAGGCATCCCGCTCCGAAATATGATTTGCCCTGCGGTAATGATCCGCATACTCGAGCAGCGGCGAATGCGCATTCCACATAAACGTAACACCGATGATGCCTGCATGCACTTTCGCCCAGTCATAATCTGCCAGCGAATCCTGGTAAATATTTACATACCGGTCTATTGCGCGCAACTCCGAGTCTTCGAAATCTGTGGGTTCCACTTTCACTTTATCGTGTATATAGAGCGCATTATTCGCTATTTGCCAGCCACTGAAGCCGGAAAAAACATCAGCGCCGGTTGCCTGTTCAGTACCCTTTTTTATCAGGAAATACATCCCGCCGATCATAAGCATTGTAACTAAAATGCCTGTAAGGCGGAAGCGCCCTTTTGCATTGCAGGCAAGCAGGAATGTAAGGCAGGAAATCAGCGGGTAATACAGTGCATTGTACCGCACGATAAAGGCAGCAGCAAGCAGCAGCAAGTGCAGTGCAAGCACTAACCTGCCGGGCCGCATAAACAGCCAGAGCAGCAGCGCAAACCAGCTGAGTGTAAGCGCCGAGAAAAGCGCATCGCTGCCAATCTGGTTGGCCAGCATTAAAAAAAGCGGATTAAAGGCAAGGCCGGTAAAGCAAAGCATCCTGAGAAAACGTGAATGGAACCCAAGCAGGTAATCAATGCTGAAAAAGAGCAGCAGGGAAGCTATGACAAGCAGTACATATTGCACCCATACCACCAAAAGAGGTGAGCTTGACAAGAAATGCAGCCCGCGCAGAAACCATGCATACCCGGCAGGACGGTAATACACATTCAAGCCCTGGTGCGCCGCTGTAACATAAGTATAAGAATCAGCAAAAAAATCGGGGTAAGGATAGACATGCTTACAATACCCGAAGAGCAGCGCATTCAGGATAATTGCAACCAGCACCAACAATCTGTTATGCTTTAAACAGTAGGCCCAAAAAGTGCTGCCTGCTTTAGTCTTATTTATTTCTGAGCCGTGTACGGGCAGGTGCATTTATGAATGATTTGATCTGCAGGAAGCAATAGAGCCTACATCAGTATTGAATTTGTACAGGCTTCCATCAACTCGAATGAGCACCGGCTTCCGGACGCTAAATTAATATTCAGCGGGCAAGCGGAAGCGCTATTTTTAACACACATTGTTCAACGACGCGAGTAATTTGCAGTGCTTATGAAATGGATTCTCCTGCTGATGATTGGAGTGCTTGCTGGTTTTGCGGCACCCGCTCAAAATATACCTGCATACACTGCCGATAAGCTCGTGAGGCGCATTGCTAATAAAGACACTACTTATATCATCAATTTCTGGGCAAGCTGGTGTGGGCCGTGCGTAAAAGAGCTGCCTCAATTCGATAAGCTGCAGGCAACATATTCAGGCAAGCCGGTAAAGGTGCTGCTTGCTTCCTTCGATTTTAAAGATGCTTATCCTGAAAAGCTCAAAACCTACGTACAGCGCAAAGGCATCACCCCGGAAGTGATCTGGTGGAGCGAAACGAACGCCAATGAATTCATCCCGAAGATAGATACGAACTGGAGCGGCGGACTGCCCGCAACCCTGATCGTAAATGCCCGGACCAAATACCATACATTTATTGAGCGGCCTGTAACGAGCGACGAGATTGAGCGGATGGTGGCCGAGGCAGCCAAACACTAACCAATCAATCATCCAATCAACTACCGCAAGCCATACAAAAAATTTCAGTCATTCCTTGATGAGGAAATGCTGGAGCCGGCACTTAGCTGGGGGCTGCGCATGGCGCTGGCACTGGCCGTACCCATTATCTGGGGCATTCAAACGGGGCACGCCGGGCAGGGTGAATGGATTGCGCTGACGGCAGAATGCATTTGCTGGGTAGCGCTGAAAGGCACATACGGGCAGCGGCTGCGGGTACTAGCCGGCGGCATATTCCTCGCCCTGTGCTTCGCGGTGCTGGGCAATATCACCGGCGGAAACATCCTGCTCAGCGTCGGCGCAATGCTGGTAGTGGCTTTCCTTGCAGGACTATTCAAAAATCTTGGTGATCGTGGCAGCGGGCTTTCCATCTGCGTGTACCTCATGTTCCTGCTCAATAATGCACATCCCGTTTACGGGCATGCGCTGCTGGAGCGTTGCAGCTGGATACTTGCCGGGGGCGTATGGAACGCAGTGCTCGGCATCGCCGCTTTCATTCTGCTGCCTGCCCAGCAGCCTTACCGCCGCACAATTGCACTCATCTGGCGTGCCAATGCTATCCTTCTGGAAAGCATAGGCAGAGGATGGGATGGCAGGAATATACGCAGTAACCAACGGCAGATCTATCTGAATGAAAAAGCCGTGCGCACGGCTATAGATCAGTCATTTCTTTTTCATGAAGAGATGGCGCACCAGCTTAAGCGCGAGCAGGACCCACAGGAGTATGAGCTGGCACAAGTGCGCAAAGCGGCTGCGCTGGTAGCCACCCATGCAAGCGCCATCAACGATGAGCTGGAAAGCCTGCGCCTGCAGCAGCTTGAAGATGCATTAAGGCTGAAGCTTTTTGAGGTTATCAAATCTCTATCGCAAACGGCCGGCCGCATGGCGGTATTTGTACTTTCACGCCGCAGCGAGGAAGAGCTGCTGGTGCGCAACCGGTTGCAAAACCTGGCTAATGCCCTTGAAGTATTAAGGGATCATAAAGGAGCTGTTCCCTTAGAGATATCCGTAGTGATACGCCGTACCCTACAGCTTACAGAGCGCGCAGTAAAATTGATCGAACGGTCGGTCGAGCGGGTGCAGGGTGTAGATGAGGCGCTTGCCTTCCGCTCTTATTCGGTGATCAAAACCCTGCTTATCCTGCACCCGCGGCACTGGCTGCGCAATGTGCGGCTATTGTTCAACATAAATACGCTTACAGCACGCTACGCCATACGCACGGCCATCGCTGCAGGGGCGGCCATGGCTATCTGGAAATGGTTTGATATCGATCATGGCTACTGGATCGCCTTCACGGTGATCATCGTATTACAGCCTTATTTTGGAGCCACTTTTAAAAAAGCGATTGATCGCATTATCGGTACCGTACTCGGCGGCCTTGCAGGCGGATTTTTCTTAATGTTGCCTGCGGGCTTGCACTTAAAGGAGATCCTGCTTTTTATAAGCGCTGCCGCAATGATGTATTTCTTTCGTAGCCGCTATGCTATTGCTTCTTTTTTCATCACCCTGAATCTTGTACTGCTCTTCTCGGTATCGGAAGAGCTGAACCCGCACCTGCTCATTACCCGCGCCGCTGCAACGCTGGGCGGCGCCCTGATTGCCGTAATTGCAGGCTACGCGTTATTGCCCGCGTGGGATAAAAAATATCTTCCCCGCCACCTCGCTGCTGCGTTGCATAAAAACTACGATTACTTCATTGCCACCTTTACCTCGCCGCAGGTAAGCACCGTATGGACGCGCTACAAGCGGCAGGCAGAAACGGAGAATAGCAATGCGTTCGATTCCTTTAGCCGCTATATGCAGGAGCCGCATACAGACCGGAAATCGCACAGCGTATACTACCAGTTTATCACGCATATCGTACACATCACGCGCGAGCTCAATAATATTCATTTAGAGCAGGAAGGTAAAGAAGAGACCGATCGAAGAAGCCATGCCACGCCGGAACAGATGGCATTGATCCGGGAAAGTCTTGCATTGTTTAATGAAGTGGTGGCGAGCGTGCCGGAGCTCTACCGGAAAGAAGCAATAGAGCGGCTGGATGCCTTTCGGGCAGAACATACTACCTTCCGGCTTACGGCACCGCAGGTTGTTTATTTAGAGAAGATGAATGCAGACCTGAAGGCATTAGGCCGGAACCTTGATGGGATATTGCATCAGAACAGCTAACGACGCCGGCTTATAGCCTGCGGCATTATCACGACAGCCGCTCAATGCTACCTTCATTATAGCCTGGATTAGGCACGCCATTTACATCGATAGCGGGCTGTGGCATCTCCATAAAGTGCCGCTGCTCGATGGCATCTATGGCGGCTTTGCGGGCAAGATGCTGGCCTACGAGGCTTTTAATATGCTTGCCGGCAAGGTTTAGAATAGCATTTTTCTGGCGGATGCGGCCAAGCGTGCGGGCAAGGAAAATAAATAAGAGCCCGGTAATTGCAATAATTCCATAAAAGGACCATTGCAGCATTTGTATATTATTGATGCCAAGCACTTTTGAATATTCAACATTGCGCAGTTGAAAAAGAAGATAGAATGGATACAATTTATTAAGGAAAATGGCAAATGCAATACAGCCAAGCGCGGCGAGCCAGCAAAGCAGCTCGCTGAAAATAATAAGCCCTTTACTTGCCAGCCTTTGCGCAGCGGGCTTGCGCAGGGAAATGCCCAATGGATCAAATATTTCGATCTGGGTACTGATAAGCCGCTTCTCTTCACGGAACTCATTGAGCAGATCTTCCTGCAGCTTAGTGGTGGACATGGTCGTCTGGCGGTTGTATTGTGGAACAAATATAGCAGGCAAAGGAGGGAATCAAAATCTATAGACGGTTCCGGACAGAAAATTTTTGGCCCCTGCGGGAAATGAGCGGTGCATTTCGGAACTTCGCACGCTTTTGGTTTTTAGAATTTTGGGTTTCCGGGCTAATAAAAGTCAAATAGTAAAGGACAGATGAACAGAGCGTCGCAACGATGCTCTATCGGCTTTCATCTGCTGACTTAATAATCATAGAAGAATAGTTCGATCTTCTTAGTATCAAAAAAATGTACGAGAAAGAAATACAGAAGCGGCGCACATTTGCCATCATCTCTCACCCGGATGCCGGCAAGACTACCCTTACGGAAAAGCTGCTTCTTTTTGGCGGCGCCATACAGGTAGCCGGCGCAGTGAAAAGCAATAAAATAAAAAAGCACGCAACGAGCGATTTTATGGAGATCGAGCGGCAACGCGGCATCTCGGTGGCTACGTCGGTAATGAGCTTCCAGTACCATGATACGCTCATAAACCTGCTGGATACGCCCGGCCACAAGGATTTTGCGGAGGATACCTATCGTACGCTCACTGCAGTGGATTCTGTAATTCTCGTAATCGATGCGGTGAATGGTGTGGAAGAGCAGACTCGCCGCCTTATGGAGGTATGCCGGATGCGGGATACGCCGGTAATTGTGTTCATCAATAAGATGGACCGCGATGGCAAGCTGCCCTTCGACCTCTTGGATGAGATTGAGAAAGAGCTGAAAATATCGCTGCACCCAATGAGCTGGCCAATCAATATGGGTAAGGAATTTAAGGGAGTTTATAACCTGCACGACCAGAAGCTGAATCTTTTTACCGCGCGTGAAAAGGCTACAGATGATAATTCGATCTCTATTGCAGATCTGGGCGATCAGCTCCTGGATGAAAAGGTAGGCAGCCGCGATGCTGCGCAATTGCGTGAGGATGCCGAGTTGCTGGAAGGCGTATTCGGCGAGCTGGATAATGCGGATTATCTCGCCGGCAAGATTGCCCCGGTTTTCTTTGGCTCTGCCGTAAATAATTTTGGAGTGAAGGAGCTGCTGGATACATTTATCCAGGTAGCCCCGCAGCCGCAGCCACGCAATACAGACAAGCGCAAGGTAGCGCCGGAAGAGCCTAAATTCACGGGCTTTATTTTTAAAATCCATGCTAACCTCGACCCGCGCCACCGCGACAGAATCGCCTTTTTGCGCGTTTGCTCCGGCAGGTTTGAGCGCAACACTTATTATAAGCATACACGGCTCTTAAAGGATGTACGCTTTTCGAATCCCTACTCTTTTCTCGCCCGCGAAAAGGATGTGATCGATGAAGCTTACCCCGGCGATGTGGTGGGCTTGTTTGATACCGGCAACTTTAAGATTGGCGACACGCTTACAGAGGGTGAGGACCTGCATTTTACAGGCATTCCTACTTTCTCTCCAGAGTTATTTAAAGAATTGGTGAATAAGGATCCGATGAAAACAAAGCAGTTGGAGAAAGGCATTAACCAGCTTACCGATGAAGGTGTGGCACAGCTCTTTACGCAGCATGGCGGCAACCGCAAAATCATTGGCTGCGTGGGCGAGCTCCAGTTTGAGGTAATACAATACCGGCTTTTGCAGGAATATGGCGCCTCGTGCGCATTTATTCCATTACAGTTTTACAAAGCCTGCTGGATAACCGGCGATAAGAAAAAGGTGGAGGATTTTGCCCGCTTCAAGCAGGCGAATATTATGAATGATAAGGATGGCAACTTAGTATATCTCGCACAGAGCGAATGGTTCCTGAATACAGAGCGGCAGAATAATCCCGATATCGAATTCCACTTTACCAGCGAGTTCAAAACGGCAGGCGTGTAGTATCTGCTGCAAAAAAGCCCTTATAGGCGTTGAAAGTCTATAAGGCTGCGCGTGGCGCAATAAATCAATGTACGCCAATGCTTATTTCGCCCGCATCCGGTTATTACGCGGGTTGTGCTCCACCTCTGCAAGGCCCAGCGCCTCCATTAGGGGCGGGATGTACATACCGAAACGGCCACGAAGACCTTTCTTCAAACCATACCAGCCACCAACAGGATTGCTTTCAGAGCGTCCCCAGGCTTCTACCGTACCCTCTTTTACTGGCTTCTGCTCATCGGCGCTGCCAAGCTCCATCCAGTCGCCGTGCTTTTTCAGCATTGCATGGAGATCATCGATGCAACGGGCATCGTAGTGCAGGACGGTCTTGCCTACAGTGCATACCCAGATGTTCTTGTCCTCATCTTTATACATCGTAAAATCAGAGGTGCCGGGTGGTGTTTTAAGCTCATAGGGATTAGCTTTTGTTCCTGCGTCCATAGTTTGTAACCTGTTTTTTAAGGGATGAAATATGTCTGTGTATGAAGATAGGGGATAAGATCAGGCACCGAAAATATCATTTGCCGTGCCTACGAGCATAAGGGCCTCCTGCTTTGGCGGCATTTCCGGCGCGCTTGCCTTTAGCTGCGCCTGAAAATACTGGAAGGACGGCAGTTCGCCAAGCAGCTTCTGGTCTTCATCCGTTCTGAAGAATACTGTATGGATAAAAGTTTTGCCATCGGCGCAAAGGCAGGCATTGTAATTGATGCCGGGATGGGCAAGACGCTGCAGGTCCGTCATTACCTGCCGGATGTTCTCCTGGTTCTGGCTCGCATAAGCGGGCGAGGTTGTGTAAGTGATTTTTGAGATTTTCATATGGCGCTGTTTAAGCTGAATTTTTAAAGAGGCTTCATCAGATGCGGTGATGATCGGCCCGCCAGGGGCGGATGCTTTCCTTTATGGCTGCAGGGGCCATTTGCTCCCGGATGGCTCTGTCGGTAAGCCCTACCAGTTCGTCGTCAGGTGCAAAGCGCAGTGCAATAAAATGCCCGAAGCAAATGCTTCGGGCATTTTCTTTTAATTCATCGAGTGCAGGCCAATGGCATTGCCTTCCGTGTCCTCGGCTACGGCTATATGGCCCCATTCGCCAATGCTCATTTTCGGCATCATGATCTTACCGCCGCTCGTCGCAATGCGATCTGCCTCCGTATTGCAGTCTTCGCATTCGAAATATACCAGCGCACCCTGCTTGCCAGGCTGATGATTATCGCTTTTTACAAGTGCGCCTGTTGAACCCATGCCCTCCATTTTGCCGGGAAATGTAGCCATCTCCATATGCGCGGAAGGCATATCAGTCAGTTGCATATTAAACACGGCGCTGTAAAATTTCTTGGCGCGGGGCATGTCTGTTACAGGTAGTTCTACCCAATTAATGATGTTTCTTTCCATGTTGTTGCTTTTTTTGGATGATTAAAGATGCAAAGCTATTGGCAGGCAGCCTCACGATAAGGAGGCTAATACGACAATTGTAGGAGGCGGTTATGCCACATATGCACAAATGGCTATTTTTACAACAAACACCCCCTATTTATGAAAATTGCTGTACTTGATTTTGAAGGCTCCATTGGCAGTAGTGTAGCCGGACCATACGATATGCTTACCAAAACGCCCCAGGCTTACCTTATGCTGACAGGTAAGGCGCTGCCGGTAACCCTGGAAACAGACCTTGTACAAAGAGTGCTTCCCGCCGGCAATACAGCCATTGAGCGCGTTTCCATACATGCCGGAAAACAGTATGATCTGATCATTATTCCTGCAATGGATTTCCCGGATGTCGCAGCCGTGCTGGACAGGGAAAAAGAGCTTATTGACTGGATCTCAACGCAGCACACAGGTGGCGCAGAGGTGGCGTCTGTGTGTATGGGCGCTTTCCTTCTGGCAGAAACCGGACTACTGAATGGGCGTAGGGCTACTACGCACTGGCTGGGCGCTGCCCTGTTCCGCACCATGTACCCGGAGGTGTTATTGGAAGATGATAAAATAATTGTTGACGAAGGCAGCATTTATAGTTGCGCCGGGGCCTACACCTTTACTTCTTTCATGATCTACCTGCTGGAAAAATTCTGCGGGCACGAAGTGGCCTACATTGCTTCTAAAGTTTTTATGGTGAGTACGCACAACCAGCCTCAAAAAACATTTTCCATCTTCCAGCTGCAACAGCGCCATACAGATGATGAGATCAAAAAGACCCAGGAATACATTGAGCATAATTACAGCGCGCGTCTTCGCGTAGAGGATCTTGCCATGCGCTGCAATATGAGCAGCAGGAATTTCATCCGCCGCTTTGAGCAGGCTACGGGCAATTCACCGCTTGAATACCTGCAGCGCGTACGCATCGAAGCAGCTAAGAGGATACTGGAAGAAGGCAGGCAGAATGTGGAGCAGGCATCGATGAGCATTGGCTATGATGATCTCAGCTTTTTCCGTAAGGTTTTTAAGCGGCATGTGGGTTTGTCTCCCAAGGCTTATAAAGATCGTTATACGCGCATTGCTCCGCCTCTATGGACAGCGGCATCATAGTGAATATATTGTTGCGGAAAATTTACTACAGAAATATACTTTAAAGTAACTGGCAAAGGAGCTAAGCCTTCCGGTAAATGAAATAAGCTTTAATCTCTCCCTCAATCTGCCACCAATAATTTCTCCGCAAACCGCTACTTTTGCGGACTTCATATTCATTTCCCCATATAATTACAGAATGATCAGAAAATTAATTATCCCCGTTGCAGCATTAGCGCTCATTGCTTCCTGCAAAGAAAGCACTACCAGTACTACCACAAAAACGGAAACATCTGCCAAAAGCGATATCCTGAAAGAGAATATTGACTCCACAGTAAATCCTGCAGATGATTTTTTCCAGTATGCAAATGGCGGCTGGCTGAAACGGAACGAGATTCCCGCATCGGAATCGAGCTGGGGTATCTCCCAGTTGGTGAATGAAGAGCTTTACGCCCGCAAGCGCAAGATCAGTGAGGAGGCAGCGGCCAAGAAGGACGGCCCTGTCAGTACCATGATCGGCAATTTCTGGAGTACGGGTATGGACTCTGCGAAGGCAGAGCAATTAGGCATCCAACCCATCCACGAGCAGCTTTTAATGATCTCAGGCGCGCAGACCAAAGAGGCGATTATGAATGTTGCTGCAAAGCTGCACAGCATGGGCATCGGCGTATTTTTTTCCGAAGGTGTAGGCCAGGATGCGAAGAACAGCGAGCTGATGAGCTATCAGCTGGGCCAGGGCGGCCTGGGCTTACCCAACCGGGATTATTATTTTAATACCGATGCGCGCTCAGTAAAGATCCGGGATGCCTATCCTGCATTCATAGCCCAAATGCTTACTGCTACAGGCATCGACAGCAATACGGCAAAAACAAAAGCAACGGCTATCCTCGCATTAGAAACGAAGCTGGCAAAGGCTTCACGTAAGCTCGCCGACCTGCGTGACCCTTACAAGAACTACAATAAAATGTCGGTCGGCGATCTTGGTAAGCTATCGCCCGGCATTGAATGGAGCAATACTTTTACGGGCATTGGCCTGCCCAAAGTGGATACCGTGATCATCGGCCAGCCGGAATTTTTCCAGGCGCTGTCAGCTATTATCCGCACAGAGCCTTTGCAGAATTTGAAGGACTACATGACTTATCAGCTGATGAACGACATGGCACCCTACCTCAGCAAATCCATTGCCGATGCCGACTTTGATTTCTATGGCCGCATCCTGAAAGGGGCAAAAGAACAGCGCCCCCGCTGGAAGCGTACGCTGGATACCGAAGAGAAAACAATGGGCGAAGCGCTGGGTAAATTATTCGCTGCGGAGTACTTTGATGAGAAAGCCAAGAAGCGCTATTCGGACATGGTGGAGAATATCCGCGATGCTTATAAAGAGCGTATCCAAAAGCTCGACTGGATGAGCGACAGCACAAAGGCAAAGGCACAAACAAAACTTGCATCCATCCGGAAAAAAGTAGGCTACCCCGATAAATGGAAAGATTTTTCTTCGATGAAGATTGGAACTGCTTCCTATGCACAGAATGTGCTTTCAGCGAATGCTTGGTGGAACCAGTACAGCATTAATAAGCTGGGCAAGCCGGTGGATCGTGAAGAGTGGGATATGACACCGCAAACGTACAATGCCTATTACAACTCTTCCAATAATGAAATTGTACTGCCCGCGGGCATCTTTACCGTGCCCGGCTACCGTGATGAGCAACTCGATGATGCAATGGTTTACGGCTATGCCGCCGCATCTACCATAGGCCACGAAATAACCCACGGCTTTGATGATGAAGGCCGCCAGTTCGACGAGAAAGGCAACCTGCATAGCTGGTGGACAAAGCAGGATGAAGCGCGCTTCAAGGAGAGATCCCAGGTGCTTGTAAACCAGTTCAATAACATTGTAGCTATAGACTCTCTACACATTAACGGTAAGGCTTCCTTAGGGGAGAATCTGGCCGATCTTGGTGGCCTGCTGCTGGGCGTTGACGCGTTCAAGAAAACAGATATTTATAAGAAAGGGGAAAAGATCAGCGGCTTTACACCGCTGCAACGCTACTTCCTCGGCTATACGCTGGGCTGGCTCTACAAGCAGCGCGATGAGGAGCTGGCATCCCGCATTCTTACAGATGTACACTCGCCTGCCAAGTGGCGCGTAAACGGCATCTTCCCGAATGTGCCGGCCTTTTATGAAGCTTTTGATGTAAAACCAGGCAGTAAAATGTATATCGCCGATAGCGCCCGTGTGAAACTTTGGTAATCAATATCCTGTTTTTATAGATTTAGCAGCGCAGATGAATTAGGTTTGTCTGCGCTTTTTTATTGCCCGAATATTATCCTGTCAAAATGAAGATCAAAAAACTTTTAATTGCCAACCGCGGTGAGATTGCCATCCGTATTTTCCGCGCAGCTACTGAACTGGAAATCCGTACTGTAGCCGTCTATACCTACGAAGACCGCTATTCGCTGCACCGTTACAAAGCCGATGAAGCTTACCAGATTGGTGAAGACAATGAGCCGCTGAAGCCTTACCTCGACATGGATGCCATTATCCGCGTGGCCAAAGAGTGCGGAGCGGATGCCATTCATCCTGGCTATGGTTTCCTCAGTGAAAATGCGGATTTTGCGCAGAAATGCGCCGATAGCGGGATCATTTTTGTAGGTCCGGCGCCGCAGGCAATGCGCGCACTGGGCGACAAGGTCACCGCTAAAAAGGTAGCGATAGAAGCGGGCCTGCCCATCATCCAAAGCAGTAAAGAAGCGCTTACAGAAGAAAGCATTGCCCTGAGTGAAGCAGGGCGCATTGGCTATCCGCTCATGCTCAAGGCTGCTGCAGGCGGCGGCGGGCGCGGCATGCGGGTAGTGCGCAGCAAAGAGGATCTCAAAAAGGCATTCCGCGAAGCCCGCTCCGAAGCAAAAACCGCTTTTGGGGACGATACCGTATTCCTTGAAAAATTTGTAGATAACCCAAAACATATCGAAGTACAGATCGCTGCGGATAGCTTTGGCCATATTGTCCATCTTTATGAGCGCGATTGCAGCGTACAGCGCCGCTTTCAGAAAGTAGTGGAGATGGCGCCATCGCTTGTCCTCAAAGACGAGACGCGCCACAAGCTGTATGATTATGCAGTGAAAATTGCATCAGCCGTCAATTACAATAACCTGGGCACCGTAGAGTTTTTGGTGGATGCAGACCAGCAGATCTATTTTATCGAAGTGAATCCGCGGATACAGGTAGAACATACGGTTACGGAGATGATTACCGGTGTGGATCTGATCAAG
This sequence comes from Chitinophagaceae bacterium, assembly GCA_965246905.1. Lineage (GTDB taxonomy): Bacteria > Bacteroidota > Bacteroidia > Chitinophagales > Chitinophagaceae > UBA1952. The sequence goes on from CBDFFZ010000020.1 coordinate 48,905, forward strand.
ACACAACTGTACATTGCCAGCGGCTATAAGCTCAGCGATGACGAGATTGGGCTGGGCGACCAGCAGGCGATTCCTAAAAACGGCTTTGCTATCCAGTGCCGCATAACTACAGAAGATCCTGAGCATGACTTTAAGCCGGATTACGGCACACTGGTTACCTATCGCAATGCCGCAGGCTTCGGGGTGCGGCTGGATGAAGGCAGCACTTATCCGGGTATGAAGATCAGTCCGTTCTTTGACAGCATGCTGGTGAAGGTGAGCACGCAGGGCAAGACGCTGGACGATGCCTGCCATAAAATGCTGCGCGCATTAAAAGAGTTCCGTATCCGCGGGGTAAAGAACAATATTCCTTTCCTGGAAAACCTGGTGATGCACCCTGAGTTCATTACGGGCAGAGCTACCGTGAATATGATCGCAGAGCGGCCCGAGCTTTTCCAATTCATAAAACGGCAGGATCGAGGTACGCGCATGCTGGAGTTCCTGGCGGACGTAACCGTGAATGGCAACCCGGATGTAAAGGTGATGGATAAGACCCGGACGTTCGAGAAGCCCATCATTCCACATTTCGAGGGAGATACTCCTTTCCCGAAGGGAACCAAGGATATGCTTACCGAAATGGGCCCGGAAGCGCTCTGTAGCTGGCTGCGCAATGATAAGCAGATCCATTATACCGATACTACCCTGCGCGACGGCCACCAATCGCTCCTCGCTACGCGGATGCGCACAAAGGATATGCTAAAAGTGGCTTCCGCATTTGCAAAGGCGCACCCCCAAACGTTTAGCATGGAGGTATGGGGCGGAGCAACGTTTGATGTCTGCATCCGTTTCCTGCGCGAGGATCCGTGGAAGCGCCTTGAACAGCTTCGCAAAGCCATCCCGAATATCCTGCTGCAAATGCTGATACGCGGCATGAACGGAGTGGGCTATGCCGCTTACCCCGACAACCTGATTGAAAAATTCGTAGAGCAAAGCTGGGAAAAGGGCGTGGACATCTTCCGCATCTTCGACTCGCTCAACTGGATGGAAAATATTGCGCCCTGCATTGAAATGGTGCGCAAGCGCACCGGAGGCATCGCTGAAGGCACACTCTGCTACACCGGCGATATCTTAGACCCAAAGCGCACCAAATACACACTGGATTATTATGTGCGCATGGCTAAGGATTTAGAAAATGCGGGCGCGCACATGCTGGGTATTAAAGACATGAGCGGCCTGCTGAAGCCTTATGCAGCCAAAGAGCTGATTGGCGCGCTGAAGGATGCCGTGAATATCCCGCTGCACCTGCATACGCATGATACCTCTTCGCTGCAGCCCGCAACCTACCTGATGGCAGTGGATGCCGGCGTGAATGTGATCGATTGCGCCCTGGGCTCCATGAGCGGACTGACCTCGCAGCCGAATTTTAATTCTGTAGTGGAGATGATGCGCTTTCATGAACGCGAGCAGCCTTATGATATTGCATCGCTCAATGAGTTTTCCACTTATTGGGAAGGTGTGCGGGAATACTATTATCCGTTTGAGAGCGGCATGAAGTCCTCTTCTGCGGAAGTCTTCCGGCATGAGATACCCGGCGGGCAATACAGCAACCTGAAGCCGCAGGCAATCGCGCTTGGACTGGGCGATAAATTCGAAGCGATCAAAACGACTTTTGCGGATGTGAATGCCCTCTTTGGCGATATCGTAAAAGTAACTCCGAGCTCGAAGGTAGTGGGCGATATGGCGCAGTTTCTCGTGGCCAATGATCTCACTACGGCAGACGTTCTTTCAAAAGGCGAAACTATTTCCTTTCCGGAATCTGTTCAGGAGTTTTTTATGGGTGGCATTGGCCAGCCCGAAGGCGGCTTTCCAAAGGATGTGCAGCGCATTATTCTAAAAGATAAAATACCCTTTACAGACCGGCCCGGCAAGCATCTTGCACCCATCGATTTCGATAAAGATTTTGCTGCCTTCCGGGAAACGCTGGGTGAAGATTTAAAACTTACCGATTTCCTTTCTTATCAATTCTATCCCAAAGTTTTTGAGGAAGGATTGAAATTCTGGCGCCTGTATGGCGATATATCGGTTGTGCCCACTCCTATCTTTTTCTTTGGGATGAAACAGGGCGAGGATACAACGATCGAGATCGACCGCGGGAAGACTTTGCTGATCCGTATGCTGAGCATCGGGCCGGTAGATGATAAGGGCAACCGTGTTATTTATTTTAAGCTCAATGGGCAGACGCGCGCCATAGAAATTCAGGACAAAAGCGTGAAGGTAGAGCGCATAGAAAACAAGAAGGCGGATAAGGCAAATGACCGCCAGATTGGAGCGCCGCTGCAAGGCATGCTTTCTAAATTGCTCGTGAAGAAGGACGATGCTGTAAAAAAGAACCAGCCGCTATTCGTAATCGAGGCCATGAAGATGGAAACTACCATCACCGCAACTGCTGATGGCGCAGTAAAGCACCTGGAGTTAGTAAGCGGCGCTTTGGTGAATACCGGTGATCTGATCCTGGAGCTTGCTTAAAACTTAATTGCAAAACCATTATCACTAAGAGCCAACGCTGTCAGGGTTTGAATCCCTGACAGCGTTAAAAGCAGCGCCGGTACCCGTAAGCTCTGCCAGTCGCCCGATAACCCGTTCCACCAATGCATCCGGGCAGGAAGCGCCCGAGGTGATCATTACCCTTAATGGCGTATTGGGCGGCATATAATCGAGGGTTTCTCTTTCTTCCTGCCGGTGCAGGTCGTAGTGGCGGATGATGGACTGGTTGGCTAAGCAGCTTTCATGGCTGATGAAATAGGTGGGCAGCTTTTCTTCGCAAAGCTCTACGAGGTGCTGTGTGTTGGAGCTGTTGTATCCGCCTATTACGAGGGCAAAATCCGCCTCCTTTTCCAGCATTCCCTGTACTGCGCTCTGGTTGTCGTTGGTGGCGTAGCAAAGTGTATCTCTTGTATCGGCGAAGTGCCCGCTCACCTGTGCCGGCTGCAGGTTGTAATGATGGATCATGGTTTCTTTCAGGTAATCGGCGATGCCCTGCGTTTCGCTGGCCAGCATCGTGGTTTGGTTTACCACACCTATCCTTTGCAAATCCTTTATGGCATCGAAACCTTCGGAATATTGCCCTGCGAAGTCTTTGTAAAACTGGTCTTCCGGCAGTGCTGCTGTAATAAATTTTGCAAGATGCTCCGCCTGCTGCATATCCTTTACCACTACCGTTGGCGTGTGCTCCCTGCTGTGCGAGAAGGTGGCGCGCGTTTCCTCATGCGCGGGCTTACCATGCACCACGATGGTATAGCCATCTTTGCCAATTTTTTCCGCGCGGTTCCATACCTTTTCTACAAACGGGCAGGTGGTTTCGTAACGGGTGGGCTCTATGCCTTTTTCGCGCAGCTTTGCTTCCAGCTCTCTTGTAGTGCCGAAGGCCGGGATAATTACGATGTCTTCAGCACTTAGTGCATCCCAGTCCATGAGCATGTTGCCTTTGGTATCCATGATGAATTGTACACCCATGCCTTGTAGGTCTGCATTTACGCCCGGGTTATGGATCATCTCGCTGAGCAGGAAAATACGCCTGCCGGGGTTTTCGGACACCGCCCTGAAAGCAATTTCAATGGCGTTTTCCACACCGTAGCAAAACCCGAAATGCCGTGCGAGTATGATCTGTAGCCCGTCAAGATCGAGCACTGTTGGCTTGTAATCTTTCTTCATCTTATCGGCGGCTTTGCGCTGCTGCTTTATGGCGCTTATCAGCGGACTGCGATACTGTACGGGTACATCGAAGGATTTCATGGCTGCGCAAAGGTCGTTTTTTGATGGCTGATTTGTGATTTTGGATTTGTGAAGGTGCGTTTAAGATTTCCTGCATCGGTGAATGCGCACCCTTACGTTCATATTGGAAAGCAGCGCTCAGTAGGCCGGAAGAGGTGTGATAAGAGAAGTACAGTTGCCTTTTGCTGTGTTCAAATAAATAAAAGGCAGATATAGAGAGTTTTAAGCCAAATTAAATTTTTTCAGTTTTATCAATCTTAAATCCTGAAATATAATCACTTACGTAGAGCAAGCCATTAAAACGAGCGGTGCAATTGCCTATTACGCCGGTGCAAAACGATTTTGCGCCGGTGCAATTGCCTTCTGCACCGGTGCAACTGCCTTCTGCACCGGTGCAACTGCCTTTTGCATGGGCCCCATTATCTCCTGCACCCGTCCGGTTGCCCGATGATCCGGTCCCGCAGTATCGTGCACGCGTCCCGCACCATGTGGGACGCGTGCAGGATACGTGTACGCCCGTCCGGGTGTGAAGCGGACGAGGTACAAATGCCCTTGCACGCGTCCGGCGCCCTGCGGGACGGGTGCAGTGGAGCATTGAACGCGTGCATGAAACCGCCAGGGGAACGCCGACAGGGTTTTGAACCCTGTCGGCGTTGGCTCTTACGCTTTGCAGGAAAAGCTCAATAGTAATTCTTCCGCTGAAGTAGCCCGGACAGGAATGGAAAGCCCCCGCCCTTCCGCGGGGCTTGGAATGGATGGCCGGGAACCAGGCTCAATCGGCTTCCGCCTGCTTAATGGCTCCTTTGTTACCCACGGTTAAAACCCAATGGTATTAAGTTAAGAATAGCATGGCTCACTAGCGACTTGTCATTCTGTAAGAATCTATCGGCAACCCGGGAAAAAGAAGGATGCAAGACCCTTACAGGGTGACAAGTCGCTGGTGAAATCCCTTAACTTAATACCATTGGGTTAAAACCGTGGGCTATAATTTGGTTCCGGCTAAAGCCGGCCTGTGTTGGGGTGGCCTGTTTAGGTACGAGCCACGCAGGATCTTTTATCCCCGGCAGCATGGGCCTGGATTTGCATTCCTGTTATTCGCCCTCCTCATCTTCACCGAAATGCGTCTTCACCACATCTGCCTTAATGCCGCGCTCCTCACGCAGAAACCTCGCCAGCGTGCTGCTGAACCCGTGGGTTGCATAGACGCATTCCGCGCCGGTGGCATCTATGGCCTGGAGGAGGCCCGGCCAGTCGGCATGGTCGCTGAGCACAAATCCGGCATCTGCATTGCGCCGCCGTTGCGCGCCGCGCACTTGCATCCAGCCGCTGCATACGCCGAGCGAGAAGGGAGCCCAGCGCTTCATCCAGGGTGTGCCGATGGCCGATGGCGGTACAATGATGATGCCCTTTCTGGCTTCCTCTTTAGGCACATCTGCATTGAGGTAAGTGGCCACCGGGAGGTCCATGAATTTGCGCACGGTTTCGTGCATATTATAGACCGCGCCGTGCAGGTAGAAGTGCAGGCCGTGGTGCATGAGGCCACTTACAAGGCGCTGCGCTTTACCCAGGCTGTAAGCGCTGAGGATGGAGCTGCGGCCGAGTGCCTGATTCTGCTGTATCCATTCAAAAATATCCTGCATGATCTCCACCTGCGGCTTCCACTGGTAGATGGGCAGGCCAAAGGTGCTTTCGGTAATAAAAGTGTTGCAGCGCACGGGCTCGAAGGGCGTGGAGATGCCATCGTCCTCGGTTTTATAATCGCCGCTTACCACCCAAACCTCGCCGCCCTGCTCTATGCGCACCTGCGCCGAGCCGATGATGTGGCCTGCAGGATGAAGGCTGACGGTTACATCACCGATTTTGCGCCGCTCGCCGTAGGGCATAGTTTCAAGGTCAATATCCTGCCCCAGCCTTGCTTTAAGTAAATAAAAGCTATCGTTCTGGGCAAGATAATGGTCGCTGCCGGTACGTGCATGATCGCTGTGGGCATGGGTGATGATTGCGCGCTCCACGGGCTTCCACGGGTCTATGTAGAAGTTGCCGGCGGCACAGTAGAGGCCTTTATCGGTAAAAGAGATGAGTCCCATACGGTAAGCTGTTTAATTTTTGTGCCGCGAAATTTTTTGTCTGAACTATGATTTTTTCAGGATTTAAAGGATTGCAGGATGCCGGGATTCTCCAACGCGAAGCTCCAACAATATCCAACGCGAAGCGTCCAACCCTATCCAACTTCATCAAACCCCATCCAACCCTTATTTTTGCCGCATGAATAAAACTGTTTTCATCACCGGTGCCACTTCCGGGTTTGGGAAGGCGATTGCTACACGTTTTGCTGCTGAGGGCTGCGATCTTGTAATTACGGGCCGCCGTACGGAAAGGCTCGCTGCCTTGCAGCAGGAATTACAGGCGCAATATAAAGTTACCATCCATACCCTCGCCTTCGATGTGCGGGATAATAACGCTGTTACGGCCGCTATCTGCAGCATTGCAGGCAAAGTACCGGCTATTGATATCCTCGTAAACAATGCAGGCCTCGCATCAGGGCTTTCCTCAATTGAAGAAGGCGATACCAGTGATTGGGATGTAATGATCGACACCAATGTAAAAGGGCTGCTGTATGTAACCCGGCAGATTGCACCTATGATGAAGGCGCGCGCCTCAGGCCACATCATCAATATCGGCTCCACGGCGGGCAAGCAGGCTTATAAGAATGGCAATGTGTATTGCGCCACAAAATATGCGGTGGATGCGCTGAACCAATCTATGCGCATAGATCTGCTGCCCTACGGTATCAAAGTAACGGCTATCAACCCCGGTATGGCCGAAACGGAGTTTGCGATGGTGCGCTTTAAAGGCGATGAAGCACGGGCGGCAAGCGTGTATGAAGGCGTAAACCCACTAACACGTGAAGACATAGCCGATGCTGCCTGGTACTGCGCCTCCCTGCCGCCGCACGTATGCATCAATGATCTTACCATGACGTGCCTTACGCAGGCCAATGCTTTTTACAGTATTAAGGAGGCGGACAGGGTAAAAGCTTAAGGCGATGTGGGCGGCCCCCTTCGGGCCGGGCTCATACAGCAACTCCTCGTCCGCATTTGCCAGCGGTAAGGCTTTTGCAAAGCCGGACAAAAGCTACACGAGTATTAGCGCCCACCCTTGCACTTCACAAAAAGCTACGTGCTACGGTATCACGCTGAATAATTATTATAAACCAATCAAAAGGTGTCGCACATTAATAACGGCAAAAGCCCCGCACGCCGGCAGTAGCTCATCTGGAGCAGACAAAAATCCTTCGGCGCAAACAGTACTTCATTACCTCCCCCGGCAGGAGTGAATCCGGCACCGCAGAAGCAATAGCAACATAAAATAAAAGACTGATTGTCAATAAAAAGCATCCTAAGTTGGCCCATCACGGAAAGCATGAGAGAAAATCTAGCGCCAAATCAAAAAGCTAATGGCTTATATCAGCTTTAGCCGGTATAAACTCAAAAATCATGGTTTAAATGGGAATTGACGAAGATTTAGAACTGCCAACGTCTCGCGTAATGGGATACGCGCTGGTTGTGCAGTAAAAGGGGCAATAGCGATTGCCATATCTCCGTGAGGCGTGATTAGCTGTTCCTGAGCGATGGTTTCCCGGCATAATCTATTCACCGCCGTTTTTTACCTACCATATTAATTGCATTTTGCATTGTAACGGATGCAGAAGCCATCGCAATGGTTGCATCTATAATATGAATACTTCCGGGAGGAGCTGCAGCACATGCTTCATGGCATTCCGTTCAGCAAAGGACAAAAGAATAAATTCCGGTCGGTTTCCCGTCGTATTTTTGCCCACTTATGCATGATTATCTGAACGGACTGAACGAGGCGCAGCGTGAGGCAGTAGAACATATTACGGGGCCCTTAATGATCGTTGCCGGCGCCGGCAGCGGTAAAACAAAAGTGCTTACCACGCGCATTGCGCACCTGATACAACATGGCGTTGATGCTTTCTCGATACTGGCGCTTACGTTCACCAACAAGGCGGCGGCGGAGATGAAGGAGCGGATTACGCACATCATTGGCGGCAGCGAGGCTAAGAACCTGTATATCGGCACCTTCCACTCGGTCTTTGCTCGTATCATGCGCGCGGAGGCCAATAAATTAGGCTATCCATCTAACTTTACGATCTATGATTCGGATGATGTAAAGAGTGTGCTGCGCGATATTATCAAAGAAATGCAGCTCGATGATAAGCACTATAAGCCTGCCTATGTGTACAGCCGCATTTCCGCCGCAAAAAACGGCCTCATAGACCCGGCAATGTATAGGCAGGACAGCCATATACAGCAGGAAGATGCGCGCAGCAACCGCCCGATGATGGGCGAGATCTATGAGCGCTATGCCGCAAGATGTTTCCGCAACGGGGCTATGGATTTTGATGATCTGCTGTTTAAAATGTACGTACTGTTGGTGAATTTCCCAGATGCGCTGGCCAAGTACCAGCACCGCTTCAAGTACATTCTTATAGATGAGTACCAGGATACCAATATGGCGCAGTATGCCATCATCAAAATGCTCGGCGCGGTGCATGAAAACATCTGCGTGGTGGGCGATGATGCGCAGAGCATCTATTCCTTTCGCGGCGCTACGGTGCAGAACATTTTACAGTTTCAGGATGATTATGACGATGTAAAAGTGGTGAAGCTGGAGCAAAACTACCGCTCCACGCAGGCCATTCTCAATGTAGCGAATACGGTAATTGGCAAGAACCAGAACCAGATACCCAAAAACTTGTGGACGGAGAATGCGGAAGGCGAAAAGATAAAGCTCGTACGCACGCTCACAGATAATGATGAAGGGCGCTTTGTAGCAGATGCCATCACAGAGATGAAGCTGCGTAATCACTACCACAACAAGGATTTTGTAATCCTGTACCGTACGAATGCGCAGAGCCGTAGCTTCGAGGAAAGCCTGCGGCGGATGAATATCCCATACCGGCTGCTGGGCGGCGTGTCCTTCTATCAACGTAAGGAGATCAAGGATTTTCTCGCTTACCTCCGCATTATCGTAAATACGCAGGATGAGGAGAACCTGAAGCGGATTATCAATTTCCCGGTGCGCGGCATTGGCAAAACGAGCATCGATAAAATTATCGTTGCGGCCAATCAGCATGGGAAGACGTTTTGGGAGACGCTACAGTTCCCCGATATGAATGGCATTCGCGGTGCGGGCGCTGTGGCTATTGAGAATTTTACCAACATGATCAAAGCCTTCCAGACGATGCTGGAGAAAGGCAATGCCTATGATATGGCCTTCGCCGTAGGCAAACAAACGGGCCTGGTGGGCGATTTATACAATGATAAAAGCGTGGAAGGCCTGGCGCGCTATGAGAATGTACAGGAGCTCCTGAACTCGATCAAGGAATTTACCGAAACACCGGATGAGGAAGGTGAGCTTCGCGAAAAAAGCCTCGGCGCCTACCTCCAGCAGATAACGCTGCTCACAGATGCGGATAAGAATGACCCGGAAGCGCAGGACGCGGTAAAGCTAATGACGATACATGCGGCGAAAGGGCTGGAGTTTCCATGCGTATTCAACGTAGGCTTAGAGGAGAATTTGTTTCCATCATCGATGAGCCTGTACGACCGGGCTGATCTTGAGGAAGAGCGCCGCCTGTTTTACGTAGCCATCACAAGGGCTAAAGAGCGCCTTTGGGTAACTTATGCCAACAGCCGCTACCGCTTCGGCAGCCTCGTGCAGAATGAGCCGAGCCGCTTTATAGAGGAGATCCCGGATGATCATTTAGACCGCTCATTTACGGGTAGTGCGCACCGGGCTACCGGTTCGGTAAATGCTTTTGGAAGTATGATGAATGGCAGCTTCGATAAAGTTCCTTCCCTTAAAAAACTGGCAGATAAGCTACAGTCGAAACCGGCAGATCATAAAGCGAGTGCGGATTTCCGCCCCGACAATGCGCAGGAGATGAGCGTAGGGATGGAAGTAGAGCACCAGAAATTCGGATTTGGTAAGATTATTAGCCTGGAAGGCGGCGCAGCTAATCGCATTGCCGCAATTGAATTTGGTAATGGGCACGGGCAGAAGAAGATCATGCTCAACTATGCAAAACTGCGAATTGTAAAAGCTTAAAAAAAATTACTTGAAAAAATCCGTCTGCTCTTTCTAAGTACAGACGGATTTTCATTTTTAACTACCCTATTCATTTTTGGATTCGGATCTCACGAAGAATCGGATTATTTTCTGTTTGTTGTTTTAGGTACATATATACTTTATAGTTGCCCGAAACAGTGATCAGGCTGCCAACACAGAATATAATATTATTGGCAGGCGCGTTGCCGGTATGCTTAAAATCAAAATCCTGCACATTATTTTTTCGAAAAAAGTCGCGAAGCACCATTTGTGCCTGTGTGCGGCTATAAGTATTTTGGTTTTTATTGATAGTAATATCTACTGAACTACCAAAATAACCGGCAAGACTTACAGCATCGCCGGATTTCATGGCCAGTTCTATATTATTGAGTGTTACACTTTGTGCTGATGACACATTGAAAACGAATGTGAAAGTCAGCAAAAGTGTAAAGAGTCTGCGAAGATTTGAATTGCTCATTACCATTAGAGAGAAATCAGAATGAATACTATCTATATAAGGTCACAAACCGTGCCAAACTCTGTGATTGTTCAATAATTCTTTCACAATCAGTCGTTATTGATGTAAAAGAAGGCAATAAATCATACATATCCGGCACAAAAAGAATAAACATTCGCTAAAATAGAACATTTTTTAACGAAACACCTTATTAAGAAGGCTCACTTGTTCTGGACCGGAACGGCCTACCGGTAAGTGCGTGCTCTTAGCTCTTAGCTTTTAAGTGCAAGACCTTAGCTTTGCGCATATGTCAAGGAAAGCAATGCTACTCATTATGGACGGCTGGGGCCACGGTAAAATTCCTGCTGCAAGCGCTATTGCAAATGCACGGATTCCCTTCGTTCAATCGCTCTATAGCCAGTATCCAAATACCGAATTAATTACCTGCGGTGAAGATGTAGGGCTTCCTGAAGGCCAAATGGGCAATTCGGAAGTAGGCCACCTCAATCTCGGTGCAGGCCGCATTGTGTACCAGGAGCTGCAACGCATAAATGTAGCTGTACGGGATGGAGCCTTAGCACAAAGCCCGGTGCTCAATGCAGCATTTAATGTAGCAAAGTCAACCGGCAAGACTTTGCATTTCATTGGCTTGGTTTCAGATGGCGGTGTGCATTCAAATACTTCGCACCTGAAAGCGTTGTGTACTTATGCACAAAAAGCAGGGGTACCAAAAGTAGCCATACATGCTTTTACAGACGGCCGCGATACCGACCCGAAAAGCGGCTATGAATACCTTAGAGATCTGCAGGTGCATCTGGATGAGACCGGGGCATTTATTGCTACAGTATGTGGCCGTTATTATGCTATGGACCGCGATAAACGCTGGGAGCGTGTAAAGCTGGCATACGATCTGCTGGTGCGCGGCGCAGGCCATCCTGCCAAAAATGCGCTTGAAGCAATAAAGGAAAGCTATGCAGCCGGCATTACCGATGAATTTATTAAGCCGATTGTGATCTGCGATGCTGCAAATCATCCACTGGCTACTATTGGTGAAGATGATGTTGTGATCTGCTTTAATTTTCGTACAGATCGTTGTCGCGAGATTACCGAAGTGCTTACGCAAAAAGCATTCGCTGAGCAGGGCATGGGCCCGTTGAAGCTTCATTATATTACGATGACCCAATATGATGCCTCGTTTAAAGATGTAGGGGTCATTTTTCATAATGATAACTTAGTAAATACCATTGGCGAAGTGCTGGCCGAAAATGGCAAAAAGCAGATCCGTATTGCCGAAACAGAGAAATATCCGCACGTAACTTTCTTCTTTTCCGGAGGCAGGGAAACGCCCTTCGAGGGCGAGCGGCGCATTATGTGCCCTTCCCCAAAAGAGGTCGCTACTTATGATCTGAAACCGGAGATGAGCGCGCGGGACATTACTGAAGCCATCCTCCCGGAGCTGGAAGCAGAAAGCGCAGATTTTATTTGCCTGAATTTTGCCAATACCGATATGGTTGGTCATACAGGGGTCTGGGAAGCCGCCATCAAAGCCGCCGAAACCGTTGATGAATGCGTGAGCCGGATTGTTCCTTTAGCACTGCAGCATGGCTATGCAATCTTTCTCACCGCCGATCACGGCAATGCGGATTATATGGTGAATGAGGATGGCACACCAAATACGGCGCACACGTTGAATCCGGTGCCGCTGTTCCTCATCTCAAAGGATTATGGAGGTTCCCTACAACCCGGCAAGCTCGGCGATATTGCCCCGACCATACTTGCCTACATGGGCATTGCCATACCAGCAGAAATGACGGGCCGGATTCTTATTGAAGCGCCCGAAAGTAGTTCAAGCATTATAGCTTAGTTTGCAGCCTTTCATGCAAGTCTTCCTCTGGATCCTCGCAGCCCTTACCACTGCCGCCGCCGGGTATTTTACGTACCGGGCAGATATAAAGCGATTAGTACCCTACCCCTGGCTTTCCGCCCTGTTGCGGATGGTCGTTGTAGCGCTCGTATGGCTGCTCCTGCTTGCGCCTTCTATCTCCATTACTAAAAAAGAAACCCAACAGCCGGTAGTCGTTTTTTTGCAGGATGAATCGGCTTCTATCCCGCCCGCACTGAAAGGTGATACAGCTACTTACCGCACGGAAGCGCAGAACCTGCTCGCTAAACTAAAGTCGAAATTCCGGGTAGTAACTTGGGGCTTTGGCGGCGGCATACAAAGCGATTCTTTGTTCCACTACCGGCAGCCTGCTACGGATATTGCTGCAGCATTGGCGCAAGCGCAGGAATTTTATGGCGGCCAAAACCTGGGTGCTGTGGTTATGGCTACCGATGGCCGGTTCAACCAGGGCATTCATCCGCTGTTCCAAAGCCTGGCGCTGGGCAGTCCGCTTTACAGTATTGCGCTTGGCGATACAGCTTTGGCAAAAGATCTCCGCATTGCTCAAACGTACGCCAACCGTACTGCCGCGCTCAACAGCCAGTTTGAGCTAAGAGCTGATATCCTTGCGCTCAATTGTGCGGGATACAATGGCAATGTACAGCTTTCGGAGGGCAGCACCACGCTTCAAAGCACGCCGCTTTCGGTGAATACTGCCCGCTATGATCGTTCCGTTTCCTTTACAATAAAAGCCACAACACCCGGCCTGCATCATTATATTATTATAGCGCCTGCGGCAGATGGAGAGCAGAATATTTCCAATAATCGCCGTGACGTTTTTATACAGGTTGTGGAAGAAAAAAAATCTGTATTGATCCTCGCAGCCGCACCGCACCCGGATGTGAATGCGCTGCGCGAGGCGCTTGCCGGGCTGGATGCGTATAATGTAACAGTAAAAACCGTCGATGCCGCACCTGCATCCTTCAATGATTACCAAGTGGTAATTTTGCATGGGTTGCCTTCGCCCGGTATAAATTTGCCGGCACTTACCGGTAAGCCTGTCTGGTATATTCTCTCAGGCTCTTCTGCAAATGCAGTACCAACTTCAGCAGGCAATATCAACATCAGAGCAGGCTCATCACATGATGTTGCCCCGACTGTAAATACGTCTTTTTCCAGTTTCGGATTACCGCAGCGTATAGCGGTTGTTGCCGACCGTCTCCCACCGCTCAGTGTGCCTATGGGCAACATTACCGCGGGTGCAAATACCCAGGTACTCTTTACACAAAAAAGTGGCGCGCTGCCCTTGTGGTTGGTGCAATCGGGTACGGTACCACAGGCGGTATTGGCTGGTGAGGGCATCTGGCGCTGGCGTTTGTATGAATACCGGTATTTTCATAATCATGAAGTGGTGGATGAATGCATCCGCCAAACGGTATCTGCGCTTGCAGCAAATGCAAATACGAATCCATTCCGCGTAGAGCTGCCCAAATATGAATGGAGCGATGGCGAGAATATTACGCTCAATGCGTATCTTCTTAATGCAACAGGCGAGCAGACAAATACCCCCGATGCATCCCTTACAATTCGCGACAGTGCAGGCAAGGCGCAGGCCTTTACCTTTGAGCGCAGCGGCAATGCTTACCGGTTGAATATGGGCCTACAGCCGGGAGGCACCTACAGCTATGCTGCCAAAACCGTTTATAACGGCAAAGCATTCAACGCTACCGGGTCATTCGTAGTTGCGGGAACGCCGATAGAATTAATGGAAACCGGCGCTGATTATCCGTTGCTTTATAATCTCTCGAAAAAATACAGCGGGGCGGCTTTTACAAGAGCCAATATGCAGGCAGTGTACGATAGTATCGCCAATAATCAAAATATTCGTCCACTCATTCAAACAAGCGAGGAAACCCTACCGCTGGTTGACTGGAAATGGTATTTCTTTTTGATCCTTATAACAGCTGCGGCAGAGTGGCTGCTGCGGAAGTACTGGCTGGCGCAGTAGTCAATATTGAGAATTAATAATGAAGAATTAATAATTGGACACGCTGCTGCACCTAATAACTTGCATGATTTATTGGTAAATCTTAATACAGAAATCTGCAATCAAAAATTCAAATCATGCTCTTACATAAAACCAAAATCATCGCCACTGTTGGCCCCGCTTCGAATACTTATGAAAAGCTGCTGGCGCTGGTGCACGAAGGTGTCAACGTCTTCCGGCTCAACTTTTCGCACGGTACGCACGAGCAGCACGAATCGGTGATGAGGCATGTTCGCCGCATCAATGAGGAGCATTTGTTCAATATTGCTATCCTGGCCGATTTACAGGGGCCAAAGCTGCGCGTGGGCGAGATCAAAGACAATGCGCTGGATTTGAAAATGGGCGATGAATTCCTGTTTGTGAATGAACCCTGTATGGGCACACTGGACTGCATTTATATCTCCTACCCCAATTTTGCAAATGATGTACGGATAGGCGAAAAAATATTGCTGGACGATGGTAAACTGGAGGTACTGGTCATCGAGATACTGCCCGAAGGTAAGGTTCGTGTGAAGGTGATAGTGCCGGGTATTCTATCTTCCAAAAAAGGCGTGAACCTGCCGGATACAAAAATTTCCCTTCCCTCACTTTCTGAAAAAGACCTGCGCGATCTTGATTTTATTATCGCTCAGAATCTTGATTGGGTAGCCTTATCGTTTGTGCGCCGGCCGGAAGATGTAACTGCGCTGCGCGCGATCCTGAAAGAAAAAGGAAGCCCGGCAAAGATCATCTCAAAAATAGAAAAGCCGGAAGCACTGGAGCACCTCCGCGAGATCATTCTTGCCTCCGATGCCGTAATGGTAGCGCGCGGCGACCTGGGCGTAGAGCTGCCTTTAGAGCAGGTGCCCATGATCCAGAAAAAGATTGTGCGTATGTGTATTCACCGCGCGAAGCCGGTAATAATTGCTACGCAGATGATGGAAAGCATGATAGACCGCACGCGGCCCAACCGTAGTGAGATTACGGATGTAGCCAATGCTGTGCTCGAAGGCGCAGATGCCGTTATGCTCAGCGGCGAAACCGCCATGGGGCAGTATCCCGAACTGGTAATCCGCACGATGGTAAGCATTATCAACGAAGTAGAAAAAGAAGATGCCGTTTATAACCGAAACCTGCAGCCACAACCACAATCGCCTTCTTTTCTGAGCGATGCCGTATGCTATAATGCCTGCGAAATGGCGCGGGATGTAAAGGCAAATGCACTGGTGGGCATGACGCAGAGCGGTTATACCGGCTTTATGCTCTCAAGCTACCGGCCACGTTCCCCGCTATTTCTATTTACCAAAACCCAAACGCTCATCAACCAGCTTAGCCTGAGCTGGGGCGTACAGGCATTCTATTATGATAAAGAAGAAGGCATTGATATGGTAATAGATGACCAGATCGCATTCCTGAAAGATAAGGGTTTGTTGAAGGAAGGAGATGTGGTGATCAATACCGGAAGCCTGCCTGTACAGGAGCATTTGCCCACCAATATGCTCAAAATTTCGCGGGTGCATTAAGCGCTGCGGTAAGCCGGTCACATGTAGCTTTCGTTTATCATAGCAAAGAAGATAATGGTTATAAAAATTGCAACTTGCCTTGTAGCAATGTTTTTCGGCGCAAAAGGATATGCGCAGGAAGCGCCGTTTAAAACGCTCACGCAGCAACGTACCCAGACAAATGAAACCGGCATGAAGGTGCTTGGCGCCTGGGGAGCGGCAAATATCATTGAAGGCTTAGCTGGCTACTCAGCTGCTAAGACTGAGCAATGGCGCAGCTTTCACAGCATGAATGCGATATGGGGAGTAATCAATCTCGGTATTGCCGGCGCGGGCTATGTTGGCGCAAAGAAGGAACTCAGGAAAGCCTATAATTGCAGTGACGCGGTGGCACGATATGAGGCTACCCGCAGGCTATTCCTGCTCAATGCCGGGCTGGACGGGGTTTATATCGCATCGGGATTTTACCTTACCGAGCATGCCAAAAATGAAGCGCACCATCCGGATGTATGGCGCGGCTATGGTAAATCTTTTATCCTTCAGGGTTCCGGATTATTGGTTTTTGATGTGGTGATGTATGCCGCACATGGCAGCCGTAGTAAAGCATGGTACAAAGCTTTGCAGGGCGTTTGTATCTCGGGGAATGGGGTCGGTTTGCGGTGTAGCCTTTAGCCTGTTATCCACCTTTAAAACCGTGGGCTATAATTTAATTACGGCTAAAGCCAGTCCCTTTGTTTTGCAAGATGCTATGCAAAACGTATGATAATCTGGCTGCCAAACGACAGACGCCTAATTGACAAGGATATTATCAATGAGCCGTATCCCGCCGAGCTTTGCTGCGATTAGCGCTACCTGCTTTGTGCCTGTTGCATAATTATCCATCAGTTGCAGCGTAGTTGCATCTGCAAGTGCTACATATTCCGGCTCAAAGCCTTTCTTTTTCATCAGCTCTGTACATTCCTTTTGTACGATGGCAAAGTTGCCTCCGTCATGCTTGCCTTGTATGGAAACAAGACATTGATAAATTACGCCTGCAAGCGCGCGTTGCGGGGCGGTAAGCCTGCGGTTGCGGGAACTCATGGCAAGCCCATCGGGCTCGCGTACAGTAGGGCAGGTTACGATTTCAGGCTTTCCCATTCCGGGCATCTGACGTATAAGATCCCCGATAATCATGCACTGCTGGTAATCCTTCTGGCCGAGGTATAGAAAATGAGGCGCTACAATTTCGAGCAACCTGCCTACTACTTGGCCTACGCCACGGAAATGGCCGGGCCGCTGCGCGCCTTCCAGCACCGTTTCCAGATAATCGAAGTGGTAGGCTTTTATATGATCCGACCCTTGCGGATAGATTTCTGCAACTTCCGGCAGGAAGAGCACATTGCAGCCGGCTTCTATAAGGAGCTCAATATCGCCATCCGTGCTCTTCGGATATTTTTCAAAATCCTTCGGGTCGTTGAATTGGGTTGGGTTTACGAAAATGCTGCAAACGGTAAATTCTCCCCGTTCAAGAGCCAGCTTTATCAGCGAGGTATGGCCGGCATGAAGGGCTCCCATTGTAGGGATAAAGGCAATTTTTTGGGGTGCTGTTTTGAGATAAGCCTGCAGATCTGCAGCGTGCTTAAAAATGACCATGAATGGGACAAAAATTTGGCTGGAAACTTATTTGAAAATAGGATGTCAGATTTTCGTAATTTCGCGGACAATTTACAGCGCCTTGCTGTCGGTTAATTTTTCTAATACAAATAGCGCCCATGTCTGCTGACGCAAAGAAACGTGTTTTAATTGTTGCAAACGAACTATCCCCCTATCTGGAATTTACAGATTTTGCCCAGATACTGAATAAGCTGGCTATTAAAACATTTGACTCTGGCATGGAAATCCGCGTTATCATGCCGCGCTTTGGCGTGATCAATGAGCGCCGCCACCGTCTTCATGAGGTTGTAAGGCTTTCCGGCATTAACATCATTATCGATAAAGACGATTATCCGCTGATCATTAAAGTTGCTTCTCTGCCCAATGCGCGCCTGCAGGTTTACTTTATGGACAATGACGATTACTTCAAGCGCAAGCAGGTATTCCGGAATGAGCAGGATGAATTTTTTGATGATAATGCAGAGCGTGCCATCTTCTTTTGTAAAAGCGCGCTGGAGACCGTGAAAAAATTCGGCTGGCCGCCGCACATCATCCATTGTCATGGCTGGATGACCTCGCTGCTGCCGCTTTACCTTAAAACAGCTTACAAAAAAGAGCCTGTATTCAGCTACTCTAAAGTAATCTATACTGCTCAGCCCGATCAATTCAAGGAAAAGCTGGCGGATAATTTCATCCAGAAAGCGATGATCAGCAACGAGATCAAAGAAAAGGACCTGGACCTTTATAAAGGTGGCACCAATATGGATCTTACCCTCGGCGCCTCAAAATGCGCAGATGTAGTGATACATGGCGCACCGGATCTTGATAAAAGAATCGATGAAGAAGTGAAGCCGGGCCGCTATAAAAAAGTGATACGGTGGGATGAAGGCTGGAAGGAAGATGTAACGCCGCTGCTGGAGCTTTATAAAAGCTTAACAGCTTCTTAGAGAAACATGAGGCACATTCGCACACGCTTATTTTCTTACCAAAGCATTCCATTTTGACCTATCGCATAACAAAGCTTACCGTAGCTCTGTGTGCAGCTTTTACCATGGCACTGGCCGTGGGAGGCTGCAAAGAGGACACCATTATCTCCTCCAACGTTACACCGGCTATTGATAATATTACCACCTTCCAGGTTACGCTGCCGGATAGCTTTTATACCGCAAAAACCGTGCGGGATGATTCTATTGTTACTTCATCCTCCACTACTTCTATTTACCAGGCTTTAGGCCGGGTAGAGGATGGCATTGCCAATACTACCGGCAGCGTGTACCTGCAGTTCGTGCCTAAAAGCACGGGCACCAAGCTGCCCACTGGCGAGGTACTCGATTCCGCTTTTGTGATCCTGCCTTATTCCGGTTTCACCTGGGGAGATACTATTAATACCTCTTCCTATACGATCAATGCTTACCGCATTACAGATACACTTTCTGTAGGCACCTCTTACTTTCCTTTTACCAAAAAAACAACTGAGACTGCTATCGCTGGTACAGGCACTTTTAGAATCGGGCCAAAAGGTACCGGCGTTCTTGCAGATTCCGTATCTGTTGGCGGCACAAAAGTGGCTCCTCATCTAAGAGTTAAACTTAACAGCAATATCATTAATGATGTGCAGACTATAAATGATAGCACCACTACTTTCGCAGGGTTTATTAATAATTTTCGTGGTATTTATCTCGTGCCGGATACGGTAACAGGCGGCAAAAAAGCCCTGCCGTATTTTTTAGTAGATGGAGCAGTCAGTAATTACAGCGGGGCCAACCTGCTGATATATTCCCATAATGTCGCCCGTACTAAGCAGGATACTACCTTTTCCTTTCCTTACAATCCTACCTACAATGCGCGGTACAACCGTATTTCACGCGTGTTTGATGAATCTATATTCAATGCAGGCAACCAGTATCTTACCGTACAGAACCAGCCGGGGGCTGCAATAGATTTTCAGTTTAAAAGCCTCGACAAGCAAAATCTGGTACCAGCCGGCTCTGTGATCAATAAGGTAGAGATCATTTTTACAAAGAAAAATGATCCGGCATCGGATCCTTATTTCTTTGGGCCCAACCGCATTTATCCGCAGGCAATCAGCACAACAGGAGTACGATATACCATCCTCGACCGCTACCCTACCACCAGCCAGGACGGCCTCAACTTTATTGATGGCACCCCACGCGATAGCGCCGGAACGGTAAAATATACCCTCAATGTACCCCGCGAATTTCAGCTCGCTATTACAACCGGGCAATCCGCATTACATTTGCTCATAGGCGGCACTATTAATTTTCCGGGCGCTTACCGGCTGCGTCTTGGCAGCATGAGCCATCCCGACCCTACATACCGCCCATTAGTAAAAATCATTTATTCAAAACAAAAATAGCATTCCCAAAATGTGCGGTATTGTAGCTTACATTGGAAAGAAGGAAGCCTTTCCTATTCTCATTAAGGGCCTCAAAAGACTTGAGTACCGCGGTTATGACAGCGCCGGTATCGCCCTGCTCAACGGCGATATGCATGTGTATAAAAAGGCAGGTAAAGTTAGCGAGCTCGAAGCTTTTACAGATGGCGCAGATACAACCGCCACGATGGGCATCGGCCATACCCGCTGGGCCACGCATGGCCTTCCCAATGATACCAATGCCCACCCGCACCTTTCCCAATCCGGTAATCTTGCGCTCATACACAACGGCATAATTGAGAACTACGAGGTATTGAAACAAAACCTTTTAGGCCGTGGGTACACCTTTAAATCCGATACCGATACAGAAGTATTGGTAAACCTGATCGAGGAGATCCAAAAGCAGGAAAAAGTAACGCTGGACAATGCTGTGCGCATTGCCCTGAATGAAGTAGTTGGTGCTTATGCCATTGTAGTGATGGATAAAAGAGACCCCGACCGCCTTGTGGCAGCCCGCAAAGGCAGCCCGATGGTAATAGGCATTGCAGATGATGGCTTCTATGTAGCCTCCGATGCGTCACCCATTATCGAATATACCAAAAATGTAGTTTATCTCGACGACCAAGAGTATGCCGTGATTAGCCGTAATGGCTCATTTACAATCCGTACGCTGGGAGATATTGAAAAGTCACCGGCCATCCAGAAGCTAGAGATGGAGCTGGAGACGATAGAGAAAGGCGGCTTTGAGCATTATATGCTTAAGGAGATCCATGAGCAGCCAAAAGTAATTGCAGATGCTATGCGCGGCCGTATGAATGCCGCAGAAGGCTGGATACGCCTTGGTGGTATCAATGAATATACCAACCGCATCTCCAATGCCAAGCGCATTATCATTACAGCCTGCGGCACTTCATGGCACAGCGGCCTGCTGGCTGAATACCTGATAGAAGATCTTGCCCGTGTACCCGTAGAAGTGGAATATGCCTCTGAATTCCGCTACCGCAACCCGATCATTACAGAAAGTGATGTGGTAATTGCCATCTCGCAGAGCGGCGAAACTGCCGATACGATGGCGGCGATTGAAATGGCCAAAGACCGGCAGGCGCTTATTTACGGCATCTGTAATGTAATCGGCTCTTCAATTGCGCGACTCAGCCATGCTGGCTCCTACACTCATGCCGGTCCTGAGATCGGTGTAGCATCCACCAAGGCTTTTTCTAACCAGGTGGTAATGCTTACGCTTATTGCTTTACAGCTTGCGCAGGCAAAGGGTACTATTCCTACATCCCGCCTGCGGCAAATACTTTATGAGATGGAGCAGCTTCCTAAAAAAATGGAAGAAGCGCTGCAGCTCGATGCTGAAATTCAGAAGATCGCTGCGATCTATAAAGATTCCAACAACTTCCTTTACCTGGGCCGCGGCTACAACTTCCCGGTTGCGCTCGAGGGTGCGCTTAAGCTGAAGGAAATATCTTATATCCATGCCGAAGGCTACCCTGCTGCCGAGATGAAGCATGGCCCCATCGCCCTCATCGATGAGAATATGCCGGTTGTATTTCTTGCTACCAATGCCAGCGCTTACGAAAAGATCGTATCCAACGTGCAGGAAGTGAAAGCGCGTAAAGGCCGCATCATCGCCATCGTAAACAAGGGCGATACACAGATCAAAGCCCTGGCGGATCATACCATTGAAGTGCCGGAAACCGAAGAGATCCTCAGTCCGCTTGTTACGATGATACCGCTGCAACTGCTGGCATACCATATCGCCATCCTGCGTGGCTGTAATGTGGATCAGCCCCGGAATCTGGCCAAATCCGTAACGGTGGAATAATGCAAAGGGCGAAATGCAAAATTTATATTGGTTTATCCGGTATGTTTTGCATTCCTATTTCTTAATTTTTTAATTCTTAATTACCACATGGCTTATCTTTTTACCTCAGAGTCTGTATCTGAAGGCCATCCGGATAAAGTTGCCGACCAGATATCCGATGCCCTTGTTGATAATTTTCTCGCATGGGATCCGCAATCAAAAATTGCCTGCGAAACATTGGTTACTACCGGCCAAGTGATACTGGCAGGCGAGGTGAATTCCAAAACCTACCTCGATGTGCAGACGATTGCCCGCGATGTGATTGCCCGTATTGGCTATACAAAGAGCGAGTATATGTTTGAGGCAAAATCATGCGGGGTGCTCAGCGCCATCCATGAGCAAAGTCCGGATATTAACCAGGGCGTTGATAAGGCTAACCGCGAAGAGCAGGGCGCCGGCGACCAGGGCATGATGTTTGGCTACGCCACCAACGAAACAGATAATTATATGCCGCTTGCGCTCGATATGAGCCATGCGCTCCTACGCGAGCTCAGCGCTATCCGTAAGGAAGGCAAAGAAATGACCTACCTGCGCCCGGATGCCAAAAGCCAGGTAACGCTCGAATACAGTGATGACAACAAGCCTACTCGCATCGACGCTATTGTGATCTCTACGCAACATGATGATTTTGCGGATGAAAAGCCGATGCAGGAGCAGATCACTAAAGATGTGAAAAACCTGCTAATACCGCGCGTAATGAAGATGTACCCGCAGTATGCCGCTCTTTTTAATGATGATATAACTTACCACATAAACCCAACCGGCAAGTTCGTGATAGGCGGGCCGCATGGGGATACCGGGCTTACAGGCCGCAAGATCATTGTGGATACCTACGGTGGCAAGGGCGCCCACGGCGGCGGTGCTTTCTCCGGCAAAGACCCAAGCAAGGTGGATCGCTCCGGTGCTTATGCTACCCGCCATATTGCCAAAAATTTAGTGGCTGCAGGTATATGTAATGAAATTACAGTGCAGGTAAGCTATGCGATAGGCGTGGCAAAACCGACGAGCCTTTATGTAAATACTTATGGCACAGCCAATGTAAAGATGCATGACGGCGAAATAGCACGTATTGCAGCAGAGGTATTCGATATGCGCCCTTATTTCATAGAGCAGCGCCTGAAACTGCGCCAGCCAATGTATAGCGAGTGCGCTGCCTATGGCCACATGGGCCGTACACCTGCAACCGTTACCAAGGAATTCAAATCTGCCGACGGCAAGACCAAAACAGTTGAAGTTGAGCTATTTACCTGGGAGAAGCTGGATTATGTAGATAAAGTAAAGGCTGCTTTTAAAATTTGAGTTTTGCTTTGAGTATTTTTTTGAAGCCGGCGATATGCCGGCTTTTTATTTGGATAATTCCTGAGCTGTCTGAACCATAATTGTTTTGATTTATATGATTTTATGATTCTAACCCGGATGATCACAGGAATCGAACCAATCACAAGAATCAAAGGAATCACAGTTCAGAAATAATCCGAAGCCCTCTATATACCAGAATGCAGACCTCCTTTTTATTTAGATAGCAGCTCCTTGCTCTTTTAATAGATACCTACCCTGTAAAGAGGATCTCCTCTTTACAGGGTATTGAGCCTCCTTACACGCTAAACAGAAAGCCTGCATTCCGGGGTATGAAGCTCCAATTAGCAGGGTAAGGAGCTCCTATTCCCCGGATAAGGAGGTATTCAATTAATTTCCTGTACAACATAAAATTTTAAGGTATAAAAATCAATTATTAAACAAAACATTAAAAATTTAAATGAATATTTATATCATTATTTTTTCGCTTGTTTGGGGCCATATTCCTGCCTCGCCCATAGGCAGGGAAATTTGAAGCCAATTGGTACTACCATTTTATCCGAATCTCATACAGAAAATTCTTTCACAAAAAAAGAAAGCTACCCCTTTTATAGGATAGCTTCTTAAAAAGAATAATATTAAATGCTTACAGCTTGGTGATCCGGAAATTATCGGTCATGCTGCCATTACCGCTAATTACCTGCAACTGATAATTGCCGCTTACCCATGCAGCAATATTGATCACTTCGAAATCTGAAGTAGTGCTGATCTCTTTTACGAGCGAGCCGGTTACATTATATACTTTTATTACAGAGCCACTTTCCAGTCCGCTCACCTTTACAAAATCTTTGGATGGATTAGGGAACACCATGATCTTGCTGTTATTGCAATGGGTAGCTACGCTGGTAACTGTGCTGTAGCTGGTTGTGCCATCCACATCCAGCATGGCAAGGCGGTAATAGCCTTTGCCGGATGGCTGCGCAAATTCAAAAGTGTATTTGCTGCCTGCTGCCTGGCCTTTGCTTTCTACCTTACCTACGGTGCTGAATTCCGAGCCATCGTTGCTGTACTCAACCTCAAATTGCTTAAAGCTTTGCTCGGTTGCTGTTTGCCAGCTTAGCTGGGCACTGCATTCCTTTGCAGAAGCAGTGAAAGATTGAAGCTTTACCGGCAGCGGGTTGGATGTTGCAAGCAACTGGGCATCTTTGGTATTGTTTGAAGACGAAGGATCTGTATCACCTACGCACGATGTTCTGCCTGGCAGCCTGTTTACAGCTACGCTATAGGTTTCCAGCACATTCGTTTGCTTGGCCTTTACATAAAACTGGATATCGCAGGAAGTGCTGAATGAAGTAGCTCCACCGGTATTATGAAGGATGATAAAATCCACACCAGCCTGGTCAATCGTCCAGATACCACAGGGAGTACCTACAATATAGGGAGGCTGAAACTCCATTTTTACATTGTCGGGCAGGGTAATTACAATTTCCAGTGAATTAGCGGGCACGATATCGGGATTACCGGTATTAGCAAACCTGAAAAGTACAGGATAGGTAGTACCACGCACCATATTCAGCTTAGGATTGGCAGTGGTGATCTGCGGGTTGGCAAACTGGTTGCTGGGCGGCGAGCAGATCTGGCCGTGCGCAATGCTGCTGCCAATTACTGTTAATACTAAAAACGCGATTGACTTAAAGATTGATTTCATATCAGTTTTTTACTGTGTTTTTAAAAAATTAGTTACCGCTGGTGATGGTGTTACCTACGAAGTTGTTTCCAAGATTTGTTTCGCCGCCGCCGCCGCCGCGGATAGTTGCAGTTACAGAATAGGCATTTGCTGTAGGCCCTGTAGCAGTACGGGTAACCACGAAGCCGAGCTTAAGGAAAGTACCTTCCGGAATTGTATTGCCGGTTTTCAGCGTGAACGTCAGGTTATCGGCATCCTCTGTGAAGGTCCATTTCGTATTATCCACCGGTGTTGAGCTGAAAATGGTAATGGCAGTCATTACGCCATCAGAACTGATCGAATAGCCCGAAGTAGGATCCGGCTTGGCAATGGTAACTACAATAATTCCATTAGCTGGTATCGCGCCTGCATCCCCGATATTGGTAACGTTACAGATCGCATTGGTCGTCTGGCCAAGATTCAGCGTAGTGCGGCGGTACTGGAAAGTAGGCGTAAGATCGGGCAGGCCGAACGGTACTTTTACCGTTGCAGATGATGGGCTTTCCTTACCTGCATCATCCGTTGCCATGAAGGGTATATAGGTAATTAATGATCCATCGAGCGGGTCCACCGTTACAGGCACGGTAAGCAGTCCGGCAGCAGTTACAGGAATTACCACACCTGCCGTAGGGAATGCCTTGCATTGTGCTGAAGGGCAGGTAGCAGGAATATATGAAGCGTTTGCGTAGTAAGTAGTATCCTTGATACGAAGGCTGGTTATATAAACCGGGAAGCCGGTAATGCGAATGGAAGCTACAGTGCCATCAGGGTCAGACTTCAGAAAGCTGTTATCCGGTATGGTTACATTCACTGTTGAACCGGGGTTGATAAAGGCAGGCAGCACGTTATTGATCGGTGTGGGCAGCGCCTCTATGGCGAATACCTGGTTGGTAACAACTGTTGTACCTGTAGTAAGGTCGATGATACCAAGGCCGCTTGTCTGGCTGGCAGTATTGCCCGTACCGGTAGTCTCGCCTATGTTTACAAAATTTGCAGGTAACGCTGTTGCAGGCTGTGCGCCATCGATCGTCCCCTGGTTGGTGGAAAGCTGGATCTTCAGGCCTGTTGTTGACTGTGGGGCATTTGCAAATGAGTAAGTACCATCAACTGCAACCTGAGTAGTGCCGACTACAGTACCGGAAGCATTAATCAGGTTTGCGTAGAGGTTTGCACCTGCTGCAACACTTACCGTGCCACTGGCAACATTGGTACCGCTTACAAATTTCTCGGTAGTTTCTTTAACGAGGTTCGCATTCGCATCATCAAATACATTACCGCTAACAGCGATCACCTTGAAATCCATGGTTACAGTAGCAGGCGTTACATCTGTTTTGCCGCCTGCATCTTTATGGCTATAGGTGAATACCGCAGTCACAGTGCCGTCAACAGGGTCGATTGCAAGCTTCGAAGGATCGAAAGAGGTAATCACCTGACCTTGTGTTACCGGCGTTAAGTTGTAATAAAGGATACCGCCGGTAGTAGGATTGGGCAGTGTATTGATCACGATGGTGTTAGTGAGGGAAGTACCATTGTAAGTACCGTCTTCGCCATCAGCACCTGTAAGCACGGGTACTGTTACCTTGATAGTACCGCCCGGGTTGCCCTGCGTAGATGATTTAGGATCGCTTGTTGGCAGGCGCTCGATACCAAAGTCCTGCTCGGTGATCGTGGCTCCTGTTAAGGTGGTCAGGTTGATGATACCATCGCCTGCTGCTGACTGAGTGGCCGTATTACCTGCGAAAATCTCGCCGGTATTGATCCAGGTATTCTGTGCAGAGGTTGCAGGAAGCGTAGTTGCCGGCTGTGCGCCGTCAACAGTTCCTTGTACAGTTGTAAGTTGGAGCTTGAGGCCGCTGGTTGACTGAGGCACATTAGAGAAAGAGTAAGTACCATCGATAGCTACCTGCGTAGTCTGTATTACAAGGCCGGAAGCATTGATGAGGTTTACGTAGAGGTTTGCACCTGCCGCAACACTTACAGCGCCGCTGGCAACATTAGTGCCGCTTACGAATTTTTCACCGCTTTCTTTTGCCACATTGTTGTTGGCGTCATCAAATACATTACCGCTGATGGTAACCACTTTGAAGTCCATGGTTACAGTAGCAGGTGTTACATCTGTTTTGCCGCCCGCATCCTTATGGCTGTAGGTGAATGTAGCAGTAACATTGCCGTCCACAGGGTCGATTGCAAGCTTCGAAGGATCGAAAGAGGTAATCACTTGGCCTTGTGTTACCGGCGTTAAGTTGTAATAAAGGATACCACCGGTAGTTGCATTAGGCAGTGTATTGATAACAATAGTGTTGGTGAGGGAAGTACCGGTGTAGGTACCGTCTTCGCCATCTGTACCGGTAAGTACGGGTACCGTTACCTTGATGGTGCCGCCGGGGTTGCCCTGTGTAGATGATTTAGGATCGCTGAAAGGAAGACGCTCGATACCGAAATTCTGGTTGCTGATCGGGGCGGCAAGTGTTGTGAGGTTAATGATGCCGTCACCTGCGGTAGCCTGGCTGGCAGTATTGCCTGCAAAAACTTCACCGGTATTGATCCAGGTATTCTGTGCTGAGGTGGCAGGTAATGCTGTTGCAGGCATATTGCCGCCTTCCGTACCTGCATTCAGGGAAAGCTGAATTTTAAGGCCGGAAGCGTTGATCGGTGTATTTGACAGCGTATAGGTGCCGTCTATCGCTACCTGTACAGACTGGATCACTTTGCCCGCAGGGTCAATTAGATTGGCGTAGAGGTTTGCACCTGCCGCAACACTTACTGTGCCGCTGGCAACATTGGTGCCACTTACAAATTTTTCACCCGCATCTTTGGCGATGTTCGCATTTGCATCATCAAACACATTACCGGTAAGGCTGATCACTTTAAATTCCATGGTTACTGTAGCCGGGGTAATATCTTCCTTACCTGCCGCATCGATATGGCTGTAGGTAAATACCGGGGTTACGTTTCCGTTTACAGGATCAATGGTAAGAAGTGTAGCATCGTAGGATGGGATGATCTGACCGGTTGTTACAGCGGTGCCTGCATAGTACAGGATACCGCCGGTTGTAGCATTGGGTAAAGTTTTGATTATGATTTTAGCGCCTCCGGCATAAGCGCCGTCTTCGCCATCAAGGCCGGTAAGTGCCGGAACCTGTACGCGGTTGGTGCCACCGGGGTTGCTCTGCCCGAGCAGTGATTTATCATCGCTGGTTGGCAGGCGCTCCAGGCCAAAACGTACGTCGGTTACACTTGTTTCGCCTACCGCAACCGTTTGTATGCCATTAGCAGGTATGCCGTCATTTCCTGCACCTGTACCTGTAAATTCCCCGGTGTTGATCCATTGGCCGGTAAGTACGGATGCAGGTGTTGCGCCGGCAGTGCCCTGCACCGTGCTTACTGCAACCTTATAAGTAGTATTGCCCGCAAGGCTGGAAAAAGAATAAGCTCCGCTGGTAACAGTTGTAGAAGAGATAAAAACACCGGCAGAGGTGAACAGGTTTGCATATAGCGTGGTGCTGGCAGCTGAAACCAGTGTACCAAAAACGGTATTGTCGGTAAGGCCGTTGGCATCATCATAAACATTGCCACTTATAGTAACCGGTGAGCTGGCCAAAACAAGACAGATATCATCAAGCGCGTAATTATTGACGCCGGCTGCGGCATCGTTATCAATAATGGCAAAAGTTACAGAAATAATGCCCGCAGGCACCACAAAGCTGCCACTGGCCTGCTGCCAGTTATCTATAGCGGTAGGCGTAAGCGATGCCAATACGGTGCTGTTTGCCTTCAGCTGGATTAATGGGGCGGTAGCATCCACCCTCGATACCCATGCAGAAAAATTATAGACTGCACCAGGCTGCACGGTAATTGTTTTATACCATACTTTGGTTGCAGCTGTAGTATTACCTTTTACAACAAGCTGGGCATTGCCGGAATGCGGGGCAAACCGGCCAAAAGTAGAGCTGGAAACGTATGGGTTATTTGTAACGAGGTAAGATCCGGCACCACTTGTGCTACCGGATAATTCGGTGCTTCCTGCTCCTCCAAGGAAATTATTATCAGTATAACTTGCTGTAGAAGGATCGTAGCTTACTGCTTCGAAGCCGCCGTAAAAACCGTTGGAGTTGGTAAGCGTATTATCCGTACAGGCCGCGTTGCATATAGCGGTACTTGCTACAACTTTCAGGCGGATGTTCTTAACTTCATTGAGCGCAGCGCCATCGCCGCCGTAAATAGGGTCGGACCCGGAACCGCAAGGTGAACTGTTATCGCGCATCAGGCAGCGGATCTCTACATTCTCTAATGCTGAGGTTGGTGTAGGGATGGTAAGCGTTGGCGCATTATTGGCACCGCTGCCTGTAGCGCCTGTAACACCTGTAAAGCTTGCGCCGTTGATGGTATTGGCACCATTTACGAAACAGGTCCAGGTACCATTGGTGCCTTTAAACTGCCAATTGTAGTTGGTGGTACTGCAGCAGCCACCACATACGCATCCATAGATAATGGTTGCCCGATGGTAATACAACCAGTACCAGTGAAATACTCGATCCGGTGCGCACTGGTCATCGTGACCGATGTAAAGCTTGCCAGCAGCAGCAGCAAAGTCTTTAATTTTAATTTAAAAGTTTTTTTCATATACTGTTTTGACTTCAATTATTCAATGAAACTTTATGTTAATTAGAAAAATTTTTTTATTCTTTTAATCATTATGAATTGCGTGCAAAAGAAGGACAAGTAGTTAATGTTTTTTATAACCGCCGCGCCATAACAAGACAGATATTAATGAACTTATTATAGATATTTTACGAGGAAATCATCAATTTAGATACGTTGAGCTTAATATAACTCCTAAGTATGCCTGCATAAATCACGTGAAAATACCTCAAGCTATTGTTAACAAAATTATTAAATATTATTATTACGATTTGTATTATAATTGATTATGAATTTATTATGAAAATTTTAATTTTTTAATTATTTGACTATTTTCTTTTAGGATGTAGAGGAAAGTTGCTTGCATATATGTATTTTTTAAGATTTCTGCCATTACTTCTATTTGCCGCAAAAGGGAACTCATAGTGCAAACACAGAGCTTCTATCGCTTATTATGATTTCCTTCCTCAAACAATTATAGTTATACTACATTACGGCTTAATCACATTAAGATGATTAATGAGAAATAATAAAGCGAAAATTATCATATATATATTTAATTTGTATGAAGTACATAGACCGATAACTAAAAAACTCAGTTACTCCGGGCTAATAAATAACTGATCCAGCCTGCTAAAATTGGTATGCACCAGAACAGGTAGGAGGCAATGCTGCGGGCGGGCGATTCACGGCAAATTTGCATTTTCGCTACCTTACCAATCAACAATATAACTTCCAAATATTTAGGTACAGTCGTGTGCATTTCCGCGTTTTCTCCATCTTTACAGCAAGGAAATAACGCTTTGCCCCAATCACAACTACATAGCAACCTCACCGATGAAGACCTGCTGCGCCATTATCGCAGTAGCGGCAATAATACCTGGCTGGGCATACTGCTGCAACGCTATACACTCCTGCTTCTGGGTGTGGCTATGAAATATTTAAAGGACAAGGATGCAGCACAGGATGCCGTTCAGCAGATATTTCTTAAAGCGCTGATGCACTTGCCTCAAGGAGAGATACAGAATTTCAAAGGCTGGCTCTACATCCTCATGCGCAATCATTGCCTCCAGTTACTGCGCGATAAAACGAGGCTTGCCGATGAGGAGACACTGCAATTCATAGCTGCTTCGCCTGATACAAAAGAAGAGCTGCTACTTCATGAAGCAACACTTGAGCAAATGGAGGAAGCATTGTGCGGGCTGGCAGGTGAGCAGAAAATATGTGTGGCGCAGTTTTATCTGCAAAAGCAGAGCTACCAGCAGATCATGGAGGCTACAGGCTTTACCTTTGCGCAGGTAAAAAGCCATATACAGAATGGCAAGCGAAACCTGAAAATAGTGCTCGAAAAAAAGCTCGCAAACTAACCTAAACAATGAGCGGTACGCAACACATATCCGATAGCGCTAACCCAGGCAATTTGCCGGAGGATAAGCTGCTGGCATATCTTGGCGGTACACTGACGGGCGATGAGCTGCATAAAGTAGAGCTGATGCTTGCCGGCGAAGGGATGGAAAGCGATGCGCTCGAAGGCTTGCAAGGATTTGATGCAATGGAAGCAAAAGCCGTTGCGCGGAAGCTGAATAACCAACTGCAGCAGTCCCTCAAAAAGAAAAAGCGCCGCTCCCGCCGTGAAATGGTGGAGCAGCGCTGGGCCTGGATAGCCGTGGCTATAATATTATTGATTACTGTTGTTGCCTTTATTGTTATTTGGATAATGCGGCAGCAATCCTAATAGAATTAATAGTATGGCACTGCATAAATGATATTTTCTACATCAGCTCGCGAATCAGCTTTTCCTGTGTTACACCTTCTGCTTCCGCCTTATAATTTCTTACTACCCTATGGCGCAGCACCGGAAGCGCAAGCGCTCTAACATCTTCAATATCCGGCGAGAACTTGCCATTAAGCAGCGCATGACATTTGGCGCCGAGCACTAAGTATTGTGATGCCCGCGGGCCGGCGCCATAGGCAATGTACTGCTTTGCAATATCCGGGGCGGCTGCATTGGAAGGCCGTGTTTTGTGCACCAGGCCAACCGCATATTCCAGCACATTATCCGGCACAGGCACCCTGCGGATGAGCGCCTGAAATTCCAATATTCCGGCTGCATCCAGCACTTTATCCAACTGCACCGTTTTTGAACCAGTGGTATTGCGCACAATGCTTACCTCTTCTGCAAACGATGGATAATCCAACGTAATCATGAACATAAAGCGGTCGAGCTGGGCTTCCGGCAACGGGTAAGTACCCTCCTGCTCAATGGGGTTTTGAGTAGCCAACACGAAGAATGGCGATGGCAGCGGGTAGTTTTGGCCGGCAGTCGTAACGCTGCGCTCCTGCATGGCTTCGAGCAGGGCGGCCTGCGTTTTAGGGGGCGTCCGGTTGATCTCATCCGCAAGCACGATGTTGGCGAATACAGGCCCCTTAAGAAATTGAAACTGGCGCTGCTCATTCAAAATCTCTGCGCCGGTAATATCCGAAGGCATCAGATCTGGGGTGAACTGAATGCGCTTGAAAGAAAGATCCAGCGCATCGGCAACCGTTTTTACGAGCAGTGTTTTAGCGAGGCCGGGCACACCTACAAGGAGGCTGTGACCATTGCAGAGGATAGAGGTGAGCAGCTTATCCACCACATCTTCCTGGCCAACAATTACCTGGCCAACGGCCTGGCGTATCTGTGCAAATTTTTGGGTAAGCGCCTGTGTGGCGGCAACATCAGAGGTATAAGGCATTATTAATTAAAAAGCCAAAATGCAAAACGGTTATTTTGATTTTGAAACAGAAATTAGATTGTGGTGCGTAAGTTCTATTATTTTGCCAAGACAGACAAAAGAAAAATGATGGAAGAGCTAACAATCCGCGCAATGCAGCAAAAAGTAGATAAGTGGATTAAAACTTATGGGGTACGCTACTTCAGTGAGCTCACCAATTTAGGCATCCTGATGGAAGAAGTTGGAGAGCTTTCGCGCATCATGGTACGCCAGTACGGGGAGCAATCTTTTAAGGAAAGCGATAAGGGAAAGGATTTGGGCGATGAGCTGGCGGATGTGCTATGGGTAGTGCTTTGCATTGCTAACCAAACGGGTATAGACCTGACTGAAGCATTAAACAAAAATTTTAGAAAAAAGACTGAAAGGGACATCAAGCGACATAAAATCAATGGAAAACTATAATCATCAACTCAAAAAAAATTTGGCATTTTCTTAAAAGAATGTATTTTCACGCTTAAATTCAAAAAATGAAAAAAATCTACACACTCTTGGCAGCAGCACTGCTGCTCGCAGGCGCTGCAACAGCCCAGAAAAAAGTAAATCTGAAATTTCAGATTGTTAGCCCTGCAAATGGATCTACTATCCAAGCCGGCGTCGTATTAAATCAAAAGCTTATTGTAACAAACCTCGGCCCTGGTGCAATTGTAGCAACAGATACAGTATTTATGCATGATCCATTCAGCCAGCAGGGCTTTATCTGGCTTTACACTGGCTACAGCAAAGCAGTAGGAGATACAATCCAGCTAAATAAAACCTATACTCCATCTACAACGAATGGCAATGGTACACGTACCTATTGTGTATATGGCTATGCACGCAGCGGTACGGCTACTAAAACCGATAGCACCTCTACAACACCTGGCCAGGTATGTAATTCAGTAACTTTTGCAGGTGGCCTTGGCATTGCAGGTACCGCAACATTGACAGAAGCATCCAACACGGAAGCAATTACTATTTTTCCAAATCCTGCTTACGGTACCATCAGCATGAGCTATGTTGCTAAGAATAGTTCAGAGCTTACCGCACGCGTGGTTGATATTACAGGCCGCGCTGTTAGAAGTATCAGCTTTGGTAAAGTATATGCAGGCCAGACAGGCTTTAAAATGGATATCAGCAATCTGAATACAGGCATCTATTTTGTAGAGCTTCGTCAGGATGGCATTCGCGCTATCGGTAAGGTAACCAAGCAGTAACACACCTCTCTTAACACCTTAATTAAAGGCCGCTCCCTTCCGGAGCGGCCTTTTTTCGGTATCTTTATAGCAATGATTTTCTCTTCAAAATTAATAGAAGACGCTGTCGGAGCTTTCTCAAAACTCCCTGGCATAGGCAGGAAAACGGCGCTTAGAATGGTACTTCATCTCCTGAAAATGGAGCAGGAAGAAGTTATCAGTTTCACTAAAGCGCTGGCCGATATGCGCGAACATATCCGCCATTGTAAGGTCTGCTACAACGTATCCGATGCGGAAGTCTGCGCTATCTGCTCCAACCGCGCCCGCAATGGGGCACAGGTATGTGTCGTGGAGAGCATCCGAGATGTCATAGCTATTGAAAGCACGCAACAATATAATGGCCTTTATCATGTGCTCGGTGGCATCCTTTCCCCACTTGATGGCATCGGACCCGACCAACTCAATATCTTCCCGCTGCGCGAACGTGTAGAACAAAATGGTATAGAAGAGCTCATTATGGCGCTGAGCCCAACTATTGAAGGTGATACTACGGTTTATTACATCTCTCAACAGCTGAAGAACCTGCCAATAAAAATCACTACCATAGCCCGCGGCATAGCCTTTGGCGGCGAACTTGAATATGCTGATGAAATGACCCTTGCCCGCTCCATAGCCAAGCGCCTGCCCGTAGAGAGCTACGTAAGCACGCGTTAGATGTTGTGTGCATCCTACTACGGGCAGGGCTACGCTTCGTGGGGGGGGCTCATACAAAATTCTGAATCGCGGATTAAGCGGATTAAAGGATTTCGCAGATCCAGAGAAGAGAATAAGAATGGCCAAAGGCCATCCGCTTAATCCGCGATTCAGATAATCACATGCCCAGCTAAATACTTCGGCCTGAGGCTAAATGCAAATTGCCGCCTCCGCCCTACCTTTGCGCACCAATTAAAAAGCGACATGGAAATACAGCAACTGGAAAAAATTGCCGGCCAGGTACGCCGGGATATCGTACGTATGGTGCATGGTGTGCAGAGTGGCCACCCCGGCGGCTCTTTAGGCTGCGCAGATTTCCTGACCGCTCTGTACTTCCATACCATGAAGCATAACCCTGATTTTAAGATGGATGGAGCAGGTGAAGATCTTTTCTTTCTTTCCAATGGTCATATTTCACCTGTACTGTATAGTGTGCTGGCGCGCTCGGGTTACTTTCCCATTTCAGAATTAGGTACTTTCCGTAAGTTAGATACGCGGCTACAAGGCCACCCTACCACGCATGAGCATCTTCCCGGCGTTCGCATTGCCTCTGGCTCATTAGGTCAGGGCATAAGCGTAGCCTGCGGCGCGGCAATAAGCAAAAAGCTCAATGGCGATGATCGTCTTGTCTATTCCCTGCATGGCGATGGCGAGCTGGATGAAGGCCAGAACTGGGAGGCCATTATGTTTGCAGCGCACCATAAAATTGACAACCTTATCGCCACCATCGATGTGAACGGCCAGCAGATAGACGGACCTACTGCCGAGGTGATGAACGTAGAATCCCTTAATGCAAAATTTGCCGCCTTCAACTGGCAGGTGCTGGAGATGGACGGTAATATCATGGAAGAGATCATCCGCACATTGGAGATCGCTAAAACATATATAGGTAAAGGCAGGCCAATTGTAATACTTATGCGCACGGCCATGGGCAAAGGCGTCGACTTTATGGAAGGCACACACGAATGGCATGGCATAGCACCCAATGATGATCAGCTTGCGAAAGCGCTGGCCCAGCTAAGCCTCGATGATGCAGATTATTAAATCACATCCTGCATTAAAACAAGAAAAAGCGGCAGTATTCCTGTCGCTTTTTTATTGAGTAAATATCCTACTTAAAAAGTGGATTGTCGGCTAAAATCAATGCCGCTCTCATCGCCCGGCTGCCCGGATAGGGTGAGCATCAATATTGTCTCTGCTTCTGCAAAAAAACGGCGGCTGGAGCCCGGAGCAAGTGCAAGCCCATCGCCGGCATCTAATGAAAGGCTTTGCTCACCCGTCTCTAACCAGATGCGGCCTTCAATTATTTGAATGTAGGAAGCGCCTTCCGGAGCATGGGGTATTACATCCGCATTTTGCTTTAGTGCCATTAATACAATGCGCAATTCAGCGCTGTGCAGCAGGGTTATCGCATTGCGATCACTGTTCTCCCATGCATTCTCGCTCTTTATCTGTCGGATAGAATCGGGCAGGTTCGTACGTACCAGCGTGCCGTCTAATACACGATCGCCTTCGGGGCGGTTGTAAGTTGCTTTATTTTGCTTCGTTTCCATGATGGTAATTGTTGTGTTGCTTAGCAGCATGAAAAAGTTGTGCCGTGGCCTCCTGCAATCTATAATTGCCATGCGGCGCCAAGCTGCGCACTAAAGCAATGGCGCAGAACATCACTGCCGCCGTTCCATTTATAAGTAAATAAAGAATGAACCTGAATATTATGGGTAAGCTGGTAGCGCAGCTCATCATCAATGCCAAACTGAAAAACGCCTTTGTAAAATACAGTCGCAACGGAGGTTGTTTCGCCATTGCCGGTATGGTAAGTATCCGTAACCAGCGTATTGCGCTGCAAAGTGGGGGCAAGCAGGATGCCCGGATAGTTCCGGAAGCCTTTGAGATGAGCGCAGGCAAAGCCATATTGCAGGTGCAGGTTGAGGCCATAAAACCGGTCTGAAACGCTATGATTGCTTTCATAGGATTCCGGTAAGCCGCCGGTGCCGCAAATGCCATAGTGCCAGCTATATGCCGCCGACCTGAAGGTATTAAAGCCAGCTTCAAGCGCAAGGTGGTTTTTAAATTCATACCGCGTAAAAAGCTCTTTCTCCCAGAGGTTATGGGCCGCTTTTACATCGCTGAAGGCCATCTCATCATAACCTTTTCCGTGCCAGGCAGCAATCCCGGTTCGTACACCTACGGAAAAATGCTGTGCATGGACCATCATCGTAAAAAAACAAGCGGCAAAAAAGAAGATTGCTTTCATAAAATCCTGCGTTGAGGTAATTGGCTTTTAAAAATAAGCTGAAAATTATCAGGCTGTTCACCTTTTAGAAAAGACTGACACTGGGGAAACAAATCCTATCTTAGCCCTTCACACAAAGCACTCATTATTTATGGAATTTACTGCGCAGCAACTTGCCGATGTATTGCAAGGAAACATTGAAGGCGATGCCGGAGCAAAGGTGTCAAAGCTTGCTAAAATCGAAGAGGGAGTGCCGGGCTCCGTTTCTTTTTTAGCAAATCCGCTTTATACCCAGCATATATACACCACGCAGGCGTCCATCGTTATTATTAATAAAGATTTTGAGCTTACGGCTCCTGTATCTGCTACGCTGATCCGGGTGGAGCGCGCCGAGGCTGCATTTGCGCAGCTCTTAGAAATGTACAATACGGTGAAAATGAATAAAACAGGCGTTTCGCCACAGGCATTTATCTCGCCCGAAGCAGAAGTAGGCGCTGATTTTTATGTAGGCGAATTTGCAGTGATCAGCGCTGGCGCGAAGATTGGGAACAATGTAAAAATCTACCCGCAGTCCTACATTGGCGATGGCGTAATGATTGGCGATAACACAACCATTTTTGCCGGGGTGAAAATTTATTCGGATACGGTGATTGGTAAGAATTGCATTATTCATTCGGGTACGGTGCTCGGCAGTGATGGTTTCCGCTTTGCTACCGGGCCGGATGGCGGCAAAAAAATTCCGCAGATCGGCAACGTAGTAATTGAGGATGATGTAGAGATAGGTGCGAACTGTGCCATCGACCGCGCTACCCTTGGATCAACCATACTACGCAAAGGCGTGAAGTTTGATAACCTGATTCATATAGCGCACAATGTGGAGGTCGGCGAGCATACCTACATTGCTGCACACAATGTGATAGCCGGCTCTACGAAGGTGGGCAAGCATTGTATGTTTAGCGGGCAGGTGGGTATTGTAGGCCATTTGCAGATCGCAGACCGCACTATTATTACTGCTCAATCGGGCATTTCTAAAAGCATTACAAAGCCGGGCGATATATATATGGGCTCTCCGGCGTTCGATGCCAATAAATACCGGAAGGCCTTTATCCATTTCCGTAACCTTGATTCGCTGGTGCAGCGGGTAAATAGCTTAGAGCGGGCTGCTAAGACGCAGGAAACACAGGGATAATTCCGGTCTGCCGGTGCATCTGTATTACCCACGGTTAAAACCGTGGGCTATAATTTTATTCAGGCTAAAGCCTGACTGTGATTTGTAAAAAGGCAGTGACTGATCACAGGTAGCGCAGCTGCAATTACGCTACCTGCTCTTTCATATTTCTTGCGGTCGATCTGCGCTTTAGGGCGGGGGCTTTCATCTCGCGGAGGCCAATCATTTTGCCCTGTTCCGGATCCCATACTTTCAGGCGCAGACATGCAATAATTTCCAGTGGATTGAGCGTGGTGATGCGTGGGTTGGCCAGCTCCGGTATAGCCGCCATAGCCTCGGGCAGCCTGTAAAACGGGATGCGGGCATTGAGGTGATGGATATGATGGTAGCCGATATTGGCCGTAACCCAGCGCCAGAATAAATTGAGCTTCATAAAAGAGGAAGACTCCAGCGCAGCCTGCGCGTAGTTCCAGTCGGCATTGGTTTTAAAAGAAACTGCAGGGAAATTGTGCTGCGCATAAAACAGGTAGGCGCCAAGCATATGCGATAAGAAGAACGGCAATGAGAAAGAAAGCAGCCAAACCAGCCAGCCAAACTTTACGAACAGAAAAACAGCAATACCTACATGCAGCACTACAATAGCCATGGAATCCCAGTGCTTGCGCATATTGGCCAGGAATGACTGGATGCACATACCATAGAGGAACATAGTAAAATAACCGAACACCATATTGAGCCAGTGGCGGGTAGCAAGATATTCAAAGCGCTCCTTGCGGGTGGCCTCTTCAAATTTTTGCCGCGTCATGATGGGGTAAGAGCCTATGCTTGCGCTGAAAAGCTTGGCATTGTGGTTATGGTGATGATCGTGCGAGCGTTTCCAGATGCTGGGCGGGGTGATCATATAAATACCATACAGGGTAAATATAGCAGTCGCAACCTTCGATTTATAAAGGATGGTAT
Organism: Chitinophagaceae bacterium; assembly: GCA_965246905.1. GTDB lineage: Bacteria > Bacteroidota > Bacteroidia > Chitinophagales > Chitinophagaceae > UBA1952. The sequence goes on from CBDFFZ010000020.1 coordinate 87,277, forward strand.
GGTGCTGGAAATCGTGGAAAATAAGGAAGAAGCGGGAAAGCAATAGCGCCACTGCAAGGCTACAGGCGATACGCCCGGCAAGCGATGGAACAACATAAGTACCCACAATAGCTCCTACGAGCATAGCAAAAGTAGTAAGCGTATGAAACCAGCTCTTCCACCGGATCTCATGTGCAAATGGCTTCGTAGCGAGTATAAGTTCTTTTCCGCTGAGCATATAAGTGCAAAGTACGGTAAGTATTGCTTATCATGATGGCAAAGCGTTGTTATTTGGCAAGCGCAGGTTATTCCGCTTTGCGGGATGGCTGCTGTTTATCAAAATCCCTTTCCTGCTCCCCTTTTGGGGCCGCGGCAATACGCTCTGTATGGCATTTTACATAAATAAGGCAGAGCAGGCCGGAGGTGAATATTGAGCCATAAAACCCGGCATCAAACCATTGCAGCGCCCCGGATAGTGAACCAAAACAAAAAGCTGCCACCCACGTAGCCTTAAGCACACCACTCAACCTTTCTTCTTTTTTAAATGAAAACCACAGGGTATAACATGCGGCTATGCTTCCCCTTCTGGGATGGGCACGAAGTAATATTCGGGGATGGAAATACTACCTCCGGTATGCGCTCGCTTACGTGTATTGAAATTGTTAGCCATCGCTGTCGCACGGCGTTACAGAATATTCCGCCGGTCTTGATTATGAGGATGAATCCGGCGCGCTCAATGAATCCTTCAGCGACATCTTCGGCAAGACCATTGAAAAGAAATACAAGCCTACAATTTTCACCTGGACGATTGGCAAGGAAATTTACCGCAATGGCCAGGGTTTCAGGAGCATGTCTAACCCAAACACCTTTACAGATCCTGATACTTATATGGGTACTTATTGGTACAGCGGGGTTGATGATAACGGGGGTGTACATACCAACTCCGGCGTTCAGAATTTCTGGTATTATCTGCTGAGCATTGGCAAAACATGTACTAATGATCTGAGCAACGCGTATTCGGTAACCGGCATCGGAACGGATAAGGCTGCGGCCATTGCCTACCGCTCGCTCACTGTTTATCTTACCTCTTTCTCAGGCTACTCTGATGCGCGTGATGCTGCTATACAGGCTGCTACAGACCTTTACGGGGCCTGCTCGAATGAAGTGATCCAAACGACCAATGCCTGGTATGCGGTAGGCGTAGGGGCTAAATATCCCGTGGCAAATATCGTTACAGCAAACGCTACCCTGCCCGCCACGGCTAAAGTGGGCAAATACATACAGCTTAGCAGCACCACGGTGAATGCAACTTCACTTGCATGGTATTCAGATGCCGCACTGATTAGCAATAAGGCAAATGACAGCTGTCGTTTTTCTACGACCGGCGCGCACCAGATCACGCTCATCGCATCCAACAGTGTATGCTCGGATACGCTGATTCATCCAATTACCCTCCAGCCGAACCTGGCCATACCGGGCGTAAATTCCAAGACATCATACCATGTATTTCCAAACCCTGCCAGTAACCAGTTTACACTGGAAGGAGCATGCACTGCTGGCAGCAAAATAACCTATCAACTTGTGGATATTGCCGGGAAGGTAGTAGCAGCAAAAAGCATGACGACAGCCGGGAGTTCCTTTAAAGAAACGATATCTGTACGCCAGCTTGCAAGTGGGATATATAGCCTTACGGTATTAGATAATGAGCAGATAAGCACCAAGCAGGTGATGATAAAGAATTGAGTTTTATAAAAAAAGAGCTGTAAAAAAGGATGCTGCGAAACAGCATCCTTTTTTTGAAGAAGATGATTGTTATTGAAGTTAATTCAAGCTCCTGAAATCTACGGGCACCAGCTTGCTTACTCCTGGTTCCTGCATTGTTACGCCATAGATAACATCCACAGCAGCCATCGTCTGCTTATTGTGCGTAACGATGATGAACTGCGAGTTATCTGAAAACCGGCGGATCATATTGGTGAACTTGCCCACGTTGGCATCATCGAGCGGAGCATCCACCTCATCGAGAATACAGAAAGGCGCGGGCTTTATAAGGTAGATGGCAAATAGAAAGGCGGTTGAGGTAAGTGTCTTCTCACCGCCGGACAGCTGCGTCAGCGTGCTGGGCCTTTTGCCCTTTGGCTGTGCGTAGATCTCTATGCCGCTATCTGCAATATTATCGGGGTCGGTGAGGCGTAGATCTGCTGCATCATCTTCTGTAAAGAGCGCTTTGAACACCTCTACGAAATTGGCGCGCACCGCATCGAAGGTTTCTTTAAACTTGCTGTTGGCTGTAATTTCTACTTCTTCGATGGTTGCAAGCAGTGAATCTTTGGCATCTTCCAGGTCCGTTTTCTGCTCCACGATAAAATCGTGGCGTGCCTTGATCTCGGTATAGGCTTCAATGGCCGTTGGGTTTACCTCGCCCATGTTCTCAAGGCGCTTTTTCATGCGCTCTGCTTCGGCATTGAGCGCTTCAACCGTTTGCTCTGTATTGCGGGGCTGGTCAAGTATTTCTTCGAGAGCCACTTTGAATTCTACGCTCAGGCGTTCTTTCATACCCGCCAGTTTGAGTTTCATTTCATTGAGCTTATCCTTAATTCCATTAAGAAGCATATCGGCCTGCTCCCGCTCGCGGCGGCGCTGGGATAAGGCGCTTTCCCGGGCGCTCACGGCATTGCGCAGCTCATAGTAGGCGCGGTCTTTTTCGTTGAGGTCTCGCTCGTCTTTTTCTTTTTTGGTGAGGAGCTCATAGAGCTCATTATCCCCGCCATGCAGCCGGCCTTCGGTTTCAGCAGTCTGCAGGGTTGTTTGCTGCAATTGCTCCCGGTTATGGGCTATCTGCTGCTGTGTATCGGTAAGCTGAGATTTGCGGAAGGCAAGCTCCTGCCTGCTGTTCTCTATTTTGCTTTGCTGGCGGGTGTATTGAATATTCTGCTGGTTGTATTGTTGCGAAACCATATTGAACTCCAGCTCCACGGCCCCGAATTCCCGCTCTGCCTGCCTGATATCTGCCTGCATCTGACCCAGTATTTCATTAACGCTTTCCAGCTCTGCCCGGGTATCATAAATGCTGTCCTGGGTTTGGGCCAATTGCTCCTGCAGGTCGGCAAGTCGGACTTCGCTGGTTACATTAAGGTGCTCAAAATTCTCTGCGCGGTGGGTAAGGTTTACAATGTGCGCCTGGATACGTGCCAGCTCAGTGCGCGTGCTTTCAATAGCGCGGTCATTGAGGGCCTGGTTAAAGCCGGTGAGGCGCGTTTGTGTTTCGGTAATATGCCGGTGCAGGTTTGCTGTGGTATCCGTAAGCGCTGCAATCTCTTCCGCAAGGCGCTCTAAATTTTTAGCACGGCCAATTTTATTACCTTCAAAAATACCCACAGAGCCGCCGCTCGCGGCATACCGGCCACTACGGAAACGCCCGCTCTTATCTACCAGCACATAGCCCGGCGCATAGGCATTATCAGGAAGCTGATCATAGATATAAACGCCGTGTAGCAGGAATTTTGCGAGTGGCATATAGCGGTCATCTACCTCAACCGCATCCAGCGCATGAATATAATTGCCTGCATGTAACGGCTCTGCTATAAGCTCATCGGGGCGGGGCCCAACTTTATCAAGGAGAAAGAAATTGGCTTTGCCTTTTTTTGCGCCTTCCAATAATCTTATAGCTTGCGCAGCCTCATTGATATCCGCTACTACATAGTAATTAAGATACTGATCGAGTACGCTTTCGAGGGCAGTACGGTATTCCGGCTTTACGATAAATACATCTGAAAATAGCGGCGCAGCGTTGCTCCAGTCGCGGTTTTTTGCAAGGAATTTAATGCTATCCGGGTAGCCTTCGAGACTATCTACGAGCGATTTCAACAGATCGTGCTCATTGCGGCGGCTGTCTAATTTCCTGTTCTCCTCAACAAGCTGTGCACGCTGGGCTTCCAGCTGCGCCTGGCTTTGCAGTATCTTTTCCTTTACTTCTTCCTGGCGTGTAGTAAGGCTTTGCAGCTCATCTCCCTTATCCTGCAAGGCATCTGCGGCATCCGTGCGCTCGGCCCTTATCTGGCTTATCTGGCTCACACGCTGCCCACGCTCATCCTGCACCTGCTGCATGCTGCGCTGTATGTTTGTAACAGAAGTATCGGCAATGGCCACTTTCTTTTCTGCTTCAAACTGCCGACGCTGTGCCTGTTGCAGCTCGCCGCGCATAGAATCGAGCAGGCGTTTTTTCGCATCAAAATCTTCACGGCGCTCATCTACATTGGCGCGCAGGCCTTCTATCTGGTCGCGCAGGTCTTCGAGCGCTTCGCTTTCGGTCTCTATCTGCCGGCCGGCAAAGGCAATGGTTTCTTCGATCTGCTGTAACTGGAGGCCTGCGCCATTTAAAAACTCATTGAGGTTTTTTTCGCGCTCGCGCAGATGCTCCAGCCGCTGTGCCGCTAATTTTTTATCGCTTTCCAACTGGCGGATGCGGTTGAGCAATTCATTAAAGCCCTTCTGCAATCCATTCAGCTCCTGCTCGCGGCCTATAAGCTGCACCTTCTGGCTTTCCAAAGCCGCCTCTTCTGTTGCAGATGCTGTTTCGAGCTCTAATTTCCGGTCGCCCTCGCGCTCGTGCTGCTCATTGAGGTTTTTGTACTGATCGTTAAAATCCTCTAAAGAAGCTTTTGCAAGCTCTATGCTTACTTCTTTATATTCTCCCTTTATCTGAAAGTAGCGCTCTGCTTTCCTTGCCTGGCTTTCAAGCGTGCGCAGGTTGTTGCCAATCTCAAACAGCAGATCTTCAATACGGCTCAGATCCTGCTCAGTGGCATCGAGCTTTAGTTTCGCTTCTTTTTTTCTTGTTTTATAGATGGAGATACCTGCTGCCTGCTCAAGCATTCTCCGGCGGCTGCCTTCCTTATCTTTAATGATATCATCCACCATGCCCAGCTCTATAATAGCGTAGGAGTCATTGCTAACGCCGGTATCGAGAAAGAGGTTATGAATGTCTTTGAGGCGGCAGCTTACGTCATTGAGGCGATATTCGCTCTCGCCATTCTTATAAAATTTACGGGTGATGGTAACGGTAGTAAATTCGGTTGGCAGAAGGTTGCGCGTATTCTCAAACGTAAGGGAAACCTCGGCCATGCCGCTGGCGGAGCGTGTGCGTGAGCCGTTGAAGATGAGATCTTCCAGATTATCTGATCGCAGGGATTTTATTTTGTGCTCGCCGATTACCCAGCGGATGGCATCCACAATATTACTCTTACCACAGCCATTGGGGCCTACGATGCCGGTAATGGGATGGTTGAGCAGGATCTGGGTTTTATCAGCAAAGGATTTGAAGCCTTTTATATCCAGCGATTTTAAGCGCAATGCAGTTATATTTTTAAGGTGGGCAAAGTTAATTAAATAGCGCTAAGAGGCGGCGCGATCGGAAAGGCCTCATCCAACACGAGGAAAATCTGCTTAATGGATCCCGCAAGTTCTTGTTATTTTTAAACCCTTACTAAAGTAGCATTCATGACCCGCACCGAGCTATCCACAGCCATTGCAGCACACCTTTCCACTTATCGCGAAGCCCTTACAAGATACTGGCAGCAATCCGGCCCGGTACATCATTTTTTTATCGATGATCTGCTGCCGCAGGAAGTAGCCCAAAGCATATTCTCCTCCCTGCCCGATTCATCTGCACTAATGCTGCGCGATACCGTGAAAGAGCGCAAGCGCACAGGTATCAAGCTGGAAGATTACGCACCCGAAATTGCCGATATTCTTTTTGCTTTTCATGATGATGCAGTAGTTAAAATTGTGGGGCAAATCACAGGTCTCAATGACCTTTATGCCGATGCGTCACTTTATGGCAGCGGCATCTCCCAAATGCTGGAAGGCGATTTTTTATTGCCTCATCTGGACAACTCGCACGATGGCGACGGCCGCCTTTACCGCGTGCTCAATGCCCTCTACTACATTACGCCAGACTGGCCGGAAAACAGCGGCGGCAACTTAGAGCTGTGGGATAAAGCCATGAAGGATCGAAAGGAAATCCACGCAAAGTTCAACAGGCTTATTATGATGGAGACGCATACTGAATCGGTACATTCCGTAAGTAAGGTTGCCCTGCCCGGCGGTATGCGCGCCTGTATCTCCAACTATTACTTTTCAGAAGAGCCAGCCAACCATAAGCAGCATGTACATAAAACAACCTTCTTCGCAAGGCCGGAGGATAGCATAATGAAAAAGATCACGCTCAATATGGAAGGAACGGCTAAGAATTTTCTTTCCAAATTTTTAGGCAATGATAGGACGCGGACAAAGCACCGGCGGGGATAAAAATATTATGCTTATGCTGCTATGAGTGTGCGGGTGGCCACGTAGGGGACGAATGTTTGTAGCAATAAGCGACCCGTATATATCAGGCCGTCCCGTAGGGACGTAATGTTTGTTGTACCGTAATTCCTATTCCATATCGCGAAATACATAACGTTCATCCCATTCAATACCTGAGTCTGTGAGCATCTTACGGTATTCGGCACCAAATGAAACTTTGTTATGATGTGCCTGCTGTGCGGCAACGTATTTAACAACAGCATCCACCTGCGATTTGCTATGACTGAATGCTCCATATCCTTCCTGCCACCGGAAAGGTTGCGGCAACCATTGTCTTTCATTGATAAACGCAGAACTATCACCTTTTACCTTTTGCATCAGTGCAGATAAAGACTGCTTTGGATCAAGCCCTATGAAAAGGTGCATATGATCCGGCATGTTATTAATTGCGAGCAATTTGTGCTCATGATTTTGTACAATGCCGGTAATGTAGCGGCGCACTTCCTCATCCCAGGCCGGCAGCAATTGTGCCGCGCGGAAACGGACTGCGAAGACAAAATGAATATATAGTTGAGTATAGGTATTAGGCATTATAAAAGGTTGAAGATTTGCTTCAATATTACGGGTTTCCGATTATCTATGCATTTATCATGCTCCTTTGCTAACAACAAACATCCCGTCCCTACGGGACGGCCTGCAATACCATGCGCTTATTGCTACAAACATCCGGCACCCTACGGGGCCGCACAGCCGCTATAGATTTACAGCTTTAGCTATATTCCGAAAAATATCCTTTGCCGGTCCTGTACAATACACAACCCCTTTTTCCTGCCCTACCTTTGCGCCCGTAATCAACCACTAAAATGGCCAAAGTATCCATTAATATAGCCACCGGCAGCCTGCAGGAAGAAGAGATCATTGTAGGCATAGACCTCGGCACCACCAACAGCCTTATTTCCGTAGTGCGTGAGGAAGAAGGCAGGCGGTTCCCGCTGGCATTGCGCGAAACAGACGGGCTCACGCTCGTGCCGTCCATCATTCATTTCGGCGAGGACGGCGTTATTCACCTGGGCGCAGAGGCAGAAGAGTTTCTTATCGAAGAGCCGCAGAACACCATCTATTCCGTAAAGCGCCTCATGGGTAAATCCTATAAAGACGTAAAAGATAGCTCCGGTTACTTTGCCTATAAGGTGATTGATGAGGATGCCGATTCGCTCGTAAAGATCCAGGTGGGCGAGCGGTTTTATTCCCCCATCGACCTCTCCTCGTTTATATTGAAAGAATTGAAGGAGCGTGCCGAGCACCTGCTCAAAACACCGGTCAATAAAGCGGTGATCACGGTGCCTGCTTATTTTAATGATGCCCAGCGCCAGGCTACCCGCGATGCCGGAAAGCTTGCCGGCCTCGATGTGCTGCGCATCGTGAATGAGCCAACGGCAGCGAGCCTTGCTTATGGTTTAGGCATTAAACCGGAAGAAGAAAAGACCATTGCCGTATATGATCTTGGCGGCGGCACGTTCGATGTTTCGATCCTCAGGATCGCAGGCGGCATTTTTGAAGTGCTGGCTACCAATGGCGATACTTATCTTGGTGGTGATGATTTCGATAACGCCATCATTGAGTGGTGCCGCACGCAGTATGCTATTCCCGCTGAAGATTATCAGGCTCTGAGGCTCGAAGCGCGCAATGCCAAAGTAACCTTATCGGCACATGATACCTATAGCTTTGAGGCAGCAGGCGGGCAGTTTACCATCACCCGCAGCCTGTTCGATAGCCTCATCGGGCCACTCGTAGCACGCACCATTGCATCCTGCAAAGCAGCACTGAAAGATGCCGGGCTTACCGCCGATAAGATAGACGCCGTAGTAATGGTTGGCGGCTCCACCCGCGTGCCGCTGGTTAAGGAAAGCGTAAAAACGTTCTTCAACAAAGAGCTTTTTGACGAGCTGAACCCCGATGAAGTTGTAGCCCTCGGCGCAGCCGTGCAGGCCGATATACTCGCCGGGAAGAACTCAGACATGCTCCTGCTCGACGTAACGCCGCTGAGCCTCGGCATTGAAACCATGGGCGGACTGATGGATGTGCTCATCCCCCGGAACTCGAAGATACCCATGAAGGCAGGCAGGCAATATACCACGCAGAAAGACGGGCAGAGCGGCATTGTTATCTCTGTTTACCAGGGTGAGCGCGATCTCGTAAAGGACAACCGCAGGCTGGCTTCCTTCAACCTCACCGGCATCCCGGCCATGCCTGCGGGGTTGCCCAAAGTAGAGATCAGTTTTCTTGTAGATGCCGATGGTATCCTTAAAGTGAGCGCTACAGAGCAGCGCAGCGGCGTAGCCCAGAGCATTGAGGTAAAGCCGCAGTACGGCCTCACGGATGCAGATGTAGAGGCGGCGCTCCTCGCCTCGCTCACCAACGCGCGCGAAGACATGCAGGAGCGCGCCATTGTGGAAGCGACCACCGAAGCCGGGCAAATGCTTGATACCACCGCCCGCTTTATGGAAAAGCACCGCACTCTTTTAGAAACACAGGAAGTAGAAGATACGCTGGCGCAGATGCAAACCCTGAGACAGGCCATCCTGCTGCGCGATAAAGACCGCATTCACACCGAAACCGAAAAGCTGAACGACCTATCGCGCCCCTATGCAGAGCGCGTGATGGATGTTGCGGTAAGTGCGGCAATGAAAGGGAAGGAGATATAGTCGATAAATATTATGCATTGTACCTGTTTGATGCAGACAAAACCCATATAAATAAGCAAGCGGCTATTTTGTACCTGTCCATCCGAGGCTGGCAGTCTGCTATACCCAATACTTAGCTACCCGACCGCGACCGCGCGAAATACCTACCCTACCACACGAAATATCTGCCCGACCGCAACCAAAACCTGCCCGACCGGGCACAATACTTACCCGACCGCAGTATAACCCTGGCCGACCGCGCGAAATACCTGACCGACCGCAAAAAATACCTACCTGACCGTGCCCCAAACCTGGCCTACCGTGTAGGAAACTCACCTGACCGCATAAAATATCCGGGCTACCGCACGAAATACCAAGAAAAAGCCCGCAACAAAAGGGCTGCGGGCTATAAAATCTAAAATGTATCTGTCAACTATTTAATGCTTTCTTCAGGAGCTATTTCCTCAGCAGCCACCAGCCGGAAGCCGTTGCCGTGGATATTCACGATTTCTACATTGGTATCATCGCGCAGGTATTTGCGCAACTTGGCAATATACACATCCATAGAGCGGCCGTTGAAATAAGTATCGCTGCCCCAGATGCGCTTCAGCGCTGCCTCACGCGGCAGCAGATCATTCCGGTACTCGGCAAGCATCGTAAGCAGCTCATTTTCCTTAGGCGAGAGCGTATGGTTTTCAGTGCCATGCTTCAGCGTACGCAGCTTGCTGTTAAAATGATAGGAGCCTATCTGGAACTCGATCTGGCTGTGCGCCTTATCCTGCTGCTCCTGGTTGCGCTTCAGCACCGCCTTTATCTTTTGCAGGAGTATCTCGCTGTCAAAAGGCTTGGTAATGTAATCATCCGCGCCCAGCTTGTATCCGTTCAGGATATCCTCCTTCATGCTCTTGGCCGAGAGGAAGAACAGCGGCATATCGGGGTCCACATTCCGGATCTCTTCCGCCAGCGTGAATCCATCCATATTGGGCATCATCACATCGAGCAGGCAGATGTCGTATTTCTCCCGCCGGAAGGCCGCCAGACCAAGGATCCCATCGCGCGCAAGCTCTACCACAAAGTCATTCAGCTCCAGGTAATTTTTCAGCACCTGGCCGAAGTTGGTGTCATCTTCCACCAAAAGCACTTTGTCTTTTTCCTTATCCATAATGATATTTAGGTTCGTGAAGTTTAGTTGTTCTTTATTGTCCGGAGTGGCGGATCATTATTAAGCAGTCGTGGCGTGGCACCGTTCATCCAATTGCTTCTATCAAGCTTTTCCTATCCGCTGCTTTACTTATACGCAAAGACCGCTAAGGTTGCGCAAAGGCAAATTTAATCTTTGTGCACCTTTGCGGTTTGCCTCTGCGCACTTTGCGGTTAATTCAGCAAACGAAAGTAACTCCTCATCTCAAAGCACCTGCCGGAAATTTTTGTTAAAACCTCGGGCAGTTATATACCTTCCGGTCATTACTGCTTGCACCATAAGAGCCCTGCCAGCGGATACCCATCTCAAAAGCGCCATTACTGCCATTGTAAGGACTCAGCTTCGAGGCCGTAACATCATAGCTGAACATAGTGCGAAAACCAGCCCAATCCAGGCCCACAGTAGCGATAACCGCATCGCCGTAGCGGTGGTAAGCGCCAAGGATTACGCTCTGCCCATTGCGCAGGTTGCCGCCTACATTAATGCTGAAGAGCGTGCCATATACCAGCTCCGAAGCCACCTTCTCATTCGTATAGTACACCGAAGGATTCAGCGTAACCGAATTGCTCAGCCTCAGCAGCGCATCCACATTGCCGGTAGGCCGTATGCCCATCTGGTTTACCATCCCATAAAAAGATTCTTTAGGCTGGTTGATATGGGATACCCCGGCCCCGATCTTGATATACACGGCCTCATTCGGGAAAAGCGCATAATTGAGGCCGGCGCTTACATCAATATAATTGGTCTTCACCTGCCCCGGCTGCTCATGTGCGGCCATCGTTGTATTAAAGAGCATCCCATCCCACTGGTCATTAAAAGTAAGCTTGGAGAAATCCACGCTGCGCTGTACATAGGCACCCGAGAGGCCGCCGGAGATCATGCTGTTGGATCCGATCTCTATATGGTAGGCAATAAAGGCTTCCGTCCGCGTAAGCGAAAGATCTCCGTTGCCTGCCTTATCATTATAAAATGCCAGGCCTGCGCCCATCCAGTTCGTTTCCTGCTTCTTACGGAAAAGCTGAAAATCCGCGTAAGCGCTGAATGTTTTATAAGGTACAGGCAGCGAAGCCCACTGGTTGCGGAAGTTGACCCCTGCACGGTAGTCATAATCGCTCATAAGTCCGGTATTAGCGGGGTTAAGCAGCATCGGCGCATTGTAGTATTGCGAGAAATGCATGCCCTGGGCGCCGGCTTCAACCTTTATTAGACAAAAGATAAAAGACAAAAGACAAAAGAGGAAGATGCGCCCGTTATGCACCGGCCCTTGCTTATTGATCATCATAAGTTCCATTTTCATCATCACTTATCTTAAGAGGGTTACATTGCCTTTGCGCTGTGCGGTAGTACCATCGATAAAGGATACCGTGAGCACCCAGCCATATACTTCCACTTCCTGCGCCTTGCCTTTGTAAGTGCCGTCCCAGCCGTATTTAGGATCATTGGGCGGAGCATTTTCGGATTCAAAAACTACCTGCCCCCAGCGGTTGAATACCCGGAGCGTAGAAGTTTCAATTGCGCCGCCGCGCACATAGAATATATCATTGCTGCCATCGCCATTTGGACTGAAGGCAGTAGGCAGCTCCGCGCCGGTTTGTACATCTGCGACTACGCCATGGCACACCGTATCGCGGCAGCCGCGGTTGCGCGCTTCGAGGCATACGGTATAGGTGCCCTTCTTACGGTACAGGTGACTCGGATTTACTTCGGTACTGTTGGTATTATCCCCAAAGCTCCAGGTATAATCGATCGCATTGAGCGAAGTGTTATGGAAATCAATGGGCGAGTTTGGTATCGGCACGGTGGGCGAGAAAGTAAAATCTGCAGTAGGCGCTTCCCGTACGGTAACGGATTTAGTAAGACTATCCACTTTGTTGCAGGCATCCGGGTTCTTTACTACCAGCTTTACCGTATAGGTGCCCGGTTTTTTATAAATATGCGCTGGCGAGGCAACATTGGAAGTTGTGCTGTCGCCAAAATCCCAGCTATTGGTCTTAGCATTTTGCGAAGTGTTGCTAAATACAACCGGCGCGCCCTCACAAAGCGAATCGATGGCATTGAAGTTAGCGGCCACACTCGAGCTGTTCAAAGTAAAAGTCTGGCGCGAAGTATCGGGCGAGTTGCAGGCTGTTGTATCGCGCTGGATAAGAGATACCGTAAAGGTGCCGCCATTCGGATAGCTGTGCAGCGGCGGGGTTACGCCGGTATAGCTGGTATTATCGCCAAACAGCCAGATAAACTTTGTAAAGCCCTGCGAGCCGGGCGTACTGCTGTAAGAAGATGTATTATTGAATAGTACCGTGTAAGGCCAGCAACTGTCTTTCACTGCGTAGGTAAAGCCGCTGTGCACGCGCGTGCTATCCACAACGATGGTCAGGAATGCGGAATCCGTAGTGGTGCAGGCATCGGGGTTGAAGGCGGTGAGCTTTACGCGGTAGGTGCCCACATTGGTAAAAGTATGCTGTGGTGTAGGCAGGTTGGATACCGGCGAGCCATCTTTAAAATCCCAGGTATAAGTAGTTGCATTTACCGAGGTATTTGTAAACTGCACTGTAAATGGCGGACAGCCTTTGGCATTAGGTGAAGCATTGGCCCCTGCATCAACCGCACCGAGGTTAAAGGCAATTTTGAGCGCAATCAGGTTGCAGTTTGCGCTGCTGTTGGTAACGCTCCAGGAACCCGGCGTAGTAGGAAAATTCGATGAGCCGCCACAGCCGCCGCAGATAGCCTGGTAGATGACGCCATTCTTATCGAAGCGGCTGGTACCCCCATCCACATGCTCGCCTACCGGACCTGTACCACCAAAGTAGCTGCCATAAAGGAACGACTGCCCATTCTTGCCGAGTACGAAAAAATAAAAGTCGCTGCCGTCTGTAGTGGATTGTGCAGGAGTATTTATGGTAGAAAGCGGCATATTATTGGTAGTGCCAACACCCGGATAAGGGAAACCTAAGTTGCCACCCCAGCCGGAGATATATACATTCTGACAGGTATCCACCAGGAAAGCTACCGGAGAAATATTAGTGGAGGTAGAAGTGCCGGAGCCGAACACTGTAGAGTAAATATTGGTGGTAAGGTTAGGATTCATCTTTATGATGAACTGGCTGGAGCCGGGATTAGAGTAAACTCCGGACGTAACCGGGAAGGTGCCACCGAGCGTTTGCCCCATTGCATAGACATTATTATCAAAATCTACCTGCACTCCGTAGCATTGGTCGTAATCGCCGGTGCCGATGAACGTAGATTTTGTGAGCGGATAATTGCCGCTGTTGGTGAATTTAAGAATATAGCCATCGGCAGAGCCACCCTGATATGCCGGGCGCCAGCCGCCGCCGACCGCAGGAAAATTAGCACTTTGCGTACCGCCGGCTACGTACAGGTTTGCCTGTGTGCCATCCAGCGCCAGCACATAGCCGGCATCATCGTTGCTGCCGCCGATGTAGGTGCTCCAGATAAGGGTGCTTAAAGTTGCATTCAGCTTAAATATTACCCCATCCTGCGCGCCGGCATTAGCGCTCTGGAAGGCATTGGCCGTAACCGGGAAGTCGGTGGATTTTGTAGATGCGGTAACATACACATTATTCGCATTATCAATAAGCACCTCACTGCGGGCATCATCTCCATAATTGTGCTTCAAGTTGCCAAATAGCGGTTCCCGGCCATCGAAATTGACGCCATCATCGGCAGAACCACCGATGTAGGTAGAGCCAAGCAGCGCAGTGCCACCTGCATTGAACTTTGTAACAATAATATCGCCCTTTCCGTTGGCTGTCTGGTCATAGCCGCTGGCCGTAACCGGGAAATTGGTGGAGAAGCTACGCCCGGCAACGATCAGGTTTTGGGCGGCATCCACGATCATGCTGTGGGGCTGGTCGTTATCATTACCACCCAGGTAAGTAGCATATATTTTCGTAGTGCCGGTGGGGTTAAACTTCATGATGGTGATATCGCTGGTATAATCACTGCCATGATCGGGGTTTGTATTGGTAAAATCCGTAACGCCGCCGCCAAACACACTTTGAAAAGCTCCGGGAGTAGTAGGGAATGTACCAGGCACATCTACCGGGTTGGCCAGGCCGCCTGCATAGAAATTGCCCTGCGCATCGTAAGTTGCTGTGAAGCCCCAGTTATCCGCCGTAGAGCCGGAAAAGGTGGCAAATACAACGGTCGGGTCGATGATGAGGAGCTTGCTGTGGTCATAATCGTCCGTCAGTTCGTACGATATAGTATTGTCCCTGAGCCGGTAGCGGCAGGCTACTTTCTTTTGCCCGCCTTCTGCATATTGGTAGGCGTAAGGCTGTAATTCCTGCACATCACCAACGGTGGTATGAATAAGCAGACTGCCGTTCTTTATTCTGATTCCATCTGCACCCTCAAACTTCAGCTTTATCTGGCCGGCATCTGCGCCGGGAGCTACCTGGAATTCATACTTAAGGTTGCTGTTCTGGGATGACAGGTGCATATCTACCCCCGGGTATAATCCTTTATAATCGAGCGCCAGTGCCGGATGAATGCCGGATTTCCACTTCTTCTGATCATTGCCCAAAAAATAATTGTAGTACCAGCTTTGCTCTTTACCTGCTACGATCGCCGGCTTTGCCGCCCCTACAAAAACAGTACGGTAGCTGTGAAAATTTAAAGTTGCCGATGAATCATAACCATGATGCACACGGTCTATCATCGCAGCATTGCCGGGAGCGCCGAGTACATAAGTAAAGGTATCTCCCGATAAATAGATCCTGCCGTTGCCTGCATGCGCGTAATAGGCAAATGGCCCGTCCCACTGCCCGTCGTTGCGTACAAACTCTACCGTTTGCGCCTGCGAAAGAATGGGAAGGGTAAATAAAAGTATAAATAAAAGAAGATAGCGCTGCATCATAAGCATCGGAAAATGTTGCCCTTGCCGGGTTTTGTAAATGTAACGAATTTCCCTGCTATAGCCGCACCCTCAGCGCCCGGGCATTTCCCTGCCGCTTGTTATTAATTCACGATCTTATTGGCGCAGCAGGAGCTTGCAAAGGCTTCCGGCTTTGCTTTGAATGCAAAGCCCATGCCGAGGATGTAGCCCATCGCTTCCCGAAGGGCTTCATTGCTTTTAAATTGCGGATTGGTATTGATATCGGCATGGACCTCCATATCTACATCATATTTAGTAAAAAGGTCGCACAGTTCATAGGCAATCTCAATGCTCATGGCTACCTCGGTAAGCATGCGCTCTTTGATGGAGAATACCTTTTTGGCGCGCTCATTATGTATGTACATAAACCCGCCGCGGTGCTCCCTGAGAAATACGATAACAGTGGCAAACTCCGCCTCTGTGCCATACACCTGTGAGTCTGTGCCAATGCACACCTTCAGCTTGTAGCCGGCTTCCGTTTCGCGGATGATGGCTGCCTCAACGGCATCTTTAATAGGTAATTGTAATGTTTCCCCGCTAAATGTTCTCCATTTCATAGATACTTCATTTTTATTAAAGATACCCAGTATATGGATGCGCTGACATTACCGGCTTATTAAGATTTGAGTTAATGCACAGCTTATAAACATTTGGGAATAGAGGTACCGTACTTAGCCCAATCTTCAGAAAATCCTGAATGCCCCGCATTCTACTAAAACCTGTATTCCTGAAATTGAGCATGCAGCCTGTAAGTCTTAAACCACTATTCATAATTTTCGGAATGCCGCCTATCGTGTTATACCCTGCATTCTTAAAATTGAGAAAGGCATCCAAAGTGCTTAAAAGCTTGTTCTGCATTTGCGGAATGCCATCCATAGACCTTAAGTATCTGTTCCTGATTTTAAGAAAGCGGTTTTAACCACACGGCATGCACTGAGTTGCACGCGCCGTAACTTGCGCTAATGCAATTCCAGCCGCTTACCGATACACATATTGCCTGCTTCCGCACCTTCCTGCCCGAAAACAGGATCCTACTCGGGGAAGAGCAGCGCACGCTCAACGCATCCGACCATACCGAAGATCTGGCGCACCTGCCGGAAATCGTATTGCAGCCGGAAACAGTAGAGCACGTAAGCAGCATCATGCGGTATTGCAATGAGCAAAACATCCCGGTAACGCCGCGCGGCGCAGGCACAGGCTTAAGCGGCGGCTCCTTGCCAATCTATGGCGGCATATCGCTGGATATGCGCCGCTTCAACAAGATCCTGAACATCGATACCCGCAACTTCCAGGTAACTACTGAGCCGGGTGTTATTACCCAGGTATTGCAGGATGCAGTGAAGGAGCATAACCTGTTTTACCCGCCCGACCCGGCCAGCAAAGGCTCTTGCTTTATCGGTGGCAATGTGGCTGAGAACAGCGGCGGGCCAAGAGCGGTAAAGTACGGAGTGGTAAAAGATTATGTGCTCAACCTCGAAATAGTAATGCCTAACGGCGATGTGATGTGGACCGGCGCCAATGTGCTGAAAAACTCCACCGGCTATAACCTGACGCAACTCATTACCGGCAGCGAAGGCACGCTGGCCATCATCACCAAAATAGTTTTAAGGCTGATACCTGCGGTGAAGCACGACCTGCTGATGCTGGTGCCCTTCCGCTCTGCGGTAGAAGCCTGCGCTGCGGTCAATGCGATATTCCTCGCCGGGCATACGCCTTCCGCACTGGAATTTATGGAGCGCGATGCGCTGGAATGGTCAATGCGGTTTACGCAAAATACGTCGGTACCGCTGCCGGCTGATATCGTGGCGCACTTGCTTATAGAAGTGGATGGCAATAATAAAGAGCAGCTCTACACAGATATGGAAGCCATTGCAGGCATTATGGAGGGGTATAATACAGGCGAGGTGCTATTCGCAGACAGCCATGAGCAAAAAGAAATGCTATGGAGCCTGCGGCGAAAGGTAGGCGAGGCGGTAAAAAGTAATTCTATCTATAAAGAGGAGGATACGGTGGTGCCCCGCGCGTACCTCCCGGAGCTCTTGGAGATCGTAAAAAGCCTTGGCAGGGAATATAATTTCCAGAGCGTATGCTACGGCCATGCCGGCGATGGCAACCTGCACATCAACATCATTAAAGGCACCATGAGCGATGCCGACTGGCAGGAAAAATTACCGCAGGCAATCCGGCTTTTATTTAAGGAAGTAGTGCGGATGGGCGGTACTATATCCGGCGAGCACGGCATTGGTCTCGTACAGAAAAGCTATATGGATATTGCTTTCAGCGAAGCCCAGCTGAATTTAATGAAGCAGATAAAAGACGTATTTGACCCAGCGGGGATTTTAAATCCGGGAAAGATATTTGCTTAAGGCCGCGGCTCATGAAAGCGTGTATCGGCAACAAAAGTGCTGTCATTGAGCGTACCGAGAAAGGCAAGAAGGTCCGTTCGTTGCTGCGCATCTAATTTAATGCCTTGCTGCAGTAAAGGGTCGAGCGTAGCGGAAGGCGCAATGCCATGATCATAATGATCAAGCACCTGTGTAAGCGTGGAAAAACGCCCATCATGCATATAAGGCCGGGTGAAGATGAGGTTGCGGAGTGTAGGCACCTTGAATTTATATAGATCGGCTGCTGAAACCGTAATGCGCGCACGGCCGCTATCTTTGATCACAGAAGGAGGGAGGCCATTATTACGGAAGCTGTAATCTGTGAACAGCGGGGCTTTATGGCAGGCCGCGCAATGCTGCTGATATACTGCCTGGCCGGCAAACTCAGTAGGAGATAATGCTATGCCATCCTCATGGCGCATAGCGCGGTCGTAACGGGAGTTGGAAGATACCATGGCTGCCATAAACTGCGCCAGCGCGCGGAAAATGGCCTGTGAAGTAATCGTTGCATCTCCAAAAACAGAACGAAACTGTTCGCGGTACACGGCATCGGCATTGAGCCGGGCCACTACGGAGTCAATCTTCAGATCCATCTCTACAATGTTCTCGATCGGCGCAAGCGGCTGCCTTTCAATATTCAGCACACCGCCATCCCAGAAGAAGGTAGGCGACCATGCAAGGTTGGCTAAGCCGGGACTGTTACGGGTACCAACGAGGTCATTGATACCATGACTTACAATATGATCAAGATTTGCAAAAGCGGCAAAAGACTGGTGACAGGATCCGCAGGAAGTAGAATTATCCCGCGAGAGCCGCTTGTCATAAAAAATTTTCCTGCCCAGCTCAAAGCCTCCCTGCGAAAGCGTATTGTTCTCAAATAAATACTGCGGCACCGGCCAGCCATCCGGCGTGAGGAAATGAATAGATTGTGGCGCAAGGCTCGTATCCGGATCTTTACGGCAGGAGTTTACCACCAGCATCAGGCCGGCAGCGGCCATTAGGATCAGGAACAGTTTTTTTTTCAAAATAAGGCGCAGGTATTAATTATCCACATGATCTACATGGAACATATCCGCATAATTATTGGCCACCATTTTGGCCTGCGCTCCTACTTTCATAATCAGCGAATAATCTGCAAAGGATATTTTTGTAGGAGATACGAACCATTGATTCGCATCTGAAAAAATATGCACATTCGGAATATTACCGGTACTTACTTTAGCACTCTGCGGAAAGGGCAGCGTTATTTCTTTCAATACACTGTTTGTAAGATCATAGCCTGCGATATGCAGAAAAAAAGCTTTGCCTGAAGCAGGCGAAGTATTTGCGGTACCCTCCATCTTAGCCATAATATAACCCGTGTTCCAATCCCAGAACATTCCTTTACCCGGATCAAGCGCACCAGTTTGTGCACCTCCGGTGTTGCGGGTCTCATCTACACCGATCAGGTAAGTAATGGAAGCATAATCGCCCAGCGGAACATCTTTGATTTCAAATTTTCGGCTTGCAGCATCCGACTGGTCAATGAGGTGATAGCTTTCCGGCTCGGTAAACACGGTTCCGTCTACGCGGTTAAGCTTTATATTGCTAATGTAGTATTTGTAACTGGAGATCTTATAGCTGTCCAGCGCAGCGTTTTGATACCACCTATCATTAAGTACCATGCCGTCATTACCCACAAGGTTTGAAAATTCAACCTTCAATGCGTTAGAAGTAGCAGTATTGACCGGGGAAGGATTTTCCTTTTTGCGGCAGGAGAATAAAGAAACCATTGCTGCAAACACTGCTGCAAAGAGATAAATACGATGCTTACCCATAACCGCAAACATACAGATTTATACTTTATTAAATTACCATTTAAGCTCATAATCGTCCGGCGGTGGCGGTGAATAACGAGCCTTTGACCGGATGCGCTGCAGCTGCCGCTCCCATACAAGCCCGGCAAGCTCCGCAGGTACATCCGCCTCCCTCATTGCTGCTCCGAGTTTTTGCTCATCGATATCCAAGCGGTACATCATCTGAAAAAAATCTTCACTGCTGCCGGTAAGCAGGATGGCTATTCTTGCTTCCAGCATAACAAGTATTTGCGCTTCAGAAAGATCTTCTGGTAATGTTAGCTGCCATTCTTTTGCCAGCGCGGCTTTCACATCTGCATCTTGCATGATCTGTTTTTTATTTTGCGGCGGCTAAGAAGCCGCCGCATTATAGGCACCGGCTACAAGCCATCGCCATTATTATAGCCGCTGCCATGAATAGAAGCCGCAACGGCATCAGGCACAAACATCGAAGCTTCCCCGCCATGCCTTATCACATCGCGCACCAGGGTAGATGACACTGTGGAGTATAAAGGTGAGCAGGTAAGGAACACTGTTTCAATCTCAGGGGCCAGCATACGGTTCATATCCGCAATGGCTTTTTCATATTCAAAATCCCCCACCGAGCGGATGCCGCGCAGTATGTATTGCGCACCCAACTCCCTGCAAAACTCAATGGTGAGGCCGCTGTAAGGCGCCGCGGAAATATGCGCATCCTGCTTAAAAATATCAGCCATCCATTCAAGACGCTGCGTTAAGCTGTACATCGTTTTCTTGGCCGCATTTACCCCGATACCGATGATTATTTTATCGAACAGACCGGCTGCCCTGCGGATCACATCTACATGACCATGTGTGATCGGATCAAAAGTGCCGGGAAAAAGTGCGGTGCGCTGCATAAAAGATTATCTGGCCTTTGCCTTAAAGAAAGTAAAATTAGTATCGCCGTATTTTTTAGCGCGGAGGAAGTCAGGATGCACTTCGTAGCCGTGGCGGTAATCATGCTCCAGCACAAAAATGCCTTCTTCGGTAAGCAGATCCCGACCAAAGATCAGCTCCGGCAGGCGATCCATATTTGCCAGCGCATAGGGCGGATCAGCAAAAATAAAATCAAAAGGCGCAGTGGCGGATTGCAGCATCTTAAAGGCATCTCCCTTAATAATTTTTAGTTGCGCGGCGATGCCAAACCCCTGTGCCGTCCTTTTTATAAAATTAATCGAAGATGCATCCTGCTCTACAAGCGTTACCGATGCGGCCCCGCGCGACACCAGCTCATAGCTCACGCCGCCTGTGCCGGCAAAAAGCTCAAGCGCAGTGCAGCCTTCAAAATCAATAAGGTTATTGAGGATATTAAACAGGCCTTCCCGCGCAAGCTCTGTAGTAGGCCGTGCAGGAATATTAGCCGGTGGCAAAAAGCGCCTGCCGCCCAGTGTGCCGCTAACTATGCGCATTCATAGAGCTGTTGAAGCAGGTAAGTAACCGGCGACCAGTGGCCCTGGCTCCCACCATCCTTGCCATCCCATTTTATTTTAGGAAAGAAGGTTTCCAACTCCAGCACTTCATCAAAGCAGCTATCGCAAAGTGTCGATACTTCCAACTTCAGGTCAATGGGAGGTATATGATGCTCCTTGCAAAGCTGTGCCAGCTGCCAGGCAATATCCGTTACTTCATCATACGCAAATACCTGGTGCCATAGTAGTTTTTGATCCTGGTGCAGCGTGGCCATCACTTCATTGGCAGATATTAGGCAACGTAAAACATTGCCGCTTTCCATCGGCTTCTTTAGCTGGTATGCCGCCAGTGGCAGGACATTCGCGGCAGGAAAATATTTGTGTAGTAGTGCCTGCATTTTCACAGGCATCGATAATAAATAATGCGCTTCCTCACCTTTAGCTTCTGAGGCCAGCACACTATCTTCCGGGTGCAGGTGATAAAGTGAGCGCAGCCACTTACCCGATTCTGCGGCATCGTACAGTGCATCCGGCACTATAAGCTGGTGGGCGCTGCCTATGAATACGGCGCTTACCTGCTGGGGCATGGCGAGGAGCGCCTCATTCAGAAACTGATGCTCAAAAAAGTTGGGCATCCACTCATTGCGCGGGTTGGCGTAGCCGTGGTATTTTACCGCAAGCACTGCTCCTTCATCGCTATAGCCGGCAATGGTTAGCGAGCCGGCCATCAGGATGCACCGAACTGTGGCAACCTCGCTGAGCAGTGTATCGGCATCGTGCGCCTTGAATGTGTGCGCCGTAGCGGCTATATTTTGGGAAGCCATAGAAAGCCCGAAATTATAAAATAAATTTGTCAGCGTTCTATCCCTAAGCCCGCTATTAATTGTCCTGAGACTATTCCGTGAAAGCTGCAATTACCAATTCTTACATTATCCGCCTGGCCGCGCCTATATCCCTGGCCATGCTTATCCCGCTCATCAATGATCTAACCAATAATTTCTTTTTAGGACAGATAGGCATGCGCGAGCTGGCAGTAAATGCGGTAACCAGCGTTTTTTATCTTGCGCTAAGCATGGTGGGTTTTGGCTTATCCAATGGCATACAGGTAAAGTTGTCCCGCCGGGCCGCTAATCTCGATTATACCGGTATTACCCGCATCTTCATCAACGGCATTATGCTTACCGTGCTGCTGGCGCTGTGCCTCATGATCCTCTCCTTATGGATGGCACCGATCATCTTCAGCTTAGCGATGCACAGTACGGAGCGCGTGGTATTGTCTATAGATTACCTGTACGTGCGTGTCTGGGGGCTGCCATTCCTTATGCTCACGCAGCTTGCCAATGCCTTCTATATTTCCATAGCCCGCAGCAAGTACCTGATGGCCGGCTCGCTGGTGGCTACGCTCCTCAATGTGCTGCTCGACTATATTTTCATCTTCGGCCATTTCGGCTTTCCGAAGATGGGGCTGCAGGGCGCAGCGCTGGCGTCTGTTGGCGCTGAGATGGCGGGCGCCAGTGTTATGTTCGGGGCTTTCTACCTGTTCCGGCTTTATCGTCAGTTCCCGCTGCACGAATATATCATTCCGGATCTGCAGCTCATGCGGAGCATGCTGCGCATCAGCGGACCGCTCATTTTCCAGTTTGTATTTTCTATTAGCGGATGGCTGGTTTTTTTCTTTTACGTAGAGCATTTGGGCGAGCGGGAGCTGGCAGCCTCACACCTCGTGCGCAGCCTCTTCCGCATTATATCGGTAAGCACCTGGGCATTCGGCGCTACCTGCAATACGATGGTAAGCAACATCATCGGGCAAGGGCGGCAGAGCGAAGTCGTAAAGCTCGTTCATAAAATTGCCGGCATCAGCCTGATTGCGACTGGCGCAATATGCGTGATCATGGTGCTAAGTGCCCGCTTTTATCTTTCACTTTTTACCAACGATGCGGAGCTTATAGAGCTTGCCGTACCAAGCCTGCGCGTAGTTTCCGTTGCCACGCTGGTTATGTCGCTTTGCACAGTAGTGTTCAATGGTGTGGTAGGCACGGCGCGCACGGTAGTCAATATGTTTATCGAGGTAACCTGCGTATGCTTTTACCTCGTGTATTGCTACATTGTAGTAGAGCGGATGCGGAGCCCGCTATACATTGCCTGGACCGCTGAATTCGTGTACTGGACGTCGATGCTGGTAATCAGCTACGCCTATCTGCGCAGTGGCAGATGGCGGCGCAGGCTGGCTCAATAAGGTGTTTTTATTATTGTCCGGGCAGGCGGAAGCCGGTTGAGCAGTCGTGGCGTTGGCACCATTCATCAGCTTGCTGCTATTAAACTTTTCCTTTGTTGCGTAAATGATAGAACGCAGATTTTCATGATTGAGCAGATTAAAGGGATTTCCTTTCATCTGCTCCTTTTCCTTGTGTTCAGGAATTTATTAATAGGCTATATCCTGGACAGCATGTGTGGGCTCCTATTTGAAAGCAGACTGACAACTATTAAACACTGACAGACAACTTTTCAATACTAACAGACGACTATTTAATTGTAATAGACGACTATTGAAAGCGGACTGTCAACTATTGAATGCGGACAGACGACTGTGGAATACAGACAGACGAGGCTGGAATCCTTACAGACAAGTGTGTAACGCGTACAGACGAGTGTGATAGCCGGATAGACGAGTTTGGAACCGGGATAGACGAGTTTTAAAGGCGTACAGACGAGTTTAGAACCCGGACTGTTCCGGATTTAAGTCGGATTGTCGCATCTTAAATAGTACCATTACGGTAAAGCGGCACAAGGCACGAAAGGCCTTTTGTACCCTACTGGTTCAAACCGGGCGATATTGAAAGAAGGGCTAATCCACCCCAAAAGTCTTATCGATTCCCGGCTCACCGGCCAGCAAAACCTGCCAGGCCATATCTATCTCGGCTGCATCGAGCAGCTCTTTTGCGTATTGGTGCAGCGCTTTTCTCCTGCCCGGCTCATCGCTTTCAAATTCGCGCAGCGTCTGTGCAAGGCGGTCGTCATATACCACATTGCCCACTACTGGTATAGCGGAGCTGTTGCCAAGAATGCCCAGGTTGTTTCCTGTAAGGATATTGCTCTTACGGATTTCCTCCGGCAGGGCGTCCACCCCGATACCGATGTTCAGATTTGGCTTGGGCACCGTAAACACCGCATCCCCCGAAGCACGGCAGTAATAATCGCCGCCCATGCGCGCTACAAGATCTATTTTATGCGGGTCTATACGGCCTTCCGCATCCAGCACTTCATCTGCCACATGCATGCATACCACCTCGCAGATCACGAGGTTGCCGGCGCCGCCTTCCTGCCCTGTTTCTATAACCTGCAGCACCTTACACTCCAGCTGCGCCGGCGATTCGGCCACCCGCATAGGCTTTACGAGGTTTGATTTCAAGGGCGTAAATCCTGCCTTGGTAAATTCATCCACCCCCTTCGGGAATTCGCAGGAGGTAAGGCTCATCTGCTGCACGATGGCATGATTCACCACATTGATCACTACCTCGCCGGTAGCGCGGATGTTTTCGAGCGTATGCTTATTGGTATTATCACGCACGCGGCGGGCCGGTGAGAAAATCAGGATGGGCGGCTTGGAGCCGAATACATTGAAGAAGGAGAAAGGCGAAAGATTAGGCCGCCCTTCGGCGTCGATGGTGGAAGCAAAACAAATAGGCCGCGGGGCGATAGCGCCAAGCAGCAGGGCATGAAACTGGGCGGTCTTTATCTCACCGGGAATGATCGTCATAGAGCAAATTATTAAACGCCGCAAAATACGGTGGCAGGCGCGATAATGGGCTGTATGCTTGCAAACAGGGCTGTATCTGCAGCACTTTGCTGCTTGGCCTCTTTCCCGGTGAGAAAAAGAGGCCTGAATTGCCAATTAGGGCAAAGCGTTCCCCATGTTCAAAAAGCAGCTTCCTGCCAAATATAAAAGCCCTGAAATGAAACTGTTGATTCATAAACCAAATGCTTTTTTGCATACTTCTAACAACCTGCGGTAAGCACTGGCGCGGATTTTTAACCACAATAAGTACAAAGAATAACCGAACGACTAAACAAAGATGAACGATGAAAAACTTAGCCACTCTATTACTTACCGGCGCTCTGCTGGTTAGCGCATTTGCCGCCAGAAGCCAGGAAACACTGCTCGAAGGCCAGAATACCATCAACCATTACGGCGCGCCTACATTTACCGGCGGCACTACCCAAAGCACCAGCGAGGCCTTTGCCGATTATACACGCACCAACCGGGTACAGCAAATAACTGCGATAGATAATGTATATCCAAACCCGGCGCGTATCTCTGCAGGCATTGTGCTTTCGGAAATAGCAGTCGATCCGGTGTCGCTTTATGTAGTGAATCTGAATGGTACCGTATTGTCGTCCTACCACTATGATGGGGGCAGCCAAAGATTGAATTTTGACGTAAGTGCTCTGCCCGATGGCCTTTACAGCATACAAGTACAAGAGCAGGGAAAATCAATGCAAAGCATTAGGTTGCTGAAACAGAATTAGTGAAGTTTGCAGTGCTTTGCACCTAATTAAAAGGCGTTTCTCAATCTTGAAAACGCCTTTTTTGATTTATCGTCAGGATGCCATTCCTAATTCCCAATAACGGCCGTCTTATACTTGCCCAGCTTTAGCTGCATGTTACGTACATCCGGCCTGCCGCCATTTGCAGGTATTCCAAGCGCATCGTACAGGCGGTCCTGAACAATAGTGCGCACACCGAGCTTGTTAATAAGGCCATTTTCTGCATTCGGGTTTACGCGGTTGGATAAGAATACGAATACTACGCCATTCACAGGATCGGCCCAAACACAGGTGCCCGTAAAGCCCTGGTGCCCGAAGGAATAGCCGCTGATCCGGTTCCCCGCCGGGCCGCCGTCTGTTTCATCTGCCGCAGGCTTATCAAACCCCAATCCCCGACGGCTAATGGTGGAGGTGTAAGCTGCAAACAAATCTATCGTCTCCTTTTTAAAATACTGCGCCCCCCGGTAGTGGCCGCCCCAAAGCAGCAACTGGAAGATTGCCCCGACATCCTGCGCTGTTGCAAAAACACCTGCGTGGCCTTCCACGCCGCCAAACAGCGCCGCCCCAGGATCATGCACATATCCCTGCAATAGCTGCCCGCGAAAGGCAAGGTCATTTTCCGTAGGCGCTATACGCTCCTTAGGCATATACTGAAGCGGGTTATAACCAATAGATTTCAGGCCCATCGGCATGTAGAACTGTTCGGTAACATACCGGTCGATCGTCTTGCCGGTAATCTTCTCTACAATGGCAGCGAGGAAATAATAATCGAGATCACTGTACACATACCGCCCCTTATTCTCCAGCGGACTGGCAAGTATGGCTTTCCACACGGTATCGCGATAATCCTTGCGCATCCAGAGGTTTTGGGCTACCTCATTGGTATAGGAAGTATCTCTTGCAGGATGAAAAATGATTCGGGATAAATGGCCGGTACTATCGTAAAAGTTTTTGTAGAATGGGATCCAGGCTTTCAGGCCTGCCTGGTGCAGCAGAAGATCCCGGATAGCCAATGATGCCTTATCGGTATTATAGGTAATAGGAAGATATTCGCCAAGCTTACTGTTGAGGTTGAGCTTTCCCTGCTCGTAGAGGCGCATTACGGCGAGCGTGGTACTCACTACTTTGGTTACCGAAGCAAGATCATAAACGGTATTATCCGCTACAGGGCTTTTATGGTCGTAAGCTTGGAAGCCAAAGGATTTATCATAGAATACCTTGCCATCCTTAGCTGCAAAAACGCGGCAGCCTGGAAAAGCGCCTTTTGCAATGGCATCATTCACAAATTCATCTACCGCATAAAGCTTGTAGGGATCAAGGATACCTGCTTCCGCGAGTGTCTGCACGGGTTTTAGCTCATCATCATATACTTTATTCGTATTTCGGCTGCGGCGCTCATTTGCGGGTAGCACCTGGTAACGCACATTCTGCGCGGCCACAGGTAGGCTAAGAAGCGTAAAAAGGCAAAAGCAGATCGCACGGTTCATTGCACAGGAAGATTGGAAAAATTTACTTGAGGCAGGGAGGTGTAACGGGCAATTTACCGGAAAGTTTAGGATACTTAGTGATGTAATTGTAAACGGCTTCCTGCGCCCATTCATTGTCTTCGTAACCAACTAAAAGATTTTGGGCATTGCAGACGTACTTCACCGCGTAGGCATTCCCCATCAGCGCAATGATCACATTTTTCTTTTGCGATGCTGCCGCCAGAAATTTTATCTGTTCGCTATCAAGGCCATAATTATTTGCAGGATAGATGCTCATGCCGTGAATGCCAACGATTATGGCGCTGATGCCCGACCGTAGCTTGGGAAGCATGCTTGCCGCGCTGGTACCTTTCGGCATTGCTGCATGTATATAATTCGCTTCCGTCCTCCACGCAGCTTCAATGCGCGGATTTAATGGTCCATTTACAGAAATGTACTCTATGGAGTCATAGCCCAGGTGCCAGTCATTAATTAGATCTTCGCTATGTACCACCGTCATTGCTGCTCCTGCAATTTTCACATTCAGCGGACTTGTGTACTGGTTTATATCTTGGGTAATATTTCTTGTATCTATTGCCTTAACCTTTGAGAGCCCGGCGCAGTACTTGGCTACGAGAATCTTTTTTACGCTCGCTTCCAGATCCTTATCCGCAACCTTGCCACTTTTTATGGCTTCCTTTATTTTCTGAATGGCAAGCGGCACATTCTGTGAGAAAAGCAGCACATCATTCCCGGCAATGAACGCCCGGACATCCACCTCGCCGGGTGCAAAATATTTGGCTACGCCCTGCATGTTCAGCGCATCTGTAAAGATCAGGCCAGTAAAGCCCATCTGCTCTTTCAGCAAGCCGGTAACCGTATTTTTAGATAGCGTTGTGGGCACGTGCGCCTCTGTTTCCAAGGCTGGAACGGATAAATGCGCCACCATCATGCTTTTTATGCCTGCGGCGATCATTTGCCGGAAAGGATAAAGCTCCAGCGAATCTAATTGTGCCATCGATTTATTCACCACCGGCAGGTCTTTATGGGAATCCACATCGGTATCGCCGTGGCCCGGGAAATGCTTGGCGCAGGCTAAGATGCCGTAATCCTGCATACCCCGCATATAGGCAATGGCCATACGCACCACCCTTGTTTTATCCTCACCGAAGGAGCGCGAATTAATGACGGGATTTGCCGGATTATTATTTACATCCACCACGGGGGCGAAGTTTATATGTACGCCTATTCTTTTGCACTGATATGCAATCGCTTTGCCCATCTGATAAGCAAGGGCGGTATCATCGGTAGCCCCGAGCATCATTTGCCTGGGAAAGTTGAGCACACTGTCGAGCCTCATGCCGAGGCCCCATTCTGCATCCATGCTGATGAGCAGTGGCACACGGGCCATGCGCTGATATTTATTGGTAAGCGCCGCCTGCCGCACAGGGCCGCCCTGCATGAAAATGAGCCCGCCGATCTGGTGCGCCGAGATGAGGCGCTCAATGCTATCCTGGTTGAATTTCGGGCCGCCGGAATAGGCTGCCACCATGAATAGCTGGCCTATGCGCTCCTCTTCATTCAGCGTAGTATAGATGCTGTCTGCCCAGTGTTTTGCAGCGCGGCTTGTTTTAGACTGCTGTGCGTATGATGATGCATTGAAGCAGGTAAACAGGAAAGAAAGTAGCAGGGACAGTAATAACCGGCTGGCAAAACAGGACATGAGCCAAAAGTAGGAATAAAGGGTGACGGGGTTGTTGGTTGATAAAATTGTTGTGCTACGGGCGCTACGGTGGCAGCAGTAGAATTTTAGCGTACGGCGACTTTGTTTTTGATTAAAAAGCCCACCATTGTGTAAGCCAGCAAATGATGCCTATGAGCCCGCGCAAGGGATAGCAGTGGAAAGCCCACAGCGTAGCGAGGACTTGGAACGGATAGCCCGGCCCGCAGGGTGCGCCCTCATTAGGAACGATGTTCTCGTGCCAGCCGACTTAAACCCGGGCAGCGATATAAGGAGAAATCTGCGCCTGAAAACAACCCTTATTGGGTGCACTAAGCTTTATTCTGCTGGCTCGTCCTCATCGCCTGGGTCTGTGCTGTTGCTGTTCCATATATCCGGGGCATATTCCCGCATGGTATTGGTAGCTATTGCCACTGCTTCTTCGTAGTGCTTACGCAATATGGCAAAGGCTTCTTTCCAGGCAAGAAGTTGCTCGCTGTCTGTTTCATCCGGGTTGGTGGAGTGCGCAATCTGAGCGGTCTTTTCTTCGGCTGTAGCATACTTAAAACCAAGCAGCCAGTTGAGCTCCTCCAGTTCTCGTTTTTGCTCTACCATCAATAGATCTCTTTTGAGCGCTTTCCCTTTCTGCTTTTTTAAAGCTTTTTCGAGGAGCGCTACTCTGGCATGAAGTTTCTCCGAATCTGCCGGGCTGGTGCTGTTTTGCCGGAGGTCCTTCAGGGAAGCGCGCAGCTCATCAATCACACGGGTCATGTACCGCTCATTTTCAAGAGCGTCGGCAATGAGCCCTGTTTCTCCTCCGTCCTTTCTACTGCTTACCTGGCGTGTAGTGGCCGCGTCAAGTTGTTTTTTGAGCGCCTCGATCTGTACGGCTGCCCTGTGGCGCGTGTTTACGAGCTCTTCTTTAAGGCTGCTGCATATCTTAGATAATAATTCTTCCCTGCTTTCCTGTTCCATAAGATCAATGCAAAAAAAGGAATTAAATCATAGAATAGCGAAGAGATATTGAACCGGCTGCAAAAAAGCACTAAATGCTGAAAAGGAGAAGCTCTGCTCATTAGCGGGCATTATCAAGGCTATTCTCTATACCTGCAAATTTTATAGAAAGAATAAATTACGCAACGATTGAATTCCAAAGGCTACGTGAATTGGGAATGGACGGCGGCAGCGAGCACAAGCCAGGCAATAAATGCGCCGGTCTTTTTCTTGTAAAGCAACTGCGGCACGAGCCGGTAAGCGCCGTAATAAGCGGGTATCGAGCAGTGGCCGGTAATAAGCAGCGCGGCAAGCGATTGCGACGTTACCGGCGCTTTAGGATTGCAATAAATAAGCAGGATCAGCACCGACAGGATGAGCCACAGCAGCACTTGCAGCCCTTTGTACCGGATGAAACCACGTTTGAGATCGATCATTTATATTATAGCGCACAAATTATCCCTGCAGAAAGAGGGGCAAATTACGTGCTGCTTATGTCAATCTCATTTCGCGTCGTCAAGAAGTTGAGGCCGCTTATCACGCATATTCACCGGCTTGTGTAATACCCGTTTTTTGGCTTTATGGCGTGGCTAAGTTTAGGTCATAAAATAATTTAGTCAACCAAAAACCGAGCGCCATGAAAAAACATCTTCTACTCTTTTGCATCCTCCTGCTCAATGCCGGCGCTGTGATGGCGCAGATCACGGAAACCGAGCCCAACGATTCGCTTCCTGCAGCCAATGCCGCGATGCTGAATGCGAATGCCTCTGGTACTATCTGCACTTATGGCCAGCTGGATGGAACGTTGGATTACTTCAGGATCATAACCCCGGTAGATGGCCGGCTCAACCTCAAAACCATGGTATCTACCACGTACCCTACGCCGCCGGGCACGCTGAGTTTCCGGTTGTTCTCAAAGCATAATGCACCTTACAATAATTTTTCAGCACCTGTTGGTCTTAATAATACTGCCGCTACTGATTCATTCAGCTGGTGCTGCCTGGCCGCCGATACGTTTTATATAGAGGTATATTATGGCTTTGCAGGGCCGCAGCATATTTGCATGAACTATACCTTCAATTGCACTATAACGCCGGCCACATTTGGCAATGATACCGAGCCGAATTCTGAACCGTTGTTTCCCCGGCCACTGGCCTATAATACCACTACCGATGGACATCTCGGATATCGCACAGAGCCGGTTGGCTTCGGGCCGGATGGTGACGATTATTACACCATCGTAACGCCTAAGGATGGCGTGGTGCGCATTATCACTGAAACAGAAGCGCAGTCTCCCGCTTTCTATAAGCTGGATGTAGGCTTGTACAATAAGGCGAATGGCATACTAAACACGCAGCTGGCAACCATCGGCGATTTCCTTGCGCCCGTCACCGATACGCTGTACTGGCCCTGCATAGCAAAGGATACGATGCACATAAAAGTGGGCCTCTCCAACTTTTATGATGGCGGCTACGCCTACCGCCTGAAGTATGATGTGATAAGCCCGGTATTCGCGAACGATGCAGAGCAGAACAATACAGTCGCAACGGCGCAGGTAGTGAACCCGAACAGCAATATCGACGGCCACCTTTACTTCTACAGTCAGGGCGACGAAGACTATTTCAAATTTTATAAGCCCGATACCGGCTTTCTGAAAGTATATGCACATGCCGAGACCTGGGATACCGCCCTCAACAACATTACTTACGTCCTGAAATTGCAAGACAAAAACGGCAATGACATCAAGACGATCTTCCCGCTGATCGGCAGTCATTCCCATCCCCTTTTCGATTCCATGTTTGTAGCATCATTGCCGGCGGATACTTTTTGTCTCATGGTGGGACACACTTATTATAATGCTCCCTGCATTTCTTACCGTCTTGGGCTGCGGTCAAATTCCATTACGGGCCCTACCGGTATAGAAAATGTGGCGTCAACGCAATTCTCCCTTTATCCAAATCCCTCCAAAGGCAGCTTCTCAGTCAAAACCAATACCACAGCGATTCTGGCGGTGAAAGTGTATGATATTTATGGAAAGACGGTATACGCGCAAAGCTATAAGGCCGGTGCCGGGATAGAAGTGCAGCTGCCGGATGCGGCGCCGGGAATTTATTTTGTAGAGATGGCTGACGGAACGAGCCGGAGTACGCAGAAGATAGTGATACAGTAAAGCCGGATGGGCAATGGGATGTTTTCATAGTAATCCGTAAATATTTTAATTCTTTGGAAAGAAGGAAAGAGGCTGTCTCAAAAGTCGAGACAGCCTCTTTTTTATTTGGGTACCTATCGCAGACCGACAGTCATTCATGTGATTGTCGAAGCCTTCATTTTATTTTTGAGTCGGCCTCTTTTAGGAAGATGTGGAGCCAGGGCGCGAAATGCCAAACTTTTTCGTTGAGGATCTACGGCATATAGAATTGCGTTGTCACAGGTAGCAATTGCTGTCGCGCACTCATCGGAACTAATGTTTGAATGTATACAGTAAAATTTTTAAGCCTGTGTATAAAAAGTGTGCTGTGGTGAATCGGGATATCTTTCGCAGGGCCTGAAATAATGTTACTTTGGCAAACCCAAATCCATATCTATTTCCACGTTCATGACCATGTTGGTTTCTTATCGTCTGTTTCAACTTGTTATCCTGGTCAGCGTGTGCTATAATGCGCACGCTCAGCAACTCGATGACTTGCCTAAAGGATCGCCGGAAAGCCGGGGCTATTCGTCCGAATTATTGAGAGCCGTAGGCGCCGATGCCAATAGGCAGGTACCGAATCTGGGGGCGTTCCTTGTATGGAAACATGACGCGCTGATTTACGAAGGCTATTTTCATGGCTTCACCAAAGACAGCGTCTTCAACATTAAGTCGGCCTCTAAGACGGTTTTATCTGCTATTGCCGGCGCAGCCATCGCAAGAGGATATTTACCCGATCTGGATACACCTGTCTTAAAAATACTTCCGGAGTATGGTCGTTCCCGCCATGAGCACGGCATGTGGTTTTCTGAAGAAAATGAACCGGACGACAGCATCCGCCAACTGCTGACTATGCGCGATCTGATGACTATGCAGACCGGCCTTGCCTGGAATGATTTCGGCGCCCTGGCAAATGCATGGTGCAGTTCTTCCGACCCGGTGAGGCTGACACTGGATATAGAGTATGATACGCTGCCGGGAAAGCGCTTTATTTATTGCAGCGGTGGCGCCCATGTGTTTTGTGTGGCGCTTGCAAAGCTCATAAATGGCGACTTGTGGCACTTTGCAGATACTACCTTATTCAAGCCCGCCGGCATGCAACTTCGGCGATGGAATACAGATCCGATGGGGCGCTATATCGGCGGCTGCGATATGTACTTTACACCGCAGGATATGATGCGGTTCGGTATTTTGTACCTGAAAAACGGCAACCTGAACGGAAAACAAATACTGCCGCAATCATGGGTGAAGGAATCTATGAGCGAACATGCGGCATTGAAATACTGGGATGTGCTGCCCGGTGCTAATGGCTACGGCTATTTCTGGTGGCGCAGAAAATCGCACGGGCACCAGGTGTATGTAGCCAGCGGGATATGCGGGGAGCTGATTTGCGTAATACCGGACCTAGATATGGTCATCGTTACAGCCTGCTCGACGGGTGAAAATGCCGGACGGCCTGAAATAAAAAAGCTGCATCTGGAAATGGATAAGATTTTTGCGGCAGCTAAATCATAAAGCAGTTAAGATTAAACACGCTGAAATCCGCTCTGGGAGCGGCTTTCAGCGTGTTCGTGGAAATACCCGGCGAGAAGTCGAACTTTTTCAAGCCTGTTTTAGCTTATTAGAACTTTTGTTGAAATACAAAGTTGATTGATTCTTTTTGCCGTGAAAGTAAGAATCCGTATTTTGACGAGCGACGATGGTCGCTTTTTGCATAACTGCAAGGAAGTGCCTCAGGCGGGGTATTACAACATTCGCGGCAGCTCAGCCAATACAACACCAAACGCTCGTTTATTAGTTGCAAAGAACAGAGCCGCAAAGCACCTTCAGCAGTACCAGGTAGATATATTGAAGAAAGATCTGAAAATAAATATGGGCATTGTATTCTTCTTCGGCTTTTTTAATTGTAGCTAATCCTCACCAGCCAATTTAGTTTTTCTCGCCGTCTGTATTTTTACCCTAATACTTCTTTTCCAAAAGAACATGTTAGTAAGGGATGACTTTGAAATCGTAGACTGCGCCTCACTATCCCGCAGCCTGTGGCTGCTACACTTACATTCGTAGCAATCAATAACACCTGCAAGCGTAAAAAACAATAGCTTAAAATAAAACCTCCCAAACAAAGCATTCAGATCGGCCAATTGCAGCTTCATTTTCTCCTGGATGGAGAGGATACCGATAATGGCATGGTGATGTTTGAGTTCATCATTCCCGAAGGAGCAAAAGTGTCAATGCCCCACTATCACATTGAGGTGGACGAAGTACTTTATGGCCTGGAAGGTATAACCACCTCGACAGTTGATGGCCATACCGTAGAGATAGCGGCCGGCGACCGGTTATTTATACCCAGGGGCACCGTGCATCATCACGACAACCGCCACGTAGGCACGGCCAAAACCCTGGTCATCCTTACGCCTGCCAGCATTGGGCCTGCTTATTTTAAGGAATTGAGCGAACTGATACAGCCCGGAGTAGCGCCCGACCCACAAAGAACGAAAGAGATTATGCTGCGCTACGGGCTTATCCCGGTAGCGTAGTGATGAGGTATTCTATTGATACCGGAATAGCAAAACCCGCGCTGGGCGCGGGTTTTGGATTCCTGTGGGAGCACACGGGTTCGAACCGCGGACCCTCTGCTTGTAAGGCAGATGCTCTGAACCAGCTGAGCTATGCTCCCTTTTTAAAGGATTGTTCCCCATCCGTTTCCGTAAGGGAGCGCAAAGATAAGCGCTGTTTCTTTTCCTGCAAATGTTTTTTGAGGTTTTTTCAGAAACAGCGCTTGCCTTGCATTTTTAGTTGATATAGATTGTAGTGCAACTGCCATACAGATTAAAACCCTGCGAGCCGAGATAGGTACCGTTAACTGTTCGTGCAGACCATGTGTGATAGCCTTCCTGGAGATAAAAATTTGCATTTCCGGATGAATTACAAAATGGCGTGTTGTAGGTAGTCTGCGTAATCCGATCCGTAGAATAATCGTCAATGGTTACGATGATATCGGAGATGTTGGGATCATCATTCCAGAAAGTTACGGTGCCATAACGAGCATCATCGCTACGCTTACAGCCGCCAACTACGGCAAAAAGCACCAATGTAATCAGTGCTGTAAAAAGTAAAGTTGTTTTCTTCATAATCGCGTTTTTAAAAGTTTTAGTAGAAGGGTTGAGTTGCGTATATAGCTAACCTTTGCAAATATTGATCAATTTTCGGAAATAAAGACTATCAATCATTCAAAAAGTTAAAACGTATTTCTAAAAAAATCTCTTACAAAAATCATACCCAACTACGCGCGCCACTTAATTACAGGCACAGTTCCACAACCCGTACTTTCGTATCCCAAACAAGCATCATTAATCATGCATGAGTTACAGAAAAAAATAGTGGCCGCCTTTGCGAATCGCGACCTGCTTCGGGAAGACGCGTACACCGCTGCTATTCATGCAGTAATAGAAGCAGTAGATAAAGGCAGGCTGCGGGTAGCAGTACCTACAGATAACGGCTGGGAAGTGCAGCAATGGGTAAAGCAGGCCATCCTCCTATACTTCAGCATTCAGAAAATGCAGACCTGGGAGGCCGGGCCAATGGAATTCTACGATAAAATGCTGCTTAAAAAAGATTATGCGCTACTCGGCGTACGTGCCGTACCCCATGCAGTAGCCCGCTATGGCGCGTTCATTGGGCGTAATGTAGTGCTCATGCCTTCCTACGTAAACATCGGCGCTTATGTGGATGAAGGTACGATGGTAGATACATGGGCAACCGTAGGCTCATGTGCGCAGATCGGCAAAGGGGTGCATCTCAGCGGCGGTGTTGGTATTGGCGGAGTGTTGGAGCCCTTACAGGCGGCACCGGTCATTATCGAGGATGGCTGCTTCATAGGCTCGCGTTGCATTGTGGTGGAAGGCGTACAGGTAGAAAAAGAAGCCGTGCTCGGCGCAAATGTAGTCCTAACGCAATCTACGAAAATCATTGATGTAAGTGGCTCCGAACCGGTAACTTACACCGGCCGTGTGCCGGCCCGCAGCGTAGTTATTCCCGGTACTTACAATAAGCAATTTGCGGCTGGCGAGTATGGCGTTGGCTGTGCGCTCATTATTGGCCTGCGCAAAGCATCAACCGACTTAAAAACGAGCCTGAATGACGCGCTTCGTGATTTTAATGTATCTATCTAAAAGGCTGCTATGCCAGTCCTGATTGCGGAAGTTCCATGGCTGCAGCGCCTGTATTGGGGCGCCACTGTTGCAGATTACGCCTGGTGCTGCAGCCTTGCGCTCGCTGCCCTGATTTTTAAACGACTCTTTGCAAGGCTCATAGCGAAGCTCACCAGCGGGCTTGCAGCGCGCACCACAGGCGGCAAATACCGCGGCCTGTTCAAGAGTCTTATTCGTAAACCGGTAGAATGGCTGTTTGCCATTGTGCTGCTGTTTATAGCGGTGAGCCATATCGCAACTCCGCTGCGCTGCGTTGTATTGTTCCGGCTTCAGCATAGGGATGGCGCAGTGGCAGTTACGGCGGCCGGGGTTATCGATCATCTTTTCTTTTTCTTTGCCATCCTTTTTAGCGCCCATACCATTTCGCGGCTTGCCGATTTTATTTACCGCGCGCAGATGGAGCATGCACACCACCGGCAGCAAATGGCGCGCAGGCAGATTCTCCCGCTCATCAAAGAGCTGGTAAAGGGCCTCATCTGGGTCATCTCATTTTTCTGGATGCTCGGCGTTGTCTTCGAGGTAAATATTCCTGCGCTTATTACCGGTCTCGGCATAGGCGGAGTGGCGCTTGCACTTGCGGCAAAGGAAAGTATTGAAAACTTGTTTGCTTCGCTTACCATTCTTACTGATAAACCATTCGGCATAGGCGATACTATCCGCGTTGGCGGCCTCGAAGGAAAGGTGCAGCGCATAGGCTTCCGGAGTGCACGGCTGCGCGGCATGGACGGCGCTCTTTATATCATCCCCAATAAAAAATTAGTGGATGAAAATGTGGAAAACCTCACCCAGCGGGATACACGCGGTGTAAAAATTGTGCTTAATATCCAGACGGGCTTAGAGGAAGACTCACTTCAAAAGATGATCACTGCGCTGAAAGAAATGATTCAAACTACGCTACATGTGATCGATCCGGTAAAGGTTTCCCTTGATGGGTTTAATGAAAAAACATTCCTAGTAATCCTTATCTATCACTTACCTCCTTCACTTCCAGACGGCAAGGAAGATGATATAAAACAGGAAATCAGCCGGCGCGCCTATGGCATTGTAATGAAATATACAACGATGGTAAAAGTTGCATCCGGCAGTGAGCCATCAACATCTGATAACAGCGACAGCGGCAAATAAAATGAGTAATTATTGTCCCGGCTCTGGGATTTCAATCAGGCAGTCGCGGCGTTGGCACCGTTGAAATTATTACTGCTATTGAGCTGTTCTTAGCCGCTGTAAATGCTGCACGTCAGCATACCTGTAATCGCTTTCTCTATTATCCGAAATTTGTCGCGTGTGTTTTGGGTATTTAACCATACCTGTGTGGAATTGGCTAAGGCGGGCCATCTATTGCAACAAGGATTGCAGTTGCAGACGTGTATGCTAAAAATAAAAAAGCAGTCTTCATCCTTAACTATAAGAAATCGGCTCCCTTTTTGAAAAGGACACCGATATCATTGTGTTTAATGCAAAAAGAATTATGCTTTATGTACACTGCTCTTGCGGAACATAAAGCTGAAGCTATGGTTGCTGCGCTCATAGCCATAATCCTCTTTTACCAATTCAAAACCATGTGCCAGCATAAAATTGACTGCCTCAGACACTTTTCCGTTTTTAAATTTTTGTTGTAAAGCCTTTGTATCCATGCCTTCGATCCGCTCATCTCCAATATCGAAATAAGCCTGGAAAGAACGAGAAAACGTCTTCTCTTCAAAAATCACCAGATAGCATCGCTCACCGGCATTCAGCAAAGGCGTTTGTGCGGAAGTACCCACGCAAAAAAAGAGTAGCATGCAGCTTAAGAGTAGCTTATACATTGAGTTCAGGTTTTTATGGTGAGATTAAAAGTAAATGATTTAAACACAGCAGTCATGAAACACATTATTAGGATAGCTTACTGATCATTCCGGCTTTACGTAGCATCTTACGGTGCTCACGGCGGTGCATCAGGTGATGTACTTTAGTATAAATAACCGGGAGGATAAGCAAGGTAAGTAACGTAGAAGTTACCAACCCGCCGATTACTACTATGGCCAGCGGCTTCTGCGTTTCGGAACCAATGCCTGTACTGATTGCTGCTGGCAGCAGCCCGATAGCCGCCATGAGCGCAGTCATAACAACGGCGCGAACACGTGAGATCACGCCTTTTTCAATGGCCTGATCAAGCGGCATTTTTGCCTCAAGGTTTTTACGAAACACCGTAATCAGAATTACGCCATTCTGGATACATACGCCGAAGAGGGCAATAAATCCAATACCTGCGCTGATACTGAAGTTCATACGCGTAATGTGCAGTGCCAGGATGCCGCCCATCAATGCAAAGGGAACATTCATAATAGTGAGCACCGCATCTTTTACATTACCAAATGTAATAAAGAGAATAAGAAAAATTGCCAGCAGGCAGAGTGGCACTACATGGGCCAGCGTAGCAGAAGCGCGTTGCTGGTTTTCAAACTCGCCGTTCCAGGTCATGGAATAGCCTTTGTTAAGCTTCAGCGCTTTGGCTACCTGCGCCTGTGCATCCGAGATTGTGCTGCCGAGATCACGGCCCCGCACAGAAAATTTTACTGCAATATGGCGCAAATTATTGTCGCGAAAAATGAAGGCCGGGCCCGTGAGCGTATGAATAGAAGCTATTTCCTTCAGCGGAATTTTAGTGCCGTCCTGCGCAGGCACCCGCAACTCTTCGATCTTCTCCTGGTCATCCCGAAACTCTTTATCATACCTGATGCGGATATCGAATTTCCGCTCCCCTTCATAAAGCTCCGTTGCTGCTTTGCCACCTATCGCCATCTCAATTACCGAATTTGCATCGGCTACACTAATGCCATATTGGGCCATCTTCTGCTGATTGAGCTCAATGCGGAATTCCGGCTGGCCGAGGTTCTTTAAAATACCCAGATCATCTATGCCACGTACATGGCTCAGCACACCCTTTATCACCCGTGCAGTTGAATCCAGCGTATTG
This sequence comes from Chitinophagaceae bacterium, assembly GCA_965246905.1. GTDB lineage: Bacteria > Bacteroidota > Bacteroidia > Chitinophagales > Chitinophagaceae > UBA1952. Next base: position 126,069 of record CBDFFZ010000020.1, read on the forward strand.
AAATCCGGGCCGAATATCTTCACTGCAAGCGCAGCATTTACGCCGGCCACAGCTTCCTCTACATTATCGCGGATCGGCTGCGAATAATTGAGTACGATGCCTGGCAGCTTGCGCAATTGCCCGTCCATGCTGTCAATAAGCATATCCTCAGTAAGCCCTTTACGAAACTGATCTTTTTGTTTTAAATCTACCTGTATCTGTACGTTAAAAAAGCCTTTCGGGTCGGTGCCATCATTTGTCCGGCCAATCTGCGACATTGTTTGTTTCACTTCAGGGTATTTACGGATCATAGCGATCATCTTATCGCTGATCTCCTTGGCCTGAGGCAGGCTCACGCTCATGGGCAATTCCGCTTCTACCCACAGGGCACCTTCATCCAGCTCCGGCAGGAACTCAGAGCCGAGGAAATGCGCTGAAGCGAAGCAAAGTACCATCGCTACCACGGCCACAAGCAGGCTCATTTTTTGATTACGAAAAACGAATTTATAGGCATTGCCTATGTTCCGCTCAAAAAATGCAACGACTACATTGTGCTTCTCTTTTACATTGCGGCGCAGCAAAACACTTGAGAAGGCCGGTACGAATGTGAGCGTATAAATCAGTGCGCCGATCAATGCAAAGCCAAGCGTATAAGCCAGTGGTGAGAACATCTTGCCCTCAACTTTCTGAAAGGCAAATATAGGAATAAGACAAGTAAGAATAATTAGCTTAGAGAAGAAAATAGCCTTGCCCATTTCAGTGCCTACATTTTTAAACAGCCCAAGCTTGGATAGCTTATTGTACCGCTCCATGCCTATTTCCCTTGCCTTATAATCGAGGGCAACAAACAAGCCTTCCACCATTACTACGGCCCCATCGATGATGATGCCAAAATCCACCGCACCCATCGATAGCAGATTTGCGCTCATGCCTTTGAGGCGCATGCACATAAAGGCAAAGAGCAGCGCCAGCGGTACGATAAGCCCTACGGTAAGCGTAGTGCGCCAATCGGCCATGAAGATCAGTACAATTACCGTGACCAGAATAATGCCTTCGAGCAGGTTATGGATCACTGTGTGTGTAGCATAAGTCATCAGCTCTGTACGGTCATAAAATGTTTTGATCTTCACCCCTTTCGGGAGCACATTTTCATTCAGGTCTTTAACTTTCTCCTGTATATGCTGCAAAACTTCCGCAGGGTTCTCTCCTTTCCGCATTACCACAATCCCTTCGATCACATCTTCCTCATCGTCTCGGGAAACCCAACCCAGGCGAGGCTTTCCGGCTTCATGCACGGTAGCCACATTTTTTACAAGGATCGGTACATTGTTGATCTTGGTAATGATGATATCTTCTATCTCGGAAACATTGTTAAGGATACCGATGCCACGCACCACATAAGCCTGCCCGTTGCGCTCGATCACATCGCCACCTACGTTTATATTGCTCTTTTCTACGGCATTGTACACATCCAGCGGAGAGAGACTATACTTGGTAATGAGGTTGGGGTTAACGCTGATCTCATAGATCTTTTCTTCCCCTCCAAAACTGTTTACATCTGCTACACCGGGAATAGATTTAAACTGCCGGTCGAGTACCCAGTTTTGTATCGTAGTAAGCTCACGTATGTTCTTTAGCCTGCTGTGCAGTGTGTAACGGTAAATTTCGCCCGTTGGTCCGTAAGGCGGTTGCACATCCGGCTTTACACCATCGGGCAGGTCGGCGCTGCTAAGGCGGCTAAGCACTTGCTGGCGCGCAAAAGCATCGTCCACATCATCATCAAAAATGATGCGGATGTAGGAGAGGCCGAAAGAGGAAGTAGAGCGCAGAGAGGTTTTCTTCTGCACGGAATTGAGCACCGTTTCCAGCGGCACGGATACAAACTTCTCAACTTCCTCCGCACTGCGGCCAGGCCACTGCGCAATGATGATGATCTGGGTGTTCGTTACATCCGGAAAGGTTTCAATAGGCGTATTCCGGTAAGATATGAACCCGATCACTGCAAGAATCGCCGTTAAAAAGAAGACGAGATAGCGATGCCGAAGCGAAAAGTGAATGATGCTCTTGATAAATTTATTCATGAAAATGCTTTACGCCTTCAAGGCGGTGAAAGAATTTGTGGGAGAAAAGGCTTCACTCTTACTCTTCCGCAAGCTGGTTGAAAATGAGCAACTGCTCTTTGGTAACGACCATCTGGCCGGGCTGCACACCGCCGGAGAGGTAAGTATGCTCGCCAATCGTTTTTAGGATATTCACTTCGGCAATGTCAAGATCACTTTTGCTCCTGTAGGTAACTACGTAATTTTTGCCATCCTGTGCTATCAGTGCTTTGGTAGGAATGCTAATGGCTGAAGCGGATTCTTTATTGCTAACGATTACCTTGGCAAACATATCCGGCTTCAGCAACATCTCCGGATTAGCGAGTGTAATGCGCACCCGCATGGCTTTGCTCTGCGGGTCGAGCACCTGGCTTATCTTTTCGATACGACCGTTAAATTCCTTATCCGGATAAGGCGCTACTTTCACCTTTACTTCATAGCCTTCTTTCACTTTAGGAATATCGGCTTCGTAAACGTTGGCACTTACCCATACATTTTTAAGATCCGAAATGGTGAATAAATTATCTGCCGCATCTGCACGCAGAAAGCTCCCCGCAGCTACTTTTTTCTCAACTACATAGCCATCGATCGGCGCGGTGATTACATACCGGCCGGATGCATTGCTGCTACCTCCGCCATTGATACTGATCATACTTTGCACCTTACCGCGTGCTGCTGCTGCTTTTTCATAAGCCTGCTTCGCTTCGGTATATTCGCGTTCACTGCTCATGCCTGCCTTATACAGGCTTTGCGCATTGTCCATCTGGCGTTTTGCGATAGCAAGATCTGCGCTGGCACCGGTAAGATCGCTATAGCTACCGGCAACATCTGCGCTTCTTATCACAGCAAGCGCCTGGCCACGATGCACATAATCACCAAGCGATACGGTAGATTGCAATACCTGTCCGCTACCGCGTGGAAACACTTTTACCACGGCATTTTCATTGAAATTCACCTCGCCGGAAAGTGCTATTTCATTGCTGATATTATCCATGCGCACTGTATCAACTTCAATCATGTGCTGCATGGTATCACTGAGCGTAAATTTTGGTATTGCTACCGGTTGCTGGTCTTTTTCGCCGCAGGCGGATAAAAAAAGTATTGTGGCAACCAGGATAAAGGATTCTTTCATTATTGTATTATTTATTGAAGGTTGATTTATTGGCTACTTTACTACATCGATGCCCAACTGATAATTCAGCTCTTCTTTTGCGAGCTGAAGATTGAGTTGTTGCTGTAGTTGTTTTTCCCGTACGTCTTCATAGCCGTTGAGGTAATCAATGAATTCTAAAAGGCTTATCTGGCGTGCTTTATAGCTCTCAATAACATTATTGAAGAGCTGGCGGTAATCGTTATAAAATGCAGTGGATTTTGGAGTGGAGATACTGAGCGCAAAAAACAGCTTATGATAAGCAGCGCGTACATCATTTTGTAAATTCACGGCTTCAGCATCCAGCAGCGCCTGTTGTTGCAGTACATTATATCCAGCCGATTTGATCCCCCCCTGATTACGATTTAAAACAGATAATGGAATGCCAAGGGTAAGCCCAAAATAATTTGGTGAGAAATTGGAAGCTCGATCATAGTTAGGTCCTACACTTAAATCCGGCGTACCCAGCGATTTCTGATACCTGTAATTCAGTCGCTGATACTGCATCTGCTGTACCGCGAGGAGATAAGATGTATTATACTTCTGTGCCAGCGCTATGAGCTCCGGCAGGGATTGCTGCGGCATATCCGGAATCCTGCTAAGCTTTTCACCATCCGGCTGCAGATATTCATTACCCGTAAGACTGAGCAAAGTGCGCAATTCATTCTGTACATCTTCCATCGCCCGCGCATTATCGGCAGCTTCCTGCTCAAGGCCTGTTGCTACTGCCTCTACACGGAATAGATCTTTCCGTGCAATGTTTCCCGCAGCAAGCTGTGCGGTCATACCGGTTGTAAGCTTTGATATCTGCTCCAGCTCGGCTTTATATAGATTAGCATACCGCTCTAATTGCAGAATAGTATAAAAATCTTTGCGGAGTGTCTGGCGCAGGCCGCGCATGGTTTCTTCAAATTGTAGCTGCGATAATCCGGCATTGGCACTGGCGACAGCTACCGCTTTTCCCCGTTTGCCGCCTAATTGTATCAGCTGTGTTACAGAGACATAAAACTGCCCGGCAGGGTTGCCTGCATCATCGGTTCCATGCTTGAAAAAGCCCTGATGTTGCACATATACATTCTGATCTACTGATAGGGTTGGATTGTCCCAGAGCCTTGCCTGGCGTATAAGGGCGCTGTCTGCACGAACGTTATAATGTCCTGCAAGCACCTGCAGATTCTTTTGCAGGAAGAGCGCTTCTGTTGCGGCAAGGGTAAGATGTACGGTGTCGGCCTCCTGAGCCCGGCATACAGCCGCATCCGAGAGTACAAGCGTGGCAATAAAGCACACACCCGGTACCAGCTTTTTATAAAGCATATTGGTATTGGTAATTAAATTTTGGGGAAATGCGGCAAATGCCGGTCGGCTGGAATCCTGTACAATTGCCATCTCTGGAAATGCAGATACGCGGCTTTAATTGCTACGATTAAGCAACAAAGGGGAAAGAGGAAATCTAAGCTCTGGGTGGCGGCACCGTAATATCGCCGGTTACAGACATCCGGCTGTGCTCGGGGAGCAGCACATAATCAGGCTTCTCGACCCATTGAATAAGTACCGGCTGTTTTACTTGAGCTAATACAAAACGCGGCACTACAAATGCCTTAATGTGCGCTACATTAAAATAATGCGCGCCGTCATCATCCTCGTCCTCAGGTGTATCATCTTTATGCCCAAGCACAACCTGATCTACAAATTCATATACGCTGTTGATATCGTCCACACGGATGCCATGCTCGTTAAAAATATCCGTCTCTTCCATTACGGGAATGAACATAGACGTGTTTACGTGCAGTAACAACAATAATATGGTAAGAATGCGCATCATGCGGCTAAGACAATCACCGTTTATTAAGAAGCTGCAATATTAATTCACACAGTAAAAAATGCGGTGTTAAATCTTGATATTTTTAGGACGGGACACTATTTAATATTACTTGATTGCAGCTTCTGGCATTCAGGCATTAGAAGCTTTCGCTGTTCAACAATAATAGGATTATTGCGAACTACCCAATCATTTTTACCGGTCTGAAAAACCGTACGCTCAGCAAAACTATGTGCAGGGAATTGTAGCACAAGCTATCAAGCAGGATTTGCTGTGCAACAGGCACACGGATATGGATAATGCCCGTGCCAATGGCGCCGTTCATCTGTCCTTATTATTTAGCTTTTCTTAGCTCGTGCCATTCGCCAAATCCGAATATCAAATAGTGTAATATCCTTTACAGATGTACCTGATAGATAGCAGTGTAATTACCACGAGGAAGAAGTCTTTACCTGAGGAACCTGATCAATATTAAAAATCTGCTGCGTCTGTGATTCGGACGAAAAATACCCGCACCTTTGCCTTCTTTTATAATTTATCCATGTGAAAAAACTTTTCCTCTTTCTTTCCTGCCTTCCTGTACTTGCTGCTGCCCAGCCTGCCGGATATTATAACGGCGCCTTCGGCCAAAACGGCCAAAATCTTCGCGCCGCTTTGTACAACATCATCAAAGGCCATACACCACTTAGCTATACTCCCGGCCTTTGGGATGCCTATTATACCACGGATGTAAAGCCGAATGGCAAGCTGGCTACAATTTATTCAGATAAGCCAGACAGTACCGCCCCACCCTACGAGTTCACACTTGGCACTAATCAATGCAGCGGCTCATCGCCCGGCACTGAAGGTAGTTGCTATAACCGGGAGCATGTATGGCCGCAAAGCAAATTTGGCAGCGCATACCCAATGTACACCGATCTCTGGGTTGTGTATCCAACCGACTATAAAGTGAATTCGCAACGCGCCGATTTTCCTTATGGTAAGGTGGCCACGGCAACAACAAGGTTCAGGAATGGCAGCAGGCTGGGTAGCAACGTTTATAGCGGCGCGCCTTCTTCCACGGCTTTCGAGCCCATTGATTCTTTTAAGGGGGATATTGCCCGCAGCTATTTCTACATCACTACCCGCTATCTGGGCGATAGTGCTTCTTTCAATGATTGGGAGATGGCGCTAAAATCCACCCTTAAACCCTGGGCTATCCAAATGCTCTTGGAGTGGCACCATCTGGACCCTGTAAGTGACAAAGAGATAAAGCGCAATAATGCCGCTTATGCGCTCCAGCACAACCGCAACCCCTTCATCGATTATCCTCAGTTTGCCGATTGTATATGGGGCGGTAACTGCGCGGGGCTTTCCGTGCCCGGCCTTGCTGCAATTGCCAACAAAATCCATACATACCCCAACCCTGCCACCAGCCAGTTACAGATCAACTGGGCAGAGCTTGCACCGGATGAAGTGCTTGCTGTGGATATAGTGAACGTGCAGGGACAAGTGATTTACCATGCTCCGGCTGTTACCGCGCGGGCAGTAATTGTGCCGGTAAGTGACTGGCCCAAAGGACTGTATCTGCTACAGGTAAAGACGCAACATGGATTACAGGCACAAAAGGTTATGGTGCAGTAGGCTTTCTTTTAAAACAATAAGTGTGTTAGCCGGATAGCTGTTTATTCCAGGGCTGTGAAAGGTGTCCCACGCCCTTCGGAGGTGTGGGACACCGGCTCTTTCTTGTAATTTCAACTCCATTTATCTCACCTCATGAAGGCTTCCGGTATTATCACTATTCTTGAATCTTTTGCGCCGCTTCACTACCAGGAAAGCTACGACAACAGCGGCCTGCAGGTAGGCAATCCGGCCACAGAAATTACCGGTGCATTACTTACGCTGGATATTACAGAAGATGTGCTTGATGAAGCTGTTGCCCGCGGCTGCAATATGATCATTGCGCACCACCCTATCATTTTCACCGGGCTGAAAAGCCTTACCGGCAGCAACTACGTGCAGCGCATTGTAGCGAAAGCTATTAAGCAGGATATAGTGCTGTACGCGGCACACACCAATATGGATAATGCCCGCGCGGGGGTTAATAAAATCATTGCTGACCGGTTAGGACTGGAAAATACTGCTATCCTGCAGATGATGACCGGCACGCTGCGCAAGCTATACACCTATGCCCCGCAAAAAGATGCGGATAAAGTGCGCGATGACTTATTTGCCGCAGGCGCTGGAGATATTGGCAAATATAAAGAATGCAGCTTCAGCACACCTGGCACAGGTACCTTTAAGCCGGATGCGGATGCGTTCCCAAAGATCGGGCAGGCAGGCGACCCGCGCGAATGGGTGGATGAAGTAAAAATAGAAGTGCTGGTGCAGCGGCATAAGGAAGCCCTGGTGCTCAAAGCCTTGTTCGACAACCATCCTTATGAAGAGGTAGCCTACGAATTGATTCACCTGCACAATGCAAACCAGGAGCTTGGCGCAGGCATCATTGGCAATCTGCCGGAGGCAATGAGCCCGCATGATTTTCTGGCCCTGCTGAAAAACCAGATGATGGTAACCTGCATCAGGCATACGGCTTTGCCGGATAAGCCCATCCGCAAAGTGGCGCTCTGCGGTGGCTCAGGGTCGTTTTTACTGAATGATGCGCTACGGGCCGGAGCAGATATTTTCATTACGGCAGATTATAAATACCACCAGTTTTTTGATGCGGATGGCAGGATCATAATTGCCGATATTGGACACTACGAAAGCGAGCAGTTTACGCCCGAACTATTTCAGCAGCTTCTTACGGAAAAAATTCCTAATTTTGCGCCTGTTTTATCTAACATTATTACCAATCCCGTAAATTATTTTTTCTAAATATGGCTGCTGTTAAAGATTTTTCGGTGGAAGAGAAGCTTATAAGCTTACTTACACTCCAGAAAATAGATTCCAAGATTGATGAGATCCGCACGCTGAAAGGCGAATTGCCGATGGAAGTAAAGGACTTAGAGGATGAAAAGGAAGGCATGCAGACGCGCATCCAAAATATTGACGCCGAGATCGAAAGCATCAATACGTTTGTAGAGCAAAAGACAAACAACAGGAAAGATGCCGGCACACTCATTAAAAAATATGAGAAGCAGCTGGACAATGTAAAGAACAACCGTGAGGCCGACGCGTTGAACAAGGAAGTGGAAATGCAGGAGCTGGAAGTAAAGCTAAACGAAAAGCATATCAAGGATGCTACGTTTGAGATCCGCGACCGCCAGGCACTCCGTACCCGCGCCGAGGAAAAGATCGCCTTCCTCGATGAAACACTGACGGGCAAAAAAGCTGAGCTCGAAAAGATTATCGCTGAGACCGAGAAGGAAGAAAAAGAGCTGGGCAAAGAATCCGATGCCGCGAAAGAAAAAGTGGACCCGCGCATGCTTTCCGCTTATGAGCGTATCCGCACCAGTTACCGCAATGGCCTGGCTGTGGTACCGGTGCTGCGCGATTCCTGCGGCGGCTGCTTCAATGTAATACCGCCACAACGCCAGAGCGAGATCCGCCAGCATAAGAAAGTACTGGTTTGTGAGCACTGTGGCCGCATCCTAGTGGATAATGAACTGAATGACGAGGTAACAATCAAGCACTAATCCGGTGTCCCACGCCTTCGGGTGTGTGGGGACACCTTTTGTAAAGAGGAATGTCCCACGAGCTTTCAATGAAGTGCGTGGGGCATTTTACATTTTACCACAGCAAAACCGGATTCTATGAAAGTAAATGAAGTGCCGCAGGACGGGCTCGATTACAAAGGCCGGGGCGAGCTGCGCAAGCTCATGTACGCTACCGCTAATGATGGTAAATACACCGGCGTAGGCTCGGTAGGCTGGGAGGCAGAAAATGAAGCTACAAAGCAGGCATGGGATGAAGTTGAAGAAATGCTTAAGGAAACAGAAGCCGCCGTTCGCGCCGGTACATTAAGCCCGATAGCCTGGTTTATGCAGAAAGCCCTGATGGATGTGCCGCTTCTGGCAAGCTACATGGGCAAGTGGCAATGGTCCATTAAACGCCACCTGAAACCTAAAGGATTCGCCGGATTAAGTGAGGCTACCCTTGCTGCCTATGCACAAGTTTTCAATATTTCTGCAGAGGAACTGAAACATTTCGCGAAGCGCCAAAATTTTTAATAAATCATGACCAACCAACCGGCCGGTGTAAATAGTGTACTGCCGAGGGAACATGCGTACCTGCACTTCCAACATGCACATTGCGAGAGTGGGGTTACCACCAATCTGCTACGGCATTATGGCATCGAAATCAGCGAGCCTATGGCGTTTGGAATCGGGGCAGGATTGTTCTTTGCGCACGTGCCCTTCTTGAAGGTGAGTGGTACACCGGCTACTACTTTTCGTACCTGGCCGGGGGCGATCTTCAAGCGGGTAGCACAGCGGCTGCATGTAACGATGCATACCGAGAAGTTCCGCACACCGGAAAAAGCTATGCAGGCGCTGGACCGGGCGCTCGATGCAGGCATCCCCGTAGGGCTGCAAACTTCTGTTTATTATCTGCCTTATCTCCCCGAAGCTTTTCGCTTTCACTTCAATGCGCACAACCTGGTTATTTACGGCCGTAAGGATGGACAGTACCTTGTGAGCGATCCTGTGCTGGACTATGCCACTACTATTGCCGCTGAAGACCTTATAAAAGCACGCTTTGCCAAAGGTATGCCCGAACCTAAAGGCTTTATGTATTATGTGATCGATGCGCCGAAAAAGATTGATTATACCAAAGCTATACAGCAGGGCATTAAGCAGACATGCTTCTTTATGCTTTCGCCGCCTATCCCGTGGTTTGGCAACAAGGCCGTATTTTTGCTGGCCGGCAGGATTAAAAAATATCCGCAAAAACTTACGCCCCGCAAGGCTTCTCTTTTTTTAGGCAATATTATCCGGATGCAGGAGGAGATTGGCACGGGTGGTGCAGGCTTCCGTTATCTCTACGCTGCCTTCCTGCAGGAAGCCGGGGAATTATTGAAGCGCGATGATCTGTTGCGCTTTTCTGAAGAGCTTACCAGCATTGGCGATGACTGGCGCAGCTTTGCCTATCATGCGGCGCGGCTCGTAAAAGCCCGGACGTCTGATGTGGTTTCATATGATGAGCTGAGCGATCTGCTGCGCAAATGCGGGGATCGTGAACGCGATGTATTTACAAGGCTTCAAAAAATTAAGTGGTAGTAAAATCATAGTTTTGCGCACTTTATAGAAAGTTTTGCTCACTGCCATCCGCCATATTGTACTATCGGTTATCGACTTTTTCCATAAGCCCTTTTCGCGGTTTATAGATAAGCAGACCTTCCGTTATCTTGCCTGCGGCGGATCTAATGCAGTGTTGAATGTGCTCATCTATTTCATTTCCTTCCACTTTTTATTGCATGAGCAGGATGTGCTGATCGGGGCAGGAAACTTATTGCTTATTGCACCAAAGGCACCTTATTCCGCTAATGTGCTGCATATTACCTCGGAGGTCGCAGCATTCATTATTGCTTTTACCATTTCTTTTCCTATAGGTTTTTTTCTATCCCGCCACATTGTTTTTCCTGAGTCAGAGCTGCGTGGGCGGATCCAGTTTTTCCGCTATGCGCTTACGGTTGCCATCTGCCTTTTGCTTAATTATGTACTGATAAAAGTGGCCAAATTTTTCGGCATCTACCCGACTCTGGGATATGTGGCTACCCAGGTACTTGTGGCCATGTTCAGCTATTTTACGCAAAGGCTCTTTACTTTCAAAGTACCCAAGCAGCGGGCAAATGCATAGCAATATCACAGGCTTTACGCCGTTCTAATTCTGCCATGCGCAAATTTTTTCCTTTAATATTGATGGGGCTGCTTCCGCTTGTGGCACAGGCGCAGGCATTATCAAAGCTTTTTCCCACACAGGAAGATGACCGTTATGTAGATACGCGCATTTTCTTCGGGGCATTAGCCGCAGGCGTAAATTTCAGCCAGGTAGATGGGGATACAAAAAGTGGCTACCATAAAGTTGGGATCAATGCGGGAGCTGTTGTTTATACCCTGATAAAACCGGCAATCGGGGCATCGCTGGAGTTGCGTTTTGCCCAGAAAGGAAGTGTGTCCAAAGCATTTACTTCCAATGCCGGGGGCGTGGCAGCGCAGGAAATTTATAAAATTAAGCTGAATTATGCAGAGGTGCCGCTGATGCTTCATTACTTCGCGCCAGGCAAAATAACCTACAGTGCAGGTGTGGCATATGCCTATCTTATTTCTTCCAAAGAAACGTATGAAGCCGGCTACGCAGTGAATCTGCATGATAATTACCCATTCCGTAAACAGGAGATAAGCGGGCTGCTTGGGGGCAATTATGTGCTGGTAAAGCATTGGTCGGTCGAGGGGCGCTACCAATATTCGCTCACCTCTATCCGCAATGCGGAGAATATCCCTACAGGGCTTAACACCGGCTCCGGAAAGCAGTTAAACAACCTGTTTACCTTCCGGCTGATGTACCTGTTTTAATGATTTTTTTTTGCGGGGATTCTGGCAGATTTCTATGTCCAGATATCACTACAAACCGGTTAATTTTTATTTCATCATCCGCCCGATCATCCTGAAAAATCTCCTGTTTAGAAAAACAGATGAGCAGGTAAGCCCGGCGAGAAAGCCCAGCCACATGCCGGCAGCTCCCATATGGAAATAGAATGCCATCAGGCAGCCAACCGGTATACCGATGATCCAGTAGGCAAGCGCAATGTAAAAAGTAGGTGTTTTTACATCTTTAATTCCGCGAAGCAGCCCTACACCAATAGCCTGTGTGGCATCTGATATCTGGAAGAAACCTGCAAAAAGCATTAAAGCAGAAGCAATAGCAATAACCGGGGCATCCTGCGTAAATGCGCGCGGCAGATAATGGCGCATGCTTACGTAAAAGAGCGCGCAGGCGGTGCCATATACAAGCGCACTCAGGAGACTGCTCTTGCCAATCAGCTCAATAGACGCCCACGCCTTCCGGCCCCAGGCATTAGATACCCGGATAGAAGTGCCCATAGAAAGGCCAAGCGGAACCATAAAAGTAAAGGCCGCGCACATCAGCGCAATCTGGTGCGCAGCCTGCTCTACCGCTCCCAGCATCCCGATAAGAATCCCCGAAAGCGCAAATGCGCCGGACTCCATAGCTATTTGGAGGGAGCTTGGAATACCGATCTTCATCAACTCACGAATCGTTTGCCACCGCAGCCGCCACTGGGCATTCCGCACAGCAATGTACCTTCGGAAACGCCGATGGGAAAGCACCGTTGTTACCAGCGCAGCAAGGATAAATGTGCGGGTAATCAGTGTGCCATAAGCCGCCCCGATAAGCTCCAGCCTGGGGAAGCCGAAGTGACCATATACCAACATCCAGTTGATAAAAATATTTACCGGCAGCGCGCTTACGGACAGCACCATTGCCGTGCGCGTAAGCTCCAACCCATCTGTAAACTGCTTGAGCGCCATAAACATAATCATGGGGATGAGCGACCAGGCCATGACCTGCAGGTAGGGCCCGGCAAGCAGCGCCACATCCGCATCCTGACCCAGATGAAAAAGTATGCCCTTTCCCAGATTCAGGCCGGTGGCTATGAGCACCGCAGCAATGGTACACAGCCAGAAGCCATTGTAGCCGTAGTGAGATACAAGTGCGCTGTCGTTACGGCCATGCGCCAGGGATACGGTTTGAGAGACGCTCAGTGTAATGCCGAATCCAACCACGAAAGGGATATTCATTACACTGTTTACCAGCGCAGCCGCAGCAAGTTGCTTGTAAGAGATAGCACCCACCATAGCCGTATCGATCATGCCGAGGGCCATCTGCGTGAGCTCGCCGAGGATGATAGGCGCTGAGAGCTTCCAGGTACTTGCGGCTTCACGTCTTAAATGCATAACAGGCGCGAAAATAAGGCATCCGCCTGCGGAAGATGAGGATGGTAAGGCTTAAATTTGGATGATGGATACAGTTGCTTCTACCTCCGTAAGCATTTGCAGGATGAGTAAAGAAGGCGAGGCTATCGTGGAAGATTTGGTGGCTACAGAAGAACCTTTAGAAACACAGCTTCTCTACTTTGCAGATGGCATCCAACGACGCAAATCAATTTCGGTAACCATGCGCACTCCGGGCGACGATCAAGCGCTTGCTGCAGGTTTTTTATTTACCGAAGGCGTGCTAATAAATCGGGGGCAAATTTATAAGATCAAGTCTTCGCCTGGCAATCAAAATATAATCGTGGTAAGCCTTGCGGCAGATGCTGTGCCCTTATTGAAAGGCATGGAGCGCAACTTTTACACAACTTCTTCCTGCGGCATTTGTGGAAAAGCCAGCATTGATGCGATCAGAACGGTTTCACCTTTCAGAAAGAGTGTTAGCAATGGTTTTAAGGTAGATGCTTCAGTACTTTACCAATTGCCCGCAAAACTCTCAGCAAAGCAGGAAGTTTTTGAAAGCACCGGCGGATTACACGCGGCAGCATTGTTTACCCGATCCGGAAATTTTATTGTGCTGAAGGAAGATGTAGGCCGCCACAATGCACTCGACAAGCTGATCGGCACCGCTTTTATACAGAATGAATTACCGCTTTCGGATGCAGTATTGCTATTGAGCGGTAGAGCCTCATTTGAGCTCGTGCAGAAAGCTGCAATGGCCGGAATCACGCTGATAGCTGCTGTTGGCGCACCTTCCAGCCTTGCTGTTGCACTGGCAGCAGAAGCGGGCATTACGCTGATCGGTTTCTTACGGGCCGGACGATTTAATATCTATACGCATCGGGAACGTATCATTTCCGGTAAGTAAATTTGTGTACTGTTAAAAACAGGGTATGAGCGTTAGGCATTTCTGCGAAACCTCACCGCTCTTTATAGTTAAAGAAGCATTGCCACATGAAAATAAGGATCAAAGGGTCATCAGTAAGGATCAGGCTTTCCCGCACAGAGGTAGGAAAGCTCGTGCATGATGGCTACCTTGAGGAAAGCACCCCATTCGGCGCAGCCACTTTTAAATATGCACTGCAAAAGCAGGAAGCCGGCAATGCGCTTACCGCAAGCTTCGATCGCAACTGTATCACGATGATGGTACCGGAATCACTCGTTAAAAATTGGGATACAAACAGCCTCATAACCATTGAAAATTCCATGCCTGTTGATGAATACACAACCCTACATCTACTACTTGAAAAAGATTTTCAGTGCCTCGATGCAGTTACAGAAGACCAGAGCGATAACTACCTGAACCCTAACAAAACGTGCTGAGCTATGAGCGATAATGAGGAAAAGATAGCATGGGCAGAAGGCCCGGATGCCTTTACAGGATTGCGTTTGGGCAGTATTAAAAAAGTAGCTGCAGGTGTACCGGCGGTTATGTCTTCCTTCCGGCAGGTATTTGGCGAGGCCGGTTTGGCACGCGGCTGGAAAGGTCTCTGGCACCTGAATAAAAAAGGCGGTTTCGATTGTCCGAGCTGTGCGTGGCCCGACCCTGATGATGAGCGCTCGCGCGTGGCCGAGTATTGCGAAAACGGTGCAAAGGCCGTAGCGGAGGAAGCGACTGCAAAACGCCTGATGGCAGATTTTTTTGCCGCAAATAGCGTGGCTGACTTAGCGAAGCTTACCGACTTTGAGATAGGTCGTAAAGGGCGCATTGGCGAGCCGGTTTATTTAGCAAAGGGCGCTACACATTACCAGTCCATTACGTGGGATGAAGCTTCGGATAAGATTGGTACCGTCCTGAATAGTCTTGCTTCGCCTGATGAAGCCGTATTTTATACCTCGGGCCGCACGAGCAATGAAGCCGCTTTTCTGTACCAGCTTTTTGTGCGCGAATACGGCACCAACAACCTGCCCGATTGCTCCAATATGTGCCACGAGAGCAGCGGGGTTGCCTTAGGTGAATCCTTAGGCATTGGCAAAGGTTCCGTAAAGCTCGAAGACTTCTACGAGGCAGAAGTGATCATGATCCTGGGCCAGAACCCTGGTACAAACCACCCGCGGATGCTAACCGCTTTGCAGCGCGCTAAAGCAAATGGCGCAATCATCATTTCCATCAACCCTTTGCCGGAAACAGGACTTATGGGCTTTGATAATCCGCAAACGGTAAAAGGGCTTCTGAATATTGATTCCGCGCTTACGGATCTTTTCCTGCAAGTGAAGATTAATGGGGATATGGCGCTCTTACAGGCTATTGAATGCCTCTTGCTGGAAGACGAACGGGTAGCACCGGGCACTGTCTTTGACATTCCATTCATCGAGGCGCACACGGTGGGCTACGAAGGCCTCGTTAGTCATCTTGCGCAAAAAAATGCAATTGCGCTGGCAAAAGATGCCGGTGTGGATATAGCGCAGGTACGCGAAGCTGCCGCCATCCTGAAGGACAAGAAAAAGATCATTGCCTGCTGGGCTATGGGCCTTACACAACATAAGAATGCTGTAGATTCTATTAAAGAAATTGCCAACCTGCTCTTGTTGAAAGGCAGCATCGGCAAGCCTGGCGCGGGTACCTGCCCGGTGCGCGGCCACAGCAATGTACAGGGCGATCGTACCATGGGTATCTTCGAAAAGCCATCGCCGGAGCTGCTTGAAAGCATTGAAAAAACATTTGGCTTTGCACCACCGCAGGCGCACGGGCTTGATGTGGTGGAGAGTATTAATGCTATGCATGAAGGAAGGGCTAAAGTCTTTATTGCCATGGGCGGCAATTTTCTTTCGGCTACGCCGGATACGCAGTTTACCGCAGCAGCATTGAGCAAATGCAGTCTTACCGTTCAGATATCTACCAAACTCAATCGCAGCCATCTTGTAACCGGCAAAGAAGCCATCATCCTGCCCTGCCTGGGCCGCACAGACATCGATATGCGGGGAGGCGAAGTACAGTTTGTATCCTGCGAGAATTCTATGGGGGTGGTTCAATCTTCGCAGGGGGTTTTGAAGCCGGTATCTCCACACCTAAAAAGCGAACCTGCAATTGTATGCGGCCTTGCGAAGGCTACTTTAGGCACACGCAGCAAAACGAACTGGGAGGCTTACAACCGGCATTATGATAATATCCGCAATGATATAGAGCGCACGATTCCGGGGTTTGAAAATTACAATAAGCGTGTTAGAGCGCCAGGCGGCTTTTACCTGCCCAACTGCAACCGCGAAGGCTGGTTCAATACGCCTACGCATAAGGCTGCATTCAATATAGCGCATCATGAAGTGCATATGCTCAACGCGCAGGAATTATTGATGATGACCATCCGTACGCACGACCAGTTTAATACAACGATATATGGTCTTGACGACCGTTATCGGGGCATCTATAATGAGCGGCGTGTAATAATGATGAATCGTGCCGATATGAGCAGGCTGGGATTTGTAGAGAAGGAAGTGGTGGACCTATATAATTTCGGCGATGGCGCTGAGCGCGTAGCACGGCATTTCTTAGTGATCCCCTACCCGATACCGCAAGGCTGCGCGGCTACGTATTTTCCGGAAACGAATGTGCTGGTGCCTATTGGCAGCGTGGCGGCAAAAAGTAATACGCCGGTATCGAAGGCTGTAGTGATCGAAGTGAGGAAAGCAGTTGCTGATGCCTAAAAATCCGAATTTAGCCGGGCTATATCGGGAGCCTGCACGTACTGTGTATTGTAGCGGTAACGGATGTCTGAATTGAGGGTGATTTTGAAAGAAGTATTACCAGGTATAGCCCTTGGAAACCAAATGGCCTTGAGCTCAATAGTGCCAAAGATCAGGCTCTCATTCCGTGTGCGGATGCCGCCGCCGAGACCGGTATAAATATCCGTCTGCCTTACCGGCATATTCTCTTCCCGCAAAGCAGTGATATCTCCATAAATAAAAGGTGCAAACTTAAAGCCATAAAGCTTCAGGTTAGTAAATACGGTAGTTTCGGTTTGGATAGATGCCCGCTGCACACCATAGAGGCTATCCGTACCTGCCTCGCGCAGCCCAAAGCCATTATCGATACGCAGTGGCTCGTAGGTAAGGCGGTTAAATAACTGTGTGTAAGTAGCCCGCAGCGATTCGCGGACCTTCAGGTTTCCGGTTAAAAAAAGCTTGCTGAAATATTTAAGCCCTACCAGTACGCTTGCATCCTGCAGGCGGCTACTATGCAGGAAGCCACCGGCTCTGAGATAATACTGAACGAAGGAGCATTCTTTTTTTGCGGTATAATAATCGAGATTTATGCCACCATAAGGCCTGCTGAGATCACGCTGCCGCCACCAGCCAGCTGTTACACTTGCATTGTAGCCGTACGGCACGTCCTCTGTTACGCCAAAGCCGTAGATGTACTGGGTTTTTATAAAGTCCTGCTTAAAAAAAGTAAGCTCGCCGAGTAATGCCTCTTTGCTGTTATAGACATAATTGTATTCATTGCGGTACACTTCCGCGAGCTCCCGGAAATTTTGGTTGAAGTAGCGCAGCGAGAAAAACTTGCGCTCCCGGTTATTGCTATCGCCCTGCAGGATATTATTAAGGAAAAGATTGTAGCCGCCCCATACATCGAAATTGGTATAGGCATAACGATTAAAATCGCTCCGGTTATATACATCTACCGAGCGGTTATAGCTGGCTTCGAGCCCGCCTGCAAGCCGGAAATAAGGGGATGGCAGCGGCCTGTCGAACCGTATATAGTAGCTTTCTTCATCTTCCAGCCCTAAACGACGGCTGCTGTTGGTATTCGTATAGGCTGCAGTACCTTGTATAAAAGTGCCACCGATATTGTACTTGCTATACTGGGCCTCATACCCTAAGGTTGGGCTGCGGGCAGGATTATAAAGCACAGCTCCGAATATCTGCTGCCCCATCCCCAGAAAATTATCCTCCCGCAACCGGAGCTTTCCATTCGAGATGCCGGAGTTGTCAATATCTGCCTTGATTGTAAAAAGATCTTTCGTGATGATGAGCAGATCTACAGAATCTTCCGAGCCCGGCACTTCCTCTACGAGAATACGGGCATCTTGTAAGTAGCCGACATTCCGGAGAAACCGCTCATTATCCGCCAGGATGAACGGATCCACCGTCTGGCCTTCTTTGATAAAAAGATTATCCCGTATTACCCAATCGCGTGTGTTTCGGTGCAGCGTAATGGCGGCACGCGCTGCAAAGGAGCGTATACGCTTGGTAGTATCTATAAAATTGCGATCAAAGCCATATTGAGAAGTATAAATGTGGCGTATTACAGAACCGGCACGGCAGGCAAACTGGTCTTCGCTATTTGCAAGCAGCACATTATTATCCATCACGGTATCGCCCGGATTGCGCTGTACAGAGCCCCATGCCTGCTGGAAGATGTTGTGCATCCACTTTCGCCGCAACGTATCGCGCTGTTTATTACCGGTAAGTTGCTGCATAGTATCCTGCCCGGGTGGGCATTCAGGCGCCCGCTGCGCTTTGATGGCATTGGCCCAAAGCAACAGGGCGCCCAAACAGCATACGCTCCTCCATATAAATCTCTTGTTCACATCTTTCCCCGGCTGCACTTTTCCGATTGGCAATAAGCCGATACGTTTAACAAACTACAAAAATCATACGCAGGCAGTGTGATCAGGCGGGTTTTAACCGCTTATTAAGCTACAGGCACCGCGGCAGACAGGCAGAAATTCTTCACTGCTTTTACGATCTGCCTTGCGCCTTTACCGTAGAGCATGGTCTGGTGGTTGCCTTCTACACGCATGTATTGGCCATTTGGCAAAGCTTCAGCGGTTTCCCTGGCATAATCGTCCGGCAGGAGGGGCTCGCCAAGATTATACTCTTCGGGCGCGTTGATGAGCAGGGCGGGCTGCTGTGTTTTTTCAATTTCCGAAGGCCATGAAATTTGTGCGAGACCTACTGAAGCTTCTATAATATTGGAAAGATTAGCGCTTGGTGTAATGCCGCCCTTGGCAGCAGGGCGCACATCCGCGTGATAATATTCCTCCATCGCATCTTCCCAAAACGTATTGTAGGGAGCGGCCTTTACTTCAGCAATATAATCATCCCAACCAGAATATACTTTATCAAGAGTTGAGAGCCGATAGCCTAAAAGCTCGGCTGCGCGGCCATTCATGCGGGCAGCAGCATCGAGGATGATGATCTTTGATACCCGCTTAGGGTAATTTGCTGCGAGATAGATGGCAAGAAGGCCTCCATAAGAATGCCCGCAAAGAATTACTTCTTTAAGGCCAAGCGAATTAAGCAGGGCTATAATATCATCTGCATGATCTTTTATGCTGTAATGAAAGGCAGGATGATCGCTTTGGCCGCGACCCCGCAGATCTACACTATAGAGGTGAAAATTATCTGCAAGACCTGCATTTACCAGGCCTCCGAAAGCGTGCGCATTAGCAGTAAGGCCATGCATCAGCAACATTGCCGGGCCATTGTCGGGGTACGCTATATAATGAAGATTGATGTTGTTGACTGAGACAAAATGGTCAGTGGGAATCATGATAAAGTGTAAAGATTAATGTTTGTATGTATTGCGTTATAAAAGCAGCCGGCGATGATGTACAACGCCGGCTGCAGGACTCAATGCTTATAATTCTAATTCAGTTTTCCGTTGTGATCTGCCTTACGATGATGCGGCTTATGGTCGCCCCGATAGGCAGAAAAAAGGCCTTTTGCCTGTGGAGCCGGGGCAAACCCGTCATCCACAGTTGGTGCAGTCTGTGTATTCATCCTGCTGAAAATATAATAGACGACAGGTGCAGCAACTATGCCTGCGGCAAATGCAAGCAGCGTAGTATTCTTTGTATTGTTCTTCATAGCTGTATTCTTTGATCCGTTTTTTGATAAATAATGTTTGGTAATAGGTTGGATAAAAAATCAAGCCAGGATATTATTAAGATGCTAATTGTCGATCTTTAGCTTTAGCAAGTTGTATGGCATAGATGATTAAATGCAAAACGGCAAATCCTATCGAGAAATAGAAAAGACCGTTATCATTTGCCTCCGTAGTATGATGTAGTGTAGCAACAATTATTAGAATAGCAACCATAACAAATCCTATAATAGAGACAATTTTATAAGATATTCTTTTTGCAAAGCCTGCATTTAATTTGCCGTGTTTCATTCCATACCATAGATAGATATCGAATCCAATCATCATCCACACGATCAATCTGATCCATGTATCCAGTGGTAGAAAAACCATCATAAACAAACAGGTTGCTACCCCAAGAATTGGAACCAGTGGTACAAGAGGTGTGCGGAAGGCACGTGGTGCATCTGGAAGATTACGGCGCATTGCAATAACCCCAAGGCAAACAAGTATGAAAGCAAAAAGGGTCCCAATACTTGTCATTTCCCCGACAACACGCGCTGGAATGAAAGCCGCGAAAATGCTCACTACAAGCATAAATAGCATATTGCTCTTGGCTGGTGTGCGGAATTTAGGATGTACATCTGAAAACACTTTCGGTATTAGTCCATCCTTACTCATTGAAAAGAAAACCCGAGATTGCCCCATAAGCATTACAAGAATAACAGATGCATATCCACCCAAAATTGCCATTATTATTGCTTTATTTAACCAAGGATAATCTGCGTGAATAACTCCATTTACATCAGTAGAGCCCATATGATCAATCGCTACAGCAACAGGCGCAATACCGTCTTTACCAGCAAATGAAGTATAACTTGTCACTCCTGTCATTACATGCGCGAATAATATATACAAAATAGTGCATATCGCTAATGATAATAAGATACCAATTGGCATATCGCGTTTGGGGTTTTTAGCCTCTTGTGCAGCCGTGGAAACAGCATCAAATCCAATATAAGCAAAGAACACAATTGCCGCTGCACGCACTACACCGCTAAAGCCAAATTCGCCAAACTTCCCTGTATTAATGGGTATATAAGGAGTATAATTTTCCGGGTGAATATATTTCCATCCCAATGCAATGAAAATAATAACAACTGCAACTTTCAGCATTACTATAATGCCATTTATAAATGCTGACTCCTTTGTACCGCGCATCAAAACAAGCGACATTATCATAACGATAAATACAGCCGGGGCATTAATAATGCCACCATCCAAAGGTGATAAAGTAAATTCTGGTCCAAGATGTATATTAAAATATTCAAGAAATTTGACAAGATACCTTGACCAACTTATAGATACCGTCGCAGCACCAACTGCATATTCAAGTACAAGATCCCAGCCAATAATCCAAGCTATAAATTCTCCCATTGTAGCATAGGAATAAGTATAAGCACTTCCGGCGACCGGTATCATTGATGAAAACTCTGCGTAGCATAGGCCTGCAAAAGCACATCCAACAGCTGCTATGATAAATGAAATAGTAATTGCAGGCCCGGCATTTGCCGCAGCGGCGCCACCAGTTATGGAAAAAAGCCCAGCCCCAATAATTGCCCCAATACCAAGTGCCACCAGTGCTGGAGCAGTCAACGTTTTTTTTAGTCCTTTCTCAGACTCGTCTGCCTCAGCCAAGAGGCTGCCTAATGGCTTTTTTATAAACAAACTCATGCTATGGATACGTAATTTGGATTGAAAGCTATAAAGAATAATTGAAACCCCAAATCCGCGCGCTTTAACACGCAAAAAATTTACCGAAAAAATTTTTTGACTTAGGTTTGCGCCAATGACCAGTCGCCAGCCAAACCGCCTATTTTACTTACTCATTTTCCTGCTTCTATCCAGTGCCAAAGCCTTTGCCCAGCCTGCCTTACCGGATATGGTGGCCGTAACCCAGAAAGGTGTGAATATCCTTAGCTGGATGTGCCAGTATGATGGTATCAAATCTATTGCGGTACAACGCTCTGCAGATAGCACTTATAATTTTACGACTATCGGCTATGTAAAAAACCTGAAGAAAGGGCCGCAGGCTTTTATTGATGGCCACCCAAACCCCGGCAAAAACTGGTATCGCCTTTACATCGTCTTCTCGTCCGACCTTACGTGGTTCAGCAACCGCACTAAGCTCTTTGTGGATAGCGCACAGCTCCTGCAGCAAAAAGTAATGCCATCGAATGATTCGCTGCAAAAACTGGCGGCCAGAGTGGTGTTTCATGATACTGCAGGCAGCGCAATAGCGGAGCCGGTATTATCGCTCACCATCCCGGATGCAAGCGGAGTGGATCCCTATGCCTATATAAGATCGCAATATGTGTTTACGAATCCCTTTACCGGGCATGTAAATGTAGAGCTGAAGGATGCGCGCGCCAGTCGTTATGAGTTGAGCTTTTTTGATCAGAAACAGAAACGGGTGCTGGAGCTTCCACGCATTCTGGAGGAATCCATTATTATAGATAAGCGCAACTTCCAGCGGAAAGGCATGTATCGCTTTGAGCTCCTTAAAGATGGTGCGAAGCTCGAAGCGGGGTTCATTACCATTTATTGATCTTTGCATTAGCAGACCTGTAAATAAGATAAAATGACACGTCTGTCGCGCAGAAAATATTCCTGCATTTTATATTGACTACGAGGAAATTGCTGCTAATTTTTCTTTTTTTTGGATAAAAATAAAGCGCCGCTCCAATTGGAGCGGCGCTTTATTGATTAATTTACTAATAAAATTACTTAGCCTTCTTGGTTTCAGTAGTTGTTGTTTTAGTAGCAGTGTGCATAGTATCCATATTGGTACCGGCAGCTGGAGCCATCATAGCAGAAGAATCAGCAGGAGCCATTGTAGCAGGAGCTGCTTCTGGCGCTGGTGTAGTGGTAGCAGGAGCCATTGTAGCAGTAGTATCTGTAGTAGTGGTTGACTCAGTAGCAGTATCGTTGTTGCAGGATACAGCGAAGAAACCAAGAGCAAGAGCGAGAACGCTGAATTTTACGAATTTCATAATTTTTTTTGTTTTGTTGTTAGATTTCTCATTAATGCTGCAAGCAGAAAAAGGTAACCCGAAAGTCAAAAAATTTTTTAAAGTTTTTTTATTTGACTATTAATTAAATTGGTTTTCAATTAAAATTTACCTAAGCATTTAGCTAACAGATCTTAAAAGCAGGCAAAATCAAGAAAAATTTGTTTTTATTTGAATAAGACAATTAAGAAAAGCATTCCGCATCACCCAAAACCATCCCCCAAAATTTCGGGCGCCATTGTCCAAACGAATTTATTTTTGCAAGCTAATGGCAATCTGGAATCCGAATTCCGAATTCCGCAATAAACAAGGGTTACTTTTTCCTGAATACAGTATTAACACGTGTACCAGCTACCAAACGCACTAACGGAGCAGCAACTGCTGCATGGGCTTGCTTCCGGCAATGCAGCGGCAACAGGCCAGGTGTACCGGCAGCACTACCCCATCATACTACATTGGATACAGGGCGGTGGCGGGGATGATGCAGATGCCGCAGACATCTTCCAGGAAGCGATGGTAGTGCTCTTTGAAAAATCCGGCAACCCCGATTTTCGGCTTACTTGTAAGATAGGCACTTATCTGTTTGCTATTTCAAAGCACCTCTGGTACAAGAAATTGGAGAAGCGTAAGAAGCAGCCTGTGGCCTTTATAGAAGGAAGCGGCGATGATGGTGATAGTGACTGGGCGTATGAGGAAGATGTGGTAAGCCATGCGGAGCGGGAAGCGCATTACACGCAACTCGATACTGCGCTGGAGCAGATCGGAGAGCCTTGCCGCTCGTTATTAAAAGCCTTTTATCACCACGATAAAAGCATGCAGGAAATTGCAGCGGGTTTCGGCTATACGAACCCCGACAATGCAAAGACGCAGAAGTACAAATGCCTGAACCGGCTCAAGAAAATATTTTTCAATGGCTAAGGTTTCGGCAAATAGTCATAATAGCATAAGCGATAAAGAAAGAACTGACTGATGAATAAGGAAGAAGAAATACTGGCGCTGGCAGAAGCTGAGCTGGCAGGCACACTAACAGCGGCGCAGAAAAGCGGGCTAGAGGAGCGCCTTGCGGCAGATGCTGCCTTCGCCAAAGAATATAACGATTCGATAGCCCTGCTGAAAAGCCTGAACGGCAACCGCAGGCAGCGCAATTATAAAGCCCTGCTGAAGAATATTCACAATCAGCTCATGGTGCCGGATGCGCCGAAGAAGCCAAAGATCATTTCTTTCTCCCCGCAGCAATGGCGGACGGCTGCCGTAGCAGCAAGCGTAGCCTTGCTTACCTCTTTTGGTACGATGCTGATGATGCGTGTAAATGAGCGGAAGGCCGCTACAGCGCAAAATATCCAGCTTTTGCGCCATGAGATCAATAACATCAAGCAATCACAGAACAGCCAGCAACGCGATATTGCAACCAT
The DNA here is from genome assembly GCA_965246905.1 of Chitinophagaceae bacterium. GTDB lineage: Bacteria > Bacteroidota > Bacteroidia > Chitinophagales > Chitinophagaceae > UBA1952. The sequence goes on from CBDFFZ010000020.1 coordinate 150,335, forward strand.
TAAAGGCCAGCAGGCTGCTACGCCCGCTGCCACACCGGCTATGCAGCCAAGTAATTTCAGCGGCACTGGCTTTGCCCTTACCAATGATGGTTATGTGATCACCAATTACCACGTTACAGATGGCGCTGATTCCGTATTCATCCAGACCCGCAACGGCCATTACCATAAAGCCCGTGTAAAAGCCATCGACCCTAAAGCCGATCTTGCCGTGCTGAAAATTGAAGATGAGGATTTCCGCTTCGGCAAGGGCGACCTGCCTTACGCTTTTGCGCCCGGCAAGGCAGCGCTTGGCGCACGCATTTATACACTTGGCTTCCCGCAGGATGAAATCGTTTATAATGAAGGCTACATCTCCAGCCGAAACGGCTATGAAGGCGATTCTATGCAATACCAGCTGGATGTAACGGCAAGCCCCGGGCAGAGCGGCGCACCGGTGCTGGATAATAACGGCAATGTGCTTGCCTTCATCCGCAGCAAGAATAATGATGAGGAGCGCACTACTTATGCGGTAAGCTCAAAAGCTTTGCTACGCCTCTTGCACGATTTAAAGCAAACAGATGTGCGCCTGCCGAAAACAGCGCATCTCAGCGCCTACAGCCGCGAGCAGCAGATTGAAAAGCTGCAGGATTATACCTGCATGATACAGGTGTATAAAAAGCAGAATAACTAAATTTTTTAAAGAGAAGCGGCTTTAAGGCCGCTTTTTTATTGGGTAAATTGGTCAATGCTAAAACTACCGGCATTGTCTGTTCGTATTTCCTGTACAAACACCGTCTTTGATCCCGCAGGCATATTGTAACTTCGCGGCTATTGCCTAAAATACCATTGTGAGCATTATCACCCGTTTCATTAACCGTACCAATTCAGGGCCGAACGGCGAAATGTCGTTCATGGATCATATCGAAGACCTGCGCTGGCATATTGTGCGGGCTATTGCGGCGATCCTCATCTGCGCCATTATTATCTTCTTTAATATAGAATGGATTTTTGATCACATAATTCTCGGCCCGGCGCATTCCACTTTTATTGCTTACCGCTGGCTTTGCTCACTGGGCAATCTCCTGCATATAAAAGCACTCTGCCTGGGGGATATGAACCTGTCATTCCAGAGCACGGAGCTAAGCGGGCAATTTATGACCGCCTTCTCCTCCTCTTTCATGATCGGGTTTATTGTATCCTTCCCGTATGTATTTTTCGAGTTCTGGCAATTCCTCAAGCCGGCGCTAAAGCCTTCGGAGCTGAAGTATGCGCGCGGCATTGTATTCTGGAGCTCACTGCTCTTCTTTGCAGGTGTGCTGTTTGCCTATTATATCATTGCGCCCTTTACTATCAACTTTTTTGCTAATTACCAACTTAGCCCAGTCTTCAAGAACATCATTACCATTGATAATTATTATGAAACGATGAGCGATATGGTGCTGGGCATGGGCATCGTATTTGAGCTGCCCATCGTGGTTTTCTTCCTTTCGAAGCTGGGCATTATTACCCCTGCCCTATTGCGTAAGCAGCGCCGCTACGCCTATTTCATCATCCTGATTATTTCGGAAGTGATTACCCCGCCCGATTGGTTTAGCTGTTTTCTTGTAATGATCCCGCTCGTAATGCTTTATGAGCTCGGCATCAGCATCAGTCAGCGGGCAATGAATACACGTTTGCGCGATCAGATCGAAGAAGAGAATTCTTAATTATGGAATTGGGAATTTGTAATTAGAAATTGGGCCGAAAGAGCCGCTAACCTGTTTTAAATTATTAACATAGATGAATATATCGTTTGATAAATCATTGCCCATTGCCCTTGGTGCGGACCATGCAGGCTTTGAATACAAGGAATTATTGAAAGAGGAATTGCGAAGCCTCGGCTGGCTCGTGGAAGATAAAGGCACGCACAGCCTTGACAGCACTGATTATCCTGATTATGCGCACCCGGTGGCTATTGCTGTTGAAAGAGGCAGTGTTGCAGCGGGCATCCTCATCTGCGGCAGCGGCATCGGCGTAAGCATTACGGCCAACCGTCACTACGGTGTACGCGCCGCGCTTTGCTGGAACAACGAGGTAGCCGGGCTATGCAGGCAGCACAATAACGCAAACGTGCTTTGCATGCCCGCGCGATTCATTTCTGTTGAAGAGATGAAAACGATGGTGCATACTTTTTTAAATATAGCATTTGAAGGCGGGCGGCACGAGCAGCGTGTGGAGAAGATGGAATGCTAAGTTTTGTGGCAGAGTTGACTTGCACTATTGTCCATGATTGTTCCTACATTTCTTCTATCTGTAACCACGCCACGGTCAAGGTATAGGGCTACTGATAGTTCCGATTGTGGATTTACGCAAAAGACTATTCGCTTAATGTAAGAGAGCTAAAATTATATCCATAAAAATCCCGATACATGTCGAAGCAGATAGTTCATCCCCGCCCGCATATGCAATGCGGATGTGCCCGGTGAGGCTTTTGCGAAGCAGTTGCATAGTAGTTCTCGACGGTTTTTACAAGTCTATATAGCTTTTATTATAAGCGGCTCAAGCTGACTAAGCCCGTCCCGACCCTGGCTGCGCAATTTACTATTCAGTAATCATAAAAATCAAAAGAATCACAGTTCAGACAGCCGTCACCCAGGCTCAATAGAAATTCGCCCGCATAACGACTCCTAAAGCTCCACCAACTCCCGCGCATTCTGTAAAGCCGCTTCACTTGGCTGCTCACCGCCAATCATCCTGGCAATGGCCATCACCCGCTCTTCGGGCATTAGCTCCCGCACTTTTGTTGTGATTCTTTGCCTGCCATCTGCATCTTTATACACGTAAAAATGACGGCTGCCCCTGGCTGCAACCTGCGGCTGATGGGTAATACAGATTACCTGGTGGTACTGAGAGATATCGCGCAACAGGAGGCCTACCTGGCGCGCCGCCTCACCGGAAATGCCGGTATCCACTTCATCGAAAATAAGGGTTGGCAACTCCATAGCCTGGGCGGTCAGGGATTTTATAGAAAGCATAATCCGGCTCATTTCGCCACCGGAAGCGGCTTTGTGCAGCGGCAGGAATTGTCCGCTCTTATTGGCATCCAGCAGGAAATGTACTTCATCTATGCCAGAGGCTACGGGCTGTGCGGCGGCATTAATTTTAATGCTAAACTGCGCATTGGGCATACCTACGAGGCTAAGGAGGCGCGTTACATCTTTGGAAATGACTGGCGCAACTTCATTACGGCGTTTTGAAATTTCTCCGGCAACGCGGACGGCTTCTTTTAATAGATTTGCCTGCTCTTTTTCCAGCTGCCCAATTATTTCAGTAAGGTTGAGCGATGCCTCCAATTCCGTTTCTAAAGTTGCCTGTAGTTGAAGGAGCTCGGCCGTACCGGCAACACTGTGCTTCTTGAACAATTTATAGCCAAGATCCATGCGCTCCTGTAGCTCCTGCATAAGGCCGGCATCGAGCGATACACTGCCTTCGAGGCTTTCGATCTCCGAAACAAGGTCCTTTAATTCTGCATGCACGGATACCATGCGCTGCTGCACAGGAATGGAAAGCGGCAGCAATTCCGAGAGGCTGCCGAGCTGCTGACTGATTTTTTTGAGCTCATTGACCATAGGCAATTCACCCTCATCAAGCGTGGTTCTTGCGGCCTGGAGGATGCCCAATATACGCTCGGCATGGGTCAGGGCTTTTAACTGGGCTGCAGCATCTTCCACCTCGCCCTCCTTAAAGCCTGCGGCAGACAATTCGTCTAATAAAAACTGCTTGTAATCGGACTCTTTCTGCCACTGCGCCTGCTGATCACGATGGGTGGCAAGCTGCGCGCTTGTCTTTCTATACTGCTGGAAAGCCTGTTTGTACTGCTGTTGCAAAGCTGCATTTTTTGCCACTGCATCCAGCACATTGAGCTGAAAAGGCTCATCCTGCAAAGCCATATGATCAAACTGCTGATGCAGATCGACAAGCAGGGAAGTAAGCTTATTGAGGATACTGAGGTTTACAGGGGTATCATTTACAAAAGCGCGGGTTTTGCCGGAGGTACTGATCTCACGACGGATAATGCAGTGCGCCTCATCATCGAGCTCATAACTGCTGAGCGCTTCACGGAAAGTTGGATTCCGGGCTACATCGAAATGGGCTTCGACCACGCATTTTTCTTCTTTATTAATGAGTACCGTGGTATCGGCGCGCTCACCGAGAATAAGGGAAAGGGCACCGAGAATGATGCTTTTGCCGGCACCTGTCTCGCCGGTTACGGTATTGAGATGAGCATCGGGGGTAAGGGCAAGGTTATCAATAATCGCATAATTGCGGATCACTAATTTCTGAAGCATGTAATGGCGGAGGATTCGGCTGCAAAGATATGGGTTGGAGCTTCGCGTTAGATGAAGTTGGATAGGTTAGAGCTTCGCGTTGGACAAAACCGGAAGCTATAGAGATCATGTAAATCCTTAAATCATGTAAATCATGGTTCCGATACACTACCGCACTGTCTTGCGCTTATTCCGCTCATAATCCTCAAATACAAATGAGCCCAAGCCATCTAATGAAGAATAGAATGCCTTACCTCCATTCACCTCTGTAAACTGCCTTACAAAGGCCTGTAAATACGGGTCGTTCGCGATCATAAACGTGATAACCGGTGTCTTCAGCCGCTTTAGCTGACCGGCGAGATTCAGCGTCCTGTTTAATATCTTACTATCTATGCCAAAGCTGTTCTTATAGTACTTCTTCCCGATCTTCAGGCAGGTGGGCTTGCCGTCCGTGATCATGAATATTTGCTTGTTGGGGTTTTTCCGGCGGCGCAGGAGATCCATCGCCAGCTCTAATCCTGCTACCGTATTGGTATGGTACGGGCCTACTTCGAGGTAGGGAAGGTCTTTCATTTCTATCTGCCAGGCATCATTGCCGAAAACCACGATATCCAGCGTGTCTTTCGGGTATCTTGTGGTGATCAATTCGCTCAGCGCCATCGCTACTTTCTTGGCCGGTGTAATGCGGTCTTCACCATACAGGATCATCGAGTGCGAAATATCGATCATCAGCACGGTCGAGGTCTGCGTTTTAAAATCGCGCTCATGGATCTCAAGGTCATCCTCCCGCATGGAAAAATTATCCACGCCCTGATTCACATAAGCATTGCGCAGCGAGCCGGTAAAATCAATGCTTTCCAGCGTATCGCCGAATTCAAAAGGCCGCGTTTCGGGGTTGATCTCATCACCCTGACCTGTTTTGAAGGTCTGGTGGTTGCCGCCCTTTGTTTTCTTCAGCTTGCCGAATATCTCATCGAGCGAGCGCTTGCGGATGGTCTGCTCGCTCTTGGCCGTAAGCTTATAGGCTCCGTTATTTTCGGCTTCTTTGAGATAACCGTTCTTTTTAAGGTCTTCGATAAAATCACCGATGCCGTATTCATCAGTAGCAAAGCCGTGCTCCCGGTCCAGCTGGGTAAGCCAGTTGAGGGCCTCCGTGGCATCGCCGGCAGTATAGTTGAGGAGCTGCATAAAGAGATCGAGCAGCTTTTCGAAGGGAGAGCCGTTATTTTGTTCCGGCTTGTATTCTGAGAAGATAAATCCGCGCATAAATTCTTTTGTTGGAGGCTTTGCTGTTGGATGGGGTTGGATGTAGTTGGAGGCTTCGTCGTTGGATGAGGTTGGAGGTTTCGCCGTTGGAGCATAATCTTACGCCCCACACCAATTCCTAATCAACAATTCCAAATTCCCCTAACTCCAAATTCCCAGTAATTAAAATTACATCAATCGCGCCACGCGTCATTATAGAAAGCGCTTACCTTCCTATTTGATGATAGATAAATGGAGCTATTTTTACCGCACCCTTGGAAATGAGCTTTACCGAAAGAAATATCATTACGCTTAACCGCTTCCTGTGGCTCATGCTGCCTGCGCTGCAAATTGCTTTGCTCTGCATGCTCCCGGCGCCCGCCAACGAGACTGAGCGGATGATTACCGGCACTTTTCTCCTCATAACGGGCTTCTCCTCTTACCAGCTTTTTACCGATGCCCGGCCTTATTCACTCAATAAGATCTGGTGGCTTTTCGGCGCTATCTTCCTCGGCTTTGTGCCGTCCGTACAGGCTGCGGTGCATCATTCGCCCTGGCGCAATGGGGATATTCTCCCCCAAACCATGCTCTTTGCAAACGGGCTTATCCTGGCCTGCTTTGCCCTGTATTTCCTGGTGCGCAGGTTCCTGCCGCGCCCAACCGGCCCGGATGCCGTTACGCGTTTCCCGGATCAATATATTCAACGTTTCCGGGTGGGCGCGCCCTTGCTCATGCTTGCCTGCCTTGCCTGTCTTTTCTTCGCCTACGGCCCTAAAGGGCTCCTGCTTCGCGGCCATGCAGAGGCTGCGGCAATGCAATACAATTCCGCTTTCCAGCTTTTATTTGATAAAGGGCTGCGCGGGGTAATGCTCTATCTTTCCATCGCAGCCATATTGTTGTACCGGCAGAAAGCATTGAGCGGCGCGGTGCTCGGCTTCCTGCTTGCCATCGCGTTCATGGGCAATTTCCCACTCGCCCTGCCCCGCTATCTCGCCTTTACCATTTACTTATCCTGGCTGCTTGCTGCAGGCTTTTGCTGGATGCAGAAACGGCATCTTTTTACAATGCTCATTCTTTCGCTGCTGCTGCTCGCCGGGCCCATTATGGATGTAACGCGCTATGCAGGCATCGATATGCAGGAGCGGATACAATCGCCGGCGGAGCTTTTTAAAAAATCCTACCTCACTTCCGATTTTGATGCCTATTCTTCGCTCTGCCGCGTAATGCAGTTTACACAGGCGCATGGCGCCACCCACGGCAGGCAGCTAAGCGGCGTAGTTTTATTTTTCATTCCACGAAGCATTTGGCCGGGCAAGCCTATTGGCAGCGGCGCATTTATTTTTACGGATCTCGGCGCAGAGTTCAAGAATGTATCCTGCACTTATCTTGCCGAAGGCTATATCAACTGGGGCCTGCTGGGCAGCCTGCTTTTTACGCTTGCGCTTACCGTGCTCATCACCCGCTATGATAGCTATTACAGCACCCATACCGGGGCCCTGGCCTGCTATAAAACCATCTTTTATTTCGTGCTTTGCGGCATGCTGCTGTTCCTCCTGCGCGGGGATCTGCTTTCTTCGTTTGCCTATACCTTCGGGCTGCTTTTCAGCGGCTGGCTTACGCACCGCATTATTATGGGCCGGATTTTTATTAAGAAGAATTAAATGGCCGTTCATCAGTTTACACAGCAACAGCAGCTCAACGCTGATCTTAATACCGTCTGGAAATTCTTCTCCGGTGCCAACAACCTGCAGGCCATTACGCCTGAGTACATGCGCTTCCGCGTTACCTCTGGTACACTGCCGGAGGAGATATATCCGGGCATGATCATTACCTACAAAGTATCGCCGCTGCTGGGTATCCCGCTTTTCTGGATGACGGAGATCACGCAGGTGCAGCCGCAGAAATTGTTTGTGGATGAGCAGCGCCGCGGGCCTTACCGCATGTGGCACCACCAGCATCATTTTGAGGAGAAAGACGGCGGCGTGCTCATGCGGGATATCGTGCATTACGAGCTGCCGCTGGGCATCTTAGGCGAAGCCGCCAACCTGATCTTCGTAAAGCGGCAGCTCGAATCCATTTTCGATTTCCGGCGAAAGAAGGTAGAAACGATCTTTTAAGATGGATGCACCGGCATTTTCCAACACCTGTCCGAAGCAAATAATCAGCAATTTTACAACATGGAAATACTACAAAAAGATCAGGACGGCAACGGCATCTTCTACATGGAGAAAAATGGCGAAACCGTTGCAGAAATGACCTACCGCCGGCAGGGCACCGACCGAATGATCATAGACCATACAGAAGTATCGGACATCCTGAAAGGCACCGGCGCAGGCATGAGCTTACTGGACGCGGCAGTAACTTTTGCAAAAGAAAATGAGCTGAAAATAGTGCCGCTCTGCCCCTATGTAAAGCACCAGTTTGAGAAAACGCCTGATAAGTACGCGGATGTAGCCGCATAGGGACGCCCGGGCTTTAAGCAAGGCATCGTGGAATTACAGGCCGGCTATTTCCCTTCGCGAAGCTGCTGCCCCAGCCTGCGCAGCTCATCTATAGGCAAAGCCTGTAGCTTTTTCAGAAAATCAAGATCCTCATCTTCTTTTTGGAGGATATTTAATGGAATGTCCTTGTCCTGTCCCTTATCGGGCACCCAGGTGAGCAGATCATTGGGCGTGCATTTCAGGAGAATGCACATCAGCTCGATATGCTTCAGCGATGGCCGCTCATAAAGGCCCGCATAGATCTTATGAGCTGCCGAAGCAGGTATCCCCGCATCCCGCAGGAAGGCGAATGGGGTAGCTATCCCGCGTGCCAGCATTACTTTTTTTGGATCAAGACTTAACATGGTCGTTATTTATTTCCCGATAGTTGATAGAGCCCTCAAAGTTAGCGGTAAAGCGAACCTTATTTCCAGTAAGGCAATACTGATTTGTTGTATTGCGTTGGTAATTTGTGGTATAGTAATCTGCATTTGCAAAATTCAAATCCTTGTTTTCAGTATCGCGATCTTGATTGACCGTATTCAAATCTGCATTTGCAGTATAAGGATCGTTGTTTGCAGTACAATGAAGTGAGTTTGCTTTTTTGAATCCATTATTTGCAATATGGCAATCATTTCTTTCAATCCAGGCCGGATAGCCTTCCTTATTGGCAAAAGCGGGCTCAGGATTTATAAAAGTGAGGACACAAAAAAGCGCATCAGTAAAAGAACAGGAATTTGTACCCGACAGGAAACCCGGTTAAAAGGCAGCTATAAGCAGAGTAGAGGCCATTAAAGCCGCTTCGGCGCCCACTTCAGTTTTGGGAATGTCTTTTTACCCAGCGCAAAGTATTGCCAGATAATACTGTGCGGATAAATGCCTTCCTCATTGCGCTGCGCTGTGAATTGCTGCGCGCTTCGCCGGTGCCGCAACCATTTGCCAAACGAGCCGTAAAAGTGCATGTGCGCCTTAAAGATCGTAGCCACACCCCGGAAATTGCCACCTGCCAGCAATTGAAGCGCTGATATCCCATCCAATATCAGGCGTATCGGTATGAGCCAGAAAAGTCTGCCTGCGCGCTCATTTTTAAGCAGCAATATGAGCGAGTTGCGGTAGTTATAATAAAGCTTCTGCGGGCTGCCATAGGATATTACGCTGCCGCCCACATGAAAAACAGTGCTGCCCCCTATGTAGCCAATGCGGTAGCCGGCATTTTTCATCCTCCAGCAAAGATCTACTTCCTCCATGTGGGCGTAGAGGTCGGCATCGAGACCGCCGAGGCTGTGATAGAGGTCAGCACGCACCATGAGGCATCCGCCGGAGGCCCAGAAGACTTCTATATTATCGTTGTATTGCCCGTTGTCGGTTTCGAGATCATTGAAAATGCGGCCGCGACAGAAGAGGTAGCCCAGATTATCCTTGAATGCCCCGCCCGCACCTGCATACTCAAACTTTTCACGCTCTTTCCAGTACCTGATTTTAGGCTGGCAGGCGGCAAGGCCGGGTGTTTGCTGCATGGCACCCAGCAGTGGCGGGAACCAGTCTTCGGTCACTTCAAAATCGGCACTGAGCAGGATATAATATTTTGCCTGAATCTCCCGCAGGCCTTCGGCATAGCCATTGGCGAAGCCTTTATTTACGCCAATTTGCAGTGTTTTTACGGTAGGGTAATTTTGATTTACCCATTGCAGGGTATCATCCGTAGAAGCATTATCTATTATAACGACATCGTAGCCGGATGCGGCTTCTGCAACAATAAGCGGCAGGAAAAGCTCGTGCCATTTGCGTCCGTTATAACTAAGGATTACTACGGCAGTCTCCTGCGCACAAATGACGGCCAAGAGGAGCGCTTATTACTTGTAAACAGGCTCGTATTTTGTATTGTCGGGCACCTTTATATCATCATTCTTCTGGAACTTGTGCTGATAAAGGTTGTAGCATCCTGCCCAGCAGAAAATGAAAAAGCCAAAGAAGAACAAGAGGAACAGGAAGCGCGATTTAGACGGCTTGTTCAGCTCGATGTCTGATTGGTTATCTACAACCATTGGTTGGTTGCTTTCAGTGTGCATATCCATTGGAAAATCCGGTGCTTTTACTACGGCAAAAATAGTGTTAATTACCTCAAATGTGCAATAGTTTTACCTGCTTTCCGTTTTAGGTGCGGTAATTTTTTGTCTTAAGCGTGTCTTCTATGGTGTTTTTTGTTTTTAATATCCCTTAGATTTTGCAGATTTACGCAGGTTAACCTTTCACCATTAAATTTTTTCATTTCCGATTCTTCTGAATGCGCCGATATCTCAACTGGAAAACTTACCTGATCCTTGCAGCGCTTCTTATTGTGGGCGCTACACTCTATTATACAAACCGCCTTGCAGCCCGCCTTGCCTATGAGGAGCGAAAGAATATCCAGCAGGTAGCCAACGGCCTCAAGACAATGAGTACAGGCACGGAAAACCAGGATTTCTCCTTTATCATCTCTTATATAAACAGTAATACAACGATTCCCCTTATCATGACTAATGGCGCGGGGGAGATTATCGATCTGAAAAACCTGGATACTTCCCAGGCCATTAACGGCCCTGATTTTTTAGCCCGCAAAATGGCGGAATTTAAAAAAGAACATTCGCCTATCATCTCTGATTATGGTACCGGGCGCAATTATATTTATTATGGAGAATCGTACCTGCTTCGGCAACTGCGCTACTTCCCCTATGTGCAGATGACGATTATCATCTTCTTTCTGCTAATTGTAATCATTGCCGTAAGCGCTGCGCACCGGGCCGTACAAAACCAGGTTTGGGTGGGCCTTTCAAAGGAAACAGCGCATCAGTTGGGCACTCCGCTTTCTTCTATTACCGGCTGGCTGGAGCTGCTACGCGAGCATGAGGAAAATGCAGAAGCAGTGGCTGAAATGGAGAAGGATCTTGGCCGCCTGCAGCTCGTTGCAGACCGTTTCAGTAAAGTAGGCAGCGCGCCGCAATTAGCGGAAGAGAACCTGATGGATAGGCTGCACAGCATGGTGGATTACATGCAGAAACGCTCGCCGGCAAAGGTGAATATTACGATCAAAACGAATGATGAAGATGTGCCGGTAAATATAAGCGGACCACTCTTCGATTGGGTAATTGAAAACCTGATGCGCAACTCGCTGGATGCGATGGATGGCAAAGGAGAGATCTGCGTGAACGTGCAGAATATGCCCCAACAGGTAATCATTGACCTGAGCGATACGGGTAAAGGGATTGCCCGCCACGAGCTAAAAAAAATATTTAATCCCGGTTTTACTACCAAGAAGCGCGGCTGGGGCCTAGGGCTTTCACTGGCAAGAAGGATCGTAGAAAAGTATCATC
>CBDFFZ010000021.1:0-145121 GCA_965246905.1 Chitinophagaceae bacterium
TCCACGGAACTCAGTTCGATCCGTTCAATCAGTGTTCTATACTCGCTGCTCAGGTTTTAGTCATTTCTTTGGTCAATGCAATGGTAGTACCCTCGCCGGGATTACTTTCAATATGCAGGACAGCCCCGATTTCTGTTGCCCTGTGCTGCATGTTTTCAAGACCGTAATGGTCGCCATAAGTGGCGTCTTTATCAAATCCTTTCCCATTGTCGACCAGTTGCAGCGAATAGCCTTTGTCTGTGGCCGTGATGGAAAGCTGCAGGGATTGTGCAGCCGCATGTTTCACCGAGTTGCCGGCAGCTTCCTGCATGATGCGAAAAATATGAATGGCCTCCGACGAAAGCAATTGTATATCGCCGGTTATGTTTTCCTCTATCTGCAATTGCACAACCTGCTGATTGTCTAAATGATGCTTTAAGTACATCTTCAGTTTATCAGCAAATTCCTGGAAGGTGACCACATCTTTATTTAACGCCCAGATGGTTTCGCGCAGGTCTATGATGGCCGTTTTGGCGGTGTCGTTCACCATGCTCAAAAAATGTTTGGCATCGGCCTCGCCCATCTTCATGGGGGCATCCAGCACGAAGTTGATGTTGTTGCGGATATAGCTGAGCTGTGCGCCGATATTATCGTGCAGGTCGGCGGCAATGCGCTTGCGCTCGGCCTCTTTGGCAGCATTAATGGCCTGCGTTAGCTGGTGCTGTTCTTCGGCATGTATCAGTTGTATTTCCAGTTGCTGCTTTTTATGATGCTGGGCAAAAATGATACGCGCTACTACAAGGCTCAGCAATGCCAGCGCAATAGTTCCGTACAAGAGGTAATTGCGCCGGGTAAGCTCATATTTCTGCTGAATGATGATGTTCTCTTTTTTCTGGGTTTCAAATTGGGTCTGCAGCTTGTACAGGGATTCTATTTTATCCTTTAAATACACGGAATCCTGCACTTCGATTACTTTATGAAGATAGGAGTCTGCGGCGGCATAATTTCCCAGCTTCTCGTAGGTATCGGCATAGGTCTTGTAAAAATCGGTGAACAAGCCGCCATTATTTGCAGCCTTTAAATACTTTTCTGCGTCCTTTAAGTAAGCCAGCACCTTCGCATAATCCTTCTTATCGGAATACCTGTAAAAGTCAAGCAGCGATCCAAGCTCCTGCATCGCCGCCTGGATGCTGCCGATCTTTTTATAGGCGGCCAGCCCTTTTTCGAGCATAGCTTCTGCGGCAACTGTTTTGTGCTGCGTACTATAAATATCGGCCTGCGTGGTATAGCAATCAGCCAATCCTAAAAGGTGCTGCGTTTGGTTGGCGATATCAAATGCTTTGTTCAGAAAAAGCTGAGCCGAGTCAAGATGGTTCTCTAAATAATACTGGTAGGATAAGTTGGTGAACACTTTGAGATAATCTGCCTGGTCCTTTGTATTCCCTATAAGCTGTGCAGCCCTGAGCCACCATTTTTTTGCATTAACGGGGTCTGACTGCAAGTTGCTATAACCCACACCAAGCAGGTTTGCAGCAAGGATCTGTGCCGAAAGATCATTGTATTTTTCCCCGCTGCCCAGCAGTTTGTAGCATTCCGGAAAGGTCTCCATTTTCCGTTGCCTGCTGAGGCATTTGGCATTCAGCCATAATAGCCGGTGGTATATTTTATAAAAGCGGCCAATGTCGGTGATGCTTTTTAGCGCAGCCCCGCTTACCTGCAGGGCGCTGTCGGCCTTGTAAGCACACAGGTAGTATTGGCCAAGATAAAAATCGGATAGCAGGCTATTTGCAACATCCTTGTTCACAGTACTCATCTGTTTTGCCCTTTGGGCATATAGCCTGAAACTGTCCGATGGCATAGATTCCCCTTGCCCGCATAGAGCCAGTAGGGTTGGCAATTTATCATTAGCCGGTGCATACAGGGCCGCTCTGAGACTATCTATCCTTACCGTTTGCCCACGACAAACGCCCGCTGCGGAGAACAATAAAATAAGCGTTACATACTTCCGGAACATACTGCCTGAGCGGGGGGATGGTAAAGGCTTCACCTAACTATAAACGCAAATGTATTTTATTCCTTTCTTGCAAAAAATACCGCATATGCGTTATTGCGCCGGCCTATGCGCTACACCACCTTTGTTATGCGATTGGGTGATTCTCTCTTTTTAAATACATTTTTCTTTTCTACTCACTAAAAAATTAAAAATGAAAAAATTAATTCCTTTTTATTTCGTTGCGCTGCTTGCCGGGAAGGCGGATGCACAAGTGGTTGCGCTGGTAAACAGCACTTCAGGAACCACTACTATTTTCCAGACTATGGACTCGGCAGTGAATGCCGCGGCTAATAATGACCTTATCTACTGTTCGGGTGGCATGGTACGTTGGAATGTTTCCGGGGGAACTTCTATATCGAAAAAGCTGAATATCTATGGTGCCGGTATTCATTTTGATTCTACTTCCACAACAGGAATAACCAAATTTTACCAGGATGGAGGTGGCGGCACCTCGCCTAACATACGATTTTCGCAAACTGCGGATAACAGCTTTATCAGCGGCTGTGATTTTACAAATTATTATATCAATAAGGAAGCGCCCAGTACAATCATCTATAGCATCAATTTCCAGCGTTGCAAGTTTGGCAATGAAATCCACGGAAATGTTCCGATCAATATGTCAGGATCTACCACTTCTCCCAATTTCAATTTTAGTGAATGTATCATTAACGGAACGGTAAGCAGTGGCTTTGGATATATCGCCAACTTCAACAACTGCTTTATCACTTCAATTTACGACATCGCCCCGGGCGCTACGTTCAACAATTGCATTATCTATCCTGATGATAATACTTCTACGAACAGCCCTATGGGATATGCATCGACTTTCAACAACTGCATCTTTTATAACATCCCGGCCTGGATTCCAAACTTCCTGGGCCATACGCCCAGCAACTGGGTTTTAAACAACTGTGTGTTCAACGGGCCAAATTTCATCGCGCAGTCCGGCGGCACCGGCAATGTGCTGAGCAACTGCATTTTCAACGTGCCGGCAAGCAGCCTGTTTGTAAGTGTTGGCACCAATGGTAACTGGTGGCATTCATCAGACAATTTCCATTTGGTAGCAGGTAGCCCGGCCCTTACCGCAGGCATTGGTGGTACACAAGCTGGCATTTACGGTGGCGCTAATAGCGCTAAAGCAGGCCTGGTTCCGGTAAATCCGCATATATCTCAGGCAACCGTCCCGGCAGTTTCCACGAACGGTCAACTGAATGTTACGATCAATGCGGCTGCGCAGCAAAATTAATTCACCCTCAAAAAATCGATAGTATGAAAAATCTATTTTCAGCAGTTGCGGGTGTTTTGCTCTGCTTGCTACCTCTAAGTGGTTTCGCGCAAAATCGTATTAATGCATATGAATATTGGATTGACGGGAACTACGCTGCTAAAACTGCAGGTACAATCACTCCTGCGGTGAATGCCAATATAACTTTCACAGCCAATACAGCTGCGATACATCCCGGCTACCACACGCTTAGCTATTGGGTCAAAGACAATAACGGGAAATGGAGCACGGTGATAACAAAAGGATTTACGAACAGCCATAATGATATGAGTAAATTCGAATACTGGTTTGATGGTAAGTACAATACCGCAGTGCAGGTGAGCATACCAAATACCTTTAATGCCGCCTATACAAATCCAATCAGCGTATCAGGTGTAAGTGTTGGTACACATACAATCGCTTATCGTTTCAAAGACATCCTGGGTGGTTGGAGTGTGCCGGTAACAGATACGTTCAATAGGCCGGATAGCAGCACTACGGGTATCAGCATGTTTTCAGCACCTGCAACTATTTATCCAAACCCTACTACGCGTGATGTTTTTGTGGCTCTGCCATCAGGCAAGTATCAATACAGGATATATGATGCAGTGGGCAAAAATGTACAGGAAGGCGCGGTTTTGAATAACCAGATAAGCCTGCAAAACCTTGTGGCCGGAACCTACCTGTTGCTGCTGAATGATGAGACATCAAGCAAGCGCTATCATCAAAAAATAGTAAAAAAGTAGTGTTCGCGTAAGTTTTAGCGGCGCATAGGTAAATGCGGCTTAGCGTATATCCAGAAATACTTTTGTCATCCTGAGCTTGCCGAAGGATAATAAGTAATAAGGCTTCGACAAGCTCAGCCTGACAATCGTTGATGGAGTTGTCTACTATCTGGATAGGCTCTTCGCATAGAGCCGTTCAAATCGTCCATGAGCCTGCTCGCAATATATCTATTCATCTCTATTGAATTGAAGGAGCCGCTTAACGCGGCTCCTTTTTTTTGTGCCCATAGTAAAATGCAGCTACAATAGGTATGTTGTCGGTTTAGATCCCATCGTCTTTATGCTTCCCGATATCCGCTGTATTCCTGCAAAACCAGGCATTTGCCAGGAAATCAGCCTCTTTTTAAAAAAGTTCAAAAATTTTCTTCGCATTGTTGAGTTTGGCATGGTTATTGATATATATTATGTAGCGGATTTAAGGTGCCGGCGCTGGCACTGCCGTAATTACAGCTGACCGTTTCGTAATTGTTAATGCATGAGTGGCATTCATTATATGTCCTGCAGTAATTGTATCTGTCCGTGCCGTAATTACCGCTGTCCGCCCCGTATATCGTAATGTCTGAATCGCAATTATTATATGTCTTGCCTGCAAAGCGCCCTGTCCGCCTCGTATATGCTTATGCCTGTATCGTAATTACTATATGTTGTGCCGTAATTGCAGGTGGCCGCATCGTAATTTGTCTGGTCCTAAAAAAGCTTTACACTTCTGAGCGTTGTTTTTAATTTTGCCGACACTGCATCGGCTTATCGCTGATTCAAGGTATACCCTTTTATTTTGATCCTGATTTGGTCTTTCAGCCCCCTCTCTTATTCCTGAACTTAGGGTGGCTGTTCTTTCTTATTATGGATTCCCCTTACATCCTGCACCGGTAATTCTGTCAGCCCCTTCACCTCTTTCCTTATTCCTGTTTACCCCCGGCAGGATCCACCCTTATTCCTGTTTTCCTGTCCCCGCAGTGTTATCCACCTAAATGTTTAGGCGGGCAGGCCCCAAAGCCTGCCCGCCGTATAGAACATTTAGGTGGATAACACGGCCACAGGCTTCGCTATGCTTTCCTTTATCACCACTTCCTCAGCCCCGTCCCCGGATACGCTGACCGGTGACTTGCCCCAGCGTTTTCGAAGCACACCCTGACCCTCGTGCGCCACGTCAGGGGTCAGGTAATCGCAGCTCGCGTGCGGACGAAGATTGTTATAACGCACCGCCGCGCTGTCCACCGCCACCGACGCTGCCCCATAATGCTCGAAAGTCTGATCCAGCTCAAACTCGTCTTTAAGAATGCCATTGACCCGCTCGGCAAGTGCATTCTCGTAGGGATCACCGTTCTCGGTCATTGAGATGCGGATCTTATTGGCCTTCAATTCATCCACATATTCCCCGCAGCAGTACTGCACGCCGCGGTCCGAGTGATGGATCAGCGCTTCGGTGACCTTGTTGGCAGCCACGGCCATCTTCAGGGCCAGAAGCGGGCCTTCGGCGTGCAGCCCCTTTTGCAGCCGGTAGCCCACGATCTTGTGGCTGTAGGCATCGGTGATGATGCTTAGGTAACAGAAGCTGTCCCCGGCCCGCAGGTAAGTAATGTCGCTTACCCAGAGCTGGCAGGGGCCGTCCAGCGCCAGGTCCCGGATCAGGTTGGGATACTTTCGGTAGGGATGGTCTGAATCGGTGGTGCGCGCCTTACGCCTGCGTTTTCGCATGAGCATGCCATGGCGGTCAAGCAAATCATAAAGACCATCGCGGCCGAGCTTTATGGCATGGCGCCCAAAGGGTTCTGTGAGCATAAAATGCAGCTTGGCGGCGCCAATGCGGGGTAGATCGCGGCGGATGTCACCCACCAGCTTTAGTACCAGGGTATCGCGGATGCCCCGGTTGTGCTGCCGCTCACCGTAATCGTAGAAAGCCTGTCTCGACTTCCCAAACAGTGCGCACAGGGTACCCAGACCATGGCGGTCGGGATACAAAATGCGCAGCAGACTTACTGTTTGGTGCCAGCTTTTTTTCGGATCTCGATTTTGAACTGGTCTTCGGCCACGTCGATCATCGTATCCAGGGCGGTGCCGCGCAGCCGGGCATGCGCCAGCTGGTCTTCGAGCTCTTTGTTTCTTTTGCGCAAGGCATCGAGCTCTGCCTGTTCGGCCTCGGTCATAGGGGGCAAAGGTAGGGGATGGGTGTCGCCGTAGCGTCTGATCCAGGTGTAGATCAGGGCTCGGCCGCTTGCCGGGCTAAGGCCGAATCGCTCGATGGCCTGACTGGCTGTCAGTTCACCGCAGCGGATCTCACCGACCAGCCAGCGGCGGAAAGCGGTCTCAAATTGTTGTGCTTCCCCCACCTGGCCGAAGCTGTCTGATAACCGGATTGTGTAGCCCGGCTTTGTCTTTTGTTCTTGCATTTACTCTGGTTTTTAATCCCCAGACGTGACAAGCTATTTCAGTACAAGACAATTAGTGCTCGCCGCTTCGCATTCATGATGCATACGGGCTGTAGGTCTTCCCGGCCCGCCCTCTTTTAACCACTGTTTACTCTGCTACCGGCTTCCCCCTATAGCAACTTTTATTCATTACCATTAAAACGACAAAGTTTATGAATCAAAAACAACAGAACCGCCTGATGATGAACAAGGCGGTAGCGAACCTGAACAAGGACAACCAGGAAATATGGCAGCGCGTGCCTGCCTTCGCGCGTGCGCAAGAAGAGCTGGTAGCCTCTATAATGGGCCGCGACAAAGCTGCGCAGGTGCAGTCGGTACCAACCACCGGCGCTACAACCGGTAAGCAGGCCGACGCGGCAGATGCGATCGATAAGATCTTGTCGCTGGCCAAGAGCTGTGCGGCCTATGCCATGGAGACGGCGAACCACGACCTGTATGCGCGAATGAGCTTTGCGAAATACCTCCTGCTGCGGATGCCCGATAATGAGCAGGTGGCCACGCTCACCGAGATGATGAGGCAGATAGATGCCCATGCGGAGCAACTGGGAGATTATGGTGTAACCAAAGAAGCGGTAGCTGCAGCCCATGCGGCGCTGGATAGAGTAGATACCGGCATCACCGCCCCGCGCAGCATCACCGATGCGGGTGCGGCGGCCACCAAATCCGTGCTGCAGTGGGAGGCCCAGAGCTACCATGCGCTTGGCATCATGGACCGGCTGGTGCACGTTTTCGCAGAGAAATCTCCCGATTTTGTAAGGCAGTACCGCCAGGCACGGATCATCGTGGACAGTGGTATGAGGCATGATAACAACCCTGACATACCAAACGCTTAATTATAAATCTATCCGTGGGGAACCGATAGCAGCTTGAAGCCACCTTTGCGGTGGCTTTTTTGTTTTTATGAAGCGATGTTATACCAATCAGACAACAAACTTTTTGTCATTCTGAATAAAGCTTTGAAGCTTTAGCTTCATTGCGTAGTGAAGAATTTGTCCGCCTCTGCCTCAGGGAGCTCATTTACTACACAATCCGGCATTCTCCGGAAAGGTTCATTCAGTACGACAAGATTTTTACAATACAATTATTCGTTGGCTAATTGGTGTCAGATATGGAATATTCTACTGGTTTTTTTTCGCCGATCAAACGTGAGGTTATATCGGTTTTGAATTAATTGCGCTAACCATCACCCGAAATAACGACCCGGCAAAAAAGTCCTTGAACTCGGGATCATCATTATACTTCTTATAAAACTCAAAGTTGGAGGCGATATGACTGACCAGCTTTTCTGCCAGTACTTTATCAAAGGTAATACGGGCATTCTGTGTATCGGAATGATTGAATGAATCGACAAATTCCTGATCGGCTGCTACATCTTCCATCAACTGCTGTGTCATCTTACGCACCTTGTCTTCATCCTTAAATTGGGTGCCGAAGCGGTCATTAAAGGTCTTCAGGATATTGGAAAGCTGATCGTATTCTGTGCCGCTCTTTCCACCTCCCATTTCCGGCTGTACCGGCATCAGCTCTTCCCCCTGCTCCAGCTTTATTTGTTGCTCACCCTGCTTTTGCAGCCGGTAGCTGTCCATATCTATGTTGTCCAGAATTTCCTGTGTAAGGTCGTCGTCTTTTTCGCGGCCAAGCTTGTTTTGCAGGTGCTTTAAAAATTGATAGAGCTGCTCGAGGTAAGGATTTATAAAAGCAACGATCTGGGACAAGAACGCGTATAGCCGCACGTATGACTTGCACTTTGCCCGGAAGTCTTCCTGCGCTTCCTCGTTCAGGTCGGACCGAAATGTTGCGGCAGCTTCATCCAGTAAAATATGTAGCTGATCTACCGGCGCTCTATCTAATAAACGTTCTGTGAACAGCGTTATCTGCTTAGGTGTATAGACCTGATAAGCGTCCAGAGCATTTTGCAGATCGAACAGTTTGTTTGGGTCTGTTGCACCGCCAAGAATAGTCGTTTTATAGAAAGGATCGAATGCTTTTTTGATTTCATCGGCATCGTTGGCAAAATCCAGCACAAAAGTATCTTCCTTGCCCTGCATCGTCCTGTTAAGGCGGCTTAGTGTTTGTACGGCGTTCACGCTGCCCAGCTTTTTATCTACATACATGGTATGCAACAGCGGCTGGTCGAAGCCTGTCTGGTACTTATTGGCAACAATCAAAAAGCGGTACTGTGATTGCTTAAATTGATCCGGTATGTCGCCGCTGCCAAAACCATTGAGCGAAGCTTCGGTATCGCCATCTATATCACCGCTGAATGCTACAATCGCTTTGTACGGACTACCGATTGCGGCCAGATATTGATCGAAAGCCCGTTTGTATTTTACGGCATTCCTGCGTGAGCCTGATACTACCATGGCCTTCGCCAGTCCTTTGATCTTCCGTTTGCGGATGACCTCGTCGAGAAAATGGGTGACCATGATGGCGGTTTTCTTTTCAATGGCATGGTCGTGGCTTTCTACAAATACCCGGAGCTTCTTCCGTGCCTTCTCTTTATCATACTTCGGGTCGTCGGTTATCTTCTTGAGCAATGAATAGTAGCTCTTGTAGGTTACATAGTTCTGCAGCACATCGAGTATGAACTTTTCCTCTATGGCCTGCTTCATTGAGTATACGTTGAACGGCCTGATCTTCTCTTTGCCTTCTTCCATGTACTTTTCGCCAAACAGCTCCAGCGTCTTGTTCTTCGGGGTGGCTGTGAAAGCATAGTAGGATGCATTGGGCAACATTTTCCGCCCCTTGATCGCTGCCACAATACGGTCTTCACCGGAGTACACTTCGCCGGATTCTGTATCGTAAGGGACATCATCTTCAAGCACGGTATTCATCATGCCACTGGCATTGCCGCTCTGGCTGCTGTGCGCCTCGTCTATAATGAGCGCAAACTTCTTTCCCGGCAGTTCGCCAATCTCATCCACGATATAGGGAAACTTCTGAATAGTGGTAATGATGATCTTCTTCCCGGCTTCCAGGGCTTCTTTTAGCTGGCGGCTTCCTTCGGTAATGGCTTCCACTACCCCTTTAGTAAGCTCAAACTGCCGGATGTTCTTACGGATCTGCTGATCGAGCACACGGCGGTCTGTAACTACAATAATGGAGTCGAAAATTACATCGATGCCGTTGGCCCCGTGTAATCCTACAAGCTGGTGTGCCAGCCAGCTAATGGAATTGCTTTTACCCGAGCCGGCAGAGTGCTGGATAAGATACCGCTGGCCTGGGCCATGCCGGTAAGAGTGAGCCAGCAGGAGGCGCACAGCCAGTAGCTGATGGTAGCGCGGGAAAAGCAGCTTACGGACCTTCTCTTTTTTAAAAAGGCCATCCGGTTGCACTTTTTCTTCTTCCTCTTCTACAAGCTGCACATAGTTCTGGATGATGTTGGTGAGGCTGTCTTTCGTGAGCACTTCCTTCCAGAGATAATCCGTTTTGATGCCTGCCGGGTTGGGCGGATTACCTGCACCGCTTTCATGGCCTTTATTGAAAGGCAGGAAATAAGAGGCTTCACCTTTCAACTGCGTACACATCCATACTTGATCAGTATCTACTGCAAAGTGCACCATGCAGCGACCAAGGTGGAAAAGCTCCTCGCGCAGGTCGCGGTTCCTTTTGTACTGATCGATGGCGTCTTTTACGTTCTGTTTCGTCAGCTCGTTTTTGAACTCAAGAGTAATGACCGGCAGGCCGTTGATGAAGAGTGCCGCATCCAGCGAATTATTGTGCTGCGTGCTGTAGTGAAGCTGCCTCGTTATGGAAAAGATATTCTGTTCATACAGCGCCGCAGCCGCTTCATTCAGTGTTGAAACAGGCTGATCGTAAAACAGCCTCAGCTTTATATTGCTCTCGGTGATGCCGGTGCGCAATGCTTCGATAATGCCGCCGAGCGGGCGGCCTGCAACGACCGTCTGGTCTTTTATTTTTTGGTTGATGCGGTAACTGATCTTCTGCCGGTAGAGCGGGCCGTGAATGGCCTGGAGCTTAGCTGTTTCCTGGGGCTGGGTAGCTTCGAGGAAGCCGAAGAGCAGGTCTTCATCTATACATTCGGTACGGTTGTAGTTTGTGTGGTGGCGAAGCAGGTAGTGATTGGCGGCCACCAGATAACCGGCGATGTGCGATTCGAGGGCATGTTCGGTTGTGTTGGCGGGCATGGTTGGTGTGGATTATTTTTTCTTCTCTATAGCGATTGCAATTCCCTGACCATTTGGTGAACAGTAGTACAGGGGTTGTGGCTGGCATAATCGTGACGCCCTACATAAGAATCAAGTAGTTTGTCTGCCCTGTTGAAGGCCATTGGTGGATCTCCGTATTTAGCAAGCAACTCAAACATATCAGGGTCATTCTTTTTATAGGTAAAGCCTTTTAAGCCCTGCCCTTTGAATGCCGCCTCAAGCTTTTTTTCATACTGTTGCCTGTTGAGTGCATTTGAATGCGCATCGAAATGCAATAAATACCAAAGCTCGAAGGCTTCATTTGTCCATGCGGCTGCCACATCCGGCATTTGTGCGTGGCACATCGCAATCGTGTCATTAAAATCCTGTGGGCTAAAGCTGTCACGATCAAATACAACCCATATTTTCTCAACCTTCCGGCCAATCTCATTTTCCCATTTTGCTTTCAGTCTGTGTGCCAATGCAAGCAGGGATTTAGTATTGTAGCCAGTGCCTTCAATCTTGAACTCCGAAACCTCTAAAATGCCGGGCGATAACGATGCTTTTAATCCTTTGAAATAATTGGGCTCCGTCTTTTCACCTTCGCATACGATCATGAAATAGCGGCGTTCTTTACGGATATCAGATACGCGTTTTGTTGCCGTTCTTGCTTTCAGATATTCCCGCTTCTGGTGCGCATTATCAATCTTAATCTTCCTTGCCATTCAGCACCTGTTTTAAAGTATCATCCTGGAGGATGCTGTCTGTTACTGCCTGAATATCTCCGATATAAGGGATCGCACCATAGCGGCCCTGGATGTAATCCTTTTCAAAAGATGCATCGTTGCGCACTTTCTTATCCTCGGTTAATTTGTACTCTACTAAAGAGTAAAGATCAGAGGCGCCATATTTATCCTTCTCTACAAAATAAATCTGATCCCGGCGGTACCGCCCGTAATTCAGCAGGTTTGTATCGTGTGTTACGAATATTAGTTGTGCATTTCTTGGATTATGCTCTGCAGAATTGAACAAGCGGGTAATAGCCAGTGTAATAAGTGGGTGAAGGCTTGCATCGAGCTCATCAAATATGAGAATGCCACCTAACTGCAGGGCTTGCAGGATCTGGCCGGAGATATTGAATATCTTATTGGTGCCTGCGGACTCTTGCCATGCCATATCGAAATTCACATGGCTAACTATTTTTCCTTCCGCATCATACTTAATGTGCTTAGTATAAGCCACAGGTTCATCCTGCATCATAGAAAATACCTCCTTGTACTTTAGAAATGTATTAGCTGAAAAAAGCGTAGCAGCCGATTCCGGCATTTCCAAAGGTTGCTCTATAATTTCAATTTGTTCGAAACCCAGATCCAGCGTTTTGTACAATTCGTTTAAGTCCTTGCTGATTGTTTTGGCATTGCTAAGCAAATCAATAGTTTGATATTTGAAATTCTCATGACTTAGTGCGCTTATTACTTTACACCCAGCAAACCAAACAATAATCTTCCCACTCAATGAACCATTAAACTGATCTACAACGGAAAGAAAAAGTGCATTATCTCTTGTTCGTTCCTCTAAATCTTTTCCCTCTTTAAACGCAGGGTAAACCTGAATGCCATCGCCCTCCCTGATAAAAAGTGGTTTTTCTGTTTTTGTTTTTGCTTCAAACAGCCATTCACTTCTTATTGCTTCTTTGTCGGCTTCAAAGCCATACCGATATCTAATATCTCCAAACAAAAAAACTACTTCAAAAAAGGATGGCTCGTTTTCTGTTACGGTACTTAATAAAAAAGGTGTTACATCCAACTTATCGGTTGATGATCTTTTGCTGCTATTGAGTACCAGCTTTATCATTGTCTGAAAAGCAGTCGTAAGGTTGCTTTTGCCACTTGCATTTGCCCCATATACAACAGCACCTTTTAAAACCTGATATCGACCGTTAGTAAAAACGTTGTCTTTCTCAAAATCTTTAATAGATGCCGGTTCGAGGCTGATTGTTTTCTTTTCTTTGAAGGAGAGGAAATTGCCTAGTGTGAATTCTAATAGCATTTAAATAATTAAGATTATTACACAAAGCAAAACAATTATTATCAAAAGGGAATTTTATGAGAATTTTTCTCAAAATTCGCATGAAAATGTGGTATGGATTAGCGATGTACTTCTTTATGATTCGATTTGTTTATTAAAAATGATGAAAAAACGATTTAAAACCATTAGAAGTGTAAATAAGAACTGCAAAAGTAAGAACATGACAACAACGCTAATTGACACCAAGTACAAATGCCGGATGGCCTGAAAATGGGTTTGTTTATGCAACCATTCGCTTATTAGTGTTGGCCTGAAGTTGGCAACAAAGATGAAGAGGATTACAAGGATTGATAAAAGAATCGAGTAAGCAATATTTACAAACAGTTCCTTAATAAGTATAAATGAGGCTTTTTCTATACCATCAGTTTCCGGCATAGAGATGCGTTCCTTTTCCTTCTTGGCTAAATCAAAAATTAATGTCAGCAAACTAAAAAGTAAGCCTATAAAAATTGAAAGCGAGGTTACAATAAGTTCTGTGAACTCTAAAATAATTTTATTGTCCAGCAATGATAATACAACAGATATCATAAAAGGAACACCTAGAAACAATGCCTTATCCCCGACTGATACCCGCTTCTCTCCCTGCCACTGATAATGCCCATAATCATAAAACGTCTGTAAGTGCCTTTTGAAAATAGATCCAACATTTATGCGGCCAAGTATTTTCATTGTCTCACGTTTGGTATTAGTTCATCATTAAGGATACTTATAGCTTCGTCATTAAGTTTATCAAAATTGGGGTGTTTGGTTTTTGCATCAACTCCAACCTTTTTCGTTACATCGTATGAAGCTGCAAAACTCTCTGGGTCAGAAAAGTTAAGCACTCTACTTCTTCCATTAGTTGTAACTTCTACTAAAGCTTCATCATAATCATACCCATCAACCTTAAATGTTTCTACAAAGGATGTTTCCTCTAGATTGATATCCTTCATATGGTTAAAAAAGTTGTATCTCGTTTTGCGTTTTGCCTTGATAGACATTTCCACTTCAAAATCTTCAGGATTTACTTCTGTATCTTCTCCTTGAACGAAGCTTTCTAGTTGAGGGGTTAATTTATGCTTCCTCAGCCTAAGTTTTCTAATGTTACCGTCACTAACATACTTTTTAAATAGACTAGCAATTGACAATGTCCCAAATTCGCAAATAAAATCTTCACCAAAATTTGCTTTAAAAAATTCTATAAAAGCTTCTTCAAATACTTCTTTAAACCCAAATTGCTTATAGCTTTGGGCAATGAAAATCATGCATTTGCCATCAGTTTTAGGTAATGATAATAAGAAATAAAATGGTGATGAATTGAATTGATCTGAGCCCACGGTATTTTTTGTTACAGGCGCATTATTTACCACAGCATCAATGTATGTTTCATGTCCACTATGTCCTTTTCTTATAATTCCGCTAACTGTGCTTCCGGATAATTTTATAAGTTCTTTTAAATACAAAATTCTATCCTCGAGCTTATTTTTATAATGCCCCTTGTCTATTGTATTAATGAACCTTTGCAACAAATCTTTAAAACTTAAGGCGCCAAAAACATCTTTATAACTATAGAAATTTTTCTTATCGCCTTTTTTACGAAAACGGATAGTATAACAGTTCAGATTAATACTGATGTCTCTTTCCTTTTTACCGGGACTGATGGTTGACATAGTTATGTTTGGTTTATTGGTTGTACCTTTTTCCTGTTACCGCCTCTGCTATCAATGCCTCCCGATATTCTTTGATGAGTTCTATCTCTTTTTCTGCCTTTGAAATTAATAGCTCAATCCTTGCACGTTCGCTTTCAATATAACCGATTATCTCGTACTGTTCCGCTAATGTTGGAATTGGGAGTTTTAGATTACCAATAAACGACCAATTAGCTCTTGGCCTCTTTGCGCCATAAGTCGAACTGTTTACAACTTCAATAAAAGCACTTGATAGCAGCCTATAAAACAAAAACTCACTCGTAAGGATTGACGTTACAGGACTGAGCACTAGCAGTTCACCAACCGATGTTCCCTTTTTTTTGGCAAGATATACTTTAGCTAAGTATGGCCTCAATTTATTGAAAAGTACATCGCCTGGCTTGAAATGATTTCCCATGCCCTCAAATGAAAATTCATTTTTCGAGGGAATGTATTTACCACTAAAGCTTTCAATGTTTTCTAGTGCCAGCTTGAAAATGTTATTAGCGTTCACGATATCAACTTCTGTTGAGTTCAACTGCACACAGAACTTTAATCTTCTTATTTCCCAATGCGCCGGTACCTCACCCAACCACTTGATCCCACTATCCTTCATCTTCACGTCCATGTTAATACCCTTAGTCACCGCCTCGTTGATAATTGCACTCCGCTGCTCTTTCAGCAATTCAATAAAGCGTCGCTTCTTTTGAATAAAGGCTTGTATTTGCGCTGATTTTCTTTTTATGTATTGAACAATTACGTCCTGTTCAACTTTAGGCGGTACTACCGTTTTGATGTCAAAGAAATTGTCTGAGTAAAGCCTAAGTCGGCTTTCAATGATGCCAGTAGAATTGCGTTTAAATTCTGTTTTGTAGAAATCAGTAGAGAACAAATAGCCAAAATATTCAGGATTGTTTTCCCCTTTGCAACGATAAACACAATAAGCAGGACTGGTAATGCCATCATAAGGAGATATACCAAGACTACCATTCCAGGCAAGCATGATATTGATTACCAAATAGCCTTTCGCTACTTTTTTATACCCTTCCAGCGTTTCCGAATTGGTGAGCAAATCGGTTTCGCTTTCCAGATTATCCCGTTTCAGCGTTACCCCGGTATAGTGCGATACTGACAGCAAATCTTCATCGCCATTTTCAGAACGCTCTTCTATTTCAGTGAACAGCCACTTATTACGTAGCACCTTCCAATGGTTAGGGCATTGGTCAATTAAACTTTGGCGATTGCCTTTGTTGATTGCAGTCTCCATTACGCCTCCACAATTTCTTTCAACAAATTCTCCGTCTCTTCCTCCAGCGCAAATAAATCCGCAGCAATCTCACTCAGCGCCCGCGGCGGCGTATACTGGTAGAAGTATTTATTGAAGTTGATCTCATAGCCAATCTTCGTCTCAGCCGCATCCCACCAGGCATCCGGCGCAAAGGGCAGCACCTCGCGCTCTATAAATTCCTGCACGCCTTCCTTCAGCGGTATGTTCTCGGTATCCTTCAGCACGGGGTTGCTTTTAGGCTTGCCCTTCTTATCGGTCAGTATGTTACCGGCTTCATCCCGCGCCGGGCGGTGCACGGTTACCTGCCGGTAGCCGAAGTCCTCATTATCAAACAGCTTGCTGTACGCTGTTTCGTCAAATGAGAGGAAGAGCTCCGTGATAGCTGCTACATTAGCCACCGAATATTCCACGCGTTTCTTGCCCAGCGATTTCCGCATTTTGGTATAGAAGCGCTCGCTGCTCGCATTGATGAGCTGTACCTTTCCCTTCCGGTGCCCCGGCTTCCGGTTGCTGATAACGAAGATGTAAGTGGGGATGCCGGTATTGTAAAACATATCGTTGGGCAGGGCAATGATGGCTTCCAGCAGGTCGTGCTCCAATAGGTAGCGGCGTATCTCGCTTTCACCCTGCCCGGCATCACCTGTAAAGAGCGCCGAGCCGTTGTGTACCGAGGCAATGCGGCTGCCGAGCGGCGTATCCTTCATCTTGCTCAGCATGTGCTGTACAAACATGAGCTGCCCGTCATTCACCCGGCTTTGCCCTATCTGGAAGCGCGGGTCTGTGATCTCCTTTTTCTGCCCTACCGAGAGGGCTGTTTTATCCGGAGCCCAGGTCTTGCCGTAAGGCGGGTTGGTGAGCATGAAGTCAAACTTCAGATCGGCCGGGAAGCCATACATGCTCAGCGTGGAGCCGTAAGCGATCTTGTCCGGGTCTTCGCCCTTTATGAGCATATCGCTCTTGCAGGTAGCATATATAAATGGCGTGCTTTCCTGCCCATACAGGTGAATAGTGGCCTTGCTTTTCACCGGGCCTTCCGGGTCAGTCACAAACTGCTTGGATATAGTAAGCATACCACCGCTGCCAACGCAGGGATCATACACGAGGTAAGTGCCGTTCTTAATCTTATCCGCAACCGGCATGAATACAAGATGCGTCATCAGGTCAATGATCTCACGCGGCGTAAAATGCTCACCGGCTTCCTCATTGTTCTCTTCATTGAAGCGGCGCACAAGATCTTCATATACGTAGCCCATCGCCAGCGGCGGCAGCTTATCCGGGTGCAGCTCAATCTTGTTATCCGTAAACTTCTGGATAAGGGCATAGAGAATGTTGCCTTCTTCCAGCGTCTCTATCTCATTGCGGAATTTGAACTTGCCAATGACATCCTGCACATTCCCCGAGAATCCATTTAAGTAATTCTCCAGATTGGCGCGCAGATTTTTCGGATCATCCAACAGCTTTTTTAGCGTGAAGGGCGAAGTATTATAAAAGGCAAACCCGCTGCCCATCGTTTTATCTGTAAGCAGGCTATCAAAGTTTTCCAGTTTCCCCACGTATTCTTTGTGGGTTGCAAGCACCCTGTCTTTAGTAGGCTCCAGCAACATATCCAGCCGGCGAATCACTACCATAGGCAGGATGACATCTTTATACTTTCCTTTCTGGTAAAAATTGACCAGCACATCATCGGCAATCGTCCAGATAAAGTTGATGATAGGCTGTAATGCACGGGTATCGAGACTCATTGAAACTATTGGTAGTGGTTGGACGCGTAAGGTATAAACACTTTGAGCAAAAAGATACCGTGAAATCACAGTATTTACACTGCTATTTCACCGCGTGAGGGACAGTAGTGGATATCCTCCCGGCCCTTCCGCCGGGAGATAGGAACGGATGGCCCGGCCCGCAGGGACACGCCCAAAAAAGAATAACGCAAGCGTGCGCCACTTATAACAAACCCCAGGCCAGCCGCACCAGCAACCCCAGCACCACAATCAAAAAGAACCCCCTGATAAATCCACTCCCCTTATGTAAAGCGAGCTTCGTGCCTGCATAGTTCCCCAGCATATTGGCGGCAGCCACCGGGAGGGCGATCTTCCAAACAATCGCCCCTTTGATCAGGAAGAAGGTGAGCGCGGCGGCATTGGTGACACAGTTGAGCACTTTGGCGTTGGCCGCGGCGTGGACGAACGTATATCCGAACAGCAGCACGAAGGCAAAGACCAGGAAGCTGCCCGTGCCCGGCCCGATGCAGCCATCGTAAAGGCCTATGGTAAGGCCGGTGATCATACTATACCATAAATGCTTTTGCGGGCTCAAGGTGTGGGTGCTGTGCAGGCCCAGGTTTTTATTGAGCAGGGTATAGATCAGCACCAGCGCAAGCACGGCTATGAGGAAAGGCGTGAACTGCTCCTTGCGTACGAAGCTCACTAACAGCGCGCCGCAGAAAGCGCCGGTTGCGGCAGCAATGAGGCCGGGAACGAGCTCTTTCCACGCCAGCTTTACTTTCTTCAGGTAGTGAACAGCCGAGAGCGAGGTGCCGGCAAAGGAAGCGGTTTTGTTTGTAGCCAGTGTTTGCAGCAACGTTAAATGCGGCTGGAAGAGGAAGAAGGCCGGTAGCTGCACCAGACCGCCGCCGCCCACCATGGCATCCACAAAACCGGCAAGTGCGGCAAACAGGCAAAGCGACCACATAGACTAAAGAGGAAATGCGCGAAGGTCTGCCGTTTGGCAGATAGCTGCGGTTTTAATATTGGCCGCCATCCTACGCAGGTTACTCCCGTGATTTTACTGCGCGGTATAATATACCGGAATCACGGTATTACAACTAACCGGACAGGCGGCTATATTTATGTGATAATAAATGCCATGTTCCGGATACTTACGCTAATGCTTGCCCTGTGCCTTACGTTACCGGCTCATGCACAGGAACCAGGACCTGAAGAGCGCGCAGCGCTTGAGCTCTATAATGCAGGTAAAACAGACGAGGCGATTGCTGCCTTCGCCATAGTTCTTAAAGCGAACCCTAAGAATTTGAATGCAGCCGGCGCCATTGCCCAGCTTTATATCAATAAAGGCGATTATCAGGCAGCTTATGCAACAGCTACGGCTGGCTTGAAAATTTCCGGCGATGCTGCTTTTCTCTATATCGCGGCGGCCACTGCTGCTTTGAAGATGGACAAGCCGGATGACGCGCTGCGCCTGATGGATGATGTGCTGAAAAAATATCCCACACAGGACTATGCCTTTTATGTACGGGGCATGGCGCTGGATGCGAAGGGGCAAATACAGCAGGCCATTGGTGCGTACAGTAAGTCTATCCAGCTCAAGCCTGATTTTCCGGACGTTTATTATAATCGCGGTGCAGATTTCTATGCCATAAGCCGCTACGGGGATGCTTTAAAAGACTTCAACAAACTGTTAGAATTAAATGACTCCTGGAGCATTGGCTACAACAAGCGGGGGCTTACGCATTATGCACTTGGCAATTTAGACTTAGCCATTGCAGACTATACAAGATGTATTGCCCTACAGCCCGCAAGCGCTATTCCTTATGCTAATCGCGGGCTCGCATATCTTGATAAAGGCCAGATCGGTCCGGCTAAAGCGGATTTTGAAAAAGCGATTGCGCTGGAACCCGGATATGCGGAAGGATATTACGGCCTTGCAAGAGCCTGTAACGATGAACACGCTTACTCCAGTGCACTGCCTGCGGTTGAAAAAGCAATATCCCTTAACACAAAAATGCCGGCCTATTTTGCCACCTACTGTGCTACGCTTATAGGCCTCAATAGGGATAAAGAGGCAATTGCAGTAGCAGACAAGATCCTCGCAATAGATGACCATAACCCCGATGGATGGATGTATAAAGCCAGTGCGCAAAGCAATACTTCTGACCTTACAGCGGCTATTGCCACGATGAATGCCGCCATTGGCAAAGTACCGGAAAACTACCTGCTGTATGCATTAAGAGCAGGCATTTACCGGCGGCAGGGCAATGTTGCGGCAGCGGATGCAGATGATGCGACGGCGAAGAGCCTGGGTGTACGATAACTTTAAACGCTATGCAATGAAACGGTTGCCTTTTATTCTTTTCTTCCTCACTATTGCAGTTGCCGGTACGCTTCGCGCGCAGTGCCTTTCCGGCAATTGTATTTCCGGCAAGGGTAAGTACGACTTCGGCTGGTGCAGCTATGAAGGCGGGTTTAAAGACGGCAAGCCGGATGGAGCCGGCACGATGAAATACAGCGATTACACCTACACCGGGCATTTCAGTAACGGCATAGAAGATGGGGACGGGAGCATTACTTATTCAGATGGGAAAAAGGAAAGCGTACGCTACATAAAAGGGCAGAAAGTTGCAGGACCCGCAACGATTGCTGCCTCAGATTATAAACCCGTGGAAGGCCACGATCCGGGCTGTATCTCGGGCGATTGTAACAATGGCTACGGCACCTATCAGTTTCCTTCCGGCAATAAATACACCGGGAATTTTAAAGACCGTAACCGCGAGGGAAACGGTACCTTTTATTTTTCAAATGGCGAGCAGTTTACAGGTCAGTTTCACAATAATGGCTTTAGTAATGGCACCTACACTTTTCAGTCGGGCGCACAATATACCGGCACCTATAATGCGGCCGGCAAGGAGCTGAATGGTACGGTAAGCGCCGGTAGCCGCCGTGTTCCCATCACCAATGGCAAAGCAATTATCCCGAAGGAAGAGCGCTATGGTTATGAAAATACACAGGCCACACGGGAAGCTGCGGCCGAAGCGCGAAAAGGGAAACCCAAATACCAGACCACACAATGGGGCATGCCTGAAAAAACCGCCATCGAGCGCGATCGGGAAAGCTTTGATAAGATGATGCATGAGATGGACGCGCGCCAGCGGCGCTTAGATATGCCTACTTATTCTCAATGGTAAATCTGGAGCTATTGCCCCTTATTCTACTCAACAATTCAGGTAATAAAATACGCAACCATGAAACAACTATCCTTTTTTCTGTTCCTGCTCTTTAGCGGATCTTGCCTGTATGCAGGGTCACCCGGTCGTGTTACGAAGTGCCTGTCCGGCAATTGTGAAAATGGCATTGGCGAAGCGCAGCTTGACCGTAATGACAACTTCACAGGCTCGGTGTATTACAGCGGCACATTTAAGAACGGGCTGATGAATGGCGATGGTATGAGCGTATGGGATGGAACGACCGGTTTCATCGGCCATTTCAGGGAGGGCTTCCGCGATGGTTATGGTATGCAGGTGGGGATGATGCCGCAGGCATCCGGAAAGTTTGTGATCGATTCCGCATCTGTCGTGATCTTTGGTAAATGGGATGATGATTATGATTTCAAAGGTATTGGCATTGAGCAGGACGGAATGAGGCGGGTACGTACGTCAGGCCATAAATACCTGAAGACCGAAAAAGTAAAGGACCATTGGATCAATGAGCAGGCAGATGCCTGGTTGGCGAGGCGTTCGGGGAAGTTTGCTGCGCCTGCAAAGGCAACGCATGAGCTTTTGGAGCTTGCAACGAGAATAATCCCCGTTGCGCGCGACCGTTGGAGCGAATGCATTACGTGGGATTGCCTTACCGACCGGCAGTATTATATCGATGTAACATCGCAGGAAAAGTACCATGCGATGCCCTTCGGTGGCCACGTAACCGTGCAGGTAGTTGCAGCCGATAACACCGTGGCCTTTGAAGCTGAAGCAGGCACCTATTGGACGCCGCGCACTGATGGCAAATACACCTTTCAGCTTAAATTTTACCAGGATAAGATTTTAGGTGACTGGAGGGAACACAGCTCCTATGTGGATGGCATGAGGTTGCAATGGTATCTGAAATCATTGCGGAAACTATAGCGGCGGAGCTATTACTATCCTTCTGTCATGCACTGGAGTGAAATAGTAAACCCCTAAAGTAACCCCTCCACCTCTTCAATTAGCTTTTGGAAGGCCGGCTCATGCTTGATGTCTTTGCGCCAGGAAAGATCGCGCTCCATAAGGTCGATGGTATGCGAAATGGTAGCACCGGGCTTACCTTCCTCCTGACGCAGGATTAGGGCGGTATCGCTTAGCGCAAGACTGTTTTCGAGATCATGCGAAACGATGATCAGTGTTTTTAACTCATCGCTCAGGGATACTTTATTGAGCACGGCCGTAACCTGCCGGATAGATAAGGCATCAAGGCCGGAGAAGGGCTCATCGAACAATAAAAAATTGCTGCCGTTGATAAGCTGCTGGATGATGCTTACGCGCTGCCGCTGACCGCCGGAAAGCTGCATCGGGTATTTATCAAGGTGCTCAGTGAGGGCAAATTCTGCGGCATACTGCTCCATGATTTCCTTTGCTTCATTGCCTTTGAGCAAGGGATTCTTAGCAGCCGCAAGCATCAGGTTGCTGCGCACTTTGCGCCAGGGAAACAGGTAGTAACTCTGTGGTACCACACCCATATCGCCGGCATGTACGGGGCGCTGCTCTTTATCAATGAGCACCGTACCGCTATCCGGTTTTTTAAGACCGGAAAGAATGCGGAAAAGCTGGGTCTTGCCAATGCCACTGCGGCCTACAAGCGATACTACCTGCCCCTGCAACACACCCGGACGGGTAATATCATAAATGCAGAAATTAATATCGCGCAACACTACTTTGCCGGGGAACGACAGGTTTACATCGGCAACTTTCAGGAGGCAGGATTCTCGCTTGAATTCGGTCATTGTATCAGGTCTGAATAGCCGTTAATCGTGCGAAACGGTAAGCTGTGTATAAGGAAAAAGCTGGCGGCGCATTACAAGCAGCAACTGATCTATGCCAATGCCCAGCAACAGGATTACGATTTGCAGGGCAAGGGTAGTGCGCAGGTCATTGTAGCGGTTGTAGCGATAGAGCATGGCGCCGATACCGCCTCCGCTGAGCGCAGAACTTTCCACCGTTACGATCATGATCCAGGCAATGGCAAAATTTTGACGGATAATCTCGATAATCTGGTCGAGCCGGCCAATGATGATCAGCTCGCGCAGGGTTTCCCATTGATTGTAGCGCAGGGTTTTGGCGGCATCGTATTCTTCCGTCTGGATATTGGCTATTACGGCCAGCATGGAAGTAACGAAGAAGGGCACGATACCGAAGATGAGTAGCGAAAGCTTCAGCTTATCAGCATCTTTGGTAAGCAGGATGAATACGAAATATAGCCCCGTAATGGTAAGGTAACGGCACTTTACCACAAACTGCGCAAAGGGCCGGAAAAGGGGAATCACAGAAAGATAGCCGATAAGTAATGCTATAACTATGGCAATGAGCATCGCTTCGATGGTGAGGCCAATGCTGGTAAAGAGATTGCTTACGAATTCCTTTGTCTGCACAATACCGGCAAGCCGCTTTAGTACCGCCAAAGGCCCTGGTATCAACCCGCCACCCATTGTTCCTGCCTGCCAGAATAGGATCAGCAGGATAGCAGTGAGTGATGCAAGCGCAATGGTCGTCCACCGGGAGGACCTCCCGAAAGGTAAAAAAGATTGCTGCCAGGCCGGTGGCTGTGTCATGATGCTTATCTATTATTCGCCGGAAGATTCCCGATTATTATCGTCCCAGCACAATTTCTACGCGCCGGTTCTTTGCTTTGCCTTCGGCGGAATTATTATCTGCAACAGGCTTTGATGAGCCAAATCCTTTTGCCTCGATCTGAGCTTCCGTAACACCTTTTTTGAGCAAATAATTCTTGACAGAGTTGGCGCGGCGCTCACTTAGCGAGGTATTTGCGCTTTCATTACCTACGTTATCCGTGTGGCCGTAAATACCCAGCTTCAGGTTTTCCGCAATTACGGACGATGAGAAGATCTCGTCGAGCATCTTATACGAATCGGAGCGGATCACATCGGAGCCTGTTTCAAAGTTGATGCTGTAATTTTTGCTTGAAACGGCAGTGGTGATGTCTTTGGTATATTCCACTTTTGCGGCTTCGCCCTGCAATAGCTCCGGGTGATTGCTAACTACTGAGTTCAGGAAGCTCTTGTCCATCATTTTTGCGTATGGCGTAAAGCCGGTCATGCGGTCGGGGTAAAGCTTCTGCAGCATATTGCCAAAGGTTTCGTAAGTTACTTTATAACGGTCCTTGCGGTCTGTGCCGAGACCTACCATGTTGGCAGCATCTGCAAGATTGAAGGCCATAGAGCCACCAAGCGGCACCATTGCACCGGTTGCATCTTTCTCTTCTACTCCATTATAATATTTGAGCCAGTAAGCGCCCGGCTTATCATTATCGCCATAAACCTGTGCCGATATTTTTGCAGCAAATACTTTGGCTTCGTTGAAAGAGCGCACCTGGTCGCCAGCCTGAGCCAGCGCCATAATTATACCTTCCATCTCCGTGCGGTGATCATAAGCCCATTTCTTAAGCACGAAGGTAGCGTTGGGCATCTGCGAAGAATATTCATGTGTGGATGCTATCCGTACAAGGCCTCCTTTTTGCGTAGCAACATTTACATCGCCTGGTGTCCAGGTAGTAGTGGCCATTACGCCAATTGATGTATCGCGGCCGGTAGTTTTGCCATCTACCACGATCTGGCGTTTTTCCGTATAACCGGTAATCAGCTTATTGCCGGCTTCCAGAAAATCGTTGGCAGGAACAAGGTTCAGTGCTTTCGGGTCATATACTTTTGTGTTGGCATTGATAGCGATGCCGTTGTTACTGGCCCAGTTGAATACAATGTTGGCATCACCATCCAGCTCAACAGCGCTAAACGTACCGCCCATGGCCGATTGCGGATTGGTCTTCCAGGAGGCAGGCCCCATAAACTGGTCTTCGCCATTGGAGCGGCCCATGTGGTACACGATAATCGGAATATAATCCGGGCCCAGATCTTTCTCTAAATCTTTCATCATCACTGAAAAACCCGGCATCCCATCGCCCATAAAAGAAACGAAGAGCGGGGTAGTGCTTTGCGGATTTGACTTATAATCCTTTGCATTTTTAATAAAATCGGCTACGGATTTGAAGCAGTCATCCTGGCGGATAATGTTAACGTCAACATTGGCTTTATCTAAGAGCGAGCCCTGGGTGGTACGCGCTCCGCCATTGGCATACATCAGCGGGAACTGTGCATTCCAGGCCATGATCTTCCAGTCGATCTTCGCAACATCGCGCATAGCGGGCTTATCTGCAGGAAGAGCGAGCATTACAGATGCATTGCCTTTCAGCGACGCTTCGGGCGCATCGGCAAGGGTTACTTTATCTACCTTCTGCGATTCTCCAACCGCTTTAGGCGCATCAAGGTAAAATTTCTTGACAGCAAAAAAAGCGCCTACGCCCAAAAGCAGTAATAGCACCCATTTAGCGCCGGGTTTGATTCCAGTAATATTCATGTTGTGTGTGTGTTTAAGAGGGGAAATTATTGTGCGGGATTACTTCGTGAAAAATCATTGCTCAGAGGCCGTATTTATTAACACCGCTGTTTATATCCGTAAAGTTTTCCTTGTTGTAGGTTACTACTTCACCGTTTGCCTGCTGCGTGCTCATTTGCTCCATTTGCTTACGGGCGAGTGAAAGCTTAGCTGCATTTTCAAGATTTTCTGATTTGCTTATCTGCCTTACAATATCGATGGAGGAGCGCATTTCTCCAATGCTGAGCGCAATCTTCTCTTTAACCTTTGCCTTCGCCACTTCGGCATCATTGTTGAGCGCTACATCGCCTGTAAATGCCTTGCGTGCGCTGCTCAGCGCACCTGCGCCCAAGTTGGCAGAATAGAAGAGGTCTTTATTCGCTTCAAGGTCCAGTTTTGCGTTCTGGATCTTGCGGCCTGCTGTTTTATAGGCTTCGTCTATAAACAGGGTGATTGAGTTGAGGTCTTTGTTGATGGGCTCGATGGTCTCAACGTAGGTGCTGGCGCGGCTCCATTCATTCTGCGAATCTTCAGCAGCTTCCGCATCATTATGCGCCCTGGCGATGTTTATCTTCTCGGCTGCAAGCTGCATCTGCTCTTTATTTTTTATCACTTTAGCATTCAGCTCTGCAAATTTGCCTTTGATCTTTTTATTGTCCTCAAACATGCGCTGACGGTCTTTTTCTGCCTGCTGTATCTGCTTTTCCTGGAGCACGAATTCATCGAATTCGATTACCCAGCCGAGTGCCAGCTTTGCAATGGCATCATTAAAATAAGAAAGCCTGCGCCAGAAAGCCTTATTGGTAAGCAGCCCGATAATAAGGATCAGGCAAATAACGCCTATGCCCACACTTACAGCATTCCATACCACAACTTTAAGCCAGGGGAGCACATATTGCAGGAACAGATAAGCCAGCATACCTACAAGGAGCAGCGCAGATATAAGCGTACCCGCCCGGCGGAGATCGAAAGGGTTTTTGGAACCGAGCTCGATGAGATCACTTTTAGATACAGCTAATTCGTTACTTGCCATAATTATTTAAGGTTCAGGGTGATGAATGGAATTTATTGCAGAAGGCTTCCTTACTTAATATACTGCTTGATACGCTCGATGCTATTCGTGATTCTTTGCCGGAAGGAATCGCTTTGCTGGAGGTATGCAGCCTGCTCATTATTCAGGCGCAATTCATCAGCAGAAGCTTGTTGGCTGAGCTGAACGATCTCCTGATTGAGGGCCGCAATTTTTTCCTGCAGCGCCTTGATCTCGACTGCCTTCTTATCCGCCAGCTTTTGGCGCTCGGCAACTTTCTGGAGTTTAGCTACCTGGAACGTTTTGTCGAAATCAGCACGGTCGGCCGCGATAATATCGAGGTATTGCTGCCCGGAATTGACGAGCTTCTCCTTATCGAGCTGCCCGCCGAAACCCGCGAATACAGACGGATATTTTACATCGTCCGTGATGAGATCGCCCATGGCTTCCACCATATTATGGTATTCATAGAAGTCGGGGCCGGGAAGGTTCGCCTTATTGTACAAGGCTTTAAAATAGGCCTGAAATTTTTCGACACTTGAATTATCCGGCGTAACCGTAGGGGAAGTATTGTGGCCGCCGGTATGGGCAGCAGCTTGAGAAACGGCTTTTTGCGGGATGGAGGATTTCTGCCCGGCAGGTTCCTCTTTGCTGTCCTCAACATTAAAGATGAGGCCGGCAGCTTTTCTGAGAAAATCAGACATTGAGATTAGTAAATGCTACGGCCAAATGTAGGTTTTAAAGGGCTAATAGCAAAGACAAGCGAAAAAATCATTCCGGGTACGTACCTGCAAGTCAATAGTCGCTATTCCACGCCCGGTCATCCAGTTTTGGAATGAATAATACTTGTAGGCTGCGTCTTGATGATGTGCTTTTTGCGTGGATGAACAGCGGATTGTTCCCTGCTTCATCCCTCATAAGTTTTAGTTACACAGCGTTTGCTTAATACCAGAAATGAAAGTCGCCTAAATTGGCGCTGATGTAACAGGATATATTAATTTGCTCTTACCAGCTTCATCGGCATACGGCCGGCATCCCTGAGCTTTGCATTAAGCGCATTTTTCTTTTTCTGTATTGCAACCGGCCTGATAAACAGAAACTCAAAAATTATTTCGAGTACGTCCAGATTCCACTCTGCTTCCTGCGGCTCTACAGCAACAATCTCGCCTGCACTAAGGCTCTTCACAGGGTGAGCGGTAAAATTCCCTACCAGCCGGATCGTATCTAAGCTTTCTAAGATATCATCGGGTAAAAGCTTCGAATCGATCACTTCCTGTATCTCCTGGAAAAGATCGGTACGCTTTATGCCCATAGTATTCCGGATAATATGCTGAAGGCACCGCCGGCTAAGGGCTGCACTGGCCTTTGGGCTGTCGGTAAGGATCATAGCCGCTTCTTTATAATCAACGGCATATTCATCAGGCACCTCTAAGGCAACAGGTGGCCGGATAATAGCTTTAGGGCGGATCATAACCTTGCTATCCGGAATAGTATGTTGATAATCACCCTTTTTAAATCCTTTATGCTTGAGCTCGAATGTTTTTTTTCTACAAATAGGACATTTATGTGTTATAATGTCCCACTTACCGTCAACATCTTTGCCTAACTTGGTCTTCTTTTTCGATCCTACAAACTCTACAAGGCAATGGGGGCACTGCATAAAAGATACTTAGTTTTATATGGCGAAGTGTTGCTTCCAAGGTTCAATATTAACCAAAACAACTCGTATTAAACCTTAGACCATCTGTCATATTTATCCTATTTTTATAATCGTATTCCTTATTTGGCTCGAAGTTAAATCAGGAGGCACAATTTAAATAATTAAATTAAATTACGATTTACAAAATAACATGATGGAATTTTCCTTAATTAATTATATTCCAACCATTTTCAGAACATTGAGGGAGATTTATAGACAACTGATTCCGCCCGCATTATTGCCACATCGATAATTACGATTAAAATCAAAAAAATTGATACGCACGTGCATCGGGAAGGATTAAGACAGATATGCGACTAAATGTTTTGGGCTCCAATCTCATTTCTCGCGGCATTAATTATACCCGGCATAATATGAAGAAACTAGTATAAATGCTGCTACGATCAAGAGCTGCCATACAATAAACTAAATAAAAAGGGTTTCAGACTTAAAACGTCTGAAACCCTTAATCTTTTTGCTCCTCCTTCTGGACTCGAACCAGAGACCCTCTGATTAACAGTCAGATGCTCTAACCAACTGAGCTAAGGAGGAATACATTTCCCGTTTTGGGAGTGCAAAGATAAGCGGTGAATCCGTTTTTCAAAAAACTTTTTTCAGGAAAATTTCCCTGTCCAGCGGAAATTTTTGAGCAGCAATCCTATGTCTGTGCCAGGGCTGTAGTGCTGTGCATATTCCAGCCATAGCTGCTCTTGCACCTTGACGGACGGCGTAAAGTTTTCCAGCAAATTATAGGGAGGTAAAATTGCAGGTTTGATCTTCGGGAGGTGCGCCGTTGTGGTATTGTCCGGATAGCCGATCCATGTGCGGCGGGCCAGCAGAACTTCAAAGCAGCGGCTAATAATCCTGCCTGGATGGCTTAGCGTGAAAAGCAGCAGAGGAAGCATCAAAAGGATGCAAAGCGAAGCAATAATATCCACCACACGCTTGTTGCGCTGATGGGAAAATGCCGCAAGGTTGAAACGAAGATCCGCTGTATAAAGATCGCCGGCGGTATGGCTGGAGTTGCTGCCCACAAAACTCTGCGTACCCGGCAGGTGGATCTTATAATCATAGGCGCTGCCGCATTCCTGCATTTTCCGGAACATCTCTGTATAGCGCAGCCCGTTCATGCAAAATATTACCTCGTTGATGCTACCGGTATAAAGCACCGGTTTCATAACTTCCAGGTCACCCAAAGCGTCTGCGCCATCGTCGCCGGTACTTATGCGGCCTTCGAGCTCAGGAGCATAATTCACGTGCAGCAGCGTTGCAGCAGTTGCAGCATATTCTTTCGGCGCAGCCACAATAACCGCCTTCCGTGCCAGCTTATCGTAAGGGATGAATTTAAAAATGCCAAGCCGGTAAAACAGCTCATGAAGACCCAATAAAGCAACCGCGCCTACCAGCCCGCTCAACACGATCAGCGCGCGGGAGTAGCGAAGCTCCGGCCCAAGCAAACCATAATAAGCGAGGATCATCACGGTGCCTATGAGCATACCGCGCACAATCCGCAGGGCGCGGTAAGGCTGGTCGTAAGCGCTATTCAGGTAAAGTGAGGAAATCCATAAAACAATGTAAACCGGGAAGGTTGCCAGGATGTGCGCTAATGGTATTGGTTTTACGGCTTTCACCTGCCGCACCCAAAACTCGCTCATTGCCCACAGTGTACAAAGCAGGATCAATGCATCAAACAGCGGCATTCGCAACACTTTAAAAATGCTTTTTACTGCACCAAAAACCGCGCGCAGCACTATCCCCAAATTGATAAATAGCACAAATAAGCCTGCATCTTTTTTAGAGTAATGCTTGCGTACAAAGGTGATCAGCGCTTCATTGAAGATCCTGACGTAAGATAAAGTAGCTTTCTTGGTGCTTTCCCCTTTATAATGAATGAGCGTTGCCTCAGGGAAATAGATATTCTGGTAGCCATGCTGCTGAATCCGGTAGGAAAGATCCACGTCTTCGCAATACATGAAGTAATCCTCATCAAAAGCGCCGCCTATCTCCCCAATAATATTTGCCCGCACCATCATGCAGCACCCACTCAGTACCTCTACTTCAGCCGTTTCCCATTCGCCTATATGCACCGCATAATACTTATTAATATAAGGTGAGCGCGGAAAAAACTTATTAATACCTGTGGTTTTAAAAATGGCAACAGAAAGGGTGGGGAATGATTTCTTGCTATCCGGCGCAAACTGCCCTTTACCATCAATGAGCCGCGGTCCGAGGGCCCCGGCTTTCGGGTGGGCATCCATCCACGCAGTTGTTTTCTGCAGGAAGTCTTCCGGCATTACTGTATCCGGGTTCAGAAAGAGGATGTATTCACCCGTAGCAATGGCCACGCCTTGATTATTGGCCTTCGAAAAGCCTTTGTTATCCTTATTTTCAATCCGGATAACGGAAGGAAACTCCTGCGCTACCATGTTCATGCTCTCATCGGCCGAGTTATTATCCACTACAATCAGTTCAGCATCCAAACCTTTGGCTGCCCGCAATACAGAATGCAAGCATACTTCAAGGAAGTACTTTACGTTATAGTTGACGATAATTACAGAAACCTTCATCCTGGGAAGTAGAAAGCGAAATTTTGGAAGCGCAAATGTACATGTGTCGCATTTAATAACGAAAAAGTCGGCTTTGCATTGTGTGCCCTCAATTCCTGCATCAATCATTATAATGAGCGCTGCACCGGCCTGTTTCGTAAATTCGTGCATTATGACAACTACAACCACAGAAAGCCCGGTAAAGCTTACAGAAGGAGCTATACAGGAAGTAATACGCCTTATGGCAGCGCCAGAATTTAATAAGGAAGAAATATTGCGGATCGGGGTAAAAGGTGGAGGCTGTAGCGGCATGAGCTATGTGCTCGGCTTCGATAAAAGAGAAGCAGACGATCAGGAATATTGGATTGGAGGCATACCGGTATTGATGAAGCCGGCGCATGGCATTTATCTTTTCGGTATGGAGGTGCATTTCGAAAACGGCCTTAATGCGCGCGGTTTTACTTTCAATAATCCTAATGCAAGCAGCACTTGCGGCTGTGGAAGCTCGTTTGCTGTATAAAGGATATTGCGCGTTAGCCGGTGTTTTTTATTGAGATAAAATTACCTTCACCAACTACACTAACGCCATTTTTTATACATGCGTTTCATTATCCTTATGCTTATTGTATGGCAGGTGCCACATTTGCTGTCTGCCCAGCCGGAAACTAAAGCTCCCCCGCTCAACCAAAGGGACAAGCAAGGGCAAAAGCAGGGAATGTGGTATGTACAGCAGCCGGAGCGAATGGGCGAAGATGCATATACAGAATTCGGCAGCTTCGCCACCGGTCGCAAAGCCGGGCTTTGGTACCATATAAATAATGTTGGCGAGATTACATCTATCGAACAATACCGCAACAATGTACTCGATGGCGAGGTGAAATATTTTGAGCAGGGCAGGCTAACCTGCATCGGGCATTACCGAGGCCTGAACCCAGACCAGCCTTATGACACAATTTATGTAGAGCACCCGATAACGGGAGTGGAAAAGCTAACCATCATTCCTACAGACCGCGGCACACTGCGGCATGGCACCTGGCGCTATTATGATGTGGTAACGGGCCGCCTGATCCGTGAAGAAGAGTACCAGATAGATGAGCTATTATCCCGGCAGGAATTTAAGATCGCCGATGCGGACAGTGCCTATTATGAGCTGCGCAATAAGCGGCTGCCGCACAATACCGGTACTATCTATAAGCCGCCGCGCAAAAAGCGTGTTCACTATTTTGCTGAGTAAGGTTGTTTTCATTGAATAGCGGCCTCTTCCTTAACTCCATCATTGCAAAGCAGCACGTCATCCTAAAAATGATTTCGGATAACTTCGCAACCATGAGCTATTTCCGTGCCTTTTCTTTCTTGATTTTTTGTCTTTTTCTACTTAGCAATGATGCTGTTGCACAGCGGCCGTCTTTGGGCTGCATCGATAAAGGCATCCGCCTGCAGGCAGATGAGATCAAGCGTTTTTATACCGATCAGGGAATGCTGGTTTACCGCGATGCGATGATAAATATGTCCTCTATGGAGCCTTTTCCAATTATGGCAGAAATGCAGAAAGGCCAGCTATACATGATCATTTTCGTAGGCCTACCAGCTGTTTATCGCCTGAAGATGGAAATTTTTGACAGTGGTGATAATAAAATAACCGAACAGTCCGCTTATCGTAACCGCCAGCAGCCCAACTATATCATCTACAATTTTGTGCCGGAGCATTCTGATGTATTCCTTCTTACATTGATGCAGAAGCTGAAGAACGAGGATATGTGCGGAAGCCTGTGCATCCTGAAAGTTGATCCGAATAAACCGAGTATGCAGCTCAGGCCCTATCAACCATAAGCAGGCGCGTTAGCCTTAGAATTATACAAAAAGGAACTTTACTTTAAAAGGAATGGTGCGGTTTTTTTACATTCGCTGGTATGGATGTAAAGATTGAGGCAACCTGGAAAGCAGCGCTGGAAGATGAATTCAGCAAGCCCTATTTTAAAGAAATCACTACTACACTGAAGGAAGCGAGGGCGGCCGGAAAAACTATTTATCCGCCCGGCCCGCAAATTTTTAATGCCTTCGATAAAACTCCTTTTGATAAAGTACGCGTGGTAATTCTCGGGCAGGACCCATACCACGGTCCCGGTCAGGCGCACGGGCTCTCTTTCTCTGTGCCCGATGGCGTTGCGCCGCCACCATCGCTGGTCAATATTTTTAAGGAAATTCATGATGATCTTGGGCTTGAAATTCCGCGCAGCGGCAATCTGGCACACTGGGCAGAGCAGGGTGTGCTGCTGCTCAATGCATCACTTACTGTAGAAGCGCATACAGCAAATTCGCACAGTAAAATTGGCTGGTATCATTTTACGGATGCGGTGATAAAGCGTGTTTCGGATGATAAGGAGCATATTGTATTTATGCTTTGGGGGAAATTTGCGCAGGGTAAAGAAGCGCTGATCGATACCCGGAAACACCTGATTTTAAAATCGGCCCATCCATCGCCTTTTTCGGTACATACCGGCTTTTTCGGCAACCGCCATTTCAGTAAGGCCAATCGTTGGCTGAAGCAGCATAGCGAAAAGGAGATTGACTGGTCTGTTTAAGCCTGCTCTTAATCAGGTTTCCCGTAATAGCCATAAGTGGGCTATTGGCAAATCTTGTGGGCCACAAAAAGCCATTAAATGGGAAGCAATTCAGATAAATTTATTGTCCCGAGCCAGCTTAATCGCATCCGCTTTACTGTGCACATCCAGCTTGTGGTAAATGTTCTTGATATGGCTCTTCACCGTTTCAAGATCAATGAACAGCTCATCGGCAATACGCTTGCGGGGCTTGCCGGTAGCAATCTGCTCCAGTATCTCCGTTTCCCGCCGGGTAAGCGGCGATGATTCATTGCGTTGAAAAGAATGGATCACCATACGGGCGATATGTGCGCTCATTGGCCCGCCACCCTCCATTACCTCGTGT
Source organism: Chitinophagaceae bacterium (assembly GCA_965246905.1). Classification (GTDB taxonomy): domain Bacteria; phylum Bacteroidota; class Bacteroidia; order Chitinophagales; family Chitinophagaceae; genus UBA1952. The sequence goes on from CBDFFZ010000021.1 coordinate 33,296, forward strand.
ATGGCCGCAATGATCTTTTCAGGGGGAGTATTTTTAGTTAGATAGCCTGCAGCACCGGAGCCGAGCGCGCGGAATATCAGTGTATCCTGCTCATAAACCGTAAGGATCAGGATGTGCATATCAGGTATCAGCTTCTTCAGCTTTGGAAGCGCATCGATGCCGCTGATGCCGGGCAGCTCTACATCCAGCAGGAGCACATCCGGGTTATCGGCAAGCAGCTTTTTTGCTGCCACTTCATAAGATGCGTAAGTGCTGATCACCTTATAGCCCGGCGCATTGCCGATAAGGTAGGCATACCCCTCGCGGATCGTTTCATCATCCTCAATAATAGCAACCCGGATATCGAGATCTCTGCTCATAGATTAAGTTTTAGGTACTGAGTATGTACACAGCGCCCGAAATCGAGCAGGCTGCCTGTGCCGATATTCAAATCTCCTCATTTTAAACTAAAAATCACTCCCTGCTTTGCGGGATTTTAAGGGTGAGCTTAATCATAGTGCCGTTAGCAGGAGCTGTTATTATATCAAGATGCCCATTCAGCCGCTTCGCCCGCGTCTCCATATTCATCAGGCCATTGCCGCGCTTCACTGTTTGCGGCGAAAAGCCTTTGCCGTTATCCGCCAGCTCCAGTACCAGGGTATCTTTCCCTTCGCGCCGTGCTGTAAAACCAACTTCTGTCGGTGCGGCATATTTCATACAGTTGTTCATCGCCTCCTTAAAGATCATGATCAGGTTGCGGCTCATATCAAGGGGCAGCCGATAGTGCGGGCCTTCATCTGCCAGTCCGGAAAATGTGAAGGCAATCTCTGTATCCCCGAAAAGGTCCTGGCCAAAATCGCGGATGCGGTGGATGATCTCATAAAGTGAATCATTGCTTGGCTTGAGCGACCAGAGTATATCGCGCGTGCCGCTGTAAAGCTGCGCGGTATTGTCCTGTATCTGCCCTATGATCCGCTCAGCATCCGGCGGCAGCGCGCCGAGCTTGCTTTTAAGCACATTCGTAAGTACATTGATGCGGGTAAGCTTATTGCCTACCTCATCATGAAAATCCTCCGCCGTGCGCTCCCGCACTTTGGCTTGCTCTTCGCGGCGCAGCGCATCGATCATCTGCAATCGTGCATGCCTGCGGCGGTTGGCCGCATACTGCAACGATACCCCAAGCAAAATACAGGCAGCAAGTACCAGGAGCCGGAACAATCCTGTTTTATGAAATGGAGTACGTATCCGGAAAGGGTAGGCGAGCGACTGTAATTTTCCGTTGTTGCCCGGTGCACTGCACTGCACCTCGAAGGTAAACTTGCCGGGCGGCAGAGCAGAATAAGTAACGGTATTGGTAGATGACCATTCGCTCCAGCCGCCTTCCAGCCCGGCCATGCGGTAGCGGTAATTAACGTCCGCAATATCGCCCAGTGAAATGGCCTGAAAGGTAAACGTGAGGTTGTTCTCTTTGTAGGGAAGATCCAGTTGTTGCGGTACGCCATAGAATGGAGCAGTACCCGAATACCACGCAGTATCTGTAATAGCATCGCCAAAAAGCTTCACCGATTGCAGCACTACACTCACCGGTTTTGCACTCGATTTTACGATGCCAGGCCGGTAATGCATAGCGCCGTTGGTAGTGCCAAACCAGATGCTGCCGTCCGGCAAGCCAAGCACGGCATTATGATTGCTCTCAATGCCCGTAACGCCCTGCCCGCGCCCGTAAAAGGAAATAACAGGTTTCCCGTTATCCATCCGCAGGCTGTAAATGCCAAAGCCGGTTCCGGCCCATACATTCCCATCGGGCGCGGCATAGAGGTTATAAATAAAATCAGAGCGCAGGCCGGCAGCTTTATTGATGATGGTAGCTTTTCGCGTAGCCGTATCGAAGGCAATAACCCCGTTGTCGTTGGTGCCGATCCACAGGTAGCCACCTTGAAGTGCGAGGCATTGTGCGGTGGCCGCATCTGCTTCCGTGCCAGTAGTAAAAGGAGTTACCAGCTCATTTTTATAGAGCTTAAGGCCATTGCCGGTAGCTAAAAGTATGCTGCCATCCGGCAGGGATAAAAAATCGACTACGGGGTCATGCAGCGGTAATGCCCGAAAAGAGTCCCCTTCATACAGGGCTGCGCCTTCGGCAAATCCGATCCAGAGCCGGTTGGCAGCATCTATGCGCAAAGCGGTAATGCCGGACGCCGGTACCTTATAATCCTTAGCGGTAAATTGCCGGAAGCTGCCCTTTTGATACCTCCATAATCCTTCGCCGCGCATGCCTATCCAGAGCGAGCCGGAGCCATTTTTCGCAAACGTAACAATAGTTGGAGTGTTGTTGCCGGGAAAGGCAATAGGCGTGATCCGCTCGTGATGGTAATGAAAAAGGCCTGCATCGTAAGTGCCGAGGAAAAGGCCGTCTTCCCCGTCCGTAGCCAGGCCCATGATCTGTGCGCTCGGGAGGCTCATGCTTTCATCCAGCGCGGTGAAAGGCGCGCCTGAGAACCGGAAGATGCCTTGCCCGTCGGAGCCGAGCCAGATATTGCCTTCCACATCGCGCAGCACCGAAAAAATATTATTATCGGTAAATCCATTTGCCTTGCCATACCTGCGTATGGTCGTATCGGTCATCCGGATAGCCCCGCTGCGGCTCCCTATCCAATAGCTGCCATCCGGCGCCTGCGCCATAGCTGTAATACCGCGGGAGTAAACTGGATTCAGTTGAGGAGATATCCGCCACCTGAGCTCCTGTTCTTTCATCTCCGCAATGCCAGCCGTAGTAAGCAGCCAGAGCGCACGTTGGCGGTCTTCAAAAAAGCCGGTAATAGAATAAGGCTGCCCAAGTGGCAATAGGCGGTGCCCGATCCAGCGGTTTTTGGTGAGAATATAATAAGAATCAGCGTTTGAAATTCCAAGATAAAGATTGCTTCCGGCTGAATAGATAGCACTGACATTCCCTGTGGGGAGCGGATGAGCAATAGATTGCACTTTGCCTTCCCGGATGGCATACAGTTTCCTGCCTGCAATGCACCAGACGCCGCCATCGGGCCGTCGGGCAATATCCGTGACCGTATTGCCACGCAGGTTTTCAGGGCTTTGAAAGGTGAATTGCTTAAAACGATGACCATCATAAAATACGAGACCTTTTTCCGTCCCGATCCAGAGATTGCCCGCAGCGTCTATTTCCAGTGTATTGACTGTATTTGACGGCAATCCATCCCGCACCGAATAATTTGTGAAAGTGTGACCGTCATACCGGGAAAGCCCACCCAGCGTACCGATCCACAGATGCCCGGCCTTATCCTGCACCATCGCTGTAGCCTGCGATTGTATCAGTCCCTGCTCGACGCCGAGGTTATAAAACGGGTAGCGCTGCGCAAAGGCTCCGTTTATAAAAAGAAGCGCTAAGCAGCATAAAACGAGATGCCGGATAAGCGAAGCAGGGCTCATGGTAACAAATGTAGCCCGGAAAACGGGTGAGGCACAAGGGTAGAAAGCCATCGGCTGAAATTTAGGTGAAGCCAGGCCAATGACACTTAGTAAAATTGTAGTTTCGCGCAGTCTAAAACTGCCTTGATTATGAATGCCGATACACAGAAAATAACGATGGGCGAAGCCGGGAAGCTCAACGTTCCCGATCGTCCGGTTATACCATTTATTGAAGGAGACGGCATTGGGCCGGATGTATGGCGCGCGAGCCGTACTGTGCTGGATGCAGCCGTTAGGATAGCTTACAACGGCAAAAGAGAAATAGAGTGGAAAGAAGTGCTGGCAGGAGAGAAAGCATTTAATCAAACCGGCGAATGGCTGCCGGCCGCCACGCTCAATGCTCAGAAGGAATATTTAGTATCCATAAAAGGTCCACTTACCACGCCCGTAGGTGGTGGTATCCGCTCGCTGAATGTAGCGATGCGCCAGGAGCTCGACCTGTATGTTTGCCTCAGGCCGATACACTGGTTCCAGGGAGTTCCTTCGCCGCTGCGCCATCCGGAAAAAGTGGAGATGGTTATTTTTCGCGAAAATACCGAGGATATCTATGCGGGCATTGAATTCAACTACGACAGCCCTGAAGCTAAGAAGCTGCTGAATTTTCTTATCAATGAATTAGGCGTTACCAATCAGATCCGCTTCCCGGAAACCTCCTCATTCGGCATTAAACCGGTTTCAAAAGAAGGCTCCGAACGGCTCATCCGCGCAGCGATAAAATATGCGGTCGAGCACCGTAAATCCTCTGTTGCTATTGTTCATAAAGGCAATATCATGAAGTTTACAGAAGGGGCTTTCAAGCAGTGGGGCTATGCGCTTGCTGTGCGGGAATTTGGCGATGATGTATATACCTGGGAGCAGTGGGAGGCAACGAAAAAAGCATCGGGTGAGGAAACCGCGAACAAGGAAATGAAAGCTGCGCAGCTTATGGGCAAAGTGATCATTAAAGATGTAATTGCAGATAATTTTCTCCAGCAGATACTCATTGCGCCGCAGGAATATTCTGTGGTCGCTACGCTCAATCTGAATGGCGATTATATTTCTGATGCTGCGGCAGCTGCGGTAGGAGGTATTGGCATTGCGCCCGGGGCAAATATTAATTATGTAAACGGTTATTCAGTTTTTGAAGCTACGCATGGCACGGCGCCGCGCTTTGCAAACACCGATTCTATGAATCCGTCTTCTCTCATCCTGAGCGGTGTAATGATGCTGGAATACATGGGCTGGAAAGAAGCGGCCGACCTGATTCTAAAGGGCCTGAAGACCACCATCATGCGCAAGCGCGTAACCATCGATTTCTATAACCTCATGCATGATGCAACGCTGCTTAAAACAAGCGAGTTTGCCAATGAGATCGTCAAGGCAATGAGCTAAATCCCCATTTCTACAGCCAGGATAATGAATATAGCCGCTTACATCGACCACACCATTCTTAAGCCGGAGGCAACTGCGGCAGACATCACAAAGTTATGTGACGAAGCGATTGTTGCCGGCTTTGCAGCTGTCTGTGTTCCGCCTTATTATGTGCAGGTTGCTAAGGCTAAGTTATACAGTAGTTCACCAGTAAAAGTTGCAACTGTTATCGGCTTTCCTTTCGGCTACAGCAGCATTGCCTCAAAGCTTGCAGAGATTGAAAAGCTAATACTGATGGCGCAGACGAGCTGGATATGGTGATCAATTTTGCCGCACTGAAAAATGGCGATTGGGATTATTTGAAACAGGAAATTATTAGTTGCATTACTCCTATAAAGGAAGCGGGCAGGCAGATCAAGATAATTGTGGAAAGCGGTATTCTTACACAGGCTGAGCTGGAGCGTTGCTGTGCGCTATACGGCAGTTTTGATATTGATTTTATGAAGACTTCTACCGGCTACGCAGCTACCGGGGCAACAGTAGAAGCTGTTGAAACCATGCGCCGCCTACTACCGGAAAGAATTGCAATCAAGGCCTCCGGCGGCATACGCACCTTTCGCTTTGCCAAACAGTTGATCGATGCTGGCGCTACCCGTATTGGCGCATCGGCCGGCCTGCGGATCGTAGAGGAATCAAAAGCGGGAGAATAGGCTACTTTTGCAGCACCCAAACGAATTGTTTTTTAATTACCGCTGATGAAGCATTTTTATCTTCTTTTATTACTTGCCGCCATTAGCCCGAAAGCCTACTGCGGAGCACAGGTTGCAACTCCGGATTCGGTAGTGCACGGAGTTGTGCTTCATACAGATCCCCGCCTCGAGCTGGTGATCCATAAAAGTGAGCCAAAGGTGGCGCATACCGGCAGGAAAGCAGGTATCATTACCTCCGGTCGTGGTTTCCGAGTGCAGATATACAGTGGCAGCGATCGCAATATTGCTACTATGCGCAAGATCGATTTTCTGCGCCGCTTTCCCGGCACGCGCACTTACCTTACCTATATAGCACCTACTTTCCGCGTAAAGGTGGGTGATTATCGCGACCGCAAAGCAGCGCAGGCTATGTATCAGCAGGTGAGCCGCATGTACAATCCTTGTATGGTGGTGAATGATATCATTGAGATCAATTCTTTTCATAGCAATGATTGAGGAAATCCGCAGGCTTGCCGCAGAAAACTTTCCGGAATGGCAGCGTATCCGCAGGCATATCCACCAGAATCCTGAGCTTTCTTTTGAGGAATACAAGACGGCGGCGTTTATCTCAGCGCAGTTGAATGATTGGGGAATAGCGCATACTACAGGCATAGCGGGTGCCGGGATTTCAGGTGTGCTGGAAGGCAATACTACAACCGGCAAATGCATTGCTATACGGGCCGAGCTCGATGCGCTCCCCATTAAGGAAGCAAATACCACGGATTATATTTCTAAAGCCGAAGGCGTGATGCATGCCTGTGGCCATGATGTGCATGCTACCTGCCTTTTGGGTGTGCTTTATATCCTGCAAAAGCTCAAAGCGGATTGGAACGGGCAACTAAAGTTCATCTTCCAGCCCGGCGAGGAAAAGCATCCCGGCGGCGGTAGCCTGATGATTGCCGCCGGCATTCTTAAAAACCCGAAAGTTAATGCAATTCTTGGCCTGCATGTGTATCCTACGCTTCCGGCGGGCTATGTGGGCTTTCGAAGCGGGCAATATATGGCGTCAACAGATGAGATCCATATTGTTATTCATGGCAAAGGCGGCCATGCTGCACTTCCTCACCAAACCATTGATCCAATTGCGATTGCCGCGCAGGCTATTGTTGCTTTACAGCAGGTAATATCCCGAAAGGCAAATCCTGTTTCGCCATCAGTTCTGAGTTTTGGCCATATTGCAGGCGGCACCGTGAATAATGTGATCCCTGATACGGTAACGCTATCCGGCACGCTGCGCACGATGAATGAAGACTGGCGTGAAGAAGCACATCAACTGATCAAAGATGTAGTGAACCATACCTGCACGGCGTTTGGCGCCACTGCTACGATCGATATACCGAAAGGCTATCCGTCGCTTTATAATGATCCGGAGCTTACGCAGCGCGCAGAGCATCTTGCAAAAGAATTTTTGGGGGATGAAAAAGTAAAAACCCTGGATCTGCGCATGACGGCGGATGATTTTGCTTTTTATGGCCACCAGGTGCCGGGATGTTATTTCCGTATCGGCACAAACCGGGATGGGAAAGAGTTTACTGCCTCAGTACACAATCCGCATTTCGATATTGATGAGCAGGCAATGGTTACGGCAATAGGCACGATGGCTTGGATTGCGGTGAATTCAGCCAGTAAAACATAAAAATGAGGCTGTCTCAAAAGGGCAGTCTCTTTTTTTGTGAAAACGGTTTTACGGCGGGGTTTATTCACAAGGCTGCTGTATAAATAAACAGGCTGTAATCCTTTACCAGAAAGGGTTTTGGTTGTAAATTTAAGAATGGCAATCAAACCGGTTTTCAAGAATTACCAACCCACACAGGCCTTTCTGCTACCGCCCTCACTGGATGAGTTGATTGATGAGCAACACCCTGTTCGTGTTGTTGCACAGGTGATTGATCAGATAGATATTGATGCACTGATGAAAAAGTACAAAGGCGGTGGTGCATCGTCTTACCATCCGCGTATGTTGCTGAAAACACTGGTATTTGCTTACATCAGCAATATCTACAGCAGCCGTAAGATTGAAGCAGCGCTTAAAGAAAACATTCATTTTATGTGGCTGGCAGGAATGAATAAGCCAGACCACCACACGGTCAACCGCTTCCGCTCTGAGCGCCTGCGCCATGTCTTGCAGGAAGTTTTTTCACAGGTTGTATTGTTGCTTGCGGATGCCGGCCACCTTTCGTTGAAGGAAGTATTTACCGATGGAACGAAGATAGAAGCCAATGCCAACCGCTACACCTTTGTATGGGGCAAGGCTATTAAGACCAGTCGTGAACGCATCAAAACCCAGCTCAAGGAACTCTGGGCCTATACCCAAAAGGTAGCTGCGGAAGAGCTGACCGATGATACCCCGCCTGATTTTGATAAGATCGATTCCGTTAAAGTAAAAGAGACAATCGATCAGATCAATGAAGCCCTCAAAGATAAGCCGGTAACTAAGGAAGTAAAGGCAAAGCTGAGCTATGGAAAGAAGAACTGGCCAGATAAGCTGGACCAGTATGAAGCGCAGGAGCAACTGATGAAAGGGCGCAACAGTTATAGCAAGACAGATGCCGATGCCACCTTTATGCGCATGAAGGAAGATCATATGGGCAACGGCCAGCTGAAGCCAGGTTACAATCTGCAGGTATCTACCAACAACCAATACATCGTTAACTACAGCATCCACCACAACCCAACAGATACGACGACCTTACCTGCCCACATAGATCAACACAAAGAACTTTATAAAGAAATGCCTGAAGTAGTAGTAGCGGATGCAGGCTATGGCTCAGAGCAGAACTATAATTATCTGGAAAGTAATAAGGTTGAGGCTTACGTAAAGCACAGCCATTTTGATAAAGAGCAAAAGGCATTAGCTTACAGCCATCGTAAGAATGCAACGAAGGATAAGAAGCCTTTTACAACGGATAAGCTGTACTATAATGAAGTCCAGGATCACTATATCTGCCCAATGGGCCAGGTGATGAATAAGATATGGGAAGGCGAACAAAGTACACAGGCCGGCTACAAACGAATCATCTCAAAATACAGGGCGCAAAACTGTGAGGGCTGCCCACTGCGGGTTGGCTGTCATAAAGCAAAAGGCAACCGGACACTTGAAGTATCACATGAGGGGCAAAGACTAAAACGCCAGGCAGTGGAACGACTGCGAAGTGAACAAGGGATAGCTTATCGCAAGCAACGATGTCATGATGTAGAACCGGTGTTCGGAAATGTGAAGCAAAACAAAGGCTTCCGCCGGTTCATGCTCAGGGGCAATGAAAAAGTATTAATAGAAGCAGGCTTATTAGCAATAGCGCACAACTTAAAGAAGAAAGCAGCCTGAAAGGTTGTTTTTATGTGCTAACAAACTATCATCCTGCATAAACTACCTCAACATACGCTGATATTGAAATTATTTCAATAAAAAGAGCCGCCTCAGATTTTGACTTCTGAGACGGCCTCTTCATTAATTATCTTGCTGCATTGGCTTCCCTTCTTTTCTCCGCTCGTTCCTCATCCTGTTTTTTCTCTACTTCTTCCTCGCGATCCTGCTCCTTATCATAAGCCCGGATAATAGACTTCACAAGGCGGTGACGAACCACATCGCTCTCATCCAGCGCTACATGCGCAATTCCCTCAATATTTCTCAGGATGCGCGTTGCTTTAAGTAGCCCTGATTTCTGATTTTTCGGCAAATCCACCTGTGTAAGATCACCGGTGATAATTGCTTTGGCAGAAGAGCCAATACGCGTCAGGAACATCTTGATCTGGAGGTCGGTCGCATTCTGGGCTTCATCCAATATGATAAAAGCATGATCCAGTGTACGGCCGCGCATATAAGCAAGCGGCGCAATCTCGATAATGCGGTTGGCCATATAATAATTGAGCTTATCAGAAGGGAGCATATCATCCAGCGCATCATATAGCGGGCGCAGGTAAGGATCAATCTTTTCTTTAAGATCTCCCGGCAGAAATCCCAGACTTTCACCAGCTTCTACCGCCGGGCGGGTAAGAATAATCTTACGTACTGCTTTATTCTTTAAAGCACGCACCGCAAGCGCTACCGCGGTATAAGTTTTACCAGTACCGGCAGGGCCAACTGCAAAGATGATGTCATTTTTTTCGGCAACTGTAGCCATGAGTTTTTGATTCGCTGTTTTAGCGCGAATAACCTTGCCATTGGGGCCAAAAACTAAAATGTCATTGCCTGCAGCTTCGGTAATCTGCGGTGCGTCACCACCTTCCTCATCTCCCAGAATCTGCGCAAAATATTGCTCGCTCAGGTGGCCATTACGCTCTAAGTATTTCACTACATGGCCTATCCGTTCCTGCGCATTGGCTACTTCCTGGGTTTGCCCCGAGATTTTAATCTGTGACCCACGGGAAAGAATTTTCAGCAAAGGAAATTTTTTCTTTAGCAGATCGAATTTGCTATTATTAATTCCGAAAAACTCAATCGGATTTACAGTCTCGAGGTTAATGATTGCTTCTGTCAAATTATGGCTGTTTAGTGCTATCTAAGGTAAAGAAAAAACCGGGCCAGCTGTGTTGCCAAAAGGTTATTAAATCTTGTATTCCTGCGCTTTAAATGCCTCTACCTTTTCTGCCACCTTGTCATCGCTCAGGGCAAAAATCCGTGCTGCCATCACTGCTGCATTTCTTGCTCCGGCCTTGCCAACGGCAAGCGTACCTACGGGTAATCCTGCTGGCATCTGCACAATGCTGTAAAGTGCATCGATACCGCCCGGCAGGCCGCCCTCAAGCGGTACGCCCAGTACAGGAAGCGAGGTATAAGCCGCGCATACTCCTGGCAATGCTGCTGCCATGCCGGCTGCGGCAATCACCGCGCCGAAGCCATTCTTTTTCGCATCTACCATCAATGCCCGAACCTTATCAGGATTGCGATGTGCTGAAGCCACTATGAGCTCCCCATCAATGCCAAAAAACTCCAGCCATTTTTTGCTTTCCTGCATTACCGGCTCATCACTTTGCGAGCCCATGATGATCATTACTTTCATGTTGTGATATTTTTATGAGGCGCAAGATAAATATTGCCATTTCGGCGGGAAAGATAAGTTCTCAACAAATGCACATTCATTGCTGTGGCCTGCTGGTATTATCTTTATCGGGTCATGAATTTGCTCCACAATAAAGTTATATTGATTACAGGCGGTTCATCCGGTATCGGACAGGCATTGGGCTTACAAGCATTAGCCAAAGGTGCCTTTGTGGCTGTGTGTGGCAGGAATATAAAATCTCTGGAAACAGCTTATCCCGGTCATCCTGCCCCAAACCTTTTGCTGGTGCAGGCCGATGTGCGTATAGAAGCAGACTGCCAGAATTTTATAGATGCTGCCCTGGAAAAATGGGGCAGAGTAGATGTGCTTATTAATAATGCGGGCATTTCTATGCGGGCGCTTTTTGAGCAGGCAGATATGAGTGTACTACGCGAGGTAATGGATATAAACTTTTGGGGCGCAGTACAATGCACTAAATTTGCACTGCCGTCCATTCGTGCGCAAAAAGGCGTTATTGTGGGAATATCATCTATTGCCGGTTATCGTGGGTTGCCGGGCCGCTCTGGATATAGTGCATCGAAATTTGCCTTACAGGGGTTTCTGGAAGCTTTGCGTACCGAACTCCTTTATACCGGCGCGCATGTAATGTGGGTAAGCCCCGGATTCACGGCTTCTAATATCCGCAACGTAGCGCGCAGTGCAGATGGCTCATCGCAGGGCGAAACGCCCCTTGAAGAAGGAAAGTTGATGAGCGCCGAAGACTGTGCTGCAGTTATACTAATGGCAATCGGGCAAAGGAAAAGAACGGTAGTAATGACTCGTCAGGGCAAGCTTACCGTATGGCTCAATAAGCTTTTCCCCGGCCTTGCAGACCGGCTTGTCTATAAGCATTTTCTGAAAGAGCCCGGCTCGCCGCTCAAAGACTATTTAACCAACGGATAGCATACTTTAGATGTCTTATCGAATAATACTTTATTCGGCGCAGCTATTAAGTGCTTATTTTTAAATAAATATTTCTATCCGCATGTTGCGTACTTGTCTTGTAAGTCTGAGTTTGCTTTTTTCTTTTGGAGTGCTTGCTCAATCCGGGGGAAATATCTATGTAGAGGATTCTTCGATCAAAGCCTATAATGGTACTTTTCAAAAGCAACTTGCGTGGTGTGGGGGTTTCAATAACCCGCAGTTTACAATGGGCGATCTCAATAATGACGGAATCGCCGATCTTGTAATTTTCGATTACCACTCTAACCAGATTAAAACCTTTCTTAATAAAGGCACTCCGGGTAGTCCTAATTATGTGTATGCCCCCAAATATGCACTGAACTTCCCTACGGCTAATAATTACCTGATTATGGCAGATTATAACCGTGATGGAATTTCGGACATGTTTAACAGGGGAGCTGGAGGCATACGCGCCTTCAAAGGATATTTCAATGCAAACAATGAGCTTTGCTTCAATTTTTTCAAAGAATTGCGTTATAACGGCATCCCGGGCTTTACCAATAATGCAAGTGTGAATAACGGCGATATTCCCTCTTTTGCTGATGTAGATGGCGATGGAGATCTTGACTTTGTTTCCTTTAATGAAGGCGGCGCTATCATGTATTTCTTTAAGAATTGCCAGGTGGAGCACGGGTTACCAAAAGATTCTATTGAAGTGTGTAAGCCAACTAATTGCTGGGGCTACGTAAACCAGGCTAATATCCGCACTTTTACGCTGAGCGTGCTGGTAGGTGACCCCATTTTTTGCCCAAATTATTTTAATTACGACTGCCGTGGGGTGCTTCACGGCGGGAATACGGCCTGCGTTATTGACCTTGATGGCGATGGCGATTATGATTTTCTTGGGGGCAACTTTGCCTTCAACGACCTTCAGATGCTAAGGAACGGAAAAGTGCAGTATGGCAGCAAAGACAGCATGGTAGCCCAGGATACGATTTGGAAAGGATTAAATATGCCGAGCTGGCCGGCTGCATTTAATGTAGATATTGACGGCGATGGCAAGAAGGATATATTAGTATCACCGCACGCTACGAATGTATCTGAGAACTACCGCAATATTGCTTATTTCCGGAATACCGGTACAACAACTGCTCCTGTTTTTACTTTTCAGTCCGATACTTTTTTAGTAGATCGCAGCATAGATGTAGGCACAGGCGCATATCCTTATCTCTATGATTATAACCGTGATGGGCGCCTTGATCTCTTCATCGGAACGGCAGGGTATTATCAGCCTAACGGACTGTTTCGCAGCAAAATTGCCTATTATAAGAATACCCTTGATAATGGCGTTACCAAGATGATGCTACAGACTACAGATTTCAACAGCATTTTTGGAGAAAATGTAGCCGGTGCTGCTCCTGCCTTCGGCGATCTTGATAATGACGGCAAGGAAGATATGGTGGTCGGGCATTCGGATGGTACTGTTACCTACTACCGGAACCTTGCTCAAAATAACAGCTTACAGCCTTTTTATGGTACCGGGATTCTGCTCAAAGACCAACAGGGCAACAATGTACGCACGGGCAATTTCGCCGCGCCATTTATCTACGATATTAATAAAGATGGCCATCAGGATTTGTTGCTTGGCTCTCAGCTCTCAACTATTGGCTATTTTAAGAATCTTGGTGGTAGCCCGGGCACCCCACAACTGGAGCTCGTTACAGATACCCTCGGCGGCATGCATTCCGCACCCAGCCTGTATGGTTATAGCACTCTTTATATAGGGAAGATGGATACAACAGGCAAAGAGTACATTTTGCTTGGTAATGTGGATGGTACTTTCCGCAGGTATGGAGGTTTTGAGAGTGGGAATACGGCTATGAGCTATCAACTGCTGGATGCGCAATATTCTAACCTTGATGTTGGAGACCGCAGTGCGCCGGCCATTGGCGATATAGATAAGGATGGAAAATATGAGTTTATCGCAGGCAACCTGTTGGGCGGACTCAACCAATATAAGCAAACCGCTGCAACAGGTACAAACAGTATTCCTAATAATCCTGTTTCCGGCACTTGCAGTGTGTACCCCAATCCTGCATCAAGTACGCTTTATATAACCTGGGATAAAGCTTTTGCAGGGAATGAGGAAGTGCATATCCAGCTTATAAATCTTACTGGCCAGTCTGTTGAGCGGAGTACAATTAGTGGCAGTAAGCTAATGAGCTTGTTAAAAGTAGCTGATTACCCGGCGGGCATTTATGTATGCCTTGTGCAGGCCGGCAATAATGTATTATCCCAGCGCATTTTTATCCGGAGATAAATTTCGGCTTTCCATAGACAATAAAGCACCCGTTTTTCTATGAAAAACGGGTGCTTTATTGTTACAAAATTTGGATAAATCATTCTGGAGAGATGTATTCAAGCATTGCTCTAACGCTCCATTGAATTATCAAAAATGACTTCCTGGCAAAAGAAAATCGCTTATATATGCTTTAATGCCAGCCTCTAAAGAATGCAGCGGTTGCGTATATCCTGCGCTGATTATTTTCTGCATATAGGCCTCCGTAAAATATTGATACTTGTCGCGGATATCAACCGGCGTATCTATAAATTCAATTTTTGGTGGAAGGTTCAGATTATTGAAGATGGCTGTAACAAGATCCACGAAGGTTCGTGCCTTGCCGGAGCCGGCATTATACAATCCGTTTTCGGGCTGATGCTGCATGAGCCATGTGCACATGCTTACCACGTCATCCACAAATACGAAATCGCGCATCTGCCCGCCATCCGTATAATCGGGGTTGTGCGATCGGAAAAGCTTTACCGATCCTTTTTCTTTTATCTGATTGAAGGAATGGAAAATCACGGATGCCATACGGCCTTTATGATATTCATTCGGCCCATAAACATTAAAAAATTTTACTCCCGCCCAGAATGGAGGTGCTGTATGCTGTACGAGCGCCCATTGGTCAAACTCCTGCTTGGAGCGGCCATAAGGGTTAAGCGGTTCCAGCAGATTCATCTTGCTATGATCATCTTCATAGCCGTGCTCGCCATTGCCATAAGTAGCTGCTGAAGACGCATAAACAAAGGGAATATGCTGCGCTGCACAGATCTCCCACATCTCTTTGGAATAATCCAGGTTCAGGCGCTTATGCACTTCATAGTCCATTTCGGTAGTATCAGTACGTGCACCGAGGTGAAACATATATTGAATGCTGCCGTGATTGTTGCTGCACCAGGCGCCAAACTCATTACGCTCTATTTTTTGGAGAAATTTCTTACCTGCAAGATTTGGCACTTTCGCAAGAGTCGAAAAATCATCTACCAGTATAAGGCGCTCAAAACCCTGCTTATTAAGATAGCCAACAAGGTAGGAGGCGATAAAGCCGGCCGCACCGGTTATGGCAATCGTATCGCCCTGCTGCATCATGCCCGGAAAAGGTGTGTTTTAGTGCTGTGCGTTTTCGTTGTGCAGCGTATCATTTGTTACGCCTTGCGCAGCGCCTTCGCCATGAGTCGCTTCTTCCGGCTTGCCGAGCCCGTTTTCGCCGCTCAGTGTCTGGTTAGAGGTTGCTTCTTTATTCACATGGCCTTCGGATTCATTGCCCATTACATTAATGAAATTGAGCGCTGCGATAAAAAGGCCCACGAGTATAATTACAAACCAGAAAGAGGCCGACATAGACGATTTGGAACGTGGTTCTTCGTGGTGACCGGCAATATGGGAGGCGTCGTGCGATGACATGATTTTATTGATGTTTTTAGCATGGCAAAGGTAAAGCCGATTACTGAAGGATGAAAGCGGGTTTGGGAAATTTCAACGGTTCCTGATTTTACTCTTTACATCCAGCCATATACCTTAGTTAAAGAGGTATCCATTCTATTTCTACACCTTGCTTTCAGTCTCTTCCGGCACTTTTTTTTCCGGAAATCGTATAGTGAAAAATAGAATTGCGCCGCTTGCTATAACGCTCATGGCTGCGATTAGGTAGCTTTTATCGGAGGTGAATAAAATAAAGAGCCAAATGATAATACTTATGATTGCCGGTATAGGAAACAGCGGCATCCTGAATGGACGGTCGTCCTGCGGGGCACGCCGCCGCCAGTAGATCACACCTACGGCCTGCGCCACAAACTGTACCAGGATGCGCATTACAATGATTGCCGAGATTACATGCGCCATCTTAAATAAAAGACTGAACAGGAATCCAAGCCCGCCAATGGCAAGCAGTGATATATGTGGTATGCCGTGCTTTTTATGCAGCCTGCCGAATACCGGGAAGAATAGCCCATCGATAGCAGCAGCGTAGGGTACACGCGAATAGCCAAGCAATACGGAGAACAGCGAAGCGAGGGCGATGCAAAGAATAAGGCAGGTAGCAATCTGGGCAACGCCGTGATTGTAGATCGTCTCGAAATATTTGCTCACTACAAAATCACTTTTCGCAATGGTTTCCAATGGCAGATTGCCCAGTACCACCGTTTGCATACCAAGATAAAGCAGCGCAATACCGGTAATTGAAATGAAAATAGCCCGTGGGATATTGCGCTCCGGAGCCGAAATCTCACCGCCAAGATGGCAAACATTATAATAGCCGAGATAGGAGTAAACCGCCTTCTGCGCAGCCTGGCCAAGCCCAACAGAGATCACCAGGGTCCAGGAAAAGCCTTTGCCCACCCCGAAGTTGAATGCGCGTGCAGCATTAAAATGCGGGATGCCGGAAAGTATGAGCCAGAGCATCGTACCGCCGGTTATCACCCAAAGCACCACCGATAGCCGCCCGATGCTTTTGATATTCCGGTAGAGTAGCCCGACCATCACCAGTACGACGCCGCCGCTTACCATCTTAGGGCCGATATTTTCATTATCGAAAGTGCCCAGCCATCCTGCATTCATAGAAAAAGTACCGAAGAGCGAGGCCCCAATGCTCTTGAGATTGAGCAGGTATTGCAGATAAGATGAAAAGCCGATTGCTGCACTTGCCACTACCAGCGGCGCCTGGATGCTCGTTTGCCAGGTAAATAAAAAAGACATCAGCCTGCCTGTCTTGCCCGGAAAAAGTTTTTGCAGGAATACGTAGCTGCCGCCGGCTTCCGGCCATTTGGCGCCCATCTCCGCCCATACCATGCCATCTGCATAAGCCAACAGTGCACCGAGCAGCCATGCAAGTATGCTAAGCGGCCCCTGCATAATGCTCACAATGGTAGCCAGCACTACAAACGGCCCGATGCCCACCATATCGATCATATTGATAGCGGTGGCCTGTACGAGCGAGAGGGATCGGTTTAATTTTGGCGATTCGTTCACTGATATGCAATTTGAATTGTTGGGTAATCGATTTCTTCGGCTTATAGTAAAACGGGTATCTGAAATGCCTGCGATAAACATACAATCTTAAAAGCCGCCCTTCTATACTATATGATTATAGCGGTGTCGGACGGAACATGCCCACCGGCGGCGGAGGGTGTTTATCAACATAGTTTATCCACACGGTGCCAAACTCTATATACGGCATCATTTTGCAGGTGCTTTAATTGGCTATCTTTGGCCTCTTAAAAATTTATAAAAAATTATTATTATGGCAGCAGTATTCACCGATTCCAATTTTGATACCGAAGTGCTCAATGGCGGTCAGCTTTCCGTGGTTGATTTCTGGGCCCCATGGTGCGGCCCTTGCCTTGCCCTCGGCCCAACCATCGACGCGCTTTCTAAAGATTATGAAGGAAAGGTAAATATCGGTAAGGTAAATGTGGATGAGAATCCAAACCTGTCCGTAAACTACGGCGTTACCAGCATTCCCTGTGTATTATTCATAAAAGATGGGCAGGTGGTTGATAAGCAGGTTGGAGCTGCCCCAAAAGCTGTGTTTGATAAGAAGATCCAGCAGCATATGTAATTTCCCTGCCCGATTAAAAATAGAAGAGGTTGTCACGAAAAGGCAGCCTCTTTTTTTGTTTTTAAGAATTCAGCTATTAAATGAATGCAGGAGTTCAAGGATAAGTTGGCAGTAAGGATTTCGGAGCGCCAATCTTCATATTACACTATTCGCGTAGTCGGCAATTCAGATAATCGTACAGCCCCACTTCTTAACATTCCTGCAATCATCCTCCGCTTAATCCCACTTAAATTTGCCGCATTATGCAATCCAACGCTCACCGCCTGCCCACCCGAGAAGTAAAGATCGGTAACCTCACCATCGGGAGCGGTCATCCCATCCGCATCCAGACTATGACCACTACGGATACCATGGATACCGAAGCTACCCTGGCCCAGACTATCCGCTGCATCGAGGCGGGAGCCGAGCTGGTGCGCATTACGGCACCAAGCAAGAAGGAAGCAGAAAATCTTTTAGCCATTAAGTTGGCCGTCCGCGCGGCGGGATATGATACGCCGCTGGTTGCCGATATTCACTTTACGCCCAATGCCGCCGAGATCGCCGCGCGCATCATAGAGAAGGTGCGCATCAACCCAGGCAACTATGTGGACAAGAAGAAATTTGACCAGATAGAATACACGGACGAGGAATACCTGGGCGAGATAGAGCGCATCCGCGAGCGCTTCACCCCGCTGGTGCGCATCTGCAAAGCTCACGGCACGGCCATGCGCATAGGTACCAACCACGGCTCTTTATCGGACAGGATCATGAGCCGCTACGGCGATACCGCGCTGGGCATGGTAGAGAGCGCTATGGAATTCCTGCGCATTGCCCGCGCTGAAGATTACCACCAGATCGTGCTGAGCATGAAAAGCTCCAACCCTATGGTAATGGTGGAAGCCTACCGCACCCTCGTGCAGCATATGATGGATGAGTTTGGCGAATGCTACCCGCTGCACCTCGGCGTTACAGAGGCCGGCGATGGTGAGGACGGGCGCATTAAAAGCGCTATTGGTATTGGCACGCTGCTGGCAGAAGGCATCGGGGATACCATCCGCGTAAGCCTTACGGAAGATCCTGAATTTGAATTGCCGGTGTGCCGCGATCTGGTGGATATGGTAGGGATCAAGGAATTGGGGATTGGGAAGTCGGAATCTGGCAATCCGCATGTCGAGCGGAGGATCAGCAGGGCAGTGGGGAATATTGGGGGCAATAATGTGCCGGTTGTGGTGGCGGATTTTATGCACGCGGATGAAGTGCGCCCCGAAGATCTGGCCGCTATCGGCTACCGCTACGATGCGGTGCCGGATAAATGGAATATCGGTGACGGCGCTGCGGATTATATTTTCTTAGGCAGGAAGCAACTGGATTTTGAATTGCCGGGAACGCTGAAAGCAGTGGTAACGGCCGCGTATTGGAATACGCTTTCTCCCGAAAACAAGGCCGTCTATATTCCCTGCTTTGCGCCGGAGGATTATGATGGGGCAACGCCTGCTCAAAGACATCCATCCATCAACTTCCTGAACTTTGATATTTGCCTGAGTGAGGCGGATGCAGAAAACCATCTGCCATTTATAGAAAAGCTGATAGCAGACCCAACTATTGTGCTGTGCATGTATGACACGAAGGTTCAGCCTGCGAAAAGCATCCGCGCTTTCCTTAAGAAATATTCCCCACAGGGCCTGAATGCGCCGGTTATTATTGCAGATGCCAGCTACAGCGCTACCGTAGATCAGCAGCTCATAGATTTCTCGGTTACCTCCGGAGGGCTGCTGCTCGATGGCATCGGCGATGGCGTGTGGCTGATGAACGACCCATCTAAAATGGAAAATACAAGGAGCACCGGGCGCACCTATCTTGAAGTAAAGAACAATAACCAGTTTCTCAACAATACCGCTTTTTCCATCCTGCAGGCCACGCGCAGGCGCATCTCTAAAACGGAATATATATCCTGCCCAAGCTGTGGGCGTACACTTTTCGATCTCCAGGAAACAACGGCTAAGATCCGCGCAGCAACGCATCATCTGAAAGGCGTGAAGATTGCCATCATGGGCTGCATCGTAAATGGCCCCGGCGAGATGGCGGATGCGGATTTCGGCTACGTAGGCAGCGGGCCGGGCAAGATAACCCTCTATAAAAGCAAAGACGTGATGAAAAAAAATGTGCCGAGCGGCATTGCGGTCGATGAGCTTATTAAGCTGCTGAAAGATCATGGAGCTTGGGTAGAGGCGCCGGTGCTGGTGTAGTACCCAAGTCTGCGCTTTCCCCTTGGAGGCCAGGGCTGTTGCACCCTACGGTTTAGAGCGGTTTACTACAGCGGCTTTGTCATCCCGCAGGGATCTTTAGCACAAAGCTTATTCAAAGATCCCTGCGGGATGACAAAGTTTGGACGAGAAATAGTAGTATACAACTGCCCGGCCCGTGGGAAGGCCGGGGTTGGGGGGCTTCAAAGCAAAAATCCTGTATGCCTCGGCTTACAGGATTTTTTTATTCAGGAGAATGAATATTTACGCAGCTACAGCCTTGATTTTAATAATGCCCAGCTTATGCATGCCGCGCATTACAAAGTAGGTAGGATCGAACTCAAACCAGCGCACCGCATTGTTGGGGCGGCCCGGATATTTATGGTGGTTGTTGTGGTAGGCTTCCCCAACAAAAAGAAAATCAATCGGCAGGATGTTCTTGGAAGTATTATCCAGCTTAAAATTCTCGTAGCCAAACTTATGTGCCCACCAGTTTATGGCAACTCCGTGAAGGGAGCCCATAGCCAGCGTAAGTGGGAGGAAAAGCCACTGCCACCACGCCGTTGCGAAGTATAAATAGAAAACAAAATAAGCAACGCCCCAAAGTGTACGCGCAATCCAGTTATGCGCAAAACGGTCAAAGGCCGCCCATTGCGGCAGGTCTTTCAGGAACTTTTCTTCGGCAGTAGTTTTGCCTAAAAAGAGGTTGATGTAATTGTTCCGGGTAGTCCACATCATGTGAAATGCATTGGGTGTATTGGCCGGGGAGTGCGGATCATTGTGCTTATCTGTATGCGCATGGTGCAGGCGGTGCATGGCCCCATAAGTGGTAGCGCTGATGTAAGAGGATCCCTGGGTGATGAAGGAGCCGATATAGAAGAATTTTTCCCAGCCACGCGACATGGTAAAATGACCGTGGGCAGCATACCGGTGCATAAAGAACGACTGAAAGAACAGTGAGATGTACCAGTGAACGATAAAGAAAATAACGATCGCCATAGAATCAGTAGAATAAATTTTGACTGCCTGCGCTGCGGTATGAGTTAATGAGCTTTCTAAAAGCTGCGCAAATATAAATCAACCGGAAGAAGATGGAGCGCAAAGAATGTAAAGAAGAAGATAACAAATAACTTACTTCGATTCCTTAAGCACCATATCGATCGTAATGGCAGCAGATACGATGGCTGTTTTGCGCACATCTTCAGCTACTGCCGGCGAAATGGAAACCACATATTTATCTGCCGTAGTGAACGCCTCTTTAAGGATGCCATTCCATTTTTTACTGATCGTGCCAATCGGGTTGCCGCCAGAATCCTCAATCCTGAAATTCCATGCTTTCCAGTCGCCGGTGATCTTTGCAATTGGGTTATCCTGTGCATCACTTATAAGAAATGTTGGCTTAAAGAATTTGAATTTTTGCCTGATGCTGCCTGTAACATTCCCATTGCCGTCCATAATTTCTATTTTCGACATAAAAAAGGTCCATCCCCGCCGGATACTTGCCTGTACATTGCCCTGCATATCCATTATAGCTAATTCAAAAGGCATCATGGCTTTAAAGTTGCCAATAACCCTTAGTACCTTTTGCCAACCTGGCACTGTTTGGGTAATATTGCCTAATTGTGTACCCTGCGCATCAAATACCTTGTAGCTATTGGCAAACTTCAGCAGGCCTACTTTTTCATCGATAAAATAATCATTGCCTTCAAAAAAAGCAGGAAACGCGGATGTGATCATTACTTAGAAAATTTTGGCAAGAATAGGCATAAAATTCAGACCGGACAAAGCCTTGTTTGCAGGTTGTAACAGAAGACAAATATTGCGGCCTGAAATTTATAACACTTAACAGTATGAACATAAAAAAGCTATTCCTCCTACCGAGGTTTTTATTGCTGGTATTCCTAATGATAGTGGGTTCAATGCAATGTGCTGCTCATAATCATCCCGATAGCACTTATATCCTGCTTTTTCCCGACCAGGTAACGGGCCGTATTTTCTTAGGTGAAAAAATCTCGGTTTTCGATATTGAAGATCATCGGCACAAGCATACACTAAATTACCGGCCCAATAATAGCCTGGCCATCGGGTTGGGCGTAACGATCAGGGGGATAGGGTTGAATTTTAGTACCAGGCTGCCTTTTCATGATGCTAAAGAGGCGCAGTATGGCCGTACACGCCGTTATGATGTGCAACTGCACCGTTACCGTGGTCACCTTGCCCTCGATGGTTATGCGCAACGCTACAGGGGGTTTCATCTTAATACAGTGGACGACGTTACCGCGATTACCGGTACAACATCTTATCCTTATTTTCCTAACCTTACTACACTCAATATCGGTGCTGCTGCCATGTACTTGTTTAATGGTAACCGCTATACTATGCGCAGCGGTGTAAACCAGCAGGATTGGCAGCTAAAATCTGCCGGATCATTTATGGTTGGTGCAGCTTTCTTTGCGAGATATATCTACAATGACACCACGCTGATACCGGACAACTATAGATATCCGGAGGTATTGGAAGCATCAGGTGTGCGGCATATTGGCAATTACGGGCTCACCGTACGCGCCGGATATGGCTACAATTACGTTTGGAAAGAGCATTATTTTATAGGTGCCGCCGCAGATATAGGCGCTGGCCCTGGTTACAGCATAGTGCGCAATCTGTCCGGGAATGAGCGCACGGGCTTGGGGCTGAATCTTTCGGCCAATATGAATTTTGCTGCCGGCTATAATGCCGAGAAATGGTTTGGCGGCGTTTATGCAGTACTTCATGCAGACCGTTATGACCTACCTTACGATGGCGGGAAAGTAAGTAATGCACAAGGCATTGTAAGGCTGGTGGTGGCAAGGAGATTTTCAACGAAGAAGAAGTTGATCAAATCTTCATCAGTACAATAAGGATTAATAATATTGAGTGAACTGACGCCGGTTATTCAAGCTTAAATGAGATCGGGAGCCTGAAATATACACTAACTTTTAGGTGATGTTCTATTCCTGCACGCCAGTGCGGCATCGAATGAACTACACGGCAGGCCTCAGCATCAAGCTCATCATTTATCTTTTGCTTTACTTCAACTTTGGTAACGGCTCCATCCTCATCTATCACAAAATCTAAAATCACCCGCCCTTCTATTCCTGCTGCCCTTGCACTATCCGGATAATGAAGGTGCGTACTTAGATAAGCACTTACGTCGCCGTTGAACTCCGGCATAGCTTGTATATCATGCTCTGAAAGGTGGCTGAGTTTCTTACCTTTTTCATTCCAGTAGATCCCTTGTGTCTTTTTACCCATGCTGTTGGTTTCTTCGGCGCTTATCTGGCCGTTTTCGAAGTACCATTTTCCTTTGCCATGCAGTTCGCCATTTTTATAGGAGGCAGTATAGTGAACCTGATCATTTGCATACCATTCTTCTGACAACCCATCCAATTTGCCCAACTTGTATTCAAGCATTGAAGAAAGTTTACCGGATTTGTAGTAGCAGTTGAACGGACCTTGCTTTGTTTTTAGGCTATCATCAATGAAAGCGCCAGTCATTTGAACCTGCCCGGCAACTTTTGCGGAATTATGCCCATTATTTGTATCAAGCAAATAATAATCACGTACCTGCCAGAGCTTGTCCTGTTTCCAGGCTTTGCGCATATAAGTGGCATGGTCAGCAGTTTCATTCCAAACTGCATCGTAAAAAATAGTCAGTGTATCAGTAGCTGCAGCACATTTTGACACAGAAAAAGCAACAACAACAATGGCGTATAAAAAATAGCGCAGGAAAGATGAATTCATAATTCTTGACCTGGTTACTCTGCCATCACTTCACTTACAAACTCCGCAATATCCTCGGCATTAGGCTTCGAGAAATAATCGCCGTCCGTAGCATAAGCGGGGCGATGCGCCTTTGCAGTAAGCGTACGCGGCGCTGCATCGAGGAAGCGGTATCCACCCTGTACTTCTATCACCTGCTGGAAAAGATAAGCAGCGGCACCACCCGGTACATCTTCATCAATGAATACAATGCGCCCCGTCTTTTTAAGGCTCTCCACGCACATGCCATTCACATCGAAAGGAAGCAGTGTACGCGCATCGATCACCTCGCAGGAGAACCCCTTTGGCTCTAGATAATTTACAATGGCTTCCTCAATAACCCGCAGTGTAGAGCCATAAGATACAATGGTAATATCCTCGCCTTCCCGCACTACTTCCGGTATGCCGAACGGTACAGTATGGATGCCAAGGTTAGAAGGCAATTCTTCTTTCAGGCGGTAGCCATTAAGGCATTCGATAACGATGCCCGGCTCATCACTCTGGAGGAGCGTATTGTACATGCCTGCTGCCTGCGTCATATTTCTCGGCACACACAGATACATGCCACGGATCGCATTAATAATCATCCCAATGGGGGAGCCGCTGTGCCAGATGCCTTCGAGCCGGTGACCGCGTGTACGTACAATGAGTGGGCATTTCTGTCCGCCGCGCGTACGATATTGAAGGGTGGATACATCATCTGAAAGCGGCTGTAGCCCGTAGAGCAGGTAATCGAGGTATTGCATTTCGGCAATAGGGCGAAGGCCGCGCATGGCCATCCCCAAACCCTGGCCAATAATAGTTGCTTCGCGGATGCCGGTATCAGATATGCGCAGTTCGCCATACTTATCCTGAAGGCCGGCGAAGCCCTGGTTTACATCTCCAATTTTACCTAAATCTTCCCCAAAAGCTATCACTGCCGGGTTGGTAGCAAAAGTGTGGTCAAAGAATTTATTGAGAATTTCGTAGCCATTTAATTGCTGCGCACTTTCACTGAATTCAGCCTTCACTTCCTTAACCTTCATGGCATTTTTTGCCGATTGAGAATGGAGGTGCGAATTGAATTTCTGCTTCGCGTCCTCGGCCAGCATATCGTAGAAATTGCGCAGGCCACGTACTGCGTCGCTATTGCCGCTACAGAGGTTCAGGGATTTTTTAACCACCTGCATTACATCCTTGCGGATCGGCTCTTTAATAGCCGTAAGCTGCTGCACCATCGCGGCAATTTTTTCCGCACCTGCTCCGCCCTCATAAACTACCTGGCTACATTTGGCGGCAGCATGTTGCACCTGCTCTTTTATCGGGTTGATGAAGCCTTCCCATGCGCGCTGCTTGGAAGCACGGGCCTCATCCTTTGCCTCGGCTTCAATTTTTGCAAGATCATCTTCGCTGCCAATGGCGTTTTCAAGAATAAACTCTTTCATCTTGAGGAGACAGTCAAAATCTTTTTCAAATTCCAGGCGCTCTTTACTCTTGTAGCGCTCATGCGAGCCTGAGGTCGAGTGGCCCTGCGGCTGCGTAACTTCCTGAACATGAAAAATAGCCGGTGTGTGTGTTTCTCTGATGTGCTTAATGCCTTCCTGGAAAGTGCTCACAAGACCCGCATAATCCCATCCTTTTACACGGTAAATATTGAGTCCGCCCGTTTCTGCATCCCACTGCATACCGGATAGCGCTTCGGAGATTGAGTTTTTAGTTGTCTGATATTTACGAGGCACGGATATGCCATAACCATCATCCCAAACAAAAATGGCAAGCGGCACCTGGAGCACGCCGGCTGCATTTACGGTTTCCCAAAACAGGCCTTCTGATGTAGAAGCATCGCCAATGGTACAGAATACAACCTCATCGCCTTTGCGTGTAAATTTCTCAAAACCTTTTTGCAGCTCAGCAACATTGCGGTACATTTTAGAGGCACAGGCAAGGCCAAGTGCCCGGACCATTTGCCCGGCAGTTGGGGAGATATCGGAAGAAGACTGCGGTGTTTCGGTCAGGTCTTTCCATTCGCCGGCGTCATCGAGCCACCGGGTTCCGTAGTGGCCGTTCATCATGCGCCCGGCGGTGGACGGCTCATTTTCTACATCGGGATTTGCGTAGAGCTGGGAGAAAAATTTTTGGATATCGCTCATGCCCGTAGCAAACATGAGGGTTTGATCGCGGTAATAGCCGCTACGAATATCGCCGGGCTGCATGCATTTTGCGGCTGCAATCTGCGCCAACTCCTTACCATCGCCGAAAATGCCGAATTTAGCTTTGCCGGTAAGCACTTCCCGGCGGCCAATCAATGAGGCTTCGCGGGATGCGATGGCGAGCCGGTAATCATTCAGGGCTTCCTGTTTGAATTCATCAAAAGAGAGGCGGGGGGAGGACGATGCAGAGGTCTGGAGCATAATGGTTGCTTCTTTAAATCTATAGCTACAAAGATAATAGGTAAGCTATGCCGTGCGTTATCCGGCTTGAATTTTATTTGTGCAAATCATATCGTTAGCTTTGGCCAACATGAAGCCATTCATTTTAGTCCTATTATTTTTCCTGTTCTGTTGTTCATGCACCACCCATACTACCAACTGCACTAATGAAGCGCTGACATTCCGGCTGATCGGTTTTTCCAAAGCGGATGTGGATACTGTGATCTTTACCGAAGAGTATCCTTCAACGGGGCTGCCTGCCAGCAATGCGGTGGTTTTTATTGCTGCAAATTATGACAGTACTTCCGGGGTATTTCAACATGACACGATCAATATCCCGCAAGGTTTCCTGGCGGATACTTTAAATGTGCACCTTAATTTTCCTTCTCTAAAAAGGAATATTTTCATTACGAAAATTGTGTCTGAGCATCCTCATTCCAACAGCTTTAAATCGCTCTTCTTTGTTAGCTACAAGTTGGACGGCTGTTACAACCGCATCTTATCTTATCAATTAGATGGTAAGGAAATCCAGGTAAACAAATACAATAATGGCTATCAACTGGTGGATATAATTAAGTAGGGTTTCTAAAATCAGCAAATACTGCCTGATCATTTTAGTACTTAGGCATCCCGCAAAAAATTACGTTATGAGAAATAATTATCGACCCTAAATTATATACAGCGAACGCATTGAAACTTTATCTTTAATTCGGTTTTATTAATCAGAAAATTCAAATTATGACATCAACTATTGGCGTTTATGAAAATCAGCAGGACGCACTTGCAGCGATTCAACAATTAAAAACAGCGGGCTTTCCTGCCAGCCAGCTTTCTATTCTCGGCCATGCCAAAGATGATCAAACGGAAGAAGACCGCTTGGAGCAGCTGGATTCTGATCATGAAATGGACCGGCCCATCCGTATTGCAGCAACCGGGATAGGCATCGGAGCAGTTGTTGGCCCTATACTCGGAGCGTTGGCAGGTTTAGGCATTCTGGCAATTCCCGGCGTAGGCATACTGGTAGGTGCTGGAGCTATAGCCGGCGCAGTAGCGGGGCTGGATGCCGGATTGATTGGTGGCGGAATTATATCTGCGCTGGCTATCGCCCGAACCAATAAGCATCATGAGGAAAAATATAAAGAGCACCTGGCAGCAGGCCGTTACCTTGTAGTAGCGCAAGGCACTGATGATGAGTTGCATCATGCTCATGATATTTTAGATGCGCATGATAATCATACGGACCTTGAAAAACATTTTTAGAGAAATTGATATTGTATAAAATGCCGGCTGCAGATTGTGGCCGGCATTTCTATTCTATCCCTCCCTTCTCTTTCAGAAAACCCGGTGATAAAGCAGCAGGCCGCAACAGCCGAATCATTTGTAAGGCTACGGAAAGCAGAATCAGGTCAACGCCTGCGTAAAAGCCCCAGCGTAGCTGCGTGTTTTCATGATAGAAAATAAACGCCAAGATAATGCCGTAAACAGGCTCCAGATTTACAGAAAGCGTTACCGTAAAGGAGCTTAGATGCCGGAGCGCATTAAGCGCGAGCGATTGTGCCCAAACGGTGCAGCATAATGATAGTAATAGCAGCCATAACCAATCCAAACCTTCCGGGAATAGCTTCATAATGCCGGATGTATTGCCTGGTGAAGCCAGATAATGCTGCGAGCCGGTTGCAAATAACAGGCCTATTAAAACGCTTACAAAAAGCCAGCCCGCGCTCATCTCGTAAAACACCATAACCCGTGCCGGATATTTATGCGCCACTCTTTTATTGAGCACTGTGAATACGGAGCTGAGGATCGCTGCAATGACCCCCAAAGCAATGCCCTTTG
This sequence comes from Chitinophagaceae bacterium, assembly GCA_965246905.1. Lineage (GTDB taxonomy): Bacteria > Bacteroidota > Bacteroidia > Chitinophagales > Chitinophagaceae > UBA1952. The sequence continues at coordinate 60,960 of CBDFFZ010000021.1, forward strand.
CATAGAAATCCTGGAACTGGTAGATGAGATATACACCTGCAAGTGCAAGCAAACCTAGCAATAATTCGATAAAGTTATGCCTGCCTTTATTTACCAAAGGATCCAGCAGAGATGTGAAAACACTTGCTGTTGAAAGGCATACGAGCGCGATAGAGGCGTTGGCAAATTTTATGGAGCCGTAGAAGGCCACCCAGTGAATGCCCATAAGGCAGCCTACGCCAATAAGCGTAGCCATGTCTTTGTGGGCAATGCGCGTCCATTCTTTACGGTAAAAAAGTATTGCGCCCATGATGAGTGCGGTAAGCAGCGTGCGGTACCAAACAAGCGCCGGTGCATCTACGGATATTGCCAATCCTAAAATGCCGGTAAAGCCCCAGAGCAGGACTGCCGCATTCATTTGTAAAAGCGCCTTCTTCATCTTGCCTGTAAAGGTAGCTGCACAACTTATGAAGGCTGAATAAAACTTACTTTTGCAATCTTAAAAAAACTGCAACTCATGCCCGGAACAGAATTATTTGGCGCCGAAGAAAAAAAAGAAGTAATGGATGTCCTTGAAACCGGTATCCTTTTCCGCTACGGTCATGATGCCCAGCGCGCCGGCCACTGGAAGGCGCGAGATTTTGAAGCGGAGGTGAGAAAGATTACCGGCGCTAAATATGCGCACGCCATGAGCAGCGGTTCAACGGCTGTGGCAACCGCGCTTGCAGCCGCCGGCCTTGGTGCAGGTGATGAAGTCATTGTTCCCCCGTTCACCTTTATTGCCACTATTGAAGCGGTATTATTTATCGGAGCGCTGCCAGTATTTGCCGAAGTGGATGAAACCCTTTGCCTCAGCGCGGAAGGCATTCGCAAAGCGATCACTCCAAAAACCAAAGGCGTATGCCTGGTGCACATGTGCGGCGGCATGGGCGATATGGATAGCATTATGGAAGTGGTACGGGAGCATAATCTTATACTCGTTGATGATGCAGGGCAGGCATTCGGCGCTTCTTACAAAGGCACATCTGTCGGGCTTTTTGGCAAGACGGGCGCTTACTCTTTTGATTTCTTTAAGATTGCCACTGCCGGCGAGGGCGGAATATTAGTAACGAATGATGAAGCAACTTATAAGATTGCAGACGCTTACTCGGATCACGGCCACAACCATGAAGGCAATAACCGCGGCATGGAGCAGCACCCTGTGCTGGGCTTTAATTATCGCATCGGCGAGGTAAATGCAGCCATCGGTGCCGTACAGACGCGCCGCGTGCCGCAGGTGCGCGAGGCAAACAGGGAGCACAAGAAGATGCTGATGGAAATTCTGTCGCAAACGGAAGGAATAGGTTTTGCAAAGATTGCCGATCCCGAAGGCGATTCTGCTACCTTCCTGAATTTACTGATGCCGGATACAGATGCTGCGATGCGTACGGTTGCTGCATTTAATAATGCGGGGGTTGGCGGCTTCAATTATTGGTACACAAATATGTACCACTTCATTAATCAGTGGGATCACATTAAGGAAATGCGTACGGCTTCGAAGCTACCTATTGAACTGCTCGGCGCACCACAGGATTACGCAAATCTTCATTTGCCAAAATCGCAGGAAGTGATCGGGAGGCTCATCTCTTTTGGCATTCGGTGTACCTGGACGGAAGAAGAAGTGAAAGAACTGGCTGGTAAGATTGCGGCTTGTGTGAAGACTGCGCTGATGGTTGAAAGGGCGTAATGTTTAAGTAAATTGCAGTTATAAAATATTGACGTATGAGCTTTGCAGAAATGAAATGGGAAATTGTCAGGACAGTAGATCACTTGCCGGAAAATGTGTTGGCAGAAGCATTGGAATTATTGAAAAAGCTAAATAGTGACGATGAGCATTTGCTCATTAGTCAGCAGCATTTAGACAGGCATTTTGCGCGTTACGATGAAGTGCTAAAAAAATTAGCACAATGATTTCGGTTATAGACGCTTTAGCAATTCATGAGCAGGTATTGAAGCACTCCGGAGGCGGCACAGGTATCAGAGATATTGGTACTTTAGAGTCTGCTCTTTCAAGACCTTTTCAGACTTTTGGCGGCGTTGATTTATATCCTGACATTTTACAAAAAGCTGCCGCTTTAATGGAAAGCCTGATTGTAAATCATCCATTCATTGATGGAAATAAACGGACGGGATTTACTATGGGTAACATCTTTCTTATGGAGCACGGTGTAGAGATTGAAGGTGATGATATAGTAATATATGAAGCTATTGTAGCGATAGCCTCCGGCGAAATGCATTTTGATGAAATTCTTGCCTGGCTGAAACAAAATACTCATCCGCTTTGATTCTGAAACTCCTTAAGCAAAGTTCTGATTACAACTGTGGCGTATATGCGCTGCATTTACTTTTACAATGCCATGGCGTTGTAACGGATCTTGAAGTCCTGGAACTTGCCTTGAAAACTACTGAAGAAGAAGGCACGAGCCACACCAATATCACAGATTATCTGGCAGATAAAAATATTGTTGCTGCTTATGATGCTTCTTTAAAGCAACTTTCGGCTCATCTTCCCGCAATGGTAAACTATCAATATACAGGCGAAGGCCATTACAGTGTTGTACTGAGTATCACCCCGCAGCAGGTAATTCTTTATAATCCTGATCTTGGCGCGCTGGAAGCCATTGCCTCAGCTGATTTTGAAAGGGTTTGGTACTCTGAATTGTACGGAAATAAATGGTTCCTGAGCCTTAAATAAATAGTTCATATTAATTTTTTCACATCTTGTATAAGAATTTTAAAAACATAGAAAAAGTAGTTTACGGTCGTGGCTCGTTCGCTGAAATGGGTATTATCCTTGAATCAAAACGTAATGAAAACGCAGGTTTTTTTGTCTTCATCGTTGATAAATACTTTGAGGAAAAAGATCTTCCTGCGCGCCTCCCCGTAAAGCCTGTGGACATAGTATTGTTTATAGATCCTGATCCGCATGAGCCAACTACGGAACAGATCGATGGGCTGCGTGATTCTATCCTTTCCTCGAAAGGCATTCCTGCCGGCATTATTGGCATTGGCGGCGGTACCATTATGGATATTGCCAAAGCGGTGTCTTTGATGTTTACCAATGAAGGCTCATCAGTGCAGTATCAAGGTTTGAACCTGATTAAAAAACCCGGTATTTATCACCTTGGAGTACCAACGATTTCAGGCACCGGCGCTGAGGTTTCTATGACGGCTGTACTTACCGGCCCAACTAAAAAACTGGGCATGAAATGTGACTGGACAGTCTTTAACCAGGTAATTCTAGATCCTGAGCTAATCGCTTCCGTGCCGCGCGATAAATGGTTTTACACGGGCATGGATACTTATATTCATTGCGTGGAATCGGAGCATGGTATTCTGAATAATGCTTTTAGCCTGGCATATGCCGAGCAGGCTATGAAGCTTTGCCGCGATGTATATTTAGGGAGCAATTCCGGTCAGACGCCGGAGAACGATGATAAGCTGATGGTAGCTTCTTTAATGGGCGGCCTTAGTCTTACTTATTCTGAAGTCGGTGTGTGCCATGCATTGAGCTATGGCCTATCAAAGATTTTAGGCGAAAAACACTGCTATGCAAATTGCATCGCATTCCAGCACCTGCAGGATTATTACCCGGATGGTCATGCAGAATTCATGACGATGGTCGATCACCACGATATTCATCTGCCGCAAGGCTTGGCTAAAGATTGGAGTGCGGAGACAATCACTGCGATGGCTGAAGTGGCATATAATCTTCCGCACATGTGGAATCATGCAATTGGTACCGATTGGAAGGATAAGGTTACGCTGGATAATATCAAGGATTTATATCGGAGAATGTAGAATACCTGCAGCGCCGGCTTTAGCCAATGACCAGATATCCTTAACCCCGTGGCTTTAGCCCGGGGACGGATAAATAAGTAACGAATGTCGTACGTAAAAATTTGGTTACATGCCGTTTGGGGTACTAAGCACCGGAAACCATTTTTGGCAAATGGGCTACTTCGTACTATGTGTGAGCATATTAAGGAAAATGCTTGGGATAAAAAGATTCATATTGACAGAATAAACGGGTATGACGATCATGTGCATGTGCTTATGCTTTTGAATAAGGAATATAGTATTGCAAAACAAATCCAATTAATAAAGGGTGAAAGTGCATATTGGGCTAATGAGCACAAACTGTTTGATGAATCTTTTGGATGGGCCGTGCGCTATTTTGCCGCGTCTGTAAGCGGAAGAAAGGTACCTGCCGTTAGGGCCTATATTGACATGCAGCAGGAACACCATAAAAGCATGACCTTTGCAGATGAGTTTGCACATTTTTTAAAAAGTTCCGGGTTCGACCCTCAGCCCGATGCGCTATTGTAGCCCCGGACTGAAGTCCGGGGTTAAGGAGATCAGGTCATTGGCTAAAGCCGGCTCACACACAAACAAAATTATGTCTAGCAAAAAAATAAAAGTTGGCAATATCACCACCGGTGCCGATGAGCTATTCCTTATCTCAGGCCCGTGCGTTATCGAAGATGAGCTTACGATGATGAAAACAGCAGAAATGCTGAAAGAAGTAGGTGAGCGCCTTAACCTGCCCATTATCTATAAATCCTCATTCCAGAAAGATAACCGCAGCAGCCTGAAATATTATGATGGCCCCGGTCTTGATAAAGGCCTGAAAATCCTTGCAAAGATCAAAGAGCAGTTCGGCTTCCCGGTACTCACGGATATTCATTACCCTGATCAGGCAGCGCCTGCGGCGGAGGTTTGTGATGTGCTGCAAATTCCGGCCTATCTGTGTATGCAAAGCGGGCTTCTTAGTGCAGCTGCAAAAACCGGTGCAGTCATCAATATCAAGCACGGGCAGTTTCTTGCCCCGGAAAATATGAAGCATCCTGTAGGTAAAGTGGTAGATTCCGGTAATGATCAGATTATCCTCACCGAGCGCGGCTATACTATGGGCTATAACGATCTCGTAGTGGATCCGCGCAGCTTTTACCATATGGGTTTATTGGGCTATCCGGTTGTTTTTGATATTACCCATTCCATCCGCAAGTATGGTATTCCGAGTGCAGATGCAATGGGTGGGGCACGCGAGTTTTTGCCTGTGCTGAGCCGTGCAGGTGTAGCTTCCGGCGTAGATGGTGTATTTGTAGAAACACATCCTGAGCCGGAAAAGGCCTTGTGCGATGCAGCAAGCCAGCTTTGCGTTTATGATCTGGAAGAATTCATGAAACCGCTTATTGAAATGCACCATCTCGAGGTAAAATACCGGAAATAATTTTGGTCTTTACGTACAATGATTTTATTTTTGCCGTAATAAAAATCGTATTATTATGGATGCCAAACTAACGCTCAGCTTTGATCAGAAAGTAATCCAGGATGCTAAAGCGCTTGCAGAAAAAACCGGGCTTAGTCTGAGCAGGCTTACGGAGATGCTTTTCCGTAAGGCTACTGAAAAAACGTATGGCAGTATTTACGAAATGCCCATTGCAGATTGGCTCATGGAATTTGCAGAGCCGGAAGCCGAATACCTTACAAAGCCTCGAAGCAACAAGGAAATGAGGGAAGAGCATCATGAACACAGGGCTAATAAGCACCTGAAAAAATGAAAGTGTTTTTAGATACAAACATACTGGTCGCTGTACTCAGAAATGAGGTGCTGAATTTCACTGCATGTGTAAAGGTTTTAAACCTTTATCAGCACAAAAATATAGAACTTGTTACTACCAACCTTACATTAGGTACGGCCTTTTACCTTACGGGAAAGCGATTTGGTGATGCAGAAGCTAAACGCAAGCTACATATACTGTCAAATGCATTTTCCGTTATCCCATGCGGCCAGCCCGAGGCAAATGATGCATTCATTACTGCTGCTGTGCACGATTTCGAAGATGGCCTTCAATATTTCGCTGCTTTAAATTCAGGCTGTAAGTTTATCATTACTTATAACAAGGCAGATTTTTATTTCTCAAAAATTCCCGTTCTTTTGCCGGACGAATTTCTGGCTCACCTTTCAGCATTAAAATAATTAACAGCAACAAATGGAACTTTACCTCGACAGCGCCAATCTAAAAGAAATAGAAGAAGGCTTTAAGCTTGGCTTCCTTAATGGCCTTACCACTACACCAACCTTTATGCAGCGGGAAGGTATTACCGATATAGACGGTACCATCCTGAAGCTCTCGAAAATGGTGCCTGTTTTGCAGATCGAAGCTCTTGGTGATACTGCGGAGGACGTAATGAAAGAGGCAAAGCGTCAGCTCGATCTCGGCCTTGATCCCCAAAAAACAGTTTTTAAGATTCCTGTATCGCTGGAGGGCGTTCGTGCCTGCTATATGCTCCGAAAGGAAGGATTACTGGTAAATGTGCATCTTGTATATACCCTGCAGCAAGCTTATATGGCTATGCACGCAGGCGCTACGTATGTTTGCCCGCTCGTTGGCCGCCTGCAGGATCAGGGGCATGACGCGCTTGCCCTGGTGGAGCAATGTGTGGATGCAGTCGAGCGCTATGGCTACGATTCAAAGATCATGTTCTCATCGGTGCGCCACGCCGAGCATGTGCGCAATGCCATCAACATCGGCGTGCACACGATCACTGTTCCGCTAAAAGTGCTGAAAGGACTTACCGAAAATAACATGACTACCCTGGGCACCGAGCAATTCCTGCAGGATACCCGCCTTATGACTACGACCGTAAAGCAGGCAAGCAACGGCGTAAACCCTGTGGTAAGCGCAGATATGGATATGAAGCAGGCCATCATTAAGATGACAGAATATGGCTTTGGCGCAATTACTGTTACTAATGCAGATGGCAGCATTAAAGGCGTATTTACCGATGGCGACATTCGTCGTCTGCTGGTAAGCGAAGGTGAGCACATCCTTACTAAAAAAATGGGTGAGATGGAGTATAAAGCGCCAATTTCTATTGAGAGCAGCGTACTCCTCAATGATGCAGCAGCCATCTTTAAAAAGACCAATGTTGATACTATCCTTATCACTGAGGGAGGCAAGCCCGTTGGGATGCTTGATATACAGGACTTGGAGAAAGAGTAAATCTGAACCGGGATTTTAGCAGGATTTAAATGATATGCAGGATTCAACCGTTGCTTATTTAATCCTGCTTTTATTTAAGGCAATCCTATTAATCCTATAAATCCTGTTGAAATCATGGTTCTGACCGCAGATCGTTTCCAGGGACAATTCATTACGCCGCCGGACGTGATTGAGCAGAAGCTTAAAGAAATCAAAGCCTTTGTTTTCGACTGGGATGGAGTATTCAATGCCGGCGAGAAAAGTGAAACTTCAGGCAGCACTTTTAATGAAGTGGATTCTATGGGCACCAATCTCCTTCGCTTTAACCATTATCTGCGTATAGGTAAAGCACCTGTTGTTGCTATAATTTCGGGTGAGAATAACAGCGCGGCGCTAAAGCTCGCAAAAAGAGAAAGCTTCAATGCTGTGTACTCGGGTTTTCGGAATAAGCCGGAAGCTATGAACCATTTTTGCGAAGCGCAAAATATTAAACCATCCCAGATCGCATTCTTCTTTGATGATGTGCTGGATTTTTCGCTTGCCAAAGTCTGCGGGCTGCGCCTGATGATTGGTCGCGCATCGAACCCATTGATGATTGATTATGCAATACGCAATAGTTATGCGGATTACATTAGCGCTTGCGATGGCCGGAATAATGGTGTGCGGGAATGCGCAGAATTGCTTACCGGCCTGAGTGGTCTATATGATGAGACAATGACCGCGCGCATTGAATATTTGGAAAGCTATCGCCAATTCCTTGAAGCCCGGAATAAGCCTGAAACACTGCTTTTTATAGATAAAGACGCTAAAATCAGCCAACAGCAAATCTTATGATTATAGGCATTATTCCTGCACGCTATGCTTCTTCAAGATTTCCCGGCAAGCCACTGGTTGAGATTGAAGGTGTCTCTATGGTTCAGCGTGTTTATGAGCAGGCTATGAAAGCTGCATCTTTGGATAAGGTGGTTGTTGCTACAGATGATCTACGTATTGCCAACCATGTGCGTTCCTTCAAAGGCAATGTGGTAATGACGGATCCCGGCCATCAGAGTGGTACAGACCGCTGTTGGGATGCGCTGAAACAAACGGCTGGCAGCTATGAATATGTGATCAATATCCAGGGCGATGAGCCATTTATAGAGCCTCAGCAAATAGATGAGCTCGCCGCAGTGCTCCATGATCATCAAGTGGAGCTCGCTACGCAGATGATTCCTGTGGATAACCATGAATTGCTTTTCGATGAAGGTGAAGTGAAGATCGTGCTCAACGACCGGCAGGAAGCGCTTTATTTCAGCAGGATGGTGATTCCATATATCAAAGGCATCGTGCGAAGCGAATGGCACTTAAAACACCAGTATTACCGCCATGTAGGCATGTATGCTTATCGTCGGGATATATTGGAAAAACTCTGCGCACTATCAGTATCATCACTTGAAAAAGCAGAATCTTTAGAACAGCTACGTTGGCTGGAAGCCGGTTTTAAAATAAAATGCATAACTACAACCTACGAAAGTCACTGTATTGATACACCCGACGATATTGAAAAAGTGATTGGTTTAACGAAGCATCGTTGAAGAAGCATTGCCACCTGCGGGGCCTGGTGTAGTATTCTTGGTTGCCGTAGGAACCTTCTTTTCGTCTTTTTTATCTGCAGTACTATCTCCTGCAACACTTGCCGTAGCTGGTTGTGTTACGTCCGGATCAAGAACGGCATCTAGAATAGTATAGTCAGCCTTGCTGAAGGCATTTGGTTTAAAGCACTTGCCGTCTTCGAGTTGTACGCAGCCGCCGTGAAACAGTGTTGCATAATAGGCAATTGCCGCAGGCATTATTGGCTTGCGGGCTACCATCTGCATAAAATTGCTGTGGTTATGGTTGCAGAGGTCATCAAAGTTTACATAAATGGCCTGGGTACTCCGCGATGCTTTCTGCTCCTGGCCCAACTGCTTTTTAAGGCTCATAAAATTGGCTCCTGAGAGTGTAGCATCTTTAGGATTATAATTGATGTAAATGCGATCTGCAAAATGAATTCTGTCCACCCATTCCTTATGGTGTTTCTGAGGTACGCAGGCTGAGTTGAGCACGAGGTTGTTCACCCATTTACCGCTGTTGATATTTTTTATCCGGTTATTGCGCACCATTTCGCGGATCATATTATTGCCCATGCTGTGGAAGAATAGCGTAAGGTTGCCGCCACCCATTTTCCCGGCTTCGCGATAAGTTTTCAAGGTGTCGAATACCGGCGCAAAATCATCACCCGACTGTTTAGCATTGTCAAGCGCAAAAAAATAATTTCCCATGATTTTTTTTCGGGTATTGAAACTCGGATAATCAAGATAGATCACATTAACGCCGTACTGCATGGTCATTGTGAAGCCGCGATATATGCCTGTGGTGAATATCTTGCCAAAACCTTCTGTATAAACAACCCAATCGCGGCCATTTTGATTCATTGCAGTTACAGCTGTCTTAAGGGAAGTATGCCATACATTCCACTGTCCGCTCTTTAAGAATACAAGGAAATAGTTGAGATGGTCCGTGCCACGCTCTTCACTCATAAAGCGGGTCTCACCAAATTTGGTTTCGCGGTTGGAAGCCACGATAAACATTGTATCCGCCTTAGGCAATGCAATCATTTTCTTCTGCGCCTTTTCTGCTTTATAGTTGCGGAATGCGATGTTTTTCCAGAACGATTCTGTGTTCATGGAATCGATAATATCTGCCTCTGCGCCTGCAATAAGCGGAAGTAATATAAGAAGCGCAATGCCCAATAGCCTTTTCATAACCTGTAATAGATCGAAGCTCGATTTTCTATGATTCATCTCTCTAATATTTCAAGAGATAAAAAATCCGGCCATCAATAGGTAAGTTTGTTGTTAAAATAAAATCAACATTCCGGGAATGACAAATGCTAAGAAATGCCTGCTAATAATTGCCTGTTTAGGGATTGCATCAGGCGCAGCCTCCCAAAAGAAGCAATATACAATGGCCGAGGCGGTAAATGGTATTGTTACGAATCTGGCACCAAAAGGCATCAATGGATTTTCCTGGGAGCCTGGTACAGACAACTTTTGCTGGGTTTCAGGCAATAATCTCATTCGCTATAATTGTACAACCAAAGATTCCGGGTTATATTTTCCAGTACCATCCAAAAAAGCAGCACAGCTAAAATGGCTTAAAAACGGCGGGCACTATGAACAAGACGATACCACGCTGACTTTCCACATAGCCATGAGTGATAATTTAATTATTATTCCAAAAGGTACAGCCAATTTAGTTGTTGAGCCAACCAGGTTACAGGTAGCCTATACTATTGCTAACAATCTTTACCTGCAAAAAGATGGCAACCAGTATAATATCACCCATGATTCCAACCCCAACATCATCAACGGCCAGGCAGTACACCGAAATGAATTTGGCATAGATAACGGCTTCTTCTTCTCCCCAAAAGGCAATTACCTCGCCTACTACCGCATGGACCAAACTATGGTAGCTGATTACCCGGTTATTGATTGGAGCACCGTTCCTGCAACGAATAAGAATGTTAAATACCCGATGGCCGGCGGCACCTCTCACCAGGTTACTGTACGGGTGTATAACCCTCGTACAGAAAAAACCATTGAGCTCCAAACCGGCAAAGGCAAGGATCATTACCTCACTTCTGTAACATGGAGCCCCGACGAAAAGTACATTTACCTCGCAATCCTCAACCGCGGCCAGAACCATCTTTGGCTCAACCAATACAGCGCGCAAACCGGGGAAAAGCTCAAAACCCTTTTTGAGGAAACTAACGACAAATATGTAGAGCCGCAGCATCCGCTGTCGTTCCTGCCCGGCAGCAATGACCAGTTTGTATGGTGGAGCCAGCGCGATGGTTTTATGCACCTTTACTTATACAATACTTCCGGAAAACTCATCAAGCAGCTTACCAAAGGTCCGTGGGTGGTAAACGACTTGCTGGCTTTTTGTAAAGATCGCAGCGAGATCATCTTTTCCGCAGCCAAGGAAGATCCGCGCGAAAAGCACGGCTACCGCGTAAGCTGGAAGACGGGCGACTGGGCAAGAATTGACACCGAGCCCGGTACGCACAATTTTACTGCGAGCGATGATGGCAAATATATATTCGATGTGCTCACCGCAAAGGGTGTAGCTAAAAAAAGCAGCATCCGTGCTACCGACGGCAGCACCACCAAAGTACTCATGGATTCGCCCGATCCTTTGGCAGATTATAATAGGCCGGAAATTAAAGACATCAAACTGAAAGCTTCCGATGGCACCCGCCTTTACGGCAAGCTCATCCTGCCGGTCAACTTCGATCCCGCAAAAAAATACCCGGTCGTAGTCTATCTCTACAACGGCCCGCACGTGCAGCTCGTTAAAAACGGTTTCCCGGAAAGCGGCAATCTCTGGTATGAATACTTGGCGCAGCACGGCTACGTTGTATGGACGATGGACGGCCGCGGCTCATCCAACCGCGGATTGAAATTTGAGCAGGCTACCTTCCGTCAGCTTGGCACCATAGAAATGGAAGATCAGATGCTGGGCGTAAATTTTCTTAAATCACTTCCTTATGTGGATCAATCACGCATGGGCATTCATGGATGGAGCTTCGGCGGCTTTATGACTACGAGCTTTATGCTGCGCCACCCCGGCGTATTTAAAGTGGGAGTAGCAGGCGGCCCGGTTATGGATTGGAGCATGTACGAGATCATGTACGGCGAACGCTATATGGATACGCCGGAGGAAAACCCCAAAGGCTATGCCGACAATAATCTCCTTACCAAAGCGGGCAACCTGAAAGGCAAACTGCTGCTCATTCACGGTACGCAGGATGCTACGGTGGTATGGCAGCACAGCATCAACTTCCTTAAGAAAAGCGTGGACGAAGGCGTACAGGTGGATTATTTCGTGTACCCGGGCTATGAGCATAACGTGCGTGGCAAAGACAGGGTACACCTGATGCAGAAAATCACCGATTATTTTAGCGCGAATCTGTAAGCGTTGGGTATCTTAATAACGTAGCAGAAACAAGCCCTTCTGGCGACTGATAAAATTCAATCAATATGATCCTTTCTCTAAAACAATATCCGCTTGTTATCGCATTGATATTTGCCGTCTCCATACCGGCTGAGGCAGTTAAATGGCAAATCCCGAAGGGTACCAAAGCAAATTTTACAATAGATGGTATGTTGGGCACTGATGTGGATGGTACATTGGAAATCTCCGCATCCAACATTGTGTTTGATCCTGCAAGTCCGCAAACTGCAGTGATGGATGCCACACTTAGCGTAGCAACGATCAAAACAGGCATCGGTAAGCGTGATAAGCACCTCAAAACCAGCGATTATTTTGATGCCGGCCAGTACCCGTCTATTCAGTTTCACGCTACTGCTGTTGCAAAGGGCAGCGGGAATAGCTTTGTCGCGAAGGGTACCCTGACTATAAAATCTGTATCGCGCAATGTTTCTATTCCATTTACATTTATCCGGCAGGGCAGCAATGGTACCTTCAATGGCAGCTTTGATATTCACCGCAGCGATTATAAAGTAGGTACAGGTAATGAAATAGGTATGGGCAATGAAGTGCGAATCCTGCTAAAAATTCCTGTTGTGCAGGTGAATTGAAGCGGGGGAATAGCGGACCTGAGCAATATTTGCGATAGCCAATGCTATTCTCTGTATCCAGGCGGCAGTGTGAGCTTGCTGGGACACCCGAATGCAGTGCGCTGCATGAAGTATAGTACAGCAAACCAGCTTTGGCATGTTCCCAAACTAATCAAATAGCTTCATCAAAACTAAAAAAGCCTTTCCGCATCCGGAAAGGCTTTTTTGTGTATTGAAAAAACAAGGCTTACTGTCCGCTCTTCGTAAGCTTCTCGATCTTTATGAGTGCGCCGGTTTTATGATCGCTAATGCGCAGCAGATAGAAGCCTTCCGCATATGGCGAAAGATCAATGCCTGTAGCCGTGCTTTTACGGATCACTTCACGGCCATCTGTAGTGCTCAGTACTACATCTACAGCATTTGCAGATTCGATCTTCACCATGCCTATAGAAGGATTCGGATAGATATGCACACCCGCATTTACCGAAGCATTTCCAATACCCAGCGAAGTAACGTGCTGGATAGAAGAGGTAGCCGAGCAGCCGATGTTATCGCTCACAACCACAGCATAATAGCCATCCTGAGTAGCAGTATAGCTTGCTGCATTTGCGCCATTGATCATCGTGCCATTGCGGTACCACTGGTAAGTGTTGTAGGCCCCTGATGCATTCAGGACATTGCCACCTGTTACTGTTACACTTGCAACAGGCACGGGATTCACAGTAACTGTATTCACTACAGAAGTACCCGGGCAGAAGCCATCAAAGATCAGGACGGTATAGTTACCACTTATAGCAGCAGTAATGGCGCGCAGTGTATCGCCGGGAATCGGCACACCATTCAGCATCCATTGGTAATGGAAGCCTGGAGCAGCATTGGCTGTAAATACAACCGAACCACCCTGGCAGAAATTAAGGGCTCCTGAAGCTGTAACTACAGTAGGCGGCGGCGGCGTTACTGCCACTGTTTGCGGGGCCGATGTATCGGCGCAGGTACCGTTCTTGACAATAACCCTGTAGCTGCCTGAACCGGCTGCGGTATAGGTAGCACCGGTTGCCCCGGCTACATTCACACCATCTTTTTGCCATTGGTAAGTATAACCTGCACCGGTATTGGCACTCAGCACCACGCTGTTGTTGTTGCAGAAATTCGTAGGTCCCTGAGCCGTAAGCACCGCAGTTACTGGTGTGCTCACCACTACATTGATAGCTGTAGATGTATTGGGGCAGGTGCCATTGGAAACGACAACCTGGTAGAAGCCGGATAGGGTAACAGTATAAAGCGGATCTGTTGCGCCGGCTATCGGAGTGCCGTTCCTCCGCCACTGATAGGTAAATCCGGTCGCGGTATTGGCAGCTAGTATTACGGAGCCGCCTTCACAGAAAGCAATAGGGCCGGCAGCTGTTGCCGTTGCAACAGGCAGCGTATTTACGATTACGTTGATATCGGTTGTTGTGGTTGTACAGGCACCATTAGTGATTACTACATGGTAAGCACCGGCAGTTGTAGCAATATACTGGTAAGTGGTGCTACCGGCAATAATTACCCCATTACGGTACCATTGATAAACATAGCCGGCTACCTGCGCTGCGCGGAAGGTAACTGAGGAGCCCTGGCAAAAAGTAGTTGCACCTACTGTAGTAACAGCAGCGGAAGGCAGGGTGCTGGCAGTAACGGTTACAGAGCCGGATACTGCAGCGCAATTTGTATTGGATACAGCCACTGTATAAGCGCCTGAGGTTGTAGCAGTATAGGTGCTTCCGGTAGCAGCTGGAAAAATAGGAACACCGTTTCTAAGCCACTGATAGGTAAGGCCGGTGCCCGTATTGGCAGATAACAATACGGAGCCTGGTGCGCAAAAAGACAGCAGGCCGATGGCGGTAATGGTAGCGCTCGGCGCAGCATTCACGGTAGCCGTAACCGGCGCAGAGGTAGCAGAGCAGCCATTAAGCGTAGCGGTAACTGTATAAACGCCGGTAGCCGTAGCGATATATGCGGGGGCGGTTTCGCCAGCAATAGCCGTGCCGTTTTTATTCCATTGGTAAGTGTACGAAGGATCTGAATAGGCACCGATAGTAAGCACGTTATTGCTGCAAAACGTTTGCGCGCCTGTTGGGGTTGTAGTGGCAATTGGCAGCGGCTTTACGGCAATATTGGTGATAGCAGAAGTATCTGCACACGATCCGTTGCTAACAAGTACGCGGTAGTCACCACCTGCAGGTGTTTTAAATGTTGCGGTCGTAGCGCCTGCTATAGCGCTGTTGTTGATGAGCCACTGATAGGCAAGACCTGTGCCGGATGTTGCGGTAAGTACAGCGCTATCGCCCGCGCAGATGCTGGTGGCGCTGGCAGTAACGGTGGTATTGGGCCGTGCAACTACGCCAATGGTTATAAGGTTGCTGGTATCTTTTGTAGGCGCTGCGCAGGTAGCGTTGGAGGTAAGAATTGCGGTAATAAGATCACCGTTGTTAGCAAGCCCTGCCGTAAAGGAATAGGTAGCGCCCGTGCCAACAGTAAGATTGCCACGCCGCCATTGGTATAGCGGGGTTGTACCGCCATTTACAATAGAAGCAGTAAAGGAAACTTGCGTACCAACACAAACGTTGCTACCAGGCGATGCAGAGATAATAATATCCGGCACAGGATTAGCAATAACGGTAAAAGTCCAGGTAGCACAGCCAGTGGCAGCACCCGATGAATTTTTAGGGATCACCTTCCATACATAAGGCCCGGCGGCTACCGTTGCGTTGTACGATGTGCCAGCCTGGTTGGTGGAAACAATAGTAGTGGGTGTGCCCGTACCAGCATTAAGATACACATCATACCCGGTGGCGGCTGCAACGGCAGGCCAGGATAGCGTTGTGGTACCTGCGCATATGCCGGTAGCTGCATTCGCAGGTGTGGTAGGAAGCGCAATGCAGGTAGGTGGGCCTGCGGCGGTAATATTTACCGTATAATCTTCTACATTGCCAAAGCCGCTCAGACTGGTCATGCAAGGATTAGCAGAAGAAAGTGAGCCACTTAAAGTCCAGATATTACCTACACGCATACGGGTAGGGCCACCCAAGGCAGAAGAAGGAATAGTAATATTGGTAGTAAGCGGAGTGAATGCCGAACTTGTAATACCGATGTAAGTATATTCAGATGCATCCCAGCTATTGCTGTGGTTATAATCTATCCATACACCCACATCCTGGCTGCTATAGCCTGTTTCGACCGTTACTGGATAGGTAAGTCCGGCTACTACATTGCGTGTAGCTACGCTGCTCGTGTAATCCTCATATCCACCCGTACCACAAACCGGATTATTAGTAATAGTGGCCAAAGTCAACGTAGTTACCATATCTCCGAAACTACACGTCAACGAAGGCGTAGTGCAATACTGCGCATAAGTATTTGTGCCCAGCAGCACGAAAATCAGCGTCAGGAGACAAGATATCTGCCGGACTACCGTCTTTCGAAATCCTTCTTTTTTAAGGAAAAGTTTATTCATACCTTTTAAAATTATTGATTGTTGAATATCGTTTAAAGATAAAAACTATTTAGAAGAAATCTCTATAAAGCACTTCCTTTATTATTTGAATGAGCGGTTTATGACATCTGCCCGACTTATCATAGCTGGAAAAATCGTCAAGGCAACTTTTTAAAGTTCCGTACAAGGCCTGTGTAATATCATGAAAATAAATTATAAAGCAGTTAAAGCTGCAAGCGCATGTACTATCTGCACGATCAATAATTATTGTCCCGGCAGAAGAATTACTATAAAGCAGTTGTGGCGATGGCACCGTTCAGCTACGGATTTCTATGGTGCATTTCTTAGCCGCTGCCGGCAAAACCATCGCGCCATCCTCAAAAAATCCCTGCAAAAGAAATAATCCGGCCTGCACAACCCCAAGCATTTTACATTATATATTATATAAGCGGGTAAAAGACCATCCATATTCTGGGAAAATGGCCGCACGGATCGCAGGAAGGTATCCCCAAAAAGGGAAAATGCCCCTCCAATCCGCGCAAAGCGTTTCTCCTATTGATATTTTGCCCGCGCAGCCTGCGCGAAGCTTTTACCTATATGATACAAGGTCGCCGCCGTAAGCGCGGACGTTTTGTACAATATACAATGGGGCGCCGCAGATTGCGCGAAGCTTTTGTATAACATACAAAGGGTCGCTGCCATACGCGCGGGCGTTTTGTAAACTAATCAGGCTATATGAACCGCCGCAGCCTGAAGCGGCATCCAGTTATTGATGTATTTTGAAAAGGAGGCGCTATGGGATGCTTCTCGGCATACCCATTACTCGGGCAAGCCATATTCGCTTATCAGCTAACCCACAGCAGGTACATTACGAGCCTGTCAAAAAGCATAATCATCATAGTAATCATAATAATCACAGTTCAGACAGCCACAGCGAATTGTCATCCGGGAGCGTAGCTTTCCGGCTTCAGCAGTATTGCGCAGTAAAGGATCCCGCAGCAGATAAGTTAGTACATTACGGGGCTAAATATTCAAAGAGAAACACTACCAAAAAGCACCAGCATGTTCATTAAAAACCAAACCTTTCAAGACGAAGACACCCTGCTCGAAATCCTTTTCGACTTCGATCTCGGCACTTCTACGGAAATCATCAACCAAAAACGATTACAAATAGAAGAAGATCTGAAAGAAAATAAAGCCTACCATGATTTTGTAGCCTCAATACCTGACGAAGAAGAGCGCCTCGAAGTAGCTACAGAAGAGCGCTACATCCGCCTGGCAGAAGCGCTGATGGAAGATTACGAAAGCTTTAAAACCGTGCACGGAAAGCTCTATGGCGTAAAAGGTGAAATAGCCGATTTACTAAGTGAGCTGCCTATATAGCTCAATCTTTGAGATCGGCTTTACAAAAGCCACACCGGTGGCATTCGCGTTGCAAACGCAAACGAGTGAGCCTACGCGCTGCGCGCTCACAAAGAAAAACTCAGCTAATACATAAACGGGCCATTGTAGCTTGCCCTTGTTCATTCAATAACGTAACCGGACACCTTATCGGGGTATTATTATAACCAAAACACTTACCTGCGCCGCCCAACCCCAAGGGAGCCCAGCAGGCTCCGCACCAGCGCATTGCCCGCCGTGCGCATCATGCTCTTCACTACTGTATTGCCCGTTATCGACTCCCAGAAGCTTTTTTCCCCACTGCCATTGGCTGCAGCTGTTTTTGCCGGTGCGGCTGCCTGCGCCTGTGCAATTTTATTGTTCAGGATCTCGAAAGCGCTGTCTCGGTCTATATTCTGCGCATATTTTGCCACAAGCGGGGAGCCTGCAACAACTGCTCCGATCTCTTGCGGCGTAAGAATATCCATGCGCGATTTTGGCGGGTAAAGCATCGTGCGCACCAGTGGCGTAGGGATGCCTTTTTCATCCAGCAAAGTAATCAGCGCCTCGCCGATGCCAAGCTGCGTAATGAGGTCTTCCGTCTTGTAAAAAACGCTGTCGGGGTAGTTGGCGGCGGTCTGTACAATCGTTTTGCGGTCGGCCGCAGTAAAGGCGCGCAGCGCGTGTTGTACCTTCATGCCCAACTGGCTCAGTACAGAAGCGGAGATATCCATCGGGTTTTGCGTACAGAAGAATATGCCCACGCCTTTGGAGCGGATAAGCTTGATCACGGTTTCTAACTGCTTTACGAGCACATCGCTGGCTTCGCTGAAAATAAGGTGCGCTTCATCGATGATCATTACCAGCTTCGGCTGATCCACATCGCCGGCCTCCGGCAGGGTAGCATAAAGCTCGGATAGCAATTGGAGCATAAAGGTGGAAAACAGCTTGGGCCGGTCCTGCAGATCGGTAACCCGCACAATAGATACCATACCGCGGCCATCCGGGGCAAGCCGCATCAGGTCATCCACCTCAAAAGATCTTTCTCCGAAAAAAACATCTGCACCCTGCTGCTGTAGCTCCACCACCTTGCGCATAATGGTACCAATCGATGCCGGCGATAGCGAGCCGTATGCTGCGCCCAATTCTTCCTTGCCCTCATTGGCTGCCCACTGCATCATACGCTGGAGGTCTTTCAGATCAAGAAGCGGCATAGCATGGTCATCACAATATTTAAAGAGCATGGCCAGAATGCCTTCCTGCGTATCATTGAGCCCAAGAATCTTAGCCAGCAGCACCGGCCCGAACTCGGTAACGGTAGCGCGCAGCCTCACGCCGGGTTCACCACTTAGTGAAAGCAATTCTACAGGATAAGCAGCAGGCTTAAAATCAATCCCTAACTGCTGGATGCGCTCTGCGAGCTTACCTCCGGCAGTGCCGGCGGCGCCTATGCCGCTGAGATCGCCCTTAATATCCATGAGCATAACCGGTACGCTGGCATCGCTGAGGCCTTCGGCTACTAGTTGCAGCGTTTTGGTCTTGCCTGTGCCGGTAGCGCCGCTGATAAGGCCGTGTCGGTTCATGGTTTTCAACGGCACTTTGATAATTATATCCGGAAGAACAGCGCCATCCTGCATGGCGGCGCCGAGGGTAAGCGTAGCGCCTTTGAAGGTATAGCCACTTTGAATGGATTGAAGAAAATCGGGAGTGCCGGGCATGGATGGAATTTGAAAAGTAAAGTATAAAGGCAGGTACCCGAGTCAGTATTTCATGAGCCTGGCAATTGCGCTGCAAAATAAAGCGGCATTTTTCAGAACTCCCATAGTCCGAGGCGGCCTGTTGCGGGTATTGGCTCTTCGAATAAAACGGCATTTCTGAGCAGCCAGCAAAATTTTGTTTTGTAATCCCCGAATGCTTTTCCTTCCAGCGCCTTTGTTTCCCATGCCGCATTGTCTGTCTCTAAGCCGTTGCAGCGGAGAATGTTTTCCAGAAAAACTTCCCCAATGATCGCGCCGAAAGGCAGTGCATCAAAATCCGGGATAGCAGCTACCACGCCAAGTGTTGGAAGCAATAATTTACCAGCCCGCGACCCTGATGCATGGATAAAAAGAGGGCCACGGTAATCCGTAGCCCAGCTTCTGGTTTCTATAGTTTTGATGCCCATTGCCACCAGTGTGGCCCAGGGCTGTTTTAAAGATAATGCTTTCATTGCGCTCACAAAACAAAGGCGCAAAGGGTTAGGTCATGCACGGATAATACCTGGTGCCTTTGCGTAGTTGCCCGCCATTTTAAAAAGGATATTTTCCTTCCCCCAGCACACGCGCAGCAATTCTTCTGCGGGCCTCTTTAGTGTTTAAGGAATCTGTTTTTGTAAAGCGCTTCAGGCCCATCAGCATCATGCGCTGCTCATCGCCTTCGGCAAATGCATTGATGGCGTTCTTGCCGTTGTGGTTAATACGATCTGCGGCATCGGCAATAAAAACCTGTGCCATATCCATAGCCAGCGCAGCATCTGCATGGCCGCTTTCCTGCATTTTCATGGCACGCAGCAGTATGCTTTCCGCTTCAAACGTGTCGATCGTCATGTCTGCAAGATGCATCAGCACTTCCTGCTCGCCTTCGATCTTCATCATCAGCTTTTGTACCGCCGCGCCTGCGCCCATAAGAATAGCTTTTTTGAAGTTGGCGATTGCCTTCTGCTCTGTAGCAAATGGTGTATCATCGGTGCCAAAATCCGGTATGCTCATCAGTTCTTTCTGTATAGTCATGGCCGGGCCCATCATATTGATACGGCCTTTCATAGCACGCTTTAGGTACATATCCAATACCAGCAGGCGGTTGATCTCATTCGTGCCCTCGAAAATGCGGTTGATGCGGCTATCGCGGTAAGCGCGGCTTATATTGTATTCATCTGAATAGCCATTGCCACCGTGTATCTGCACGCCTTCGTCCACCACATAATCGAGCGTTTCGGAGCCAATCACTTTGAGCATGGCGCATTCGATAGCATATTCTTCAGCAGCGCCTAATAAAGTTTCACTTTGCGGCTTGCCTGCTTCGCGCAGCTCCGTTTCTTTCTCATCGATCCATGCGGCAGTGCGGTAAAGCGCAGCATCAGTTGCAAAAATGCGGATGGTCATTTCCGCGAGCTTGAATTGAATAGCGCCAAATGAGGCGATGGGCACTTTAAACTGCTCGCGGGTCTTTGCGTAATGAATGGTTGTTTCTAAGGCGCGCTTCGCCGCGCCCTCTGCGGCCGCGCAAAGCTTTAACCGGCCGATGTTGAGGATGTTAAATGCAATGACGTGCCCGCGGCCTATTTCGCCAAGCAGATTGTCTTTAGGAATCTCACAGTTCTCGAAAAATACCTGGCAGGTGCTGGAGCCTTTAATGCCCATCTTGTGCTCTTCCGGCCCCACGGTAAGTCCGGGTGCGCCTTTTTCTACAATGAACGCGGAGAATTTATCGCCATCGACCTTTGCAAATACAGTGAATACATCAGCGAAACCAGCATTAGTAATCCAGATTTTCTGGCCGTTAAGGATGTATTTGGTGCCGTCGTCGCTAAGCTTTGCGGTGGTGCGCGCGCTCAGGGCATCCGAGCCAGAGTTGGGCTCCGTGAGCGCATAGGATGCTTTCATCTCGCCGGTTGCAAGCTTAGGCATATACTTCGCTTTCTGAGCTTCTGTGCCAAAATATAAAATAGGCAGTGAGCCGATGCCGTTGTGCGCGGCCATAGTTACGGCAAAAGAGTGGCCGCCGCCGAGGCTTTCATTAACCAGTGTAGCCGTTACAAAATCTTTGCCGAGCCCGCCGAGGTCTTCGGGGAAGGCTGCGCCGAGGAGGCCCAGCTCGCCTGCTTTTTCAAGAAGGCGCGGCATAAGGCCCGGCTCGTGCTTGTCGATTGCATCGAGGTGGGGGATGACTTCCTTATCTAAGAACTCGCGGCACATATCCTGTATCATGCGCTGCTCTTCGGTAAAATCTTCGGGGGTAAATGTTTGTTGGGTAGTAGCGGAGTGAATGAGGAAATTGCCGCCGGTAAGCGTTTGCGCTGTTTGTGTTTCCATATTTTTCGTTGAATGAATTTTGCTGTCTAAAGCTAAGGGTTATTGAATTACAAATGGTTTAAAAAGAAGTGATTCAGTTGATTCCATAAGTATTTAACGATGTGCAAAGGGTCGCAGCCACGCGAACCGTAATCCGCCTAAAGAATACTCCCTGCCTTTTATTGAAAGAATTAATTAAGGAATCAAAGAATTGGTTTGATTATCCGCACTCTAATTTAGGATTCCAAATATGCAGGAGCAATATTTTTCAATTGCATCCAGCATTTCCAACGCATAGCATCCAACCACATCCAATGCAAAGCCCCGCGCACCTATCTTTACGGCCATGAAATCCGGCTTTATAGAATCGGGCGACCAGCGGCTGCATTACCAGCAGTGGGGCAGCGGCCCGAAGCTGCTTGTGGCGCTGCATGGCTATGGGAATACTGCTGCGATGTTTGCCGGGCTTGCGGGCCTGCTGGAGCACCCTTATACTACTGTGGCGCTGAGCCTGCCCTTCCACGGGCAGAGTGTATGGACAAAACCACAACCCTGGACCGCTGCAGAGCTGACCGGAACCATCGGGCAACTGATGCAGGAACATGGCGTGGATAAGATCTCTTTAGCCGGCTTCTCGCTTGGCGGCAGGATATGCCTGAAGCTTTTGGAGCTGATGCCGCAGCATATTGAGCTTGCTACGCTTATTGCGCCGGATGGGCTGGTGCCCAACCGATTTTACCGGTTTGTAACCGCAAACCCGGCAGGCAAACGCATCTTCGCGCATTTTTTAGATAAGCCGGATGGCTACATGCGGCTCTTAGGCTGGCTCGAAAGACAAAAGCTGCTGGATCCTGCCAAGAAGAAATTTATGGATCAATATGTATCTGAGGCGGCAACGCGGCAATTCCTGAAAAAGGTGTGGCCCAACCTTGGCGCACTGGTGCCCGACCCGCAAAAGGTACGGCAGAACATTGCGCAGCACTATATTCCGGTGAATATATTTATTGGCCGCTACGACCGGGTTATCCACCCTGAAAACGGTAAGGCATTTGCCGAAGGCGCACCGCTTATAAAGCTGCATATGCTCGAAAAAGGACACCGTGTAATGGACAGCGAAAGCATCGGGGCAATAAGCCAAAGTCTTCTCCCTTCGTGAGCTGTTTTCTGCTTTTCCCTGCGCTCATTTTAGGCGGTGCCTATGTGGCGCTGATGCTTGCCTGCCTGCTTGGCTGGCTGATGCAGAAAGAGCTGCGCTTTCCGGAGGATTTTATACCGAAAACGAAAATCAGCATTATTATCCCGGCAAGAAATGAAGCGGGGGGCATCGGGCAGTGCATCGAATCTATTTTGGCGCAGGATTATCCGGATGATCTTTTTGAGTTGATTATTGTGGATGATTTTTCTGAAGATGACACGGCTGCTGTTGTGCGTGAATTTACAGCCCCAAAAGTAAAGCTGGTGCAGCTCCGGGATATAGTGCCGGACCGGAATAAGATCGTTGCTTTTAAGAAGGAAGCATTGAGCGCCGGGATTGCCCAAAGTACCGGAACGCTGATCATCACTACAGATGCAGACTGCACGGCCGGCCCGTTCTGGCTGAAGGCGATGGCTGCGGCCTATGAGCTTCATAAGCCGGAAGTGATCATTGCGCCGGTGGACTTTAGATGTAAAAATTCTTTGCTGGAGCTGTTTCAGTCGCTCGATTTTATGACGATGCAGGGGATAACCGGTGCGGCTCAAAAGCTGCGGCTCGGCCATATGGCCAACGGCGCAAATTTTGCTTTTAAGCGGGCTGCATACGATGCTGTGAATGGTTATGATGGTACCATGCATATTGCCTCGGGCGATGACTATCTGATGTTAGTGAAAATGGCTGCGGTCTATCCGGAGCGCATTCATTACCTGAGGAGCAAGGACGCAATCATCTATACGACACCTCAGCCCACCTGGAATGCTTTGCTCAATCAACGGATACGCTGGGCTTCTAAAAGCGGAAAGTATAAGGATAACAGGCTGACTATCGTATTGATTTTGGTGTATCTTTTTAACCTGACCCTTGCTGTGCTCTTTTTTGCAGCCTTCTTTAATACGGCAATACTGAATTTATTTTTGGTATTATTTACGGTAAAAATTTTGGTTGAGATCCTTTTCCTGGCGCCGGTTTCCGGATTTTTCAGCAAGCGATGGCAGTTAATTATTTTTCCTTTTTTACAGCCGCTTCATATTATTTACATAAGTTTGGCAGGGTTTTTGGGATATATTGGTAAGTACGAATGGAAAGGCCGGCAATTACGATAAGCCGGTGTAAATAATTATATTTAATCCCAACAAAAATATATGCGCAAAGTCATTTTTCTGATCATTTTTGTCCTGTTGGTATCCGTAACGTTTTACACTTACTGGTATTTTTATAACGTTGCCGGGGAAGGCACTAAAGAAGGAATGCTGCAGAATTTTGCCCGTCGCGGCAATGTATTCAAAACGTTTGAGGGCGATATGATCCAGATGGGCTTTGGCACACGCGGCAGTAATATCTCCTCCAATGTGTTCCACTTCAGTGTTACCAATGAGCAGATTGCGGATTCATTAGAGCATCACTGCCAGGGTAAAATGGTATTACTTCATTATGTGCAGTACCGCCGCAGCATGCCCTGGAGAGGTGAGAATTATACCAGCAAAAACCCTGATCAGAAACCAGGGCAGTACATGGTAGATCGTATAGAACAGGTTCGTGATGCAGGTGTCTCCTATTAGGCGGAGCGCTCGTCATCTATAAAATAGCTAATCCATATAATCAATGCAGACTAAATGTAGTTGATTTTTGATACTAAATTTTTTGAAATATACGTGCCAGTACGTAGTTAATTAACCGCTAATAGTGGCAACTTTGTTTTACCAATTAATATAAAACTAAGCTTGCCATGAAAAAACTATTACAACTTGCTGCACTTTTCCTGACCACCGCTGCCGCTAACGCTGCCGTGATCAACGTAAGTAACTCTCCAACTGCGCCGGTGAACCCGCCGTACACGTACAACGACCTCCAGGTTGCAATTACAGCGGCTGCCGATGGGGACAGCCTTTATGTTCATGGCACCAATATATCTTACGGGGATATTACGATTACCAACAAGACGCTCACCTTTATCGGTGCTGGCTATGGCAGCAATCTGCAAAGCAATTTCCAGCAGCGCTCCAGGATTGGAAATATTAATTTCTCCGGATTTTCAGGCACTAAAAATATTGTGCTTGCAGGGTTGATAATGGAAGCGGACATTTACAATGCGGCCACCGGTACTCCGGTAAACAACCTTGTTATCGAGCGTTGCGCGGTAAATAAGATTAGCTGCACCTGTAATAATTTAATTGTGCGGCAGTCGCTCTTTGAGAATTACACTTACCACTTGTTCATATTCCAGCCTACTGTATTAGGAAATGCAATTTTACAGAACAGTGTCTTTGTAGGTGCAATCGGGAGTGGTATGAATCTTGGCTCTTCGCTTTGGGAGAACAATATTTTTAAAGAATCCACTAACTATTATAATCTTTATGGAGAAATTGGCAGTATTAATGGTACGGCCATTTTTAAAAATAATATTTTCAACGATTATTATAGCATTGGTGTAAGCAACTGTACATTCAATAATAATTTGTTTGTTTCTGTAGGGTCTCTCGGTAATGGTAATTCCGGGACTGGGAATGTTTTTGCTACGGGCGCAGGTTTTGTAAATAATTATAATCCCACAAATACGGTAGGTAAGGAGAACTATTGCAATTCCGTAGATTTTCACCTTTCTGTGGGCAGCGCGGCACTTACAGCCGGCCCCGGTGGTACAGAAATCGGCATTTATGGCGGTACAAATGCATTCCCCGCAACAGCAGTGCTTAATGGCGTGCCTGCTATGCCCCGTATTACAGAGATGAACCTCCAGAATATTTCGGTATCACCTACCGGCAATATCAATGTGCAGATCAAAGCAGTAAAGGAAAACTAGTACTTGGGCTCTATGCCTTCTGCTGTATCCACATTTTCCTTTCACTTTTTCAATGCCTCATTTTATGAGATTGATATCTACCTACCTTAAAGCATTGCTCTGCGTATTGTTTACCGGCTTTATTGGTGCCGGTAATGCATCCGCGCAGGTAGCAACTTTTGAATATTTTTTTGATGCCGATCCGGGCTTCGGAAACGGCACTCCTGTAACTACCGGCTTTACGCCGGGCAATACTGTAAATTTCAGTATGAGCCTGCCGGCAAACGGACTTGTTTCCGGCTTTCACGAGCTTTTCTTCCGGGCCAGGACGGCCTCCGGGCTTTGGGGGCATTACCAGGCACAGCCGGTATATGTAACATCCATCACCGCAGGCAATGGTGAGGTAACGGCAGCGGAATATTTCTTTGATGCCGATCCGGGTGTGGGAGCCGGCCACCCTATTGCAGTTACGCAGGGGGCAATTGTCAACCAGTCGCTACTTATACCGGTTACGGGCCTCGGATCAGGGTTTCACCAGCTATGTATGCGGGTGAAGAATACCAACGGTACCTGGAGCCATTACCAGTCCCGAGCAATCTATATCAGTACGGTAAGCACCGGCAATGGCGATATTGCAGGGGCGGAATACTTTTTCGATACCGATCCTGGTGTAGGTAACGGCACGGCGCTTTCATTAAATACCGGCACTGTCGTTAATCAGAATGTAATGATCCCTGTTGCAGGCCTTCCTACCGGCTTTCACCAGCTTTATATACGAACGAGGAATACCAGCAATAGCTGGAGCCATTACCAGAGCCGCTCTTTCGTAATAACTTCCGTAGCCAATGCTGTGGCCCGCAAAATTGCCGGCGCAGAATATTTTATAGATGCAGATCCCGGTGTAGGGGCAGGAACAGCGATCCCTATAAATCCTCCCGGCGACACCATCAACCAGACTTTTACGCTTTCCATTCCTTCCGGCTTATCAGGGGGCACACACACGCTTGTGGTACGGGTAAAGAACGAGCAGGGGCAGTGGAGCCATTACCAGACACAAACATTTGTAGAGAAGAAGGCTGCGCCCGGTAGCGGCTATGCGCTTTCTTTTGATGGCAGCAATGACTATGCAGACGCTCATTATTCAGTAGCGGGCCAGCCCAATACTTTTACTTATGAAATGTGGGTGAAGCCAGCAAGCTCTATCTCTATTGTACCTCAGGCTGCTTCCGGGAGTTATGGTACAAGCGGGCAGCAGTACGTTGTTAAGCCTATGTATATAACCACTGGCAACGATGCAGGTATGGGCATATCAGTAGGTACAAATGGCATTCAGGTATTTGAGCACAGCAACGGTTATCTCCCGGCTTTGCTTAGCTGGAGCGGCACTATTAATAACTGGACTCATATTGCAGTTGTATATAACAATAAGCAGCCTTTGCTTTATGTAAATGGAGTGCTGGTAGCATCAGGACTTACCAGTAGTCGATCAAATATATATCCGTACAGTATTGATAATGCTTCTGAAATTGGCCGTGGTGATTATGGATACTATAACGGCAAAATGGACGAGCTACGCATTTGGAATACGGCCCTCAGTCAATCGGAAATCCGGGACTGGATGTGTAAAAAGCTAAAAACCTCACATCCAGAATATGCATCTCTTGCAGGAAGCTTTAATCTGGACGAAGGTGCCGGCACCAGTGCTTATGATGATTTTTATGGTGGCAAACTTACCTTAAACAATGGTGCTGCCTTTGAAACTTCCGGTGCAGCCATTGGTAATACGAGCGCGCATAGCTATGCAGGCGCTACAGCTACAGCGACACTTGCCCATCCCACAAGAGGCGATGCCCTTACAGCAACACTGACTGCCGGCCTGGCAGATGGCATACAGGTATATTGCGTAGCAGACACTCCAAATAACAGAGTGGGCACTACCTGCCTTGGTGATAACTTCGGCTACTTCGGGGTATTTGCGGTAAATGGCACTGCTCCTGAATATACGGCTGTTTATAACTATACCGGCCTCCCTGCGGCAGGTATCGATGAGTACCTTACTAAGATTTACAAAAGAGAAGATAATAGCGCAGCTACCTGGATTGATGCAGCAGGCGCTTTGGATACGGCTTCGAATACGGACACAGTAACAGGCACACCAAGAGGTGAGTATATCGTTAGCAACTCTGTAGTTACACCTACCGTATCAGTTACAGCAAATCCTGCAATTGCAGTATGCGCCGGTACGCATGTGGTGTTTACGGCTTCTATCACCAATGGCGGTACAGCACCTGTGTATCAGTGGAAAAAGAATGGAGTCGATATATCGGGGGCAACCGGCGCTACCTATACGGATAGTACGATGCTGAATGGAGAAATAATTTCCTGCGCATTAGTGAGTAACAGTTATTGCGCAAACCCGGCAACGGCAAACAGTAATTCCTTTACTGCAGTAATCAGCACCAGCCTTATTGCTTCCCTGACTATTGCGCCGGCACCTGGCTCCACCATTTGCGCGGGCACGCAGGTTACCTTCACCGCAACGCCCGTGAATGGCGGCACTGCACCGGTTTACCAATGGCGGGTAAACGGGATTGCAACCGGTGGTAATGCCCCAACCTTTACGAGCACAAGCTTTGCCAACGGCGATGTGGTAACCTGTGATATGGCCGGCAATGCAGCCTGTGCTGGTCCGGCAACTGCCTATAGTGATACCGTTATAATGACGGTTAATCCTGTACTTGCACCTACAATCACCATTGCTTCCAATGCAGGCAGTGCTATTTGCAGCGGCACATCTGTAACATTTACAGCAACCATTACCAATGGAGGAACGACACCTATTTACCAATGGAAAAAGAACGGTAATGATGTAGGCACTAATACTGCAAGCTACATAGACAATGCGCTTGCAGATAACGATGTGATCACCTGCATGCTTACGAGCAATGCGCTCTGCGGCAGTCCGCTTGTTGTAACGAGTGCGCCGGTTAACATGACGGTCAGCTCTTCGGCAGCACCTACCATTGTCATCAGCAGCAGCGCAGGCAGTACCATCTGCACCGGTGCTCCTGTAACCTTCAGCGCGGCCATTACGAATGGCGGTACAACGCCCGGCTATGCCTGGAAAAAGAACGGCTCTACAGTAAGCAGTGGTACAGACTATACCACTACGGGTCTGGCAAACGGTGATACTATAACCTGTGTGCTCACCAGCAGCGCAAGCTGTGCTGTTACCGCAACTGCACTTAGTGACACAATTGTAATGACTGTTAATCCGTATGCTACACCAGGTGTCAGCATTACTGCAAGCCCATCAAATATTGCATGCGCCGGCACTAATGTTATTTTCACTGCAACGCCTGTAAATGGCGGCACCAGTCCTTCTTTTCAATGGAAGAAGAATGGAGTAAATGTTGGTGGCAACAGCACTATCTATGCTGATAACACGCTTGCAACCGGGGATTCTGTTACCTGCGAGATAACCAGCAGCCTGATGTGCGCCAGCGTGCCTTCTGCAACTGGCAATACAGTCACTATGACCATTAATCCGCTTCCGGTAGTGAGTGCCGGCCCCGACCAGACGATCCTTCGCGGAAGCAGCGTTGCGCTTATGGCTACAGGTGGCATTACCTACTCATGGAGCAATGGAGATACAACGGCGACCACTATAGTATCTCCATTAAACACAGCTGACTATGTAGTTACCGCTACAAATGCGGCAGGCTGCGCTAATAAGGATACTGCTATGGTAATGGTGAATTTCAGCTCACTTGCTGTTTCAACCGGCAGCTACAATTTTGGCAATGTGGTGCTCAATACTACTGCAACAACCAACATTACAATCACCAATAACGGTACTTTCTCTGAAACGGTTTCCGGAGTATTGGTTGGCGCGCCATTTGCTTCGGCATTCACGTCCCAGACCATTGCTCCCAATGCTACCCTTACTGTTCCTGTCAGCTTTACTCCAACAGGGTTGCTCATCTACCAGCAAACGATGGATATTACTACCAGTACCGGTACGTTTAATGTAGTGCTGGATGGCAAAGGTGTAAATGCGGCCCCGGCCTGGACGGTTGCGGCTTCAAACTATGATTTCGGAAATGTGGCGATCAATGATTCGATCAGCCATACCTTTCAGATCAGCAATACAGGTAATGTTCCCCTTACAATCAGCAGCGTTACGAGTAACAGTGTAGTTTTCCCTGCAGCTGCATTCAACAATACGATTGCTGTAGGTGGGAGTGTATTCATTGAGGTTAAGTTCAAACCCACTGCGATTACCGGTTATACCGGATTGATCAATATACTGAGCACAACAGCTGGTCTTGCGCCATTAGTGGTGAATGTTTCAGGTAATGGCTATGTGCCCGGTGCTCATCCGCAACTGACATTTGTTGCCGCAGCGCCGTACAATGGAACTTCAGGTGTTGATAAAACGGTTGCTCCGAGCGGTACGTTCAACTATCGGATTGTTTACAAGAATATAAGCAATACAGCCCCGATGGCCGGCTTCCCTAAAGTAGGCATTGACCTGAACGGTGATGGTGATTTTATCGATGCAGGTGAAGGCATGTACTCAATGAGCAAAATAGGTACAGGCACTAACTGGATGAATGGTGAAACTTTTACTTACACTCAAAACCTTTCCATCGGCACCACTTACGGCTACCGCTTCTCCGCTACCGATTCGCTGGGCAATACGGCTATTGCTGTGAATACTGCCTATGTATCCGGCCCGCTTGTTACCAACCAGGGGCTTGATCTTGCCATCTATGCGAATGACATAACGTTCAGCAATAATAATCCTGCTGTTGGCCAGCAATTCACTGTTTCGGCAGTAGTGCATAACAATTCACCTTATACGGCGAGCAATGTACCGGTGCGGTTCTACAAAGACAGTGTATTCCTTACGAGCACCGTGCTGCCTTTTATTGGTGCAAACACTACAGCTACCATTACACAGAATTTCTCTTTTGCGCCGGATGGCTTCTACCCGATCAAAGTATGGATAGATAGTGCGAATACGCTGGCTGAAAACAACCCGCTGAACAACTACGCCATCCGCCCGGTAATTGTTGGCAACTTCTCAATACCCGGCGCTATCGGCACCACGCGCACTGCCAATACGCAATCCTGCCCTGAGCCTGCTGTAAGCATCAGCGGTACCGCAACCTATAGCGGACTGAATCTTGTAGGTAATCCACCTGCATTAGGTGCTACAGTAACGGTGCAAATTGCCAATGGCCCAACGCTCGTTACGAATACCGTAACAGGCGGCAACTGGAGTGTTTATTATTCCGGATTAGGCTGCGGGGTGCCCTATAGCTATACCGTAACAGTAACGGATTATACACTGACGGGCACAACCGGGAGCGCTGTATTTACTGCGCCCTGCCAGAGCTGTGGCAGTAGCACCGGAAATGATTATCCGGTACACTTTTCCGATGGTGTGGCAGGTGGTTGCATCAAAGAGAACCTGCCCTTCAACTATGCAGTGTCTTTTACCAACCATTGCAATCATGATACGCTGCACAACGATACAACAAAGGTGTTCGTAGATAATGTGCTTACCTATACGCATACTACGGCAACCATCAATCCATGCATCGTTACCAGCTACTCGGATGCCTTTACATTAGCCACAGGCAACCACACAATGTCCTATACCAACGTATTTTATGATACAGCGGGCAGGCACGAAACCATAGGCAGCTCAGTTATTAATGTAGAGCTCAACCTGCCTGATCTATCCCTCGGTTACTTTTCGCAGACGGGCAGTACATCTTTCTCTGTGAGAGATATTGACGGAGTCTGTGTGGATGCAGGTGCGCATAAGATCCTGCTTTATGATTCGCTTTCCGGCAATGCCCCGGTACTGCTCGATTCGTTTGCTGTTGCGGCAATAGGTGGCCAATCTTACCAGACATGGAACTACAATAACCCGGCGCTGCAAATGGGCTACCATTACCTGAAAATGGTTACAGATGCACATGCCGTAGTTACAGAAAGGAGTGAGATAAATAATGAGCTCAATGCAGTTGTATATGTACCATTCCCTGAGCTTAGCATTAGCAACATCAGCCCATCGGCAACTAACCTGGTTACGGGCACACAGATGAATTTCTCTGCGCAGCTACACAATACAGGCAGCAGCGCCGGAGCCTTCCATGTCAAGTTCTATGCGGATGGGGTGCAAATAGGCAACGCAACCAATGTAAGCGGACTTAGTGCCAATACCAATGCTATGGTCGTGTCAAATGCTTATACTGTTCCTGCCGGCGGTTGCCCTATCGTAATCACGGCTGTAGCGGATGCAGATCTTGCGGTTACTGAATTCGATGAATCCAATAATACTACGTCGTTTAATCTTGCTACAGACTTGACCGCAGGCGTTGGGTGCTACCGGACCGGCTCTTCATGCAGCCCGTATGTTGCCGTGAAAAATATCCCAACGCATTTCGGCACGGTAGTTACTAATACCGGCACCCGCGATGCCGGCGTAAATGTGGTTTCCTTCTCGTACAATGGCAACCTGATTGGCAGTGATAATATCCCTGCAATCGCTGCCGGAGCAGAAGTAAATACAGGAGTGGATTATACCTTCACTGCTGCCGGTACTTATGTGATCAATTTGCTCGCAGATACAGCAGGCAATATTTGCGAAGCTTCTGAAAGCAACAATACCGGTGCTATTTATGTAACGGTACTTGAAGGCCTGCCGGATCTGGAAATCCTTTCGCAGCATATCTCTCCAAGCAACCTGAATCCTAATCCAAACCAGACTGTAAGTGTTGTTGCCTCAGTATTCAATAAAGGCACTCAGAAGTCTAAGCCTTGTAAGGTTCGTTTCTTTGTAGATGGAGTACAGTTGGGCGCAGACGTAACCCTTGATACGCTTTATCCGGGATTGGACACCACAGTGGCGGCAACCGCAACTTATTCATCTGCTACAGTTGGCCCTAAAATATTTAAGGTGAAAGCCGATGCGCTCGATGATAATATTGAGCTCGTGGAAAACAATAACGAAGCCACACGTGCTATCATCGTAGGCGGTGCGCCCGATTTTGCGCATAGCAAGAATGAAGCCATCACCTTCTCTAAGTCAGGTTTCCGGAAAGGGCAAACGATCACGATACGTAACTATATCCGCAATTATGGCGGCGACAATGGTACCGCGTACCTGAAGTATTTCATCACGAATAATGCTGGTGTACGAACTCTTCTGGATAGCGTTCAGTTTACGCTCAACTCAAATGACAGCGCGCGCATAGTAAAAACGTGGAATGTAAATATGGTGGGCAACGGGCGGATAACTACAGAGATCGTGCATAGCAATCCGCTGGAGTTCGATCAGTTCAATAATATAGATAGCCTTGACTTTATATCCGGCCCGGAGTTGAATATAACTTCGCTGAATGCTGCAAGCGATGTGATCTGTGAGCATTCAACCCTGAATATCGGCTACAGCATTGTAAAGGATGGCCAGCCGGTAACCTACGAGTGGTATCATAACAATGCAACCACCGGCAATACTTCTGCGACTATGTTCAGCCTGGCAAATGCGGCGCTGAGCGATGCTGGCAATTATGTACTGCGTGCTACGGATTCTTTCGGAACAGAAGAATCACCGGTAAAAACGATTACCGTTAATCCGGTGCTCATTCCCACTGTTTCCATTGTTGCAATGCCGGGCACTTCGATCTGCGCGGGCAACTGGGTTAAGTTTGTAGCCACGCCGGTAAATGGCGGTCCTGTTCCGGTTTACCAATGGAAGAAGAATGGGGTGAATATTACCAATGCCGGCAAAGCGATCTTCATTGATTCCTTAGTTGCGAACGGCCAGCAGATAACCTGCGAGCTTGTAAGTAATGCACCATGCACTTCAACTGCGCCGGTAGGTAGCAATACGCTTACCATGACTGTTGCCGGCCTCAGTTCCGGCCTTGCATCCAATGCTTCCCAAACCAATGATAATGACTCCGGGATGCTCTTCAATTATACGGATAATAGTTGTCATCTCATTGCGACGGTAAGCACCGATTCCCTTACCGATCTCGGACAAACAACGGCCACAACAGTATTAAGCCCGGTGTTTAATGGTTATGTACAGCGCTCTGTGGAGATCACGCCTACCAATAACCTGCCTGCAACGGTGAAGCTTTATTTCCTGCAATCTGAGTTTACGGATTATAATACTTCGGTTGGTGCATCACAACTGCATCTTCCCGCAAGCAGCACAGATATAGCGGCAACCAGCAATATTGTGATCTACCAGTTTCATGGACTGCCATCGTCCGGCACTACCGGCCCCGGTGGCCAGTATAATGCTAATAATGTAACACGGATTCCTACTTCAGCCATTACCAAGCTTTGGAATAATGCTTTGGGCTATTGGGAGATCAGCTTCCCTGTAACGGGTTTCTCCGGTCACTTTCTGAAGGCTGAAAGCCAGGTACCGCTTGCTATCCGCCTCGGTGATATCAGCGCATTGAACAAGGAAGCCGTCAATGAAGTGCGCTGGAATACGCTTACGGAAAATGCAGGAGCCTATTTTGAGCTGGAGCGGAGCACCAATGGTAAAGACTTCGGCCGCATCGCACGCATAGAATCAAAAGGCAAGGCATCGGGCTACGTGTATGAAGATGTACAACCTGTAACCGGCACAAACTACTATCGCCTGCGGATGTATGAAAGCAACGGCAGAAGCGGGCTGAGCAAGGTTGTTACGGCTGCGGTGAAACAAGGCAGCTTTGCTATGGAAGCTTTTCCTAATCCTGCGAAAGATATGCTGAATGTAACAACCCACGGTGCCGGTTATGGCAGCAAGCTACGCCTTACTGATATAACCGGAAATGTGATCCAGAGCATTGAGCTGAATGCCAACAATGCTGTTATTGATATCAGCGGGCTTGCATCAGGTATCTACTTCTTAAAATATAGCGATGATGCGCATCAGCAAACAATTAGGGTGGTAAAAGAGTAAAGTGAATTAACTCTGCCGAAATAATCGGCACCAGTTATTTTATCGTCCCGCATTTAAAAATGAGGCTGTCTCAAAAGGGCAGTCTCTTTTTTTGTGAAAACGGTTTTACGGCGGGGTTTATTCACAAGGCTGCTGTATAAATAAACAGGCTGTAATCCTTTACCAGAAAGGGTTTTGGTTGTAAATTTAAGAATGGCAATCAAACCGGTTTTCAAGAATTACCAACCCACACAGGCCTTTCTGCTACCGCCCTCACTGGATGAGTTGATTGATGAGCAACACCCTGTTCGTGTTGTTGCACAGGTGATTGATCAGATAGATATTGATGCACTGATGAAAAAGTACAAAGGCGGTGGTGCATCGTCTTACCATCCGCGTATGTTGCTGAAAACACTGGTATTTGCTTACATCAGCAATATCTACAGCAGCCGTAAGATTGAAGCAGCGCTTAAAGAAAACATTCATTTTATGTGGCTGGCAGGAATGAATAAGCCAGACCACCACACGGTCAACCGCTTCCGCTCTGAGCGCCTGCGCCATGTCTTGCAGGAAGTTTTTTCACAGGTTGTATTGTTGCTTGCGGATGCCGGCCACCTTTCGTTGAAGGAAGTATTTACCGATGGAACGAAGATAGAAGCCAATGCCAACCGCTACACCTTTGTATGGGGCAAGGCTATTAAGACCAGTCGTGAACGCATCAAAACCCAGCTCAAGGAACTCTGGGCCTATACCCAAAAGGTAGCTGCGGAAGAGCTGACCGATGATACCCCGCCTGATTTTGATAAGATCGATTCCGTTAAAGTAAAAGAGACAATCGATCAGATCAATGAAGCCCTCAAAGATAAGCCGGTAACTAAGGAAGTAAAGGCAAAGCTGAGCTATGGAAAGAAGAACTGGCCAGATAAGCTGGACCAGTATGAAGCGCAGGAGCAACTGATGAAAGGGCGCAACAGTTATAGCAAGACAGATGCCGATGCCACCTTTATGCGCATGAAGGAAGATCATATGGGCAACGGCCAGCTGAAGCCAGGTTACAATCTGCAGGTATCTACCAACAACCAATACATCGTTAACTACAGCATCCACCACAACCCAACAGATACGACGACCTTACCTGCCCACATAGATCAACACAAAGAACTTTATAAAGAAATGCCTGAAGTAGTAGTAGCGGATGCAGGCTATGGCTCAGAGCAGAACTATAATTATCTGGAAAGTAATAAGGTTGAGGCTTACGTAAAGCACAGCCATTTTGATAAAGAGCAAAAGGCATTAGCTTACAGCCATCGTAAGAATGCAACGAAGGATAAGAAGCCTTTTACAACGGATAAGCTGTACTATAATGAAGTCCAGGATCACTATATCTGCCCAATGGGCCAGGTGATGAATAAGATATGGGAAGGCGAACAAAGTACACAGGCCGGCTACAAACGAATCATCTCAAAATACAGGGCGCAAAACTGTGAGGGCTGCCCACTGCGGGTTGGCTGTCATAAAGCAAAAGGCAACCGGACACTTGAAGTATCACATGAGGGGCAAAGACTAAAACGCCAGGCAGTGGAACGACTGCGAAGTGAACAAGGGATAGCTTATCGCAAGCAACGATGTCATGATGTAGAACCGGTGTTCGGAAATGTGAAGCAAAACAAAGGCTTCCGCCGGTTCATGCTCAGGGGCAATGAAAAAGTATTAATAGAAGCAGGCTTATTAGCAATAGCGCACAACTTAAAGAAGAAAGCAGCCTGAAAGGTTGTTTTTATGTGCTAACAAACTATCATCCTGCATAAACTACCTCAACATACGCTGATATTGAAATTATTTCAATAAAAAGAGCCGCCTCAGATTTTGACTTCTGAGACGGCCTCTTCATTTTAGAGACAATATTGACTTCGTTTATAGTATGGCATGAAATTTCATTGCTGGAAATTAGATACACTTCAACGCCCATTCCATGATTATAACCCGCATTTCTGTCATTGCCGTCACGGCAGTAGCCCTCGCATTAGCATCCTGTACTAATGATACCGGCCCGGCAGGCAAGAGCAAACCTCCTATTTCAAAGGCGAAAGAAACGACTAAGAAAAAAACGGACGATGCGCCTGCCACTAAAGCAATTACCTGGCATGCACTCACCAAAAAGGACAGCCTGCGCAAAGCCATTAACACCCTTTATACGCCGGAGCAGCGCTACATTATTTATGCCCTAAACCGGGTAGATGCCGGGAGCAGCAAGCGCCCCGATACGCTCATTGTGCCCGATACGATTATAGGCGATATGCTGGCTTATGCACCTTTCCCGGCACAGGCTCCTTTCCTGAAGGATGTGAAAAAGATCGTGTTTTTTGCTTATCCAATACAGGCTTTCGGCGCTTATGAAAATGGTACACTTGTGCATTGGGGGCCAACCAGCATGGGTAAAAAAGCCACACCTACCCCTACCGGCCTCTTTTTTTCTAACTGGAAGGCCAAAGAGACCATCAGCACGGTAAGCGATGAATGGAAGCTAAAATGGAATTTCAATATCAGTAATAAGGGCGGGGTAGGCTGGCACCAGTATGCTATGCCTGGCTACCCGGCCTCCCATTCGTGCCTGCGGATGCTGGAGGCGGATGCAAAATATATGTATGAATGGGCCGACCAATGGGTGCTTAAAGGCACAGACAACCTGCTGGCAAACGGCACACCCACTATTGTTTATGGGGTCTATCCATTTGGACATCCAAGGCCCTGGTTCGCACTGCTCACAAACCCCACTGCAAATACTATTACAGTAGAAGACCTCCAAAAGGAAGTAGAAACTTTTCTGCCAAAGATTATGGCCGAGCAGCAGAAACGGGATGGCGTAGCACCACCACATGAGACAACTGGTGTGGATACGCTGGAAAAAGTCGATACGGTTAAGAAAAAATAGGAATTTTCATACTTCGGCGCAATTCCTTTTCTTAAAAAATATTTAGCTTGCGGCGTAATTCCAACAACTATGAAAAAAATGCTCACTGCGGCTATCGCTGTCGCCCTGTTTTCTTTTACCGCATGTGGTAAAGGCACCGACAATTCAAAAAAATGCGATCCTGTAGTGACTAAAGCTCCCGCTGCCGAAATAACCACGCTGCGCGCCTATATAACCAATGCAGGTATCACTGCAACCGAAGATGCACGAGGGTTCTTTTACAAAATTGAAAAGGCGGGCGATGCTGCTGCAAAGCCATCCTCCTGTACCAATGTGAATGTTAATTATGCGCTGAAACTTACAGACGGCACTGCAGTTGAATCGGGCGATGGCATTGCCTTCAACCTTAGCCAGCTTATTGTAGGCTGGCAAGAAGGTATTCCGCTGATCGGTGCAGGAGGCAGGATTATATTGTACCTGCCACCTTCCCTTGCTTATGGCAGCCAGGCAAGCGGCAAAATTCCGGCCAATTCCAATCTCATCTTTACTATTGATCTGAATAGTATAAATTGAACTTCGGTTAATAAAAATAATCCCTGCCTCGCAAATGATATTAGCAAGGCAGGGATTACTGCTTTGAAGTTAAATTGCGGTAAAAATCATACAGACGTTCCGTCCGCACGTCCTGCATTGCCGGAATTCGTTCTGGTGGCGTCCCCGGCATCTCCGTCCAGATCGGCTTCAGGATCGCCGTGCATGGCACCTCGCAGGTCTTCAACATTCTGCCCCGGAGTAATACCGGTACGTTCTGAATTCGCCGTCGGGTCGATGTTATCTTCATTAATATTATAGAGGGATGCGCTGGCATCGCCTGCATCTACATTGCCGGTATCATCGCCACGTGGTGCAAAATGGAGGTTATTTTTCATGAGTAATTTTTTTGAAAGATAAATCATCATTAATTAATTGCGCCGGCACCTGCTTCTGCCACCTTCTGATCCTGCTTTACCGAGCCGCCACTTACACCGATAGCACCGATAATATTGCTTTGGGAATCCTTGAGCAATACGCCTCCTGGAAAAGAGATGAGCCCGCCATTGGAGAGCTCGATGCCATATAGGTCCTGCCCCGGCTGAGACATCTTACCCAGATCACCACTACCCATGTCAAAATAATTGGCAGTTTGCGCTTTCTTAATGGCAATGTCTTTTGAACCGAGCCATGCACCATCCATGCGCACGAAGGCAACAAGGTTGCCGCCGCGATCAATCACCGCGACATTCATAGCAACTTTAAGATCCATAGCCTTTTCTTTAGCGGCCATGATTGCTTTTTCGGCCTGTTCTAATGTTATGCTCATTTTGATAGTTGTGTTGATTGGTTGAAATATTCAGCACAGTAAAATGATGCCGGATTGTGCAGCGAAAGATCCCCCAGCACGTGGCTATGATGTTCCTTACAAAATATTCAATCAGAGATAAGAGTAAACCCTTCGATAAATGAATGGTCAATTCAGATGCTCAGATAGAAGAATAGGCTTTCACGCCCTCCTCTTTCAGAAAGCCCTTCCACTTTTCGAGCTGCGGGCCCTTGATTACCCGTGGAAATTTATTCATGGCCCCTTCCTTTCCCTGATAGCGCAGGTAATCGAAAAAAGCACCATTGGGTAGTACTTCTACAAAAATTTCTTTCAACGCAGATTCCCGCTCTACTGCATAATCATCGTTAATGCTTCGGAGCGTATCATCGATCACCTGTTTAATCTGATCTGCCACGCCACAATCCTCATCGCAGCCTATATACCAACGGTGCGCAAACATCCCCTTATATGCAAAACCGGCAACTGTAAACTCGCGCACCGTAATGCCTAATTTTCGCTGCACGGTATCAATAGCCTTATTCATATTATCCACGCTCAAGTGCTCCCCGCAAAGGGAGAGGAACTGTTTGGTGCGACCTACAATAATGATTTCTCCTTCCTTTGCATTCGTAAAACGCACTACATCCCCGATAATATAGCGCCACGCGCCGGCACAGGTACTGAGCATTACAGCATAGTCGGTTGTCTCATCCACTTCTTCAATAAGCACCGTTTCAGGACGCGGCCGCGGGTTGCCATCCTCATCAAAATTGACTTCATTAAAAGGCACGAACTCAAAGAAAATACCGTTGTTGAGTACCAGCTTAATGCCAGGCTCATCAGGTCGCGCCTGGAATCCGAAAGAGCCCTCAGAAGCCATGTAGGTTTCAATAAAATGAACCGGCTTACCCAGCAGCTTTTTGAAATGCCCGCGGTATGGCTCAAACGATACGCCGCCGTGAATATAGATGGTAAGGTTGGGCCAAACCTCGTGGATGTTTTTTACTTTATGGTAAGCCACAATGCGCTCCAGCACAATCTGCACCCAGGCCGGCACACCGCATATCGTGCCTACATCCCAGGTAGGCGCGCGCTCCACGATCATCTGGATGCGGTCTTCCCAATTAGGGGTTTTGGATATTTTTTGTCCCGGTTTATAAAGTAGGGAAGATACCCAACGGGGCATATTTTTGGCAGATATTCCGCTCATATCGCCTTCATAATAATCATCTTTTTCAAAAAGGGTAGTAGTGCCTCCGAGCATCAGGATACCTTTTTCGTAGGCTCGTGCCGGCACTTTGAAATTGCTCATGGCATATAGTTGCTTAAAGCCCATCCGCTTGATGGATTTGATCATATCCGAGGTTACCGGAATATGCTTGGAGGCTGATTCGGAGGTGCCACTCGATAGAGCAAAGTATTTAATCTTTCCGGGCCAGGTTACATTTTCCTCGCCTTCGAGCTGGCGGTGCCACCATTGGCCAAACATCTCATTATAAGTATGTGCGGGCACCGCTTCGCGGAATGCAGTGATAAAATCCACTTCGCGGCTTAGGATACCGCCAAAATCATATTGCTTGCCAAAAGCTGTGTACTGGCCACGCTCTAAAAGCTGCTTGAGCGTATGCCGCTGGTAAGCCCGTGGGGAGGCAACAGGTAAAGTAAATTTTTTACGGACGCGGAGGGAGCGCGCAATAATGTTTCCAAGCAATGCCATTCTTGATTCTTCTGCTGTTTTTACGGGATTGCACCG
Organism: Chitinophagaceae bacterium; assembly: GCA_965246905.1. GTDB lineage: Bacteria > Bacteroidota > Bacteroidia > Chitinophagales > Chitinophagaceae > UBA1952. The sequence goes on from CBDFFZ010000021.1 coordinate 101,434, forward strand.
TATAATTGAACAGGCAAAAATAGCTTTTCCGGCGCTGAAATTCTTAACTTAAAAAGCCCGGTGAATAAATTGCGCCATTTCATAATTACCTTCGCGCCCGCATGGATAAGGCAACTGTTTCGATCATTAATAAAAGTCCGCACGCACTGCCCCGATACCAAACCGCCGGCTCTGCTGGCATGGATATATGTGCATGGCTGGATGCTCCCCTTATTTTGCAACCCATGGAGCGCCGCCTTATACCGACCGGGCTTTATATAGCTTTGCCTATAGGTTTTGAAGCGCAGATACGACCGCGGAGCGGCACGTCGCTTAAAAAAGGGCTAACGCTTGCTAATGCAGTTGGCACCATTGATAGCGACTACAGGGGCGAGCTAATGGTTTCTATGATCAATCTTTCTACTGAACCACAGGAAATAACGGACGGCGAGCGCATTGCCCAGATGATCATTGCAAAATATGAGCAGATAAGCTGGCATGAAGTTGCAGCGCTGGAAGATACAAGCCGAGGCACAGGCGGCTTTGGCCATACAGGTTAATAATTTTTTGTTTTTGGGATGAATATGGGCAATTTTAGTTCTTATTTTTAGTTTTGAGTTTAAACAGGACCAAAAGGCTACATTAAGCACTTAAAATATAAACTTAATAATAATGAATATTATCATCCCAATGGCCGGCATGGGCAAGCGCATGCGCCCGCATACCTTAACCACCCCTAAGCCGCTTATTCCTATAGCAGGCAAGCCCATGGTGCAGCGTATTGTGGAAGACATCATTGCTACCTCCAATGAAAAGGTGGAGGAAGTGGCCTTTATTATTAGTCCGGCATTCGGCGAAGCCGCAGAAAAGCATTTAGTCAGCGTAGCGGAATCATTGGGCGCCAAAGGAAAAATATTTTATCAGCAGGAGCCGCAGGGTACGGCACACGCCATTCTTTGTGCCCAGGAATGCCTCAACAGCAATGTTTTCATCGCATTTGCAGACACCTTGTTTAAAGCAAATTTTAGCATTGATGCTGATAAAGATGCGATTGTGTGGACACAGAAAGTGGATGATCCTTCTGCCTTTGGCGTCGTGAAACTGGGAGAAGGGAACTCCATTGAAGCATTTGTAGAGAAGCCAATAGAGTTTGTATCCGACCTTGCGATAATCGGCGTGTATTATTTCCGGGATGGCGAACGGCTGCGCTCGGAGCTGCAACGCCTCATTGATAACGACATTAAGATGAAAGGTGAATACCAGCTTACGGATGCAATGGATCATATGCTGAATAATGGTGTAAAATTCTATACAGACCAGGTAGAGGAATGGCTGGACTGCGGCAACTATAGCGCCACGGTTTTTACGAATGGCCGTATTTTAAGTTTCCTGGAAGGAAAGGAGAAATTGGTTGCAGAAAGTGCCGTAATTGAAAACGCCACGATCATTGCGCCTTGCTTTATTGGCGAAAAAGTAATCATAAAAAATTCGGTGATCGGGCCGTACGTATCGCTTGAAGCAGGCGCTATAATTGAAAATTCGCGGATTTCTGACAGCATTATCCAGGAATCGAGCGTTGTAAAAAATGCGGTAATCAGAAACTCGCTTATCGGCAAAAACGTAAATTACAGTGAAAAGCCACGTGAGCTTAGTCTCGGCGATTTCTCAACGCAATCATGAAATTTTATTCCTTAATAAAAATATTGCCCGCACTGCTTCTTACTTGCAGTATGCAATTTATAGCTGCTGCGCAGGATGCCCCGCCGTCTGCCACATCTAAAACAGATGAGCTTTATTACGATGCTGTTAAGGCGCGGATGCTTGGCGATGACAAGCAGAGTGAAGCCCTCTTGCTCCAGGTAATTAAGCTTAATCCTGATGAGGCTGCTCCATATTATGATCTTTCTAAAATATCCATAACACAAAACAAACCTGAAAAGGCTGCTGAGTATATCAAGAAGGCACTTGGCATCGATGGGAAAAATAAATGGTACCGGGAGCAGGCGGCCAATATCTCTGTTATGCGCAATGATTACACTGCCGCCGCAGAAAGCTTTGCTGCACTTGCCAAAGAAGAACAGTACAATGATGAATATCTCCTCAAAGCTGCGCTCCTCTATCAACGTGCCAGCAAATACAAGGAGGCGCTTGCAATCCTTGCTCAACTCGAGCATAAAAAAGGTTTGGATGACGATGTCCTGATACAGGAACAGCAGATTTATTTAAAAATGAATGATGTGGCTGGCGCTGCTGTTGTAATCCATAAGCTAATTGACCACAACCCAAAAGAGGCACGCTATTACTCGCTTCTTGCTGAGCTTTACAGCAATAACAAGCAGCAAGACAAGGCAAATGAAGTATATAGCCAAATGCGGAAACAGTTTCCGAATGACCCCACTATGCAGCTTTCGCTCGCCGGCCAGGCCTTGAAAAAGGGTGATACTGCGGGCTATAAGCGCTATGTTGAAGAAGCGATTACCAACCAGACACTCGATGTGGAAACACAGCTCGGTCTGCTTACTCCTTATCTTCAGGAATCGTTTGCTGATTCCCAGCAACGTGGCAGGCTGCTTATACTTGTTGAGAAAGTAGTAGCACAGCATCCTGAGGATACCTCGGTTTTGGAGCTCTATGCAGAGGTGCTGCAGCTTACCGGAAAACAGGGGCTGGCAACAGCGCAGTATCGCAAGATCATTTCGGGGCATCCCGGCAAGTTTGAGCCGTGGAGGCGTTTGCTCTACAGTCTTACAGACCGGAAAGATGCTGATTCGCTGATTTATTACAGCGATAAAGCTGCCCGGTTATTTCCTACACAATCGATTGTTCATTTCCTGAATGGAGTAGGGCATCAGAATAAAAAAGAATATCCGGCAGCCATCCGGTCTTTAAACAGGGCCATTGACCTGCAGCCGGAAGAGGACGCAGAGCAGCTTGCTAATATGTACAGCACGCTGGGCGATATTTATAATACAACTAAAAACTATAAAGAAAGTGATAGCGCCTTTGAGCATGCACTGCGCCTGAACCCTAAAAACCCAACAGTACTGAACAATTACGCCTATTACCTTTCAGAGCGCAATATACGGCTTAGCGATGCTGAGCGGATGTCGAAGCAATCGCTGATCCTTCGCCCGGCTGAAGGCACGTTTTTAGATACCTATGGTTGGATACTGTACCAGCAAGGTAAATTTGCGGAAGCAAAAAAATATATTCAACAGGCTATAGACAAGACTAATGGTGAAGCAGATGCTGCACTATTAGAGCACCTCGGCGCAGTTGAGTATAAGCTTGGAAATGCAGATAAGGCCGTGGATGCCTGGAAAGCTGCAAAAGCCAAAGGCAGTGAGCAGCCCCGGTTGGATAAAATGATTGCAGACCGTAAATTGTATGAATAAATTTCTCACAGGGATCACGGCGCTTTTGCTACTCACGGGCATAACCGGCTGCCGGCTGTTTCATAAAAGTACACGGCATAAAGCTATTGTACCGATTGGTGATTCGCTGCGCGCAATGACTGTTGATACCTTGAAGAGTGGCAGTTCTGTATCGATAAATGATACCGTTGCGGTAGGCAAACGATTAGCTGATAGCCTGACGGTGGATGGAATTTTACCCTTATGGAATAAGTCAATTGCCTACAATACATTTAACGGGAAAGCGAAAGTACATTATGAAGGGAAAGATCAGCAGCAGGATTTTGCAGCCTCTATCCGTATGGAGCGTGGTAAAAAAATATGGGTAAGTATTACCGCACTGGGGCTCGTAGAAGTCGCCAGGCTTCAGATTACTCCGGATACCATAATACTTATCAACAGGCTTAAAAAAGAAGTAACGGTATTGCCCTTTGCGGAAGCCGGTAAACTACTGCCAGTCTCGGTGGATTTTGCCGCGCTTCAAGGTTTACTTATTGGTGACGTCTTGCATCCGGGCGTAGAAAAGCCAGGCAAAATGAACGTTGGCGCAGCAGGAATTGCCGTATTACTGCTTGGAAACAGCTATCAGCAAAGTGCGCTTTTTAGTGCTTCAGACAGTACTTTGCTGCAACAGCAGCTATTAGCAGGCGGCGGTAATAAAACTACGCTGCTCCTGCAGTATGAAGCCTATAATAAGCAAGCCGTAAAGGCATTTGCTAACAGCCGTAAAATAAATGTGCAGGATAGCACAGGTCGCAATTATATAGAAATGGAATTCAATAAAGCCGAATTCGACCAGCCAGTTGACTTTAACTTCTCTATTCCGTCCAAATATTCCCGCAAATAATTTCGCTGATAATTTTATTGTTCCGGATTCCGCTAAGTAATCCGGAATTTTTTTTATTAGAAAAGTTGATGGTAGGGTTTTTGAACTGTTCGTGTAATTCCACTATACATCCTCATGACCAAAATACTGATCTTTATTTTTGCGGTTACGGTTAGCACTATTCTTTGGGCACCGGAATGCATCGCGCAGCATAAGAAAAAACCTACCCGCTCGCAGCCTGTTAAACGCAGTGAACCAACACCCAATGTATCGGGTGAGCCCGCCTATATTACAGCGCCGGATTTGAATAAAGCTACACCTGAGGTACAGCCGCAAATGCAGCCGATGAATATTAAGCGGCAGAAGAAAGTGAGGGTAGTGCCAGCCCCACCACCGCCGGGTCCCATCACACCAGCACTTCCGCCAAAAGAATAATCTTAATTATTTAAACCAAGGCAATCTATACACGTCTTAATCACTTAACCTTTAAAATTGGAAAACATGAAAATCAGAATGCTTCTGGGGCTTTTGCTGGTAATGCTTTTTACTGCAGGCTCCGCTAACGCACAGTATTATCGCCATCATGGCTACCGTCATGGTTATTATCACCGGGGTCCGCGCGCTGTGGTTGTTGTAGAACCTGGCTATCACCATCGTGGGTATTATGGCCGGGGCTATCGCCGTGGCTATTATGGCGGCGGACCGCGCTATCACCGTGCTTATGGCCGTGGCTATTATGGTGGTGGCCCGCGCAGGCACTATTACCATCGTCGGGGCTGGTAAAATTAATTTGTTTAAAATTTAAATAACCGCTGCTCACTATGGGCAGCGGTTTTCTATTAAATGGAAGTTCCTAAATTATCTAGAGCAGTTGCAAAATAGAAAATTAATACGCTAACCCATATAAAAATATCTATATAAATATACAGGCTTGCGCATTGCTATATTCCCTGATCAGAGATTTTTTTGGCGGTATTGGTGCCTAAATTTTCCAATACAATACAAGTGCAACTTTAATACCCTCTTGATTCTCTTACAAGGGCAGCTCAACCTCATAGCTTTTCCCGCTACGTACAGTAAGCGACCTACCTCGAAGCCACGGATTCAGGATCTTAATAATTTTGTAGGAAGTACCCTTATCCTTAGCATAAGCCGCAAGATCAGGGATGGATTCAGTAATAGTTTCGGTATGGCTTTTAAAAGGGCGGTAGGCATCTGCGCCCTGCACGATATAACCATATTGCTGCGCATTGGAGAGCAGGTATTTCAGCGCAATAATTCGGAACATATAGCGGTTGGTTTCTTCCGGCAGCAGAAGATCATAATAATTCTGACTGCCCTGGTAGCTCGCCTGGCTGTTGTAGCCGCCCATGCCGCAATTGTAGGAAGCCGCAGCAGCTGTCCAAGTACCAAATTTCGCATAGGCAGTATTGAAGTATTTACAGGCTGCATCTGTTGCTTTAGCCACGTTGTAGCGCTCATCCACCTCACCATCTACCTGTAGTCCGTATTGCGTAGCCGTACCGCCGAGAAACTGCCATAAGCTTTGCGCTCCTGCGGCAGAGGTAAGGTGCTGGAGTGAGCTTTCGGCCACGCAGAGATATTTAAAATCATCAGGGATGCCGGCAGCCTTCAGTCTCGGCTCTATAACCGGGAAGTACCTTGTAGTCAGCTTTAGGATATATAGCAGCGAACCGTGCGTATAATAATTGGTAAGGATATCCCGATCCAGCCGTTCGCGCACTTCCCAGCGGTCAAGTGGGGTAGGCTCACCCGCAAAATTGGCGGTTTTCGGCAACTCAGGGGGATACCATTTATACTGTAATCTACCATCTGCCTGCACCTGCACTAAGGATTCGCGGTCGGTGCCTTTATTAAATGCAAAAGCCGCAATCATCGCCCCGCCGGCGGCAATACCAGTTACAAAAATAATTGCGGACTTCCAGCGCTGTTTCATAGCCATCTTTTAAGTATATTCGGGTAGTACAAATTACCGAAAAAGATGCGAATAGCCACCCTGAATTTTATGTATCAATCCGTGCGGTAAAAAGTAGTAGTGCGGCCCAAGAGCGAGATGCCAATATAGCCCCGTACACCCAGCTCTTTATCATTGCGGTAGGTGATGGTGCAGCTGTAAGTCTTGCCGTTTTTAGGGTCGTAGATCTCGCCGTCATCATAGGTTTTTTCGCTATCTTTTTTGAAGCCGCGCAGGAGAGTAAGGCCCATGAGCGGCCGGCTCCGAAGGCTTTCTTTTGTATTGAAATCATCAAGTTTGGCTTTCCCGTTTCGGTTGGGCTCTTTCAGCCAGATGATCTTGCCGTAATATTTACTGTCCGTAGCCCGGTAAATCTCGATCTTGGCGGTTTTATCCTCATTGAGCCAATGGCCTTCAATCTTATCTTTCTGGGCAAAGGTGATGATGGGAATTGCGGTTAAAAATAACAGCAAAAAAATCCGGGTCAGAAAAGCTTTATGGAACATGGGATAAGCATTTGGGTTGCTTAAAAATAATCAATTCCCACTAACTTTCGCATTGACATTAATTTACATGCTCTACACTGCCGGAGCCTGCAATATCCTTGGTAACAACAGGCTGGCCTTTATATTTTACATTGCCTTTGCCGCCCACGGATATATCCAGCTTTCCGGAAGCCGTAACTTCTGCCTCTCCCATACCGGCAATTTCAAGGTCGGTATCAGTAGTATTCAGGTTAAATGCATGGATCTCGCCGGAGCCGGCAATATCATAGCTGGCAGTAGTAACAGTGCCGCTGCCAATATTAAGGTTGTTGCTGCCGGCAATGGATACATCAAGCGAAGTCGTATTCAATGCATCCACCTTTATGCTCCCGGAGCCGGCAATATCCAGCTCTAATTGTTCGCCGGTTACATTGCCGGCAATATGTACATCGCTCTTTCCGGCTACACTTACGCCTGCTAAAGATGGCAACGAGATGCGGGCAATGATATTTTTTTTAGTGCGCACACGCACTTCATCCTCCACATAAATTTTGAGGGTATTGTCTTCCACTTTTGTCTTGATGTAAGGCAGGATATTAGCAAATCCCTCAAGCTTTATGGAAGGTGCGCTACTTGCTGTAACAGTAATTTCGCCATCTACCGGCCCACTGATCTCAATATGGTCGTAGGCGCCCGCAGTGCTGCGATCATCGGTTTTGGAATCACCTTCTCCACGCACAGTAGGCTCGCGGCAGGACGAAACGAATAAGGCAAAAATTACTGCGGTAAAAAAAGTAGCGGCTACGCGATGCATAAGGAAATTGTTTTTGCGTGAATGAATGCTGCCGCAAATATAATTTCTGGGCTTGCTGCCAGACAAAGGCATTCGGTAAATACGGACGTTTCTGTCGGTAAATGCCAATTACAAAAGGTAATCGGCAATAGTAAAAATTAAAATCGTGGTGATTACTATTGATGGCGGTACCATACAAAACCAATAGTGCCAAGGATGGCCAATGGAATGAAAGCAAGGTACAAGATACCGCCATTGAGGCCTTTCGCACCCTTCTCGCCAAGCTGGCTGGCGGTTTTAGTGCATACAGAGCAGCCCTGCGCTTTACTCAAAGCCGGCAGCAGCATTAGGGAAAACAGCAATAAAAAACACGCCTTTTTCATACCGTAAAGTTATGAAACTTAGCTGTAATAGGGTGATATCATCCAATAAACAATTGGCCCGGTGACGCTCACATACAGCCAGAGTGGCCAGGTATATCTTGCCAGCTTTCGGTGGCGCGCATAATCGCCCGTCATGCCGCGGTAGGCAGTGTACAGAATAAACGGCAGGATGATAGCAGCTAAGAAAATGTGGGTGATGAGGAGCGCGAAATAGAAATATTTGAAATCGCCGCCGTAGCGGGTGCCGCCGCCGGTAAGCAGGTGGTGCGCAATATAGGACACGAGAAAGAGTATAGATAAAATCATTGCCACATACATTGTATTGCGGTGGGCAATGTATTTTTTATTTTTCGCGAGAATGACGGCTGTAATGAGCAATACGGAAACAACGCTGTTGATTACGGCATTTGCTGCTGCAAATAAATGCACATTAAAGCCAAGCCGGAAGTTTTGCTTTGGCAGCGCGCCGAGGCCTGCTACCACACAAAATACAATTACGGAGAAGCCGATAATGAGCCAGTTGGCGCGCGCATCATTTCTCTGAAGAACCGGAGCGATCATTATTTAAGGTTTGAATGGTTTTTAGTTATGGCCTCAGGAGTTGCCTGAGGCGCAGCGTATGCAAAATTAGCGGAACTCAAAATTCCAATCAAAGCAAGCTTTATTATTTTCTATGCTCCTTTTCCATGTTCAGCCTGCCGATATCGAAAGCACATCGACCTACCGACTGGCTGTCCAGGCCATTGTAATATCCGCGGATGTGCCGGTTCCTGTCTATCATTACAAACTGCTGGCTATGAATGAAATCATCGGCACCGCCATTGCCATCGGGGGTAGAAACGTGCAACTCGCTTCGGGCATAATTATAGAGTGTTTTTTTATCGCCAGTGATAAACCACCAATGGTTCATATCTACGCCAAAACGCTTTGCGTAAGCGAAAAGGGCGCCTGCAGTATCTCGCTCGGGGTTTACAGTAATAGAAATAAACTGGACAATCGTATCATTATTTGCCATGGGTGTGCGGCGGTAGGCGCGCTCCAGCATTTTCATATTCCGCGTAAGCTCCGGGCAAATAGTAGGGCAGTTGGTAAAGAAAAAATCCACTAAAAGAATTTTCCCCGGAAGATCTTTATTTAGTAAAACATTATCGCCAAATTGGTTGATGCCGCTCAGCTCACTTACTTTATGAAAGGTTGTATCATACATTTTTTTGCCCTTCACCATGCTGCTGTCAACACGATCAGCAATATAATAGGCCGGCATATTGAGCTGGTCTTTGCGAAGCACTTTGGCAAGGATATAAAAAGATAGCGGTAGCAAAAATGCCACCGCTAATCCTGTAATATACCTTGATGTTGATTTTTTACTGCTCATTTCCAGCGCAAAATTCTTTTATTCTTTAACGGGCAATATTCCCAATATTCATGTGCAGCCAGAAGTGGCCATCGGCAAGGAACGCTATAATAAACCAGATAAAGAGCGTCAGTGGAATCATGATAGTAATCAGGAAATTCTTCATCTCATCGCCGAGGTGCATGAATACACGTACAATGTATGCGGCTTTGAAGATGGTAAGCAGCAGAAAGAAGGTATTGATAATGCCGCGTGGCAGATGCCAAGCATGGCTCAACAAACCTAACCCTACTTCAACAATCGTAATTACGGTAAGGATCAGGGTAACCTTCATAATTCGGCCCACCTGATTCTTGCTGCCTTCGCTTTTAACACTCTCACCATGGTGGTGGCTCATTAAGCCGGAATAGAGCTTCGACTGGTCACCTTCGTAAAGCTCCTGAACTTCCTGCTGCGGTTGGTTGTGCGTAGACATTATAATTAAGAATTAAAAATTAAAGGATTAAGAATTGGTTGATCAGAGCAGATAAAAGCAGGTAAATACGAATACCCAAACCAGATCTACAAAATGCCAGTAGAGACCTACCTTTTCCACCATTTCATAATGGCCGCGGCGCTCATAGGTTCCATTTACAGTGTTTACCAGCATTACGATATTAAAAATTACACCACTTAGCACATGGCAGCCGTGAAAACCGGTAATTGTAAAAAAGAAGTTGTAGAACTGGCCGGTAGCCTGGGCAGCAGCAGCAGGATCAGCATTCTGAAAAGCAGCAGAGCCGGTATCAAAGAAGTGCTTGTAAGTTTCTGCGGGATTGACTTCGCCCATAAATGTACCCCAAAGTCCGCCGATCTCATGGTGCAGGTGCGTCCATTCCCAGGCCTGGCAGGCAAGGAATGCAACGCCGCCGATGATTGTCCAGAGGAGCCATTTAATAACGCCTTTACGATCCTGATAATGGCCTGCATGTACAGCAAGCACCATCGTTACAGAGGAGATAATGAGGATGAATGTCATTAAGCTCACAAAAACGAGCGGCAAATTAGCTTCCCCAAAGAACGGGAACGAATGAAATACATGATTCGCATCCGGCCACACGGCGCTAAAAAAGCGCTTTGTACCATAAGAAATTAGTAAGGCGCCAAATGTGAAGGCATCCGACATGAGGAAGAACCACATCATCATCTTCCCGTAGGACACATTGAACGGAGACCGGCCGCCGCCCCAGATGGTCTCTTTGGCGGAATTAGGATGGGTAGCTGTAGCTGCTTGTGACATAGAATTGTACGACTTTGCGAATCGCCCGCAAATTTTGAAAAAATTTTACTGATTTACCAGAAAGAAGATAAATAAATATAACCACAATATATCCACAAAGTGCCAGTAGGCGGCAACAATCTCCAACCCGGTAGCATTATACACTTTCACTCGTTTGCGGTAAGCCATAATAAAAACCAGCAGCAGCGCAATTATACCTCCTAAAATATGTGCCAGATGCAGTCCGGTAATAATAAATAAAAAAGACTCGCTTGGGTTACCGCTTACCCGGATCGTTTCTACAAGCTGTTCACCATTCAATAAAGTAGCCTGCGGAATATGATAAAGCTGCCAGAAACCTAAGCATTGGAGACCACCAAAAAGTAAGCCAAGTCCAAGTGTTGTGGTAATAAGCAAACGGTAGCGCGCCATACGGCGTTCTTTAAATGCTCGTACACCGAGGAAAACAGTCAGGCTGCTCAAAAGTATTACAGCGGTAGAGATCCAAAACACCACGGGCATATGAAACATACGCCAATTCCCCTGGCTCTGCCTTACAATGTATGCGCTTGTAAGCCCTGCAAACATCATCGCAATGCTGCCCATACCCAGCCATAGCGCAAATTTATGAGGATGTATCTTCCTCGACTGAACTGTATTTGCTTTTAAGATGCCTTCCATCACCGGTTCCTGATTGGATTATTGTTTATTGAATAATATGGCAAGTAACATTGCAGGAAGATAGATGAATGAAGCAAACATTACTTGCTTTGCAGTTTTGAAATCATTTTTCTGATAGAATATAATACATGCACCGAGGTAAAATACAGCACAGAAAAGTCCGATCAGCGTGCCAATAGGGCCGGTATAATGCATACTGCCGAGCATCCAGGTAACGGGGATGAGCATAAGACTATAGGTAATGCACTGCATAGCAGTGTACTTGGATTCACGCTCCTGCGTAGGCAACATGCAAAAGCCTGCCTTCTTATATTCATCATAACCAACCCATGCAATAGCCCAGTAATGCGGAAACTGCCAGAAAAACTGCACCAGGAATAAGAGCCAGCCACAGGTGCCGAAACTATTAGTAGCAGCCACCCACCCCAACAGAGGCGGCATTGCACCCGGTATAGCGCCGATAAAAACAGCAATCGGGTGGATGCGCTTCATTGGCGTATAGGCAAATGCATACAGCAATAAGGAAGTTAGTGATAATATGCCGGTAAGTAAATTAAAATAACTGCCTAAAAGCAAAACACCACCTCCGCCGAGTACAGCGGCAATAAGCCATGCTTCAGCTATGCTCATACGCCCGGAAGGCAATGGACGGATAGCGGTGCGCTTCATATGAGCATCACCAGCGCGCTCTATGATCTGGTTGATCGTATTTGCACCGCCGGTAACCATTACTCCACCAATAAAAAGAGTGAGCACCTCCGGCCAAGAAAATACCACATCCGGAGCCATCAGGTAGCCTACAACGCTGCTAAAAACCACCATGAAGCTCAGATTGGGCTTAACCAGCTGGGCATAATCGCGCATGCGCGCTGTGATAAGCAGCGGCTGGCGGGCATCCATTATCTGTTCGCGCAGCATTTAATGAAAAAAGAGGGAAAAATTGTTGGGCAAAGGTAATAGAAATGTGTTAAATTATCCTGTCTGCCGGAGGCATTTTTCCACCTGATTGGCGATCAAAAGCAAATATTCTATCATTCGCTTTCAGGCAGGATCCCTGCATGCTCCATATGCATAAGGCTATCATGGATGGCTACCGCTGCCTTCGTGCCTTCTGCTGCTGCCACAGCTACAAAATGCATATCAATTGCAGCATCTCCTGCAATGTATAAACCCGGTATGCTGCATTCCTGCTTGCGGTTGGTAATTGCCGCTCCCTTGCGGCTGGTGCGTGCGCCAAGCTGGAGGAGCAACTCATTATTCACCTTATGACCGTGATGCACAAATACGGCATCGCAGGGAATGCTGCTGCCATCCGTCATAGTAACGCAGGTAAGGTTATTTTTGGCACAGGTCAGTTCTCTAAGGCGCTTTGTGATAACCCTGATGCCCTGCGCTTCCAGCTGCGCTACCTGTATCCGTTTCAAATACCCGGCACCATCGGTAAATAGTATTATTTCTTTCGATAAATGCTGCAATGAGAGCGCCATTCCGAAGCCATTGAACTTCTGCGCATACAGGCCGATCTTTTTATCGCAAAGCTCGAAACCATCGCAATAAGGACAATGATATACTCCGTTTCCCCAGAGCTCTTCCATGCCCGCTACTTCGGGTATCCTGTCTTTAACGCCGGTCGCTACAAGCAGCCGCCTGCAATGGTATGTGTGCTTTTGTGTATCGGTAATCCTGAATAGTGATTCGGAAATTTTTTCGGCCGCTATCGCTCTTGATGCAATATGATCCACTTTGTACTTGGCAAGCTCTGCATGTGCCATTTTTAAAAAATCAGCTGGCAGTGCGCCATCGCGGCTCAGGTAATTGTGCATACCATGGCTACGCTTATTGCGCGGGTTGCCATCATCTATGATCAGCACGCTGCGCCGCATCCGTGCCAGTACCATTGCTGCCGCACTGCCTGCCGGGCCTGCGCCAACAATAATCACATCCCGTATATCTCTGTCTTCTATAGAATGAGCCATCTAATAGCTGGTAAATTTGAATAAACTTGCCGATACCAAAGCCATACCATAAAATATAAGGAGCATAAAAAACCTCCTGGTTGCAGGAGGTTTTTTATTAGTTAGAAGTAGTTGTTTTTTTTGCAGTTGTAGTCTTGTTAGCTTTATACCTCATATCCGGTGAGCCGTCTTTCTTAGCTGGGCCGGAAGTTGTTGTTTGTGAAGAAGTGGTCTTATTTTCTTTATAACGCTTATCAGGCGCCCCGGTTTTCGTAGTGTGAACAGTTGATGTCTTGGTTGCTGCTGTAGTCTGTACGCGTGCGGCAGGTGTGGCAGTTTGTGTAGCCTGGACATTCGTTTTCTTTACAGTTGTTGATGTTTGTACCCGTGGCGATGCTGTCTGCGCATAGCTGCCAGTTGAGCAAACAATGATCATTGCGATCATCAGAAAAAGCTTTTTCATGTTGTGTGTTGATTTTTTAATCACCTAAATGTAACGAATAGCCCGGCATAAATTACGCCGGGCTATAAAAATTTTTAAAGAGCTAAATGAACTTACTTGCTTTGACCCAACCCAGTGCGGTTATTTACAGAATCACTGCCTCCTGTCTTGCCGGAATTACCACTATTCATCTGCTTGCCTGCATTTCCGCCATTCATAGTCTGCTTGCCCGCACTGTTGTTACCATTTGCAGATCCTGAACCGCTCTGCATATTGCTGCCATTTCCGGCAGCGCCGCCACCTTGCATGTTGCCACCGCTGCCGGAGGTGTTCCTTGATGTGGAATCCCCGGAATTGGAAATGCCGCTGCCTGTGTTATCTGATGGCGCTACCGGCGAAGTAGCAGATGGACCCATAGTTGGAGAATCTGTAGTTGAGCCAGCCGCGGCATCGGTTTCATTATGGCAAGATGTCGCCAACAGGCAAAAGCTGAATGCAGCTATTAATAAGATTGTTTTTTTCATAGTATCGTATAATTTGATGATTAGAATTGCATGACGTTATTTGGCAGATCCGGAAGTTGACTTTGCATCAGTAGTGTTTGACCGGGCAGGCGGCTGTTTTTCTCCTCCCTGTGCATCATTCATGCTGCGGATATTGCCGCTGTCCTGACGCGCCCGCTTATCAGTCGGTGTAGTCTGCATTGTTGAGTCAGTAGTTCTATCCGGCGTACCACTCTGGTATTGTACCGGCGCAGTGCCTAAATCATTCGTAGAATCGAGTGGCGTAGAATGCGCGCCTTCCCTATTATTGCAGGAAGTACCCAACATAAGGGCAACTCCAAATGTTAGGCTGAGCATGCTGAAAGCTTTCATAGTATATGATTTTATCAATTAAATATAAAAATCGTTCCAATTGCAAATGTTCAGATGCTACTAATGCTAACCCTAATTCCAGAAATGGCAAGGCCAGCATAATGATTACACTCGCTTCCGGGTAAAAGGTGGTTCAACATAAAGTAGGCTCAGACCGCGCAGCCCGCCGGTGAAGGGAAAACCAGATCAAAATTTATGATTCAGTGGCATTATTCAATCCAGCTGATCATATAGCGGTCGTCTTCTATAGATGCTGCATGTTCGGTCATCTTCAGTGAATGAAATGTATCCACCATTACGGCCAGCTCCTTTGTCTCCTTGGCTCCAATGCTTTTTTCTACCGTTCCGGGATGCGGGCCGTGCGGAATACCTGCGGGGTGCAAGGTGATCATGCCGCGCTCTACATGCTTGCGGCTCATAAAATCTCCATCTACGTAATAGAGCACTTCATCCGAATCGATATTGCTGTGGTTGTAAGGCGCCGGTATGGAGAGCGGGTGATAATCAAACAGGCGCGGAACGAACGAGCAGATCACGAAGTTATGCCCGTCGAATGTCTGGTGAACTGGCGGCGGCTGATGCACGCGGCCGGTAATAGGCTCAAAATCATGAATGGAAAAAATATAAGGATAATCACAGCCATCCCAGCCCACCACATCAAACGGATGGTTACTGTACCAGATAGGGTAGAGCATTCCTTTCTTCTTCACTTTCATCAGAAATTCTCCCTTACGATCAATTGGCTCAAGATCCTGCGGCTTGCGGATATCGCGCTCGCAATAGGGCGAGTGTTCAAGGAGCTGGCCGGTTTTGCTCAGGTAGCGTTTAGGGAAAGATATGGGCCCGAAAGATTCCACAATAAACAGGCGGTTATCCGGCGTATCGAAATCGATACTGTATATCGTACCGCGTGGTATTACCACATAATCCCCATAGGAGAAAGGGAGCTTGCCATATTGGGTATTCACCTTGCCGGTGCCTTCATGCACGAATATAACCTCGTCAGCGTCCGCATTCTTATAAAAAATATCCGCTCCAAGACCACCCTGGGGTGCCGCAAACGTAAGCGTACAGTCGTTATTGAATAAGGCAATCTTGCGGCTGTCTAGATATTCGGCAGCTGGTGCAGTATGGAAGCCCAAAAAGCTGCAGTGCTTTAAAATATTATCCGAAGCTGCTTTTGGAGATACATCTACCGGTTCCTCTGAGCGGATAATCGTTGTTGGCGGATAAATATGATAGAGCAAAGTATATTCGGATGAAAAGCCTTCCGTGCTGAAAAGCTGCTCTGAATAGAGCTTGCCGTTGGGCTGGCGGAATTGGGTATGGCGCTTATGCGGTATCTGGCCGAGGCTATAATAATGAGGCATTGGTCGCGTAGTTGTTTATAAAGTGTTTGGATGTTCAAATTTACAAAACCAAATGGAAGGTCAGTTATTATATGCTACAAGCAGCAGCTGATGAAAAAGTCCAATGAGAAAACCCAGGGAAGCTCCAAATGCCCTGAGATAGTTGAGCTCCTTTTTCAAGGACTTTTTCAGGATTTGTTGTAATTTATCTGCAGGAATTTTGGCAACGCACTGCTGCAGGAACAGCGCAGCATTTTCGGTGTTTCCGGCGCCCGACAAATATTGTCTGAGCACTAATGGCAGTAGCAGGTCTATTTCCTCAAGCATCCCTTCCTTGATCTTGCCAATCATATCCGGACTGGCAAACATGGCAATAACTGGCAGCTTTTCCTGGAGCTTAACGGTCAGAAAGCGGTTAATATGCTCTTCGATAATGGGCTTTACGCGTAATAGCATTTCCGGATTCGTAAGCTTCTCCGCCAGGGCATCATCTGCCATAATCTTTTCAGGCAGATTTTTAAGAATAGAAGCTAAAATGTTTCCGCCATCCGCAGCCATTTTTTTTATGAGTATGGCCGCTGTGATGCTCGCACAAATCCAGCCAATCAATACATCGATAAATAGAAAAACAAAAAAGCCGTAAAATAGGTAGTAGGAGAACATTGGGCCTGCAATTTATCCCTATTAAACCAACTGCTGTAATACATTAATCCGGGAATTCGTGCGCATACTTTCGATTACCGCAAACGTAGCCCTCGTTGTATTGATTAGAGAAGAAAAAGGAATAGTGGGAATCCCATCTTTCATCGCATGCACGATCACTTTAAACTGGGCCTCATGGCCTTTATCCTGCACGGATTTGTATTGAGAAAATCCTTTGAAACCATATCCGGTAAGTCTGCGCCAGTTTTCAAGAATCAGTGTACGGCCATCATTGAATATTTCGATCCGTTCTTTATCATAAGCCGCGCTGCCATTGGTCAGATAATTGATTGTGGCCGCATTTCCATTACTAAATTGTAACAGCATCATGGTATCTTCACCAATAGTGCCTGTGGCAATTACCGAATTTATTTCTGATCCTGCAAAGTGCGCAGCAAGATCAATAAAATGGCAGGTTTCACCGATAATTCTTCCTCCTTCTAACGCATCGTTGAGCCAGTGTTTTTCAGAAAGCTTACCGGCATTAATGGTCATGACGATATTCACCGGACCGGCAGCATCTTTAAGGAGCCCTTTTACTTTATTTGTAAAGGAAGAAAAACGCCTGTTGAAGCCAACATACAACTGCTTTCCGGAAGCCTGATAAGCGTCAATGATGTCCGATAAACCTGTGTCATCGATGGCCAGTGGCTTCTCAACAAATACATGCTTTCCTGCCCCCAAAGCAGCGGTAACCATACCTGCGTGATCGCTGTGCCGCGTAGTAATAAAAACTGATCCTATTTGATCATCGGCAAGGATTATTTGATAATCTGTAGTGGCTGCGCTGATGCCAAACTTACCCGCAAGCGTCGTTGCATTCAAGCCGCCTTTACCGGAAATAGCTTTAATTGCGATACCGGTTTTTTGGAGCGCAGGCAGCAATATGCTTCCGGCAAAATTTCCTGCGCCAATGATCCCGGTTGCATTTGCTGCAGGTGTTGAATGATTGGTGCCAATAATATTACTGTGTTTCCCGGATACATTGTAATGAAGTAAACCAGCTAAAACAGAACCGTTGAGCCGGGTATAGATTTCTTCAAAATGCTCCAAGGCTACACTGTGCGAAATAAGTGGAGCAACATGTAACTGCCTGCTTGCAAGTGCGTGCAAGACCGCCTCAAAATTCCGCTGCTCCGTCCAGCGTACAAACCCGATCGGGTAATCCATTCCGCCTTGCTCATACTGCGTATCATACCGGCCTGGGCCATACGAGCAGCTTACCTGGAAAGTAAGCTCTTTTTCATAAAAATCACTTCGGTTAATATCAAGTCCGGTAACCCCGGAGAGCACTATACGCCCACGTTTCCGGCACATTTGCGCAGCCTGGCTGATGAGATCGGAGCCCTTTGATGAAGCGGTTAGAATTACTGCATCCACACCATAGCCAGCAGCATGTGCTTTTGCGAAAGCTACCGGATCAGTATCAGTATTGTTAGCTGTAAATACACCCTCGGCCGCTGCCAGCTTTACCTTTGCTTCATCGATGTCGAACCCAATGACCTTACAACCTGCAGCCTTTAATAGTTGTACAGTAAGCTGACCAACCAAACCTAATCCTATCACGCCTACCACCTCGCCAAATGTGGGCGAAGCAAGCCTTATACTTTGCAAAGCGATGGCACCAATCACCGTAAATGCCGCTTCCTGATCTGTAATCCCTTCCGGTATTTTTGCCACAAGATTCTGCGGTACGGAAACAACTTCTGCATGAGCTCCATTCGATATTACCCTGTCGCCGATAGAAAAGCCGATAACTCCTGTACCTACCCCAATTACGGTACCGCTCTGGCTATAACCAAGGGATAAAGGCTGGCTTAGCTTGCTACGTACGGCATGTATGGTAGGCTGCAAGCCATCTGTCTTTATTTTGTTGAATACCTGTTTTACGCGCTCCGGTTGTTGTCGTGCTTTTTCAATCCAACCTGCTTTACCAAAATCCAACAGCATGCGCTCTGTACCGGGAGATATAAGGCTGTATGTTGTTTGTATCAGCAAATGCCCGTCCTGATTTATCGGTGCAGGAACTTCCATCAGCGCAGGCCTGCCGGTTTTCAGATCAAGGATCAATTGCTTCATTAGGTATTCTCAGCGGGGTTTAACGGGTACAGAACTGACGAAGCCACGATTCAATAGACAGCAAAGCAAAAATTGTATAAGCGCCGTCTGTTTTACCGTGTTCATTGTCTGAGATAAGCTGGCTGATGGCTGCGGGGCTAAAGATATTCCATTGCTGCAAACTACCCGAAAGCAGGCGTTCTGCAACAAAAGGCTTCAATATGCCCGTCATCATAGCTCTGACCGGCGCGCCAAAGCCGGTTTTTTTACGGTCGATGAGTGCTTGAGGTAAATAGTTTTTTGCAACTTCGCGCAGCAAAAATTTTGTTACAGCACCGTTCATTTTCAATCCCGGAGGAATTCTTGCACTGAGCGCAATCAGGTCTTTATCAAGATAAGGCACGCGGGTTTCAATACCAGCCGCCATACTCATTTTGTCCGTATAATTCAGATTATGATGTGGCAGGAAAGTGCTCATTTCCAGGTAGAGCATCCGGTTGAGCGGAGAATGCTCAGATGGTATTTCTGCAAGCAGCCTGTGGAAATTTTCATAAGCAATGCCGGAAGGAAATGTATTTGCGATTTCCGGAAGAAACAAGCCACGGATACAGGCCGGTGTCTGCCAGAAATGATTACCAATACGCAAATTGTTTTTATCGCCTTCGGCAAATGATAATTTTGCAATACGCCTTGCCCATGTTTTATTTCCGGTTAACAATGCTGTTTTTGAGACTGCTGCAAATATTGAAGTAGGGATATTTCCGGTAAGCCATTCGTACCTAATCGCCTGGTGCCTTCGGTAGCCTGAAAAAACATCATCGGCTCCAGCCCCGCTTAGCAGTACTTTAATGCCCTCGTTTTTCGCTGCCTGCGCAATATGCAGTACGTGCAGGCAAGCAGGATCGGCCTGCGGTTCATCGAGGTGCCATACCATATCATCCAGCTCTTTGGCAAGGTTAATTGCACCCGGTACTTCTATCAATTTTGCCCCAATATCCTTTGCTGCGATTCTCGCGAAATGAAGGTCGTCCTCAAATCCTTCTTTTCGAAATCCGCTACCGGTATTAATGGTGAAACAGGTTTGCAGCTGCTCCGGTTGCTGCTTTTGGGCAATAGCCGCAACGAGGCTTGAATCCAATCCGCCTGAAAGAAAAAAGCCTACCGGGGCATCGGAAATAAGTTGGCTGCTAACAGCGTCATTCAAGGCTTTATCTGTTGCAGAAATCCATTCTTCACCTGTTACGCTAAGATCATAATGACCATTGAAAGGAATCTGATAATAGCGCTGAGGCTGAACAGCAATTCCTTTTTTTATCCTGATACAATGACCAGGCATCAATTTACGGACTCTACTAAATGGCGTGGCTTCGTTCGGACTGTAAAGCAGCAGCAGGTATTGATAAAACGCCTGCGGATTCAGGGAATAGTCCAAACCGGGCAAGTGCGCAAGAGATTTCAGCTCCGACGAAAAAATAAAATGCTGCTTATCTTCATAATAATAAAGAGGCTTTACGCCAAGCGGATCACGGGCAATAAATAGTTCTTCTAAATAGGCATCATAAACTGCGAAAGCGAAGATGCCATTGAGCTTTTGCAGGCATTCATCTCCGAAATGTATAAAGGCTGCCAAAAGGGTTTCCGTATCCGAAGCCGAGCGGAATAGCACTCCTTTTGCGCTCAGCTCCTTTCTTAGGGCCCAATGATTATACAGCTCACCATTATAAACAATAGTAAACCTACCATCGGCGCTCTGCATGGGCTGGTGCCCCAACATGCTTAAATCCTGTATTGCCAGTCTGTTATTACCCAGCCATACATTTTCATTCTTATAGTACCCGGAATCATCGGGGCCACGGTGGGCAATGCGTTTCAATGCCTCCAACATTCCTGCGGGAATGCCATTATTAGAATAGGATCCTGCTATTCCACACATCAGTTCAATTCGTCTATCAGTATAGAAAAAGATGCGGCAATTTCGTTCCATCGCGGCATCCCGGAATAGCGCTTTTTACCATTGGCAATCTTCTCTGCAATAGTCTCAGGATGGGCAATTGCGTGCGCTATTACTTCTGCAATATTTTCAGATTTCAATGGATCAAAATAAAAAGCCGCATCGCCTAAAAGTTCCGTAGCAAAGTCGTAATTGCTGGTAAAGATAGGCCGGCTGTATTGCAGGGCTTCTGCATAAACCCCGGAATAGGATTCTAAAAGCGATGGTAGAAACAGGGCATCATGCGCCATGATCTCCCCGCCAACCTGACTTACAAAAAGGTTCCCGAGATTGATGACGATATCATTCAGGCCTGCTGACTGAATATTTCTAAGCAATTCAGCGGCTCCTGTAGATTCGTTTTTTTCAATGGTCAGCGATATTTGTACCTGGAGCTTTTTTGCCCTGATAATCTCCGCCAGCGGGATAAGACATTCAAAGTTTTTGTGCGCGTACCATTTACTCAGAAATAATAGCCGTAAAGGCTTGCCTGGACTGTCAGGCAGCATTGTTCCAATAAAATCGGAATCTGGTTTATTGCAAATTGCCGCATTGGGCAAAACAGCCACCTGCGTTGCGTCAATATCAAAACGCTTGCAGAAGCGCGCACGCATAACAGCAGTTTGGACGGCATAGGCAGTGGCGTAGCGCATATAGTAGGTTATTGCCTGATCCATGACGCTATTACGCAAAAAGCTCTTCCAGTCCATACGCTTCCAGGCTATAGATTCCGGGTAAACGATGTGTGGAATCTGGATATAAAGCAAGTGAGGCCGGCCTTTCGCAGGAAAGGCTATATTACCGAGGCTAACGACCTTATCAATTTTATAATCCCTGCACCATTTTGGAAAGATGTAATGGTTGTATCGCAGCCGCTCTCCAAAAGAATGCTGAAAATTGCGTGAAACCGGAAGCAACCTTACATTCTGATGCTCTGCTAAAGCATTATATTTTGATCCCGCCGGATGTACCACAAAGAAAAAGTCATTAGGCCGTAGTGGCGCGAGCGCATTTATAAGGCTGATTGCAACTGTATAGCCACCGCCAAAGCGAAGGTTGGAAGCATTCAGCAGCACATTCATAAGGCCCGAAATTAAGCCATTTTCCGGCGTCTTAGCGGTGGCCAATGAGCTTTTGCAAATAAGCTCCGTACCCGCTCTTCATATAAAGCGCACTCATCTTCTCCATCTGCGCATCATCGATCCATCCCTGCCGGTAAGCAATCTCTTCAATACAGCCAATTTTAAGCCCCTGGCGCTTTTCAATAACTTCGATAAATTCTCCTGCCTCGATCAGCGAATCAAAGGTGCCGGTATCAAGCCATGCGGTGCCTCGATCAAGCACTCCTACTTCGAGCTTTCCTTTCTCTAAATAAATCTTGTTCACATCCGTAATTTCCAGCTCGCCGCGGGGCGATGGCTTCATGTTTTTTGCGATCTCTACAACGCTGTTGTCATAGAAGTAAAGTCCCGGAACAGCAAAGTTAGATTTTGGCTCAGTTGGCTTTTCCTCAATGCTCAGCACACGAAAATCTTTATCAAATTCTACTACGCCATAGCGCTCAGGGTCGAGCACCTGATAGGCGAATACAACAGCGCCATCGGGGTTTGCTTTTTGCTGTAAAAGCGTACCCATGCCGGAGCCATGAAAAATATTATCTCCCAAAACCAGCGCTACAGGATCTTTACCTACAAATTCCTCACCCAGGATAAATGCCTGCGCAAGACCTTCCGGTTTCGGCTGCACCACATATTCAAATCGGCACCCGATCTGGCTGCCATCGCCTAAAAGTTTTTTAAATCCTACCTGATCATCCGGGGTAGTGATGATGAGTATTTCCCGGATGCCTGCCAGCATCAGCGTACTAAGCGGATAATAAACCATTGGCTTATCATAAACCGGCATCAGTTGCTTGCTCACAGAGATGGTAAGCGGATAGAGGCGCGTACCGGAGCCGCCGGCGAGGATTATTCCTTTCATTGCAATTTAAGAATTTGAGGATTTAAAAATGGAAAGCTGCTACTGAAAATCTTTTACTTAATTTCTCAGGCTTCATACTGCCGCTCATAATAATGCGCATAAGCACCGCTCGTTACATGGTTCAGCCAGGTTTCGTTTGCAAGATACCAGTCAATAGTTTTGGAAAGTCCCTCCTCAAATGTTACCGATGGTTTCCAGCCGAGTTCTTTATTCAGCTTACCGGCGTCTATTGCGTAGCGAAGGTCATGCCCCGGACGATCCTTTACGAAAGTGATCAGCTTCTCAGATGTACCTACCGCGTTGCCCAGTTTTTCATCCATTTGCTTAATGAGTTCTTTCACAAGATCAATGTTTTTCCATTCATTAAACCCACCTATATTGTAAGTCTCACCAATCTTCGCTTCATGGAATATCTGGTCAATCGCAATGGCATGATCCAACACAAAAAGCCAGTCGCGTGTGTATTTGCCATCACCATAAATAGGAAGTGGTTTTTCATTCAGAATATTGGAGATGCACAGCGGAATCAATTTTTCCGGAAAGTGGTTCGGACCGTAATTGTTGGAGCAATTGGAAAGCACGAAAGGCAAACCGTATGTATTCCCGTAAGCGCGGACCAGATGATCGGAAGCGGCTTTGGAAGCAGAGTAGGGCGATTGAGGATCGTACGGAGTGGTCTCTAAAAAGAAGCCCGTATCTCCGAGGCTGCCATAAACTTCATCTGTAGAGACGTGGTAAAATAGATTGCTTAGGTCTTTGCGATCGGGGTAATGGCCATGTGTATGTTCGGCCTTCAAAGTCCAGAATTCTTTTGCAAGGTTCAGGAGATTCGCAGTGCCCATTACATTGGTCTGGATGAATGCATTGGGGTCTGTAATGCTGCGATCCACATGGCTTTCAGCTGCAAGGTGGATGATTGCATCGGGTTTATATTGTTCAAAAACTTTCCTGATCTGATCTTCGCTCGTTATGTCTGCCTTTTCAAAAAAATAATTCGGTGCGTCTTCAATATCCTTTAGATTTTCAAGATTGCCTGCATAGGTAAGCGCATCGAGGTTGATGATCCGATATTGCGGATATTTATTCACAAACAAACGAACTACATGCGAGCCAATAAAGCCTGCTCCGCCGGTGATGATGATATTCATATCCATAATGCGTATCGGAAATAATTTAATTGAAGCTTTTCAGCCGGCGAAATTAATAGCAATAGTTGGAACGCAAAGCCTAACCGGAAAAAACTTCAAAGGCTTAATAATTGAATATTCGCTTGCCGGTAAGGTAAGAAATGGTGACGCCCAAAGTGAAATAGGGCATTGTACCTTGTTCATAAAGGTCGTCTTCGCTGTGGGCAGTTACAAAGGTTTTGTAAGTTTTTTTAGGGCCATCCAACCCAATAATATTATCGCGTTTGTTCTTTACATTTTTAAAACCAGTGCCTATAAA
This sequence comes from Chitinophagaceae bacterium, assembly GCA_965246905.1. Classification (GTDB taxonomy): domain Bacteria; phylum Bacteroidota; class Bacteroidia; order Chitinophagales; family Chitinophagaceae; genus UBA1952. The sequence goes on from CBDFFZ010000021.1 coordinate 125,378, forward strand.
TAATTCTGTAAACACGTTGCCAAACGTATGAATGCAGAAGCCCGTTTTTAATGCTCCTCCATAAACCTGCCTGTCGATGTCGGCGCTCCGGTAGGTATAATTGTTGTATAAATCATCGATAAAATAATTTCCACCTACCTGATTAAAAACTAAGCTACGCCTAAATCCTTCTAAGCCTATATACCATTTAGAATGACGCGTATATCCGAAATAGACACGCAACTCACTTCTTAGCGCCAGATCCTTTTCATAATGGTTTCCTCTTTGCTGGGGAATAACCTGATCAAATGGAATACCTGCTTCGAAAATAAAGGCGCCATCCTTCCAGAAACAATACTCCAAACCAACCGGCAACCGCTTACCGTACCTCCCTAAAAGACTGGTGGGAGTAGTTCTTATAAGCAGCCTGTTTGAAAGCTCAGGATCATAATCATTTGAAGGGTTATATTGCTTTTGTGCTTGCGTGTAGTGGGCACCAATCAGTGTTAGCAGCAGGATTAGTGATGATAAGCGTAACGTCATTAGATCAACTTTTTTTAGTGAGCTTTCCCTAAGCCATAGGTAATTGCAAATGCAGCAGGAATATACATTAGCGCGCCGCGATCGCTAAATTCATCCTCGCTTTTAAATGCGGGCACGTATTGATGAATTTCTTGCTTGTTCAGTCCCATTATAAGCTCGCGGACTATAGTCACCGATTTGAAGCCGAAGCCTCCCGACATTTCGGCACAAAATTTGCCGGCAATATGTAATACAATCCCAGCTTGAACTCCAAAACCTGTAACGTTTTTTTGCACGTCGGCAGATTTATAATTGTAGCTGGTCGATGCCTCAGTAAAATAACCGCCTTCCTCCACATAATTTATTTTGCTGATAAATCCTTCACCCGACAAGAAAAACCTTGTCTGCTTTTTTCGTAACCAGATATCCCCGTAATTCGAGCCGGTATTTACTGTCAGTCGAAATATGTTGAACTGTATGATTGTTTACATTGACGCGCGTTTTAAAAGGGATCATTATATCAGCATTTACTGCCCAGTTGTCTCCTAAACTAACACCTACGCCAATAGGGAGTCCAGCACCGAAGCGATTAAAAATTCCGGACGGAACTAACCGAAGTACAATCCGGTTGGAAGCTTGAAAATTATAGCTCTTGTTCTTCCTTTTTGCTGACTCATCATCAGTTCGACGTTGCTTCGATTGGACGGACAATGGGGCAAGCATCAGAATCAGGGCAAGAGTTAAGTGTTTTTGTTTCATAACATTAACTAAAAAGTGGTGGCTTACATCTCTTTAAGACGTAAGCCACCACCTTTTGCTTTGCTCAAAAAGACTTTAAACCAGCTTAAAGCTCTCAATAAATTTGGTCGTAAAGTTTCCCTCACGAAAATCCTTATTCTTCATTAATTGCTGATGAAAAGGCAAGGTTGTTTTCACGCCTTCAATCACATATTCGCTCAATGCGCGCTCCATGGTGCAGATCGCTTCTTCGCGCGTTTGGGCTACAGCGATAATTTTGGATATCATAGAATCATAATAGGGCGGAATGGTATAACCGGCATATATGTGCGAGTCGATACGTACGCCGTGGCCGCCCGGAGTATGCAACACGGTAATCGTACCTGGGCTTGGGCGGAAGTCATTGTAGGGATCTTCCGCATTGATGCGGCACTCTATGGCGTGCATCTCGGGCAGGTAATCGTTACCTGAAATAGGCACACCGGCCGCGATCTTTATCTGCTCTTTAATAAGATCATAATTGATCACTTCTTCAGTTACACCGTGCTCTACCTGGATGCGGGTATTCATCTCCATAAAGTAGAAATTCCGGTGCTTATCCACTAAAAACTCTACGGTACCAACGCTCTCATAGTTGATGGCGGAAGCGGCTTTCTTCGCAGCTTCACCCATTGCAGCGCGAAGTTCAGGAGTCATAAAAGGCGAAGGAGATTCCTCGACCAGCTTTTGATGGCGGCGCTGGATAGAGCAGTCGCGCTCGGAAAGATGACATACATGGCCAAACTGGTCGCCGGCAACCTGTATCTCTATATGGCGCGGCTCCTCCACAAATTTCTCCATGTAGATGCCATCATTTTTGAAGGATGCTGCCGCTTCGGCCTTAGCAGTTGTATAGGCCTTTTCAATTTCGCCTTCTTCCCAAACTACACGCATGCCCTTACCGCCACCGCCGGCAGTAGCTTTTAAAATCACCGGGTAGCCCATTTCATTAGCGAGCTCAACCGTCTCTTCAACGCTTTGCAGCAAGCCTCCTGAGCCTGGAATGCAGGGCACGCCCGCTGCAATCATGGTTTCCTTTGCGGTGATTTTATCCCCCATTTTCCGGATCATCTCCGGCGTTGGGCCTATGAATTTTATATTGTACTGAGCGCAGATCTCGGCAAATCCTGCATTCTCTGCAAGGAAACCATAGCCCGGATGAATAGCGTCTGCATTCGTGATCTCTGCGGCCGCCATAATATGGGGTATATTGAGGTAAGAATCCATGCTTTGCGGCTTTCCGATGCATACAGCCTCATCCGCAAATTTTACGTGCAGGCTGTCTTTATCGGCAGTAGAATAAACAGCCACCGTGCGGATACCCATCTCGCGGCAGGTACGGATTACGCGAAGCGCAATCTCCCCACGGTTAGCAATCAGTATTTTTTTGAACACAAGTTTCTATTTGAAGGGTTAAGCAGTTGAAGATCTGGTAATGCCGCTAAAGCATGTGCTGTAAAAACGAAAATTTGAAAACAGCGAACCCATTTTCAAATTTTCAAGTCACCGGATTTTTCAAATTAAATAGGTTCTACAAGGAACAGCGGCTGATCATATTCCACAGGCGACGCATCATCTGCCAGCACCTTGATAATACGGCCATCTACTTCACTTTCTATCTCATTAAAAAGCTTCATCGCTTCGATGATACACAGCACCTGGCCTTTTTTAATCTCATCGCCCACATTTACAAAATTCGGCTTATCCGGAGAGGAAGACCGGTAGAAGGTGCCAATCATTGGCGATTTTACCGGTGCGCCTCCGCCACTGTTACCTGACGCAGGCACAGAAGCAGCAGGCGTTTCACCCTGTTGTGCCTGGGCAGGCTGCTGGATCGCCTGTTGCATGGGTGCCTGCATCTGCGGCATCGGCTGCTGCTGGAAAAAGGTCATTCCCTGCGCTTCCGGCTGCATTTGCTTTACGGTAATTTCAAACTCACCGTCTTTAATGCTTACCTCGCTGATATTGGATTTGTTGATCGCCTTGATCAACTCCTGTATTTGCTTGTATTCCATGATGCTTTACAAAATTGCCAATTAGCCAATTAGCTAATTACGGTGAACGATCGTTTGTTATGCTTTTTCATTTACGCGCTCAAGATACTTACCGGTCGTGGTATCGATCTTAATGAGTGTGCCCTCATTTACAAAGAGCGGCACGTTTACGGTAGCGCCTGTTTCTACAGTAGCAGGCTTTAATGTATTGGTGGCTGTATCGCCCTTGAGGCCGGGCTCGCTGTAGGTAACGCGCAGATTTACGCTTGGTGGCAGCTCCACGCTCATGGGCAGCTCGGTCTCGGTATTTACGAGTACTGAGCACTCCTGGCCGTCCTTGTATAGCTCCGGGTGTATAATGCTGCTTTCCGGTATCACGATCTGCTCGTAGGATGTGGTATCCATCAGGTTGAAGCCCATTTCATCCTTATAAAGGAATTGGTAGGCGCGGCGCTCAACACGCACCGGACTGATGCTATCTCCGGAATTCCAGGTATGCTCGATACTCCGGGCGTTATCAACGCCCTTGAGCTTAGCCCATACTTTTGCCGCTGCGCGGGCCGTTTTATTTTGCCCGAACTCCACAACAGAGTAAAGACTCCCATCAAGTTTCAGGATAATGCCATTCCGGATATCTGCAGTAGTTGCCATTTAATTGTAATTTCTTAAAATGATGGGCAAAAGTAAACGCTTAAATGGAAAAAGAGGAATAGTAAGGCAATTATGAAGCTTTTTTGTTTGGGGCCTGTCATTGAAAATTATACAATCAGCCGCTCCACCGGATTATTTCCATAATCATAAGGTATAGAAGCCAGGCTGGATAAAGGTTTGGTAAGGATTAGATTTGCGCGCTTTCCAACTGCGATAGTGCCCATTTCATCTGCGAGCTCCATAGCCGCCGCGCCATTCAGCGTTACGGAATTGATGGCTTCTTCCGGCGTCATTTTCAATTGTGTACAGGCAATGGTAAGCAGCAGCGGCACATTTCCCGAAGGGCAAGATCCCGGATTGTAATCAGTAGCGAGGCAAACCGGTAAACCTGCATCGATCATTTTACGCGCCGGCTGGTAATGCATCCCCAGAAAAAAAGCCGCACCCGGTAGCAGGGTAGGAATTGTATCGCCTCCCTTTAAAGCGGCAATTTCTGCATCTCCAACACATTCCAGATGATCTACACTTACTGCTTTTTGTTTTACACCAACTTCCACACCGCCGCTGTGGTGCAATTGGTTGGCATGTATCTTGGGCTTCAGTCCATATTTCCAGCCTGCCTCCAAGAGTCGCTCTGTGTCAGTCACGCTAAAAAACCCTTCCTCGCAAAAGACGTCCATATAATCTGCAAGGCCTTCACCGGCCACACGTGGCAGCATTTCTTCGATGATGCGTTTTATATAGCCCTGCTTGTTTTCCTGATATTCCGGCGGGTAGGCATGAGCGGCGAGGAAACTTGCCTTTACCGGAATCGGCGCGGTTTCTTTTATCCTGCGGATGACGCGCAGCATTTTAAGCTCTGCTTCCGTAGTAAGCCCATAGCCGCTTTTTATTTCTATGGCTCCCGTGCCCTGTGCTATTACGTTAGATAGCCGCGCCATGCTTTGATCAAAGAGTTCGTTTTCATCCATTTGCCGCAGGCGTGCTGCGCTGTTTAAGATGCCACCGCCCCGCCGGGCAATCTCTTCATAGCTCAAGCCTTTGATTCGATCCACGAACTCCCCCTCGCGCGGAGCGGCAAATACAAGATGGGTATGCGAGTCGCAGAATGCCGGCAGCACGAGTCTTCCGGTTGCATCGATCTTTTCATCTGCTTGTATTTCCGGCAACTCATTCATTGGCCCGAAAGAATGGATCTTTCCATTTTCGGTAAGCAGCCAGGCATCCTGCAAAGAATTAATGATGCCCATAGCCGCACCGGCGATGCGTAATTTACGTTCGTTCCGTTCAATGCCAATAAGACTTTTAATTGATGTAATAAGCAGGCGCATCAGTATAGTTTTCTGGCTGCAAAATGCAACAATTATCTCTGCCCCATGTGCTCCTCCATGCCACAGCCACATCCATGATGCGGGCGTGATACGGCGCAGGACTGGATCCCTGATATAAGGTAGAAAGCAATGGCACAGATGAGAAGGCGCATATTATCATGAAGTTTAGCTTGCTGTTGACCCTTAAATCTAATACTAATAATGCACCCACACCATTTGAGCCAGAGCAGAGGCACTACCTCCACCGATGACCATTCCCTAACATTAATCTGCTTTACCTTTGCGGCCTTATGCGCATTATCAAGGGAATCCTGAAAGGCTTAGGCATCTTCATAGGTATCCTGATCCTTATTGCGGTGGTTTTCTCCATCTATGTTTACAACATCGCTGATATAAAGCCGCCAAAGGTTGCGGATACTTCCGCGCTTTCCTTGCAAGTAGCTCATCCCGAAGGCTCGCTCTATACCATCGGTAATAACTGGATCAGAAAAAATAAATACGGCCTGTATGAAATGTATGTTTCCGGCAAACCGTTTGAGCGCGGTGTCATCAACGGAAAGCTTTCTCAGCAACAAATCATTGCACAGGAGCGCGCGTTTACCGACCAGATAAAAATCATGGTGCCTTCAGAAAAATACCTGAAGTTCCTGAAGTATATGGTGGGCTTTATGAACCGCAACCTGACTAAAAATATACCCGAAGAATACAAAGAAGAGATTTATGGCGTATCGCATGCAGCAACACCGGAGTTCAACTGGATCGGCACCAATTATTCCCGGATTCTCAACTATCATGCTGCTCATGATATAGGCCATGCGCTGGAAAACATGAAGCTCGTTGGTTGTACTTCTTTTGGTGCGTGGGGCGGCAAAACGACCAATGGCTCGATGCTCCTTGGCCGCAACTTCGACTTCTATGTAGGCGATGAGTTTGCGGTAAACAAGATGGTGAATTTCTATGCGCCCGATAAGGGTAATAAGTTCCTGTTTGTCACTTGGGGAGGCTTTACCGGCGTGGTTTCGGGGATGAATGATAAAGGACTTACCATTACTATTAATTCTGCTAAAAGCGATATTCCTACAGGTGCTGAAACGCCTGTTTCCCTCGTAGCCCGTGAGATGCTTCAATATGCAGGGAACCTCAAAGAAGCCATCGCCATTGCGCAAAAAAGAAAAATGTTTGTTTCCGAGAGCTTTCTCATTGGCAGTGCCGCCGATCACAAAGCAGTAGTAATGGAAAAGACGCCGGATAAGCTGGCTATTTATGATCCGCAGCAAGATCATATTATGTGCACCAACCATTACCAGAGCAAGGATTTTGAAACCCAGGAGCTGAATAAAACCCAAAAGGCACGCAGCGCATCAGTATATCGTGAGGCGCGGCTTGCAGAGCTTATGGAGCAGGCTTATCCACTTACCCCGGAAAAAGTGGCAGCCATCCTACGCGACCGGAAAGGGCTTCATGGCGCAGACATTGGCAATGGCAATGAGAAAGCCGTAAATCAGCTTATTGCGCACCATTCGGTAATCTTCCAGCCGGATAGCCTGCGGGTTTGGGTGAGTACGTCGCCCTGGCAGATGGGCGCCTATGTATGCTACGATCTCAGGAAGATATTTGCGATGAAAGGCCTGCAGCACGATGTGGATGTTGCCGACCTGGATAAAACTATTGGCCCGGATCCATTTCTGAATACGCCGGAGTTTGCGAAGTTTATGATCTACCACAATGCGAAGGTGGCCAACATGGCGCGCAAGCCGGTAGATACTGCTGCGCTCGCTCATGCCGAGCCAACTTTCTACGATGGCTTCCGCGTAGCGGGAGATTACTGTATGCGGGAAGGCTGGTACGCCCCGGCCATTCAATATTATACCGAGGCTTTGAGGCACGAAATTGCTACAGTTGATGAGCGGGAAGGCATTGAAAATAAACTTAAGAAATCGCAGAAGATGCTTGGTAAAAAAGAAGAGGTGCCAGTCATCATACCCGTATATTAATGTTGATGGCCATCAATCCTACTCCCACTTACGAAGAATTATTTCTAAGGCATAAGGCCTGCGTGCTCATACCTACCTACAACAACGCCCAAAAGGTTGCAGGCGTTATTGAAGATGTGCTCCGGTTTACCCAACAGATCATTGTCGTTAATGACGGCGCTACCGACAATACCGCCGAAATTCTCAAAGCTTATCCGCAGCTGAAGGTGATTTCCTACCTGCCGAATAAAGGCAAGGGTTTTGCCCTCCGCACAGGTATTAAAGAAGCCGCCGCCCTCGGCTATGATTACGCCATCGCTATGGATAGCGACGGGCAGCACTATGCATCCGACCTGCCTCTTTTTCTTGCTGCGCTTGATGCTAACCCCGGTGCGCTGATCGTAGGCGCACGCAATATGGGTGTGGATAATGTGCCCATCAAGAGCTCCTTTGGCAATAAATTTTCCAATTTCTGGTATTGGGTGAATACGGGCAATACCCTGCCCGATACGCAGAGCGGCTACCGGCTGTACCCCGTGCAGAAGTTAGCCAATAAGAAATATTTTACCCGCAAGTATGAATTTGAGATTGAGGTTATCGTGCGCGCCTCGTGGGCGGGTATCCCGGTGATCTTTATTCCCGTTTCCGTTTACTATCCGCCAGCCAGTGAGCGCATTACGCACTTCAGGCCCTTTAAGGATTTTACGCGTATTTCGGTGCTCAATACGGTGCTGGTTACAATTGCCCTTCTCTGGGTAAAGCCGCGCGATTTTATCCGGGCTATGCTTAGCAGGCAAGGCTGGGCATCCTTGTGGCAGCGCTTATTCATCAATCCGCAGGAAACGAATTTCATTAAAGCGGCCTCTGTTGGCTTCGGTGTATTCATGGGTATCGTGCCCATCTGGGGCTTTCAGCTCGCCATCGGCATCCCGCTGGCTATCGCCTTCCGGATGAATAAAGCGCTGTTTTTGCTTGCTGCGCATATCTCTGTTTTTCCGTTTACTATTTTCTGGGTTATTGCCAGTGTGCTTACCGGCAAATGGCTCCTTGGGCAGCGGGCCTGGCATTTTGCAGGCAATACTGCTTCTTTCGCCAATGTGCTGCATACAGCCCGGGCAGAAGGCGCGGCATTTTTTCTTGGTGGCACCGTGCTTGCCATCAGCCTGGGTACTGCCGTTTTTTTAATTATGCTTGTCAGCCTCGGCATCTTCCGGAAAAAAGGCGCGGTTGCCTAACTCCTGCCTGAGGATGGAATACCCATTCCCGCTTAGCGCGCAGCCAATGTGAATTTATTGCCTGGCATGGTTCTGTAACTATTTCCATCAATGAAAATACTCTTTCCCATACATCGCTCTATACTATGGCCATTATTGCTGCTGCTGCTTTGTAATAGTTGTGCATTCCGTGGAATAAAAAGAACCAAAGGCATTGTATATCTCGAAGCAACAGGGCCGAAAGAGCAGCAGGCGCTGAATGTATTTGCGCCGGTGTCGAAGCGCCATGCTAAGCCGGTGCTCGTGTATTTTTATGGCGGCAACTGGACCTCCGGCAAGCGATCGCTCTACAGCTTTTTCGGTAGCAGGCTTGCCCGGAAGGATGTAGTTGCCGTGATCGCGGATTACCCAAAAAGTCCGATTGCGCGCTATGATGAAATGGCGGAAGATTGCGCCCTTGCTGTAAAATGGGTGAAAGAACATATTGCAGACTATGGGGGCGACCCGGACAGGATATTTGTGGCCGGCCACTCTGCCGGCGGGCATCTTGCGGCATTGATCAGTATGGATGATCGGTATTTTGAGCGCCTGCACACCCCGAACCCCATAAAAGGAGCAGTGCTCATCGATGCCGCCGGGCTGGATATGTACTGGTATATGAAGGAGGTGGACTATGGGCCGCAGGGATCTTACCTGAATGTATTTGGCAAAACACCGGAAAGCTGGAAGGATGCGTCCCCGCTCTATCATATTCACAAAGGCATCCCGCCAATGCTTATCCTGCGCGGAGGCCGCACATACCCAACCCTTTCCTCGGGTACCGATCATTTTATCGAAGCACTGGCTAAGCAAAACATTCATCCCAAAGTGATCCTTGAGCCAAAGAAAAAGCATATTCCGATGATCACGCAGTTCTTCAATGTTTATAATCCGCGGTACCGGGATATTGTCGGTTTTTTGAATAGCCCCTGATTGGCATCTACATTGATATTATTCGTTTTTGTGTACCCGTGTTCGATTTGTGGCCACCTGTAACCTGAGAATGAGTACGGCTAATAAATATTGAGAAATGGATTTCAGGCAGCGAGACTAATTTTTAGATAGCCGTAAAGCTGAACTAAAAGAAACCATATCTGGTACAAGGGCGGAATCTCATTTATTGCATTATTTATTAACCGGTATGGCAGTAAATTTGAAGCTGTATATAAGCAACAGATTCATTACTGACTTTCATGAATGATAACCCGGATTTCCTCACCCACATAGACGCTGCCAACAACCCAACTATGGTGGACGTATCCGACAAAGCAATCACCAAACGCACCGCGATGGCCCAGAGCATTGTTGTACCAGGAGATCGCATCCTCGCGCAGCTTTCCGGCGATGAGATCCACACCAAAAAAGGTCCGGTCTTCCAGACCGCGATTATTGCCGGTACCATGGCGGCAAAGAAAACGAGCGAGCTTATACCTTTCTGCCATCCCATCGGGCTGGAACATTGTAAGCTTAGCATTAAAGTGATAGACGAAGAAATAGTGATCGAATGTACGGCAACCATAACATCAAAAACCGGTGTGGAGATGGAAGCGCTTACCGGAGCTACGATCGCGGCGCTTACCATTTATGATATGTGCAAAGCCCTCTCGCATAATATTGTGATCCGGGAAACAAGGCTCATTCAAAAGACCGGTGGTAAAAGTGACTTTAAGCATGATGAATAAACATAGCCACACAAAACATGCAAAGTTGCCCCGCACTTCCGCAGGTGAGTGGGGCCGAAATGAGCTGGCCATTCTCGGCGCACCTTGCAAAGAGATTCGTGCGCTGGCAGATCATATTATTCAAGCGCTCGTAGGTACATGGAATATTGCCTTTGCGGATGCCGGGCATCCTGATGAAAAAAATAGAGCAGATGAGGGCGCACTGCCGGAATATTTGCGCTTACAGAATACCACACAACTTACAATTTCCGGCGAGCCGGATACTTTTGCACGCCGCACCTTGCTGAATGCACAGGATCTTATATTGGTAAACGGCAATCATTTTACCGCACAGCAGCAGCTCATTATCATCGACGATGCAAAGCCATTGCAGCAAAAGATAGACCGCCTGAGCGATGTTGTGCTGATTGTAATGAAAGACAGTGCAACGACCACCCCCGGTTATATTCAGGATGCCTTGCCCGGTTTCTCCAACATTCCCATATTGCAAATGGCGCAGCCGCAGGCTATTGCTGCGTTTATAGATCAATATCTCAAAAGCCGCATAGCACCACTGAATGGCCTTGTGCTGGCAGGCGGGCAAAGCCTGCGGATGGGGCAGGATAAAAGCCTGCTCGATTATCATGGCAATCCGCAGCGCGAACGCGTCTATAATATGCTCGAAACCTATTGCTGCAAGGTTTTTGTGTCCTGTAATAATGCGCAAAATGTGCCTGCTTATCTGAATCCGCTGCCCGATGCTTTCTTAGGTCTTGGGCCAATGGGAGGTATCCTAACGGCCATGCAATCTGCCCCGGCCAACGCCTGGCTCGCTATTGCCTGCGATTTGCCTTACCTCAATACGGCAACGCTTCAGTGCTTAATGGAACACCGCAATCCGGCAAAGTTTGCTACAGCTTTTTATAATGATGCTCTGGGCTTTCCCGAACCAATGATCGCCATCTGGGAGCCACGCGCCTACCCAATGCTGCTTCAGCTTTTAGCGCAGGGCTATTCCTGTCCGCGTAAAGCGCTCATTAATTCGGATATTGAGTTGGTGCGGTTGCCCGATGCTTCGGCACTTCAAAATATCAATGATCCGGAAGCCTTTAATGCAGCAATAAAAGAGCTGCGCCCTCAATTCTGAAAAATAAATAGTGCGTTAATGGAAATCCTACTCTTCGGTATAGCTCGTGAAATTGCCGGTGAAAGCCGTATTACTATTCCAACCGGCGAATTGCCGCCTACTGCCGGAGCTTTAAGAAGCTGGCTAAAGCAGACCTATCCGGCTTTAGGCAGACTTAGCTCGCTTGCCATAGCCGTAAACTCTGTGTATGCTGCCGATGACGACCTGCTGGAAGCTGATGCAGAAATAGCCCTGATACCGCCGGTAAGCGGTGGTTGATTTTTTAAGATGGCAAAAGATAACATACTGATAGAGCTGGTACAGGAGATAGACCTCCTACGAGCCTACAATGCACTGCGAACCGATGAATGCGGCGGTATAGATGTCTTTATCGGTACGGTGCGCAACGAGTCGAAAGGCAGGCAGGTAGTAAAGCTCGTATTCGAAGCTTATGAACCGATGGCACTCGCAGAGATGCAAAAGATAGCAACGGCTGCTTATACCGGGTGGCCGCTAAGCGGGGTGGTGATGCAGCACGTAACAGGGGAAAAAAAGGTAGGCGAGCCAGTTGTAATAGTGGGCGCATCATCAGCGCATCGTGAAGCGGCATTCGAGGCCTGCCGCTTCCTGATTGATGAATTGAAAAAGACGGTGCCTATCTGGAAAAAAGAGTTTTATGAAGATGGGAGCGTTTGGGTGAATGCGCATCCTTAATTTTAGTGGAATCCGGAATTGGTAATTTGGAATTTGGCATGGAGCAGGAAATCATACATCATAAATCGAAAATCACAAATCCACTAAGAGATCGGTATGGGCGAACGCTGGATTATCTGCGCCTTTCTGTTACCGACCGCTGCAACTTTCGCTGCTATTATTGCATGCCGGAGGAAGGCATGAACTTCGCTGCCCGCCGTGAGCTTCTTTCGTTTACCGAGCTGTATGAGCTGTCGGCTCTGTTTTGCCGGCTTGGTGTGCGCAAGATTCGTATTACCGGTGGCGAGCCCTTTGTACGTGCAGGCCTCATGCCCTTCCTGGCAAGGCTCTCCGGTATTGAAGGTTTGGATGAAATTACGATTACCACAAATGGCACACTGCTTGATAAGCATATCCCTCAGCTAAAAGAGTTGGATATTCTTAAAATAAATTTAAGTCTTGATTCGCTCAATCGGGAGCGTTTTTTAAAGATTACCCGCAGGGATAATTTTGAGGAGGTAATGGCCACGATCTGTAAGCTGGTCGATGCAGGCTTCCAATTAAAGCTGAACTGTGTGCTGGCTGCTGATAAAAATGTGGAGGATATTATACCGTTCATTGAGCTTACGAAAACACACCCGCTATCCGTTCGGTTCCTGGAAGAAATGCCCTTTAACGGCGGCACCGATTTTAATACGCTCAACTGGAACTACACGGATATTTACAGCTACATCAATGCTCATTACCCGCAATTACTGCCGCTTACGAGTGAGGGTACTTCTACTTCTGTCAACTACCGCATTCCAGGCTATGCAGGCTCTTTTGGCATTATTCCATCCTTCAGCCGCACCTTTTGCGGCACCTGCAACCGCATACGACTTTCCGCACTGGGCGAGCTGAGAACCTGCCTTTATGGTGCGCCTGCAGTAAATCTCCGAAATGATTTAAGAAATGGAGCAACAGAGGCTAAGCTATCGGAAACGATCAGCGCAGCAATTGCCGACCGGGCAAAGGATGGATTTGCCGCTGCCGCAGAAAACGCGGTCGGTATTCATAATTCAATGTCTGTTTTAGGTGGATAGGACAGCGGCTGATCTTTTTAATGAGCGCTACAAGCGACAGCTGCAGCTTCCGGGTTTCGGGCCAGAGGCGCAGCAAAAGCTTAGTGCTGCAAACGTACTGGTAATTGGCGCTGGTGGCCTCGGAGTGCCGGTACTCCAATACCTTACGGGCATGGGTATAGGCACTATTACGATAATAGATGGAGATGCAATTGCGTTAAGCAACCTTCACCGCCAGGTGCTTTACAGCGGCGAAGAGGCAGGATTATCGAAAGCGGAAACGGCAGCACATAAACTGCGGGCTCTCAATCCCAATATTAATATTAACTGCCTTAAGCAATACTTTACCCCTGATAATGCGCTGGGGCTCATTCGCGAAGCTCATATTGTTGTTGATGCTACGGATAATTTCTCCGCGCGCTACCTTATTAATGATGCCTGCATTATCTTGAATAAGCCTTTTGTTTACGGGGCAGTATATCAATATGAGGGTTATGTTAGCGTTTTTAATTTTGAGGATGGTCCTACCTATCGGTGTCTCTATCCTGTGGCGCCAGTTGCGCATGAGTTTCCCGATTGCAATACATCAGGAGTTTTGGGCGTAGTGCCGGGCATTGTTGGCTGCGCGCAGGCACTACAGGTAGTAAAGATGATTACCGGCATTGGGAAAACCCTTTCCGGCTACCTTCAGATCTTTGATTTTCTGAATGATGAACAGTATAAAATAAAGCTCACGTCAAAAGAGGAAAACAAGCTGATTTCAAAGTTGCAGGATACTTGTGAAGCTGTCAGCTTCAAGGCAAATGCTAAGAAAATAACAGCTCCTACATTGCAAAAATGGTATGCGGTACAAAAGCCTTTTTTGTTGATTGATGTACGTGCTGAAGAAGAATATAGGGCCGGGCATTTACCGAATGCCGTGAATCATCCGCTGCAATCGCTCTATAGTAGTTTCCCTACTTTTAAGGACGAGGTGCCGGTAATCGTTTACTGCAATAAAGGGAGTATGAGTGCTAAAGCAGCAGCCTTTTTACAAGAACATCACCATGCGCTCAACCTTTATGAACTGGAAGACGGCCTGGATAGCTGGATAAAGCATCAGCGCCGATGATTACTACATCGACACTAATTTTTCTTGCGCTTGCATTTTTTCTAATTGCAACACTTTATTCATCGGTAGGTTTTGGCGGAGGCTCCAGCTATCTTGCTATTCTTGCGCTTTATTTAAAAGATGCATTGCTGATGAAAACTACCGGCCTGCTCTGCAACCTCGTAGTAGTAAGCAGCGGCTCGTTTCTATTTGCAAAAAAGGGCTTGCTCAACTGGAGGAAATGCATTCCGATTATCACCAGCGGCTTACTGGCAGCTTTTTTGGGTAGCCTTATTGTACTGAAGCAGGGCGCTTTTTTTATTTCGCTCGGTGCGGTACTGATCTTATCCGGCCTGCTGCTCTTCATCCAGTTCTTTAATAAGCGGGAAGATCGGGCGCCGGTGGCAGGTACGCCACTTTGGATGGATGTCTTCACAGGTGCCGTCATTGGCTTTTTATCGGGCCTGGTAGGTATTGGCGGAGGTATATTGCTGTCTCCCGTTCTTAATCTTCTCCGTTGGGATTCGCCTAAAAAGATTGCAGCGCTCGCTTCGTTCTTTATACTTGTCAATTCTGCTGCTGGCCTGCTGGGGCAACTTATCAGCGGTCATTTTAAAGCGGATATTGCATTTGCAGGCGTCCTCCTTGCCGCCGTTTTTCTTGGCGGGCAACTTGGTACAAGAATCAGCCTGCGCATTTTGCGCCCTTCCCTTATTAAAGGACTTACCGGTTTGCTGGTGCTTTATATTGGCGCAAAGCTGGTGTTGCAATACACAACCGGCATTCGCATCTGAAAATAATTTAAGCCTATGATTTCTGTAGCCCATGCTCTTGAAATAATTACTGCTCACCGCCGCGATTTCGGTACGGAAAATATTGCTATCTGCAATGCTGTAAGCAGGGTCTTGGCGACTGATATCCTTGCCGATCGCGCCTTTCCGCCTTTTGACCGTGTAACGATGGATGGAGTAGCAATCAGTAGCGATGTATATAATGGAGGAATCCATTCCTTTAAAATTCAGGAAATACAGGGGGCAGGAGTACCTCCTGCAATACTCGAAACCAATGCAAATTGTATAGAGATCATGACCGGTGCAGTACT
Organism: Chitinophagaceae bacterium; assembly: GCA_965246905.1. GTDB lineage: Bacteria > Bacteroidota > Bacteroidia > Chitinophagales > Chitinophagaceae > UBA1952. Next base: position 140,591 of record CBDFFZ010000021.1, read on the forward strand.
GCCTTTCGGTTGTGATGCAGTGGTGCGATATGAAGATTGCATTATTGACGAAGGCGTGGTAGCTATCCAATTGGAAAAAGTGCCGGCAGGGCAAAATATCCACCATACCGGCACTGACGCCGCAAATAGCGAAAAGCTCGTGGCCGCAGGTCTTAAAATTACACCTGCAATCATTGGCATTGCAGCAACCGTAGGCATGGAGCATCTTCCCGTTTTGCGCTTGCCGCGTATTGCCGTTTGCAGCACCGGTGATGAGCTTGTGGCAATTAATGCCATTCCTGAACTACACCAGATACGCCGCTCTAACGGCTATATGCTGGCTGCCGCACTTATGGGAGAAGGCACACAACCAGATCAGTTTCATTTGCCCGATGATCAGGAGCGCATGAAAGCTTTGCTTATTCCGCTGCTTGACGGCTACGATGCGCTGCTATTTTCAGGTGCTGTTTCCAAAGGCCGGTTTGATTACCTGCCTGCTGTGCTGGCATCACTGGGAATGGAAACATTATTTCATAGCGTAGCGCAGAAGCCAGGTAAACCGATGCTTTTTGGCATGTTCAAGGGTGGCCCGGTAGTTTTTGGCTTTCCGGGCAATCCTGTGTCAACATTAGTATGCTACCGGATCTTCTTTCAGTCGTGGCTCAATGGCTCGCCGAGATACGGTGCGCCAGCGGTGAGCGCATTTCTTACTTCAGATGTTAGCTTTATTCCAGCGATGGATTATCATCTTCCTGTAACAGTAAGCTACGAAAATGGAAAATTAATGGCGACGCCCTGGTCAGGGGCTAATTCCGGCGATCTGGTAAGCCTCCTGAGCGTAAATGCAGTTATTACCTTGCCTGCGAAGGATCAATATTTTAAAAAGGGTGGAACGTTCCCTTTAACCTGGTTAAGTAATCCATTTTAAAAAAGGAAAGTTGCTCATAAAGCAGAATCTCCTCAGCATCTTTATTTCTTCACCGCTTCTGTCTTTTCTTCTGTCCCATCTGATTCATGTAAATGGCCTTTATGGCCGCTGTAATCACCATGGGTGCTGCCAGATTTTATATTTATCTCTGCGCGTACTGCGGCTGACGGCGCATGTGTAGTGCTCAACCTGCCGTCTGTTTTATTGCTCAGCTTCATCATATTGTGCAGGTTGGCAGCAATGAGGGTATCCGGTGTAAAATTGTTCATCGCTCCCTGCATTTTATTGATGATGCCGGGCATAACCGTTACACTGCCTTCCAGCATGCCATCATACCCGGCTTTGGCTACTTCATAAGGGTCGGAAAGGCTGCCCGTCTTGTAGATGTCCGTGCCATCGGCCTTTGCTTTGTGGAAAAAATCTGTATCGGTTGCATAGGGTTGCAGCGCTGTTACTGTAACGCCTGTATCTTTCAGTTCTTCTACCAGCGCTTCAGAAAACGACAGAACAAATGCCTTAGTAGCTGCATATACGCTCATGAGTGGCGTTGGCGTTTTTGCAAGAGATGAAGCAAGGTTGAGGATGCGGCCTTTACGCCGTGCTACCATATCCTTAAGATAATATTTGCTAAGCGATATAAGTGCAATCGTATTCAGGTGGATGATGTCGATCTCGCGGTCAAGGTCTGTTTCTGTAAAAGCTCCCCATTCCCCCTGACCGGCATCATTGATCAATACCTCGATGATTAGATGTTCGCTTTGCGTGGCATCATACACTTCTTTGGCGGCACCCGGTTTAAACAGGTCTTTTGCAATGGTGTAAACAGATATGTTGAATACTTTTTTCAGCTCAGCAGCAATTTCCTTCAGGCGGTCTTCAGTGCGCGCTACAAGCACCAGGTTATAGCCATCGCCGGCAGCATAGCGTGCCAGCTCGAAGCCAATGCCGCTTGTTGCCCCGGTAATAAGCGCATAGTTTTTCTTGTTCACAGAATTGTCTGGATGGGTCATGATTGATTGATGTTTTGTAAAATACCCTACACAACAATTATGCCGCATCCTCTGTAAAAAGGGAGCGGTAATTCTTTATGCAGGATATTCGGCTTAGCCATTCTTTTTTAAGAAGGAATAATTGAATCCTGTGCCTTTAAAGAAGCGCGCTGCCTTCTGCCGGCAAATAACATTCGATTGAATCCTGACCATTTTCACCGTTAGAAAATTGAAGGGCACCGAAGTGGTTTTCCGCGATCTTACGGGCTATGGCGAGGCCGAATCCTGCGCCGGAATGCATTTCTTTTCCGCTGATCGTCTCTGAAGGTGCTAATCCCGTTGGTGCCTTGTTTTCAATTAATACCACTACGTATTCCCTATATAGGAGCTTTGCTGAAATTTTTAGCTCATCGCTGTTTTTACGCGTAGCAGTAATATGCAGCATGGGTGGGCGCGCAAGTGCAGCACTGCGGAGCATATAGATAAGGAGCTGCTGAAAAAGTAAGCGAAGCTGCCGGGGGGAAACCGGAACAAAAGGAAGATCCTCACTTTTAATCTGCCCCTGTAGAAATGTAGTCTGCGGCTGCACCATAGAGATGGCTTCCTGCACTACCATATTAAGGCTTGTAAGCGTCCTCGCTTCCGGGCGCAGTGAGGATAGGGTAACGAGGCTATCGGCGAGCAGGCTCACCCGCTGTAGGGCCGACTGTGCGCGCCGCAACATTCCCCGGCTGTCGTTGGAGAGCACAGTACCATCTTTGGACACTACCTTTTCGATGAAAGAATAGATTTTCCGCAGGGGGTCTTTTACATCCTCGCTTGTGATACGGGTATAATCAGATAACTCTGCATTGGTGCGCTCCAATTCAGCATATTTCTCCCGGAGGGTTTTATTCAAAGATTTTAGCTCATTCTCAGCCTTTACGCGGTGTGCCACATCATGCGCAATGATAAGGATGCCGGTTACTTCGCTTGCCTCATTCTTAAGCGGTATCAGGTGTACCTCATAATAGCCCTTTAGCCATACATTCTGCGAAGCAGGAAGGAATACTTTAAACCCGGCTTTTAGCTGCGGAAGCGCATTATAGACATTGTCAGGCTTCTTGCTGCCAGAGAATAGATCCCGGAAAGAACTCCCGATCGCGTGTCTGGAGTCAATGCCGGAATATTCGAAACACGATTTATTCCATGCCGTAATATTCAGGTTCAGGTCTGCCGTAGCTACACAGTCAATGCTCTGATCGGTAAGCTGTTCGGCAAGCTGTGCCCGCTGTTCCAGCAAATTAATCTGCAAGCGCAACCTTGCTGATTCCGCATTATTATTATCGGTAGAATGATCGACGTCTGGGCTGAAAGATGATTGCATAATGAATAAGTAGCGCAAACAGCAGGATAACAAATACAGCCGTTAAGATACACGCTAATAAGAGCAGATAAAAAGTTGAAGCTACCATTTACAAAAATCCTGCGCTTAAATATATCACTTGCCTATATTTGCTTTAAATACTGCAACGCAGCTATTTTGTTACATAGATTACTTACCCGGTCAGCTATTCTGCTTGCGCCGGCGGACGGCAAATAATCCTCTCAGACAGGCTTATTCTTATCTGCCCGTTTTCTCTACATATCGGTTTTAATTTTTTTGGCAGCAGCGTTGCCTGTAATCCTTTAATTGTCTTCAGGGGATTTTTCGCGCCGTTTCTGCCTTTTACCAATATCGCCAGAATCTGTGTCCATGAAAGTCAAATACCTTAATTACGAACAGGCAGCAGCACTTAGTGAAAATTTCCAAAGACTCGTAGGGCGGCCATTTAACCGGGGCGGTCAGGAAAATTTTGTGCGCCAGGTGGTTATCGCGCCATACAGCCGTATTATTCAATGGCAATTTGTACGCTCCGTTATTAAAGGCACTCCGCCCGATGAAGCCCTTACGCTTTGTGTCAATAACCGGTACGATGTGATCCTGCTTTCCAGCAGACTGAAAAATGAGGATGGTGCCTATGAAATTAAAACCCTCGGCAACTATCTTGCCGAGCATGAGCTGGCTGAAGATACTGCTGTGTTTCATGTATAATATCCGCGCCTGAAGCATCGCGGCGAGCCCAAACGCTGGCACTATTTTAAGCCTTTTGAGCGCCAATGCTTCCTTCCGCTTTGTTTGGCAACAGGAAAGGGACGTAACTGTTAGTCGTAACTTACAGCCTGAAATTTAAGCTGAATAATGAGCAAGGAAAAAGCAAATCAGGATCTGGTAAAAGCGGATGTTACGGACAACCCGCCTGGCAAGGATTTTCTCGTTGTGGGCATTGGTGCTTCCGCAGGTGGCATAAAGGCGTTGAAAGAATTTTTTAAGGAAGTGCCTGCCAATAGCGGCATCGCTTATGTGGTGATTCTGCACCTTTCTCCCCATTTTGAAAGCCATCTTGCAGAGATACTACAGACTGTTGCGAATATACCCGTAACACAGGTACAGGAAGAGCAGCTACAAGTAAAGCCCAATAATGTATATGTAATACCGCCCAACAAATCGCTCACCATGCTCGATGGCTTCCTGGCACTTTCGCCGTTGCAGAGCTTTGAGGAGCGCCGTGCGCCGGTAGATATCTTTTTCCGCACACTCGCAGATAATAATGAC
>CBDFFZ010000022.1:0-49750 GCA_965246905.1 Chitinophagaceae bacterium
ATCTGCACTATGCTCTGCTCACCGATTTTGCAGATGCACCCTCAGAGTATATGCCGCAGGATGAAGCATTGGTAACGCTGGCTAAACAGCGGATTCTTGAGCTGAACCGGAAGTATCACCGGAGTGAGAGCGATGTATTTTTCTATTTTCACCGGCCCAGAAAATGGAATCCACAGGAAAAAGTCTGGATGGGCTATGAGCGTAAGCGGGGAAAGCTTTCGGAGCTCAACCAGCTATTACGCGGAGGCGCAGAGGGTTGCTTTTCAGAGGTCATTGCACAGCAATCTGTTTTCCCGGATATCAGGTACATCATTACGCTGGATACCGATACGCAGCTGCCGCGCGAAACCGCCTGGAAATTTGTAGCCGCCATGGCGCACCCTTTAAATCGTGCCGTGTACAGTGAAGAGAAACAAAGAGTAACCGAAGGCTATGGCATACTTCAGCCACGGGTTGCTGCAAGCATGCCTCCGGCAGGCAGCTCGCGCTACCTCCATATCCACGCAAACGATACAGGACTTGACCCCTACACCCGTGTTGTTTCAGACGTTTATCAGGATCTCTTCCGGGAAGGATCATTTATCGGGAAAGGTATTTATGAGCTGGATATATTTGAAAAGGCGCTTCATGGCCGCTTTCCCGAAAACCGCATCTTAAGCCATGATCTCCTGGAAGGCAACTATGCGGGTGCAGGTCTGTTGAGCGATGTGCAGGTCTATGAAGAAAACCCCTCGCGCTATAGCGCAGATGTAAAGCGCCGCCACCGATGGATCCGTGGCGACTGGCAAGTTGGCGGCTGGATGCTGCCCTGGATACCCAAAGGAAATGAAAAAGGACTTAGCAGAAACCGGCTTTCCACTTTAGCCCGCTGGAAGATCTTTGATAATATCCGGCGCAGTCTTGTAGCTCTGGCAACCGTTTTACTGCTGCTTTCTGCCTGGATGCTTTTGCCTTTGCCATTGTTCCTGACGGCTTTTACAGTCACAGTTTTCGTGATCCCAATTATCATCACCACGTGCTGGCAATTGCTGCATAAGCCGGATAGTATGGATTACCGCGCCCATCTCCATGATGTAGCGGCAGGGCTGAAAAACAGTCTCTTCAATTTGATATTTACAATAGCTACCCTTCCGTATGAAGCCTACTATACAACAGATGCAATTGTACGTGCCAACTGGCGGATGATCATCTCTAAAAAGGGCCTTTTGGAATGGACGCCATCCGGCAGCCAGAAACAAGGGCGCAGCCCCGACCTGATCGCTGCCTATCTCGGTATGTGGCCCGGGCCTGCACTTGCAGTTGCATGTACCGCCTTCCTGGCAGTACATGCAATATATAACCTGCCGTTGGCGCTGCCCTTCCTTGCACTATGGGCGCTTTCACCTGCTATGGCATGGTGGATCAGTGAGCCCGTTGCACAGCAGGATGATGCTATTACGCAAGAACAGCGCATCTTCCTGCATAGAGCTGCGCGAAAAACCTGGGCATTTTTTGAGCGGTTCGTAGGCCCCGATGATAATTGGCTTCCGCCGGATAACTTCCAGGAACACCCGGCAGAAAAAGTGGCGCACCGTACTTCTCCTACCAATATGGGTCTTGCTTTATTAGCCAATCTTTCTGCTTACGATTTCGGTTATATCAGTGCGCGGAAGGCTGCAGACCGAACGAAAAAAACGCTTGATACAATGGAAAGCCTGGATCGCTTCAAGGGGCATTTCTACAATTGGTACGATACCGAATCGCTTGCACCGCTGTTGCCGCGCTATGTTTCAACTGTTGACAGTGGTAACCTGGCCGGCCACTTGCTTACTTTACATCAAGGTCTGCTTGGCATGATACACGAGCCTGTTATACACCCCAACCTGTTTACCGGGCTCAGGGATACCCTGCTCGTGGCGGCTACTTATTTTGAAACATCCGGTAATGCTTCCCTGCAAAGCCTGTTAAATCTGGCTACGCAGTACTACATACAGGGGCCGGCTGACCTTCCGGAGATAATCAATGCGCTCGGAAACTTCGAGGAAGCAGTAATGAACTTTCAGCAGGATACAACCTCCCTGCAGCAGCCTTTGTGCCAGGAATGGATAGAAAAACTTTCAGAACAGGTAGCGGACATTCGTGAGGAAATTGCAGCATTGCTACCCTACTTTTTTCAGGACGAGATACCCGCACGCTTTGCAGCAGAACCACTATTTACAGGCATACCCCGCCTGGATGAGTTGGTACATGCCGCACGATTATTCGCTGCAACGAAAGATAAAGAGTCCTTCACTAAAGAGGAGCAGGCATGGTTTAGCAGCGTAGAGGAGAGCATAGCGCTTGCCGGACGCAATGCATCCATGCGTATCAGGATGCTGGAAAAGCTCGCCGCGCGTGCGGCAGCGCTCGCCATTATGGAATATGACTTCCTGTACGACAAGGCAAAGCATCTTTTAAGAATTGGCTATAATGCGGATGAGCAGCGCACCGATGCCAGCTATTACGATTTGCTGGCTTCCGAAGCAAGGCTCGGGAATTTTGTGGCCATAGCCCAGGGAAAGCTTCCGCAGGAAAGCTGGTTTGCCCTCGGCAGGCTCCTTACCAATACTGGTGGAGATCCGGTATTGCTCTCCTGGAGCGGCTCTATGTTCGAGTACCTGATGCCCATGCTGGTAATGCCTTCCTATGAAAATACATTGCTGGATCAGACGCATAAGGCAACTGTAAAGCGCCAGATCAGCTATGGCCGGCAGCGGGGCGTGCCCTGGGGCATTTCTGAGGCCGGTTATAATGCGATTGATGCCGGCCAGAACTACCAGTACCATGCCTTTGGCGTACCCGGCTTAGGGCTGAAGCGTGGCCTTGGTGGCGATCTCGTTATTGCACCTTATGCTACCATGATGGCGCTGATGGTATATCCCGGTGAAGCCTGCCACAACCTGCAGGTAATGGAAGCTGCGGGTTTCGAAGGCCGCTACGGTTTCTATGAAGCAATCGATTATACCCCGGCGCGCATTCCCCGCGGGCAAACCAATGCAATTGTGCGCTCCTTTATGGTGCACCACCAGGGCATGAGCCTTCTGTCGCTTGCATACCTGCTTCAGGATAAGCCGATGCAGCGTCGTTTTGAAGCGGAGCCGCAGCTACAGGCCACGTTGCTGTTGCTGCAGGAGCGCGTACCAAAATCTACCCAATACTATACCCATAACAGGGATATTGTTGAAACATTACCCGAAAGCATCATTCCCGAAATCCGCATAATCAATACACCTAACACCGCAAATCCTGAGCTGCAGTTATTAACGAACAGTAAGTACCAGGTGGCAGTTACCAATGCCGGCAGCGGTTACAGCCGCTGGAAAGACATAGCGATAACGAGATGGCGGGAAGACACCACAATGGATAACTGGGGCTTGTTCTGCTACATTAAAGAAGTGGAAAGCGGGGAGTTCTGGTCTAATACGCACCAGCCTACCGGGAAGCCGGGAAGAAATTATGAAGCAGTATTTTCCCAGGGCCTTGCAACCTTCCGTCGCTGGGATTATGGCTTCGAAACAAAAACCGAAATTGTTGTTTCCCCGGAGGATGACATCGAAATGCGGCGTGTACGCATCTCTAATAAGACACTGGTAGAGAAAACGATCGAGCTTACCAGCTATGCAGAGGTGGTGCTCGCGCCGCAGGCTTCCGACACCTCACATCCTGCATTCAGCAATCTTTTTGTGCAAACGGAGATCAATGAAAAGCATGCAGCCATTATCTGCTCCCGCCGTGCACGCTCGAGCAAGGAAACACCGCCCTGGATGTTTCACCAGATGACAGCCAGCGGTGTGGTTATAGAGGCAGTTTCTTATGAAACGGACCGGATGCTCTTTACAGGCCGCGGCAATACAACCGCAAGCCCCGCAGCGCTTCAGCAGTCCGACCCGCTATCCGGCAGCCACGGCTCAGTGCTCGATCCTATTGTTGCTATACGCTACCGGATCGTCTTGAAACCCGGCCAGACTGCTACTGTGGACCTTGTAATAGGCATGGGTGAAACGCGGGAAATCTGCCTCGGGCTGATGCAGAAATATGGCGACCGCAACCTTAAAAACCGCGCATTTGAGCTATCATGGACACACAGCCAGGTGCTGCTCCGCCAGATCAACGCCACGGAAGCGGATGCGCAATTGTATGGCCGCCTCGCCAGTGCCATCATCTATTCAAACCCTGCGCTGCGGGCCGATCCCTTTATCATAAAAAGTAACCAGAAGGGCCAGTCCGGCTTATGGAGCTATGGCATTTCCGGCGACATACCCATCGTTTTGCTCCGTGTTCAGGATACGGAAAATGTGGAACTGGTGCAGCGGCTTATTCAGGCACATGCCTACTGGCGGCTTAAAGGTCTGGCCGTTGATCTGGTCATCTGGAATGAAGACCATGGCAGCTACCGGCAGGTGCTGCACGACCAGATACTGGGTATGGTAAGCGCCGTAAGCGGCTATGCCACCGAAAAGCCGGGCAGTGTTTTTGTGCGTTCCGCCGATCAGATTTCCAATGAGGACCGTATCCTGTTCCAAACGGTGGCCCGTGTGATTATTTATGACGATCGGGGCACACTTGCCGAACAGGTCAATAAGCGGTTAACCGCTAAAGCACTCCCACCATTGCTTAGCCTGCCTGGCAAATATTATAAGCGCCATGAACGCACGCCGGGGGTACGTACCGATCTTTTATTTGCCAATGGTCATGGTGGCTTTTCGCCCGATGGGAAAGAGTATATCATTGCTACTTCCCAGGATGCTAAAACCCCGGTACCCTGGGTGAATGTGCTCGCCAATAAAGATTTTGGAACGGTTATCTCAGAAAGCGGCACGGCCTACACCTGGGCAGAAAATGCGCATGAGTTCCGGCTTACCCCATGGCACAATGATCCGGTGAGCGATACCGGTGGGGAGGCCTTTTACCTTCGGGATGAAGAGCACGGCTATTTTTGGTCGCCTACGCCCCTGCCCGTTCGGGGCCAGGGGCATTATACTACACGGCATGGATTCGGCTACAGTATTTTTGAGCATGAAGAAGATGGCATTTCATCAACCCTCACTACTTATGTGGATATTGAAGCCAGCGTAAAATTCACGGTGCTTAAAGTGAAAAATGTTAGCGGCAGGAGTAGGAAGCTTACTGCTACAGGCTATATGGAATGGGTGCTGGGCGATGAGCGCTCCAAAACCCAGATGCATATTGCCACTGAGCTCGATGGCACTACAGGGGCCATTTTCTCCCGCAACAGGTACAATACTACTTTTGCTGACAGGCTTGCTTTCTTCGGCACAGACGATATCGCAAGAACCTATACAGCCGACCGCGAAGAATTCCTCGGCCGCAACGGCTCACGGGAAAATCCGGCTGCAATGTACCGCACAAAGCTCTCCGGGAGAACCGGAAGCGGGCTGGACCCCTGCGCTGCAATGCAGGTACCTTTTGAGCTGGAAAACGGCGGAGAAAAAGAAATCATTTTCCGTATGGGTACAGCCAGGCGGACAAGGGTAGCTCGTGAGCTGGCACAAAGAACCAAAGGGAGTGCAGCAGCAGCGGAATCGCTGGAGCAGGTGCATCGATACTGGAGTACTGCTCTCGGGGCCGTACAGGTAAAAACACCCGATAAAGCGCTCGATGTGCTGGCAAACGGCTGGCTCCCTTACCAAACCCTCGCCTGCCGCATCTGGGCCCGGAGCGGTTATTACCAGTCGGGCGGGGCTTATGGCTTTCGCGATCAGCTGCAGGATGTGCTGGCGCTTATCCATACAAAGCCCGAGCTGGCAAGGGCGCAGATCCTGCTTTGCGCCTCCCGGCAGTTTAAAGAGGGCGATGTGCAGCACTGGTGGCATCCGCCGCTTGGCCGCGGGGTGCGCACGCGCTGCTCCGATGATTTTCTCTGGCTCCCATTTGCAACCGCCCGCTACATTGCCGGCACCAATGACCTGGAAGTTTTAAAGCAGCCCGTTACCTACCTCGAAGGCCGCCTGCTCAATACCGGTGAAGAATCCTACTACGACCTGCCCAACCAGCTCGAAATTACCGAAACACTGTATGAGCATTGCGTAGCAGCCATCCGTCATGGCTTCCGTTGGGGCATTCATGGCCTGCCGCTGATTGGCACGGGCGACTGGAATGACGGCATGGATCGGGTGGGCATCGAGGACAAAGGCGAGAGCATCTGGCTCGGCTTCTTTTTCTACGATGTGCTCATGCGCTTCCGGAAGGTAGCGGTATTGGCCGGCGACAACGCTTTTGCAGATGAATGCAGCCGCGAGGCCGGCATCCTGCAGGGCAATATCGAAGCCAATGGCTGGGATGGCGAATGGTACCGGAGGGCTTACTTCGATAACGGCACCCCGCTCGGCAGCAGGGAAAATGATGAATGCCGTATAGACTCTATCTCGCAGAGTTGGTCGGTGCTTTCCGGCGCGGGCAACCCGGAGCGCTCGAGGATGGGCATGGCTGCGGTAGATAAATACTTAGTGCGCCGCGATCTCGGGCTCATCCAGCTATTGGATCCCCCCTTTGATAAATCTGCCATGAACCCCGGCTATATAAAAGGATACGTGCCCGGTGTGCGCGAAAACGGCGGACAATACACCCATGCGGCCGTATGGACGATCATGGCATTCGCCGCGCTCGGCGAGAATGAAAAGGCGTATGAGTTGTTTTCGATGATCAACCCGGTAACGCATGGCAGCACGCCGGAGCTCATTAAAACCTACAAGGCCGAGCCCTATGTAGCCGCTGCCGATATCTACGCCGTTGCGCCGCATGAGGGCCGTGGCGGCTGGACCTGGTACACAGGCTCGGCAGGATGGATGAACTACCTCATCCTCGATTCCATCCTCGGCCTGAAGATAGAGGCCGGCAGGCTCAGGATCGTACCCTGCATTCCCGCAGCCTGGGATGGCTATGAGGTGGCTTACCGGTATCGCACAGCCATGTACAGAATTAAGATCAACCAGCTAAAAGCTCCAGGTGCGCCTTTATCTATGAAGATCGATGGCGTACCGGCAGCGGACGATTTTATCACGCTTGCGGACGATGGCAAAGAGCACAATATTGAGATCACAGTAGGGAAGGCGGCATTGTAGCGGGGTGGAAGATTTTCGGGACGTTACTGCTGGCATAGCGGATAAGTATCGCCCCCCTGTGCGCCAGGGCTGCTGCGTTCTATAGTTACAGTGATTGGGTACAGCGGCTATTTGTCCTTCCCCAAGGGAACCTGTTTAAAAAAGCAAAACGGAACGAAACAGATTCCCTTCGGGAAGGACAAAGTTTGAGCAGGAAATATACCGCTAAGGTACGGGCGCACACTGGTCATTGCTATTGGCCGCAGTGCCGCACCCGACGGCTAAGCCGCGGTATAGCGATGCCATAAGTTACCACGCTGCCAGCCAGCAATACGAGGCCGGCAGTTGCCGCCGCATCGCCTTCGTGGTTATCGGACAGCAGGTGATCGAATGCCTGCTTAACCCCGAGACCAATGAGTGCTACCCCTGCAACCGCCCCGATGCCGCACCCGATCCGTACTTCCCGGCGGGTTCTGCGCAGCTCCGTACAATCTATGCTTACTACCGGGCTGTGGGGAAGGTTGCGGATAGCGGGGCTGGAATAGTCCGGTTGCGTGCCTGCCCGGCCTGCTGATGCAAAGAGCAGCGCGCCATTGCCCCGGCTTTGCATGTATGGGTAAGCAGGTGGCAGCGCGGCGCCACCTGCATCCTGTGCACGGGCAGTGTAGCCGGCGGTTATAAAGATCAGGGACAAAAGCAGGCACACAGCGACTTTCCTTAAAGAGGACGTTTTCATGCGGGCTAAGGTAGCCGCCGGAGCTGCAGGATCATTTGACAAATGTCAATTTCTGCGCGGCGCAGGTATCCCGGTACCCGATACTCTTTAAGGAACGATCCGTATTACACACACCCGTTGGCCTCTGTTGGATAGCGGCTATGGTACGGGTGTTTGTTTCCGGCGTGGCAATCCTTTTTTTTGGATTTTTGGCGTGCCCTTTGCGTGCAATGCTGTTAAGCTAAGCGGCCGGGTACCGGGCCGGACCTTCATAGTGAAGCATAATTTAATGCTTATAGGTGTGCTGTTGAGGCTTCGGCCTTTGCAGATGATGCTTCGGGAGGCGCTGAACGTTCTTCGGGAGAGCGTGAAGGCGCTTCGGGAGAGCGTGAATGAATTTCGGGAGAGCGTGAATGAGTTTCGGGAGAGCGTGACGACATTTCGGGAGAGCGTGGATGAGTTTCGGGAGAGCGTGACGACGCTTCGGGAGATGCAGAACGAGTTTCGGGATACATAGAACGAGCTTCGGGAGAGGTAGAACGAGTTTCGGGCTTTGGTACCTGTTTCGGGGATATATTGATAAAAGGTCCCGGCACCGTCCATTTGCAAATCCCGGAGGCGAGGGGGAAAGCGAAATTGAAACGCCTACCTTGAGCCATCATGCCATTTCTTGAGCAATACCAGCACGCTTTCCAGAAACTGACCCGTGGCAATACGCCCGGTACGAAGGAGCGCGCGCCGCATAAGCCGGTGCTTTTGCTGGCGGTTATTGATGAGTTGGCAGCGGGCAATATTTCTGAGAACCGCATTTACATAACACAAGAACTCGTTGCACGGTTTAAGGACAACTGGTCGCTGTACGTAACGAACCTGCATTTCAGCCCCGATTTTACCAAGCCATTCTTTCACCTGAAAGGCGAGCCCTTCTGGAACCTGATGATGCAGCCGGGGCGGGAATTCCTGCTTACCGCCTCCGGCTCTCCGAAGAGCTTTAGCGCATTAAAGGCGTCTGTGCTATACGCATGGCTGGATGAGGAGCTGTTTGCCCTGTTGCAGGATGCCGGCTCGCGAAGCATTTTACGCGAAACTTTGGTAGCCGCCTATTTCCCCGGCGCAGCGGCCAATACCAGCAACGGCTACATCAGCCGCGTTGAGGAGCAGATATTGCATGATGCGCCGGTAGCCTACCGACAGCTCGCCCGGACCTTTGATGAGGAAGAAATTGCTGCCCGCGGCGGCGTATTTAAACGGGTAGTGCCGCGCATCTACAACTACACCTGCTGCATCAGCGGTATGCGGATCGTGGCAGGCACACAGGTGCAGATGGTGGATGCCTGCCACATCGTGCCTTTTGCAGAATCGCGGGATGATACGATTGCCAACGGGCTTTCGCTGTGCCCCAACCTGCACCGGGCTTTTGACCGCGGATTGTTGCGTATTGATGACGATTACCGGGTGGTAGTATCTTCCGGCTTTTCGGAAAAGGAAGGCGCTTATGGGATTAAGGGTTTTGATGGAAAGCGGATTGCTTTGCCTTTGGAGCAGGCTTATTGGCCTGCTTTGGGGAATTTGGAACGGCATTGGGTGCGGTGGGAAGGATAGTGCGCCGCTCATTCTTTTGTTTGGAAAAACGCGACAATTTAGGTTTCACCAGTTAGATGAAAGTTTAGTGTCAGCCAGACTCAAATCCATCAATAAAACGAGCGCTAAGTCTGGATTCCACTTCAACGTTATATAGTGATCTACCAAAGGGAATCTTCATTTTATAGTGCATAGATGCCTACTATGCAAAACTTCAAAGAGCCGCAGCTATAAATTTCACCTACCATTTTTCAATAGTGCGAACCCATCCTATATTAGGAATGTTCCGCAAATCAAAAACTATTTACGACTGTAATGCAGTATAAGGCCTAAGCATAGGCTGTGCATACATCTCAGATAAAGGTTGCTACAACTAGAAGCCGTTTTGAATTCTTCATAGTCTTGAATACCCATTAAAACAACAGCTGTTATAATCAGCTCAGAACAGAAGCAATAAGTACAATGTTGTGAATACCCTTCAAAATAAGGGCTGTTACAACTTTCACAGATAACGAACCTAAATACTTACCGTTGTGAATACCCTTCAAAATAAGGGCTGTTACAACTAAGTAAGAATTTCCTGAAAGTCCTGTTATGGGCTGTAATAAATATCGCTTTCTAATAAGAAACTTAAGTTATAAAATCTTAACCTCGGATTTGGTTCAATATTTGCTCTACCTCCATCTCAAAAAGAAGATATACACGCGCAGCAATAGATGGAAAGTTCTGCTTAAAACCGGCTTCTTTTTGGTGCAAAGCAAATTTGTCCTGTTCATCCTGCGTAATTAGTGGAAGGCCCGTAACCTCTTGTTCAGGATACTGAGTGTGGGCAAAAACATTACGTATTTTTTCCAATACATCTCTGTTAAACACAATACCATGTTTAATCATCCATTCCGCATAAACCTCAAATTGCACCTGAGGAAAACTTTCTATAACCTTGGAAGGCCTCTTAGTTAATAATATCATTTGCGCCCCGTCTTTTATGTTTTTATCTTCTTTTTCAATCCCTTCCAGGTCATGGCCGGCAATGCAGCGCTCAAGGCAAAAGACACAGTCAAGTAGGCGCTCACGGTAAATATCATACTGTTCCAATTCATGTTTTATTAGTGCGTATGGGATATTACTACCTTTAGGAAAGTAGGTGAAGAGGTTTTTAAGACGCTTATCATGTAGTATCCGACGGAAGGTACCATAGTCTCTTAAGGTCCACTCATAGCCCTCTGAATTGTCGCCACTATTACTGGCAATTATAACATGTGCAGTCTCTTTTTTTTCTGCTTTCGCGGACGAATATGCCTGTCGGAAAACGGCGGGCATATTTAGTGGACTTTGAGATGAATTTGGATAAATCTGTGCTAGCCGTAAAGCATCGGATATTGAAACCTTGCTTTTAGAAAGAACCTGTTCACATATCATTCGGATGATACGATCTTTGGTCTGGTGAAAACGGATATTTTTCTCGTTACTTTCTGCATAGGCACCATACTTTTTCTTTAAAGCTTTACTATCTAATCCTTGAGGCATAAAGCGTACTTCCTGTACTTCATAAACCGGTTTTAAAGTGCGCGCGGGATTGATGGGTTTCAGTGTATGGCGTATTTTATAAGCCCGCTGCTTTGCATAACAGGGCTGGCTGTCATCATTCAGATACTGTGCTAATAACACGGAGAAACGTGCCTTAGGGTTAATATCGCTTATTCCCTTTTCCTCCAGCTTATTTTTAAGAACCTCAATAAGAACTTCATCCAGCAAGTTCACCGGCAGTTCTACCGGTAATGACTTCTTATTTTCTAAATATTCCGGGAAAGACGTTTCTGTTTGTCTTTTCAAAGTATAGGGCAATGGCTTATCAGCAGGAATAGATTGAATTGTCTTTCCGCCTTTAGTGGAAACAAAAGTTCGCATAATCCATTGCTGCTTGGCTGTTAAATAGGTTTCATACAAGCCGCGAACAGAAGATGAATTTGCAATATGCTCGCGCATAAGAAAGGGATGTCCTTTGGCAGTGAATACATCTAATTCATTTAATAATTCTATAACACTTTCACACTGAATACTAAAATAAGCGATCTTGTTCTGAAGCTTGCCATAATATACTGATGTAAAATGTGCCTTTAGCTCTGGCGAAACGATCATTGCAATAATATCCTTAGCAATATATGTAGCCATCTCCCCAATTTTAGGAGTGCGGCCGGCCGCAAGGGCCTTATTCCTGGCTTTCACCTCATTCTTGAGACGCGCAACGGTTATATGATCTGCCTTGTGGGATGCTGCCTCATCTATATGCATCAGGTAATTGGCAACCCTGGCAGGTAATTGGGTTGGTACTATTCGAAGCCAACCGGAAGCAGATAGCTGTTCCCTACGCAATTTTAAAAGTTGGCAGTATTCCTTACGCTTTGCTAACTCACCTTTTGTTATCTTAAAGTTTTTATATTGGTTTTCTACGCGCCGGGTTAATGTAATTGGTTCGTAGGTTACTTTATCCCGAATTAATTGCAGTTTCTCTTGGTTGTAAATGCTATTTCTAACCGTTTTGAAATAGTTATAGATGGTCTGATCGGCTTTTCCGGGTTTCAACAATTCTAGCAATGCAAGTTTAGGCAGCTCATGTATGCTTAAAAAAGCATCGGGGGCAGATTGTTCGATTTTCCCGTTTTCAGCGTTAAACGTAGGAACATTAGGTTCTCCCGAAAAAATAAAACCGATTTTGTTTGAAGCGATATTGTAATGCGGCACATATTGTTCAAAATGGACATTAGAAATTGTGTCATCGTGCAGAATTGATAAAAGCGTCCTATCCTCATTCGTGAAATCCTGCAAGTGACCAAAGGCATTTACCTCTTTACTGATTCTGCGATCAACTATGGTATTGAGAATTGTTTTAGGGTAGCTGCGAAGTAAAATTTTACCAAGGCGAATCTGGAACTTCACCTTAGCACCAAATTCTGCTGACTGCTCTAAAAACCGAAGAGCAAAATAAGGGAAGCGATCTTCATTTCGACGAAGTGTACGCATATTAATAAGGTGATCCTCTAATTGGTTGTCATCAGAAAAATTTTCAACGTTCAGATTCTGAATGATATTATTGATTGCTTCGTCATCCGAATCAGCTTCAAACGATTTTTTCCCTTCTTCGGTTAAATGATTAAAGAGTTCTGTAGGGCATTTGTTCAGTTCATTAAGCATATCCAACAAAATTGCCTGTTGCGGATCGTCGCTAATCAACTTCTCATGTGGCAGTTTAACACTGTACGCTGTATAGGCATTAAGCGTAGCCCTGAACATAGGAGTGCTGCTACTTTTAAAACCCTGAAGTTTCTTTAGGAATTTAATTGCATAGCGCTTTTCCAGAAATAGGCAAATGAAGAAGTAGAAGCCATGCGGTGTAAGCATGGAAGAGCCTTCTTCAAAAATACGCGTGCGATTAAGATGAAAAAAATCCTCGGGATTATGTGTATCAGCTACCCCTTCCTGTGTACTAGTAAAATTGAAATAGGAATAGAGCGGGGCTTGCTCAAATAAAACCTCGATATCTTCGCGAATGCTGTTGTCCAGGAGGGTATTACGATGAACTATTTCACGGGTCACATTGTCAAAAGCCAAATAGTGGGCGAAAGCGTCGCGAAAGCCTGAAAGATGCTTAAAAGAGATTGATAGAAAATGATGAAGCCGGGTAAAGTCAATATTTGTAGGTTCAGGTTTTGGTGTACCTGCAGGAATTTTTTGCTTAGGCATATCTTCACCACTAAAGATTTTAACGAATGGCAAAAATCGTTTGGTGTAATGATAGATACGGTCTTTATAATCTTCAAAATACGGTTTAGTTAGATCAAAAACTTCAATAAGCGGACTGTAGCTATCGGTCGAAGAATCGAAATAAATTCCTGCATCATCACTGAGCTTTTTTAAACCTAGATGCTCAAATTTTTCAGCGATATTATTAGCTATCAAAAAAATATTATGCCGTGCCATCATAAGATAAGAGCCAAAATATTCGGGATTTTCTTGGATGGCTTTAATGTTAGGTTTTGCGCTATCTGCAAAGGATGACGATGGGTTTGGAAGGTTCATGTGAGTGTTTTATCCGTTAACTGTTGTAAACTTCGAAAGTAGCAACATTAGATTAGCCAGATAGAAAAAGGTCCTAGTTCCAGGAAGGCTGAAGTCTGGCTATTGAAGCCGGGCCACCTAAGTCATGCTAAGTTTGGCCGCCTTGGTTAATCCGGCCTAAAAAGTAAAAGTTCCTATAATTAGCGACACCCACAGGCTACAAGGATAGAGCGCCATATGCCCAAGCCCACAAATCAGCGCCTAAGCCCACGCCGAACCGGAAACTATTGCCATTGGCCGTCCCGTAGGGCCAAAAGCTTTGTAGCAACACATGTATCGCATAATGTTACGCCCCGTCAGGGGCAGAAGCTTATGCGCTTGCCCCTGACGGGCAATGGTATTAAGTTAAGAATAGCATGGCTCACCAGCGGCTTGTCATTCTGTAAGAATCTACCAGCAACCTGGGAAAATGAAGGATGCAAGACCCTTACAGGGTGACAAGTCGCTGGTGAAATCCCTTAACTTAATACCATTGCCTAACGGGGCGAATCCTTCTTTGGGTACCCCCCATTGCTACAAAGCTTCTGGCCCTACGGGCCGCCTCTTTTACCGTGATAAAGCGGTCTGAACAACTTCCGTACCAATGGCACACAACCCAACCGGCCACTGCAATGTGCTAATGGCAAGAGCCGATTGGCGGGTGGCCGTGTGAAAAATGAGCTTCCCGGTAAGGTCATATACTTCTGCCGCTAATGCCGTGCCTGCCGGTACGGGATGAGCCAGCTGAACGCGGAAAGCGCTGGATGCCGGGTTGGGATAAGAACAATGTTCTGTCCCCCCGATGGGGCGGCCGCTTTCGGCTCTTGCTTTATGTTGGAGCCGCGGCTGCCCATGGAATATCCCCTTACAGAAGAAAACGGCATTACCGTTTGAAGAAGGAACGAGAGGTGAATGTCCCATGCGCAAGCCATCATCCATACAACAGCCTTACCTGCCCCTCTGCATCCGCAACGCATACGAGGGGGGAAAAACACGGGGGTTGCCTTACAGGAACTACGCTTTCAGTGCGCTATCGCCACGGATACTTTTGTGTTAATAAAAAAAACAACAACCAAAAAAATTCAAAGCCATGAAAAACAACACAGCCAACCAGAAGAATCTTTTTACCGCAGCGCTCGCAGGAATACTGATGCTGCTCACCGGGACTGCCGCAACCGCAACCAACAGTCAGGACACACTCATCGCCGGTGAGCACGGAAACCTGATTGTCTCTACAGTGCAGCAGACCAACAGCAGCTCCGCACTCAGTATGCAGCATACCTTCAGCGGCCTGGCAACCATTCACCTGAACCTGCGCGCTACAGACAGCCTTGGAAACATTACGCTCACCAGTGTAAAAACACGCGGTTACAACGGCCATCTCCTCAGCGATGATTCTTACCAGCTGCCCGCAGGTGCGCATATCGAAGTGCTTAGCGCAACGGTACAATTCGTTGAATACGGCGAGCATTACCTTCTGATTACAGACGGCGACCGGGTATCGCTTACTAAAGATGGAAAAGATAATTCCTATGCCCGCCGCTATGAGCTTAAACCCGTCGTGCTGGTAGCACCCGGCGCGCCGGAAAGCCCTGCCACGCCTGCGGTTCATACATCCGGCGCCGCACTTACGATACGCTGAGCCATTAGGGAATTTCAACGAGAGCCGCCTTCCGGGGCGGCTTTTCTATGCTCAGCCTCCTTCGCAGAGGCGGTTTTTGAGGGCGAAGAGCACCAGGCCGGTCTTTGATTTAATGCTGAACTTTTCAAACAACGACTCGCGGTAGCCGTCTATCGTGCGTACGCTAACGCCCATCTTCGAGGTCATCTGCTCGTAGGTATATTCGGCCTCATCGCATACCAGCCGCAGGAACTCAAGCTCGCGCGGCGTGAGCTGCTTCAGGATCCCGGCACGGGCGTCCTCCGGCTTCGGCTTATCATCGGCGGCGAGGGCTTTGGTAAGAAGATCATTGTGGTGATAGCCGCTCCGAAGAATGTCTTCTATTGCCGCCCGGAGGGCTACCGCGGTGCAATCCTTCTCAAGGTAGCCGCGCACGCCGAGCTTATACAGCGCAATGATGGCCTCGTCATCCGTATTGAGCGTGAGGATGAGCACGGGATATTTTACCTCCAGCTCCCTGAGGCGGCGCATCGTTTCCTCACCGCTCATTACCGGCATGTTGAGATCCATGATGATGAGGTCGGGCGTTTTTTTTAAAAGGCAGCGCGTCTGTGAGGTCTTTGCCATTATCGTACTGCGCCACCACTTTGTAGGGCCCCATCAGCTCTATCAGCTCTTTGAGGCCGGCGCGGACTACTACATGATCATCTACAAGGATTATGGAGGTTGTTTTCATTGGTTGGATGTTCAAGCGTGGGAGAGCCGGGAGAGAATGAAAATAGCTAAGATCAAACAATTCCGCTGCTCAGCGTAAATAGGCTGCCCTGCCCCGCCGATGAATCGATAGACAAATGCAGGCCGGCGAGCTGCGCGCGTTTCAGCATATTCTTTAACCCCAGGCCGTGGCTTGCCTCCAATACTGCTTCCTTATCGAAGCCTTTTCCATCGTCGGAGATACGGAGCAGCTCGCCGGTGCTTTGGAGGTGGATGGCAATGTTTTTGGCGGATGCATGGCGCAGCGAGTTGGAGAGGATCTCCTGGACGATGCGGAACACTACCGTGCGCTGATCTTTGCTGAGCGTAGGCTCCCCGCCATCGTGCGTAAACGATACCCCGTGCGTGCCGATAGCCTGCAGGCGCTGGGCTTCGCTGCCGATTGCCTTGAGAAGGCCTCCATCGACAATGAAGTCTGTATCGAGGCTGTGGCTGAGGAGGCGCACCTGTTTAATGGCCGCATTGAGCGAGCCGGAGATGGGCGCGAGCGTATCCACCGCGCCGGGTGTAATGATCTGCGCTTTCTCGATCTGCAGGCGGATGACGGTGAGGAGCTGGCCGATGTTGTCGTGCAGCTCTGAGGATAAGTGGGTGAGGGTGGCCTCCTGGGTTTCGGTTTCTATGGTGCGGAGCTCCTGCTCGTAGGCGAGGCGGGCTTGGGCCATTTGCACCTCCATGCGGGTACGTTGGCGGGATGCGAGTAGCATTATGACCACTACTGTAACGATCAGTAGAAAAATGACCAGGGTGGTAATGATTACCCCTAAGATAATTTGGTTACTTTCCATCTGATATCTTTTGTGTTGGAGGCTTACTCAAACAGAATGCGACTATGCAACACAGGTATTGCGTACTGGCAACAACAGGTATGATAAGGTAAAGCTTCTGGGATATGGTGATGTTATATTGCTGCAGATAATAGAACAGGCAAAAGAACGGAATATTGCAACCGGCATTTATCACCACTCCCGCGCTCATCCAGAATATTCCGCTTCTTAATGGCGTATTAGTGTTTAACACTGCGCGGTACATTACTACAACGTAGATAATAAGCAGGCAGGCGCACTCAGCGAGATAAGCATAACTGTTGAAGTTGAGCATCCCATCACGGTAGCTTTCAAAAGTCCAGGTAGCCCCAATGGTAATACCGGCTGCAAGAAGAGCAAATCTTGCAGCCGGAGATTTGAATATTAAGGAAGCTGCATACAGCAGGAACGCCGTTTCGAAGAGGACAAAAAAATTATTTACCAGGCTGTTATTGCCCCGCTTCAGCACGTAGATGTAGTATTCTGAAAAACCGGTTGTTATTAATCCTGCCCAGAGAACCAATAAGAAGATTTTCAGAAATGATGTAATTGTGCGGTACTTGGCAACACCGGCAATTACAGTTGCTATCAGCAATAAAATGCTTATCTGGCTCAACTATCAATAAACTGTATAAGACACTGAATACCTTCCGGGAGGGCAAAGAGAAGTAAGGTCTATATTGCTCGTGTATTGAACACCCCCTCCATCGGTTTGGTCAATAGCCAAAACAAAGTGATGTTTATTACGTCCATCCTGCCCTAAGGGATACAGAGTAGAAGCATTAAGAACCGTTATCGTTCCATGCTCAAGGTCTGCAATATTGCCATCGGCGAGGATAGGATGGGAGATGTTAAATATCTCCCGAAAAGGATATATAGCAAACGCTGTATCGCCGAACCTGCCGGGCAGATCATGTAAAAATGGGGTGGGCATTTGATGGGGCAAATTCCTATCAGTCTTATGAGATCTCATACGGCCTTGATAAGCATCGAGATATTGGCTTACTTCAGCATCGGATAACGAGTTAAAAACATTACCATCGTAATCATAAAAGTCACTTGGGCCTGCATAGGTGCGCCCCGGATCTCCTGGCAGGTAAAAATTCCTGTTGCCGATGCCTAATAAATCTACCGGACATATAAGGGGCTGATAGAGGACTTTTATATTGTTGCCGTCTGCACCTATATGCATGCAGAGTACTGTGATATACTGGCCGAGACGATATGGCGGGTTAGGCACTTGTATCCGTTGAAAAAGATCGACTAAATGGGATATTTGGATCTGTTGCGGGTTCATCCAGCCGATGTTTGCCTCTGTAAAAAAATTATTTGCAAAATCCCGGGTCTTTTGCAGTATATCGTCAGGGCTTAGTTCAGAGGGCAGTGTAATTCTTGCTTCGTTTGCCAGGGGCGCAAGCATACTTAATAATTGTGTAAAGGCTGCGGATGTGGGTATCATATAAATGGTTTTTTAGTTGGATGCAAGGTGCAACTATTTATCTGCCGCTGCAAGCAAACACCCCCCGTAATATCCCCACCCTTCCCACCGGGGAAAAACCCCCCTTTTTTTTATATAAAAGCCCCAACCCAACTGCGCGAACACTTTGTAAACTATACAAAACCTTCCCGCCATAGGCAGCGCCTTTTTGTACATTATACAGAAGCTTCCCGCCCACAGCGCGGGCATTTTGTAAGTCTTACAAAACCTTCCTGCCGTTGGCGCGGGCATATTGTAAATAGTACAGGCCGGTTTCTTTATTTTTTTTGAATGAAAGAGAAAATGTAGCTTTCCTGCTCAAATTCATTCTCCCTTTTTATGAACAAAATCATTCATGCAATCAATCTTCCCCGGCTTCGCAATGCCGAGTACGTACAGCTCGGCGCCGATACCCTGAGCATCGCCAAAGAGGCATCGCGGGAAACCCGTGAGCTGGAGCCCTACATCGATTCGCTGAATACTGCGCTAAAAAGCGGTAAACGAGGTATTCATTACTGACCCGGCCTCGCCCCTCACCCGGCAGGTAGAGCAGACTGATGAGCGCCGCGACCGCGCAATCATTGGCCTTAGCCTCATTGCTGAAGGCTTTACCTACAGCTCCGATGCCGGTAAGAAAAGCGCCGGCGAGGCGCTGAGCCGCAGCATCGATATCTATAGCGGCAACATTGCGAAGCAGGGCTATGCGGCCGAGAGCGCATCCATCACCAGCCTCCTTGCCGATTTTGAAAATCAGTCCGGGCTAAGGGATGCCATCAGGCTGCTGGGCCTTGCCGAATGGCAGGAAGAGCTGAAATCCGCCAACGACGCTTTCACCGCCCTCTACCGGCAGCGCACAGATGCCTACGGCGATGCATCGCCCGATACCGTGCGCGGCCTGCGCGCCACTGCCGATGCGGCATGGCAGCAACTACGCAGCAAGGCGGGCGCCTACTATACGGTCAATGACGGCAAAGCACCGTGGGATACGCTGGTAAACCGGATGAATGCCCTGGTGGATCAGTACAATACGCTTATCGCCAGCCATGCGGGAAAAGCTACCGATAAGAAAGGCGGCGACAGCACACCCGTATAACACGAACAACAAGCGCTTTGGGCGTAGGGATGGCTTTAAAAAAGCTATCCCTTTTTTTGTGCCCGCTATGCGCGGGGGGGGGGGGTGAAAATACCCCCATTGCTTTGCAGCTTTTCACCTTTTCAGCGTCTGTGCGCGCAGGCATCTTTGCATTCTACAAAAACAAACTTTAAAAACAGCAACATGAAATTTTTTATCAGCATGCTCACGATCATCCTGCTTAGCACAGCAGCAGGCGCGCAAAACCTGATCAACCAAAGCCGGACAATACTTAACGCTATACCCCTGCAGGAGTATGACTGGGCAACGAACGCTAATGTACCCGGCAGCAAGCCTTCGCCAGCCCGTGGATCTAAATTCACTATCGTAGGGCAAACTACAACCGATTATATTATCTCTTTCTGGGATTGGAGCAGCGATCCCACTCATGTTGCTGAGTTTGCCAAGTATAGCACATTCAACTACGACGCGGCAAAGAGCCAGCACAGGTATTTTCTCATTTCCAAAACCGATATTGATATTTATTCCAGGCAGCGTTTCCGCCAGTACTCGCCCCTGATGGGCACGATCAGCTTTCCTTTTAAATACCGTCCGCAGACGGGGAAGTTTGAAAAGACTTTTTCATTGAGTCTCACCGGTGGCATCAGGATCGATCCGAAGCGGCGCAATGAGAATACCTTCTCATTCCTGTTTGGTGCAGGGCCGTCGTCTGTAACAGTTGATAAGTACAATACCGATGCGGGTTCAAATATCACAGATCCATCGGAGCGTACCGCGGTAACCTTGTCGCTCAGCTTTATGTGGCAGTGGGAGCGCCTGCAGCTCGGTCTTTCCGGCGGTATGGATAACCTGCTGGATAATGAAGTGCTCAAATGGAAATATCAGGGTAAGCCGTGGTTTTCGGTTGGCGTGGGTGTTGCCCTGTTTTCCAATAACGAGGTAAAGAGCCCCGGAACCAATTAGAAGATCCTAAACTAAAAAAAATGAAAAAAATCCTGCTCTTTTCAGCAATGTTATGCTGTATGCAACAGCAATTATCCGCCCAATCAAAATTATGGGTTACTGATGGAAGTGTTTCCTCGATGGTTCAATCAGGCAATACGCTCTACGTTGGCGGCAACTTTTCTCATGTTGGCCCCAACACTCCTTATGGCTGTGCTGTGGATGCAATATCCGGCGCGCCGAATACAGCCTTCGCAAGACCTAATGATGTGGTTTATGCGGTAGTGGCAGACGGTAATGGTGGCTGGTATATTGGCGGCAATTTTACCAAAGTGGGTAGCAATATCAGGAACCACCTTGCGCAGATAAATGCTTCAGGGAATGTAACGGCCTGGAATCCTGATGTAAATGGGAGCCTCAAAGCGCTGTGCCTTTCAGGCAGCGCATTATATATCGGCGGTAGTTTTACACAGGTGGGTAGTGCCGGGCGCACTAATCTTGCTGCTGTGGATATCAGCACGGGCATTGCCACCGCCTGGAACCCTGCTTCTGATGCTTCTGTAAATGCCATAGCGTTTGCTGGCAATAGCGTTTATGCAGGCGGCTCATTCACGAGCATTGGAGGGCAAAGCAAAAATTTGATTGCATCTATAGATGCAGTTACAGGTCTCGCGAATTCCTGGAACCCAAATCCAGGGACAGCACCGGGCAACGTCATCAATACAATATCTATTACAGGCAGCACTGTGTATGCCGGCGGAATATTTTCAGTCATCGGTGGGCAGACAAGAAAAAATATTGCTGCGCTGAGCGCAATTACCGGGGCCGCAACCTCGTGGGCAGCAAATGCCGACCTTGAGGTAAAAGTAATCGTTGCAAGCGGTAGCGTTGTCTATGCAGGCGGTGCTTTTTCAGCCATCAGCGGCGTGGCCAGGGATAATATTGCTGCGCTGAATACTACAACGGGCGCCGCCACTGCCTGGCATCCGCTGATAAGCGGCAACCCGGTAACTACAATTACCCCTTTAGGATCAACTGTTATCCTTGGCGGCAATATTCTCTCAATCGGCGGGCAGACGCGGAATGGTGTCGGTGCAGTCGATGCCACTACAGGAGCTGTCACCACTTGGAACCCTGACGTTATCAGGAATGGGAATACAGTATATGCAACTTCAGCCGTTGGTAGCAATATTTTTATAGGCGGGGATTTTGCAATGATCGGAGCAAAAACGAGGAATAATCTCGCAGCATTAGACCTCACGACCGGCGCAGCAACGTCATTTAATCCTAACTTAAATAGCGGTGTCACAAGCATGCTGATCAAAAACGCTGCGCTGTACGCAGGTGGGTACTTCACCAATATTGGAAGCGTAACCAGAAACTATATCGCAGCCATTGATCTTACTACTGGGAGCCCTACATCATGGAATCCGGGTGCAAACTCGAATATCAACTCGCTGGCAGTTTCAGGCAATACAATATATGCAGGTGGAGGCTTCACTGCGATAGGCGGGCAACCCCGAAATATGTTGGCTGCAATGGATGTAGTGACCGGCATCGTGACAGGATTTAATCCTAACCCGACCGGCGTTGCCTTCGGCTATATAAAAACATTAACAGTAAGTGGGAGCACACTCTATACAAGCGGTTACTTTACAGCTATCGGTGGGCAAAGCCGCAATTATTGCGGTGCGGTTGATATTACCACTGGCATGGCTACATCGTGGAATCCGGCTGGCAGCAGCGCGATTTTATGTGACGTTTTGCTGGCTTCTGGCGGCCTGGTATATGCCGGCGGGCAAACGAGTATCGGGAGTGTAAATTTTTTTGCGGCAATAGATGGTACAACCGGCGCGGTTACTTCCTGGAACCCAAATGTTAATGGGATTGTCTCTTCAATAAACGTATCCGGAAGCAAAGTTTTTGCCGGAGGTAGCTTTACATCGGCCGGCGGACAACCCCGCCACAACTTTGCAGCCTTCGACCTTCCGACAGGCAATCTCAACGCGCTGAATCCTGACATAAGTACAGCAAATAATGGCGGAGGCGTCAACGCGATTTTGGTCAACGGAACATCTTTATATGTAGGCGGTTATTTCGATAATGTCAATAAAAGACCATACGGCAATCTCGTCGCTATCGATGTAAACTCCGGTGCGCCGCTATCTATAAAACTTACTGCTTTTACGGCCAGGAACATAGCCAATGAACGTAACCAGATAGATTGGAAAACCGCAATAGAAGAAGCCGGAACAACTTTTGAAATTGAGCGCAGCGCCGATGGCAGGGAGTTTATCAGCATCGGCTCGGTGAATGCTAATGGGAAAAGCAGCTCTTACACTTTTTATGATGTTGAGCCTCTGAGCGGCACAAATTATTACCGGCTCAGATTGACAGGCAGCGGTATCCCGACTTACAGCAGTATAGAGATTGTACGGGGAGACCGCCAGGCTGGTTCTGTAATTGTTTCACCTGTGCCTGCGGGGCAGACTATTACCATCCGCAACACTAATGCCTTGCTTACAGGTTGCAAAGCCACTATTTATGATATGCAGGGAAGGAGTGTTTATTCACTTATAATGAGCGCATCTCAGCAAATAGATATCAGCCAATGGGCTGCCGGTACTTATGTGCTGAAGCTACAGAATGGCGAGGCGCTTCGCGTGGTAAGGCAATAATGATAAAGAGGAATAAACCCAACAATCCTGTAATTACCACATAACAAAAAAGAGGCTGTCCCATTGCGGGGCGGCCTCTTTACAATAGCCTCACCCCACTACTACCAGCAGATTTTTACATACGGTTGCGCTCAGGCTTTCCGCCGCTCTTTTGGCGTAGCTCACCACCATGCTTCCATCAAACAGCTCCACCGACCGTATTTTCAACTTAAGGCCCAACTTTAGCTCGCGGCTGTTCAGGAACCTGAGAAAATCATCTGCCGAGTGCGTTACGGCTACCAGCTTTACCGTATCGCCGGCTTTGCAATCGCTTAGTCGGCTGTAGTGCTGCCATACGATATTACCATTTTTGTCCGGTATCGGCGAGCCGTGCGGGTCTATGGCCGGGTAGCTCAGCAGCTCATCCATCTTCTCAAAGAAAGCCTGCGACTGGATATGCTCTACCTGCTCGGCAATTTCATGCACTTCATCCCAGCCAAAGCCCATTTGCTTCACTAAGAACATCTCCGTGAGGCGGTGCTTGCGCAGAATGAGCGCAGCCTCTTTCTTCCCTTTGGCAGTAAGCACCGGAGGCTTATAGCTCTCATACTGCACCAGCTTCTTTTCCGAGAGCTTTTTGATCATACTGTTTACCGTAGGCATGCTTATGCCCAGCCGCTTGCTGAGGTCATTTACAGTCGCCCCGCCCGTTTCCGAGGTCAGGAGGAATAAAGTTTTAAGGTAGTTTTCTTCGGTAAGAGACAGCATCGGGATAAAATTAATCAATCAGTGGAATAAAATTATTAGCTTCGTCTAACAATTAAAATTTGTTAAAGAAAATAATAATTGTTCTCATGAAAAAACTCAGATGCTCGCCCTGCCTTCTTTTGGTATTTTTATTGTTTGTCCAGACAAAATGCTTTAGCCAGCCATCAAAGCTTTCCGGCGCCGCTACAAATAGTAATGGTACTCCCCTATCCAATGTCATCATTCAACTGAAAGGCGCCACTATGAGCTGCATTACTGATACCAATGGGCAGTACAGCATAACCAATATACCCGCCGGAAGCTATACCATTACAGCATCATTAACAGGCTATGAAGATGCTCATCAATTGATTGCCCTAAATGCCGGCGATAGTAAGATGCTTTATTTTCGCCTGAAGGCAAATAAAGTGCTGGATGAGATAGTGGTAACAGGAGTTGCCAAAGCCACGCTGGTAAAGGAAAACCCGGTAGCGGTACTTACCATATCTTCCCGGGCAATACAGCAAACTACCGCAGGCAATATCATTGACGTGCTGGTAAAAAATGCACCTGGCCTTAATGCCGTAAAGACCGGCCCTAATATCTCCAAGCCTTTTATTCGCGGCCTCGGCTACAGTCGTGTGCTCACACTATATGATGGCATGCGGCAGGAAGGGCAGCAGTGGGGCGATGAGCATGGCTTAGAAGTAGATGCCTACAATATAGACCGCGCTGAGATCATCAAAGGCCCATCGAGCCTCATGTACGGCTCAGATGCGCTGGCCGGTGTGGTAAGCCTCATGCCCTGGGTGCCGGCAGTGAATGACGGAAAACTGCACGGTCAATTCACTTCGGAATATCAGCAAAACAACAATCTTATCGGGAACGGGCTAAAGCTTGGGATACGCGGAAAACACTGGCTGGCGGCGGTAAGGGGCTCATACCGTATCGCAAAGAATTACCGTAACTCCGTCGATGGCAGGGTGTATAATACAGGTTTTGAAGAAAGGAATGCAACAGCCCTTGTAGGATATAGAAGCCGGAAGGGCTACACACATTTAAACCTTACCCTGTATGATAACCTGCAGGGCATACCCGACGGCAGCCGTGATTCTCTTACGCGAAAATTTACCATGCAGGTTAATGAAGGTAGTAGTGACGATATTAAAGTGCGCCCCGTTGTTTCAGATGCATTGCTCAGTTCATATAAGCTATCGCCGCTGCACCAGCATATCCAGCATTACCGGGCTTATACCACCAATCATTACGAATTGGGCAAGGGAGCAATCGATGCATTGCTTGGGTTTCAGCAAAACATCCGTCGTGAATACACCCACCCAACCAGCCCCGGCCAGGCCGGCCTGTATGTGCGGCTCAATACTTACAATTATGGTGTTCGGTATGATGTCCCTTCCATAAACGGTATCGAATCCAGCATTGGCATCAACGGCATGGCGCAGGATAACAAAAGTCTCGATGCTACGGACTTCCCGATACCCGACTACCGCCTCCTTGACGGGGGCATTTATGCACACCTGAAATGGAAGCGCAACCAATGGACAATAACTGGTGGAGCGCGCTACGACCTGCGCCATGTTGGCTGGAACGATTTCTACCTGATCAAAGATGCGGCAGGCTATAACCGGCATATCAGCACGCCGGATAGCCCCGGCGCCACTCCACAATTTTCCGCTTTCAGCAAGACTTATCAAGGCATATCTGGAAGCCTCGGCACCACCTTTGCAGCAACCCGGAACATCTCTCTTAAAGCAAACATTGCCCGTGGCTACCGGGCTCCCAATATTACGGAAAGCGGCTCTAACGGGCTTGACCCCGGCGCGCATATCATCTATCTCGGCAACCGTGATTTTAAGCCGGAATTTTCTTTGCAGGAAGACGCCGGTGTACTGCTCAGCTACCGTGATGTATCAGGCTCGGTGAGCATCTTCAACAATAATATCCAGGATTACATTTACCTCACTTTACTGGCCGATGCCGGTGGCAATGCTATTGTGGATGCGCAGGGCAATAAAACCTATCAGTATGAGCAGGCATCGGCCAGGCTTTATGGAGCAGAAGCCTCGCTTTCTATCCATCCGGAGGCATGGCCGGGCTTTAGCTTTGATAACAGCTATTCGTCTGTATATGGCTTCAATACCAAACATGCTTACAAGGAGGAAGGCACAAAGGGGCAATACCTGCCATTGATACCACCGATGCGGCTCACAAGCAACATCAGCCAAAAAGCAACCTTCAAAAATGGCTTGCTCAGCACTATTACCCCAAAGGCCGGGCTCGAATATAACGGAGCTCAAAACCGTTATCTGGGCCTCAACAATACAGAAACGGCAACACCAGCTTATACTTTGCTTGATGCCACCATAAGCGTAGGCATCAGGTATTCAAAATCATATACGCTCACGCTGGAGGCGGGGGTCAATAATATCTTAGATAAAGCCTATCAATCGGCGGTGAGCCGGCTCAAGTATTTTGAATATTACAGCCCGCCCCCTAATGGAAATACAGGCATATACAGCGTTGGGCGTAACTTTTATTTAAAATTGTTGCTGCCTTTTTGAACATCTACCCAAAAAAGCCCACAGGAGAAGCTGCCCCCTTATGTTATTATTTACCCTTTGCGTAAGCTTGTTTAGTCCGCTCAACAAAAACGACCAAGCACGTACTACATCCTAATAGCTTTATCTGCTTTAGCCCGCTGGTCATTCACCTTGCATAATGCCTCTTACAGCCTTTTGCAGGCAATAATATGGTACATCGGCATGAAAATTTAACCCGCTTTTCTGGTTGGTTAATCACGCTTACCCCAAATTATTAAATCAGGAAAAAATCTTGTCCGGGCTATCAATGCTGTATTATCAACGTGCTTGTACCAGTAAATTCCTTATTGCTAAGCCGTACATAATAAATGCCCACAGGCAGGCTGGCTACTGAGATTTGCTTTGAATAGGTGGTAGCCGCCGGCTCGCTCCATTGCATCCATATCCTTCCTGCAACATCGGCTACAGTACCTGATACAGTACCTGCTGAAAGCTTGTTTGAAGTTATCGTAAAGTAGCTGGCGGCAGGGGATGGATATACCGACATCCCGCCGGCAGCGAGGCCGGGCGAGCCTGGAATGGCAGTTGTGGCTTCGTAATACGACCTGTAATGCTCTTTATCTAAAAGTGTATTGACCGCAATTTTACTCACCGGCTCGTTGAGTGTATTCTGCCCGCTGCTGTTATATTCGTAAAAGCCGGTCAGCGAATTATACGCTACGAAGTTATTGTCGATTAATTCTGTCTGGTTGCTCAGTATCTGGTTGGCGGCATTATAGCTGTACGTGTACCTGTTGTTCGGGATATAGGGGTTATTGGCGCTTGCAATGCTTTTATCAAACAATACCTGCACGAGCGGGCTGCCGGCTGCATTCACCGTAAGCGTAGCAAGGCTATCGGTAGCTGAGGACAGCCCGTTTTCATACACCGGACTGCGTACCGTACTTACCAGGTAATTGCTGCTGTTATAATAATTTACCGCGCTGGTGCTGTCCTTAAACACGGCAGTTGTATCGCTCCAGCGCTGGCTCATAATGGTGGCAATCTTATTGAATGACGTATAATGGGTTAGGTTCTGGGTAACGTTTTTCCAGCTGCTGGTAGCGGCCACCCATTTCTGCCGTACAGTGGCAGAGTCGCGCCCTGCGGCATCGTACTGATAAGTGGTACGGTTAAGATTGAGCCATGCACTGGTAGTAGCATTCCAGGATTGCTGTAGCACCCCCGTGCGCTGGCCCGCTGGGTTAAAGCTGAGGATTGTACGGTAGGAAGGTACCCAGGCGGATGCAGTTGCATTCCAAGATTCACTGAGGATAAGTGTATCGGTGCCCGCAGCGTTGTATGCGCGGGATAAGCGCGTATTGTTGGTTGTCACGCCATTGGTTACCGTTTGCGAGATCTCCGTCAAAAAGCTATCAGCAGCTGTATAGGTATAATAATCGTAGCCAATCACTTTGCTTGTATGGCTTAAGGTATCCAGCTCATAAGTAGTAGCAAGATCATAAACAGCGCGGCTGCCGGAGTAAGTGTAGGCAATGGAGTCCGGGATGCCAACGGTAACCGGGCCATTACCATTATTAAGCGTAATGGTGCCTATATACAGCCCGATAATCCGCCCGGCGGGAGCTGCCTGCACAAAAGCGCCGCCGTATATAAGCAGGAGCAGGGCTGTAAAAGCGCCGTTTAGTAGTGTTTTCATCATAGTGCTGTTTTTACGTGTTTACCCTATAAATCTACATCCTCCGCCACGCCGCACATCCGGCATTACACGAAAGGTGGGAACTACTCCACAAGGGCGCTTCTATACTCCACAACAGAAAATACAAGCTATGGCGGCCTGCTGTAATTTGCCCCATCATCCAGCACCAGAAAAAAAGGCATGTCCGTAAAGCAGATCAAAAAGGGATTCATCCGGCTTAAAGGATTCCATGTGCTTATCTGGTTCGCCCTGTCGGCGCTCATTCAGGTGATCTATTATGATCCACGTACGCCCATTCTGCAGCAATGGCTGGCAACACTGGTGGTAACGGCGCTCTGCGCACTGCCTGCCTACTATGGCGCATACAGGCTCGTACCCCGCCTCCTATATAAGAAAAGGGTTGGCGCTTTTTCAGCCGCGCTTATACTTGCTATGCTCGTCAATTCGGCAGCTACGCTCATTATTGCAGGCTCTTTTTATTATGCTATGACAGGAAGGATGATCTTCAGCAGTGCGCTGCATGTTGCTTACTTCTGGGCCATCGTTTTCGTCACCAATATCATCGTTATCACTATTAGCTGCGCGGTGAAGATCATTGCAGACAGCTTCCGGATGGAAGTGCGCCTGAATGATGCCGAGGCGGAAAGGCAGAGCAGCGAGCTGGCATTCCTGCGCTCGCAGATCAATCCGCACTTTCTGTTCAACGTGCTCAATACGATCTATTTCCAGATACACCATGATAACACCGGTGCGCGCAGCTCTGTAGAAAAGCTATCCGAGCTGTTGCGGTACCAGCTTTATGAATGCACCTCGGATACAGTAAGCCTGTCTAAAGAGATTGCGTATATTCAAAACTACGTGGAGGTGCAGCGGTTGCGGATGGAGCCCGGTACTGATGTTGCGCTAGATACGCAGGAAGGGAAGGCACCTTATAAAATTGCGCCATTGCTTGTCCTGCCGCTCGTGGAAAATGCGTTCAAGCATATCTCCCACCATAAAGATCCGGCAAGCAATAAGCTGCATATAGCGCTGCGTGCCGGCGACGGACAGCTCATGGTGCAAATATTCAACACCTGCGACCCGCTAAATGCTGCTGCGCCTAAACACAATGCCGGCGGCCTCGGGCTGCAGAACGTACGGCGGAGGCTGGCGCTGCTTTACCCCGATGCGCATTCGCTGAATATCCGCCAGGGCGCCGCAACTTTTGAAATCACCCTGAATATTCAACTTTCATGATCAACTGCCTTATTGTAGATGATGAGCCGATAGCCCGGGAAGGTATGCTGGAATACATAAGGCAGGTGGATTATCTGCACCCTGTAGCCCTGTGCAAAAGCGCTGTTGAAGCCGCCGGCCTTTTAGAAAAAGAAGCAGTAGATCTCATCTTTCTCGACATCCAGATGCCCAGGCTTACCGGGGTAGAGTTTGTGAAGGCGCTCGCCCACCCCCCGCTTATTATTTTTACTACGGCCTATTCCGAATATGCCATCGAGAGCTTTGAGCTGGATGTAGTGGATTACCTGCTGAAGCCTGTCTCTTTTCCACGTTTTCTAAAGGCGGCAGATAAAGCGCGCAGTTACTTGCAGGCGCGGGAAATAGAAGTGAGCGCAACGTTCGATTTCTTCTTTATCAAGTGCAATGGAAGGATAGAAAAAGTGGTTGTTGCCGATGTGCTGTACGTGGAAGGGCTGGCGAACTATGTGGTGATCCATACAAGAACGAAGAAGTATGTTACTTACCTTACTTTTCACGGCATAGAAGCGCAGCTTCCTGCAAATCTTTTTGTACGTATTCATAAATCCTATCTTGTAGCTATAGCGGCTATACAAAGTATAGATGCGGCGGAACTGACGATAGAAGGGAAAATATTACCGGTAAGTAAAAACTACCGGAGTGATCTGTTGAGCAGGATTGATGGAAGGATATTGAAGCGATGAACCCGCTTGTGGCTATACAGCGAGGGCTGGTGGTAGCCCCGAACGCTGCCGCAACACGCAATTATTTGGAAGGTAATTCTTCGAAAACGCCGGTTGCTTTATTTTTCCGCACATTATCTGCATTAAAATAGCGGCCATTCATGGCTACATATACGCCGGGTGGCAATGTCTGTGCAAAGGCCAGCGCGCTGCCTAAATTGAATAATCCATCGGACGAGCCGAATTTATAGGGAATCATAGCGCCGGTAATGACAATGGTTTTTCCGGGCACTTTTTCGCGAAGCAGCCTTGCGGTTTCCGCCATTGTATCGGTGCCATGTGTAATAATGATTCTGTTATCAATAGCAGTCAGGCAATGATTCGCAATAAGATTCCGGTCATCATCTGTCATCTCCAGGCTATCGATCATCATGAGCGTTACAAGATTTACCGCGACCAGGTTGCGGCCAAGACCAAGCATTTCCGGCAAGTGAGAATCCTTGAAAAAAAGTTGACCCGTCAGCTCGTTATACTCCTTATCAAAAGTGCCACCGGTTATAAAAATGCTAATTCCCATGCCCAAAGATTAATGTTTTTTCAACACAAAAGAAGGCAGGGCATTCAAATAAATTAAAGAAGATTCGCCTGTTGGCTTATTGCGAGTGATCCGTGGGAATATTAGCCATAAGGCTTGTAATAGCGATTGCAGGCAAGGTCTGATTCTTGACTTGCACGAACGAAACATGCTATCCCATGACCCAGTATCCAACAAAAACAACAAGCAGCACCACTACAGTCACCAACACCAGCGTCCCAAACTTCAGCGCTATACTATCAGGGTGTTTTAAGCTCGGCAGGAAGGCATAACCAATGGCAAGCCCGCTGATGAGGCCGCCGAGATGTGCTGCATTATCTATCCCGTCTTTCAATCCGCCCAGCAGGTTGTAGCCTACAAAGATGATGATGCTTACCAGCAGGGGCTTACGCGATGATTTTTCGATGAGATTGGTGGTGAGCATGGCCAGGAAAACTCCATACATCCCGAATATAGCGCCCGAAGCACCGGCACTGATACCGCCGCTATGCCACCAAAGGCTGGTAAGGCTGGCTACAATGCCCGTGAGCAGAAAAGCCGCCAGAAAACGGCGCCTGCCGAGGTAAGGCTCCAGCAAAAATCCAATAGAGAGCAAGGCGTACATATTGAGCAATAAATGAACTACACCTATGTGCAGGAAGCAGGCCGTAATGAGCCGCCACCATTGTCCGCGGAGCGTAAGTGCCTTAAAATTTGCGCCCCAGGCCAGTAAGCTGTTACTATCCGGTTCCAGGATATTAACGCCTGTTGCCACCATCAAAAAGAACAATACGATATTCAGGTTGGCCAGCAATGGCGTCATAAAATATCCTTTTACCGGCAGAAAAAAAGACAAGAGCCCATGAGACTTTTCAGCGCCCCCCGGCTGCCGTAGCACATCATCAGAACCGTGAAAAATGTAAGGGCTTAGCGCCTGATACTGAAGGTCGAGCTGTAGCTCGTTGTAGCGCGGCTTCAGCTCCAGGAAGCGTTCGCGGAATATATTTATGAGGTCTTTGATCTTCTGTTGCTCAAACCGCAGATTGCCGGTAGTTGCAACTGCCAGCCCGGCATAGTTCTGCACGATACGAACCCGAAATTCGGCCTGCCATCCGGCGGCTTCATCGCCGGTAAATGCGATAAATCCCCGATCGCTTATGTATGTGATGCGCCAGCCGGTCTGGTGCGCGGCTTCTAAGGACAGCACCAGAAATTCATCATTTCGTAAATCCCGGAGCGGGAGGTCTTCAGTAAATTTCGGTGTAAATGGCTCAGCCATGTAACTCTTTCTTTAGGGCAGGATTCCGAAGCTGAAAGGTAGCGCGCGCCTGCTTAAATAATACCCGAACTTAAGGATAATGCGATGGATGCCGCGCAGCCGTTTTAAGTTGAATCATCAATGAATTCTATTGCTTGTCTGAACTGTGATTCCTTTGATTGGAATGATATCTATGATTCCGGTAATACGCATCATGGCAATCATAAAAATCAAAGGAATCACAGTTCAGACTTGCGAATGCCTGTATAAAACCCAGTCATAGTATGCCTATTGCACTATCACCTTACTTTCCCCACTACCATTTTCATTAGCTATATGCAAAAGATAAAGACCCGCAGGCCGGCTGCGCAGATCGATATTCAATCTACCTTTAGCAGTAGCGCTGTAAATGAGCCGGCCTTCGGTACTGATCAGCTCCACCTTTGTAGCGATCCCCGGCAGATCGATGGTGAACATTCCCCGGCAGGGATTGGGATAAACAGCGGCTGCAATGCTGCCGGCAACACTATGGATAGATGTTGGAATATGAGTAATCCTGATGCTGTCTATATACACATTGGTTAGTGGCTTGTCGTTGCTGTTCGTGGCTACATGTCCAATATTCTGCACCACGGTAAAGCCGGTTGTTACCATCCCGAAAACCGTATAATGATTGTTGAGGGATGCATTGTTGACCAGATTGAAATAAAACTGGGAGCCATTTGTATTGGGCCCGGAATTGGCCATAGCCAGCGATCCTGCCACGTTTTTCAGGTTAGCATTAAATTCATCGGGAGTTGCATAGCCCGGCCCGCCGGTACCATTGCCATTCGGGTCGCCCCCCTGGATCACGAAGCCATCGATCACGCGGTGAAAAATGAGCCCGTCATAAAATTTATGCGCTACGCGGGATTTAAAGCTATCGACCGTAATAGGCGTAAGCGTATCGGTGAGCATTACTTTAAAGCTGCCCAGGCTGGTGTAATAGGTGAGCTCCGTTTGCGCTCCGGCACGGTTAAAGCTGGTAAAGCTTAGCAGCAGCAAAATAAATTTGTACCCTTTTCTCATAAAGCAGTTTTTGTAAAACGTAAGATATATAAAACTATTCCTCCAGCCACCAATCTGCTTAACCCATTATACCTTACTAGTGCTCTATCATCCTGATTGTAAAAATTTCCCCGCAACAGTTTTCTTCAGCGCATTTCCCAAAAGCCACAGGCGTACTTTTACACCTCATGCAACCAACCCATTCATCCACCGAAGACATTCTTGCCCGCCTTAAGATCAAAGCCCTGAATGAAATGCAGGAAGCCGCGCTCGAAGCCAATAACGGGTCTGCTGATATCATTCTTCTGTCCGCCACAGGCTCCGGTAAAACACTTGCCTTCCTCCTGCCGGTTTTAGCATTGCTCGATGAGCATATTAAGGAAACGCAGGCCTTAGTGATCGTGCCTTCCCGCGAGCTTGCCCTGCAAATAGAGCAGGTGTTCCGCTCTATGGGCACCGGGCATAAAGTGACGAGCTGCTACGGCGGCCACCTCCGCGAAACGGAAGAGAACAACCTCATACAGCCACCCGCGCTGATTATAGGCACACCCGGCCGGCTTGCCGATCACATCCGCCGGGAGAATATTACCGTAGCCAGTATCACTACGCTGGTGCTGGATGAGTTTGACAAATCATTGGAGCTGGGCTTTACGAGTGAGCTTTCGTTTATCATCGGCTCACTTCCCAATATCCAAAAGCGAATACTTACCTCTGCTACCGAGACAGTGCGTGTGCCCGATTTTGTAGGTATGCAGGAGACCGTAAAGCTCGATTTTCTCGATTCGGTGAATGACGAGTCCGGCGGTCTGGAAGTGCAAAAATTAATATCAGATGATCGGGATAAGCTACATACGCTCTTCCGGCTGGTGTGCCATTTAGGTGGGCGGCCAATGATCATTTTCTGTAATCACCGCGATGCCGTAGAACGCACCAGCAATTCACTCAGTGACAAGGGCATCAACAATGAATTTTATCATGGCGGCATGGAGCAGCAGGAGCGGGATAGTGCGCTGTGTAAGTTTCGCAACGGCAGCACTTATATATTGGTTACTACCGATCTTGCTGCGCGCGGATTAGACATCCCAAACATCCGTTACATCATTCACTACCACCTGCCCGATACGGAAGCTTCCTTTACCCACCGAAATGGCCGGACGGCAAGAATGGAGGCCAGCGGTACGGCTATCCTGTTGCTTTCGGGCGAAGAGAAGGTGCCGGATTATGTGCCGGGGGAG
Source organism: Chitinophagaceae bacterium (assembly GCA_965246905.1). Taxonomy (GTDB): domain Bacteria; phylum Bacteroidota; class Bacteroidia; order Chitinophagales; family Chitinophagaceae; genus UBA1952. Next base: position 33,875 of record CBDFFZ010000022.1, read on the forward strand.
GTAGCAGCTATTACCTTGCCGGAAGATGCTGTGCTACCCGAAGAACCTAAATGGACTACCCTCTTTATCGCCGCAGGCAAAAAACATAAGGTGAATAAGATTGATATAGTAGGGTTTTTAACACAAGTGGGAAAGGTAAAAAAAGAGGACATAGGGCTGATAGAAGTAAAGGACTTCTTCTCGTTTGTTGCGGTGCGCAGGAATGGGGTGAACAGCCTCCTGCCGCGCATCAGGGATGAGCGTATCAAGAATAAAAAAGTAAAGATCGAGGTAGCGAAATAAGCCGTGCGCTTACGCGTCCGCCAGCTCTATCCATACCGGCGCATGATCGCTGCTTTTCTCCCAGCCGCGTACATTATGATCCACGCCGGCAGCGAGCAGGCTTTTATCAAGATCCGGGCTGAGGAGAAAATGATCGATACGTAACCCGGCATTGCGGCCATAAGCATTCCTGAAATAATCAAAGAATGTATAAATGGTTTCACCGGGATGCATCCTGCGGAGGGCATCCGTCCAGCCCTGCGCTATCAGCTTTTCGAAGGCAGCGCGTGTTTCGGGGCGGAAGAGCGCATCTTCCACCCAACGCTCCGGCTTGTAAGCATCTGCTTCTGTGGGGATCACATTGTAATCGCCGTGTGAGCACTATCTTTTTCCCGGATTTTATCAGGCCTGCCGCGTGTGCGGTAAAACGCTCCATCCAGCCCAGCTTATAATCAAATTTTGGGCCCGGCGCAGGGTTGCCGTTGGGCAGGTAAAGGCAGCCTATATGTACCCCATTTACCTTTGCTTCAATGTATCGGCTTTGTATATCTTCCGCATCGCCGGCAAGGCCGCGGCCCACTTCTTCCGGCTTTTCGCCGCGCGCGAGGATAGCTACTCCGTTCCAGCTTTTCTGGCCGTGCCAGATGGCGTGATAGCCTGCTTCTTTCAGGGCTTCTTCAGGAAATTTTTCCTGGGGTGCTTTAAGCTCCTGGAGGCAGGCAACATCCGGCGCTGTTTCTTCGAGCCAGCGTAAGAGAACGGGCAGGCGCGCAGAAATTCCGTTTACATTATAAGTGGCGATTTTCACGGTCAGGATATTTTTTTATTGCAGCGTTTATGCTCAAAGCTAATGCGGCTTTGCGAAAATTGTAGCTTGTATAATAACAATTAGACATCCAATCCTGCGCTGCCATATACCCCCCATCCCGGCCTTCCCCCCAAGGGGGAAGGGGCTATAACGTACCTACATTAGTTGTCTAAAAGGTATAAAAAGTATATTTCAGGCTCTTCCCGGCACCAACAGGACAAACGGGAAGAAAGAAACGAGGCAGCATTTGCCGAAGGCACAAAAAAGAACGGTAAATTATCAGCCGGTAATCACAGCGCCTTTTTTTTCACGGGCCCGGATGCAGTTCATCCCGGAAAGTAAACAGCTCAAGGCCCATCGATTTTCCTTTAAGATCTAAAATGCCCATAGAGTTGCTAAGCCGGTGGCGCTCATCCGGCAGCAGGCTGATAAAGGCATTGGAGGCAAGCACACCGCGGCTCAACTCACTGCAAGCAGTACGGATACGGGCGGTTGTATTCATGGAATCGCCGCTCATGGCAAGGTCTTTCTTTACGATGCCAATTTCGCCTACCGTTACCTCGCCTTCATGAATGCCTACCCGGAACTCAGGAATAATTCCGTATTTTTTCATAAAATAACCGCGTTGCCTGAAGAGTCCGTTCCGGGCATCAGCAAGCGCTCTGAGGCACTTCCGGGCAGATGCAGGCGAGGTGATCCAGGATGTAACAACTTCATCACCTACGTACTGGTAAATATTGCCATCATGCTCTATCAAAGCAGCCGATACGTAATAAATAAAATCCCGGATAAAAAGAAAGTAGGAGGTAGTTCCCAGCTTTTCGGCTATTGGGGTTGAATCTTTAAGATCAAGGAACATAATGATCCTGCGCTCTACACGCGGTTTGGAATAGGAGCCGAATATTATAGCGAAGAAAAGGCCGGGAGAGTATTTTTCATTAATCTCGATGACAAGAAGGGTGAGTGTAAAAGTGATCATCCAGGATATAGTGCGCTCCACAAGATAAGAAGTGGTAATGCTGTCCTTCCAGAATGCAACCAAGCCCTCCCAGGGAGTATAGTGCATTACCACCATTGTGTAGGTGATATGGATGAGAAAATTGCCCAAAATGGCAAACCCCACGAGCACGAATGTTTTTGAAACAAAGCTGCGCCATAGCGGCGCATTGCGAAACAGCCCCCGAAACCGGAACACGAGCATATAGGATACCAGCAGGCTTACGCATAATACAGTGGCGGTGCGCAGGGTAATGGATTCCAGCGATATGATTCTTACAATGCGGCCCGGCGCACGGCCTGCTTTGGTAAAAGCAATTTTGGATAGCACATCGATGGCTGTCCAGCAAAGTGCAATAATGAACATCCACCGGATACGGTACCGCTGGAGAGTATTGATATGCCGACGTATAAACTGGGGTACTTCCACGGAAATAAATTAATCAAGGTACAAAGCGGATGCCATGAGGGTTGAAAGGCTCCATCATCCGTTTAAAACAGCGCTGTGGGTAGCGTAATCCGGGAATAGTATCTTGCTACCTCATAGCATCAATAAATATAACCATGATCGACTTAGAGAACATTGCCCGAACTATTGAAAGCCAAACATGCAAAGTACACGGCGGGCATCCGCGCGCTGAGGTGGCTGGTCAGGATATTCAGTTATCAACCTGTTGCGAGCCTTTCCGGCAAAGGCTGGAGGCACAGATCGAGACAGAGGTTACCAAAGCCATAGAAGCTACCCTCGGCGATCTGTTTAAGAATTTCGAAACAGAACCCGGTAGTCATGAAGTATGAAAATAAGCCGCTAAAAATAGCCGCTTCGTAGTTATGACAGGCAACTTATCTGTAGCGTAAGTACACCACAGGATTCTATGCAAAAATAACGAAGCATCATTAACCAGTACAGCCAATCATACACCTGAGCATGTATGATTGGCTGTAATGAAGCACCGGATTAATTTAACTGCTTAGCGGCTTGTTTTGCTTTTTATCTCTTTTCTCCGCCTTCTTTTCTTTCGGAGTCTTTTCAGCCTTTTTCTTTTCGCTTTTCTGTGCTGATTTTTCTTTTGCCATGGTTGTTGATTTGTTGTAAGGTAAGTTTATTACGTGGCTTAATGCACTGGTTTTAAAATTGCTTATAAGCTCATTCCGGGTTGAATATTGCCGGCATAATCTATTCTGGATCCTGGCTGTAAACACCGCCAGCTTTTCATCATAAGTTTATACCTGAAACGGAAGGTTGGGTAACATAAACGAAGCGTTGCATTATTATCAGAACCCGCAATTACTTAGAAGCCGCTTCCGTGCTCGCCTCATAGTTGATACTTCCCTCCGCAATCTGCGTGAGCAGGCTATCGGCAGCCTTTTCTTCGGCCAATGTTGCTTCCAGCAATTGTGCAACATCCTCTTTGCCTAAAGTACGTGCAAGCTGTGCTAACCCTCCATAAGTAGAGATCTCATAATGCTCCGCTTTTTGCCCGGCAAGTACAAGGCCTACATCGCGCGTTGCGGTGCCTGCTTCTGTTTCTTCAATAATACCTTCGCCTTCCAATGTGATGCCGGCCATTGCCTCGCACTTTTTAGCCTGTGCTTTCTTGCCCAAAAGCTCAAATACCTGCTCGAGGCGCTCTACATGAGTTTTAGTTTCTGCGAGGTGATTGGTAAACGCCTCTTTCAGCGCTGTTGCAGTTGCGGCTTTAGCCATTTTAGGCAATGCTTTGGTGAGCTGCTTTTCAGCCCAGTAAATATCCTTCAGCTCATCGCAGAAAAAATCGAGCAGCATGCCGTCTGCCGCGCCTTTCCCGGCATTCGTCGGTACAGCAGGCTTGCTGCTTGTTTTGCCTTCGGCAGATTTTGGTGTTGTTGGTGCTTTCATTGGTATCATTTGTTTATAGCCTCCATTAGAATATCATGCCGTATCCGGAAAACGACCTTAGTACTATGATTGTCATAGTTGTTTATCTGAGGTTGCTTAATAGTGCGGAAAGAGCCAGGGTGTTTTAGGGTAATTAAGACCGCAGCTACACAACCAGTATTCCACAAACAAAAAAACAAATAATCAAATGCCAGCAAAAAAAACCAGCTAAGCAGCCATCCAGGGAAACACCTCATCCACAGCCAGCAGATGGCGTAGCTGTAAATCCCATTAATGAAAAAGTTGAACAGCTTGCCCCGCATACTGCTGATGCCACGGATCAGTTTATGACCACCAACAGCGGTACGCGCATCAACGACGACAACAACTCCCTAAAAGCAGGCAGCCGCGGCCCTTCTCTTCTGGAAGATTTTATCTTTCGTGAGAAGATGACTCATTTTGATCATGAGCGCATCCCGGAGCGTGTGGTACATGCACGCGGCTCTGCAGCGCATGGCACCTTTAAGCTGCTATGAATCCCAATCTGCGCTTACCCGCGCAGGCTTCCTGAACGATACAACTGCCGAGACCCCGGTATTCGTACGTTTCTCAACCGTTGCAGGCTCAAAAGGCTCATCAGATCTTGCACGTGATGTACGCGGCTTTGCCGTGCGCTTCTACACACAGGAAGGCAACTTTGACCTCGTAGGCAATAATATGCCGGTATTCTTTATCCAAGATGCAATTAAGTTTCCGGATCTTATTCATGCTGTAAAGCCGGAGCCGGATAATGAAATTCCGCAGGCCGCTTCAGCGCACGATACTTTCTGGGATTTCATTTCCCTGGTACCGGAAAGTGCGCATATGATCATGTGGGTAATGAGCGACCGTGCGCTGCCCCGCAGCTATCGCATGATGGAAGGTTTTGGTGTACACACGTTTCGATTCGTCAACGAGGCAGGCATTTCCTCATTTGTAAAATTCCATTGGAAGCCTATGCTGGGCGTACATGCCGTAGCCTGGGACGAAGCGCAGAATATTTCCGGTAAAGACCCTGATTTTCACCGCCGCGATTTATGGAATGCAATTGAAGGCGGCAACTTCCCGGAATGGGAGCTGGGCGTACAGATCGTAGCGGAGGAAGATGAGCATAAATTTGATTTTGATCTCCTTGACCCTACCAAGCTTATACCTGAAGAGCTCGTACCAGTAGTACCGATTGGCAAGATGACGCTGAACCGCAACCCGGACAATTTCTTTGCCGAGACCGAGCAGGTTGCTTTCCACCTGGGCAATATCGTACCGGGCATAGATTTTACAAATGATCCGCTGCTTCAGGGCCGCCTCTTCTCCTACACCGATACGCAGCTCATCCGCCTTGGCGGCCCCAACTTTCAAGAAATTCCTATTAACCGTCCTGTAGTGTCCGTGCATAATAATCAGCGCGATGGCCATATGCGCCAGACGATCAATAAAGGCAAGGCCAACTACCATCCTAATACGCTTGGTGGGGGTTGCCCTTACCAGGCAATGGCAAAGGAAGGCGGTTTTGTATCCTTCCCGGAGCGTATAGATGCTCATAAGATCAGGGAGCGCAGCCGCAGCTTTATTGATCATTTCAGCCAGGCCAAATTATTTTTCAATAGCCAGAGCGAGCCGGAAAAGCAGCATATTACCAATGCCCTTTCTTTTGAGCTGGGCAAAGTGCAAACGCTCGAAATAAGGGAGCGGATGCTCGGAATCCTGATGCAGATTGACGGCGGGCTTGCTGCGGCAGTATCATTGGCTATTGGTGTTCATCTCCCAAAACCTCCTGCACAGCCTATGAATAAAAGCTTTGGTGCAGATGCGAATCCCGAGGATTACCAGTCGGAAGTAAAGGAGCCTGCTTTGGATAAATCAGCGGCCCTTAGCATGGCTGGCTATGTGCTGGATAATATCCGTACGAGAGTTGTGGCAATTCTTGTTGCCGATGGTGTAGATGAAGCTTCCCTAAAAACAGTACGTGATACCTTGATCGCCGAAGGCGCAGTTGTGGAAGTAATTGCTCCACGCTTGGGAAACATCATGAGTGAAAATGATACGGAGGTACCGGTGGATAAAAGTTTCCTTACCACCGCTTCCATATTCTACGATGCGGTTTATGTGCCCGGGGGCACCAACAGTGTAGCTACGCTGGAAGCCGACCCCGACGCAGTGCATTTTCTTAATGAAGCATTTAAGCATTGTAAAGCGATCGCTGCGGATACCGATGCATTGCAGGTTTTAGATGCAACCTATTTCAGGAAGCGCCTGCCGGCAGATAACAGCGATGAAAGCGTAAAGACGGAAGGAATAGTAGTGGGCAATAATGCAACCGAAGTTGCCAGGCAGCTTGTGCTTGCCATGTGTCAGCATCGCTTCTGGACGCGGGAAAAGGCACGTAAGATTCCTGCCTGATCCGTTTTAATTTCCTGCCTTTATTTAGTAGAGACGTTGCAATGCAACGTCTCTACACGTTTTGCAACGCCTCTACGCATTTAGGGAATAGGAAATCAGACCTCCGGACGTTACCGCACGAAGACTCCCGTAACGCGATTATACAACTGTACTTCCCATCAGTCTCCTGCTCAATTCAGGAAAGCGTATAGTGGCTGTGATCCATACTACTGCCTGTATAACAGCAGGAGCAATAAACGGCAAACCGTGCTCAAGATGCGTAGCTATTGCGCCACCCATGTAAGCGGCCAGCAGCAAAGTACCCAGCAAACCGGTGCGCGGTATTATAAACAGGATAACGGAAAGTATTTCTACAACGCCGATCATCTTTAGCGTACCAGCGCTCAGGCCCATCATTGCAGCGCCTTTCATGGCCTCTTCGCCGCCCATGATTTTCATCGCGCCGCTGCCTAAAAATACGAGTGCGATAAGGCCGGTAAGTATCCAGCCAATAATATTTCTTGTTTTTGGTGACATGGTCTTTTGTTTAAAGATGAAATTTATAAAGTGGCCATTGAATAATAGTTCAGGATAATTTTGCCAGCGCAGCTTCAAGCCCGGCAAGCACTTTCGGAATGTCTTCCTTATAGCAGGTACCTACGCTGAGGCGGTACCACGGCGAATGCCGCTCTGCACCGAATGCAAAGAATGGCACTACCGCCAGCCGGGCTTCGTCCAATAAATAACTGGTTACGTCTTCCTGGTTTTCGAGCCGCCTCCCATTTGCTGCTTTACCTGCAAGATCGATTTTCACCGTAAGATAAATAGCTGCCTGCGGAGCAATAACATCCACAGCATAGCCCTGCGCGCTCAATGCCTCAAAGCCTTTATAAAACTCATTCAGGCGAATGCTGAGCTCGCTGCGGTAATGCTTTAAATAACGGTCAATCGCTTCATCCTGCACCAGGTATTGCGCTGTTGCATGCTGCTCGGCCATCGGCGCCCAGGCACCGACATGACTGAGCAGTGCTTTCATTTTCCCGATCACCTTAGCCGGCCCTGCAGACCACCCCACCCGCACGCCGGTAGCAGCAAATACTTTGGATACACCATCTATAAAAACAGTGTATTCCTTCATGGCAGGCCGCAGGCTTACCGGATCGTAATGCTGCACATCGCCATAGGTAAGGAGCGAATATATCTGATCGTACATCATATACAGCTTGCGCGCATTTGGCCCTCGGCGGCTGTTTTCCTCCAGCACCATATCGCATATTTCGCCGAGCGCTTCTTTGCCGAGCGTAGTGCCTGTGGGGTTTTGCGGTGTGCAAAGGCAGAGCAGCACTGCATCGCCAATGCAGGGCTTTATAGCCGATGGCAGGGGCATAAAATTGTTCTCCGGCAGCGCTTCAATCGTGCAGTGCGCGCCACCATTCATATTCACATAATGATTGTTGTTCCAGGAAGGCACAGCATAGATCACCTTATCGCCCGGATCTACCAGCGTACGGAACAGCGAATAAATAAGCGGCCGCCCACCGGAAGCAACTTGTATTTCGTCAGGCTCATAATCGATACCCTGATTCCGCTTTATAAAATGCGCAATCGCAGCTCTTAACGGAGCAATGCCTTCGGCGGATGGGTAATTGGTATAATGATCCCGGTAGGCTGCTACAATGGCCTCTTCGTATTCTTTAGGTATGGGAAAGATGGCAGGATCGACATCGCCGATAGTATAGTTATAGATCGTTGCGCCCTGCCGGATGCGGTCGCTTATATTGTTGCCCAGCTTTACAATCTCCGAGCCGATCAGGTTTTCTGCCAGCTTGCTTAGTGTGCTCATTAATCAGGAATAATAATGGAGTAAGGTAAAAAACTCTGCGGAAATGTATGCGCCTGCTGATAATAATTTAATGATGCACTGTCCTCTTTTCGGAACATGCACTTTCCTATGAACATAACACCGCAAGTCATTCCTGCATTCTTATCTTTATTACTCTATGGCATATTCTTTCCAGATCACGAGCTACGATGACTATAAAATTCAGTACCGCGAAAGCGTTGAGCATCCGGAAAGGTTCTGGGCAGCCATTGCCGATACCTTTAGCTGGAGCAAGCGCTGGGATAAAGTATTAGTATGGAATTTCACGGAGCCACGCGTGGAATGGTTTAAAGGTGGCCGGTTGAATATCACCGACAACTGCCTTGACCGCCATCTTACCCAAAATGGCGACAAGCCTGCGATAATCTGGGAGAGCAATGATCCCGCAGAACCGCACCGCACACTTACATATCGCGAGCTGCATTTTAAAGTGGCGCAGTTTGCTCATGTGCTTAGAAACAATGGCGTAAAAAAGGGAGATCGTGTATGCCTGTATATGGGAATGCTGCCCGAGCTGGCTATCGCCATGCTGGCCTGCGCGCGCATTGGCGCAGTGCATTCCGTAATTTTCGCCGGCTTTAGCGCGCAGAGCATTGCCGACAGGCTGCAGGATGCCAATGTGGAGCATATCATTACCTGCGATGGCGCAAACCGGGGCGGCAAAATAATTCCCTTAAAGCCCCTGGTCGATGAGGCTTTAACCCAGTGGCCGTTTGTAAAAAAAGTGATCGTGCTGGAAAGAACGAAGAATGAAATTACCATGAAAGACGGCCGTGACGTATGGTGGGCTGCAGAGACCGGGAAGGTAGCGGCGGCCGGAAATCCGGCATTCGTGGCCGAAGAAATGGATGCGGAGGATCCTCTTTTTATCCTATATACCAGCGGCTCTACCGGCAAGCCGAAGGGCGTGGTGCATACCTGTGCTGGCTATATGGTCTGGGCTGCTTATACCTTCATCAATGTATTCCAGGTAAAGCCGGATGATCTTCATTTCTGCACGGCGGATATTGGCTGGATAACAGGACATTCTTACATTATTTATGGCCCGCTTTGCGCCGGCAGCACCTCGCTGATGTTTGAAGGCGTGCCTACATGGCCCGATGCCGGCCGCTTGTGGGATGTAGTGGATAAGCATCAGGCTACTATTCTATACACCGCGCCAACCGCCATCCGCAGCCTGATGAGCTACGGGCTACAGCCGCTGGAAGGCAAAGACCTGGGCAGCCTGCGCGTTTTGGGCACTGTTGGCGAGCCCATTAATGAAGAAGCCTGGCATTGGTACAGTGAGCACATAGGCAAAGGCCGCTGCCCGGTTGTGGATACTTGGTTTCAAACAGAAAACGGCGGCATCCTGATGAGTAATCTTGCGGGGATAACCCCATCAAAACCCGGCTATGCCACCTTGCCCCTGCCGGGAGTGCAGCCGCTCCTCGTGGATGAGCACGGAACTGAGCTGGAAGGCAATGGCGTGAGCGGCATTCTTTGCATCAAGGCGCCCTGGCCTGGCATTATCCGCACTACCTGGGGCGACCATGAGCGCTGCCGCACTGCGTACTTTGCCACCTACCCCAACCTGTATTTTACCGGCGATGGCTGCCTGCGCAATGAGGAAGGATTTTACCGGATTACCGGGCGTGTAGATGATGTGCTGAATGTAAGCGGCCACCGCATTGGCACGGCGGAAGTTGAGAATGCCATCAATATGCATACAGGCGTTGTAGAAAGCGCTATTGTTGGCTACCCGCACGATGTAAAGGGGCAGGGCATCTACGCTTATGTGATCCTTGATATACCGGAGGCGGATATGCCGGATATAAAGCAGGAAATTCTGCAAACAGTAGCCCGCATGATCGGCGCTTTTGCAAAGCCGGATAAGATCCAGTTTGTGAGCGGCTTGCCGAAAACGAGGAGCGGGAAGATTATGCGGCGCATACTGCGGAAAATTGCAGAGGGGGATATGGAAAATCTGGGCGATACTTCTACCCTGCTGGAGCCTGCAGTTGTCGATGCAATTAAGGCCGGGAAAGTTTAGGCAAAGGGCAGCAGAACAGCCGCACCGGGCTTTAAGGAAAGTGCGGAATTAGTGCCCGCGATCCAATCAGGATGATCGCTGAATACGGTAATGGTAACGCCTTGCACGAATATATCCACCTCATAGAATGCACCCATAAAACGGGCATTTATTACTATGCCTGTTGTATTATTGCTGGTACCTGCTGTATGGAGGATGAACCCTTCCGGTCTTACCATCCACTTATTTTGCAGGGTGTTGCCCAACGGCAAATCGAAGAGGCGCGCAAGATGATCGGGCAGCAGATTGTACCTGCCAAGCAGCCCTGCAACGTATTCATTTACGGGTTGGTGATAGGCTTGCACCGGTGCTGCCTGCTGCACGATTGTTCCATCTTTTAAAACGATCAGCTCATCAGCCCAGGAAAGCACATCGGCGGGGTCGTGCGAGGCAAGAATACAGGTAATGCCCAGTTCTTTGCCTATACTTTCCAGTACTTTTTTCAGGATGGTTTTATGAATAAGGTCCAGGTTGGAGAAAGGCTCATCGAGGAGCAGCAGCGATGGTTTTGTAATGAGTAATCTTGCCAATGCAATACGCTGCTTTTCCCCGCCGGAAAGCTCATTGGTGCGCCGCTTTACCAGGTGACTGATGCGGCAGATCTCATAAATTGCCTCTGCCTCATTATGGCTGAGCTTATTGGCCATTTCGAGCAGCTCCTCAACCCGGTAATGATTGCGCAGCTCGTATTGCTGCGAGAGGTAGGCTATTTTTGGATGACCGGGAATCAACTGATCGTCCGGACCTTTTACCCTGGTGTTTTCCAGCCATACTTCGCCGCCATCCGGCTGTATCAGTCCGCCGATAATTTTCAGCAATGTACTTTTTCCGGAACCTGTTTCCCCGCATATTGCCAGTTTTTGGGATGGATTCAGCGAAAATTCAATCCTGTTCAGTACAATATGCTCTTTGCCGTTTTTAACAATCCCGGATACGTGAAGCAAGCGCATATATTTGGAGCCTTTCCGAAATTTGATGGAAGATAAGGAACAGGCTTTGCGAATGTAGCTACATCATGCTGCCTTTAGATAGGTAAATAGCAGCAAAAAGCAATTTCACATTCCTTATATATGGCGCTACAGCCGCCGTTGATAATTCCAGCGCTTACGAGGGGCATTCCACAGATTACAAAGATGGTTTCAGGTGGTACGAAGGTCGCTCTATGCCTTACGAAGGTGGTTTCCTGCCAATCGTTAATAATTTCATGTAATATGTTTTGCCTCGGGCGCTAAGAAATAGGCTTCGGGCGCCGGGAATTTTGCTGCGACCGGTATGGGATGTACATCTCTTGCCCGGGAATTTATAACTACAGGCAGGCCAGATAAGCCTGTCTCTATGAATAGCCTGAAGATTGTATTGATAGAATCAGGTTTCAGCAGGGAATATTCAATGCTTGCCCTGAGATCGCTCTAAAAAGCATTGTAGCCGCTCTTTTTAGCCTTTGTCTTATAAATAAGCAGCACAACTCCTGAAGAGAACGTCCGATTGCCTGCTAACTGTAAACGAAAGCGCTGCTCCGGAAGCCGGAACAGCGCATTGCCTTTTCCTATAATAATTGGATGTACCCAAAGGCGGTATTCATCAATTAAGCCTGCTTTTATCAGTGAATCTACCAGCCTGCCGCTGCCATAGGTAATGATTTCTTTCCCCGGTTGCTGTTTAAGTTTTTGAATGGTTTTTGCAAGATTTCCAATTAATAAACAGGAATTGCTCCATGTTGTCGCTTTCAGCGTTCGTGATGCTATCATTTTCGGGTAGCGATTCATCATTTCTATGAATACAAGGTCTTCCCGCGAAGCGGATAAATCTATTGCTTTACTGCTCCAGTAGCCCGCCATCGCCTCATAAGTAACTCTTCCTAAAAGAATCGTATCTGCATCTGCCAACTGCCTTGCGTGGGTTTCTGCCATATCAGCCGTCCAGCTTTCAAAATGCCAGTCGAGTCCGCTCATTGGTCCTGACAGGTAGCCATCCAGGGTTACGTTCATAGATACGACCAGCTTGCGCATTATTTATTCCTTCTCCGGCTACATTTAGGCAATGAGACGAAGGTATTTTATAAAGGCAGATATTGCAGCCACGTTTCACCGTTGGCAAAGCGCTGTGTATTGATCAGCTTTAGCTTTTGCTGCTCCAGCTCCTGAAATACAGATCTACCCTTACCAATTATCACCGGGTTTATAAACAGGTTGAGCTCATCGATCAGGCGCAGCCGGAGTAGGTTTGCCACGGTTTCCACACCACCATACACAATAATATCCCCGCCTTTTTCTGCCTTCAGCGCGTTAATCGTTTCCCGGTTCATATCGCTCATTATATGGGCGTTCTTCCCTTCAATAGTAGTAAGGGTTTTGGAGAAAATGATCTTTCGGGTATCATTCATTATTACACCAAACGCATACTCCCGATCCTGCGGGTCCGCCGCTACTCTTGTCCAGTGCGGGATAAAATCTGCGGCAGTTTTACGCCCCAGCAGTATCGTATCCACCGGGTCCGTAATGGCCTGCAGGCACTTTGTCAGATCGTCATTCCAATCCCAGATCATCCAGTCAAGCTCCCCGTTTGGCCCGCAGGCATAGCCATCAAGCGATAATTGCATTTGCAGTTTCAGCTTTCTCATATTCTTTATTGTTTAAAAGGTTACGTGTATCAAAGTCATTCCGCGCAGCGATGCCTGTTTTTCTTTTATGATACCAGATGTACGCACAAAAGCCGAGGGTAATGATCAGGATCATGGGCGCCCATTGGGATGGGGATTTGCCGCTGTTGGCTATGGAATACATACCCCCGAAGAGGTCGTACATAAGGCCGGCATAAGCCCACTCTTTAATACGCGGGTAGCCGGGAATTAGGATAGCGATGACGCCGAGGGTTTTTGCAATGCCGAGGAATGGCAGGAGGTAAGCGGGCATGCCTATTTCCTTGAAGCCCTGAACGGCCATGGGCACGGAAAAAATATCCGGAATGGCAGAACCCAGCATCATAAAGGCGAAGAGGCCGGTAAGAATCCAGTAGATAATGCTTGTACGTTTCATTGTTGCTGTTTTTAAGTTTAAAAATTTGATTGATTGGTTGGAAACTAGTTGTTTTTTTGTTAGCACAAAGCTACTACGGCATATTACTTCAAATAGGGCATAAAAGGACTTCTAAGAGGGTGGTTTACGACTTTCCACAAATAGCACTAAGTTTGTTGCGGAGGAAGAAATAACCATTTAAACACCTTTGTATATCGCCAATAAATTATGAAGCATATATCCATCCTTGTACCCGATGATGCTGTACTGGCGGGCATTGTAGATCCGCGCACCATGTTTACCGGGGCCAATGAATTTTTAGGTGCGGTGGGAAAGCCGGCGCTTTTTAAAGTACAGTTGCTGGGCCTTACCAAAGCTGTATCATTCAATGATGGCTTATTTACCGTGCGTACCGATGCACTTATCAGTAGTATTAAGAAAACGGATCTGATCATCATTCCGCCAATTGGTGGTGACCTGCCTCATACAATCCGGCTCAATAAACGCTTTTTCCCGTGGATCATAAAGCAGTATAAAGCCGGCGCTGAAGTTGCCAGCCTGTGTACCGGGGCCTTCCTCCTTGCTGCCACCGGCTTACTTAATGGCCGGGAATGCTCCAGCCACTGGAAGACAGGGCCGGAATTCCGGGAAATGTTTCCGGAAGTTACACTTGTGGATGGGCGGGTTGTTACCGAGCAGCAGGGCTTGTATTCGAGCGGTGGCGCTACTTCGTACTGGAGCCTGCTGCTTCATCTTACAGAAAAGTATGCAGGCCGTGAAATAGCGATTATGGCTTCTAAAGTCTATGCGCTAGAGATAGACCGTAAGAGCCAATCTCCATTTGTAATGTTCCAGGGCCAGAAGAAGCACCTTGATGAACCAATCAGGGAGGCGCAGGAATTTATCGAGCAAAATGTAACTGAGAAAATTTTGGTAGAGGATCTTGCTATGAAAGTGGCCATTGGTACCAGGCACTTTGAGCGGCGCTTTAAAAAGGCTACTAATAATACACCCATAGAATACATTCAGCGGGTAAAAATAGAAGCGGCAAAAAAGCATCTGGAAACGAGCAGCAAGAATGTGAGCGAGGTGATGTGGGAGGTTGGTTATGCAGATCCAAAAGCATTCCGCGTCATCTTTAAGAAAATAACCGGGCTATCGCCGGTCGAGTACCGGGGAAAATATAATAAAGAGGCAGCCATTTATTAATACAGCCTTTCCTTGCCACCTGTGAAACCTGGCAGACTGCCTCTTATGAAATCGATCTTCTTATTTTTAGGAATAATGTTTATAAACCTGGCTGCTAACTGTCAGTCGGGAACCCGCACAAAAGCCAGTTATGGCGGACACCTGATTAGTGCATCCTTCCTTGTAAATAATGGCGGTCGTGGGCTTGGGCTGCAGTATGAGCATTTGTTTAGCCAGAATGATAAATGGGCGCTCATTATCCCTTATACGCTTGTCTCTACATGCATTGAACGAAGCAAAAGCCATGGAAATAAAGAAGGTGATAATGTGACGGCACTTATGCTTTTTATAGAGCCTGGCGTTCGTTGCTACCCAACTAAGAGTAGCGGGGTATTCAGATACTCGATTGGGGCAAATATCATGTTCGGTATCGGGCAGGGTAAAGGAAATATGTACAAAGATGGAACTAACCAGTTGGTGAGCCGAACAATTGCCGGATTGCAAATCGTACAGGGCTTTAATCTCCAGCTTTCCCGACACATACGTTTCAATCTTGATCTTGGCGTAGGTGCTGGATCCGATGATGGGATTAATGAGTCCGATGGTGGGGGTGCGCCCATATTTCAGCTAAATACAGGGTTGGGCTATCGATGGTAATTCGGTAGTGATTAGCAACGTAGTAATGGCATAATATTTAAGGTTGGTGGGCTAAAACCATAAACTATGTTGGTAATAGATGAAAGCACCAGAGTAGCAAAAGTACCTCCTGCGCCTAACCATGGAATGGGACCTGATTCAATGCTTAAAGAATTTTTTATCGGGGAATTAAAAGATATCTATTGGGCAGAACAACAATTGGTAAAGACGCTGCCTAAAATGGAAGCGGCGGCGACTGCAGAATCTCTGAAACAACTGTTCAGCAAGCATCTATTGGAAACACAGCAGCATGTTGTGCGCCTTGAAAAGGCATTCCAAATCCTTGGCATTCCCGCTCAAGCTGTAAAATGCGAAGCAATGGCCGGTATTACAGAAGAATGCGATGGGATAATTGCGGATACAGTAGCAGGAACATCTACACGTGATGTAGGCCTGATTCTTGCGGCACAAAAAACGGAGCATTATGAAATCGCCACTTATGGGGGGCTGGCCCAAATTGCCCAAGCGCTCGGCATCATGGATGTTACGGGGTTATTGAATGCTACGCTGGATGAAGAGAAAGGTGCAGACAAGCTTTTGAGTCTTGCAGCTTCCAGTGGTATCAATCAAACAGCTACTGTTGAGTCGAAGACAAAATGATTTATGATCAAAAAGCCGTTCCTGCTGTTTTTGTAATGATTTTACTCATTCAAGTTGTTACGAATAATTGATGATTTCAATTAT
>CBDFFZ010000023.1:0-143072 GCA_965246905.1 Chitinophagaceae bacterium
TCCAGAAACTCTACAGATGGCTTAAACGATGGGATAGTATGCTCGGGTATATGCACCGCCGTATTCTGCCGGATGTTGCGGGCAGTTTTCGCTGCCCTGCGTTTTAGCAAGAAAGAGCCAAATCCCCTTACATGCACCGGTTTCTCCTTCTTCGAGCGATGCTTTCACTTCTTTAAAGAAGGCTTCCATCGTTACGAGTACGTCCACTTTTGGCACACCGGTCTTGTCTGCAATCCGGTTGATAATATCTGCTTTAGTCATAGCCTTAGTTATATTTAATTTTTGAGAAGTAAGTTATAAATCATTCCAAAAAAATCATTCCAAAGGATTATGGCTGTTAATTCTGTAAATATTTATGCATTATGGGCAATCAATTCCTGATAAGTGCTTTCTTTTCAAGATATCCCACTAATAGCAGCACAGTGCCTTTGGTCATTCCTTGCCAGGTTGGGAAGTTTTTTTTCAGCTTGATTTACAGGATAGCAGAAGCTTTATTCCTCATAATAATCCATCTGTCGGGCAGCCGACACTGCCCTTAGGCCAATAAGCCTATTTTACAAGAGCTAAAAGCCAAGATAATGCTCCGGACTACAGGTCTTTTTATACTCAGTTGCCTGCTTTTTTTAAAGGCTAATGCGCAGGGATGCTCCGATGCAGGATTTTGCACGGCGGGTGCTTTACATACCCCCATGCCTGGCCCGGATTCTTTACAAAAAGACAGGGGTTCAATAGCCTTTTCGGGGACAGTGGGGAAAGGTGAAAACAGCACCAGGATATCAATCTTCCAGGCGGAAGGACGCTTTGCTATCAGCCCTGGGGTAATGCTGGAGGCCAAAATATCCTGCTATAATGCAACCGGCGATCTGGGCAGCCATACCGGCATCGGCGACCCGATCATTACCTGCTCCGGCAATTTATGGCAACGAAAAAACCTCCGGCTTACCGGTGTAGCGGGGCTGCGCGTCTCTCTGGGAAAAAGCGATGCAGGCAACAGTGCCGGCCACCCGCTGCCCATGCCCTATCAAAGCAACCTCGGTACTACCGATCTTATTACCGGCCTCACGCTTTCCTGGAAAAACTATCTGAGCATTGCCGCCGGGTGGCAGCAGCCAATTGTGCAGTACAATGACAACGGCTATGATGCCGGTAACTTCCCTGGTGAAGAAACAGCTTATCACGCTTACTTCAATAGCCGGAGGCTTCGCCGTAAGGGGGATGTTTTGCTCCGGGCAGACGGGCGATATACTTACCGGAAAATAGATATTGCAGCCGGCCCGCTGCTTATTGCGCACTTAGGTAAAGACCGCATCATTAATGGCGAAGACAGGGAAGTGGATGTTGCGGGCAGCGATGGATATACGCTGAATATAACCGGGAGTGTGGGCTACAAATTCAAGCGGCAGTATGTAATGCTGTCCGGCGGTGCGCCACTCGTTGTGCGTAAAAACCGCCCGGATGGGCTTACCCGCTCGGCGATTGCCACACTTAGCTGGCAATATTTTTTCAGGTAGTGCATTTCCAATATGTCCCTTTGCCGACAAAAGCTTAACCTACGGCAACCGAACTTTACTTTTTTAAATTTAAAGATTATGAACCGTGTACTATTATTTGGGATGGCTTTATTTACAGCCCTTGGCACTACTGCGCAGCCTGTGCCCCGAAAAGTTGTGGCCGAGCATTTTACCAATACCTATTGCAGTGTATGCGCAAGCCGCAATCCCGGGCTTTACCAGAATCTTGCTGCATTCCCGCAGGTATTGCATATAAGCTACTACCCAAGCGCGCCATATCCCGCCTGCCCCGTTAATCAATATAATAAAGCACCGCAGGATGCGCGCACAAAGTATTACGGCGTTTATGGCAGTACTCCACGATTACTGGTACAGGGTAAAATAATTAGTTCCTCTTTTACCGATCCGGCTATTTTTCAGTCGGAGCTGGGCGCTGTCTCTCCTTTTGAGCTGCGTGCTACTATTCAGAAAACGGCAAATAATACCGGCTCAGCACACATAGCGCTCATCAGGCGCGATACAGGTAGTGTTGATTCTCTGTATGTGTATGGCGTCCTGGCGCAGGACAGCATAGCCTTTGCAGCTAATAACGGCGAGCAAAAGCTGTATGATGTATTCCGTGCGCAAATAGGGGATACTGGCCGCCGGAAGATTGCTGTACCTCTTGCAATAGGTGATTCTACACTATTGGATGTACCGTTTACGATTGGTACAGGCTGGCCGGATGCTCATATCTATGCAACGATCTTAGTGCAGCATGCAGATAACAGCATTGAGCAGGCAGTAAGATCAGGTGCATTGAAGCTTATTAACCCCACAGGTATCTTAACTAAGCCGGAATCACCTGCTGTTACACTTTATCCAAATCCCGCCTTTAGCCAATTGAATATAAAAGGTCTGCAGGCTAATGATTATACCATTCGTATCTGTGATTTTGAAGGGCGCATCATGAGTAGCAATATAGTAAACAGTCAAATGTCTTCTATTGACATTGGATATCTGGCTACCGGCGTTTATGTGTTGGAGCTAACAAGCCAGGAAGGTGCACAGCATTTACTTTTTGTAAAGAAGTAAAATGCGCTCTTCGCTAATTTCTACCAGGGTTGAGGCACTTGTGGTTGAACGCTAATAGCACGCGTGTATTCAGTACGGCAAGCTTTTAAACTCAGCGACCAAAAAACAGGCTATCCGATTGTAAGACAGAAATAATGATTAGCTTTTAGGCCCCAAACACCTGTTCATGCTCCCGGAAGACCAGCTTCTCATTATCCGAAGAAATGATTTTTTGGATCTCCTTACGGAAGATGACTATGAGGATCTTAACATTGCCCATAACTTTCTACTGGCCGATAAGAATACTTATTTCTACTTCGATGCGGCACACCATAACAAGCTCTATTTTATAAAGGAAGGCTTTGTACGCATAGGTCATGTAGATGATGAGGGTAACGAATTTGTAAAGGATATTCTTCAACCGGGCGATGTATTCGGGCAGGTAGCCCTGGAGCGTACCGGCCTTGACAATGAGTTTGCGCAGGCGCACCGTAAAAACACCATTCTATGCGCCTTTAATATTGAAGATTTCCGGCAGTTACTCGCAAAAAAGCCAACACTCGCCGTTTGCTATGCGCAAAAAATCGGCCGCAAGATGCGCAGGATAGAGAACCGGCTCATAAACCTCCTGCAACGCGACGTGCGCACTCGGCTTCTCTATTTCTTCTGGTCTCTTCTTTCCGGAGCAGATGGCTCTCCCAACCAGATCGAGATACCCAACTACCTGACACATGAGGATATTGCCCGCCTAACCGGCACCAGCCGACAAACGGTAACCACCCTCATAAATCAGCTTGCGGAAGAAGGCCACCTGCACATAGACCGCAAATCCATAATCATCTACGATATGCAATGGCTGCGCCGCGAGGCAAAGGCAGGATAGGCCCGGCATTAAGCATATCATTAAAAAGGCTGCCAGAAGGCAGCCTTTCAAAGAAATTACTTGCTGATGAGCTTTAGGGGCGACCGCCATGCGGCGTGGCGCTGCATTTCATACATCAGTCGCTTGAGCAGGAAGTACATGATCGCACCGTCATCCATCCAGCCTACTACCGGGATAAAATCCGGGATCAGATCTATGGGCGAAATAATATACAGCAGCCCCAGCACGATTGCTACTATGGTAAGGAGCGAGGCTTTGTAAGTACCGCGCCACATGTCGCTAAGCATCCCGAAGAGCTCGCTGCGGTGTTTCCATAAAGCAGAAAGCGTACGTATCTGCTGCACTTTCTTTATCATGGGTATTTTTGCCATCTTGTTTATTTATTGTTTTGTTTCACTAAAATTACGAAGGCTGCGGGTGGATTTTGGTGAAGGTTTTGGTAAGATGAATCTTCTTATTTACGGCGCCGCTTTTACTTTCGTACGCGCTGCCGCAGCGGATGATCCTTGCTTTTGTTGAAGGTTTTTACGCCTGCTCTTTTAGCGCCGCGGCGGCGGATGACCTGCTCTTCCTCCGGTAGGTGGATTTCCTCAAAACAGGCATCGGAGCAGCAGCCTTCATACTTCGCGGCGCAGGCAGGGCACTGGATGAAGAGCATGTGGCAAGCTTCGTTCTTACAATTGGTATGCTCATCGCTCAGGTTGCCGCACTGGTGGCAATGGGCAATCACATCTTCGGTAATGCGCTCGCCGAGACGGCCATCGAACACGAAGTTTTTACCAATGAATTTAAGAGGCAGGTTTTCCTCTTTGGCTCTGCGGGTATATTCAATAATGCCGCCTTCTAACTGGAACACATTTTTGAAGCCGTTGTGCAGCAGGTAGGCGCTGGCTTTCTCGCAGCGGATGCCACCGGTGCAATACATGATGATGTTCTTATCGCGCTGGCTACTGAGCATTTCTGCGGCCATAGGTAGCTGATCGCGGAAGGTATCGGAAGGTACTTCGAGGGCGTTCCGGAAGTGGCCTACCTCGTACTCGTAGTGGTTGCGCATATCCACGATGATGGTGTTGGCATCTTCGGCGAGCTTGTTGAATGCCGCGGCTTTGAGGTGGGTGCCGGTTTTTGCGGGGTCGAAGTCCGGGTTATCGATGCCATCGGCTACGATCTTGGGGCGGACTTTTATTTTAAGCACCCAGAAAGATCTTCCATCGTCATCTACGGCAATATTGAGTCGCACGTTCATTAATGCTGCGTAGCTGTCGAGGCAGGCTTTGAAGGATTCCAGGCGGCTTTGCGGTACGCTTACCTGGGCATTGATGCCTTCGTGCGCTACATAGATACGCCCGAAAACATTGAGCGCTTCGAGCTTCTGGTAGAGCTCATTGCGGAAGCTTTCGGGCTCCTGTATGTGGAAGTATTTATAGAAGGAAATGGTGGTTCGCGGCTCGCTCTCGGCAAGCATGCGCTGCTTCAACTCTTCGTTGTTGATGCGGTTGTGTAACACTGGCATGGTGTACCTCCCGGTATTATTGTAAGGAGCGAAATTAAGGTTTTTGTGTGTCTGGAATTGGGATTTGGAATTTGGCCTGACTGATGTTTTATGCCTGTGGTGTGTAGTGTGTCTTGTACTGAAATAGCTTGTCACGTCTGGGGATTAAAAACCAGAGTAAATGCAAGAACAAAAGACAAAGCCGGGCTACACAATCCGGTTATCAGACAGCTTCGGCCAGGTGGGGGAAGCACAACAATTTGAGACCGCTTTCCGCCGCTGGCTGGTCGGTGAGATCCGCTGCGGTGAACTGACAGCCAGTCAGGCCATCGAGCGATTCGGCCTTAGCCCGGCAAGCGGCCGAGCCCTGATCTACACCTGGATCAGACGCTACGGCGACACCCATCCCCTACCTTTGCCCCCTATGACCGAGGCCGAACAGGCAGAGCTCGATGCCTTGCGCAAAAGAAACAAAGAGCTCGAAGACCAGCTGGCGCATGCCCGGCTGCGCGGCACCGCCCTGGATACGATGATCGACGTGGCCGAAGACCAGTTCAAAATCGAGATCCGAAAAAAAGCTGGCACCAAACAGTAAGTCTGCTGCGCATTTTGTATCCCGACCGCCATGGTCTGGGTACCCTGTGCGCACTGTTTGGGAAGTCGAGACAGGCTTTCTACGATTACGGTGAGCGGCAGCACAACCGGGGCATCCGCGATACCCTGGTACTAAAGCTGGTGGGTGACATCCGCCGCGATCTACCCCGCATTGGCGCCGCCAAGCTGCATTTTATGCTCACAGAACCCTTTGGGCGCCATGCCATAAAGCTCGGCCGCGATGGTCTTTATGATTTGCTTGACCGCCATGGCATGCTCATGCGAAAACGCAGGCGTAAGGCGCGCACCACCGATTCAGACCATCCCTACCGAAAGTATCCCAACCTGATCCGGGACCTGGCGCTGGACGGCCCCTGCCAGCTCTGGGTAAGCGACATTACTTACCTGCGGGCCGGGGACAGCTTCTGTTACCTAAGCATCATCACCGATGCCTACAGCCACAAGATCGTGGGCTACCGGCTGCAAAAGGGGCTGCACGCCGAAGGCCCGCTTCTGGCCCTGAAGATGGCCGTGGCTGCCAACAAGGTCACCGAAGCGCTGATCCATCACTCGGACCGCGGCGTGCAGTACTGCTGCGGGGAATATGTGGATGAATTGAAGGCCAATAAGATCCGCATCTCAATGACCGAGAACGGTGATCCCTACGAGAATGCACTTGCCGAGCGGGTCAATGGCATTCTTAAAGACGAGTTTGAGCTGGATCAGACTTTCGAGCATTATGGGGCAGCGTCGGTGGCGGTGGACAGCGCGGCGGTGCGTTATAACAATCTTCGTCCGCACGCGAGCTGCGATTACCTGACCCCTGACGTGGCGCACGAGGGTCAGGGTGTGCTTCGAAAACGCTGGGGCAAGTCACCGGTCAGCGTATCCGGGGACGGGGCTGAGGAAGTGGTGATAAAGGAAAGCATAGCGAAGCCTGTGGCCGTGTTATCCACCTAAATGTTCTATACGGCGGGCAGGCTTTGGGGCCTGCCCGCCTAAACATTTAGGTGGATAACACTGCGGGGACAGGAAAACAGGAATAAGGGTGGATCCTGCCGGGGGTAAACAGGAATAAGGAAAGAGGTGAAGGGGCTGACAGAATTACCGGTGCAGGATGTAAGGGGAATCCATAATAAGAAAGAACAGCCACCCTAAGTTCAGGAATAAGAGAGGGGGCTGAAAGACCAAATCAGGATCAAAATAAAAGGGTATACCTTGAATCAGCGATAAGCCGATGCAGTGTCGGCAAAATTAAAAACAACGCTCAGAAGTGTAAAGCTTTTTTAGGACCAGACAGTGTAACTGTCTCCGATGGTAGTGTATTGATCTCCGATGGCGGTGTTTCGATGTCTGGCGGCGGTGTTTCGCGCGCCGCTTATGGTGTATTGATGTCCGATTGAGGTGTTTCGCGCTCCGACAGAGGTGTTTCGTTCTCCGATAGAGGTGTTTCGTTCTCCGACGGAGGTGTTTCGCGCTCCAACGGAGGTGTATTTTCTTATGGATATTTATTTGCTTAATGTCTGAACCGGGATTTTATTAGGATTCAATAGATTTTAGCCGGATGCCTTTCCGGAACTTTTGTACTTCCTGTTTCTAATCCTTTCATCCTTTAAATCTTGATAAAATCTTAGTTCAGACGGGTACAGCTTGCAGGAAAAGCTTAATAGCCATCCTCAGATGAACGGTGCCAACGCCCCGACTGCTCAATAGCAATTCTCCGGCTTAACCCCCAAATAATCCTTCTTTAGAACGGATAGCCTATGGCGAGGTTGAGGATGAGGTTTTCTCTCCGCCAGGTGGAGTTGCCGAAATCCACCTGGTCGAATACCCAGGCGGGGCCTGTGGTAAGGTAGGGTTTGCGAATGGGCATGGCGAGATCTACGCGCACTACGAGGAAGGTGATATCTACGCGGAGGCCGGCGCCGGCGCCTACGGCAAACTGGTTGAGAAACTGATTGCTGAATTTGCTGCCGGGGCGTTCCGGGTCTTCGCGGGTAGTCCAGATATTGCCGGCATCTACGAAGAGCGCACCGTTAAGGATAGAGATGAGCTTGCCGCGCAGCTCGGTGTTGGCTTCTATTTTGATATCGCCGGGCTGGTCGGGAATGAGGCCTTCGGTTTTATAATTGCGCACGTAATAAGTGCCCGGCCCGAGCGAGCGGGCGCGGAATGCGCGGATACTGTTGGTGCCGCCGATGAAAAAGGCTTTGATAAAGGGAAGCTGCTCACTATTGCCATAGGGTATGCCCACGCCGGCGAGCAGCCTGCTGGCCAGCATAGTGGTGTTCTTGTGGTTGAGCTTCAGGTAATGGCGGCCCTCTGCTTCGAAGCGGATATACTGGGAGAATAGGGTGTTCAATACTTTGCCCTCGCCCTGCTTTTCCTTATTGAATTCAGTGCCGGTAATGAGGCCGAGCACGTTGCCCGGCAGATCCACATTGCCGTTGAAATACCAATTGTGGCGGTTCATATTGGCGCGGGCCAGGGTATTGAAGTTGAAGTTGTAGGAAGGGCCGAGGATGAACTGCGGCTCGATAGCGCGGCGGAGGGTAACATCGGTATCGAGCGCCATCTGATACGTCTTTGTGATGTTGATGGGTTTTACATAGTTGGCATTGAGGATATCGAGCTCGTGCTCTTTGCGGATGTTCTCCTTCCAGATAAAGCCGTAGGAGCCGCGGTAGCTGTTGAGCGTATATTGATCGTTGCGGTTATAAAATTCATAGCGCGCGCTGATTTTTGTTTTGGATACGAACTCGCTGTTGGTATTGAGCCGGAAGGGCGCGATGATGCGCGGGATGAGCAGGTTTACCTCGGCTCCGAAGCGGAGGATGGCAGAGTTCTGCGTGCCGCTCACCTGGGTTTCCGTACCGCCGAATACAGACGTGGTAAAGAGCTCGGCTCCTTTCAGGAAGTTGCGGTTGCGCCAGTTGAGGCTTACCTCGGCACCGGTAGCATTGTTGGAGCGGGTAAGGCCGGTAACCTCTGCGCGCCAGGATTTTTTGGGCAGCGGCGTAAGGAAGTAATAGGGATCGAGGAAGTAGCCGGCGGTATCCACCTCTTCAAATCTTGCCTTTACAAACTTAAAGGTGCCGAGGTTTACAAGGCGGTTGAGCGAGAGGCTGTGCTGCTCGCGGCTGTACACCTGCCCGGGATGGAACACAAGCATCCGGGTGAATGTTTTGGGCCTGAACTGGTGA
This sequence comes from Chitinophagaceae bacterium, assembly GCA_965246905.1. Taxonomy (GTDB): domain Bacteria; phylum Bacteroidota; class Bacteroidia; order Chitinophagales; family Chitinophagaceae; genus UBA1952. The sequence goes on from CBDFFZ010000023.1 coordinate 8,737, forward strand.
TCCGGATCGATGATGTTATAGTCGCCATACTTTTCAGATGGCGCTGCGCCGAGGAGGGAATCCTTCTCGATGGTATAGGTAGGGTAAACCCAGATGTTGTTGATGATATAAGGCTGGCGATCGTTGTAAGGCGTATTGTCTTTCAGCTTCATGATCATATCCACCTGATGGTTGCCCACGGTGGAATCCACGCGCACGAGCATATAATCGGGGTTGAAATAATAATAGCCGCGATTTTTTAGGTGGAGGTCTATGCGGTTGCGCTCTCCCTTTATCACTTCGAGATCGTAAGGATTGCCAACCTTGAGTGTTGTATGGCGCTGGGTGTGCACGATTTCCCGGTTGACGCTCTTTGCCGTATCCGTAGGGAAGGTAACGCTGCGGATCATGTATTGCGGGCCGGTAACGGCATCAAACTTAAGGCTTGCCGTGCGCTTGCCGGAGTCCACCACGGTTTCACCTGTAACTACGGCATGGAAGAAGCCTTTGTTCTGCAGGCGGTTTTCCAGCACGGAGCGGTTCTTTTCAAAGTTAACTTCGCTTGCAAGTACCGGTGGCTCACCAAACTTATCACGGATATATTTGCGTACGCCCTTTCCTCTTGGCGTGCCTGCTATGTAATAGAGGATGAGCTTGTATTTAATGCCTAACAGCTGTGTATTGGGCTTGGGGCGCACCAGGGCTTTGAGCTCGGTTTTTAGCTCGCCCACCTTCGTCTTTCCAACATCGGAGGTAATGTTGATCTTTGCGCCATCGTATAGGCGCTCGCCCTGCGGCAGGTGTTTCGTTACGTTACACGAGGCGGCAAGCAGTATTAAAGCAATAAAAAAAATCGGGCGGATATTCAGCTTCATTTAATTGGTCTTGGGGCCTTCCGCCTTCTTCTTCCTGCGGAAAAATTCGTTTAAGTTGTCGTAATCGAGGGTGAAGATAAAGCCGGCACCGGACTCAACAACCTGGCCTACCGTGATACCTTCATAATCATTGCGGCGGTAAGCGCGGAGCCGGTACCTGCCATCTTTGCTCAGTTGATACTCGAGCGAGATATCGCCGCCGATATTGGAGGATGACTGGTTGGATTTCGGGCCTTCTACCTGTACGCTGCTGCCCACATTTACAGTAAGACGGTCGTTGAGCAGGCGCTTGGAGATGCCTACAGTAAGGTCGGTACGCTGCTCGCCGTTGCCAGTGGAATAATCCTCGCCGGAGTTGAGGCCGAAGTTGAGATCCACACCCGGAACGAGGCTGCCGGCTAGGCGGTTGAGCTGATCGGTAAGAATGCGGCTGGCGCTCTGGCGGGCAAAGGATTCTGCGGTGGAGGGCGTACCATTGCTTTCCAGCGGATTTTCATCCACAAACCGACCAAGCAGCAGGAGAGCGAATACCTGCTTGTTAAGCTCACTTTCATCCGAGCGAACCTGCGTGAGCTTCTGCTCTACATCCTTCCATTGCGATTGCTCGCGCTCCGGCAGCACAATATCGAATGATATTTGCGGCTTCAGCAGTTCGCCCTGCATTTTGAGGTGTACGGTAAAGGGAATTTTTTGCTTGTACTGGTTGATCTCCGCCTGTGAGCGACCGCCAAGCTGGTGCTCCATCAGATCGATCGGGGCAGTATTGGCAACATAGAGCGCGGTGATATCCACCCTCGCGGAAGTAGGATCACCATCAAACGTAATGGTGCTGCCCGATTGCACATTGAATTGCCTTTTCAGGAAAGAAAGCGTGAGGAGATAAGAGCCTTCGGTAAGCGTATAGCTCCCGGTGAGGCTTACTTTACCACTGCGATCCATACCGGCCTGCAAGGCGGCATTGCCCTGGATATGCAGCGCATCGTTGTTGCGCTCGTCAATCACTATATTAAACTTTGCAGCAGTGTCCGTTTCAAGCGTTGCGGAAAGATCAATGCCTTTACGGCCGCTGTTATTGAGCGAATCTTTGCTTACCACGAAGGTGGTCGTGTCGGTACGATTATCTGCATCGAAAAACTCTACAACGCCCGCGCGGCCCTGCACCTCCGGATCGGCTGTTGGCAGAATATAGCTAAAGTCGGTACCGCGGTTTACGCGAAGATAGCTGTTGATAACGGGCAGCGTAAGCGTGCCCCGCACTTTGGTATTGGTAGTAATATTCAGGCTGCCGTAAAAAGGCTGCGCACTACCCGGCTTCTTGGTAGATTTTGCTACCTGGAAATTATCGGCCGTTACATTCAGATTAAAGCCGATGGTCTTGAAATCATTGGTAAGAATATCGCCGTTGATGCTGGCTTTGTTCTGGGCGCTATCCACAATATCGAAGCCATTAAAGTGAATGCCGGTTGCGTTTACGGCAATATCTTCATTAGTGAGGGCAAAGCGCTCGCCGAGGAGTGTAGGGGTAATGAATGCCTGCTCGAATCTTATCGCACCGTTTACAGAAGGCTTATCAGCCGTGCCTTTAATGGCCATTTCACCTTTTAGGCTGCCGCTTGCCTCCGTGATCTGCCCGGAGGTAAACGGTTTAATGGTGGCAAGATTCAGGTTGGCAAGATTCAGGTTTAAATCCAGCGATTTAGAAGCTATAAAATAGCGGCCATCGATCCGTACATCATTGCCATTACCAAGCAGCTGCACATTTGCAGCCAATGTCTGCGGCGTTTCATTATTTACCTTAACAGTAAGCGTACCGATCGTGTCTTTCTTAAAAGAGATGTCGGCAATGTTCAGATCGGACGTAAATACAAGGTCTTTAGTAGGATTTTTAAGTTGGGCAGTGCCGTTAATGAGGCCATCTGCAAGTGTGGAATCCTGGCTTACAATCTCGGTGATCGTATTGATGCGGAAGTTATTGAACCGGACATCGATCGGGGCGGATGCAACTGGTGAAGTGCTGTTGGCGCTGATGGACTGCCCGCCGTTCTGAATGGTAAAATTGTTTATCACGAGCCCTGCCTTATCATACTGGATATAGTTTTCGCCCGGTATGCTCCAGGTATCGTAATTCAGCATAACGCCTTGTTTAAGGCTTACGCGGATGCCATCATTGGGCACCTGGTTTAGCACGGCAGCAAGCTGGTAGCGGCTAACATCTTTAGGGTCCTTTACATCGAGGTTGGTGCTAAGCTGGTTGTTGGCCACATTGCCGCTCAGGGACGTTTTATTCAACTTGAATTTTGCATTGCCCACGCTGTTGAGCGTAATGGAATAATTAAGCGCATCCGCAGTATTGGCGCGCATCGTAAGGCTGTCCACCACATTATCGTTAAACACGATCCTGCGGGCATTTGCCGTAAGGTGGAGATCGTTTGCAGTACTGTTGAAATTAATAGCCGCAGTAATCGAATCACTGCCTTTCATAGCCGGTACGAATGCATAGAGCATCGGGGAAGGATGCACAACAAGATTCAGTGCCCAGGTTTGCGGGGAGAATGGCGCAGGCTTGTAGCCCGGAAGCTGGTAATATTTATTGATGGTGCCCTGAATGGCTGGCGCAATCTCAGTAAGCTTATACTGACCGTTCAGGTTCATGGTGATCGCTTCCGATTTCAGATCGAGCGTATGGCTGCCGTCGGCGCCGGCAAAGGCATCGATTGCAATGGTATCATAAGCTACATAGCGTTGCCCTTTATTAGATACAATCAGATCGTTGATGCGGATGGAACCTTCCAGTGCATCAGGATTTGTCGATGCAAGATCTGCATTGATATGTCCGTGAATTTTCAATTCATCTTTATAAAGCTTCAATGCCTGGAGATTTACACTGTCCAATTGCAGGTCCATTTTCACCGCCGGAAATTTACCTTTCATTAAAGCCGTAGCGTCAAGGTCAAAATTCAGGTTGGGATCGCGCATATTGGCAATGGCGCTGATATTGCCGCGGTCAAGCTTTGCATTGAGCGCAAGATTGGTATAGCGATAGCCTTTCGCCTCGGCGGATATTACTTTCCCTTTTACGGTAGCCACCATCGTTTTCGGATCAAAGCCGCTGCCATTGGCTGCAAGCTGGAAGGTAACACGGCCAACGGTTGCTTCCTGCTTTAAAATATAGCCCAGGTCAAGATTGCCTGCACCAACCGTCATGTTGTAAGACTTGCCCATGCCGCGCATTACCCCGGCAACAGCAGCAGTGCCGCGCGAGGTAGCTACATCCAGCTTTGTATTGAATGCAGCCATTGATCCTACAAAAAACCCTTTGGCAGCAATGGTTTCCGGGATGCGGATGGTTGGCGGAACCGTACCCTTCGGCAAGAGCCTGTTCAGGTCTGATTGCGAGGTGCGCAGGGTGGCGATGTTGAGGTTGTAGATGGCCTTTGCGCCATCCGGTAATCCTTTAATCCGCCCACTGATCTTCAGGGCAGTATTGCTGAGTCCGCTTATTTCGAGGTTTGGAATAGTCAGGTCCTTTACAGGGCCTTTTATGGATGCATTAAGCCGGAACACCGCATTTTCATTGCCCTTAAAGGGCGGTGCAGACGCAAGCGTTGGTGCAAAAGTGAGGATGTCTTTAAAGCCAAGCGAGCAGTTGTTCAGGTCTGCCTTGATAAGCATTTCGCCAAGCTGCTTTGGCAGCAGTGCCAGCGATTGCCAGGCTACGCCGATCTCATTCCGCAAAATGGTTTTGTCTGTTTCCAGCAGCAGATTTTTGAGATAAGCGCCTTTCTCATTATAGAAAAAATTGGTGTGCAGTTGCTTTAGCATAAATCCGCACTGCTCGCTGAAGGCCAGTTGCGCAATATCGCCGGAATAGGCGGTTGGTGTAACGGTGAGGTTAGCTGCGTCGAGTGACAGTCCCTTTACATTCAGGTGGCCGTAATCCATACCACGCTTTGCGCGCGGGGTATTGTTGTTATCGAACTGAATATTGTTGTTGGCAAAGGCTACTTTATCCAGCTCTATTTTCCAGGGGTTCTCTGCCTGCGCCTGGGCCGTTTTTTCTACCTGCACCTCTACTACCTTAGCCTGCTGCGTAGCGCCCATCGCAACCACTGCGTTCGTATTGTTCAGGACAAGGTTTTTCATTACGATGTCCAGCGTTTTCAGGTCTATTTTCTGCGGCTCTGCAATAAGCTCACCAAGATTTATACGGGCTTTGAGCGCAGATGCATCATTTGCATAATCCGCATCAATATCACGAACGGTAAGGTTACCCACTGTAAGCCCGAGATTGATCGGGCCGCTGTTATTTGCTTTGACCTCAGCCATAGATTTAGGCTCTGTGAGGGGCTTATGCTGGTAAGCTCTTGCAACAACATGCTCCAGCCGGATCTTCGGGATATTGAAGACCATGCTATCGAGGTCAAACCTTTTAATATTCGTTTCAAAATCGCCGAGGTAGCAGTAAGTGTCCATGCCCGTCTGGTCGTCTTTAAACGTAGCAAGGATCTTGCTGAGATGCACGTGCTTTACATCCATTTTAAAAGATGCGCTGGTCGTGTCTTTCGGCTTGGTAGAGGGTGCAGTTACAAAAGCATCTACTATATACTGGAAGTTGTAGGCAGTGTCTTTACCGAGGCGGTAGATATTTGCACGGATACCATCCAGCGCCACATCATTTACCTCTACTTTTTTATCCAGCAGCGCCATCATGGATATATCTATGGCAATTCGCTTCCCGGCAAGCAGCGTATCCTTGTTTTTATCCTCAAAATAAACGCCTTCGAGCACTACTTTTTTTGGAAACGATATGCTCAGACGATCTATCTTAATCGGCGTGCCAATTTTTTTCTGGAGGAAAGAAACTGCCTTAGCTTTTGCAAAATTCTGTACGGCAGGCACTTGTATCAGCACGAGCACCAATATCAGCAGCACGACGATACCTACGATCGTCCAGCCCAGAATTTTTAAAATGCGTCTGGCTATCTTACTCAAAATAATAGATGTTTTGTAAATATCGGTGAAGGTAATTCCTTACAATTCAACCAAACTATAAAACCGTACCAGCTATCCTTTTCTTATGCTTCCGGCACCAGCACTTATTCATCTTTATCCAAACGGATTTTATTCATTCCAAGCTGATATTTGTAGCACAATGAAGCTGATCGAAGCAACTTACCGGCACATCCCTGCCATCCGCGGAATTGTAGATATAACCTGGCCTGCGGCTTATGGCGCCATTCTTTCCGGCGCACAGATTGCCTATATGATTGAGTGCTTTTATAGTGAAGCCGCTTTAAAGCAACAAATGGAAAGCGGCCACAGGTTTTTCTTAGTGATGCAGGATGATGAGCCATTGGGATTTGCAGGCTTTGAGCTGAATGTTGAGCCAGGAACGGCGAAGCTGCACAAGCTCTATGTACTGCCCGGTGCACAAGGCACCGGAGCCGGAAAGAAGCTTCTTAATCAGGTAGAGGTAAAAGTGCGCGAAGCAAATCAGCACCGGATTATCCTGAATGTGAACCGCTACAATAAGGCGGTTGACTTCTATGGAAAAGCCGGCTTTGAAATCTTTAAGGAGGAGGATATAGACATTGGCCGCGGGTACTTTATGAATGATTATGTGATGGAGAAAGAATTAAAGTAGCCTAATTATTACCGCTCACTGCCGATGATCTATTCGGGTAAAGCCTCATTTAAGAAGCTATAATGCTGCCTTACTCTTGCTTTTGAGTACGGCAGACTTTAAATGCAGTAATAAAGCAACAGATTAAGATAAATCGACCATTTGTAATCCATTGATGAATGCAAATTGCTGATCGCTGTATGCGCAGTTGTCAATATTGCCTAATAAGCATGCCTTATAAGCTACTCTTTAAAGCATGTAAGGCCTTCCTGGTTGAAATCATAGCTATTAATAACTGCAGATTTATTCCCCGCACGGTAAGAAGAACGTACTACAGGGGCAAATGCCCATTTCCTACCGACATTAGCTAAACATATTGCAAGAAAATGGCCACTGTCAGCAAGAAAATGGCCACTGCCGGCAGGAAAGCGGCAACTGTCGGCAGGAAGAGGGCAACTGCCGGCAGGAAGATGGCAACTGTCGGCAGGCAGGTGGCCACTGTCGGCAGGAAGATTGCCACTGATGACAGGGAATGTACAACGGAGAACGGGAAACAATCTTCTGCCGGCAGAAAGGCATTAACTACGGGCACTTTTTATTCTTCTGCCTGCGGCAAATGCATTTCAGAGCCCGGTAAGCTAAACTATATCGCCTAATGGCACATGATGCATTCGAAGAAGGATAATGTTCAGGCGTAAATAGTGGCAAAGCTTCTATAAATATTATACATTATCTCACGTGATCGCACCTTCTATGGCATTCTTCCTTGTATTACGATAACAGGGACACCGTATTATATTATGCCCTTAGTCTTTGCGATCCGCTTAAAATAGCCTTCCAGCATCCCGGCAATCCCATCCCAGCTAAAACGGCTTTGCATTACCTCGATGCCCTGCCTGCCGGTGCGCTCCCGCAAAGCGGCATCCCCTAAAAGCTCCAGGATTCTTGCCGTAAACTGCATAGTATCCGGCTCCATGAATGCACCTGCACCGCTATCAATGCCCAAACCTTTAAAGCCTACTTCAGAGCAAATAACCGGCACGCCCATGGCCATGGCCTCAAGCACTTTATTCTGCGTACCAGCGCCAAAACGAAGCGGTGCAACCACGATGCTTGCGGCATTATAAGTTGCTGATAAATCCGGTATAAATCCGGTTACGGCTACCCCATCACCTGCAAGCGCAAGCACCTCCGCCACCGGCCGCTGCCCGGCAATCACAAACCTTACCTGCGGATAATGCTTAAGAACTGCGGGGAAAATCTCCTTACAGAAGTAAATTACCGCATCCACATTGGGCGCATAATCCATATTACCGGTAAACAGGATGGTGTGGTTGTGGCTGTAATCGTGCCCGCCAGCTCTGAAGGTATCCAGATCTACACCATTCGGCAGCAATTCAAGGTTGGTTACTCCATGTTTGGCGCGTAGATAGGCTACATCTTCGGCAGAGCAGGCAAGCGCAAGATCGTAATCCTTCATTACCGGCTCATAGCGCAGCACCCGCTTTTGCTCCAAATGCTCAAAAGCTTTTTTCAGGAAATTACCCGGCATCTTCTTCCGGCGCTCCCAGTAGAGTGAAAAAGCATCGGGAAGGTCCAGTATGCGGGGCAGGCTTTTATTTTTTGCGAGATAAGGGGCCATCCGCAAATGCTGTACATGCACCGCATCATAATGATGGCTGCCAAGCAAGGCTGCAAGCCGCAGCTTCATTTCGCGGCTCTGGAAATAAAGCACCTGCACCGGCAGCAGATTCCAGAGAGCAGCAAGGCAATGAAGCGCCGAGCGCCAGCCGGGAAGGTAGATAAAATGAACTTCGGTAAAGATCTTTTCTAATTCGGCCTTCCAGGTAAGATCTTCGGGCGACTGCGCAAAGGTGATCAGGTGCAGCTCATGCCTTCCGCTCAGCCGCCGCGCAAGATTAAATATCTTCAGCTTATCCCCACGATAAGGCGGATACGGCACGCGGTTGGCGAGGAAAAGGAGCTTCACTTATTTGTTGGATAGAGTTGGAGGCTTCGCGTTGGATGAAGTTGGATTAGGTTAGATGCTTCGTATTGGATTAAGTTGTATAAAGTTGGAGGCTTCGCATTGGGCACTTAGCCTATCAAACTCCATCCAATACGAAGCATCCAACCTTCAAACATCATCCAACTCAAACAAACCTAAACCGCTACTTCAAAATTTCATGGCCCAGCTTATCGCGCTTGGTTTCGAGGTAGAAATTATTGTGCTCGTTCGGTACAATTTCAATAGGCACATTTTCCACGATCTCGAGACCATAGCCCAGCAGGCCGGCGCGCTTCCTCGGGTTATTGCTCATCAGCCTTATCTTGGAAACGCCGAGGTGGCGCAATATTTGCGCCCCGACACCGTAATCCCGCTCATCGTTCTTAAAGCCCAGCGCAAGGTTTGCTTCTACGGTATCCTTTCCTTCTTCCTGCAGCTTATAGGCCTTGAGCTTATTGAGCAAGCCGATGCCGCGGCCTTCCTGGTTCATGTACAATATGAGGCCCTTGCCTTCCCGCTGTACCATCTCCATAGCATGTTGTAGTTGCTCGCCGCAATCGCAGCGCAGGGAGTGCAGTATATCGCCGGTAAAGCAGGAGCTGTGTACGCGGGTAAGAATGGGCTCACCGGTCATCCATTCGCCTTTTATCAGGGCAAGATGATGCTCGCCGGTATTCGTTTGCCGGAAGGCTACCAGCTCAAAATCGCCGAATTTTGTAGGCATCTGCACCCGCACTTCCTCTTCGATAAGGCTTTCCGTTTGGAGGCGATAGGAGATCAGGTCTTTTATAGAGATGATCTTAAGGTCGAATGTTTTGGCAATTTCTATTAGCTCGGGTAAGCGCGCCATGGTGCCATCATCATTCATGATCTCAACCAATACACCGGCAGGCTCGAAGCCGGCAAGGCGGGCAAGATCCACCGTTGCCTCTGTATGGCCGGCGCGGCGCAAAACGCCTTCGCTACGCGCACGCAGAGGAAATATATGCCCGGGCCGACCTAAATCTTCCGGCTTAGTAGCAGGATCGATGAGGGCCTGTACTGTTTTAGCGCGGTCGTGGGCGGAGATGCCGGTAGTGCAGCCGTGGCCGCGCAGATCTACAGAAACAGTAAAAGGAGTCTGGTGTAATACGGTATTATCTTCTACCATTAGCTGGAGCTTCAGCTCCGTGCAGCGCTCTTCCGTAACCGGGGCGCAAATCAGTCCGCGGCCGTGTTTGGACATGAAGTTGATCACTTCCGGCGTTACATTCCGCGCTGCGGTTACAAAATCACCTTCATTTTCGCGGTCTTCATCATCCACCACAATCACCAGTTTGCCGTTCCGGATGTCTTCCAGTGCAGCAGCTATCGTGTCAAGCATATATTGAGTTTTCTTAGACGGGCCAAAGGTATGCTAATGCGCGGCGTTGTATAAGCCGGTATCATGTGTAATGCTGATTGGTGTATTCCGATTATGGAAGCTTGTTTAAACGCCGGGAATTATCAATTGTCCGAATCTTTTTAAAATGCTGCCTGTAATGGCTGCATTGGAATAGTGGTCAATGATTAGCTGATGCGCGCTTTTCAGGATTGCAGCCGTTGCATTTTTGTCCGTGTTTGCCACTAAAAATGCCTGTGCAAATTCATCCGGCTTATTGGCTTCGAGGTAATGGATACCGGCTACTGCTTCTATCCCCTGCATACCGGTAGTGGTGCTTATTACAAGCTTGCCAGCAGCCATTGCTTCCAGAATTTTTACCCGGATACCGCCGCCCGACCGCAATGGAACGATCAGCACCTGCTTATCCTTTATAAACTGTTGCACATCTGCGAGCTCACCTGCGCAATGTGTGCCTTCCGGCAGGTTGTAGGCAAAGCGTGGCGGCATGTTTCTGCCCCCGAAATAGAATTCTGCTTCCGGCACTACTGCCATTATTCCCGGCCATATATCCTTCAGCAGCCAGTCTATAGCTGTTGCATTGGGCAGCCAGTCCATAGCCGCAATATGGTAGGCTTTGGTGAATGAGGGTGGCACTTGCAGCGCCGGGCCGGCACTGGTACCATAGGGCGCCACCAGCATTTGCTGCGCCGGATGGACTTTGCTGATCAATACGGCATCAACGCTTGTTATGGGCAGGAGGAGATCGAATTTACCCCATATCTGCTCTTCATAAATACGCATTCTTTTTGCCAGAACCTTCAGGTACGAGCCTTTTATTCCCTGTTGCTCCGTTGCTAGCCGTTCCCATATCTGGTACTCGGCATTATGCACACGCAGTACCGTTTTTGCGTCTTTTATCAGCGGCAGGTAGCTGCTTAGAAACGGGCTTTCAAACTGGACGATTTCCGGCTTGAAGTCCTGCAACACCCGCGCCAGCTTTTCCGCAAATGCGGGATGATAAAAGCGAGCTGCATGTTCCGGCTCTTTACTGAAAAAAAAATTCTGTGCTACTTTGAGTGGCTTCACATCATTATTTACCGGTACCGTATCAAAGCCATCCAGCTCGGGGTAGAGGCTTGCCAGCGCATCTTCGTTTACTACATGCCGCGTTGTATTCATAGCCAGCAGGCTTACCTGCATTCCGGCCTGGTGATAGCCGCGAATGAGCGCATCCATAGCAAGTGCACCTCCATCATGGAGGGGATAAGGAACGCGGTTTGTAAGTATAAGAATGCGCAGCTGCATCATAGGAGCGCATAAATGTAAGCTGCATTGCGGGAATGGCTTATTTTTACCGATATGTCTTTACCAACGCCCCAAAGCCTTGTTTTTCTTGGTTCCAAGCCTATTGGTTTTCATTGCCTCGAATATCTTATCAGCCGGAGCGCAGCATTAAATATAAGAATTGCCGGTGTTGTAACACAGCAGCGTAAAGAGTTTGGTGCGGGAGCTGATGTAGGGGCGCTTGCCTCTGCGCACGGCATTCCTGTGCTTAATTCTTTGGAGGATGTTCCGGAATGCGCTATTATTTATTCAGTCCAGCATCATCAGATCCTGAAAGAAGAAACCATTAAAAAGGCCAAAAGGATTGCGGTGAACCTGCATATGGCTCCTTTACCGGAATACCGGGGATGCAACCAGTTTACGATGGCGATCCTCGATGAAAAGACAGAATTTGGCACGACGATCCACCGCATCGACACACGCATTGACCATGGCGATATTTTATTCGAAAAAAGATTTGCCGTTCCCGATAATTGCTGGGTCACAGAATTATATGACCTTACCTATAAAGCCTCAATTGCCTTATTCCGGGACACTTTGCCCGCTATCATCAGCGGCTCATATTCACTTATGCCACAGGATGCGCTTGCGGCAACATACGGATCATCGCTTCATTACCGCACCGAAATTGCTGCGCTAAAACAAATAGACCTCAACTGGGATGCCGCTAAAATATCCCGGCATATACGGGCAACTTCCATGCCCGGCTTCGAGCCACCTTATGCCCTGCTTGGTGACCGAAAAATATACTTTACCCCTACTTATTCATGAGCCGGAAGCAACGCATCGTACTCGCCATTACCAACGATCCGAATTACGACCAGCGGATGATCCGTATCTGCAATTCACTGCATGAAGCGGAATATGATGTTACGCTTGTAGGCCGTGAGCGCCCCAATAGCAAGGCTTTGATCCAGCGGCCTTTCCGGCAGATACGCATTAAACAGCGTATTGATAGCGGCAAGCTGTTTTATCTTTCCTACAATCTCAAGCTACTCTTTTTCCTTCTTTTCTGCAAAGCCGACTGCTTCTGCGCTATTGATCTCGACACGATCCTGCCGGTTTTTTATGCATCCCGCCTGCGGCGAAAAAAAAGAGTATATGACGCGCATGAGCTTTTCTGCGAGCTGGAAGAAGTGGTGCGCAACCCGGCTATTCAGAAAATATGGTATGCCATAGAGCGTCATACAGTGCCCCGCTTCCCCCATGGGTACACAGTGAATAAAAGCTATGTGGATGAATACCGCAGGATGTATGGCGTGGAATATGCAATTGTGCGCAATGCTACCGTGTTGGAGCCGCTTACCATCCCACAAAAAAAAGAGCGCATCATTTTATACCAGGGCGCCGTGAACCATGGCCGCTGCTTTGAGCAGTTGATACCCGCCATGGCGCAGGTGGATGCCATGCTGATTATTTGCGGAGAAGGTAATTTTTATGTGGATGCACAGGCTTTAGCAGATAGGCTTGGCTTAGCACATAAGGTTATTTTTAAAGGGTATGTGCCACCTGCAGCATTGCCTGCATACACACTGAATGCGTACATTGGCATTACGTTGTTTGTAGCTACAAGTCTTAGCAACCAGTTGTCGCTGGCGAACCGTTTCTTTGATTACCTCCATGCCGGAGTACCCCAGTTGGGAGTGCGCTATCCAGAGTATGAAAACATCAATAACGAGTATGAGGTGAGTCTCCTTTTGGATGAAGTATCGGTTGATTCTATCGCGGCAGGGCTCAATAAATTATTAGGCGACAAACAATATTATGATCGGTTGCAACAAGCATGCCTTGATGCACGTGAAGTATATTGCTGGCAGGAAGAAAAACGCAGGATGCTGGCAGTTTATGAACAGGTTTTTGCTTAAAATACCTAGCGGATGGCCATAAAATTCAGCGTGATTATCCCGGCATATAATGCTGCTGCAACAATTGTTGCTACGCTGCGTTCGGTGCTGGATCAAACGCTGCGTCCCTATGAGGTAATTGTGGTTAATGATGGTTCAACTGATACAACAGAAAGTCTTCTACTGGAGCATTTTATTGATCGGATAATATACATTCCGCTTGCAGCCAATAGCGGTCCCGCACATGCCCGGAATGTAGCATTAGCAAAAGCGACTGGTACGCATATTGCCTTCCAGGATGCTGATGATACCTGGCATTTGAACAAGCTTGAGATTATTGCTTATTTATTCAGCAGGGAGGGCGGCCTTCGATTCATTTATCACCCTTATACGCTGGCACCTGTAGATTTTATAATTCCTTCAATAGATAGCCTAAAAATCTCCACCTATTCATTCTCAAAGTTGCTGCTCAGCAATCCTATCGGAACGCCATGTGTGGTTATGGCCGCGCATCCAGGCATCCGGTTTAATGAAGCTATGCATCATATGGAAGACTATGATCTTTTTCTTCAGGAAGCTTATCATCACGGAGTTAGTTTTCTTGACCTTCCGCTTACAAAAGTTAACCGGCCAATTCTCTCTGAGGGCGGGCAAAGCGACAACCGCTGGCTAATGCGTAAAGGCGAGCTGAGGGCTTATTTGCGGCTTCCGCGTCTTAATGTGCTATTTGTTCTGGCTATTCCGTTCCTTATTTTATTCGGATTGTTCAAGCATTTTGCAAAATCTTTCCGGCCACCACGGAGCAATTATTAAACCATACCTGCAGCAGAAATTTCGATTGCAGCGCCCTGCTCAATGCGTACTACGCGAGCCGGGAATTTCTGAATGATCCCGTAATCGTGCGTAGCCATAATTACGGCTGTTTGATAATCGCGGCAAATGCTGAACAGGAGCTGCATGATTTCATTTGCCGTATCCGGATCGAGGTTTCCGGTAGGCTCATCCGCAAGGATCAGCTTTGGATTATTAAGAAGCGCACGGGCAATATCCACCCGCTGCTGCTCGCCGCCACTCATCTCATACGGCATCTTAAAGCCTTTGCCGCGCAGGCCTACTTTGTTCAACACGTTATCAATTTTTTCCTTCATCAGGGCCTTATCCGTCCAACCGGTGGCCTTTAGTACAAACTCAAGATTATCATGCACATTGCGATCAGTAAGCAGCCGGAAATCCTGGAAAACAATGCCGAGATTGCGGCGTAGAGAAGGTATATTTTGCCACTTCAATTTGGTAAGATCAAAGCCGGCGACTTCGCCTTCACCATCTTTAAGGTAGATATCCCCATAAAGCGTCTTCAGCAGGCTTGATTTTCCACTGCCGGTTTTTCCGATAAGGTATACGAATTCGCCCTTATTTGCTTCAAAATTTACATCGCTTAAAATAAGGCTTGTATTTTGGAAGATATTGACATGGCGAAGAGAAACGCAGGCATTACTATTCATAGAGTGGCTACTTTAAGGCAAATATAAAGGCTGACTGTTCAATAATCAGCAATAAAAAAGCTCCGGCATAAATGCCGGAGCTTTTAAAGAAAAAATAAATAATTGTAATCTTAGTAAGTGACAAGTTTGTGTGTGGAGGCATTGCCATTGGCCACTACCTGCACCAGGTACATACCCTTCACGCTAATCTTATCTGCCGGCACAATCACTTCCGTAGCCGCCGCATTAAGCTTTACCTCTGTGCGATATACCACTCGTCCCGCTATATCCGTAACAATAATCTGCGCAGCGCTGTTATCGCCACCCTTTATCATCACCGTTGCAGATCCACTCGTAGGGTTTGGCGACAGCGTTACACCACGCGCCGCCAGTTCTGCCGTATTCACACCCAACGCATTGCTCGTGATGTTGATCCGGTCAAGGTAAAAATTATTACCTGTACCTATGCCAGAAGTACCTGAAAGTGCCGTATTATCCACACCCGGCTTGTAGCGGAAGCGGAAGAAAGTCTTGTTGGTCTTGGCGGCTGAAGGGATCGTCATGCCGCGAAGCTGCCAGTCTTCAATAACGCCCGGTGTAAACTCTGCATTCTGGTATTTGGTTGAAATAGCTGATTTGGCTATTACCGGGAATATCTTCGTCCACGAGGTGCCACAGCTCGTGCTGTAATAGACTTCCAGGGAATCATTCATCTTGTCAGATGCCGTTACCCGGTAAACACCTGCTGTGAAGAAAGTAAGCAGCGCACGGTTGGTCAGCGAAGAACTGCTCAGATCGAAGGCACGGGTATAGAAATCAGCGAATAAGCCGGCAGGTGTCTGGGTGATCGTATTCTGGGACGGGTTGGTGCGGGGGTCATAGTTTTTAAAGCGGATACAGCTCTGGTCGTAGACACCGGTATGGTATATCTCCCACTTGTAGTTGGAGGAATCATAGTAGTTGAAGATAGGGAACTGATCTACATCGCCACCATTGAATTCCTGATAGTAGCCTTCAGGATTTACAGGGTTAGGATCTGCCGCATATACCGCATTTACCTTCGTAATACTACCCGTGCCTGCATTTGAATTTGCGGTCAATGTTGCATTTACCCATCCAACTTGGTTGAAAGATGTTATTGCAGTAGTTAGAGAATTTGAAGTAGCAGGTGTACCATTTGAGAACGTCCATGTAGCAGAAGTTACCGTATCTCGATAGCTACGGTTAGTGAACGTTACCTGAGCAGTAGTGCCGGATGTGTTAGCGCAGGTAAACACCTTATTCACACTAAAATCAGCAATAGGTGCCAGATCCGGAACAGGCGAAAGTGCGCCTGTAGCAGCAAGATTAGCAGGTTGCCATAGGTTTTTACGACCGGCAAGATCACTATTTAGCGCTGCGCGCATACGAATCGTTTGGCCATAGGTAAACATCTTGGAGCAATAGGTATAATCCATGATATTCTGGGCATTCGTCGTATCTGGATAATCTATTGTAATAGCAACAGTATCCCCCCCGTAAAGTGCAACCTTTTGCATAGCATTATAAGATTTTTTATAACCCAACGCGCAAACTGTATCCCATATAGCAGCAGTTGGGCCTGCCTTATCGCGATCACATTTATTTGGGCTGTTTCCTTTATCGGGAGCATGGCCGCGGGTAGGTGGGGTATCATCCACACCATCATCTCCACAGGCTACTTCCGGTTGGTTGGTACCGCCCCATGGGTGAGCAAGGTTAAATACGTGACCAAGTTCATGAGCATAAGTATTGTCATTGCCTAAGTAATCATAAAACCCAATTACACCATCGGCATAAGGATTTGCCGCCCCGGATGAAGGAGGATATGCATACGCTGCTGCCCCTGCATGTGATCCTCCAAAACGGTTTATGAGGTATATATTCACATACTTATTTGCCGGCCACGGGTCAAATTTTGCCTCATCACCTGCGTTACTGGTGAGATAAGAGTAATGACGTACAATGCCATTGGTAGGCTTGCCTTGGGGATCGATTGTAGCCAAGTGAAAACGAATACCAGCTCTGCCGATGTACTTGATATTAGTTCCTGGAATATTGTGTGCATATGGAAGAATAACCAGGGCGGTATCAGGGCTCGTACGGGAATACGTTCGATTAATATAGGCCACTTCCTGATAAATTTGATTATCCGTTACATACTCAGGCCCGTAATTATGAATAATATGAAAAACCAGAGGAATATCATAGATATCATTTGTATCAGATGTACTGCTTGCAGTACCACGCATCAAAGCATTTTGTATCGGATGGACCATAGTCTTGTCATAAATGAACGCCTCTTGTGCAGCCTCATTAATTGCAATCTGTGGATTAAGAGCCTTTAGCCGATTGTAAAGTTCATCAGTACCACACCTCATCTGCGCCTCTGCAGCAGTACAAAGGCTTAATGATGCTGCGGCAAGTAGTAATGCTTTTTTAATCATGGTATATAATTGTGGGAAATTGAATGAGTAAAAATTAACAGGGATTCAAAGATAAGGTAAACTAATGAAGTTATAAAGCCGGAATTTGTAAGTAGCGGGTCATGTTTATTCTTGGTTAAAAAAGACGCGAAATAAAAAAGGAACTGCTACGAATAACAGTTCCTTCTATAATAATAACTTTCTTAGTAAGTGACAAGTTTGTGTGTGGAGGCATTGCCATTGGCCACTACCTGCACCAGGTACATACCCTTCACGCTAATCTTATCTGCCGGCACAATCACTTCCGTAGCCGCCGCATTAAGCTTTACCTCTGTGCGATATACCACTCGTCCCGCTATATCCGTAACAATAATCTGCGCAGCGCTGTTATCGCCACCCTTTATCATCACCGTTGCAGATCCACTCGTAGGGTTTGGCGACAGCGTTACACCACGCGCCGCCAGTTCTGCCGTATTCACACCCAACGCATTGCTCGTGATGTTGATCCGGTCAAGGTAAAAATTATTACCTGTACCTATGCCAGAAGTACCTGAAAGTGCCGTATTATCCACACCCGGCTTGTAGCGGAAGCGGAAGAAAGTCTTGTTGGTCTTGGCGGCTGCAGGGATCGTCATGCCGCGAAGCTGCCAGTCTTCAATAACGCCCGGTGTAAACTCTGCATTCTGGTATTTGGTTGAAATAGCTGATTTGGCTATTACCGGGAATATCTTCGTCCACGAGGTGCCACAGCTCGTGCTGTAATAGACTTCCAGGGAATCATTCATCTTGTCAGATGCCGTTACCCGGTAAACACCTGCTGTGAAGAAAGTAAGCAGCGCACGGTTGGTCAGCGAAGAACTGCTCAGATCGAAGGCACGGGTATAGAAATCAGCGAATAAGCCGGCAGGTGTCTGGGTGATCGTATTCTGGGACGGGTTGGTGCGGGGGTCATAGTTTTTAAAGCGGATACAGCTCTGGTCGTAGACACCGGTATGGTATATCTCCCACTTGTAGTTGGAGGAATCATAGTAGTTGAAGATAGGGAACTGATCTACATCGCCACCATTGAATTCCTGATAGTAGCCTTCAGGATTTACAGGGTTAGGATCTGCCGCATATACCGCATTTACCTTCGTAATAGTACCCGTGCCGCCGTTGGAAGTAGCTGTGAGGGATGCGCTCACCCAGCCAATTTTGTTGAAGCTGATGCCTGTAGCATTAAATGTATTAACAGTGGCAGGTGTGCCATTATCAAAAGTCCAGGCGCTGGAAGAGACCGTATCGCGCCAGCTGCGGTTAGTGAATGATACCTGAGCAGTAGTACCTGGTGTGTTAGCGCAGGTAAACACCTTATTCACACTAAAGTCTGCTACAGGTGCTAAATTTGGTGTAGGTAGCAAAGCGCCTGTAGCTGCAAGATTAGCGGGTTGCCAAAGCGTTTTTCTACGACCAATTTCACTATTGAGTGCGCCACGCATGCGCATTGCTTGCCCCACAGTGAACATTACCGTACAACTGCTATAATCCATAATATTCTGCGTATTTACAGTATCCGGGAAATTAATAACAGTAGCATTTGTACCAGTGCCGTATGTTTTTTGATACCCGGTGGCACAGGCAGTATCATATAAAGGGCAAGTGCTAAAGTGGCCTTTAGTAGGAGGAGTATCATCAACGCCATCATCACCACAAACCTGGGCAGTAATCTCTCCACCACCCCAAGGATGCGCAAGATTTAGAAAGTGACCGATTTCATGCTCAAGCGTGTTATCTAAAGCACCATTGGTACCTGTAGCATCAGCACGGGCTATTAAACCATCACTAAAAGGGTTAGCAGCACCGCTTGAAGGATAGGTAGCATAAGCAAGCACCGTGCCCCCGACCAATCCTCTGCCAATATGGTCTTCTGTCCAGATATTCATGTATTTATCTGAAGGCCAGGGGTTAAATTTAGCCGCATCATCGCCACCGTTAGAAAGATAGGAATACTTTCTGTCAATGCCATTAGTTGCATTCCCCTGAGGATCAATAGTGGCCAATCTAAAAGTAAACTTTGCATTACCAATATATTCCTTAAAAGGCTGGATTACTGCAGCTAATTGAGTTGTATTGCGCTTATTATACACATCGTTTATGCGCTTCATCATTGAATAAATCTGTGTATCGGCGATGTAATCCGAGCCATAATTATGGACAATATGAACCACTACCGGTATGATATGCGGCGCAATATCAGTGTCATAACCTATCACATGCTCCCAGGCCGCGTTAGTACCACGTGCCGCTGCACTAAGTGCAGCATGCTGCATGATATATTTGTCTATATCCCGCTCAAGTTGCACCTCATACTCGGCGATTTTAGGGTTTGCTGCTTTTGCTTCGCGGTACACCTCATCGGTTGCACACTTCTGAGCATTGGCGATTCCAGTCAATAGGCAGGCAGTAGCCACAAAAAGAATAGCTTTCTTAAACATATTAAGTTGTTGGTAAAATCAAATTTAATTAAAAATGGAACTCGATGACTAAAGATAATGAAATCAATCTTTATAAATCTTGTATAAGCATAGAATGACCCTAAATTTACAAAAATAGCTGGTAATATTTACAAGATAAATGATGGACGTATTTTGGCTCACGTAGCTTTGGTTGGGTATGCAATTACTTGAAAGAGTGCCAAATATTCTGCATGAACAAACAACTCGCAAACTGCATAAATGGCAGGTTTCATACAGTAAAATTAATAGCTGAGTTAAGTAGGCGGAAAATTTAAACAAGAATTCATAGACAGGAGTCTGCACATTTGAAGAACCCTTACATTCCACATCACAGGATCACACCACATCACAGGATCACAGGTACAATACTGATAAGCGACCATCCCGCATACTTACTTTCCAGCGGGTCCACAGCAGTCCATCTACAAAGCCACGGCGCATAATACCGCGCACCATAATAGTTCAGCCCCGTTTCCTCATCCCGTTCCTTACCTGTATAACGGTAACGCTTCGCAGTAGCAGCTATAGCCGAGCTTTTCGCCTGGTAAGCAGTAGTCCCATAAGGATGATACTCTTCATAAGAAATAATCGCACCGCTTTCATTCAGCTCAAGATTGGATGACTGCAAATGATTCGAATAGATAAACCTTGTCAGTACCTGATCAGTTCCGTTGTCATCGCTATCCGTGCCTGTTGTTCTTATTTCTAGCATCGCTATCCTGCCCGTATCATCGGCCACATGCACCGTGTCCCGCTCTACAATCTTTGTCCCCGAGCTGTCATACTTCCGGTACCGCTCATAGCTGCCTAAGTAAATACGCTCTTCCGTGCTGCCACTCTTTTCCAATACTTTCCATAACTGTTGGTCGCTATATTGATGTAAAAGAAAAGGACTCCGTCTGGTGAATAGCACAATTATGCTACTGAAGCCGGACAGAGTCCTTGATTTATTATTGGTTTAAGAGCCGCTATCACGAAATCTTAAACCAGTGGGGGAGCTTTGTAATAAATTCAATTGCTGTCATGTTTTTATTTTTTAAATAAACAACAAAGCCCCGTGCATTCGCACAGGGCTTGTATTATGGTATAGTTTTTGTTACCGTCCGCTGCTATTCAATATCATCGAGGTGAATCGATTGATGATTGCAAGGGCGGAAGAGAATTTGTGTCGATCAAACATGATGAAGCTAAAATATAATAAACTCTTTCTTCAGAAAGTATTTTAAACAATTGCTGAAAATCATGTGGCGGTGTGTTATATACCTCTTCATTATATCGCTTCTTTATATATACCCAGTCTTCATCATTGCCATTAGTGATATAAATATCATTTAGTGTTCTTGGCAATTCAAAATACATAACCATATCAAATTTCAAGTCAAGGTTCACATTTATGTGATTGACTGTATTTGAGCATCTCAATAGAAGCTGCGAATGAGTAATATGATAGTCCGATATTTGAAAACTCCCAATGTAATGTTGATTTATTTTTTTTAATCTTTCCATGTTGTTATTATTTAAAGCCTCTTTTTGTTAATAATTGATCAATATTCTTTATTGGTTTAAATATACTTCCTGACTTTTCATAGAATGTTGTTTTGTCTTTAAATGCTGTATAAACGGTCATAAACTCCGCAAATGTAACACTGCTAGATCTACTTGCTGCATTAGCAGGGTCAAAGATATAACCACCATTTTTTGTAGATACATTCATGTGGAATGATATATTAGGAATCGTTGTACCCATACCTATTATAGCTGCGGCATATGCTGCTGGTGTTGATTCAAATGGTTGTCCACCCGGCCATTGAGCGAATGGTAGAGCTTCCGTCTGTACTGAAAAAGGTAGCAAATGTTCTGTAATACTTAACGCGACCCTAACTGGTGGCGGTTTAGGTATAGCTATATCAGTTGGAACAGCTAAAACAGAATCTTTCGGTATTGATTGAGGTAATGCAATTGGTCTCGTAATGTTAATTGGTAAGTCAGCTGAAATGCCCGAAGTGGCTGCATGATAAAGAAAATAACCGGTTAAAAGGACACCACCTGCAACCGCTGCTCCCTTTACATAAGGGTTAGGAACATTACCTTCTGTAAAAATTCCAGTGGCCATTACTCCGGCCATTGCATAGTTTCTGTTTTTACTTGTATTGGGGTCAATTTTAGGTGTGGTATTTTCCCCGTAGCCTACTCTATGACTACTATTTGTTTCACTTTGGTATCCACTAAATTGTCCCTTATCATCAAACTGTGCGTCGTAAGTTTCTCCCTTGTACGAAAAATTCCACACAGAACCTTCCATAGGATGTATTGTCACACCACTTGATGATGCGTCTCCACCACTAAAGGTACTTTCTATTGTCGCAGAAACTGGAAGCTGTAAGATGCCGCCATCTGGTGAATTATATAAGTTATAAGTTGGTGTAGCCGATTGTACAGAAGTGTTGTCATTTGTTGGTACAGGGGTGGTATTTGAATATTTGTCCGGTCCCATTCCAGTAGGATCAGTCCACTTTATAGGATTGTTGAAGCCATAGTTATAACTTGACCATCCCGCATATTTACTTTCCAGCGGGTCCACAGCCGTCCACCGGCAAAGCCACGGTGCAAAATACCGCGCACCATGATAGCTCAGCCCGCTTTCCTCATCCCGTTCCTTGCCCGTATATCTGTACCGCTTAGCTGTTGCAGCTATAGTAGAGCTTTTCGATTGATAAGCAGTAGTGCCATAAGGATGGTACTCTTCATAAGAGATGATCCCGCCACTTTCATTCAGCTCAAGATTGGATGACTGCAAATGATTTGAGTAAATAAACCTGGTCAGGCTTTGGTCTGTGCCGTTGTCATCGGTGGCACTGCCTTCTGTTCTTATCTCAAGCATCGCTATCCTGCCCGTAACATCAGCCACATGCACCGTATCCCTTTCCACTACCCTACGGATCTGTTGGACGTTATATTGATGTAAAAAGAAAAGGACTCCGTCCGGTGGCTCAGTACAATTATGTACTGAAGCCGGACAGAGTCCTCAAGTTATTATTGATTTACGGGCCGCTATCGCGAACTCTTAAACCATTAGAGCAACAAATAAAAGCTTAAAAATCTATTTCGCCCTTTTTACGTTTACTATTTACCACTCCCTCGTATTTAGCACCGAGTAAAAAGATGTCATCCAAAGTAGCATCATTCATATCTACATAAGCAAATTCTACACCGTCTAAATCTTCCAACGAACTAATCGAAAAATTTGTTCTATAACTGCGATTAAATGTATTTAAATTTTCAGAAAATAAATTTGGATCGCCTACAGCAACCCTAAAGCGTTTATCATTTTTTCTGTTCATAATCAATATTTTGTACCATTAATAACACTAACCTTGATATTAGGAAACATTTTCTGGAACTGTAGAATTACATCCTCACAGGAAGGGCAGATTTTACGCTCTGAAACAAGCCTAACTTCGCCAAATACATCAGAATAAGTCCTTCCTCTCTCTGCATGCAAATCATTTGCAAGTCTATTTAGTATTTTGTATTCAGAATCAGTAGTTCTTATCCAAGCTCCATTACCATCAACCACCTGTTGCGAATTTACAGGTAATGCCCCCCCTACTAGCGCGAGCATGCAGCCTGGCAATGTGCATTAGTGTGCTCGTGCCTACTACAAAAACAAAATCACTGTTCTAAATAACGCTAATTCGGGAATAAGAAAGGCACGAGTACGCTCGCAGCACGAAGGCTTTGCTGCATACTCGCGCCAGTAAAAGGGCAGAGTCTTCAATTCTTTTTTAGGTTTAAGTGCCGCTATCGCGAACACTTAAACCAATGAGGTAATACGCTCATACCATTCTTTAGTTATCTACTTATTGTAAATGTATTCGATAAACTCAAAAAAGGAATTACCACAGAATTCTATAAAATCAGTCTCGAAATTAGACATTAATCCAAAAGAATGGAAAGTTCCATATTGCTTATGAAGAGCGTAGCCAGTATCAGCTGCATCTTTGCCAATAATGAAATATTGCGGAATTTGCTCGAGTAGAATAATATAATCTTTATTTATATCAATTAACTCTTCAACTGGGTAGAGGTTAAGCAAAGAATTTTTTCCTATTTCGCCTTCCCCACCATTAAATTCCATTAAAATTTCAAGGTATACTTTTGGTAAATCAAAATCTAATTCCCTTTTAATATTTTTTATGGCTTCAATCGAAGCACCTTTTTCGTTTTTGACAACATTAGATAAATAATATTTAAGTTTGATATTCATGTGATTAAAAATTTTGTATGTTCCTTTGTAAGTTATTCCAAAATGGTGTTACCTGTTTACGATGAAAAGTGGCATCCCTCACTAGCGTGAGCATGCAGCTTGGGTATGTGCAGCATCGTGCTCGTACCTGTTATAAAAACGAAATCGCCGCTCTAAATAATACTAATTCAAGCAAGAAAGGCACGAGTATATCCGAAACACAAAGGTTTTGCGGCATACTCGCACCAGTAAGGATCCACTGCTATCGCTCACGCAAAAAAGGACTCTGTCCGGTGGATGGAAGTACCCTTGTACTTCGCAACCCGGACAGAGTCCTCGATTTGTTTTTAGGTTTAAAATCTGCTATCGTGAATCTTAAGCCAATGGAGTAATTAATTTTTTAATAAACCCATATTCGCTTTCTGGAAGCAACATATCCTTGGCTAAAGCAGTAGCTACAACATATATACCATTATCAATCCTGATATCATTCTCATATAGATATTGAATAACAAGATCAAATCCAACGCCAAACTCATTGTAATTCGCATATTCTCTTGCATCTCTCAAAACTGTCTCTGGAATCGGCAAATGATTTACCAAATCCAAAAAGTTTAAAAATCTCTTTTTCATAAATTCATTTTAATATAAAAATCTATACCAAGGTAATGGACTGGGGTGAGCCGTAATAACATCATTTCCAGTTACTACAACTTTAATTGGCAATCCGTGGGCTTTACCTTGTACTGTAAATTTTGATGGATTACCTGATTTCGTAAAAAACTTACCTGGAGATCCAGTTTGCTGAACCCAAGGATTATTAACAGAAACCTCTGACACAGCATTCATTATTTTTTCATTACTCCAAAGTATGGGGAACATTGTCTTATTACCAGTTATGCCATTAACAAAGCTCTTCTTACTAGCAACCCCACTGGCGCGAGCATGCAGCCCTGGCCTTGTGCAGAGGCGTGCTCGTGCTGGTTGCTACAAAGATGGAATTATGATTACATAGTTGCTACAACTACGCTGTATCATTCAGAGCAGGGAAAGGCACGAGTACGCTCGCAGCACCGAGCTTTGCGGCATACTCGCGTCAGTAAGGGTCTTCAGTTTAACAAATTAAATTAGAGCATTTGAGGATATTTTTTTACCTCGTAAGAATTTTTTTCAGCTTTTGATATAATGCCATCAATATAATTATTTTCCAATTCATAATACACCCCAATACTTCCCGTATGGTGAAAATAGAAAGCCATTTTTGTCTTACTATCAAATATCATTGGTGAATATGGAGCCAAATGTAAAATAATGCAGTCAAGTATAATTGACAAGAATTTAGTCCAGTTTTCACAACTACAATACCCCTCATAATCAAAATGAATATTGCTATTTAATAGTAATAGAAGGTATTCAAAAGATTCTGGCGAAATATCCTCATTCTTCTCATTTGGCGAATCAATCCTAATAGTATCAATACAAAATTCCCCCCATTTTCCCTTAGGAAATTGACTAATGTAAAGATTATCTACACTGTCCCCAAAAAGGTCATAAAATAATTTAATCAATCTCTCCCTTTTCTCAATCTGATCATTCAAAGGTGTTAATTCCACTTTTGCTGAATTACTGTTAGGCAAGAAGGAATTATCAATCCACATAAAATCACCAGGATTAGGATTAAATTTTTTTAGTATGTGGATCATTTAACCGAATTTAATTGTTTCCATGATATAATCTTTCCTACATCACCTACTGGCGCGAGCATGCAGCTTGGGTATGTGCGGTAGCGTACTCGTGCCTGCTACGATAGACGATATCGCTACTCTCAATAACACTAATGCAGAAATAAAAAAAGGCACGAGTACACCCGCAGCACAAGGCTTTTGCGGCATACTCGCGCCCGTATAGATTTACGTAGAACCAATTCAAACTTTTAAGCTAGTGGGGAGAATACAGTATCTTTAATTGATTTATCAGTTTCATATCATCGCTTAAATTTTGTTGGTTTGAGCTTAATTCATCACCTCCCCAGTCAGGTGACATGAAGTGATGGTCGCAAACTAAATCACCGTTGATTAATCTTGTAAGCACACTTTTTAAATATTCTGCACCATTCTTATTAAGGTGGAGTTCTATTAATTCCCTTTTTTGGTCAAATTCTAATGTTAATAATTTTTCCATAACATAATTATTTTAAACGAGTATACATTTTTTTTGAGCCGTCTAAAAAGTACTTAACTTTTTCATACGGAGGATGACCATTGTGAGAGAGCCACTAAACGACGCACCTTACTCCTCTGAACAAGCAAAAATAAAAAGGGTTCAGGTAAAGCATACAGCTTACCCTAAACCCTTTGATGAGTAATGGCTCTCCGCAAGCCTCAGCGTTCAAAGCCTATGCCTCAGGCTTGCGGTAGCGAGGGTCTTACCCTTTTTTTATTATCAATTCTAATGAACCTTCTTCTAATGAATTATTTTCATCAAAATGTAGATGATAACCCCTTGGCACTTCATCTTCTGCTAAAGTAAGTAATTGTTTTGCTAAAGAAATCAATCCTTCTTTATTGGCAATGAGGTTGATAGCCCCCTCAATGCTTTTAATTTCAATTTCAAAGCCAAATTCCCATTCTGATTTGAACCCTGTTTCTATTGAGTATTTAGGTATTTCTAATTTTACTTCCATAATCTAAATTAATTTATTAGGTAAATATGAAAATTTTGACCAACCATCATTTTCCCAGCTTTTGCTGGATTAGGTACTAAATTCAAGTTGTTCGAGGTTTTCCGCAGGACACCTCGAACACGGGATAAGTTACCAATTGTAACGGTTGTTTATTATTCTCAGCCGGCTTCTCCTATCACCATTTCAAATGGCTGTCTATCACGCGTTCGAGGTGTGCTGAAAAAGCAACACCTCGAACAACTGGTAATTTAATGAGCTTAATAATTTTATAATTAAAATGCCGTTACAAAGGGCGCTTTAAAAAAGTTCGAGGTGCTCTTGCGGAACACCTCGAACAAATAGGCTTGTGAGGCACTGGCCACAGGCGCCACACTGGCCAAAGCCTAATAATTGGCCTGTACCAGCACAGGACTTATTTTTTGATAAACCAAGTTACTTAGAGTAGAAATTTTATATCCAATTTCAATCAATGGTTTCAAAATACAATCATTTTTTTGCATTGATGAATACTCTGCAATTATGTCGTCGATATACTCTTCTTCTATTGTAGTTTTTTTCTCTAAAACAATTTTAACTTGTATTTCTCCATTATCGAGAATGTCAAAAGATACGCTTTCAAAGTTGTCATTGATATTTCTGTGAAGTGCGTCGCAAAGATTACAACTCTGATATTTTATTTCTATCGTATTTCTATTCATAACTGTTCCGCTTTAGTAAATAATAAATGCTTTAGCCAGGTGTAATAATTAGGAGGCCACTCACCCTTACTTTCATTAAATTTTTCTTTTGCAAGGTGTAACTGATGTATCTCTATAACGTAATCAGGCAAAGCTTGCGTAACTTTTCTTTTCCTTTGTTCGGGAAGATTTGTTCCATCCAATAAGACTATTTGGATATGTATCGTTCTTTCTTTTTTTTCATAACTAATGTCTAATATGTTTGGCTCAGCACCAATCATAAATGCATTTATCAATGAATAGTGCAAGTCTAAGTATTGTGTATTATATTCCATAATTATTAAGGTTTCCAATATGGTGTTGTAGGAACAATGCTTGGACTTTTTGTTCCCTTGAGAATATATACATTCGTAAGTTGTCCAGAAATCCCTGCACCAAGATTAACATTAGTAGCTGTTACACCCTCAAATCTATATACAGGGAATCCAGCTTTATTCGCCACTTTGGCGTAGGCTGAAGTATGAGGTTGCAGCATAGCCGCCTACGTCGCGGCATTTTTCTAGCCTGTGGCTATTTCATACACCACAGACATATGTCCGTATAGCAAACTAACCTTTTGTAAAAAAAGGACTCCGTCCGGTGGATTAAAAGCACGATTATGCTTCGCAACCCGGACAGAGTCCTTGATTTATTTTTAGGTTTAAGTGCTGCTATCGCGAACACATAAAAGAATGGGATGTTATTCTTGCAATTTTTTCATAATCATTTCTAGCCAATTAGACGTATCCTTAACAGTGTCAAAATGGCGATTAGATGTTTCAATGATATCTTCCCAATAGCTGTCTACATGAAAAAAGAGTTTTTGTAATTCATTTTTTGCCTCCTCGAGATTTTTTTTTCCAATTGTCGATTTAAGACAATCATTCTTATATTTAATTACGACCTCTTCATCACTAATATCTTCAAAATCAGCAGGCGGAAAATAGCCGCCAAAAAATTGATATAACTCTGGAAAATCTTTTTTAATACTGTTCTTCATAAATTATTATTTTGCGGGATAAGCTGTTAAGACAAAATGGTTACCTCCCATTGGTTTTAAAATGATTTTTGCATTTGTTAAATCAAGCAAGTCGCTCTGGCCCTTTTGAATTCCACGCCCGATTACCGTGCCATTACCCACATAATCAAGAACCAAATTTTTAGTCGATCCGCTCAAAAGCCATGTATTAATTTCTGTCGTTTTATCTTTTAGTGTTTCCATTACTACTCTATTTGCAGTAGCAAGATCTGTAAATGAGCTTGAGCCACTAATCTTACGACTTGCTGATAGCCTAGCAGCTAACTCTGCATCTGTTTTGCCAACATGTTTCTCAATTGCATGACCACCTGCCGCTTCTTGAGTTTCTAAGAACGTTATGGTAGGATTAACCTTAGCAGCCTGTTCATTCGTCAGCGTGTAAGTTAAAGAGCCATTTCGAGAACTTGAAACTTCTGCTTGAGTTGTATTTGATTTTAGTATTGTTAATGGTGCTTCAGTTTTCGCTATATATGGCTCCATTTGTGGGCTTACAGGCTCAGGTATACCTTTAACTGTTCCGGGAGTTGCCATCGCCATACCCATGTCGCCTATTTGGTCAAAAAGTGCTGCCCCCTTTTCCCCCTTCCAATAGTAGCCGATTGGAGCCATGATAGGGCTATTACGGAGGTGCTCGCCAAAGGCTTCGGAGTTATTCCCAGCCGGGCCGATAGTTGGCCCGCCCTGCCCAATAGTTCCATAAGGCAAATAATACGTTCCCAAAAGCGTAACTAACGTATCCTTTAGAACATTTGGAGGTGCGGGCTGGCTACTTAAATTATCCGCTGAAGATGGCGTTTGGGGCATATGAAAGTCATGATTATCCATTTGTACAGGTGTAATACTGGACCCATACCCAAAAACTCCACCACCACCTGATGCATCAGATTTTGGTGTTGCCATCGGCGGATGCCAATCATCATTGCCCATTCCAGTACTATCGGTATTCATGATCGGGTTGCAGGTGCAATACTGATAAGCAGACCAACCTGCATACTTACTTTCCAGCGGGTCAACAGCAGTCCACCTACAAAGCCACGGCGCATAGTACCGCGCACCATGATAGTTCAGCCCGCTTTCCTCATCCCGTTCCTTTCCCGTATATCTGTATCTCTTTGCCGCAGCATTGATAGCAGAGCTTTTCGATTGGTAAGCCGTAGTCCCATAAGGATGATACTCTTCATAAGAAATGATCCCGCCACTCTCATTCAATTCAAGATTCGAGCTTTGCAAATGATTCGAATAGATAAATCTCGTAAGGTTCTGTTCTGTGCCCCCGTCATCAGTGTCCGTGCCTTCTGTTCTTATTTCGAGCATCGCTATCCTGCCCGTATTATCATTAATATGCACCGTGTCCCGCTCTACGATCTTTGTCCCCGAGCTGTCGTACTTCCGGTACCGCTCATAGCTGCCCAGATAAATGCGCTCTTCTATGCCGCCGCTCTTTTCTATTACCTTCCGTATCCGCTGCCCGCCCGAGTACTGATAGTATCCGTTTGTGGTGCCAGCCACTACCATGCTCAATTCACTATTGCTGTTCCAGCCCATTGCAGAAAGATGCGGCATAGAGGTTATATTCCCCCTTGCATCATAAGTGTAGCTGTACGTGCTGCTGCCAACTGCTGTACTGGCCAATCGGTTCGTGCCACTCGTGTAGTTAAAGTTTCTTGTATAATCCCCCGCGCTTGCACCGTCATGGCTCAGGCTCAGGATATTGCCTGCACCGTCATAGGCATAGTACTGCATGTAGTTCTGCAACGCATTGCTGTTGGCCGTACCGCTTCCCAGCCCGTCATTGTAATCATCATCCGTGCCGTAAGTGGCATTAGAGATCTGTTCCCTGCCCTTAGCTTTCGTAAGCCGGTAAAGACTGTCGTAGGTATAATCCTTCAGCGGCACAACGATCATATTACCTGTGAAGTAAGTATCGGCCGCCTCATCCCGTATCCGCGTGATGTTCCCAACGGCATCATAGTAGTAATATACATCCGCAAGATCCGTCCACGCAGAGATGCCCGACCTCTTACGCGTTGCCTGCCTTCTAAGTCTTTGCGTCAGGGCATCGTAGTAGTAAACCACTTTCGTGTCATTGCCATACCAGATCGTTTCCCGCTGACCCTTCGCATTGTAGTGAATATCCTGCACATAGGCATCATCCGCAGTTGCGCCCGGCAACCTCAGGTACACCGACTTCAGCATCCCGCCTTTATCATAGGCATGCCTCGTCCGGTAGCCGCCCACATCTGTTGCCGTCACCATCCGGCCAAGCGCGTCCGTCTTAGCCGAGGTTTCGAACACCTGCGTTTCCAGGAATGGCGGCGTTCCTGCCGACCAGTCCGCCTCACCTGCCTTATAGTCAGCAAGCAGCTTTAGGTAAGAGGCCAGCGGCTGGCCCTTGAAATCATATTCCGTTACGTAGTGCTTTCCGCCGCCATCATAGCTTTCCATCACCATCCCCCGCAGGTTCTTCGTGTAGTCCGCCGACGGGCCGTCTGCATACACCGTCTTCTCAGTCAGTTTCGATGTGCTGCTGCCATTGCCCGCTACCTCTTTGCCTGTCACCCGCCTTAATTCGTCATAGATCACCCGGTGGGTGCGCAGCTCTGCATCCCGGTGCCACAGGGGCTGTCCGCCAACATCGGTCAGCATCAATCCTTCACCACCATCGATACTGTACTGGTAGCACGGGCTCTTCAGCAGGTTGTACCTATAGGTCAAAGGCTCATGCCCATTGGCATCCGTTACCTTCAGCCGGTTGCCCATAATATCCAGCGTCTCATAGCTGTAATAACGCGGATCATCGCCTGTTGTAGTAGGGTCCACCTGACGGTGCTGCTGCACCGTGAAGAAAGGACGGCCCAATGTGTCTAAGTACATCATCGACGGCGTACCCTTATGCAGCAGCGCCTTATTGTACGCATCCGCCTCATCGGCAGCCCCGTTCACGGCAGTGCTCAACGGCGCATGCTGCCATGTTGCATCGATCGTGTCATTCGCATCCCACACCGTCTGCGCCCAGCCGTCCCATTCCGTATGGCTGCTGCTCCCATCCGGCATGATGGTTTTATAAAGCCTGCCCAGCGGGTCGTAGTAAAGCTCAGGGCTCACACCCATTGCCGCCGCCTGCGCTGCACTATCATACGCACCCGTGCCGCTGAAGTAGGGCTCGTACTGAAGCACCGCCTTGCCCTTATTGTTATACACCGTCTTGCCCGAACCTACCCAGCGCGGGTTGCCACTCTCGTCATCGGCCACCTGCGCCTTGTGCATCGCCACGCGCCCGAAGCCATCGCTGTAAGAGATCCGGATCACCACACCGCTCGCAGCATTCGCTTCGTAATGCAGCTCACGCGCGATCATCGCCACCGCCGCAGGCTGACCGCCCCCGGTATCCAGCCGGTAGATGCACCGCCACGTAGCCCGACCCAGCAGCCCCTTCGCCGCCGACAGCAACCCCGCCGCAGGCGTGTGCTCATCCCAGAACACCCCCTGAAGCGAGGCATCGCTCATGCTGTCCGCCAGAATATCCGCGCCGCTGAGCGTAGTTAAATAGTCGGCCTCCGTGCCCTTGCCCGTCACCGCCATGGCCACCGGCATGCCCAACGCATCACAGGCCGTAACCGTAAGGTTCTCGTTGGCATCCATCACCTCTTCCGGCTGCAGCGTCTGCCAGTTGTACTGCGTTACAGAGGCGGTATTGCCCAAGGCATCGGTTACCGATTCAGGCAGCAGGTAGTAAGGCGTACTGAGGTTATCGGCCGTCCACCAGCTAACCGTCGTCTCGCCGCCCCACGGATCTTTGAAGGCTGATGGCTGGTAGAAGCGGACTTCCGGCGTGCTGCCGTAACGCGCCCTGCCCGAAGGCACCCACCAGTTCAGCGTATCGCCGGCGAGCTGGATGGGTTTAGTCTTAGGGCGTGCCCCGAAAAGGGGCCGCGCTATCCGTTCCTATCTTTTTGCCGCCTGCGCACAAAGCTGACGGCACAGCAAAAAGGATATCCACTGCTATAGCTCACACAAAAAAAGGACTCTGCCCAGTGGATTGAAGTATCATTGTACTTCGCAACCCGGACAGAGTCCTCAATTCATTTTTAGGCTTAAGAGCCGCTTGCGCGAGTTCTTAAACCAGTCGGGAAAACAATTTTACCAACCAATAAAGTCCTCTATCTTGAACCTTTTGTTTTCAAAATCAATTACAAATCGCCATCCTTGATTCTCTTCAAATTGGGGAAATTTTTCAATTCCTACAATTCTCTTCTCAGTGAACTCCATTAAAAACACTTGATCAAAGTTCTGTATTATAACAGGCAAATATCTGCTTTTGATTTTTAAAAATCGATTAGTTTTTTTTATAACTTTCATCATTGTTTGCATTGAGTTTTTGTAAGGATAGTAGCCAATGCTAATTTTGTATGTCAGAAATTTAGGCTTGCCATTAAAAAAATATGGTTCAATGACTGCAAATGGGCTATCAGTTCCTATTCTACTAGCTAAAAAACTGTCAATATAACTTTCAGCCAAAGGAAATATATGATATATTAATTGCCTGTTGGTATCAGGGATATGTTTAGCATTACAGTATAAAGAACTTAATGTAAGGACGGCTATAATTATTATTTTCTTCATTTAATAGAATTTTGATTAACCATTATTTTTACAACATCTAGGATTCTTTGGCTAAAGTTAGCCCTACTGGCGCGAGCATGCAGCCTGGCAATGTGCATTAGCGTGCTCGTGCCTACTACAAAAACAAAATCACTGTTCTAAATAACGCTAATTCGGGAATAAGAAAGGCACGAGTACGCTCGCAGCACGAAGGCTTTGCGGCATACTCGCGCCAGTAAAAGGGGCAACTTACCTTTGGTTTTTATGATAGTAACTTATACCAGTGAGCAACTGCTCAAACTACGGCGTACTTAGATAAGAATCGTTAATTGCATAATACAAAACAGCTTTAAATAAATAATTGTCAGTTATCAAATTTGGATTCCATTCTTTCCACACTTCTACAACTTCCTTTACTATACTAACTTCAAGAAAGTAGTCGGCTGCATTAATATTTAATGGCGGTTCTTCTTCTTCGTCAAATTCGTATAAATATGTTATCGAAGTATAATCCCAGGATGGCTTCCTTATAACGTAAAGTACAGCCTGATCTGGATAACTATAAATATTGGAAATGATTTCTGATAGATTTCCTGATGTTATGCGATTCATTTTATATAAATTAAACGGTTTTACCTACCCCATATCGAGAATCCACCTATGCCTCCGGGATGAAATATATGTTGATATAAAGGAGAAGTATGTTGAGCACGAGGAACAAGTTGCATCACACCAGTTTCAACAGAGTGGTGCCATGTCCAAGGTTTAGGTGAGATGCCAAATATACCACCTTTTGGTCCTATTATTTGACTTTTTAGGCCTGGTATCATTTCTTCAATCTTCGCTGCAAATTCAGGGTGCGCCTCCATCATTTTTACAAGATTTTTATTGGCTTCTTTAAAATGCGTACTTCTACTAGCTTTTAAATAGGCATTATCAAGTTTCATTTCATATGCTACAGAGTAAAAGGCGGCTTTTTTCCCTTCGGTTCCTAATGCAGCAACTGTGCCCTTTGCAATAATACGCTCCGCGCCTTCTTTGGGTGCATGCCCTTCTGAATTACCAGAAACCGGATTAGCTGAAAGCTGCCGCAAAATCTGCGCATCCTTTACTAAATTAATCCCTGCTACTGATGTAAAAAGCAAGGCTTCTAAAAACTGGGTAAACGTCTTAAAAGAATTCGAGGCGTCCTTGCGGACACCTCGAATAATAATACGCTCATTATGTATAGAGTATATTACACCAGTTAGAATCCTAAAATTATAGCGATGATGGAAAATCCGATTGGTAACAACTTATTTCCAATGGTATATCAAGTTTGCAAAAATTTTTCATTTGTATCTGTGCAATTTCGAAGTTACATTGGCTATCATAAGCAATAATTAATGAAAAATTAAATTCAATGTCATTATGATCGATATTTTCTTTAACAGAACTCAATATATCTATTATTTCATCAATATTACCCTCAATCATTATTAGATATTCCTTAGAAATTGCACCTTTATGTCTTCCATAAATAATTTCATCTCCTTTATTGTAATTATTTTTAATAAATTTATCAGGTATATTGCATATTGATAATACATCTATGGTACTTGATATAGTAGATATTGCGGTAACTTCAGTCATAAATTAATTTTTATAGTATTTTAATGGAGTTTTTGTATTTATTGTTTGACCGGTTTGAGGATTTCTTAAAACAATATTTCCTTGCTCATCAAATCCAATATCAGGATTAGTCGATTTTATTTTTTTCATATCTGCACTAAAATCTTTCTTAAGTTCAGGTTTAATACTTTTATGAAATTTTTCTTTACTTATTCCAAATTCTTTAGCAAGTTCATTAGCATCCGGAAATTTTTCCTTACTTTTAGTTTCATTAGTTTTCTCATTTTTTGAACCTATTTGTTCCTCAATGTTTTCAGTCGTATTGCTTGGCTTTGACTCATCTCCCGTGTGTGAATGCCCTTCTGAATTACCAGAAACCGGATCAGCTGAAAGTTGCCGCAAAATCTGCGCATCCTTTACTAAATTAATCCCTGCTACCGATGTAACGGAAATACCGTGAGCAACAGCTGCTACACCCAAAGGTATGGCAATAACTGTTTCCGAAAAAACAGCACCACCAACAGCACCACCGGTAATCTCGCCTATCCCCTGATCAAGGGCAATAATGTCGCCTGCAAGCTGGCCAAGCGCATAGGCATAAGCATGCTCACCCATAGTCATAGGATCCTGTCTTCCGAAACCAAAGATGTTGGCCGGGATATTATCACTAGCCCATGCATTGAAAGCACCCATCATAAAATAACCTATCTCAATATAAACATCATTCGTTTGCTGGGATAATGGAGATGGCATACCTATTAAATTACTCTGAGGATTATCCATCCCCGAGCTTATAATAGTACCAACCGTTACGCCCGTAGTCTTTTCAGGAACGGAGTTAGGTTGAGTATTATTCTTTTTATCACCTTTCTCACCTTTTTGCCCTGTAGGGTCATTATAACTCACAGGATCATTAAATCCATAGTTGTATGGGCTCATCCCCGCATATTTACTTTCCAGCGGGTCCACAGCAGTCCACCGGCAAAGCCACGGCGCATAATACCGCGCACCATGATAGTTCAGCCCGCTTTCCTCATCCCGTTCCTTACCCGTATATCTGTACCGCTTCGCAGTAGCAGCTATAGTCGAGCTTTTTGATTGGTAAGCGGTAGTGCCATAAGGATGGTACTCCTCATAAGAAATGATCCCACCACTTTCATTCAATTCCAGGCTAGAACTCTGCAAATGATTTGAGTAAATAAACCTTGTCAGGCTCTGCTCTGTGCCCCCGTCAACAGTGTCCGTGCCTTCTGTTCTTACCTCAAGCATCGCTATCCTCCCCGTATCATCATTAATATGCACCGTGTCCCGTTCCACAACCTTAGTGCCCGATGTGTCGTACTTCCGGTAGCGCTCATAGCTGCCCAGGTAAATGCGCTCTTCCACACCAGTGCTCTTCTCTATTACTTTCCTGATTCTATTGCCACCTGAGTATTGGTAATAGCCATTCACCGTGCCCGCAACCACCATGCTCAATTCACTATTGCTGTTCCAGCCCATTGCAGACAAGTGCGGCATAGAGGTCATGTTCCCCCTTGCATCATAGGTATAACTATAAGTAGTGCTGTTTACTGTTGTGCCGGTTAACCTGTTTGTGTTGGTGCCATAATTGAAGTTCCGCGTATAATCCCCGG
This sequence comes from Chitinophagaceae bacterium, assembly GCA_965246905.1. Classification (GTDB taxonomy): domain Bacteria; phylum Bacteroidota; class Bacteroidia; order Chitinophagales; family Chitinophagaceae; genus UBA1952. The sequence continues at coordinate 44,724 of CBDFFZ010000023.1, forward strand.
CGCTTGCACCGTCATGGCTCAGGCTAAGGATATTGCCCGCACCATCATAGCTGTAATACTGCATGTAGCTCTGCAACGCATTGCTGTTGGCTGTGCCGCTTCCCAACCCGTCATTGAAGTCATCATCCGTTCCGTAGGTGGCATTAGAGATCTGTTCCCTGCCCTTCGCTTTAATGAGCCGGTAGAGCGCATCATAGGTATAATCCTTCAGCGGCTCAACAATCGTATTGCCCGTGAAGTAACTATCAGCCGCTTCATCCCGTATCCTTGTGATGTTCCCAACCGCATCATAGTAATAATATACATCTGCAAGATCCGTCCAAGCAGATATGCCCGACCTCTTACGCGTAGCCTGCCTTCTTAATCGCTGCGTCAGCGCATCGCAGTAGTAAACCACCTTCGTGTCATTACCATACCAGATCGTCTCACGCTGACCCTTCGCATTGTAGTGAATGTCCTGCACATAGGTCTCGTTACTTGGGCGTGCCCCGAAAAAGGGGCCGCGCTATGAGTTTATCCTGAGCTTGCCGAAGGGTTCCTATCTTTTTGCCGCCTGCGCACAAGGGCCGGCGGCACAGCAAAAAGGATATCCACTGCTATCGCTCACGCAAAAAAGGACTCTGTCCGGTGGTGCAAAACACAATCGCGCTTCGCAACCCGGACAGAGTCCTCAATTCATTTTTAAGTTTAAGAGCCGCTATTGCAAATTCTTAAAGCAGTAAAGAATATACAACTACACTTTAGCTAGCCATGCTTGCTCAAACTCGTTTTCAGTAATAAAATCATCGTTTTCTAAATGAAGATCAGCTAACGCTTGGTCATACAACATAGATGCCCCTTGGATAGGTTTTTCTATTGATAGATATTTAGTGCCATCTTTTGAAACCTCAACTTGCCTTACAGCTTGGCCATCTTTAAAATGTAAATAGAACAAAATGCTCTCTTCTGACCAATCTTTTTTTACAAAAATATCTTTCATATTATTAGTTTAAAATGAAATTCCACTTCTTAAAATTTTTCCGCCTAAAGGTAAATTAGTTTCGCCGGGAATAAGATAATTATGTGGCGCGTTTTTTATCACATTCAATCCTTGAACATCAATTTCGATAAAGTGTGTAATTTTTTGAGTGTTCCATGGAACACCAAATAACCGCCTAGATGTTTGTCCCGCTGTAAATTCTCCCGGCCTAATATCCGTTAGGTACTGACCTGGGCCATATCGCGCATTCTTTACGCCAATTGACGGAATTAACTCTTCTGACTTCATTATAGCATTATAACCAGCCTCATTTGTAAAGTGAAATAATGAGGTAGTATTCTCCGCAACATTTCCAATTTCACTAACTGTTGCAGCGGCCTTTTCTTCACCAAGACCAATAAAAAATGAAGCAACAGTAGCTGCACCCTCCGTTACTATAGAAGCTCGGGTATAAGTGTCGCCTTGCTTAAATTTATCTACGCCATCTTTAACAGCCCCAACTAACTGCTTTCCGAAATCTGCTCCTATAGGTGTAAGCGCCCCAACAGGACTAAGAGCAACTGAAATTTTACTTAACCCTTTTAATGTATCTATTGGATGGACTACCATGTTGGCGATTCCTTCAACCGTGCTGGTCACAAAGTTTGCTAAACCATTAAGTACGCCTGCCTCAATTGGATTTGTCAATTTCATTAATTCCCAAGTTGCCTTAACTTTCTTGGTGATCTTATTCATCCTGTCAATGATGCCATCCGTTTCGATTGGCGGCAAGTGAATTCCAATTCCAGAAGAACCATTATTTTCAGTCTCTTCTGATATTGGCGGCAGATCATCATGAACTGGCGGAGGTATGGGTGCGGGTGCTTTATAACCTTCGGGTACATTTATCTTAATGTTATCCAAAGACGTAGGTTTTTTGTCATTCCCCATCCCAGTGCTATCTGTATTCATAATGGGATTACAGGTACAGTACTGATAAGCAGACCATCCCGCATACTTACTTTCCAGCGGGTCTACAGCAACCCACCTACACAACCACGGCGCATAATACCGCGCACCATGATAGCTCAGCCCGCTTTCCTCATCCCGTTCCTTACCCGTATATCTGTACCGCTTAGATGTCGCTTTTATGGTAGCGCTCTTCGATTGGTAAGCAGTAGTGCCATAAGGATGATACTCTTCATAATTGATAATCCCGCCACTTTCATTTAACTCGAGATTCGAGCTTTGCAAATGATTCGAATAGATAAATCTCGTAAGGCTTTGCTCTGTGCCGTTGTCATCGGTGGCACTGCCTTCCGTCCTTACCTCAAGCATCGCTATCCTGCCCGTATCATCGGCTATATGCACCGTGTCCCGTTCTACAACCTTAGTTCCCGATATGTCGTACTTCCGGTAGCGCTCATAGCTGCCTAAGTAAATACGCTCTTCCACACCGCCGCTCTTCTCTATTACTTTCCTGATTCTATTGCCACCTGAGTATTGATAATAGCCGTTCACCGTGCCCGCAACCACCATGCTCAATTCACTATTTGAGTTCCAGCCCATGGCACTGAGATGCGGCATAGAGGTCATGTTCCCCCTTGCATCATAGGTATAGCTGTAAGTGCTGCTGCCAACCGTAGTGCTATTCAATCGGTTCGTGCCACTTGCATAGTTAAAGTTCCGGGTATAGTCACCCGCGCTCGCCCCGTCATGGCTAAGGCTCAGGATATTGCCCGCACCATCATAGCTGTAATATTGCGTATAGTTCTGCAACGCATTGCTGTTGGCTGTGCCTATTCCGTCATTCCAGTTATCCTCACTACCATAAGTGGCATTAGAAATCTGTTCCCTTCCTTTCGCTTTCGTAAGCCGGTAAAGACTGTCATAGGTATAATCCTTCAGCGGCTCAATAATCGTATTGCCCGTGAAGTAGGTATCAGCCGCTTCATCCCTGATGCGCGTGATGTTCCCAACTGCGTCATAGTAGTAATAAACATCCGCAAGATCCGTCCACGCAGATATGCCCGACCTCTTACGCGTAGCCTGCCGCCTTAACCGCTGCGTCAGATCATCGTAGTAATAGACCACCTTCGTGTCATTGCCATACCAGATCGTCTCGCGCTGCCCCTTCGCATTGTAGTGAATGTCCTGTACATAGGTATCATCCGCAGTTGCGCCCGGCAACCTCAGGTACACCGACTTCAGCATCCCACCTTTATCATAGGCATGGCGCGTTCTGTAGCCGCCCGCATCCAGCGCAGTCACCATCCGCCCAAGCGCATCCGTCTTCGCTGAAGTTTCGAACACCTGCGTCTCTAAGGCTGGCGGCGTGGTTGCCGACCAGTCCACCTCACCTGCCTGGTAATCATCCGGCAACTGCAGAAATGAGCTTACCGGCATTCCCTTAAAGTCATACTCATCCACGTAGTGCTTTCCGCCGCCGTCATAGGTTTCCACCACCATCCCGCGCAGGTTCTTCGAATAGTCCGCCGATGGGCCATCCGCATAAACTGTCTTTTCTGTCAGCTTCGTTGTGCTGCTGCCACTATCCTTCACTTCCTTGCCCACCACACGGCGCAGTTCGTCATAGATCACACGGTGGGTGCGCAGCTCTGCATCCCGGTGCCACAGGGGCTGCCCGCCCACGTCGGTCAGCATCAATCCTTCACCACCATCGATGCTGTACTGCCAGCACGGACTCTTGAGCAGGTTGTACCTGTAAGTCAACGGCTCATGCCCATTGGCATCCGTTACCCTCAGCCGGTTGCCCATAATATCCAGCGTCTCATAGCTGTAATAACGCGGATCGTCGCCTGTTATAGTAGGGTCCACCTGACGGTGCTGCTGCACCGTGAAGAAAGGACGGCCCAGGCTGTCTAAGTACATCATCGACGGCGTAGCCTTATGCAGCAGCGCCTTATTGTACGCATCCGCCTCATCGGCTGTGCCGTTTGTTGCTGAGCTCAGCGGCGCATGCTGCCATGTTGTAGGGATCGTGTCATTGGCATCCCACACCGTCTGCGCCCAGCCGTCCCATTCCGTATGGCTGCTGCTCCCATCCGGCATGATGGTTTTATAAAGCCTGCCCAGCGGGTCATAGTATAGCTCAGGGCTCACACCCATTGCCGCCGCCTGCACCGCACTATCATAGGCACCCGTGCCGCTGAAGTAAGGCTCGTACTGAAGCACCGCCTTTCCCTTATTGTTATACACCGTCTTCCCCGAACCTGCCCAGCGCGCATTGCCGCTCTCATCATCGGCCGCCTGCGCCTTGTGCATCGCCACGCGCCCGAAGCCATCACTATAAGAGATCCGGATCACCACGCCGCTCGCAGCATGCTCTTCGTAATGCTGCTCACGCGCGATCATCGCCACCGCCGCAGGCTGACCGCCCCCGGTATCCAGCCGGTAGATGCACCGCCACGTAGCCCGACCCAGCAATCCCTTCGCCGCCGACAGCAACCCAGCAGCAGGCGTGTGCTCATCCCAGAACACCCCCTGAAGCGAGGCATCGCTCATGCTGTCCGCCAGGATATCCGCGCCGCTAAGCGTAGTTAAGTAGTCGGCTTCCGTGCCCTTGCCCGTCAACGCCATGGCCACCGGCATGCCCAGCGCATCGCAGGCCGTAACCGTAAGGTTCTCGTTGGCATCCATCACCTCTTCCGGCTGCAGCGTCTGCCAGTTGTACTGCGTTACAGAGGTCGTATTGCCCAAAGCATCGGTTACCGATTCAGGCAGCAGGTAGTAAGGCGTACTGAGGTTATCGGCCGTCCACCAGCTAACCGTCGTCTCGCCGCCCCACGGATCTTTGAAGGCAGATGGCTGGTAAAAGCGGGCTTCCGGCGTGCTGCCGTACCGCGCCCTGCCCGAAGGCACCCACCAGTTCAATGGTTCGCCGGCGAGCTGCACGTAGCCGCCCTCGTCGTGCAGCAGCGTAGTGCCCGGCGTGCCGCTGCCATAGCAGGCGGCAAGCACATCCGGCGTAAAGGCCAGGCTGTACTGCTCGTAAGGTATAGCCAGCGATTGTATTAAGCCCTTGCCAAGCGACGTATCAGGGTCACTATCTTCCCCGTACAGGCTGATGGAATGAGACAATGTTCTTAGCAAAGGCAGCGTGGTGGCTGTGGATGAATAATCAACAGCCGCACTTTCCGGCGGTATCACAGCCGCCAGCGCAGCAGGCTGCCACAGCGCCCCGCCTGACGGATATACACCCACCGGGTAATCCGCCGCACTCTGCGAAAGCCGGAGCTCATAAGCCCGCTGCTGCCACGGCACCCGAAGCCGGTAAGCACCCACCGTGCCCGTCACGTCGTTCGTATAGCTTACGGTGCTTACCGTAAGGTGCATCTGCTGCTGCGCCTCTTTCACCGGGGTCAGTTTGGGCTCTGCCGCCACATCGGGCAGGTAAGCCGCCAGCCGCGGGTAGGCCACCTGCGCGCTTTTGGTCACATTGCCCCACTTATCGGTTGCCAGCGTAAGGCTGTGCGCCACCCGGATATCGGCCGGCACGTCCGCGGTGCCCCGCATCCGCCGCTCGTTGCTGTAGCTCACGCTTTCGCTGCCCCAGGTAAGGAACGCCGCATGGCCTGCCCCGCCCCAGAGCAGCAGCGAGGGCTGCACCCGCCGCACCACGTAGGCGCTCACCGTAATGGCATAAGGCACACCGGCATCAGCCGTGCCGTCCTGCGCATAGATTTCCTGCCGGAGCGCAGAGCCTCTGAGCGCCCGGTGCGCCTCGCGCTCTTCCCGCGGCGAGCCGCCGTAGGGAAACCGCGCCTGCTCTTCCGGCTCACCCCAGCCCGGCAGGGCAAAGTACTCCTTACGGTAGGCATCCAATAAAGTGCCTTCCCGCATCCAGGCGCCCGTGTGGTACCAGGTCTTGGTCAGCACCGGGCTCTGGTCCAGAGAACCGAGGCCTGTGGCTGCGGTATCAGTATCCAGCGTATCCACCCTGCCGAAGCCGCGGAACTCGCGCTCTTCGTGGTCGTAGTAGCCGTGGTGGTAGGTGTAGCGCTGCATGTAGCTCGTTTCGCTCACCGCATCGCTCGTGGTAATGGTATCGATGCACTGCACCGGGAATGGGAGCCGCGTGGCCCAGGGCGTGCCCGCAGCCGCATCCGCTAAGTAATACTGCGTAGAGGGCTTCCAGGTAACGGCGGTCGTCTTGCCCATGCCGCTGTGATAAGTGTGCATGAGGTAGGGCTTCTTTCCGCCCATCAGGTCTATATAGCGCAGGGGCGCATAAGCGTGCTGCGGCAGGGGCGAGCTCCACACGATGCAGCCCGTGCCGTTGCCCAGAAAATCGAGCAGAGCCACCTTGCTGTAGGGTTCCACGCCCGGCAGGGTGGCGATCTCGTGCGCCTCGCCGAAGCCGTTGCCCGCCATATTGATCCACACTTTGAAGCTGCCGCCGCCGAGGTAAACAAGGTCGGGCGCCCCGGTGCCCGAGACGTCAGTAAGCTGCAGGTACAGCGGGTTGAACAGGTCCGGCGTATCGAAGACCGGCGCACCGCTCATGGCCACCTTCGCCCCGAAGCGGCCCCGGCCGAGGTTGGGCCAGTAGCACACCGACCCGTTGCTGATGCGCACGATATCGGTCAGCCCGTCCCCGTTCATATCCGCCAGAAAAATGCGCTGGATCGCGTCATTCAGCACCGGGCGGGGGCCGGTCTCTTCATCAAAGGGCAGGGAAACCAGGCCGCCTTCGCCATAGCCTTCCGTACCCTTATTTTCGTACCAGGTCCAGACGCTATCGCCTGCGATCAGCACATCGGCGCGGCCGTCGCCGTCAAGGTCCAGCATTTTCGTGTAGGGGCTGTTCCAGTCCACATTGGCGCGTTTGGCAAAAGGCCGGAAGCCCTGCCATTGCTGCTCATCATCCAGCTCAAAATAGCCCTCAGCGCCCGGCTGGCGGCTCACCACCTGCCGGCGGCCGTCGGCATCGAGGTCGGCCCACTGTAGCGTGCCCTTCGCCAGCCCGGCGAACGAGGGCTTCTCGGCTACGGCCACCGCGGCCGTAAAATGCCCGTCGCCGAGGTTGCGCTTGTACCGCCAGGCGCTGCCTTCCTCGGTGAGGATGCCCGGCAGACCCTCGCCCCAGAGGTCCGTCCACTGGTAAGCGCCGGTAAGGCCCTGCGGCGCGTTCACCGCATCTTCCGGGGCCACCATTTTCAGTTCATTGCTCCATTCCAGCGGCTGGTAGTCCAGGGTGATGGGCGGCAGCGATTTTACCTGCATCCCGCCACCGGTGAGCGCTTTGTAGCCGGTTTCGGTAAGGGAGGTGATATAATCAGCCTCGGTAAGGGCGCTGCCGGCTTCATAAGGGCCGTGCTGCCAGGCAAGATCCAGCGAGCGCACCAGCACGGGCGCGCCGCCGCCCGCCTCGTCGAAGCGGTGGAACATGAGCGCGCGCATCAGCCGGCGGTAGGTGCGGATCTCGAAGCACGCATGAAAATCCGAGAAGGCATCCGTGCGCGCCGGCCAGGGGGCCTGCGGGGCATACACCGGGTAGCCGGCGGTCCCGTCGTGCTCGCCGTAGTCAAGCACCAGCTCCATCAGGAAGCCGGTATCGTCCGTGGGCAGTGCAGGTGCATACGGCGCATCTGTTTCCGCGAACGGCAGGCGGCTGCAGTAGCGCACTTTTTTAAGATAGAGGTTGGTGAAGAGGGCCAGGCCGTTGTTGCGGTTACGCTCATGCAGCGCGGTAGGCACCTGCTCTAAGCTTTCGCTCTTGTAGCAGTAGTGCTGCGCATTGCCCTTGCCGTCCGTCACCAGCTCGGGCATCCATTTGAAGATACGCTCCGGCTCATCGGGGGCGGAAAGGCGGGCGGCAGCCGAGAGGCCGTACCAGGTGGTGATATTGTCTTTGGTGGTAACGCGCCACCACGAAAGGCCGCCGAGCCTGCGGATATGCTCGATGCGGGCGAACAGCCCCTCGGTGCGGGGGCGGTAGCGCTTGATGAGGCAGGTGGCCTGCACCTTCGCATAACCGCCGCCCTGCAGCTCATAGACGGAGATCGTCTCCAGCGATTCATCGGGCTCCCAGTTGCCGGGCGTCGTTTCGGTGAGCAGGGGTACGAGGTCCTCGGCGCCTGCAAGGAGGAAGACGTCGCTTTCCTCCATATCGTTGTACAGCGGCAGGCGGCGGTCCGTCTTGCGCTGAATTGCCGGCAGGCCGAGGCTCCAGCCGAGGCCGCACTCGGAGTTGCCCGAGCCGGAGTTGTAGCTCAGCGCCAGGGAAGGCGTAAAGCCGCCGCGGCCCGGTGTAAGGGGCAGGGGCACGCTGAGGCCGGCGGTGCCGTTGGCGGCGTTCACGGAGAATTGCTCATCGATGCCCTTGAGCGCGCCGCCGCCTTTAGGCAGTGCGATGGACGGGGCCGCAGCATGGTAGTAGGGACTTTTCTCGCCGCCGTCGCTGCTCTGCGGCTGTGCGGTATAGCGATCGAGGGGATGGGCGGCCGCGCCGGAGGATGGCTGCGGCGCAGCGGACGGGTGGTTGTTGTTGCCTGGTGACATAATTGAAATGCGTTTAAAAAAGATTGAGGGGCGAAGATGACGGCGATAGATGCAGCCTATGTGCAGGCATTGAATTGCGAGCGATAATTTTTACCTATGGGAAAAGCGGCAAGACGATCTAAGGCAAAAAAAACCCGCCGGGCTTACGGGCCCGGCGGATATTGAATAAAGGGGTTACAGGTTGCCTGAATAACCGGCGGACTTAAAGCCCATAGGTTACATCGAGGTAGTTGGCAAGCTGGGCCTTCTCCTGGGTGCTTAGCAACTTGTTGTAGATGATGATATCCTTGATGTTGCCTATAAAGCTGTTCATAGCGCTGTCGCCGTAGAGGTTATCAATAATAAAATCATCATTAGTGTTAATATTCTGAATGCCTACCAGTATTCCGTCGCAATAGATACTGATATCCTGGTTATTGCGCTCTATACGATAACTGTGGTAGCCGCTTGTAGGCAGCGCCGTTGGGCCGATCACCGTGAAAAAGCTTGGCAGAGGCGCATGGTTGAGCGTACTGCCTGCCCCGAAGTAAAGCCCATAGGAAGTGCCGCTGCTGTAGATTGCCTTGGATCCCATCAGCACCCTGTTGACTATGCCCTGTTCTACCACGAACGAGAGCGTATAGACTTTCCCGATATTAAGGTAGTTGGATAGCTTGAGCATCACCTGCGATGATGTGTTCTTGATCGCGCCGTTCTCATAGGCAGGCTTGTAGGCCGTGTCGAGCGGCGCAACATCCCGGTGATAAGTGGACTGATCCGCCCATCCTGTAACTGCGCTGCCCTGATGCGTAACACCCTTATTCGAGCACCACCATCCGAGCATGTTTGCGCTCTTCGGCGGGTCGTTCTCTTCCCAGTCGACGTCATTGGAGAGCGGGAAGTTATTCGGGTTGCTGCTATGCGGCACACACTCGCTGTGCGCCACGAGATAGACATCGTCCAGCAGATCCGCCATGTTTTCCAGGACATCCGGACCTGCGGTTGCGGTTTTGGTCATTACCAGCTTCAGGATCTTCGCATTGCCGTCGATATGCAGGCTCACCGGTGTTTCATGATCCAGGGTAAGCGCCACATTGGTAACAGCGCCGGCCAGAATATAGCTGGCCGTAAGCTTGTAGGTGCCATCGAGCGGCTTCTTCGGCCGGATCACTGCGGTAAGACCTTTTACCGTAATATGCTGCTCCCTCATGAAGAACGGGAAGTGCTGCGGGCTCAGCTTGATGCTCAGGGCCTTTTTCTCGGCAGTAAACCGGTTGCCGTAAGCATGCCATTCATTGCTGAATTCCTCCTTCAGGCTGAAGCCCCGGAGGAAGCCGGCGCCCGTACTGCTGAAGACTCCTTCCACATAGGCTTTGGCTGCTGGTACCAGCCCGCCTTCATCCAGCGCAGTATAGTTTACGTGCAGGATCACATCCGATATAGAATCGTAATCGAACTGTGCGTAGGCGGCAGGCAGCGCAATCTTCCAGGTGCTGATGGCGCCTGCGCCTTCAAAAGGCAGGTAGCGCTCATCGCGGAAGGAAAACTCGAACATGCCGCTGTCGTTCTGCGCGCTGCTCGTGGCAATGCTCTGGATGCTGCCGTAGAGCTGCTTATAATTGCTGGGATGGGTGTATGCGGCCGCGGTCTGAGCAGAGACGGTAGCTTTATTGCGGTACTTGCTGCTCACTAATGAAAGCTTACAGCTCACGGTAGTATAAGGCCCGGCCACGCAGGGAATGGATACGCTCACTGATTTGATTCGGCGCAGGTGCTGACCGGGATAATCGAGGTCGAAGAGCCATTCTGGGAGATCTATCGTACACTTCTGCTTTGTCTTAAGATCCATCAGCTTATCCGGGCTGAGCTGCGCGAGCGAAATGTGCTTGGTAAGCTCTAAGCTGCGCTTGTTCTTCTCCAGGAACGAAACTTCCATCCGCTTGAGATCAAACATCAGTTGCTCGCCGGCGAGGAGGCCTTTTTTGAGACTGTCCCAATAGGTTGGCTGGATGAAATCCGAAGATTCGATGCCCAGCTCGTGGCGGTAGCAGCGCTCAGCGCGCTTGGCAACATCCATTGCCAGCTTGTATGCCTGGAAATAAGTAGCTGAAATTTCACTTACCATCCATTCGTAGAGCTCTTCATTCGTGTACTTATTGTGCATGGCCTCGTCCATCTGCTGTGCATTGGTCATCTGAACCTTATGATTGCGCAGCTCCATTTCGCCAACGGCCTGGCGGATCTGTGCGCCGAGTATCTGGTAATCAAGCTGCTTTAGTTCCAATTCGGCAGTTTTAAGCTGCTGTCCCCATTCTTCCTTGCGGCGGGCATATGAGCCTTTGGTGCCTGCCATCTGACCGATAATGGAATTGACGTTCGCAACGGTACCAAGTGCATTAGCAGCGGCACTAGCGATAGAACCAAGATTGGCTCCACCAAAAGTTGCACCTACAGTTGTGGGCGGTCCTATTTTGAAATTTGGGATAATCGATAATATGCCAGCAAGCGTTTGAGCGGAACCTTGTGCAATGCTCAATGGTATATTATCCTGCATCTTATCCAACTGCAATTGCTCATGTGCATTCAGGCCGGTATCTACCAAACGTTTATAGTAATCCCTTTTCTGAGTCGTCATCTTCTTCTGTTGCTGCAGTCCGTTGATCTGCGCCACAGAATCTGCTACCTGTTGCTCTTTCACTTCTGTAACCATGCTGAGCATCGTAAGCTCCTGGCTGCTGCGCAGCAGGGAAAGGTGCTCCGCATCTTTCTTCTCCAATGCGGCAAGCATCTGGCTACCGAGGCCTTTTACCTCCTGCGTAAGCTCTGTAGCTTTCTGAGCCATTACATTGAAGCGGTAAACCGGCAAAGGCGCATTGATATCAGCCAGCGCTTCGCTGAGCGAAAGGCCCGCCGCAGCTGCCTTTACCAGCAGCGCAGGGTCTATCGGCGGATCGAACAGCGCCAGCTCGCGCTCTATGCCATCGATGTTCCGGCAATTGCGAATTTTGAACAGGCGGTCGGCAAGGGTATCCCAGTAGCCGGCCAGCTTGTCATTCGGCGGAATGCAGAAATAGAACATACTATCCGGTGTAACCGGCAGCACTCCCAGTTGCTGCAGCACACTGGCACTGGTAGCCCCGGTAGATACCATCAACACGTTCTCTGCTTTTACTACTCCGTTGCTAAAGGCATTCAGTCCGCCGGTGGCCATAGTGGCATATACAAGCGATATATAAGTTTGCACCACCGGGATAGCAGTTGCAGCCATCTGCCCGGGCTTACGGCCTAATAGCTGAGCCGCCAGTACGTATAGCAGGGTGGCCTCATTAATGTTCTCCCGAGTATCCGTGCGGAAGAGCATATCTGCCCACCCAACCAAATTATCCAGATACTTCATCACCGTATTTTTCATGTAGGCGGAAACACGGGTACGGGCTACGAGATGCGGTTTGAATGGATCCGCTGCCCAGCGTGCCACTGCTGTTGCCAGGCTGGAACTGCGCATCAGATCCAACGGTGTAGGAATGCTGGTTGCATTATCGTAAAATACCGGGAAGTTCCAGAATTTTTCTACTGTTGCATTTCCATTTATTACGTTGTTATCTCCCACGGTAGGGTTGAATACATAATGATACCATTTGCGGGCTTCGTCAAATTTCTGATCCTGCGTGAGCTTATTGGCGATCAGCATCGGGATATGGTAAAAGAGCTCCCAGTTGTAGAGCGCGTAGGAACCTTCCAGTGAGAAATCTACTTTGTTGTTGGGATACATTTTCCCATTTGTGCCCTTTAGGACACTACTTGTCGGGTCATAAGTAGCAGCAAAAGCAACACTATCCGCAAGGCCAGTGATAAAATCGCGTTTCAAAAATTCATCCAAGCCATTTTTATAAAGCTGTTCACGGAAATGCTCTACCTGGCCGTGGGAGAATTCCTGAAAATGGTATTTTAATAAATACCGAAACCGATATAAAAAAGATGACGTGTTTACACGTTCATAAAGTATTGGATAATTTTCCGGGCTGCAGTTAGGATCACTCGAAATCATAAAGCGATCCACGTGTACTTTTTCTACGAAGAAGTTGTTGTTGTAATCCGTGTAGAAAAATGCAGGGATATTTATTATACTTCCTTCCTGGTAGCCTTCGGGCTTTTGGAGTGGGAATACTAAGTATTTACCATGATGCTTATAGCTACCTTGAAGATATACATCTGGCGCCCTATTTAGTAATTTAATACCATTTGGTTGGGCAGAGTTAGCATCAGGAAAATGATAATATGCAGATGTAGAACCTGTATTGTATAATCCTGTTTTACTATATAAAAATTTAGAATAAGCATTTTTATATAGGTGGTTTTCTAAATCTTTACTATATAAGTGATTCTGCTGAATTACTTCATCAGTATAAATATTTTGCTCAATAGAGGTAAAATCTGAAGATACAATCCCATCATATTTATGGGTAAAGAGCCCAAAGTTTACTCTCTGCTTATAAGAATAAAATTCTTCGCTTTTCATTGAATTCATCACAAAATCGAAATTTTTATGCAGAGAAAGCGGGTCAGGTAAATAATAGTTGTATGGAGGAAGATTAAATCTATAATCAAAAAATATATCGAACATATCTATTTGATTAATATATTCTATTTTCCCATACACATGAAACTGTAAGTTACCATCTGTACTTATGCTTGAGTAGAATGATATTTCGCGCTTTTGCTTTTCCATGCTCCCCGATAGATACCACTTTCGATTAATATATGTTGGAACAGGACCTTGTAGAATTGGGCGCCCATATACAAACACATCATTTTCATCTTTTGGATCTTGCTCATTCATATATGGGCTATATAGCGTCTGCTTGCCGATCTGTTTAGGCGTCCATTTATTGTTTTTATATTCAGTAAAGACCATATCTATTTTCCAACGAACGTTTGCCTCTAATGAGTCAAGATTTCTATTTTGCGAGTCCTGAATATGATTATATTGCTGCTCCTTTGTGAAAGTAAGCCAGTAAAAACGTAGCCTTCCCCGCCATACCACAGGCACAAAATGGTCGCCATCAATCTGAACGTCCATCTTTTCCCAGGCAGTCCATTCCGTATCAATCCGCTTCCGATAGAAGTATATATGTGGATTTGATGCTGTACGGCCAAAGGCATGGACAATAATCCTGCCTGCCACATCCACTTCTCTGCAAATACCAATCACTTCCAGATGCGCCACCTCTTCCAGCCGTTCCAGGTATGTACGGTAGGCTTCCTCCACATTTTCACCAGTAAGCTCGTTCTGCTTCAGGAATTTCTCCAGCTCTTTAAAGAACGGGGACTTATCATCGCGCAGCTCCGGCTCTATCCAGTTTTCCGGGTAGAGGAAGATCTTGCGGTTGGCTTCCCATACGCGGTAAAGCTTGCGCCACATATTCCACTGGCGGGCCTGGGGAGCCTGGAGTACCAAAGGTTCCAAAACCGGGTTGCTGTTAACGTCGTAAGCCACGTATTTTTCGAGCCCTAATAATATGCGGTCCACCCAAAGCTGAATGGTATTTACAGCGAGAAGCACGCGGGTAGTGCTCATACAGCTCATCATATCCACGTCCACCATCAGTGTTTCAAAGATGTCGTTGCTGGTATACCAAGAGTTGATGTATTTATAGGGCCGGTTATGCAGCAGGTAGCCTACCATGGCATCGCGACGCTCTGTGCGCAGCAGGTCATTTACCGGGCGCACCACCTCGAGCCACTGGGCTTCATCATACTGCGCCTTCGCCACCTGGATGATCTCGTTTGCTGCTTGCTGATCATTGGGCGCGGCAACAGCGCCGGCCACTTTCACCAGCGCGCTCATAGGCGATGGAAGCAGGTGCTGCATCTCTAAGCAATCCATGATACGCAGGTACAATGCTGCCTTGTTGTACTCGTTCGGCACACTCACATCTGCACTAAAGGCGACATTCAACGCACCATTGGTAAGCGTGCTAATGACTGCACCAAGCAAAGCCGTAAGGTCGTCAACCGGCATGTAGAATGCTTTGGCAATACCCTTCAGCGTATGCTCCTTTCGTACGGCAAGCGTTGTAGCCGGTACAGGCTGCGGAATTTCCCGGATCGCGCCGTAAAGCAGGTTTTTGTTTTTACCGAGGAAGGTGATCACCTCCATCCAGCGCAGGAAGCCCAGCCACTGGTAGTAAGGCACTTTTGCGGTAACAGCGGCATCGGGAACCAGAGACGTGCCGGTAGCTACGGCAACCGGCAGATCCGACAGGCTGAAAACGCCGGCAAGCACACATTGATCGCTCCAAAGGTCAAGCACATCCTGAAGGTCGAGCCGGAACTTTTGAATCAGCCAGGCTGCCTTCTGGAGACGCACGTAAACCGTAAACTGCGGAATCAGGGCAGATGTGCTTTCGGTACGTTCAATCACGGAAGGGCTGCTGATAAAATCATTGTTCAGGAACACGGTCATAGCACTGAGCGGGGTCGCTCCCTGGGTTGCAACCTTAACACAGCGCTCAGCAAGTGCCTTTATAATATTTTCATCCGTTTTAAATTCCTTCGATAAGAAATTTATGATGAAGGGGCGGCGGATAGCATTCTCGATAACCGGCTTCAGGATGGCATATGTCTGTTGCCTGCGGTCTTCGGGATCTGTTGTATAATCGGTCAGATCCTGCGCCTGCGCAGTGGAAAATGCAAGCGGACCTGCCTGCAGAAAACTGCTGCGGTCACTGATTGAATCTGTACTGATTGCAGGATCATTCTGGATAACTTTTATCAGGTAATCGGCAGTAGCGTCATCCACAATGAGCTGTGCAATGCCTCTTAACGCGTTGCCATCCACGTCGTTTTTAGCGATATAATCCGGGGCTGTTTTTTTCTGCAGCTCAGTACGCAGTTCGGTCAGGGATTTCGCAAATAGCTGATTCTGTCCCAGTTCTTTTACCGGTTCCTGAAATGCATCCAACAGTAAATAGCCTGTCTCTGCGATACTGACGCCGGCTTCCTTTCCGGCATTTACAAAACTTATGAATCGTAGTGTATCATAGGGCGATGTAAATGGTGATGCAGTCCGCTCATAGGTAGTGCTTAATATTGTGGAGGCAGTATTAAAATTGCTATTTAGCGCAATCCAGCTTCTGTATTGAATCCATTCAGTTACCGAAATGTTGAGCGCTTTTATTAGCAGCACTTCCCGGTAAAGCTGGCTGATACCGTAAAGGTTAAAGCTGCCAAAGCTGCCTGCCGGAATAACGCCTGTAGGGAACAGGTTCTGAATCAAAATCCCAAGATCGGATGCACTGATACCCCAAGTCCCGGACAGGTAATTATGAAACTCTTCTTTTCGGGTAGTATTAAGCGTTGCCAGATCTATACCAATGGAATTAACGGTAAACGGGTAGTTTGCTTCATTGATATTACCGGCGGAAGCGTTACGGAACATCTGCTTATAGATGCTCTTCCCGAGTACAGTTTCACCGTGCTCATAATCGCTGTATACGAATACATCATCAATATCCTTCCATAAAAGAAGAACCGTTGAAACAGGCAGACCGAGCATTTTTGAGAGCCGGTCTATCTGCACCAACTGCTTAACGGTTGCTGTATCGATAAGAATGGATCCTGCCTGTGTAATTGCATTTAGCGGCTCGATGCCCGAAAGGCTGATCAGCGCCTGATCCAGGTCATAATAGCTCCAGCCCAGTGCTTTCTTTAAGCGGACAAAGCGATAAAGCCGTTTTGCAACGGGCATATCCAGACCGGTTATTTTATACCTGCTCAAATCACATACATCTCCCTGCGTAGTAGCATTAGTCAGTTCAATCGCCATTTTTCTTCCTGTAATCGAATTCCTCGGATTGATGCAATAGCAATCCAGCACTGTCCGCAGTTCCGCATAAGTAAGCTGGGCTTGTTGCAGGAATACATCTACCCGGAAAGCAAGATGATCCAGCCAATTGGAGCGTAAACCTGTTTGCCCTATCGGGCTACCTATTGTCTGGAATGGTTCACCAACCGGATATAAGGCCCCACGGGCTGAAGGATCCTGAATATAGTATAGGTCCTCTCCCAATGGATTAAATACAACATTGACCTGAAGGCCATAATACGCATATGGATTGCTCTGCTCAACCGTTATAGTATCAAGCTGTTTATCTGACAGGCCCAAATAAGCCATACATAATTCCATGCCATCCCAAGCTTCTATCCGGTCTTTGTCACTATAGCTTTGCTGTAGCTCATAACCTTTTATCCCTATAATGCCGAGATGCGTATCAATTTGGCGCTTATAAAAATTGTATGGCAATGCGGAAGGGTAAACTGCATCCTTAAGCTTGTCGTACGGATTTTTCACAAAAGCATCCTGGTAGCTGCTACCGGTCCATGTTCTTAGCTTCATCCCTGTATTCGGGAAGGTATTTACGTATTCCGGGAGTGCTCTTTGCGTAACAGCATCAGCAACCGTCTGCCGCGCATAGAGCTGATAGCTGTCATTTATATAGCTGGTTGGGTCCAGATGGCTGTAAGCGACAGCACTTACCAGGTCCTCTAACAGCTCATTTATAATATCAATATGCGGGACGGGCGTATTGATATTTTTGCATACCAGGTCTATATCCTTTATGTCTGGCCGCCTTTCCATTAGCAATTCATAAGCCTGCGGCAGGTTATTCTTCAGGAATTGAAGCAGATCCGTGAGGTAAGCGGCAGGACTATAAACAGACTGGCACTGACTACAGTTGCAACCATCAATGCTACCAAAAAGAGTACGCCAGTCTGCAAGCGCATTATCAGCGTTATTTCGGGTAAGTGCATAGGCCATCTGACTATTCGCCTGATCGGCGATATCCAATAACGTTGAGTAAGTGAAACTGGTCCGGTAAGTTGCTGCGTCATAAATATCTTGCGCAAGCGCTCTACTGCCGGCGACATCCTGGTAAGCATCCACAAAAGCAGCTGGCGCTTGCCGGGATATCTGCATGGATGAATGCAGGCCATCAGCGGCCATAGCACTTACCAATTGCTGGTTCTGCGTTACATTCATAAGACGCTGCAGAATGCCCGCCTCTTCAATGAAGGTAGCCTTAGCTTTAGCTTTAGTTTCACCTTCTCCTTCTTCCTCATATGCATCGGTGATAGCGCTGAAGTCAAAAGCGTTGGACGTAGCCAATATATTAACCGGCACATTATGAAGATCAAAGCCCGGATTAGCTATCATAAAATCTTCCAGGTGCGCTTTCAACTTTGTGAAAGGACTATTGGTATCAGCGGAAATAGCCTTTACTGCTGCGTGTGTAGGAAATGCCAGGTTAAATTGCTGATCTAAAAACTGCGTATAAGCTGCTTTTTTCTGGTCTGCCGTACTACCAGAAATAAAAGCCGGGAAGAAAGAAGCATCATTTTTAAGTTGCTCTATTAGTGCCCCCCATTGTTCCGGCGTGATCCAACCCAGTATAGAAGGGACCCCATTCGCATCGGCGCCGGGTAATGCTGGATCGCCTTCCTCTTGTGTACCTGCCATAATAGATAAAAGACGCATTACCAGTACTGCATTATTTCCTGTAAGCAGTAATAGCTGCAGCGCATTTTTGAAACGGTCATACTCACCTGAAATATCAGGGTCGGCGAATGCATCTTCAAGCGATAATTCCGCAGAAAGCAAATGAGCGCTGTAGGCATTAAGTATCTTGATAGCTATTTCATAGCCCCCATCTCCTGCAATATTCAGCGCAACCTTATAAAGGCCACCTTCCTCCGGAGCCTGCATGCCGGTATTAGCCAGTAAATAGCCAACGACCGCATTCCGGATAGCTGCGGCGCGTGTATGCAACACAGTATCTGTATCTGTTGCAATAATATCCGTAGCCACAGACATTTTCAGTGCATTGTAAAGTACATCTGCCGGCTGTGTCACCAATGCTTGTATCGTATTAGGAAGTCCCTGCCGAAACAGACCATAGGCTGCTTCTGCAGTTATTGCAGGAACAATTTCGTGCATTTGATGCGCCTGCACCATCTGCCGGATACACTGTCTGCTTTCACCGGTCTTGTTGGCCAGCAGCGTCAGGGTATCTTCAGCGTCTTCACTATTGATAATTACAGCACTGATTGCCACATCACCGATAGCCGCCTGTAGAGCGCTTCGTACCGCTTCATATTCCGGCACTACTGCAATGTCCGCGCCATCCAGGGTAAAGCTTACATTAAATTCGGTGCCGTAGCTATAAGTATCCTGTACAGCAATATCTATGTCCGGAAATGCTGCGTTTTTAAGCGCTACGCGTATACCGTTTTTTAAGGCAGGATCAATAGTGATACTGCTTGCGCTAAGGGCGCTTAGGGTGTTGCTATAGCTGTAGGCGCCATTAGGAGTAATCGGCACAGCGCTGGCAATTACCGATGTGGCAGTGTAACCGAGCAGTGAAATGGTCAGCTCATAAGTTCCCTCAAGTTGCTTGCCGGAGCGATGCATCACATGGCCACTGATAGAAAAAATTGGTGGATTCAGTGCATTCAGCGCAGTGGCAGTAGCCGGATTCACAGCATCTGGATCATTAGAATCACTAGTGCCGTGTGCCGTTTTAAAGATATTGATCAGTTCATAAGTAGCGCTGCCAAAAAGCTGCTTCTCCCGCTCTTCGGCGAGCCGGTCAATAAGATCCTCCTTGCCGGGTATGTCTATCCCGCCCGTGCCTATTGCTGCCATAAGAATTTCCTGAAGATTAGCTACATCAGGTCCTATTTGCCCCAGCTTCAGGGGCGCTGTAATTGGTTTCATAATTTTTTATCGATTAAATATGTATGACTGCTTTCCTCTTTTTGAGGATTCAGCAAATATGAAACCGACACTTGCAGCCTATGTGCAAGCATCATGAATATCTTACCCACAAAGAGTTTCAGCGTATTTTATTTAGCTGCCCAATGATTTTAAGCGCCTTATCCTACAATGCGTGCACATAGGCTGCAACTATTTCAACCCATGCACCGACAAAAATATTATTGTTATCTTTAACGACACATCATCGTTACCATTAACAACAAACCACACGCCATGCCCATCAATAAATCTGCCCACGTACGCTTCGAGATCATCGATGAATGCCTGCGCAATACTAAAAAGAGATGGAGCCGCGCCGAGCTCCTCAGGTTTGTGAACCGCCGCCTCGAAAACAGCCAGGGCATCGAAACCTCTATCTCAGCCAGCCAGCTGCGCAATGATCTTACTGCCATGGAGCTGGAATGTGATGCACCTATAGAGCTCTACCGCGATGGCCGCAGCTGCTACTACCGCTACAGCGACCCTGAGTTCTCCATTAAATCCTTACCAGTAAATGAAGAAGATCTCCGGAAGCTGAATGACGCCGTGCATCTCCTGCAGCAGATCAAAGGATTCTCCATTGCGGATGATATGGCAGCGATTGTGCATCGCCTTGAAAACAGGTATAAATATCCCAATACCCGCGCTGCGGCCATCATCTCGTTCGAGAGCGCGCCCGAGATGCAGGGCGTGGAGAACCTCGGCGATATCTATGAGGCCATCCTGCGCAAAAATGTGCTTAAAATAGCCTACCAGACTTTCCGGGCAGATAATCCGAGAACCTGGATCGTGCACCCGTATATGCTCAAAGAGTGGGACCATCGCTGGTATCTTCTGGGCTATGTGGATGAAAAGAAAAACCACGGCGTATTTGCACTCGACCGCATGAAGGAGATCCGGGTGGCGCAGGGCACCTTTATCGACAACAGCTTTATAGAAAGCGATGATTATTTCTCGGATGTAATTGGCGTAACGCTTGCTGCCGACCATAAGATCGAGGAGCTGGAGCTTATCTTTTCCCCGCTGCTTGCCCCGTATGCAAGAACGAGGCCTATGCACCAATCCCAGCGGGTAATGCAGCAGTATGAGGATGGCAGCCTGCACGTAAGCCTGCGCCTGATGATAAACCCGGAACTGATGCGAATGCTGATGAGCTTTGGCAATGATGTGAAAGTGCTGCAGCCGGCGCACCTCGCCGGGCAGATAAGGGATCTGGCGCAAACGATCATTACGCAGTACGATTGATGCCGGTTCTTTTAAACAGCTTGCAGGAAAAGCTCAATAGCTGCAACCGGATGAATGGTGCCAACGCCACGACTGCTCCATCCGCTTCCTCCTGCCCGGACAAAAAAACCTCCGTGCGGAGGTCTTTTTGTTGCTGATAATATGCTGCTTTACATCGGTACCATTACCGCAACACCTTCGGGGGAAGGCCTGTAGGCTATGGGCAGGATGAGGGTGCCGGCCTGCTCCATCTGCCGGCGGTACTGATCGCGGATGATGAGCTCGAAGCTGAAATCCACATCGCGCGTTTTTACGGTTACCGGGGAGATGCCGAGGCGGTCCCAGTCGCCATGGAGGCGGGTAAAGCTGTTGACTACAGTGCCAATGGGCTGGTCATCCACCTTGCCGAGATAGCGGCCTACAATATGCGCGGCCTGCATGGTAAGGCTGGTAACGGCGGTAAGCGAAGAAGCATTGGTAAGCACATTGGAGAGCTCGCTGATGATGCTTTTATAGCCCTCATCATCTTTTACGCTGGCCAGCACATCCGCAGTTTCGCGCAGGGCTTCTTTGCTTTTGATGATGCTGCACATTACATGCACCTGGCCGGGCGGCTTTGCTATGCCGCCTTCTTCTTCCTGCCAATAGTAAATGGTTTTGTTGATGGGCAGGCAATCGCCGCTGCCGATGCGCGGGAAGGCATTGAGCTCCATAAGGCCGGAAAGCTGGTTGGAGGCATCGCTCACTACGAGCGTAAGGCAGTACAGGCGCGCCCTGCCGGGGAAGGGCCAGAAGGCAAGCGTGTGGTTAT
The DNA here is from genome assembly GCA_965246905.1 of Chitinophagaceae bacterium. Taxonomy (GTDB): domain Bacteria; phylum Bacteroidota; class Bacteroidia; order Chitinophagales; family Chitinophagaceae; genus UBA1952. Next base: position 66,036 of record CBDFFZ010000023.1, read on the forward strand.
CGCGCACTAAGGGCGGCAGCATGCGCAGCTCTATACCGGCTACATCGCCTGAGGAATGGATGATGCTGTGGTTTTGATCATAGCCGGGATGCGGGAGGTAAGTATCCTGCCCGAAGACGTCTGTCTGTACCTGGCTGGTTTGTTCGTTTAGAAAATCGAGTGTCATTGTAAATGATTTTAATTGTTTTTTTAAATTGGAATTAGGAGCTTAGCCATTCACGAGTGCAAAGTGCATCGGGTCTTTGCGCCCGCTCCAGAGCTGGCCGCAGTGGATACCGTGCTTCGTCATCATTTCAATAAATGCAGCGCTCCATTTCCCGGTTGTAGCTATTGGGTTATCGCGGGCATTAAGATCTAATGCGGCACCCCAGCTATGTATGCTCAGCACGGAATAGCCTCCGCGCACATGCCGGATATTGAAGCAGCCATCAAAGGATTTTATTTCCCGGTGCACGCCGGCAGCTTCCAAGGCGCTAAGCGCTGGTATAAGCGCCGCCTTAAAATCTTTATGGATGTAAATTTTGCTTTGCGGGAACCACGGGAAATGCTCCGCTATAAGCCATACCTCCATCCAGCGGCTTTCCCAACCCGGGATACGCGGATCTCCGTAGCGGATATAAAGGGCTTCCTGCGCAGGCGCGGCAAAGGCAACAGGTATGATTTGTGGTGTGCTGTGCATGGTCGTTATTCTTTTATAAGGTGAAATAACAATAGATGCATGCAGCCTATCTGCAAGTAATGCTTAAAATCGAAAAGAGCGGCAGAGATGAGTAAAGAATGTAGTTACTTAAGTTTTTTAGGGTAACCATTTAATGGACATAAGCTACCTTTTACCCGTCTGAATATGATCTAAAATGAAGAAACCCGCGCCTTGCGCGGGTTTCTTGAGTGTCCCAAGATGGAATGTTATCGAACCAAATGATGGATATTTTGAAAAATTTGGCTTTTTAAGGTGTAAACAACCAATACTTTTAGGCTCGGCCAATCTCCGGCAGTAAGTATATTAAAAAGCCACCCCTAAAATTATCCATCAAATGCCAATCAATAGAAGAAACTGGATTAAGACGGCCAGCCTGATAACTACAGGACTGTGCCTGCCAAAACTGGAAAGCTTTGCTTCGCCACGGCCTGGAATTTCTGATCCGGAAACGGGTAAAGGACCAGTGCGGTTGAGCTCTAACGAGAATCCCTATGGCCCATCCCCTGTCGCGAAAGCCGCGATGACTGAGCATATCGCAGGCAGTAACAGATACCCATGGCAAATGATTTCATTGCTAATGTCAGCCGTGGCTATGCAAAACAATCTTGCTAAAGAAAATGTTTTAGTCGGCGCAGGCTCTACAGAAATGCTGGATTCAATAGTCAGACTTGCTGCACGTGAGAAAGGCAGCTTCATAATGGCAAAACCTACCTTCAGCAGATGGGCGGATGCGGCAGAAAAGCAAGGACTGCAAAAAATAGAAGTTCCCCTTACTTCGGATAAGAGACATGACTTGAACGCAATGCTGCAGGCGATCAGACCGGATACACGCTTGATTTACCTGTGCAATCCAAATAATCCTACTGGCACGGTATGCGACCCCGAAGCCATCCGTTCTTTTCTGAAAGAAGCTACCCGAAAAACATTAGTGATGGTTGACGAGGCCTACCTGGAGTATTCAGGGCAACCGTCGGTAGCAGGCCTGACTATAGGCAATGAAAGCCTAATCATTGTAAAGACATTTTCAAAAATATACGGACTCGCCGGAGCGCGGATAGGATATGCATTAGGACATGCCAAGACGATGGAAACATTGAGTGAGTTGCAGTCTGGAGCAGATATGGGCATTAGCGCGGTATCGCTTGCCGGGGCGGCGGCGTCGTTAAATGATACTGACTTGGTAGGGAGTACGCGCAAACTCAATGCAGAGGCCAGGAAATTCACCACAGATTCAATGGAGAGGTTATCCATACCTTTCATCCCGTCACACACGAATTTTATTTACTTCTCGCTGGCGAACTATAGCAAGGATTTTTTTGAGCTCTTGAAGGCACACAACATTCAGGGAACCGGGATTTTTGAACAGACAGGAAACTGGTCACGAATTACCGTGGGAACAATGACGGAGATGCGAAAGTTCACTGAAGCAATCAGCTGACGCACTGATCTCTTTGCAAGTTTATCTTCGTCAAACAAGATTTTATTGTCCCCGGGTTCAATATTCCATTTCGGGTATAAAGCAAAACCCGCGCCAAGCGCGGGGTTTTGAGTTTGGTGCCCCAGACGGGAATCGAACCCGTACTCACATTACTGCAAACAGGATTTTAAGTCCTGCGCGTCTACCGGTTCCGCCACCAGGGCATCATTGACAAAACTATAAAATACTGCAAAAAGCGGCTGATGCTTACCGATTGCTTTAAATAAAAAATTCCAAACCGGAGGTCTGGAATTAATATCAGAGCGGAAGACGCGATTCGAACGCGCGACCCCGACCTTGGCAAGGTCGTGCTCTACCAGCTGAGCTACTTCCGCAATAGTACTGTTTAAGAGCTTTTTGGTTGATTATTTACTTCCCATCAACCGTTTTGGGAGCGCAAAGATAGAGGTGGATTCCAAAACAGCAAAACTTTTTTCGGATAATTTTTTTTCGCAGGTACTTTTGCATTTCCATGTCTCCGTTTCTCACGCTCATACGTAAAGATCTGCTCCTGGAGTGGCGGCAAAAGCATACCCTTTTTGGCGTATTACTCTACGCCGGCTGTACGGTATTTGCCATCTATATGATGAGCGGCCAGCCGGAACCTTCCATTTGGAATGCCCTGTTCTGGATTACACAATTATTTATCGCGGTCAATTCTGTAGCCAAAAGTTTTTTGCAGGAGCCTTCCGCGCGTTTCCGGTATTACTATTCACTCGTAAATCCGGCTACTTTTTTCCTTGCAAAAATACTGTACAGCGTATGCCTGCAATTAATCATGAGCATCATTAGTCTGCTTCTTTTTGAGCTGCTTTTAGGTAATCCGCTGGCTCAGCCCGGCCTGTTCCTGATTGTTGCGCTTACCGGCAGCATTAGCCTCGCTGTAGTCTTTACTTTTCTTTCCGCAATCGCTGCCCGTGCGCAGCAAAACAGCGCGCTGATGGCAATTCTTGGTTTCCCACTCATTATTCCTGTTTTAATGATCCTGAGCAAACTCGCGCTAAAAGCTATCTCCCCGGTGTATCAACCTGGCTGGTGGAGCCTTGCGCTGGTTCTTTTATCACTGGATGCACTGGTGCTTGTGCTCGGAGTTATTCTTTTTCCGTTTATCTGGCAGGAATAGCACTACAGTTCCCACGGTTAAAACCGTGGGCTATAATTTCTTTATGGCTAAAGCCAGTCCCTGTGTTGCGTACCTGGTTGTATCGTATTGTATCGTCAGATGAATCTGCCTGATCAGAATAATCTGCGGCCTATTACCGTTATCTTTGCGCACTTTTTACCATCAATGGTTATCGTTTCGATCATAATTACAGCTGCACTCATTAGCTTGCTGATTTTTCTTTTCTGGGCTACCAGGAATAAGGGAGCCTATTTGGTACAGGAGCCATTCACCAAATGGGCAGCCATTTTACTTACCGGCTATACTGTTATAGGCGGCTTTTTATTAAAAGTACCCCGCCTTGATATTATCAATGAAACCATCCGCAATCTTTATTATCACGTACCCATGTGGTTTACGATGATCTTCCTGTTCTTCCTGTCTTTCCTGAACAGCATTCACTACCTGGCCACCGGCAACCTTAAGTTCGATGCCTACTCTGCCTCGCTTACCAAAGTAGGTATCGTATTTTCCATTCTTGGAATGCTCACAGGCATGGAATGGGCCAATTATACCTGGGGCGCCCCCTGGAGCAATGATCCCAAGCAGCTTGGTACCGCCATCTGTATGCTTATCTACTTTGCCTACCTCGTGCTTCGCGGTGGTATGAAAGACGAGGAAAAGCGCGCCCGCCTGAGCTCGGTCTATAATATTTTTGCCTTCTGCATGATGATACCTTTACTTTGGATACTGCCCCGGATGGTAGATTCGCTGCACCCCGGAAATGGAGGCAATCCCGGCTTCAATACTTACGATCTCGACCGCAATATGCGCGCCGTATTCTACCCTGCAACCATTGGCTGGATATGCCTCGGCCTCTGGATTTCCAAAATTCACATCCGCATCCAGCTGCTTCGCTACAACAGGGAAGGCTTGGATTTCGACTTTGATAAATAACCGCCCATGCGCCATTACACTTTATTATTAGTAGTTATAAGCCTGCTTGTATCAACCACTGCAAGCGCGCAGGATATGGCCGATGGCATGCGCTCAAATGGCAAGATTTACGTTGTCGTTTTGGTATTAGCTACTATCTTTGCCGGCATTATCGCTTTTTTAATATACCTGGACCGCAAAATTGCGCGTCTCGAAAAGAGCAGCGACCTGAAGTATTCAGCACTCACTTTTCTCTTTAAAACAATCAATCAAACCAAGCCATATGGCAGAAACAATTACTGCTACATCCGGAGCACAGCATTATAGCTTTTTCCAGGGCGTAGAGCGCAACTTCGACAAAGCCGCTACCTACACCCGTTTTGAGAAAGGAATCCTTGAGCAGATCAAGGCCTGCAATTCTGTTTATCAAATGCGCTTTCCCGTACGCATTGGCGATAAGGTGGAAGTAATCGAAGCTTACCGCGTGCAGCACTCGCACCACAAGCTTCCCTGCAAAGGCGGTATCCGCTACAGCATGGATGTAAACCAGGATGAAGTGATGGCGCTTGCTGCCCTCATGACGTATAAATGCGCTATGGTTAATGTTCCTTTTGGCGGTGGTAAAGGTGGTATCAAGATAAACCCTAAGAACTACACGCCGCTACAATTGGAGCGCATTACCCGCCGTTATGCATCAGAGCTGGTAAAGAAAAATTTTATAGGCCCCGGCATAGATGTACCTGCCCCCGATTATGGAACAGGCGCCCGTGAAATGAGCTGGATTGCAGATACTTATGCCACCCTTAACCCGGGCGATGTAAATGCGCTGGGCTGCGTAACCGGCAAGCCGGTAACACAGGGCGGCGTGCGCGGCCGCACCGAGGCTACAGGGCTTGGTGTATTCTATGGCATCCGCGAGCTGTGCAATGTACCGGAAGATATGAAACGGCTCGGACTGACCACCGGCATCGAAGGCAAGAAAGTAATTGTTCAGGGCCTCGGTAATGTTGGCTATCATGCTGCAAAGTTCTTTTATGAGCATGGCGCCATAATCGTGGGCTTAGCCGAGTATGAAGGCGGCATTTATAATGATAAAGGTCTCGACCTGGAGAAAGTAGTGGCGCACCGCAAAAATACCGGCTCTATCCTCAACTTCGAAGGCTCTGCAAACCATAAAAACAGCGGCGATGTGCTGGAAATGCCCTGTGATATACTTATTCCAGCAGCGCTCGAAAACGTGATCAACGCTTCCAATGCAGACCGCATTCAGGCAAAAATTATTGGCGAAGGTGCCAATGGCCCGTTGACCCCTGATGCTGATGACATACTCAATAAGAAGGGCTGCATAGTGGTGCCGGATATGTACCTTAATGCAGGCGGTGTAACCGTATCTTACTTCGAATGGCTGAAGAACCTGAGCCACGTTCGCTTTGGCCGCATGGAAAAGCGCTATACCGAGAATGTAAACAACCAGATCCTTTCATCCGTAGAAAGCCTCGTAGGCAAAAAAGTTACCGACATTGAGCGCAAGCAGATCCTCCACGGCCCGGATGAGGCAGATCTCGTGTACTCAGGCCTTGAAGATACGATGATCGGCTCTTTTCATGAGATCCGCGAATCGCTGCTCAACCACGGCATCACCGATATGCGCACAGCAGCATTCGTTGTATCCATCAATAAGGTGGGCATGGCTTACGAAGAGCTGGGCATCTTCCCATAAATCGTTTTGATTTTTTTTTGACGAGCAGCCTGCTATTTGCAGGCTGCTTTTTTTATTATCCATAGTAATGGAATACTATCGGGCATTTGTGGCGATGGCACCGTTGAAATTATTGCTGCTATTTAGCTTTTTTCTGTTGCGTAATTGATAGAACGCAGATTTTCATAATTGAACAGATTGAAAATGATTCTTAGCGGAATATTGAGCTTGTCATGATTCCTTATTCCCACCCAGAAAACCGAGCACAGGTGTAACTCAGAATCCCCGGCAATCAAACCCCATCTCCATTCATTCAACAAAAAACGCTATATTCGCACGTTTTTAAACGTCTTCTCCCAACTATGAAGTTGTCACAATTTAAGTTTGAACTTCCACTTAACCTGATCGCCCAGCACCCCGCCAAAAACCCGTGAAGAAAGCCGACTAATGGTGATCGACCGCGCCACCGGCAAGATAGAGCACAAAATATTCCGCGATATTATTACCTACTTTGACGATAAAGATGTGATGGTGGTAAATAATACAAAAGTATTTCCCGCCCGCCTATATGGCCGTAAAGAAAAAACCGGCGCCAAGATCGAAGTATTCCTCCTTCGTGAGCTCAATAAGCCCAACCGCCTCTGGGATGTGATCGTGGATCCTGCCCGCAAAATCCGGGTAGGCAATAAGCTTTATTTTGGTGATAATGATGAGCTTGTAGCAGAAGTAATCGACAATACTACCTCACGTGGCCGCACCATCCGCTTTCTCTTCGATGGCGATGAGCAGGCTTTTAAGGATGTGCTCGAAACCCTCGGCGAAACCCCGCTGCCTAAATACATCAAGCGCCTCCCCGATGAAACCGATAAGGAGCGCTACCAGACGGTTTATGCCAAGTATGAAGGCGCTGTTGCCGCACCAACTGCGGGCCTGCACTTCAGCCGTGAGCTCATCAAGCGCCTCGAGATCGTGGGCGTACAGTTTGCCGAAGTAACACTGCACACCGGCCCTCGGCACTTTCCGCCCTATAGAAGTGGAAGACTTGAGCAAGCACAAGATGGATGCAGAATATTTCCAGGTGGATGAGTTTTGCTTCGCAGATCGTAAATAAAGGCATCCAGAGCAATCGGCGTATTTGCAGTATTGGCACTACCACTATGCGCGCGCTCGAAAGCTCAGTAACGGCAACCGGTCTATTAAAGCCTGCCGAAGGCTGGACGAATGTATTCATTCATCCACCGCATGAGTTCTCTATTGCCAATGCGCTCGTTACCAATTTTCATCTCCCGAAAACAAGCCTCATGATCATGGCGGCAGCCTTCGCGGGCTACGACCTGATGATGGAAGCCTACAACACCGCCATGAAGGAAAAATACCGTTTCTTCTCCTACGGCGATGCAATGCTGATCATTTAAATAAAAAGCACTTCTTTAAAACGAATGGCGGGCCTTACAGTCCGCCATTCGTTTTTATATAATCAATTTCGGAAAAACCGTACGCTTCAAAACCTGACATCAAGTACTCAAAACTCAGCTAACCATTGGTTGCCCTTCTGCAATCGCAGCGGCCGCCCAGTGCATTACTTTCTCCAATTGCTCTTCGCGCGTAAGGCCGGTATTATCCAGCAGGTGGGCATGTGGAGCGCGGCGCAACGGACTTTCCTCACGGTTACTGTCTATATAATCCCGAAGCTCTAAATTATGTTTTACTTCTTCTAGGGTAATGCTTGGGTTGGTGGCAATTAGCTCTTCAAAGCGGCGCAATACCCGGATTGAAGGGTCTGCATTCATAAATATCTTCAGCTCCGCATCCGGAAAAACCACAGTGCCTATATCCCGGCCATCCATAACGATGCCGCTCCTGCGGCCCATCTTTTGCTGCTGCTTTACGGCAAAGGTGCGCACTTCCCTGATCGCGGCAACTACGCTTACTTTTTCTGCTACCAGCATCTCGCGGATCAGGTGGGCTACGTTCTCGTCATTCAGGTGTATTTCCGACTCACCATTCCGGCCCGACACTTCAAAATTGAGATGTACTCCTTCCAGCGCCTTTGCTACGGCTTCATGGTCGGCAAGGTCGATGTTGTTGCGCAGGAAATAAAGTGTAATGGCGCGATACATAGCTCCGCTGTCTATGTAATTGTAGCCGAGCCGCGCAGCAAGCTGCCGTGCAAGGGTGCTTTTGCCGCAGGAGGAATATCCGTCGATAGCAATGATGATCTTGTGCGCCATAATAGCACAAAAGTAAGCCGGTAAAATGAAAAATGAAGCAGTGAATGGAAGCGGTTTTCAGGCTATGAGCAGCGTCTATTTCTGTAGGGTAAATCCAAAAGAGGAACCCACATTTGGCGTGCTGCGGGCAGTAACCGTTTGCCCGTGCGCCTCAATGATATGCTTTACGATAGCAAGCCCCAGGCCAGTACCGCCGATATTGCGGCTCCGGCTCCGGTCTGCCCGGTAAAAGCGTTCAAAAATCCGGGGCAGGTGCTCCTCCGAAATGCCGTAGCCATCGTCTGAAACCTCAACATAAATCCGGCCTTCATCCATTGCGTAGCAGCCTGCGGTTACATGGCCACCTGCACGGCCATATTTCAGTGCATTCTCAATGATATTCACGAGTACCTGCCTTATTTTAGGGCGGTCGGCATGTACGGTAATGGCACGCTCTGTACCTTTTTTAAGCTCCAGATGAATTTTTTTTTCCGCTGCCTGCAAAGCGAATTCTTCATACACATCGCGTATAAGTTCCTGGATGCCAAAAGCCTCCGGGGTAATATTGGTACGGCCGCTTTCAAGCTTCGATATCTCATCGAGGTCATCCACCAGCTCTGCCAGCCTGTCCACGCTTTTTGCGGTAGCGGTCAGGAATTTCCGGTTCACCGCTTTGTCATCCAGCGCGCCGTTAATGAGCGTATCCACATAACCTTGTATGGTGAAGATGGGTGTACGCAGCTCATGCGCAAGGTTCATTAAAAATTCTTTGCGGAAGTCTTCATTTCGTTGCAGCTTTTCGATTTCATCTTTATGCTGTGTTGCCCATCGCTGCACATCTTCATCTACTTCTTCAATCGTTTTCTGCGGGAGGATATGCTCATAGAAAAACTCCTCCCGCTTCGTGGCCTTAGTTTGGTAAATGAATTTGTAAATGAGCTTGATCTTGCGGTAGATGAATTGCTGCAGCGTGTAGAGATATACGAGGTAGGTAATGAGTGCAGTGCAGCAAAACACCACCAACAGCATATAGAGTTGCACATTCAAGGCCAGTGCAAGCAATGTATTCATCGCAGCGATCACCAGCGCGGTAACTAATGAAAGCAGGCGCGGGGTAAGATTTTTGGTATCGAGCAGGGGCATTTCAGTTAATTTGAAAATTTGAAGATGTGCTGATTTGAAGATGCCGGTAAGACGCAAGTTAAGCGTCTGAATTTTCAAATCATCAAATTACCAAACCTTCAAATCCACCTACGCCATCTCAAACTTATAACCTACTCCTTTTACCGTAGTTACCACATCTATACCCAGCTTCTGCCTGATCTTGCGGATATGCACATCTATGGTGCGGTCGCCTACAATTACATCGGTGCCCCATACCCGCTGCAATATCTCATTACGAAGAAATACACGGCCGGGCTTGGATGCAAGGAGCTGCAAAAGCTCAAACTCTTTCTTGGCGAGCATGATCTCCTCTTCCTTATAGGAAACGGTAAATTTTGTTTTATTGATCTCCAGGTCGCCAAAGGTCATCTTCTGCTCTACATCATCATCCTTGCGGGTGCGGCGGAGGGCAGCGCTGATGCGCATAGCCAGCAGTTCGGGCTTAATGGGTTTTGCAATGTAATCGTCCGCGCCGTTTTTCAAGCCTTCGATCTCGTATTTCTCATCGCTGAGCGCAGTTAGCAGAATGATAGCAGTATCCTCAAAATCGGGCATAGCCCGCAGCTCGCGCATGGTGGTAAGGCCGTCTTTATTAGGCATCATCACATCCAGCAGGATAAGGTCGGGGCGGAAATCGCGCGCTTTACGCATCGCCTCTACGCCATCGCCGGCAGTGCTGATAAGATAGCCTTTACTCTTGAGGCTGTAAGAAAGAAATGCTACAATATCCGGCTCGTCATCTACAATAAGAATTTTTCCTGGCAAGGCTTCCATTGTGTCATTTGTTGATTCCGGCACAATGTTAGGCAGGAGCAGCGAGCGTTTTATGAAACAGGGATTATGTTTGTGTTACCTCTTTTTTTTCAAGGATTTGGGGATTTGTAATTAGGAATTGAGGGGCTTACGTAACATCCCAAATTCCTACTCCCAAATTCCCAATTCCAAATTCCCAATTCGGCCACTACCTAAGCGTTACCGAGCCTGCGCCAATCTTAAAGCCTTCGTGATAGATCTCTATACTGTACAAGCCTTTCAGGTAGTCTGTATCTTGGTTCCAGTCGAGCACAATATCTTTCAGCATTTGGTTTTCGGTGAGCGTTACCTGCTTGGCCATGGTGTAGTTGAGGGTGCTGCCGTCATTTTTGGTAGTCGTGCCAGAGCCGAATGCCGCATTGCTCAGCAGTGTGCCATCGGGGCCGGTGATTGCGAGATACAGCTCCTTGCTCCCACTTTCGGCAATACGGTTCTCATCGATATCAAATTGTATGCGCAGGAGATCTGCCTTGCGCGCCTTCTCTGTTTCGCGCTGCTTAGTGCCGTTGCGGCGAAGATCAATGGCCGTAAGCCGGATGTTGGAGGCATGCAGCACCGAGCCAAGCTTTACTTTTTCCTGCAAGCCTGTATTTTCCTTTACTGCCACATCGCGCTGGGTAGTAAGGTCGGTATTCTGCGTCTCCAGCTCGGCAATCCGCTCTTCAAACCCGCGTACCCGGCTGCGGAGCTTCGTTATCAGGACCTGCGCTTTGGCTACATCGCCCTCACTCTTATGCTCTTTATGGATGATATCCTCGATCTGTTTTTTGAGCTTTGCGATCTCGCCCGTCTTGCTGTCCGTCTCTGTTTTAAGCTCGGCATTTTTCGAGGTGAGCTCATCCAGGCGACCAAGCGCCGCATCGTATTCAGATTTAATATTATCGCGGGAGATGATGACTGTATCACGCTGATTGATCACCGTAGTAAGGGTATTGGCCTTTTTACGGCCATCCATAAAAAGATAAATATTGGTGCCTATCAGCGCGGCAATGATGAGCAGGTAGATCCAGGCATTGCTGCCTTTGGGTTTCGGCGCATCGGGCGGCGGTGGGGGTGGTGCCGCAGGCTGGGCGCGAAAGGTAGAAAACGGACGGCCCGAAGCGCCGGATTCGTCAGCCGGCTTCGGCTTCCATTCATCATTGCCGCTGGCGGTTTCAGGCGTCCATTCTTGGCTCATAATATGGTTGGTTGTATTTTCGTACTGTTTACAAATATAAGCAACGCACTATTGCATGGATAACCTGCACCAATATCTTTTTATAGACATAGAAACGGTTTCCGGCAAGGCTACTTACGATGAGCTTACCTTGCCCATGCAGGAGTATTGGGTAAAGAAAACTCATGCGCTCAAGCTGCCGACCGATGTAACTCCCCATCAGAGCTATAAAGGCCGCGCAGCCATCTATTCAGAATTTGCAAAGGTGGTATGCATCTCTCTCGGCTGCCTTATTCAGAAAGATGGCGACTGGAAGATCTACCTTAAATCCCTTACCGGCCATGATGAGCAGGAGCTGCTTACCCGCTTCTGCAAATCGCTGGGGCAGTTTTTAGAGCGGGAAAAGGAGCTCATCTTCTGTGGGCATAATATTAAAGAGTTCGACCTGCCCTTCCTATCGCGGCGTATGGTCATCCACGGTATGGACCTCCCCACTGCTTAGACAACAATGGCAAGAAGCCCTGGGAAGTCACCCATGCAGACACGATGGAGATGTGGCGCTACGGCGATAAGAAAAACTTCACTTCCCTGGGCCTACTCGCAGAAGTGCTCAGCATCCCCACCCCTAAAGACGATATAGATGGCAGCATGGTAGGGCAGGTATATTGGGAGGACGACGACCTGGAGCGCATAGCCACCTATTGCGCAAAGGATGTGATCACCTCGGCCAGGGTTTTCCTACGACTGAAAAATATTAAGGATATAATTCCGGAACCTGTGCATATACCATAATGCAGATTAATTATGCTGATTTCCTGTACATGCGGCCCCCATCACACAGCAGGGCTGTTGCGTTCTAAAATCTAAAATGGTTTATTACGTTTGCTTTATCATCCCGCAGGGATCTTTGACTAAGCTTTGGGAGCTAAAGATCCCTGCGGGATGACAAAGTTTGAGCAAGAAAAAAATCAGCATGCAACGACCCTGCGTCCTACAGGCCAAATTCCAATTACAAATTCCCGATTCCTAATCCTCATAGATTGAACGCTGAATTCAAGAAGATCGTTTCTACCCTGCAAAGCGGGAAGCCCGCTCCCGTATATCTCGTAGATGGCGAGGAGCCGTACTACCTCGATATCCTCACCGCAATTGCGGAAGATAAGGTGCTCCAGCCCGCCGAGCGTGATTTTAACCTCACTGTTTTTTATGGTAAGGATGCCGAGTGGGTAGATGTGGTGAATGCCTGCCGCCGCTTCCCCATGTTTGCCGAGCGCCAGGTGGTGATCCTCAAAGATGCTGCGCAGATGAAAACCCTGGCCGAGCTTGCCGGCTATCTGGAGCATCCATCACTGAGCACCGTTTTTTTCATAGAGCACCGTTATAAAAAAGTGGATGGCCGCAGCAGGCTCCTGAAGCTGGCCAAAGAAAAGGGCCTGTGCTACACCTCCGATAAGGTAAAAGACGAGCAGCTACCATCCTGGATACAGGGCTACGGCAGCGAGCACGGCTTCAGCATCGGCCCGCGCGAGGCGGAAACACTGGCTACTTACCTCGGCAATGATCTTCAGAAAATTGCGAATGAGATAGAAAAAGTGCGCATCAATGTGCCGGGAGAAACGGTGCTCACAATGCCACTCATCCAGAAGTTTATCGGCATCACGCGCGACTATAACATTTTCGAATTCCCCGAAGTGCTCCTCAGCGGCAACAAGGATAAGCTTTACAAGATGCTGGCCTATTTTATTGCCAACATTAAAGCAGCGCCGATGCCACTGGTGATTACCGTTTTTTTACAATCAGCTGGAGAAGCTGCTTGGCAGCTATTATGTGAAAGGAAAATCCGATCAGGAAATCATTGCAGCGCTGGATCTTAAAAACCCAAAATCTGTATGGGCGTATAAAAAAGCTTCCCGCTATACCCAGCCGCAGATAGAAGCCTGCATGCTCCTCCTTGCAGATTACAGCGCAAAAGGAGTAGGCATAGATACAAGCGTAAAAGACGCCGGGCTTTTAAAGGAAGTTATCGGGAAGATGGAAATGATTTTGGGGTAACCTAATTTTGCGCGATTTATAGCTATAAGGGGTTGCCACTTACGGCCCCCTATAACTGTTTCATTATCCCTAATCTGATAAATCTTTTTTAATGCGATTTTTAGTTACACTATTATTAATAATTATCCCTTCCTGTTGCGGCGCGGTCATTAAATCCGTTCAGGTGCTTGCATACAGCGATTATTGGCTTTGCAATATGGATAACAGGTGGGGGCGGGGAAGAAATACAGTCAGTATTACGGTTCCGCCGCATACCCAACAACTGATCTGCATTATTTCTACCTACAGTGGTAACGCGATCATCCCGAAACCTGGCGAAAAAACGCTGAAACAATTGTTGTCCTATTGCCTATCGGGCAATACCCATGATTCTGCTAAGAGCAGAGGAATGATGCACCCGCACGATACTGCACGCTATGTTGAAGTATGCCTTCTGGCAGATAGCACAAGCAGTATGCGATACGGCAGCGGCTGCCGGCTCATGCAATACCGGATTTTAGTTACGGCAATTATAATGGCGGCCTCTTATCGATCGTTACTGAAGATTTAGCAGAGCCATACACCTATTATATCGGCTTCAATAATAACCACAAATTCAAGCCTGTAGGGTTTAGTATAGAGGCTGCTGCGCTGGTGGAGGAGGATACAGTCAGCACGCTGCCACCTATCGATACGACTTCTAAAAATGCGCACATGCCAAAATTTAGAGGAGATATAGATGCCTACCTCAACCTGCACCTCACCTATCCAACAGGCGCCGCACAGCGCCGGATCAGCGGCCGCGTTATTGTAGATTTTATTGTTGATGAAACCGGAGCCGTGAAAAATCCTTACGTTTTTAAAAGCGCTGATTATGAATTGGATGCGGAAGCCCTTAGGGTAGTGAGAAGTATGCCGGGATGGGTGCCGGGAAACAAGGATGGTAAAAATGTACCTGCTCACTACTTAATCCCAATTGCCTTTTGGACGCGCTACTGATCTGTGCCATTGCCGGCCAGCTTATGTGTTTTTTATAATACTTCGTAAGGTCGGCTTCGTAACACCGTTTATTCACTTTAATACAGCAACGTCATTGCGAGGGAACGAAGAGAATGAAATGAACGAGTGTACGAAGCAATCCCGCATAAGATAGTCAATCCGCACGCTGGCCCTTCATAGTCCAAGATTTGCTTCGTGCCTCGCAATGACGGCTTCGTAGGTTCGTTTACTTATACCCGCAAGCTCATAAAGCCGATCCGATCCCGCGGGAAGCCACCCCGTTTTTATAGAATGGCTTCCGGTTTTAGTAGAAAGCAATTCCCATGGCGTATTTTCTTAACCTGATTCAGTGCAAAGCCATTCCCATGCCGTATTTCTTTAACCTGATTCTGTGGAAAGGCATTCCCATAGCGTATTTCTCAAACCTGATTTGATAGAAAGCCGCCACCAAGTCGCAGGAGGCCTCCGTTGTATAGTAGGACACCATAGTGATTTCGTTTTTTATTAATGTGATCTGGTAGAAGGCCTCCGTCACCCGCATTTTCGTCCATCTTATAGTTTGGAAATACAGCGTGGCCTTCACTTCAACCTGTGTATCCCAGCAATCGTTCCCGCTCATCCGCCAGCGCATAATGGATCACAGCCAGCCACTCATGCACCTCGGCCTCATCGCCGGCAATCAGCGTTCGCAGCCTTTGCTCCGTCTGTATGATCGCTTCGCGGATGCTGTTGAAGCGTACATCCTGGAATTTAAGGGCAATACCTGCCGGCAAGGGAGCAACCCTGTCAAGCTCCTCCCGGATGATCCGCTCAACAGCCCCTTTCATCGTCTGCGCATCCGTCATATAAAATTATTTTCTCAGGATGTTCTTCGCCGCATCAGCATCCGCATCAAGCTGCGCTTTCAGTGCATCCAGCGATGGGAACTTCTGCTCATCGCGCAGCCTTGCAATAAAGCTGAGGGTAAGATCATCCCCATAAATATCCGCTGCAAAATCAAACAAATGGGCCTCTATATGCAGCGCCAATTCAGCAGACACCGTAGGCCGGATACCAATATTCAGCATACCGCCATGATCCCGTCCATTTACCTCAGCCATGACTGCGTACACGCCATTTGCCGGTATCAGCTGGTCGGCATCGGCAGGCAGGATATTGGCCGTTGGGTAGCCCAGCGTGCGGCCCAGCTTTGCACCGTGCACTACCTTGCCCGTAAGCATATAAGGCCGGCCCAGCATCATGGTCGCAGCGGCCACATCGCCGCCAAGAAGCGCCTTTCGTATCTTGGTAGAGCTCACTGCAGCATCCGCGATCTTCTGCGCCGGCAGCTCATAAACAGTAAAATCAAAGGCTGCGCCGGATGATTGGAGGAGCGCAAGATCTCCGGTACGGTCGTGCCCGAAATGGTGATCATAGCCGATAACAATAGCCTCAGGCCGGAACTTCGCCACCAGGAAATCCCGGATATAAGCCACTGCGGAAAGCGCGGCAAATGCTGCATTAAATGGAGCAACTACTACATTGTCAATACCGTTGGCAAGGATCAGTGCAATCCGGTCATCCAGCGTAGTAAGCAATTGCAGCGACTGATCCGGGTAAATAAGCTTGCGCGGATGCGGCTCAAAAGTTATAAGAATGCTCTCGCCGCCAATGGCTCCGGCCTGCGCTACCACATCTGCAAGAATAGCCTTATGCCCCTTATGCACGCCGTCGAACGTGCCAATGGTAAGCACAGGACGGGTAAAGAGCGGCAGATGATCTGTGCCGTAAAAGACAGCCATTTATTAAATCAGGAAGCAGGTGAGGAACCGCAAAGATAGCGCGGTTAGGTAGTTGTTGGTTGCTGCGCGTTAGATGAGGTTGGAGGCTGCGCGTTGGAAATTGCTGGAAGCTGCGTGTTGGATGTTGTTGGAGATATTGAAAATCATGTCCATCATAAGAATCATAACAAATCACGGTTCAGACAATAAATCAATAAGCAAATGCTGCCGTAAACCTGGCGCGCTCACGGGGCTTGGTGAATACATGCCAGTTACCATCATACTCTATCCGGGAGGGGAGTAGCCTGCCGCCGGCCTGTTGCAGCCGCACCTTCATACGCACATCAAAGTCGTACAACCCGGCGCTGTAGGAAAGTGCATAATCGCGTGCCATAATGGAATAATCGCTTTTGCGGAACCAGGTGGAAAGCTCGTTGTACACCACTTCCTTAAGGTGCTCCGGCTTTGGGATGGCCTGAAATAACCAGCACTCCTCACCGGCATATTCCACAGATTGGAGCTTAAAATCATAAAGCTTCGCAATCTCCGGCTCAAAAATAGAGGCCTTATTGCCGATGAACGGGATGCCGCGTATTTTGCCGCCGGGGTTGAAGATGAGCTGCTTGAGCTGGTATTTGCTTTTTTCAATCGTACCGCTGCCGCGGTCGTCCAGCGCGCCGGCCACCACGTCGTTCTCGTTACAGATCGTTCCTTTTGTGAAGAATAGATAGGCATACAGCTCGGCAGTGTAATAATTGTAAGCATGCCTGCGTGTATAGAAATCACCGGTTGCCTGCTCATCGATCACCTGCATAGAGCGGCAGCCTCTTACAGCCGTTTGCTTTGTATGGCTGAATAAAGATGCGCTTACTGCATTCTTTTTATCCAAAATCCTGATGTCGTTGGTGGCCGTATAATTTACAAGGTGCAGCGCGCGGAAGGCTTTATAAAAAGTAGTATCGGTGCGCACCCGGCGGATGAAGCCGGCAATATCCCAGCCGCCTCTTGCGGCTCGGATTACCAGCGTATCCATCTGCAGCGGATAGGCGAAGATGTTGGTATCCTGCGCGCTGCTGTGCTCAGTGAGCAGGAGCGCAATACAAATGAGCAGGATCATTCTTTTCATGATTCAAAATGGATCAGCGCTTCGGCAATGGCCAGGTCTTCCGGTGTGGTTATTTTCAAGTTGCGCCGTTCTCCTTCTATTAAAAAAATGGTTCCCCCGGCAGCTTCTACCACGGATGCTTCATCGGTAAAGGATTGATTGTAAGGCTGGCGGAAGGCGGGCAACAAAACACTGCCCCTGAATGTTTGCGGGGTCTGGATAATGCGCACCCGGTCGCGGGCCAGCGGGATGCTGGATGATTGCTGCATGAGGCGCATGCTGTCGGTAGCCGTAATGGCCGGTATGGCGCTACCCTTTTCCAGTGCCTGTGCGTAGCACCTTTGAATGAGGCCGCTGCTTATTAGCGGACGTACACCGTCATGCACCATAATGATGCTGTCTTCGGGCAGATCTTTAAGTCCATTTTGCACACTCTGATAGCGGGTTTCGCCACCGGCTACGATGGTAAGGTCTATGCGCTCTTCGAAGGCCTGCAATACCATTTGTGCATAGCTTATCTGGTGCGCCGGCAGCACAAGGATGATATTGATACTTGGAATGGCTTCTGCGAATGCTTTTATGGTGTGGTAAAGAACAGGCTTGCCGGCAAGATCTAAAAATTGCTTGGGCATTGCGGTGCCCATACGGGTGCCTTGCCCGCCGGCGGTGATCACGGCGTAGGTGGATTCCGGAATTCGGAATTCGGAATTCGGAATTGTTTGGCTCATATTATGACCGCAAAGAGACGCCAGGCCTTACTTTACTTCCTGCATTAGCTTTTTAATAAACGGAGAAAGAACAATCAGCGCGATACCGGCTATTAAGGCGTAGAGCGCGAGCTGCCTGTAGCCATCGGTATAGGCTATCAGCTTTTCGGTAAGTGTTGCATTGTCTTTGGCCACGCTCATTCCCTTTCCTAAAATGCCGGCTGCATACTGGCCATACGCGCTGGCTAAGAACCATAGGCCCATCATCATGCCCGACAGCCTTTTCGGCGACAGCTTCGTAACTATTGACATACCTATTGGGCCGATACAAAGCTCTGCTATGGTGATGATGAAGGTGGCGAATGTAAAGACATTGAGTGAAGTAACACCAGAGGCATCCGCAAAGAAACGGGTATAATAAAACACATAAAATGCGGCGCCGAGAAAGAGAAAGCCGATGCCGAATTTCACGACTGTATCCGGCTCAATTTTCCTGCGCGACATTCCTAACCATATCAGGCCTACCAGCGAGCTGAATACAATTACGAAGAATGAGTTGGCTGTGTTGTTTACAATGTTGGGATCAATGGAGAAGAATAGCAGATCATGGTGCAGGTTCTTCTCGGCAAAAAGGCTCAGGGAGCCGCCGCTTTGCTCAAAAAACGCATTGAAAATGATATAAAAGATAATGAAGGTGAAAGCAGCCAGCATCTTTTTCTGCAACTTGATATCACCCAGCCTGAATACTTCGTACAGAAAATACAGCACTGCCAATGGGCCGATGGTGTACATAAAATAATCGGTATAGCGGGTGTTCTGCACCATTATCAGTATAAAAGGAATGCTGAGCAGGGAAAGCACATAAACGGCCACTTCGCGTGTAGTTCTCTTAGCAGCAGGCATATCTTTCAGCGGCGACAAGCCAATAGGCCCCAAATGCTTTTTGGTGAATAAAAAAGTGAGCAGTCCGATAACCATCACGATTGCGGCAGCGAGAAAAGCCGAGCTCCAGGAAACATATTTACCGAGATAAACGCACAATGCGCCACCCAACAATGCGCCCACATTAATGCCCGCATAAAACAAACTGAAACCTGCATCACGCCGGCTATCGCCTTCTTTATACAAATCGCCCACCATAGATGAGATATTGGGCTTAAAGAAACCGGTGCCGATGATGGACAGGGTGATGCCTATATAAAAGTATTGCGCAGGATTCGCCGCAATGATCAGGTTGCCGAGAATCATGACCAGCCCGCCGAAGAACAGGGATTTCCTGAATCCTAAAATCTTATCCGCAAAAATGCCGCCGATAAAAGTGAATGCATACACGAAAGCCTGAGTAGCGCCATATTTAAGATTAGCCTCGCCATCCGCAATATGCAGTTGGTTGACCATGAAAATAACCAGTATGCCCCGCATACCATAGAAGCAAAAGCGCTCCCACATCTCCACCAGAAATAAATACCAAAGCTGCTTCGGGTATTTCCCCTTAAAGTTCTGAATAGCTTCTAAAGCAGGATCTGTGCGCGTATCGTCTTTCAAATGAAAAAGCTCTTCGCCTTCCTGGTAAGGTATGGTTGAGGACATGAAAGGTTGTATTTTTTAGTAATAAAGTGTTCTGCGGCTTGTATGGCGCACCTGCACAATTCTTATCTCATTGCGCAGGACCCGGTAAGTAACGCGGTAATGATATTTTGTAAATGCCCGGTAATTGCTGTCTGCGGCTTTCCGTTACTTATCCGGCGGGTGTTTAAGCGGATGCGCGGGAAGCTGTCTTGTTTTCTTAACTATTGCTTCTGCAACTTTATTTGCCTCCCGGATTGAATCTTTTGCTATAAAGCTATGCAGCTTATCCAACTGTTTAAGTGCGCCCTTTGTCCATATTACACGATACTGCGCTGCTTCCATGAGGCTACTTGCATTTCTACTTCTTCCTGTGATATAAATCCATCCCGCTCCGACTCGGTTTCTCCTTCATCAATATCACGATTATATTCCTCTATATCAAATTCGTCTTCCCCATCCGCCCTGCTTTCCTTCAGGCTAAGAAAAGATTTGATTACACTTAGCAGTGAGCTCTTTTCATCCTTACCCAGCAGCGGCAGAAAGCGGAGTATCTCGGCATCTAATTTCTGTGTGGACATGCGTGTTCTTCTTTCCTGGCAAGTTATGAAAAAGCAGGAAACTTGCAGGGGCTTCCTCCATATCTAAACGCTGACAGGGTTTTGAAGCCCTGTCAGCGTTGGAAAAGATCGATTTCAAAAGATTAGCGTACGCCGTGCATCATTTTCTTCAGCAATGGCGTAAGCAGGAATAGCAGGATGGCTGCAATACCGGTAAGTACCACAAACACCATGAAGAATTCATAAAGATTATGAATTTCAAAACCTGCAAACACCGGATTGCTTGCGCTGATCTGATTCACATCCAGCAATTTCAATTGGTCAGGTGTTGCTGTAATGCTCTTATTAAGTACGCCTTGCAGATCAATGCCCAGCTCCTGCGCTTTTTTAAATTTATCGCCAGTGGCCGGTATCAATGATCCTAAAGTTCCCGCCAGTGCATAGCCGGCAGCATTGGACAAGAAGAATACTCCAAAAAGGAGGGATGCGAAACGCTTCGGCGAAAGCTTACCTACCAGTGAAAGGCCAATAGGCGAAAGGCATAATTCAGCAAATGTCTGGATAAGGTACAGCAGAATAAGCCATTTGATCGCCAGCAAACCGCTGTTGCCAAGATCTTTTACATTGTTCGCAATGATGAAGTAGCTCAATGCAATCAAGGCCAGGCCAATCGCCTGTTTCATCGTTGAAATAGGTTCTCTGTTTTTTGCACGCAATTTATCCCACAGCATACTGAATGGGAAGGCGAAGGAGAAAACAAATAGACCATTGAAAATTTGCACCATAGACGGTGGCATATTCCAGCCGAAGAAGTTACGGTCCGTCTGGTTATCGGCAATGAACGTTAGTGATGAGCCCGCCTGCTCAAATGCAGCCCAGAAAAAGATGATGAAGAATCCTACAATATAGATAACCAATATACGCTGCAACTCCACCTTAGTGAGCGACTTATCTGAAATGATCAGCCCGGCCAGCGTAAGGCCTAAAGAGTAAATGATAGGGTAAATAATTGTTTTTACGAAGTTGGTACCATCCAGTAAATACCGGAAAGTAAAGAACAGCACTATAAAAGATATACCTGCAATTACCAGCGACTGTGTAGAAAATTCGGCCTTCTGCGCTTCACCTTCTTCATACAAAGAAGCGTCATTGTGCTTGGGTAATCCGCCCAACGGCTTGCCATCAGGTGTTACCACATACTTATTTTTAAGAATAAAGAATACGGCAGTACCAAGCACCATAGCTATGGAAGCAGCAAGAAAACCCCATTTAAACGCATGGATATCACGAATGCCGCCTGCCGTTTTCACATCCCCGATAAGCGGGCATATCAATTGCCCTAAAAACGCACCCAGGTTGATGCCCATATAAAAAATGGTAAAGGCGGTATCCAGCTTGCTTTTTTCCTGCTTGGGATACAAACTGCCTACCATACTGGAAATATTGGGCTTAAAAAAGCCATTTCCGAATATGATGATGGTCAGCGCTACCCACATCAATGATTTTGCGAGCTCCAGATTATTGCCAAATACAGAAGCACTGAAAAACAACAGCATTTGCCCCACAGCCATCATTAACCCACCTAATAAAATACAATTCCTGTTCCCGAAAAACCGATCTGCAATAAAGCCGCCCAACATCGGTGTCAGATAGCACAATCCTAAAAAACCACCATAAATCAGCGAAGCATCCGCCTCTTTCATTAATAGTGAATTGACCATGAACAGCGTGAGGATGGCCCTCATGCCGTAGAAGTTGAAGCGCTCCCACATTTCTGTGCCAAAGAGCACCCACAGGCCTTTCGGGTGGCGGCTGCTACCGCCATTCATATTTAATGCACCTGGCTGGTCAAGCGTTGCACCCAACTCTGCTGAAGTATCTACCGTTTGAGACATAATTCTTGTATAGAGATCAATTTAGACGGACAAGATAAAAAAATTTATTGCTCCAATACTATGGCAGCGGTATTTTCCCCCTGTTTGCGGTACAGGCAGCCCGCTATCCTGCAAAGTTTAGTTGTATTAAGCGCTCTGTACTCCCAGGGCCGGGCTTACCAGACTTCCGGTCCTTTCCAGTTAATACAATGCGTAAAAAGAAGCAAGTTGCCCGCCGGAGCTATTCATTGTTCAGCGGTTTACCATTTCATCTGCATCTTTGCACCTATTATGGAACAACACAATATCCTTCTACTCGGCTCCGGCGGCCGCGAATGCGCTATCGCTAAAAAGCTTGTTGAAAGCCCCCTTTGCGGCCAGCTGTTCATCGCGCCCGGCAATGGCGGCACTTCCGCTTACGGCACCAATGTGGCTATGGGCATACTCGATTTTGAAGCCGTCAAAACCTTTTGCATCGACCACTCCATTTCCATTCTTTTTCCGGGAGGTGAAGATTCATTGGTTGCCGGCATCTACGATTTTTTTATGGGAGATGAAGATCTGAGCCATATCATGGTATGCGGGCCATCCAGCGCCGGGGCGCAGCTGGAAGGATCAAAGGCATTCTCCAAAAAATTCATGCAGCGGCACAACATCCCCACCGCAGCTTACCATGAGTTCGACAAGTTTAATTTCCTCGATGGCATCACTTACCTGAAGCAGCATGCCCTGCCGGTGGTTATTAAGGCAGATGGCCTTGCCGGGGGTAAAGGCGTAGTCATTGCACAGACAACTGCCGAAGCTATTGAAGCCTACACGTCCATCCTGCGCGAAGATCAATTCGGCGAAGCCGGCCATAAAGTAGTGATCGAGGAATTTCTTACCGGCATCGAGCTTTCGGTATTTGCGCTTACCGATGGCTTTGATTACGTGCTGCTGCCGGAGGCGAAAGATTACAAGCGCATCGGCGAAGGTGATACCGGCCTGAATACGGGTGGCATGGGTGCCATATCGCCGGTGCCTTTTGCAGATGAGGCTTTTATGAACAAGGTTAAAGAGTGCATTATCCAGCCAACTATTAACGGACTTGCGCTGGAAGGCCTCACCTATTACGGCTTTGTATTTTTCGGGCTCATCAGCGTAGGCGGCGAGCCCTTTGTAATTGAGTACAACTGCCGCCTGGGCGACCCCGAAACGGAAGTAGTGATGCCGAGATTAGAGAACGACCTGGTTGAGCTCGTCATCGCCCTGAATGATTATAGCCTGGCTGAAGTAATAATGAAGCACAGCCCTAAAGCCGCAGCTACGGTAATGCTCGTAGCGGAAGGCTACCCCGAAGCTTATGAAAAGGACAAAGTGATCACCGGCCTGGAAAAAGTAGCCGGCAGCACCGTATATCATGCAGGCACTATTGAGAGCGGCGGGCAATTACTGAGCAACGGCGGCCGTGTTATGGCAGTTACTTCCATAGCGGATACTTTGCAGGAAGCGCTTTACCAAGCGTATCAGAATATTGCGGTAATCGAGTTTGATGGCAAGCATTACCGCGGTGATATTGGCTGGGAATTTTTGGGCGGATAGTGTTGTAGCCCTAAAAATTTCGCGGCATCTTACTGATCCTTACAGTTAAGGATCATGCAAACAGCAATGATGAAAGGATGCCTAAAGCATGATGATTGCTGGTGAAAACCTTAAATTAGGGATATTGCCAATAGGAATTATATCCTGTATTATAATTACTCAAGAGGCTGCCATGAAGGGCAGCCTCTTGAGTAAAAGCCAACTACTTAATTCGGGTAACGGCCTTAGGATATAAGCCCCTTCACCGGGTCGCTCCAGGGGCTTTGCCCGGCTGCGCCAACGCCTGCCACTCTAAACCAGACATAGCTTGCTGCGGGCAAGCCTGTAATGGTCATCCTGCTGGCAGTACAGTGCCCGCAAATGGCCCAGCCGTTGCTACCATCATCACTTTTCTCAACTATATAAGCCTTTGCGCCATGCAGGTTTTTCCAGTCGAGCATAATCTCCCCGGTATGCTCGCTGATCTGGGCGCGCAGGTTCTCCGGGCGCTCCAGCTCACCTATGCTGGTACGGTCGGCCTGCACATCAAACCCTGTACTGCGGATCTTCTCTTCATGGCCTTCGCTTTGATTTTGCACATAGAGGGCCAGGTTGGCCATCAGTTCATTGAGCACAGTTTCGCGCTCATCCATAATAGCCTGCTGTGTCTTACTGCCATCGCTCGCTGCGTGGTACGCAGCTTCCAGCATGTTTACAACCTCGGTAATTTGTCCGATACCTGGGTTGGGGGACGGAAAATGTTCGTTTTTCACCAGATTGCCAACAATAAGCCGCGCGCGCTGGATTTTTTCGGAGACGCTGAGGTTACGGAATCCCAGCTTTGCAAGTACTTTTTTCATAAAGGATGCACAGTTTCGTTTAGTTGTATGTGCTACTTATATACCTGCAATAACCATACCAAACTCAATTAGCTCCGGCACACAGAAACGCACTTCTTTACCTTAATAAAATAAATTGATTTGTTAATCAATAAGTATTTGCCTAATTAAAAAAGGCATATAGCCAGAAAAGGCATCCTGCGTAGCAGAAAAAATATTTTAAATTTTTTTTCTGCCCTTTGGGAGATTTCCACTTTAAGACCATGATTTTTCTAATATTATTCGCTGCTTAATATAATACAGCATTTCTTTACCGGCTAAAACCGGTGAAACAGGCTACATAGCTGTTGCTATCTACGAGATAGCTGCTGTTATCTGTCAAATAGCTGCAGCTATTTTATAAATAGCTGCAGCTATCCGGTGAATAGCTGGTGCTATTTTATAAATAGCACCAGCTGCGTGGTGAATAGCTGATGCTATTTGCCAGATAGCTGCAGCTTTCGGATAAATAGCTGCGGCTATCTACCTAAAAGCTGCAGCTATTTAAGCTGATATGGATGCTTTTTGAAATATCAAGAACAGGTAGGGAAATAACCGCGTAACTATGGCAGGTGGGTTACGAATGATAATGCGGCACCTATCCATAAAAAAAGTGTCCCACGCCCTTAGGAGGCGTGGGACACTGTAATCCTTGTTCTTAACTATTATTTAGCGCTGTAAAATGTGTCCCACGCCCTTAGAGGCGTGGGACACTATATTATGCAGTCTCTTTTTTGCCCTTCACCTTAGCTACTACTTCTTCCTCTATATTGCGGGGTGCCTGTGCATAATGACTAAACTCCATAGTTGAAGAAGCGCGGCCTGATGAAAGTGAACGAAGCTGGGTTACATAGCCAAACATTTCGCTCAGCGGCACCTTTGCCTTGATCACCTGCAGGTTGGCGCGGCTGTCCATACCTTCGAGCATTGCGCGGCGGCGGTTCAGGTCACCGGTTACATCACCCATATATTGATCCGGCGTCAGTACTTCTACCTTCATGATCGGCTCAAGGATAATTGGCTTTGCCTTGCGGGCTGCCTCACGGTAACCGCTCTTAGCGCACAATTCAAACGACATCGCGTCACTATCCACATTGTGGAAAGAACCGTCCGTAACCGTGATCTTCATGTTTTCAACAGGGAAGCCCGCAAGCACACCAGTGGTCATCGATACATCGAAACCCTTTTGGATAGCAGGGATAAATTCCTTAGGAATAGAACCGCCCACGATCTTATTTACAAACTGATACTGACCCTTGCCTTCTTTCAGGAATTCCTCGTCAGCAGGCCCGATCTCAAACTCGATATCGGCAAACTTACCACGGCCACCTGTTTGCTTTTTGAACACTTCACGGTGAATTACATTAGCCGTTAAAGCTTCCTTGTAAGCAACTTGTGGAGCACCCTGGTTGATCTCTACCTTGAACTCACGACGCATACGGTCGATGATGATTTCAAGGTGCAGCTCACCCATACCGCGTAGGATGGTTTGACCGGTATCTTCGTCTGTATTTACACGCAGTGTAGGATCTTCTTCTACCAGCTTGGCAATTGCCATGCCCATTTTTTCAACGTCCGGTTGTGCCTTAGGCTCAATTGCAATCGCAATTACCGGCTCAGGGATGAACATGTTTTCCAGCATGATCGGGAACTTCTCATCGCAAAGCGTATCACCCGTCTTAATATCCTTAAAACCTACCGCAGCAGCGATATCGCCGGCCTCGATGAAGTCAATCGGGTTTTGCTTGTTGGCAAACATCTTCATGATACGGCTGATACGCTCGTTCTTACCACTACGTACGTTCAGTACATAAGAGCCGGAATTCAGGCGACCAGAATAGCACCGGAAGAACGCCAGGCGACCAACGAAAGGATCGGTCATGATCTTAAACGCAAGGGCTGCAAATGGCTCCTTCGCGCTCGGATGACGCGTCAATATTTTTTCCGGATCATCAGGATCGGTACCCGTAATATCTTCAATGTCCAGTGGAGAAGGCAGGTAACGGCAAACCGCATCCAGTGCAGTCTGTACGCCCTTGTTCTTAAATGAAGAACCGCACATCATAGGAACGATGGACAGATCGATACAAGCCTTACGGATTGCAGCGTGTACTTCGTCTTCTGTAATAGTGTCCGGATCATCAAAGAATTTTTCCAGCAATGCCTCATCATAATCAGCAACGGCTTCGATCAGGTTACGACGCCATTCAGCAGCTTCTTCAGCCATATCAGCAGGCACTTCGATCTCATCGAAAGTCATCCCTTCTGTTTCCATGTGCCAGATAATGCCCTTCATTTTAATCAAATCCACAACGCCGGTGAAGTTATCTTCAGCGCCGATTGGCAACTGCAAGGGAACAGCTTTTGCACCCAGCATTTCTTTTACCTGCTGCACCACCATCAGGAAGTCTGCACCAACACGGTCCATTTTGTTTACGAAACCGATACGAGGTACCTTATAGCGGTTAGCCTGGCGCCATACAGTTTCAGATTGCGGTTCTACACCATCAACAGCAGAAAACAAAGCGATAAGACCATCGAGTACGCGCATAGAGCGCTCCACTTCGATCGTAAAATCCACGTGGCCGGGAGTATCGATGATGTTGAAAGCATATTCCTGAGTATTATCATCGGCTGTACCCTTGTTGGTCGGGAAACCCCATTTACAGCTTACGGCTGCAGATGTGATCGTGATGCCGCGCTCTTTTTCCTGCTCCATCCAGTCGGTAGTAGCGGCGCCATCGTGCACCTCACCAATGCGGTGGATCATGCCGGTATAGCGGAGAATGCGTTCTGTAGTCGTGGTCTTGCCGGCATCAATGTGTGCGGCAATGCCGAAATTGCGCTGAAAGCGTAAGTCTGCCATTGTTTATCTATTAATAATCGAGTAAGTGCGAATTGAAAATGGGTGCGAAGGTAATGAATTATGGGTAAAATATTTTGTTAGCTGGATTGTAATTGAATGGATGCTGGGGGCTACGCCGTTGGATAGGTTAGATGAGGTTAGACGCTTCGCGTTGGATGAAGTTGGATAAAGTATGAATTCTGCGAATCCGGTTAATCCTGATAAAATCATAGTTCAGAAAATTAGCTTTGCACCCAAAAAAACACACACCATGCGCATTGCCGTTGTTGGCGCCACCGGGCTGGTAGGCAGCACCATGCTTCGTATTCTTGAAGAGCGGGGTTTTCCTGTTGCCGAACTGCTGCCTGTTGCATCGGCGCAATCGGCCGGGAAGGATATTTCTTTTGCAGGGAAATCTTATAAAATAATTAGTGCTGAGGAAGCTATTGCCCGGAAGCCACAGATCGCGCTGTTTTCCGCTGGCGGAAGCGTATCGTTGGAGCTGGCCCCGCAATTTGCCGCGGCAGGAATCCGCGTTATCGATAATTCCTCTGCCTGGAGAATGGATCCTGATAAAAAGCTGATTGTTCCGGAGGTGAACGGCGACGCGCTAAGAGAAAATGACTTTATCATTGCTAACCCCAATTGCTCAACGATACAGATGGTGATGGTGCTGCACCCGCTACAGCAGCGATACGGACTAAGGCGCATTATTGTGAGCACGTATCAGTCTGTAACTGGAACCGGCCAAAAAGCTGTAAAGCAATTGCTGGATGAGCGCGCCGGCAGCAGTGCACTGAGTGTTTACCCCCACCCGATCGATATGAACCTGCTACCGCATATCGATGTATTCAGCGATGGGGATTATACGAAAGAGGAGATCAAGATGATGAAGGAAACACGTAAGATCCTGCGGGATGAGGCCCTGCCGGTAACGGCCACCTGCGTGCGCGTACCGGTGATGGGCGGACACAGCGAGAGCGTAAACATCGAGCTGGAAAAAGATTTTGATCTGGATGAAGTAAAAGTTTTGCTGGCGCAGATGCTCGGTGTAGTGGTTATCGATAACCCGTCTATGAATGAATACCCGATGCCGCTGAATGCTGCCGGTAAAGATGAGGTGTTTGTTGGCAGGCTCCGGCGGGATGCATCGCAACCCAATGCCCTCAACTGCTGGATCGTGGCCGACAACCTGCGTAAAGGCGCAGCTACAAATGCAGTACAGATAGCAGAACTGCTGCAAAAAAACGGCTGGATATAAGGATGTCATTTGTTTGTCAGACTTGGTTATGCGGTCGCAAATGCGGAATACATGCTTTTACCTTTGCCCGGTTAAATTAATAATGACTGACCAATGAATTTCAGAACTTTACTTACCGGGGCTGCTATGGCCTTATCGTTTGGGGCTTCCGCTCAAACATGGGTTACCGATTCTGTAACCATGAATGCCGGCTACGCCAACGATGTATATTACAGCCTCCAGAACGGAACAGTGGCTACTCCTGTAAACAACAACTGGCATCTTGCCTTCCAGGCTACACCTCCCGGCCCGTATGGCACGGTGAGCATATTAGCCAATCATGTGCAGGGTGCAGTGCAGGTTTATAACCTTCACCTCTCGGCAAGCGCAAAGTTTGCTACACTTTCTGCCGCTGATACAGTTGGCAAAACGGCCGCATCCATGCAGCTTTATAATGCGGATACTAACTGGAATTATGGTGCTTTCAACCGCACAGTTGATCCTGCAAATCCCTTCAATTACAGCTGGGGCACTTATGATATGAACGGTGGTGTACACAATGTGAACGGCGATTCTGTCTATCTGCTTAAAGTGGGCACAACGAATCCGGAATTTTATAAGCTGCACATCAGGCAGTATATGGCGTACCCGGTTGATTCCATTAAATGGAAATTCCGCATTGCAAAGTTTGACGGCACCGGTGATACGTCCATTATCATCCGCCCTGCCGATTATACCAACAAATTATTCGCCTACTATAATGTAATCACCCGGACTGTTGCCGATCGCGAGCCGGTAAAGACCACCTGGGATATTATGTTTGGCCGCTATAAAGGCGAGGCTACACAAGGCGGACAGACCGTGGTTTCTAACCTCACCGGTGTGCTTTCCAACTTTGGTGTATCCGTTGCTGATGTGCGTGGCGTGAATCCAGATACTACCACCCTAACGGGCCGCACATTCTCTACAAAAATGAATGAAATTGGTTATGACTGGAAGATAAATGTGCCGATGACTGGTAATTACTATATGGACAGTATGGCTACTTTCTTTGTAAAAACCGCGGCCACACCGGCAAAATACTGGCAAATGCAGTTTACGGGCTTTTCTTCTTCTAATGGCCGCAGCATTTTCCGCAAGCGTGAGATCATCGTGCCAACCGGCATTCATTCCGTGAGCATCAATATCACCGCTTATTATGCGGCACCCAACCCTGCAAACAATTCCGTAGCACTGATGCTCGATACTAAAGAAAACGCAGATGCAGCTACGCTTGCGCTTACTGATATGAGCGGCCGCACTGTATCCGTACAAACTATCAATATTGCAAAAGGCATGAACACATTTACCGTGAATACAGCTACCGTGCCTGCCGGCATGTACCTCCTTTCTGTTCAGGGAAATAATATCCGCCTTAGCCAAAAGCTAAATATTGCGCACTAACACGGCTGTAACTTTTAGAACAATTACCTTTGTCCGTCCCGGCTGTGCAAATAAGGCATAGCCGGGATTTTTGCTGAAAATTTGAATTTTGTTTTGATACATCGTCTCCTTCTTATTTTTCCTTTCCTGATACTGTTTGCAGCTACCGGCAATGCGCAGCGTTTACGCGTAGTAGATGCAGACGGCCATCCGCTTGCAGGCATTGAAGTAAATAGCGGGATTAAAGGCTTTACGGATTCGAATGGGCGGGTGGACCTTCCGGTAGCTGCTTATCCGGTAAAGGTGCAGTTGAGTGGCTTATTTTTTGAGCCTGCCACACAGAAGATCAGGAACAACCGAATGAAAACAGTTGTGCTGAATGCAAAGACCAATACCCTGCGGGAAACAGTGGTAACAGGTGTGGCAAGGCCGATGGCACTACAGAATGCTTTATCCAACTATACGGTTATTGACCGTAAGAGCATAGATGCAATTGGCGCTGTAACCTTAGCTGATGCCTTGCCAACCCAACTGAACATGAGCCTGAGCAATGATGGCATACTGGGCGCAAGCATCCGGATGCAGGGGCTGGGCAGCGATAAAGTGAAGATTTTAATTGATGGCCTACCGGTAAATGGCCGTGAGGCAGGAAGTATTGACCCCGGACAACTGAACCTGAATAATGTAGCCCGCATAGAAATTGTGAAGGGCCCGATGAGCGTTGCCTATGGAAGCGACGCGATGGGTGGCGTTATCAACCTCATCAGCAGAAAAAGGACGAATGCCTGGGATGCCGATGCCACCTTTAATTACGAAACAATAGGCAAGTATAATCTCAGCGCCTCGGTGGGGCGTAAGTGGAAGCGCAACCTTCTGGCCATTGGCGGCGGCCGGAACTATTTCAACGGCTGGGGAGAGCTCGATACCATTGCTATAAAGCGTGCGCTGCTCTTTAAGCCAAAGGAGCAATACCTGGCCAATGCTTCCTACACTTATACGGCCCCCTCCGGCTTTATTGCAGGGCTTGCATCGGATTATCTGTGGGAGAAAGTCACAAATAAAGGTACGCTGAACAGCTATCCATATACCGGGCTTGCAAAGGATCAGTACTTCTATACCCAACGCTCTAATACGCGGCTTACGCTGCAGAATAAGGTGGGCAGGTCGGGCTATCTTACCTTACAGAATAGCTATGCCTACTATAAGCGGCTGCGGAAGGAAGTGATCAAAAATCTGGTTAATCTATCTGACACGCTCTCACAGGCTACCGGCGCGCAGGATACGTCTTTATTCAATGATATAAACCTGCGCAGCAATTACAGCAATCATTGGAAAAAGCTACAATATGATGCCGGCTATGATGTTTTGCTGCAAACTGCCACGAGCCAGAAATTCGGCACAGATGAGCATCATGCGCAAAATGATTTTGCGCTTTATGGCAATGCCTCTATGAATTTCCTGAATGACCGGCTTACGGCTCAGGCAGGCATACGCGCAGCGCATAATTCAGT
This sequence comes from Chitinophagaceae bacterium, assembly GCA_965246905.1. Taxonomy (GTDB): domain Bacteria; phylum Bacteroidota; class Bacteroidia; order Chitinophagales; family Chitinophagaceae; genus UBA1952. The sequence continues at coordinate 97,351 of CBDFFZ010000023.1, forward strand.
ATATAAAGCACCAGTGAGCCCGGCAATAAATTTCCTGTACCGCGCTTCAGAACAGCTTCAGTTCCGGGCATCTTATGCACGGGCATTCCGGGCTCCTACGCTCAAGGAGCTTTATCTTGAGTTTATAGATGTAAATCACCATGTAACGGGCAATCCTGACCTTAAAGCCGAGCATGGTAATCATTTACAGGCTTCCGGCTCTTGGCAGTATAAAGCAAATAAGGTTTCCGGGCAGATTGTAATTACCGCATTTTATGATGATGTAACGAATATGATTACGCTCGCAAAGGCCGATACCGTGCTTATCTCAAATAATTATACTTATTCGAATGTAGCGCACATCCGCAATGCAATTTTTAATCTTCAGGCAGACGCCTCGTGGAATAACCTGTATGTAAATGCCGGCGCAGGCCTCATCCATACTTTCGGGGAAGCGGATTTCTCTTCTTTCAACTCGCCCGAGCTGACACTTAATGCACGCTACTTTTTTAAGGAACCTAAACTAAGCCTCTCGCTTTTTTATAAGTACACCGGCGATACTCGTTTTGCTTCAGCGCTTGCAACCGGCAATGATCTTTTTGGAGGCAAAATATCGCCTTACAGTCTGCTGAATGTTTCGGTAGAGCGCGGCTTCTTTAACCAGCGGCTACAGCTTACTGCAGGCATTAAAAATCTGCTCAATGTTGTGCTGTATAGCTCTGTAACAAGCAATAATGCCGGGAGTGTGCATGGTGGTGATGGCGGTATAGGTATTCTTCCGCGCAGCCTGTTTACAACCTTGCGCTTTACGCTGTAGTTTTTTTATCCTGTACCCGGCCAAATAGCTGGTAAAGCAGCGCTAATACCCCTCCGAATAAAAAAGTCATTTCCCAGACTTCCCGGTTGTGAACTGGATGCCGGGAATGATGGAACATTGCCCTGAGCAGATCCTCAGGCTGCGCTACCACATCCCAGCTATTCCAGCGCTCCACGCGCCCGAGATAAATGCCATATCCGCAAAGCAGCAACAGCAAAAGGGTAACCATCGTTTTTCCCCGAAGGGATAAGAATTTACCATACCAGCTCTCCATCTTCTTAAGTGAAAGCATGCCTATATAAATGCCGTAAATCCCGGCGAGGTAAAGGATCACCATATCTACCCAAAAGATCAGGTGTGTGCTCTGCTGCAGATGCACAATGTCTGTAAAAAGATAGGCAGCGTTTGGAAAGAAAAGCAGCCAGAGCAGAGCGGATATGCAGGCTAGGTAAGGCTTTGAAGCAGTGCTTACTTGGTGGCTGAAGTATAAAGGCAGCAGAGCCAGAAAGATATTCCAGAACAGAAAGGAAAAACGCAGCGTATGGGTATAAGCTATCCGCGCAGCAATCAGCAGCAATAAAACAGCTATACAGTAAAGGAGCTTTTTATTTTTTCGGAAAAAGGTCATTTAGAAATGTATTTAAAAGAAGAAGACGATAATGCCAATACCAATGCCGGTGATTGAAGCGAACAAAACGGCGGCTGCGCTGATGTCCTTGATAATCTTCACTTTGGGATGATACTCATTATTACAACATAGGTCGCATAGCATTTCAAGAGCGGTATTGAAGGCTTCGGCTATCCAAACAAGCGCAATCGCGAAGATTATGGCCAGCCAGCTATGCTTTGAAATATGCCGGATGATACCTGCAGCAATTACTATAAGGGTGGCGGCTGAATGCAGCTTAGCATTGGGCTCTTGCCTTATTAACCTGCCTATGCCCTGCAATGCGAAACCAATGCTGATAAGGCGTGTACGGGGATGAACAGATTTTTGTTTGTGTTCCATTTACAAAAAGTAAGTGCTGAAAACCGCCGGAGCCTTACTGCTCCGGCGGTTTACATAAATAGCTTAAACAACAGCAGGCTGTACGTGCTTTCCAACCCCGTACCAATCGATCCTGCGGGAGAAGTACATAATAACTGCAAGTATCACAAAGAGGCCGATACTGCCGAATAACAGGGCATAATCTTCGAGCTGAATGATGATAAAAATATAGCTGTACAGCCCGCCCAGCGCAATCGTAAAGCCTATGGCTGTTTTACCGCTCTGAAATACATTCCAGACGTAAAAGCCAATGAGCGAAACAGTGGCAATCGCAGCAATAAGGTAAGCGCTGTTGAAGCCGAGATACTCGGAGATGGATAGCAGCAAGGTATAGAAAATGCTTAGCGCAAAGCCTACAAGCAGGTATTGCAGCGGATGTATCTGGCGTTTCTGCAGGATCTCTAAAAAGAAGAACACGATAAATGTAAGCCCGATAAAAAGGATGGCATACTTAACAGAGCGCTCTGTTTTTGCATAACCATCGGCTGGCTGTATGAGGTGCACACCGAAAGAGGAAGCGCGCAAATCGGGGGTGCCATCTTTCCAGGCCTGTGGGAACGGGCGGCTCGCCTGCAGGATTTTCCAGTGTGCATTGAAGCCTTTATCATTGATCGTGGCGCCATCATTCATAAAATGGCCGTTGAAATCCGGGTGCGGCCAGGTAGAGCTGATGCTGGCTTCGGTGCTGCGGCCTACCGGTACGAAGCTCAGGTTTTCTGAGCCGCGCAGGTTGAGCTTTACCGTGAAGGCAATATTGCTTTGCGCATTGAGCGGCACAGCGGCGCTGAGCCCATCTTTAAGCGCATTGTTTTCCGGCACACCCGCCTCGAAGCGCGTCTGCGTATCGCCCCAGGTAAGGGCAATCTCATCCTGCAGGCCACGTGCATCGTCAATGCCTATTAGTAACCGCGCCTCGCTCCATACCATATTTTCCGGCGTAAGCTGAAGCTTGCCGAGGGGCAGCGTATTGAACCTGCCGGTAAGGCTGAGATCGGACCGGTAAAGGGTTACATCGTAGAGTGTGCGGCGGCGTACTTCGGGCAGCACTTTACCATTGATCTTTAAATCGTCCGGCAGGAAATGCGCCCATTTCTTCACTGTAACTACCTTATCATTAGGGCCTTTGTAGCTGTAGAGGTAGGGTACAATAAGCACCGGGCCGGTAATGGTTTGCGCAGTGGCCCATTTACTGCTCACCTCGCTGATCACCTGCGCCTGCCGGCTTGCGCGCTCGGATACGAGGTTGCTGATCATGGCAGATGGGATGAGCATGAGCAGGATGAGAAAGCCTATAAGCAGGCCTTTTATAAGCAGGCGGTTGCGGTCGTAAAACGAGGGCGCGGGGTGAGGGGCTGGCATTGGTTGTGTAGGTTGCTGCTGTTTTTGCGGATTGCCTGATTCGGATTCCATGATTGTTTTTGTTTTTTGATTAAACGATGAAGAATAATTAAGCTGAAAATTGTTTTATCGATGCCAGATTTGAAGCTGTAATGTGCTTCCGGTAACTTAAAAGGCTTATGGCAGCGCTAAGCAGACCACACAATGGAAATTCAACATTATCCTGCCATGCATCCCAGAAAGAATTCCCGGAAAACAGGTTTGCGGCAAGCAGCGTAGCAAGAAAGGTGATGATAATTCCTGTGGAGCCAATGATCACCGCCTGTGCCGGTACACTGCGACAATAAATTTTGAAAAGATGAAAGCCCGTAGCAAACAAAGCGAGCGCCGGTAAGCCGCAACCTATGGCAAAGGCTTCTGAATACAGAAATACAATACCGGGGGAGAAACGAAGCATAGGCAGCGCTACGATATTTATAGCGAGGTATATTATCTGCGCGGTGAGCCAGATTTTAAAGGCAATAAAAAGATTGATTTTCATTTTTAGAAAGTGCTTTGAATTACAAAGTGCATGGGGCAAAAAAAAGCTTTATTAGTTGATGTTTTTGATTATTTGCTCCAGCGCATCGAGATGTGCGCGGAAAGCTTTATCACCGGCCTTGGTAATGGCATAGGTAGTATTCGTTTTGCGGCCGATAAATCCCTTTTTTACTTTCAAATACCCGGCTTCTTCCAAGGTTTTCAAATGAGTGGCAAGGTTGCCGTCTGTAACATCCAGCGTAGCTTTAATATCATTGAAGGATACAGTTTCGCTTACGATCATGGCGCTCATAATACCAATACGGATGCGGCTTTCAAAGACTTTGTTGAGCCGGGATATGGGATCTTTCATTGGCCGGCCTCCTTTCTTTTATCATAACGGTTCCACATAATGATGCCGTAGATGATGTGCAATACTCCAAACCCTGCTGCCCAGAAATAAACATCATACCTTCTTACAAAAAGGCAAATGCAGCCCAGGGCCAATTCGCAATAGCCCAGGTAGCGTATCTCACCAAGGGTATATTTTCCTCCATTTACCAACGCCAGCCCATAGAACGCGAGGCAGGCAGGGGCGATATAGCTTTCATTGCCGTGATAGAGAAAGGAAAGGCAGAATGCGCCACCTGCAAGCATAGGTATCAATACAGAAAAGAAGAGCTTTCTCGAAGTAGGGTTCCAGAGCTTTTGCCCATCCTGCCTTACTTTTCTTGCCGTAAAGAAGAAGGCCCCAACTCCGGCAATAGTAAAAGTGATCACAGCAAGCAGCAGGAGCTTCAGATAAAATGCATCGCGCTCCGGCTCAGGGAAGCCAATAGCATAACCGGTATTTTCATAATCCCTGATCATGCCATGCGCCAGAAATGCCGCCAACAGCGCTACGCATCCCGCCCACACCCCACTCCACCCGCTCAGGGATATAAACCTCGAGCTGCGCTCCATCATCGAGCGGATATCCCGCAGGGCTGCCAATGATTCATGTTGCTTATCCGGTTGCATAAAAAGCACTTTGAAACACAAAGTAAAAACTAATTATCGAGATCGCAAAGATTCTATTCACAAAAATTCCTGTTAAAACAGCCGCTTCTTTTCCATTACCGATTTTATGTAAGCACGCAGGTCTTCCGAAGGCTTTAGCCAGAATAGCATAGCGGCCAGCACTCCCAAAATCACCCCGGTACGGACAAACGCATCTAAAAAGGCATTGGGCAGCACGGGAAACAACCAGCCCGCAGTTGTACAGACCATGCCTGCAAAAATAATCAAGGCGCTTTCTTTGCCAAATGGCTGTATGCGCATCTTCATCCACAGAAAAATCATTTTGAGCAGATTAAAAATAATCAGCGCCAGCGATGTGCCCCATGCTGCCCCATAAATATCATATTCCGGGATGAGCAGGCGGTTAAACAGGATCAACAGCACAACAAGAAGAACGGAAACGTAAAAATTGAACCGGTAATAAGGTGAGATAACGATCAGCTCTGTATTGAGGCCGGTAGCCATATCCACGAGCCGGCCAACTATCATAATGAGCACCAGCGGCGCCACTGCTTCAAACCCTTTACCCTTTGGAAGAATAGCCACCGCATTATGCAAATTGCAGCCAACGATTGCAGCCATAGCTACTGCTACAATGAGCATATTGATCGCAGAGCGCCGGTAAATATGCCGCAATAGCGCCGGGTCATTACTGGTTAGGGCATTATTAAGCGTGGGGAAGGCCGCAACTGTCATTGCCCGAAAGGGCGCCGTCATCATAGAAGTTATAAACACTGCAATGGTGTACACAGCAAGCGCTGAGAGGCCGTTTTTTGAGTAGATGCCCAGCATAGAGCGATCGAGCTGCCCGAGCGTAAAAACAGAAACGCCAACAAGCAAATGGTACCAGCTAAAGCGCAATAGCTCCTTATATTCTTTGCCTGTAAATGCCGTCCATTTTGTTGAAAAGCCAAAGGCTTTCGTGCGCATAGCAATGGGCAGCAAAATAATTGTTGGCAGTGCATAAATAACAATGGATGCAATGATAAATGCGTGGAAAGTGATCAGGTGATACCACATAAGTCCAATCAGCACCATATTGATCAGCTTGAGCAAAACCTCGCGCATAAAATTAGCTACGGCAGATTTATGCTGCGTGATCAGATAGCTTTCCATCTGCGTCATATAGCTCCAAAGCAGCACCAGCAAGGGTATCCAGTAATAATACCTGCTGATGAACGGCTGATCTGCCGGCTGGTAGGCGCCAATGATCCGGCTATGTAGTAAAATATAGGGGATAAGTAGGAGCAGCCAGCAGGCCAGCGGTGCCAGCGCAGACAGCGTAAGCAATACATACTGCTTGCTTTGCGATGTATAGCGCTGTATAAAAGTAATTACCGTCCCGCTGGTACCAAAAAGGACCAGAAACTGGAATACGGCTGCCTGCGCAAAAATAATCCCGATAAACCCGACTGCCTGCTTACTGAGCACGTATACATAGCCCAGATTTACCAATGCCCCGAGCAGGGCACCGGCAAAAATCACAATAGTAGTTTTAATAGACTGGCGGAAAACGATGCCCATTTATTGATACCCGGCACCAGCAGGGCCGGAAATATTTAGCCGGTGAAGCTACTACATTTAATAAAACAGGCTGTAGGGTATATGCTGTTCCGGATGCCTGACCGCAGCATAATCACCTTAATTTACCTTTGAACTTTATGCTTTCTGCGTACCTTTGTTTGTCAGTAAAATATCCTGTTTCAGTAATCCTGCTTATGAATTTTCTTTTTTTGGAAGCTCCTATAAATGGTCCATCTAACTATTTGCCGCTTGCGCTCCAGGTAATTGTAGCTATAGGCTTTGTTGGAGTGATGATGGGAGCTACACATCTGCTTGGCCCTAAACGGAATACCAGGGATAAGCTTGCTAATTTTGAGAGCGGTATTCCTTCCATTGGCAATGCGCGCCAGCCTATGGGCATCAAGTATTTTCTTATTGCGATCCTGTTTGTTTTGTTTGATGTAGAGGTAATTTTCTTTTATCCGTATGCTGTAAATTTCAAAGCATTTCTGGTAGACGGCACCGCGCGGGAAACGTTTATGGCAGTGGTGCTATTCGTGGCATTCTTTCTGTGCGGCTTTATTTATATTCTTAAGAAGGGTGCCTTGAAGTGGGAAGATTAGTTTAATAAATGCTTAGCAGGAGATTTAATTAATAGTTTATCCGTTAACAGTTTTGAATGATATAAGGTTGATGATTAGAATTAGTGAACAAGAAACCGTGAAAATCACAAATCATAAATCATAAATCATAAATAACAATGGCTCGTCCGGTTCAATATAATACGCATCCCAAGATGGCAGAAATGCCTGAAGGAATGATGGGAGAAGGTTTTTTCGCATCAACATTGGATAAACTGGTGGGTTTAGGGCGTAAAAATTCCATTTGGCCCTTGCCCTTTGCTACTTCATGTTGTGGCATTGAGTTTATGGCTACTATGGGCTCAAACTATGATCTTGCACGCTTTGGCTCTGAGCGCATGGGTTTCTCACCGCGCCAGTGCGATCTTTTAATGGTGATGGGCACTATTGCAAAGAAAATGGCTCCTGTTGTAAAACAGGTTTATTTGCAGATGGCAGAGCCACGCTGGGTAATTGCCGTTGGCGCATGTGCCTGTAGCGGTGGCATTTTCGATAGCTATTCCGTATTGCAGGGCATTGACCAAATCATCCCGGTGGATGTTTATGTGCCGGGTTGCCCGCCGAGGCCGGAAGCGATATTGGATGGGGTAATGCGCATTCAGGATCTGGTAGGACAGGAAAGCCTGCGCCGCCGCACCGGTGATCAGTATAAAGCTTTGCTGGAAAGCTATGGAATCCAGTAATATCCCTGCTATCATAATGACCAACGAATACATCCGCCAACGGCTTACTGAAAACTTTGGTGATCAGCTCTCAGGATTTGAGGAAACCTATGGCATGCTCACCGCTACCCTTCCGGCGGCTATGAACCTGAAAGCCATGCAATTTCTGCACGATGATGAACAATTGAAATTCCGGTTTCTTACAGATATTGCCGCTGTACATTATCCATCCCGTAAGGGAGAAGAGCTGTGTATAGTTTATCACTTGCATAATTTAGTGGATAATATGCGCCTGCGGCTGAAAGTATATGTACCCATCGATCAGCCGGATGTATTTACTGCTACCAAGCTATTTAGCGGCGCTAACTGGATGGAGCGGGAAACCTATGATTATTTCGGTGTAAATTTTGTTGGTCATCCGGATCTTCGCCGTATCCTCAATGTAGATGAAATGGATTATTTTCCCATGCGCAAAGAATATCCTATGGAAGATCCAAGCCGCGTGGATAAGGACGATGAGATGTTTGGAAGAGGAGGAAGCTATTAAATCAGGAAATATTTTTATTCATGTCTGAAGTGAATGTTACGCCTCATGCAGGCCAGCATATAAAACTGAGTGATGAGAGTCTGCAAAAGACGACCACCACGCTCAATCTTGGCCCTACCCACCCTGCCACTCATGGTGTTTTTCAGAATATTCTGGAGATAGACGGCGAGCGCGTGATGAGTGCAGAGCCAACCGTTGGCTACATCCACCGCGCCTTCGAGAAAATTGCCGAGCGCAGGCCCTACTACCAGATCCAGCCGCTTACCGACCGGCTTAACTATTGCTCTTCTCCCATTAATAATATCGGCTGGCAAACGGCGGTTGAAAAGCTTGTAGGTATCCAAGTACCGAAGCGGGTGGATTATTTACGCGTGATTATTATGGAGTTGGCGCGTATTACAGATCACCTGATCTGTAATTCCGTAGTTGCCGTTGATACCGGGGCACTTTCCGGCTTCCTGTACGTAATGCAGTACCGCGAGCTCGTCTATGAAATTTATGAGGAGATCTGCGGATCACGCCTTACCACCAATATTGGGCGGTTCGGCGGCTTTGAGCGCAACTTTACCGATGTTGCGTGGCAGAAGCTCGACCGGTTTATGGCCGAGTTTCCTAAAGTATGGACGGAGCTTGGTAACCTGCTCATCCGCAACCGCATCTTTATGGAGCGCTGCATTGGCGCCGGCCCTATAACCGCTGAGCGTGCGCTGAACTATAGCTTTACCGGACCTAACCTGCGGGCTGCCGGCGTTGATTACGATGTGCGCGTAGCAACTCCTTATTGCTCTTATGAGGATTTTAAATTTGATATTCCTGTAGGCACCACCGGCGATGTATATGACCGGTTCATGGTGCGCAATGATGAAGTATGGGAAAGCATGAGCATCATCCGCCAGGCCTTGGAAGAAGTAAAGACCCTAGATCCATCTATATATCACGCAGATGTTCCGGAATTTTATCTTCCTGAAAAGAAAGATGTTTATACTAAGATGGAGGCGCTCATCTATCACTTTAAAATTGTGATGGGCGAGGTGAATATCCTGCCGGGGGAAGTGTATCATGCAGTGGAAGGGGGCAATGGGGAATTAGGCTTTTACCTTATATCCGATGGGGGAAGAACACCTTACAGGTTACACTTCCGCCGCCCATGCTTTATTTATTACCAGGCATTCCCGGAAATTATTGCCGGTGGTCTTTTGAGCGATGCGATCATAACCATGAGTTCGATGAATATGATTGCGGGAGAATTGGATGGGTAATTAGTTGATTAATCTGAACCGGGCTTTGTGCCTTTGCGAAAACTCAGCGCCTTTGCGCGAAACAAATAAGTGAGATGATGAAATTCTCAGAAGAAAAACTAGAAAAAGTTCAGGAAATTATTGCCCGCTATCCGGAAGGTAAGCAGAAAAGTGCGCTCATTCCGCTGCTTCACATGGCGCAGGATGAGTTTGGCGGCTGGCTGGATGTGCCGGTGATGGATTACGTTGCAGAACTGCTTTCTATACAACCGATTGAAGTATATGAGGTGGCTACTTTTTATACGATGTTCAATATGAAACCGGTTGGCAAGTATGTACTGGAGGTATGCCAGACAGGCCCCTGCATGTTACGCGGCAGTGATGATATTATACAGCACATTAAGGATAAACTGGGCATCAATGCCGGACAAACCACTCCGGATGGTTTATTTACTTTGAAACCTGCGGAATGCCTGGGTGCTTGCGGCTATGCGCCGATGATGCAGTTGGGTAAATATTTTAAGGAAAACCTGACTAAAGAGAAAGTGGACCGTTTACTGGATGAACTGGCTGCTGCCGCTGTATAAAATATCACATCAATGACAGATTATAAAAACATCCTGACTATTGAGCCCGGCAAGCGAGGCGGAAAGCCCTGCATTCGTGGTATGCGCATTACGGTTTATGATGTGCTGTCTTATCTTGCATCCGGCATGAGCACAATGGAAGTACTGGAAGATTTTCCTGAGCTTACGGAACAGGATGTTTTGGCCTGTATTGCATACGCAGCAGATAAAAATCATCAACATTTGCATGCAGTATGATCTTTCAGTGATTGCGGTTAAGGTTTTAATTGATCAAAATATTTCTTTTCGCTTAAAAATAAAGCTGTCTGCCTTGTTTGAATATGTTGAGCATATAAAGAGCATTGGATTTACGGATAAGGATGATTTAGAAATCTGGAACTTTGCAAGAAAAGAAAATTACTTTATAATCACGCAGGATGCAGATTTTAATGATATAAACGAGTTGAAAGGTTGGCCACCTAAAATTATTTGGCTACGGTGTGGTAACCAGGCAACAGGTGAGCTTTTGAATATCCTGCTAAAAAGTAAAGCAGCTATTAAGCAGTTCGCGGAAGATAGCAGTAGCGGGTTGCTGGAAATTTATAAATAGATGGTTATAAAGCAATGGCACAAAAAGTATTATTAGAGAACGCACATATAGAAGGCATCCGTAACTATGATGTCCACCGTAAAAACGGTGGCTACCGGGCTGTGGAGAAAGCCCTAAAAATGACGCCTGAGGAAATAGTGGAAGATGTAAAGAAGAGCGGCCTGCGTGGTCGTGGCGGCGCAGGCTTCCCTACAGGCATGAAGTGGAGCTTTATCGCCAAGCCGGAAGGCGTGCCCCGCCACCTGGTTTGCAATGCGGATGAATCCGAGCCCGGCACTTTTAAGGATCGCTATCTGATGGAGTTTCTGCCACACTTATTCATTGAAGGGATGATCATCTCGTCATTTGCGCTGGGCAGCAATGTTTCCTATATCTATATTCGCGGAGAATATGCCTGGATCCCGGATATCCTAGAGCAGGCGATTGCAGAAGCTAAGGCGAACGGCTGGCTGGGCAGGAATATTCTGGGCACCGGTTTTGATTGCGAGATATATGTGCATCGTGGTGGCGGGGCCTATATCTGCGGCGAAGAAACCGCCTTGATAGAAAGCCTGGAAGGCAAGCGCGGCAACCCGCGCATCAAGCCGCCATTTCCTGCCATTCAGGGTGTGTGGATGCGCCCGACAATGGTAAACAATGTAGAAACTATTGCTGCCATTGTGCCGATCATTAATATGGGTGGGGATGAATACGTGAAGATCGGCGTAGGCAAATCTACCGGCACGAAGCTTATCTCTGCCTGCGGCAATATTAATAAACCAGGCGTTTATGAGATCGATATGACCTGCTCTGTGGAAGAGTTTATTTACAGTGATGAATATTGCGGCGGCATTCCCTATGGTAAAAAATTGAAAGCCTGTATTCCCGGCGGCTCTTCCGTGCCTATTCTTCCGGCCAATCTCCTGCTTAAAACTGCAAAGGGAGAGCCGCGGATGATGAACTATGAAAGCCTTGCCGACGGCGGCTTTGCAACGGGTACGATGATGGGTTCGGGCGGCTTTATCGTGCTGGATGAAGACCAGTGTGTAGTGCGCCATACCATGAGCCTCGCGCACTTCTACATGCACGAAAGCTGCGGTCAGTGCAGTCCCTGCCGCGAAGGAACAGGCTGGATGTATCGGGTATTAAAAAATATCGAAACCGGAAAAGGAAAAATAAGCGATATTGATCTGCTCTGGGATATACAACGGCGCATAGAAGGCAATACGATCTGCCCGCTGGGTGATGCGGCGGCCTGGCCCGTTGCTGCAGCCATCCGGCATTTCCGGGATGAGTTTGAGTGGCATGTTTTGAACCCTGAGGAATCGCAGACGCGGAATTACGGGTTGGCTCATTATGCGGATGCATTGGAGGCAGTAACAATTTAAAGGGATGAACAACCTTATCAACGATATAGAAATAAAGAACTTTAAATCCATACGCCATCAAAAGATTGAGGGGTGCAAGCGGATTAATGTCTTTATCGGCTATCCTAATGTGGGGAAGAGCAATATATTAGAAGCAATCGGCACTTTAGGGATCATAGAGAAAATTTTTGAACAAAATCGAAATCCCAAATTCCTACTGTCAGACTTCATTCGTTTGGAAACATTGCCGGCTTGTTTTTTTCAGGGGCTAATCAGCAATGCACCAGCGTATATAACATCAAATCTACGGAAAGTCTTTATTGCATGGGATGACTTGACAGCAAGTCTAAGCTATACTTGCCGTTTTGAACCACACGCATCCCTATCTGCCAATTTTAATAGCTATTTCGAACCGACATACATATCGGTATCTGACTCTTTTAAATATCCCCAGAACGATGCTGAGTTTTTGGCAATACTCCAGGGGCATGTATATAGGTACATGTTCGCCAATGCTCATCAAAAAGACGAGACCAGAATAACGAAAACCAGCTTACAGTTCCCTTTTGGTGAAAATATTGCTTCTGTTTTACAACAGAATACCAAATTAAGAAAAGAAGCCAGTGCGCTATTTTCGGATTTTGGGTTCGACATGGTTTTTGACAACGGCAACCTGCGGTTGCAGAAAACAGTTGATGAGCATACCGTTTTCTCATTAGGCCTTCATTCAACCGCCGATACTTTACAGCGGCTCATTTTTCACAAAGCGGCTATTGCAAGCAACGAAGGCGCTGTTCTGCTTTTTGAAGAACCGGAAGCGCATATGTTTCCACCATATATCCGCAAATTGACCTATGACATAATCACCAACAAAACGAACCAATTTTTCATAACTACACACAGTCCGTTTGTTTTGGACAATCTACTAGAAGAAGCCTCGGATGAATTGGCAATATATCTTGTCGACTATGTTAGCGACGAAACCACTATCACCCTACTTTCAGAAACGAACATTCAGGAGATAAAAGATTACGGTGTGGATTTATTTTTTAACCTCGAAAGCTACCTGAGCAATGGACAAAGCAATTCTGCCTGAATGTTATGCAGACACATTGCTTCTTCAGATACTTATTCCTACTGCAACAGGTTATAACCATAAGCATAGTTGTTTTAAGGTGGAGGCAGAAATGAAAAATGGAAAATTCAAAGATAAATTCGCCGTAGGCATTATAGATAAGGACAAGAAGGCTATCAGTTATTTAAGCGAATTTACTAAAGAGGATATTTGCAATGAGGAACTTATCCTTTGGAAGCATCCCGGCAAACAACATTTCATTATCCAAATCTGTCCTGTTTTAGAAGTTTGGATTATGAATGTATGCAAGCAGGCACATATTAATCTTCCGGATTTTCTGCTGAATGATAATTTAGAAGATTTCAGGAAAATAACAAAAACGATGTCCTCCCTGACAGATGAAAGGCTTATTAAGTTATTCAGCGCTATAAGAGAACGGACAGATATAAAGGCAGTAAAAAAGCTTATTAATTGGATAACGATACTTAAAGAGCAGAACTATCAGGTTAATATTGATAATTTGAGATGATGGCAGATACACCGAACTTTAAAGTAACCATAGATAATATTACGGTTGAGGTACCGGCAGGCACCACCGTGCTCAACGCGGCCCGAATGATTGGCGGCGAAGTTACGCCGCCGGCCATGTGCTACTACTCCAAGCTCGAAGGCAGCGGTGGCAAATGCCGTACCTGCCTGGTAGAAGTAAGCAAGGGCTCAGAGAAAGATCCCCGCCCGATGCCTAAGCTGGTAGCAAGCTGCCGCACCACCGTAATGGATGGCATGGAAGTAAAAAGCATGACCTCGGATAAGGTACTCGATGCCCGCAAAGGCGTAACCGAATTCCTGCTTATCAACCACCCGCTCGATTGCCCTATCTGCGACCAGGCCGGCGAGTGCCACCTGCAGGATCTTGGTTATGAGCATGGGGCTGCCAGCACGCGCTATGAGTTTGGCCGGCGCACCTTTGAGAAAGAAGACATCGGCCAGAACATTCAATTGCACATGACGCGCTGTATTATGTGCTTCCGCTGTGTATATACTGCCCAACAGCTAACCGATAACCGTGAACATGGTATCCTGGATCGTGGCGAGCATGCGCAGATCTCTACTTATCTGAATAAAGCTTTAGACAGCGAATTCATTGGAAATGTGATTGATGTTTGCCCTGTTGGCGCTCTTACAGACCGCACTTTTCGTTTTAAGAACCGGGTATGGTTTACCAAACCGCTGGATGCACACCGCAATTGTGCGTGCAAAGGATGCTCCGGCCGCGTAAGGCTGTGGATGCGCGGGGATGAAGTATTCCGCGTTACGGCCCGTAAGGATAAGTGGGGCGAGGTGGAAGACACGCCGGAAGGAGCGCCGGGCTGGATCTGCAATACTTGTCGTTTTGATAAAAAAGAAGCGAAAGATTGGATCGTTGACGGGCCAAGCCGCATCGACCGGCACAGCGTAATCTCGCAGGGTCATTATCTGGATGCAAAGAAAGCGCAGGAGGTGCTGCCGGAAGTTTTGGGCAGGATGCCTAAGCACCTGATGCCGATACACAGTGTAAGTGAGGTAAACCGCCCCGAAATAGATTTGAGCAGGATAGAAGGGCCGGCTCATTCGGATGACTTTAAGGATGATGTGATACAAAATTAGATGAGCCGGAAGGAAAAAACGCTGCTCCGCCTGCTTATGGGCAATGCCGATGCTAATTTTGATCTGAATGATCTGGTGCAGATTCTATTGAGAACAGGCTTTGATGAACGTGCAACAGGCGGGAGCCACAGGATTTTTTCTAAATCAGGTATAGAGGGAATTATAAATCTTCAAAAAACCAAAGACGGTAAAGCAAAATCTTATCAGGTAAAACAGGTACGTGACTTCTTGGTGAATAATAAACTGGTTAATGATGACTAAATATGAAATAATAATCTACTGGAGTGATATAGATGAAGCATATATTGCTGAAATGCCGGAACTAAAAGGTTGTATTGCACATGGTGATACTCAGGATGAAGCATTAAAAGAAATAAATATTGTGGCAGAGGAATGGATGAATCTTGCTAAGGAAAAAGCATGGCAGATACCTGAAGCAAAAGGCAGATTGCTGTACGCTTAATTTTTTTACAGCAACTAAATAATGCCTCATAGTATCAGAAAGATGAACGGTGCCAACGCCACGACTGCTCAATAGCAATTCACCTGACGACACCCAAATAAAAGAACTGATTTTTTTAACGAACTGATTAATTTTGCGGCGCTATGCTGTTTTTAGAAATAGACTGGGGATTTTTGATCGAGAAGGTTTTACTCATTACAGTGATCCTTTTCGGGTCGCTTGGTGTGGCCATGTACGCAACCTGGGGCGAGCGTAAAGTTGCTGCCGTAATGCAGGACCGCCGCGGGCCAAATCGTGCGGGGCCTTTCGGGCTATTCCAGCCGCTGGCTGATGGGATGAAGCTTTTTATGAAAGAAGAGATCATTCCGGATAGCTCTACGCGCTTTCTGTTTATTCTCGGCCCTTGCCTGGCTATGTTTACCGCTACCATGACGAGCGCTGTGATCCCATGGGGGCCGGATATTGTGCGTGCAACCGGCCAGCGAGCTATTACATTGCAGGTTGCGGATATTAATATTGGCATTCTCTTCATTTTCGGCGTGGTAAGCATTGGCGTTTATGGCGTGATGCTGGGCGGCTGGGCGAGTAATAATAAGTTCTCGCTCATGTCATCCATCCGTGCTGCCGCGCAATCGATCTCTTATGAGCTGGCAATGGGCGTATCACTGATTGCTCTACTGATGATCAGCGGCACGCTCAGCCTTCGGGAAATAGTAGCCCAGCAGCACGGCTTTTGGCATGATGGCTATTTCACCTGGAATTTCTTTAAGCAGCCAGTTGGCTTCCTGGTTTTTCTGGTATGCTCATTTGCAGAGCTAAACCGCGCACCTTTTGATCTGCCGGAGTGTGAGAGCGAGCTCAATATGGGCTATCACCAGGAATATTCCTCTATGAAGCTCGGCTTCTATCTTTTTGCTGAATATATTAATCTTTTTATCTCTTCCGCAGTGCTTTCAACTCTGTATTTTGGCGGCTACAACTATCCTGGCATGGATTGGGTAGCGGAGCATGTGGGCGGCGGAGGCAGCATTATTTTTGCTCTTACCTGTGTTGGTGCTTTAATGACTAAAATCATCCTGTTCATTCTCTTTTTTATGGCCGTGCGCTGGACGCTTCCGCGCTTCCGCTATGACCAGCTAATGAATCTTGGCTGGAAAAATTTAATACCGATTGCGCTGGTAAATATGCTGATTACAGGCGGTGCTATTATCTGGCTTTTTAAATAAAGTATGCTGACGATAGAACAGATAAAAACCGTGGTTACCGATTATTTTAAGGATAAGCCGGTGAATAAAGTATGGCTATTTGGGTCATATGCACGGGGTGAAGCCAGGGAGGATAGTGATGTGGATTTATTATTTGTATTAAAAGAAGAAACCAGGATTTCCTATTTTGGATTAGCACGCTATCTGGGCGATCTCGAAGATGCATTACAAAAAAAAGTGGATTTTATTGAAGACAGTTCAATGTACCCGAGGGTAAAGAAAATGATCGAGCAGGATAAGACCCTATTATACGCTGCATAATGGAAGAAAGAGACATCACCTATCTGGAAGTTATCGCACAAGCAATCGCTGCATTAAAAGGTTACATCGAAAACGAGACAGAAGCCGGTTTTTTGAGTAATGATGTGTTAAAGCATGCTTGTCTAATGCGACTGGTAGTGATTGGCGAATTTGGTGGTAAAATTTCTGCTGAATTAAAAAACCGGTTTACCGAAATCGAATGTTAGCAAATGAAGGCAGCAAGAAATTTTTACATTCATGTATATGGTGGCATAGAATGGTCGCATGTATGGGAAACGCTTGCTACAGACCTACCTAAGCTGGAAACAAAAATTGATAAAGTTTTAAAGGGATTAGCAGATTAAGCAAAACTAAATGCAACTAACAAACAGAGCAAAACAGGTAGATCGCAGCCCCATGACTTTCATGGAGAAAGCTTACCTGCCATCCATATTGAAAGGTATGGCTATTACCATTTGCCATGCCTTCAAAAAAAGCGCAACCATACAGTACCCAGAGGAAAAACGGCCCTTCAGCCCTGTATTCCGCGGCTTGCATATCCTCAACCGGGATGAGGAAGGCCGCGAGCGTTGTACGGCATGTGGCCTTTGCGCCCTCGCATGTCCTGCTGAAGCCATTACCATGGAAGCTGCAGAACGTAAGGCCGGCGAGGAAAATCTATACCGTGAAGAGAAATATGCTGCGAAATATGAAATTAATATGCTGCGTTGTATTTTTTGCGGGTACTGCGAAGAGGCCTGCCCTAAAGACGCCGTTTATCTTACAGAAACCGTAACGCCTTCCAATTTCAATCGCGAATCCTTTATTTATAAGAAAGAAGATCTGCTTATTCCTAATCCAAATCATACGGCTAAGTAATCATGGATATTCAGGAAATTTTATTCTGGCTGCTCTCGGCAATGGCTGTTGGCTGTGCGCTGGGAGTTATTCTTAGCCGCAACCCGGTAAGCAGTGTGCTATTTCTTATTCTTACCTTCTTTTCAATATCCGGCCATTATATTATGCTCAATGCACAATTTCTCGCTATTGTAAATATTATCGTTTATGCAGGGGCCATCATGGTACTGTTCCTATTTGTGATCATGCTGATGAATCTGAATGCAGATGTGGAGCCGCAGAAAAGTAAAATCGTTCAGTTTGCGGGCATAATATCCGGCGGTATTTTATTTCTTGTGCTGCTTGCTGCATTACGCTCCGCCTCCATGATCCCGCTTGAAAAAAGGTCAACTGAGATTGGTCTCATCAGCAACCTGGGCAAGTTACTGTTTACAAAATATGTGCTTCCTTTTGAGATAAGCAGCGTGCTCTTTCTGAGCGCTATAATAGGCGCCATTGTAATCGGCAAGAAGGATGAAGGTGAGCCTGCCGACAGCACAACCGGCATGGCGCAATACGTAAAAAACCCCAATCAGAATTAATTATGCACATAGAATATTATTTAGTACTGAGTCTCGCGCTTTTTTGTATTGGTATAGCCGGAACTTTGATGCGGCGCAATGCCATTATTATATTTATGTGTATTGAAATGATGTTGAACGCCGTGAACCTATTGCTGGTCGCCTTTTCGAAAATGAATCATAATGCAGATGCGCAGATTATGGTATTTTTTATTATGGTTGTAGCAGCCGCAGAAGTTGCCGTTGGGCTTGCAGTTATTGTAATGATGTACCGGAAAGTACATTCTGTGGATATAAATATTCTGAACCGTTTGAAGCATTAATGATGGCAAACGCAAAAGAAGTACTGAATGACATGGCGCTACGGCTGCGGACCGTATTTCCCGGCGAAGTAAAGGATGTAGTGCTGTTTGGCTCCCACAATACAGGAAAAGCCACTGAAGATTCTGACTATGATATTTTACTTATATGGAAAGGCAAGAAGTTAGCTTATGAAAAAAAAAGAGCTATTAGCGATGTATGCACAGATACCGATCTCTTTTTTGGAATCCTTACGCACACTTTAGTTATCAGCGAGGAGGAGTTGAATGATGTACGCGGCGCCCAGCCATTATTTCAGGATGCCTTAGCGCATGGTGCATATGCTTTATGAAAGAACAACGGCTTGAAGATGTATTGCAATACCGCCTTCAACAGGCAGATGAGGCAGTTATAGCCGCAAAGCTCTTAGCGGAAAACGGGCATACAGCAGCTGCATTGAACCGGATTTATTATGGAATGTTTTATGTTATTACTGCCCTTGCAGTTATTCATAGCTTTAAAACATCAAAACATCAGCGCTTATTAGGATGGTTTACTAAAGAATTTGGCTCAACCGGAAAGGTAAGTAAGGATATGATAAAGATTGCGCGTAATGCTTTTGAAGTACGAATGGAAAGTGACTATGATGCATTGGTGAATTATACTATTGATGATGTACTAAGAATGATTCCTGAAATGGAGCAATTTATAAAAGAAATTAAAAGGCTGCTCTTCAATTATAACAGCAATATTGAATGAAAGATCTGATTACCTACGTTTACTTAGTTCCACTTTTCCCATTATTAGGCTTTCTCATCAATGGGATATTTTGGCGTAAAATGCCTAAAACAGCCGGCGGCGTGCTCGCCTGCGTCATGATGCTGGCCTCTTTTGCCATATCGCTGGGTATTTTCTTCGAAGTAAAGGCTTCCGGCGGGCAGGTAATACACCTGTTCGATTTTATCCAATCGGGAAGCTGATGATCCCGTTTGATTTTCTGGTAGATGAATTATCTTCCCTCTTCCTGCTCATTATCACTGGCGTTGGCTTTCTCATTCATGTTTATTCTACTTCCTATATGCATGATGATGAAGGCATGGTGAAGTATTTTGCCTATCTGAATTTGTTTATATTCTCGATGTTGTTGTTGGTTTTGGGCGCTTCTTACCTCATTATGTTTATAGGCTGGGAAGGCGTAGGGCTTTGCTCTTACCTGCTTATTGGCTTCTGGTTTAAGAACCTCGACTATACCAATGCAGCAAAAAAAGCATTTGTAATGAACCGCATAGGCGATCTTGGCTTTATTGTAGGGATGCTTATGGTGTTATACTATTATGGGACACTTACCTACGGGCAATTCTTCCCGCAGCTTGGCACGGCTTCAGATCTTACCGGTACGAACATAAAAACATGGATCGCCGTTTGCTTCTTTATAGGAGCAATGGGCAAAAGCGCGCAAATCCCCCTTTATACCTGGCTGCCCGATGCAATGGCCGGTCCTACGCCGGTTTCTGCGCTTATCCACGCGGCAACTATGGTTACCGCCGGCATTTATATGATTGCCCGCAGCAGCGCGCTCTATAATCTGGCGCCAATAGCATTACAACTTATCGCTTACATTGGTCTTGCTACAGCGCTGCTTTCCGCATCCATAGCTATCAGGCAATATGATATTAAAAAGGTATTGGCCTATTCTACAGTCAGCCAACTTGGGTTTATGTTTATGGCGTTGGGTATGGGCGCTTACACTACCGCTGTTTTCCATGTTATGACACACGCTTTTTTCAAAGCACTGCTGTTCCTCGGTTCCGGCTCTGTGATCCATGCTATGGGCGGCGAGCAGGATGTGCGTATCATGGGCGGGCTGGGTAAGAAAATGCGCATTACGCAGGTTACATTTCTGATTGGTTGCCTGGCAATTGCAGGTATTCCCGGGTTTCTCAGGTTTCTTTTCTAAAGATGAAATCCTTGCCGCTGCATTTGCCAAAAATCCGATTATTTACTGGGGAGGAATTCTTGCCGCCATGATGACCGCTTTTTATATGTTCCGTGTTTATACGCTTACGTTTACCGGCGCCTTCCGGGGTACGCATGAGCAGGAGCATCACTTGCACGAGAGTCCTGCCGCCATGACTTTGCCACTTATTGTATTGGCTGTACTATCTGTAGTTGGCGGGTACGTAGGTCTTCCTGCCATTACCGGGCAGGCACATTTGCTGCATGAATGGCTGGGCAAAGTAGTTACAAATACCAGTGAGGAGCTTAATCATAGCCAGGAATTGATGGCGTTGCTTATATCTTCCGCCGTTGCCATAATTTTTAGCATTTGGGGATGGGCAGCTAACCGTAAGCCTGTTTTTGCAGAGCATAAAGGACTGGCGAAAGTGCTCGAGCACAAATGGTATATCGATGAATTGTATGATGCTGTAGTGATACGCCCGTTTATGGCCTTTTCCCGGTTTTCAGATAAATATATAGAGCGCAACGGCATTGATGCAGGTGTAAATGGAGTAGGAAGATTAGTACGCTGGGGTGCCGACAGGATGCGGCTAATACAAAGCGGGCAGGTAGGATATTATATTTTTATTATGGTAGTAGGGATGACCATCTTGCTGGCATTTGGTTTTTTTGGTAATGCTTTTTAAAATACTAGAACCGAGATTTTGTCCTTGTATTCTTGAGGAAAGCTTATTAAAGACAGGTAGATGAACGGACCAACGTAACCTATGTATCCTAGAATTCCCTTTAGCTAAGGGCAAAAACAAATAGAGTAACACCCTTTTTGATAGTTGATTATGGTATTGATTTTATTACTTCTTATTCCCCTGCTGGCTGGCATCTGCTGCTTTGCGCTAAATGGTGCCGGCGCTAAAGGCTTATCGCTCGCAGCCTCCCTTGGGGTGCTGGGCGTTGCCGGCTACACAGTGATGCATATCAATAGTGGCTCGGCGCTTACATACAGCCATTCGTGGATGCCTGCGCTCGGGTCATCTTTCTCACTTATGGGAGATGGCATGAGCGGTATGCTTTGCCTTTTAACGGCGCTTGTGTTACCAGTTATAATCATCAACAACTGGAATAAAGAGGTAGAAAGTGAAAATTCGTTTTATGGCCTTCTCATGCTCAGCAGCGCAGGGCTTATGACGGTATTCCTCGCGGCCGATGGCTTACTTTTCTACTTTGGCTGGGAGCTAGCGCTGGTGCCCGTTTATTTCCTTTGCTCCCGCTGGGGTGGCGAGCGGCGCATTCAGGCTACATTTAAATTCTTCGTTTATACGTTTGCGGGTAGCCTGATGATGCTCGCCGGGCTGATCTATGTGTTTCTGCACACGCCAACGCACAGCTATGCCTGGGCAGATATGGTGGAAGCCGGAAAAAGCATGCGTGGAGATACGCAGCTATGGCTATTCTGGCTCATATTCATTGCTTTTGCTATTAAGATGCCCATCTTCCCGTTCCATACCTGGCAGCCGGATACTTACGAGCAATCACCTACCCCGGTTACCATTATCCTAAGTGCGCTAATGGTAAAGATGGGCATTTATGCGGTGCTGCGCTGGCTGCTGCCACTGGTACCCGCCGGTGTTGCCTATTGGAGCAATACGGTGATCGTACTTTCGGTGGTCGGGATTATATATGCTTCCTGCATAGCGATGGTGCAAACGGATATCAAGCGGTTGGTAGCTTACTCTTCCATTGCGCACATGGGCCTGATGGCTGCCGCTGCTTTTGCAGGCTCACCACAGGGCATGCACGGACTGATGGTGCAAATGTTCAACCACGGCATCAATATTACCGGCATGTGGCTCCTGGTAAGCATGATCGAGCAGCGCTATGGTACGCGGGATATGACAAAGCTCGGCGGCATGGCAAGCACTGCCCCAAAGATGGCTATAGCTTTGGTCATCATCGCTTTTGCAAACATCGCCCTGCCGCTTACCAATGGCTTTATCGGTGAGTTTATGCTGTTCCATGGATTGTTCCAGAGCGCTTCCCAATACCATGTTGTATTTATGGTGCTTGCCGGCCTTGGAGTCATCCTTGGTGCAGTTTATACCCTTACCATGGTACAGCGTGTGGCCTACGGCAATATTCCGGAGAGCGGGAAAACTTCTTACGACCTTACAATAAATGAATGGATCGGGCTGGCAATTATTATCAGTATTATCCTGTTTCTTGGAGTATATCCGAAGCCATTGCTTATGCTTACTGCAGGTATGGCGGGTTTATAATTATTAGCAAGTTTAAAGACAGCACCTTTGGTCCTACTTTACGGCCAGAACTATCGACAAAAGACCACAGACTAAATGAAAGCTATTATAGCAACCACCGCGATGGGCATCATTATGATGTTTTCCGGTATTCTGTTTAAGGAGAAAAAAGGACTGGTTACGCTTGCCTGCATTTTGCTGGCGGTGCTGCTGGGTATAAATATCTGGGAGCTGATAGAGCTTCCGAAGGATGGGCGGCCGGTATCTATGTTCAGCGATATGCTGCATATGGATAAATACTCGGTATGGTTCAGCACGCTCATGACGGCATGCACCCTGCTTTATGGCTTGCTCTGCGGGCAGGCAATATTAAAAGTGGGTAGCTATGTGGCTGAATATTTTGCCCTGATCTTCTTTATTCTTTGCGGCGTTTACCTGTTGAGCAGCTACAATACCTTGCTAATGCTATTTCTCGGAATTGAGATATTATCGATACCGCAGTATATTCTTGCAGGCGCTGATAAAAAGAACCTGAAAAGCAGTGAGGCCGCGCTCAAATACTTCCTGATGGGATCCTTTTCCACGGGCATTTTGCTGATGGGAATTGCGTTGATTTATGGTGCTACCGGCTATTTTACAATTACTGCATTCAACTTTACAGATCCTACAGCTTTCAATCCAATGGCGCTTGCAGGAATTCTTCTTTTAATGGTCTCTTTTGGCTTTAAAGTATCTGCGGCACCCATGCATTTATGGACGCCCGATGTGTATGACGGATCGCCTACGCCATTTACTGCTTACATGAGCACGGTAGTAAAAGCAGCCGCATTTTTTGCTTTTCTAAGAATATTCCATTCGTCATTCGGCCAGGTAAGCGAAAAGTGGAGCCTTGTGTTAGCAATCATCACCGCAGCTACTTTACTGGTTGGTAATATAACTGCAGTATTCCAGCAAAGCGTGAAGCGGATGCTGGCGTATTCCTCTATAGCGCAGGCCGGTTTTATGCTGTTCGCTGTTTTGAGCGTAAATAATACAGGCTGGCAGAGCATTATCATTTATGCCGTGGCTTACAGCGTAGCTTCCATCGGGCTTTTTGCAGTGCTAATGAAGATGAAGGATTATACCTATGACGGCTTTAACGGGTTGGCGAGGAAAGAGCCGTTGCTGGCATGTGTTGCAGCGGTGTTTGTGCTTTCCCTGGCGGGGATACCGCTTACGGGCGGTTTTATAGCGAAGTATTATGTGCTTTATGCGGTGATGCAGCAAGGGCAATATATGTGGCTCGTAATCTTTGCGCTATTAATGGCTGCAGTCTCTGCCTATTATTATTTCCGGGTGATCATTGCCATGTATTTTAAATCCGGCACACCGGTATTGCAGGAGCCTGTGAGTGCAGCGGATAAGCTTCTTCTAACCCTCACGGCGGGTATTGTTTTGGTTATTGGGGTTGCACCACAATTGCTCTTAGTTCGGTAGCAAGGCATATAAAACAACACACGTCCAAGCAGTTAACTAAAAATTAACTGCTTTTTTTTGCCTTGTATAATCAGAATTTATTGTAAGCTTTTTTCTAAAATCTTTTTTAAAATCCTTATCTATCAAGGCAAGTGAAAACCCATTTTTTAAAAATAGTTGCAATTAAATAATATCCAATGGTTTTGAGGAATGTTAAAATTATACAGTAACTGATGCTAATTAATAATTGCTTAGTATTGGATAATATAGAATTAATACTGGCTTAACAATTTTATCTTTTTTGCAACAATCTGGTTGTAAAAGTTTCTGATACGGAAATGCAGGATAGTTGCCAGGATTAAAATGAGCAGCAGCGATAATTTTTACTAAAAATCTTCATATTAACCTCTAAACTTTTTCTTTCAGTACTATCAGGCAAGCGAATAAAAAAGGGAAAATTCTCTGAACACCCGGAAAAAAGTAAGATAGGGCGATGCCGAAAACCCTGGATTGAGTAGGCGGTTTTAAAATTTTATTCATGAGTATGATATCAAAATCATTACACAAAATTGGGCTGCTTTTAGCACTCCTTGTAGGCTTCAGTAGCCGAACGGGCGCCCAAACGAATATTGCGAACTATAGCTTCGCAGTAAGTTCAGGCACTTATACGCCGATTACAGGAACAGATCTTTTCACCGCGACTTTTGATGATAATGTCAGTGCAGCTTTAACCTTACCAGCCACATTTACTTTCGGTGGAGTAGGATATACAACCTGCTATGTTAATTCAAATGGTTACTTGACATTTGGAACCGCTGCATCATCTTCAAGCAATTATTCGGCGTTATCATCCAATCAAACCGGAGTAAACGGTGCTGTCGCAGCCTATGCAAAAGATGGGGCGAATTCAACCGCTACCGGTGCTACCCCGTCAGTATCTTATGCTACTGTTGGTAGTGAGTTCATTGTACAATGGACGGATCATGCTTCCTACTCAGGAGGAAAAACAGCTGAACGGCTGAACTTTCAGATACGGCTGAATACAGCGAATGGGGCTATAAATATTGTGTATGGTAGTTGGTCTGCACCCCTTACCACAGCAACAGCACAAATTGGAATACGCGGTAGTACTACAACGTGGGCTACCAATGTGAATGCCCTTCAGATTGCCAATATACCAACCGGTACTACATGTGACTGGAGCAATGCCGTAACCGGTAATGCAAACAGTAGTACAATGCTTTTCTCAACTGCAAACACTGCTGTAAAACCAGCAAATGGCCTTACCTATACCTGGACACCTCAAACGGCACCTGCACCTGTGCAAACATTCGCCGCAGTATCCGGTATCACAACTACAGGAGCTACAATCTCATGGACTGCATCGGCTGGTGCAACCTCCTATAATGTACAGTACCGGGTACCCGGCACCTGCACATGGACGAGCGCCGGAAATGTAGCCACAAACTCAATTCCACTTTCAGGCCTTATCGCAAATACAAGTTATCAGGTTCGGGTGCAGGCATCTAACGGTAGTACTACCTCAATCTGGTCGCATATTCCTACAAGCGCTGCTGGCACAGCCTTAAACGGCTATACCACAACAGGTACTTTTACCACATTGGGCAATCCTTGCACCACACCAACTGCACAGCCTACTGCACTTACGTTTGCCGCAAACACGAGTACCTCAACACCGGGTACTTTTACTGCTCCGGCAACTACGCCTACTAACTATTTAGTCGTTCGTTCTGTATTAGGCGCTGTTCCTACAGCCCCGGTTGATGGTACGTCTTACACTGTCGGCGCTGCTACCTTAGGTGCAAATACGTACATCGTATCCACAGGCAGTACAGCTACCATCACGAGCACCAGCCTTACGAGCAATACAAGCTACAATTACTACATTTACTCGTTCAATAGCGCAGGATGTACAGGTGGCCCAAAATACCTGGCCACATCACCGCTCACGGGTACGGCGGTAACCTGCCCTGCCGCGCCTACCGCAATAACCACCTCCAACCTTAGCACATCGGGTTTTGATCTTGCATGGACAGCGCCGGCCGCAGGCGGCGGAGCATCGCCGATCACTTATACGGTACAGGTATCCACGAACGCAACTTTTGCACCAGGTTTTGATGCTACCGGTTCACCATTCTCTACTTCCGGCACTACGCAATCAATAACAGGGCTAACCGGCGGTACAACCTATTATTATAGGGTTGGCGCCGTTGGAGCATGCACTACTTATGCTACCTCAGGAAGTATTGCAACTTCCTGCACTCCAGTTACAGCGTATTTTCAAAACTTCGATGCTGTGACTACGCCTGCGCTTCCTTCCTGCTTCAGTAAAGTAGGAACCGGAGGTATTGCAAATACCCAAAACACAAACGCTAACTCAGCGCCAAATACATTGTATCTGTATTCAACGTCCACGAGTTCACAAGCGGTAGTATCCCTTCCACCGGTGTCCAATGCTGGAGCGGGAACCTACCAGCTCCGTTTTAGCCTTAGGGCTAATGTTACTGTCGGTGATGCTATTCAGGTTGGCTATCTTACAAACCCAACAAATGCAGCGTCTTTTGTTTTAATTCAGGAAGTAGTAGCAAGCTCATTAACCTACACATCTTTCACCGTAGCACCTGGTACCGCACCTGGCGCTAACCAGGTTTTGGCCTTGCGTGGTAAAGGATCTGTTGCTGCAAGCATGCTTGTCGATGATATCTATTGGGAGCCCATTCCATCCTGCCTTGCACCTACAGCGGTTGCAACATCCAACCTTACCCCTACTTCTGCGGATATAAGCTGGACTGCCTCTGCTTCTTCGCCAATTGGCTATGAGTATGAAGTGCGTACATCCGGCGCTGCCGGCTCGGGCGCTACCGGCCTCGCTGCAAGCGGCGCTGTAACCAGCCCCGCTGTAATGGCTTCTTTAAGCGGCTTGACTGCTCAAACAGGCTATACAGTCTATGTACGCAGCGATTGCGGGTCTTCTTCTTTCAGCGCATGGACGGCAGGCACCGCCTTTACAACGCCTTGTAATGCAACTTCTATTCCTTACACCGAAGGCTTTGAAGGGCTTACCACCGCAGGAACACTTCCTGCCTGCATGTCTTCCAACCCTGCGGTTTCTACAAGCGGCAAAACACGTACCTACATCGCCGCAGCAACCAGCACCAACATCGCGCTTACTGCACGCACCGGTAATGCTTTCTCTGCAGTTTACTACTCACCCAATGCAGCGGGATACTTCTTCTCTGCGCCTTTACAGCTTACCGGCGGTCAGTCTTACACGGCCAGCGTATGGTTCAGCACAGATGCAACAGCATGGCCAAGCGCAGGGCTCAAGTGGGGCTCCGCCGCTACCGTTGCAGGCATGACCGGCGCTATCGCCACCGTAACTTCTGCCGTTTCAAACGGTGCTTATACGCAGATCACCGGCACATTCACCCCTTCCACTACCGGGGTTTATTATGTATCCTATTTCGCGGATAATACTACTACCAACGCTCCGAACTACATGAGCTTTGATGATTTCAGCGTGGATCTTACACCGGCATGTTTAGCTCCTACAGCAGTAGCAGCGTCCAACGTGACTGCTACATCTGCCGATATCAACTGGACCGCTTCTACAACTTCGCCGGTTGGCTACGAGTACGAAGTGCGTACATCCGGCGCTGCCGGCTCAGGCGCTACCGGCCTTGCTGCAAGCGGCACTGTTACCAGCCCCGCTGTTATGGCTTCTGTTACAAGTCTTACCGCACAGACAGGCTACACCATCTATGTACGCAGCAATTGCGGCTCTTCTTTCAGCGCATGGACGGCAGGTAATGCATTCACAACACTTTGCAACAATGTTACGCTAACCTTAATAGAGGGATTCAATACTTCAGGCACAACGGTTAACCCATCCTGCTGGAGTCAGCAATTTATAAGCGGTTCTTTGACAGCAAAATATGTTACTACTACAGCCGGTACCTCACCAACTGTTTCTACTCCCTTTGAGGGCACACGTATGGTTTTTTACAATTCTTATAGCAACAGTACATCTACAAGACTTGTTTCTCCACCAATTACAACTACCGGGGTACCAAGTGTCGACGTTAATTTCCAATGGTATTTTAGCACTA
Source organism: Chitinophagaceae bacterium (assembly GCA_965246905.1). Lineage (GTDB taxonomy): Bacteria > Bacteroidota > Bacteroidia > Chitinophagales > Chitinophagaceae > UBA1952. The sequence goes on from CBDFFZ010000023.1 coordinate 125,428, forward strand.
ATGGCGGGCCCACCAGCTACCTTACCGAAGGCGTGACGTTGCAGTGGTCAGCAGATGGGACGACATGGAATGACTTTACCGGAAACTTTACACGCCGCTATGGCGCTGCAACAGGATGGGCGCCGGTAACGGCAACGCTCCCTTCGGGTGCCGGTAATCTTTCCACCATGTATATTGGACTTAAGTTTACAGGCAATGGTGGCTATGATAGTTATTTGGATGCATTTAGCGCATATTCTACCCCAGTATGTGGAACCCCTACTGCAGTAACAGCTACCAGCATAACTGCAACAGGCGGCAATATCAACTGGACTGCACCTATTATAGGGACACCTGCCGGTTACGAGTATGAAGTGCGTACATCCGGCGCAGCGGGTTCAGGTGCCTCAGGCCTTACTACAAATGGTAGTGTTGCTGCCCCTGCTACTTCTGCATCTTTATCTGGTCTTATGGCAAATACCAGTTATTCTGTTTACGTACGCAGCGATTGCGGGTCTTCTTCTTTCAGCGCATGGACGGCAGGCACGGCCTTTACAACGCCTTGTAATGCATCATCTATTCCTTACACCGAAGGCTTTGAAGGGCTTACCACCGCAGGAACACTTCCTGCCTGTATGTCTTCCAACCCTGCGGTTTCTACAAGCGGCAAAACACGTACCTACATCGCCGCAGCAACCAGCACCAACATCGCGCTTACTGCACGCACCGGCAATGCTTTCTCTGCAGTTTACTACTCACCCAATGCAGCGGGATACTTCTTCTCTGCGCCTTTACAGCTTACCGGCGGTCAGTCTTACACGGCCAGCGTATGGTTCAGCACAGATGCAACAGCATGGCCAAGCGCAGGGCTCAAGTGGGGCTCCGCCGCTACCGTTGCAGGCATGACCGGCGCTATCGCCACCGTAACTTCTGCCGTTTCAAACGGTGCTTATACGCAGATCACCGGCACATTCACCCCTGCTACTACCGGGGTTTATTATGTATCCTATTTCGCGGATAATACTACTACCAACGCTCCGAACTACATGAGCTTTGATGATTTCAGCGTGGATCTTACACCGGCATGTTTAGCTCCTACAGCAGTAGCAGCGTCCAACGTGACTGCTACATCTGCCGATATCAACTGGACGGCTTCTACAACCTCGCCAATTGGCTACCAGTATGAAGTGCGTACATCCGGCGCGGCAGGCTCAGGCACTACCGGCCTCGCTGCAAGCGGCGCTGTAACCAGCCCTGCTGTTATGGCTTCTGTTACAAGTCTTACCGCACAGACAGGTTACGCGATCTATGTACGCAGCGATTGCGGTTCTTCTTTCAGCGCATGGACGGCAGGCACTGCCTTTACAACGCCTTGTAATGCAGTTACCTCTTTCTATGAAAACTTTGATGGCATAACGGCGCCTGCTTTCCCGGCATGCTTCTTTAAAGTTGGCAACAGCCTGGGTAGTGCTTCTACACAGAACACGAATGCACAATCATCACCAAATACCCTGTACATCTATGCTGGCACAACAAGCTCACAACCAGTGGTAGCCCTACAGCCTGTAAGCAACGCAGGCGCAGGTACGCACCAATTAAGGTTCAGCTTACGCGGTAATTTTACTGCCGGCGATACCTTGCAGGTAGGTTACCTTACCAACCCTTCTGATGCCACAACTTTTACGGTTTTGCAACAGGTAAGGGCTGCTTCACTTACTTATGCATCCTATACAGTAATGCCGGGAACGGCGCCAGGTACCAACACGGTATTAGCTCTACGGGCGAAAGGCACAAGTGGCGCAAGCATGCTGATAGATGATATTTATTGGGAGCCAATTCCTTCATGCCTGCCTCCAACAGCTATCGTTGCCACGAATCTGACTCCCACTACCGCCGATATAAGCTGGACGGCTTCTACAACATCGCCTGTTGGCTATCAGTATGAAGTGCGTACATCCGGCGCGGCAGGCTCAGGCACTACCGGCCTCGCTGCAAGCGGCGCCGTTACCAGCCCTGCTGTAATGGCTTCTGTTACTGGTCTTACTACACAAACTACCTATAGCCTTTATGTGCGCAGCGATTGCGGCGCCTCAAGCTTTAGCACGTGGAATGGCCCTGTAGTATTTTCTACCTCGGTAGTAAATGATAACGCTACGGGTGCGATTGCGCTTACTGTTGGCGCGGGATGCACGGGGGCTGCCTATAGTAATGTGGGCGCAACTCAGGGCACTACTGAGCCTGTAGCTACATGCGATGCGACAGCAGCAGTAAACGGCGGTCACTCAGTATGGTTTAAATTTACGGCACCTTCAAATGGCGCGGTACGCATATCCACAGACCTTGGTTCCGGCAATACGATGGATGATTCAAGGATTGCGCTATTTTCCGCAACCACTGTATCTAACTACGGCACCTTCAACATCATATCCTGTGATGAAGACGGAGGCTCGGCACAGACCTTTATGTCTGTACTGTATGCTACCAACCTGACTGCAAGCCAGACTTATTACATCCAGCTCGATGGCTACAGTACTGCGGATACAGGTACTTTCTGTATCGCAGTGGATGCGCTGGACAGCACGATGCTTTCTGCCAATAGCTGTAGCAGTACTTACCAAACGCCTTATGGATCCCAAGGCAATGGCACTTATACCGGTTGGGTGCCTTTATTGGATGATCAGAGCAAGCTGGTAGCAATGGTTCGTAATCCTGCAGGCGGTGCAGTGCAAAACTACACACCTGCCCAATCCATCAATACGGCTACGGTAAGAAGCGCCACATTCGACAACGTAGCTCAAATGTATCTGAACCGCAATTACAGGATCAACAACAGTGCGGCTACGAATGTACAGGTACGCTTCTTCTTCCTGAATGCAGAGCTTGCGGCTTTACAGGCAGCGGACTCGACAGTTACCCTGGGTAAGCTGAATGTAACGCGCCAGGTAGGCACATCCTGCCAGCCAGACTTCATTGCGGGCACCGGCGCAAATACGCACCTGTTTCAAACCGGCAATGGCAGATCAAACGGCGTTTGCTGGGTAGATGCAACAACTCCTGCATTCTCTAATTTCTACCTGCATAAGTCATCTGCTGTGGTATCGGATACTGTGTTCCTGCAGGGCCCTGCTTCGGGTAGCACAATGACTGCTGCACTACAGAATTATTCTGGAACCAATACGGACCTGCTCCCCACTACTGACCCTTATGGATTAAGTACGGTTTATAGCAATATAAACAATGTAGCAGGAATAGCTGGCCCTGTGGTTGATTGGGTAAAAGTGGAAATACGAAACGCAACAGATGCCGTAACGCTGGGCACAATAGTACAGTCGCGGGCCTTATTGCTTAAACCAAATGGAACTATTGTAGATCCCGCAACAGGAACCGCACCGCTTTTCGATGCGTACCCTTATCCTGTGCGTATGGTTGTAAAGCATCGCAATCACCTTGCTATTATGAGCAATACGGTAACCGGGTTTGTAGGTCCTGTATCTTATGATTTCACAACAGCTTTATCAAAGGCGGCTAACGATTTCAGTGATCCGGATCAAATGGTACAGGTAGGTAGTAAATGGTGTATGTGGGCAGGCGATGTTAACCAGGATGGATTTATTGAATCTAGCGACGCAACGTCTGTATTTACGAATGCTGATCTTTCATTATCAGATGTTTATGATCCAACAGATATAAATTTTGACGGATTCGTTGAGTCTGCAGATGCTACTTTACAAGTAACGAATGCTAATCTAAGTCTTATATCCACGTTAATAAACTATTAATTTCTAACGGGTAACTGTAGGAAATTCCAAGCAGCCAAGTGACGAATTTCGTGCAGTTACTATTTTAATTTCAAAAAAATATGAAAAAAATAAAATATCTATCTTCATTATTTCTGTTGTTATTTGGCGGTTCTATTGCCAATGCAGATTCAATTACGCTTGAAATGAGGAACAATCATGTAAACGGTAACGTAGCCACATTTGACCTATATGTATCTGCTAACGCCGATTATAATACAACAGGCGGAACATGGGGCAGCGCTACGCTTAGAGTTTTGGTAGATCCATCTTCGAGTGGCGCAACCTTACCATCCAATGCGAATGTATCCATTACTCCCGGGCCAGGCGTTAGTACAGCAGCCATAAATACATCTTCCGGAGCCCCAGGCAGTGTTGCCGGTTTAAGATTCAACATGGTATTCAATAACCTGACAGCTATCCCACTTACTTCTACCCCAGTATTATGGGGCAGTGCGACATTAACGTTTACTAGTCCTCCGGATGTATCTGCACTAAAAAGGTTATCGCCATGGAACAATGGCCCGTCAGGATCATCCTACACAACCTCAACTGCTGGTTTCAGAGGTACGCCACTCATGGCAAATGCCCCACTCCCCGTATCTTTAATCGATTTCTCAGCTAAACCTGCTGATGCAAATCGTGTACAGCTAAACTGGAAAACTTCAAACGAGCAAAACACTGCTTCATTTGAAGTGGAGCACGCTACAGATGGCAAAGCATTTAATGAAGTAGTTGCCAAAATGAACGCAGCTGGCAATACAAGTAATGAGCGGCTATACCAGGCTTATGATAATAGCCCTGTTAAAGGCACAAACTATTACCGCCTGAAAATGGCGGACCTCTCCGGCAAAACCGTTTACAGCGAAATACGCACCGTTCGCTTTGATGGTAAGGCAACCGATATGGCCAGCTTCTACCCTAACCCGCTCAACAGCGATAATGTTGCTAACGCACACCTGAAAATAGTTGCTTCCGCAGATCAGCGCCTGGCATATATCATCAGCGATGCAGGCGGCCGCATGGTACGCAATGGCTCAATTGCAGTAGTAACGGGTACGGAGACTTACAAGGTCGATGGTCTGACTGAGCTCGCAGCAGGTGCGTACTTTATCACGCTTAACGGCACAACGATTAAGGCTACTTTAAAGCTAAATAAAACACAGTAAAAGTTTAAAGCCGAATTCCTGAAAAGCAGGCTGCCAATTGGTAGCCTGCTTTTTTTATTAGGGCTAATGATAGAAAATTATCTACTGAAAATTATACCCCGGCCTGCCATTCTCGGCTCAGTATTCCGGTTATGACTACATCTTCATGAGCACCATTTATTTTAATGCTGTCCCTCAAAATGCCTTCCACTTTTGCGCCTAATTTTTTAGTAAGCTCGCTGCTGCGCATGTTGTAAGGTAAAAAATGAATTTCCACTTTATTCATTTTCAATTGATTAAAAAGAAAATTAATGAACGCCCTTGCGCTGCTTAGCATCAGTCCCCTTCCTTCTGCTTCTTTGGCAAGCCAGTAACCTATCTGCGCTTTCATCAGGTTATGATTCCACTCGTGCATCCCAATGCCTCCAACTAATTTTCCTTCCAGAAAAATACCCATTGCAAGACCCAACTGACCAGTTTCCTGCAAAAGGGCATGATGAATAAACTCGAGTGAGTCCTGCTGCTTCAGGGTCGTATTTACCCAGGGTAAAAAGTCGCGCAGATGGGCACGGTTAGCATCCACGCATAGGAAAAGCTCCCCAGCATCAAAAGGCTGGTAGGTACGCAGCATTAAATGCATGTCTACCTGGATATTCATTGCTGATATGCTTTAAATGCTAATGGCGGAAGTGGCGCATACCAGTCATCACTAATGCCATGCCATGTTCTTTACAATAAGTAATACTATCGCTATCCCGCATTGAGCCCCCAGGTTGTATCACCGCTTTAATACCGGCTTCATCAGCCCTACGCACACAATCATCAAATGGGAAAAATGCATCCGAAGCCATCACTGCGCCTTCCGTAGAAAAACCAAATTGAGCAGCCTTCTCTAAGCTCTGGCGAAGCGCATCGATGCGGCTTGTTTGTCCGCAGCCCTTGCCAATCAGCTGTCTGCCTTTCACTAAAATAATGGCATTCGATTTTGTATGCTTGCATATCAGGTTGGCGAATTCAAGATCGCGCTTTTCTCCTTCCGTTGCCGGCCTTGCTCCTTCCTCGCGCCACTCGCTGTAGCTTCCTGTGTCGGTATCCTGCACAAGCGCGCCATCCAGGATGCGCTTAAATTCCTGTTGCGGCTTAAGCGTCTTTTTTTGCTGGAGCAAAATGCGGTTTTTCTTTGCTTTCAAGATGGCTAAAGCATCGGCATCAAATGCTGGTGCAATCAGTATCTCAAAGAAAATCTCGTTAATCTTTTTCGCTACAGGCACCGTGATCTTTTGATTAGTTGCCAGCACCCCGCCAAATGCACTTTCCGGGTCGCCGGCTAATGCGGCTTCCCATGCTTCTTCAACGGTATCGCGCAAGGCTACACCGCAGGCATTCGTATGTTTTATAACAGCGAATAGAGGTTTACGAGTATCAAACTCAGCAATGAGCTGGCAGGCTGCATCGGTATCCACGAGGTTATTAAAAGAAAGCCCCTTGCCATTCAGCTTGGTAAACCATGCATCAAGATCACCATAAAATGCAGCTTGCTGATGCGGGTTTTCGCCATAGCGAAGTGTCTGCTTATGGCCAGCGCTCATCTGGAAGCTATCGCCATTATTACCATTAAAATAGCGCGAAATGGCCACATCGTAATGGGCGCATTCGCCGAAAGCTGCGGCAGCAAAACGTTTGCGGTCTTCAAGCGTTGTTTCGCCGTCTTTTTCATTCAGGAGATCTTCAAGACCGGTATATTGTTTACGCGAGGCAATAATGCATACATCTTTATAGTTCTTTGCCGCTGCGCGAATGAGCGATACGCCGCCAATATCTATCTTTTCTATAATTGCCGCTTCATCTGTTGTAGCTGCTACGGTTTCCTCAAATGGGTAAAGATCCACGATCACGAGGTCCAGCAGCGGAATTTCATATTCGGCTACATGCCGGTCATCCGCCTCAAAGCCTCTTCTTGCAAGAATGCCACCAAATACTTTGGGATGGAGCGTTTTTACCCGTCCACCAAGAATAGAAGGGTAAGAAGTAACGCTCTCTACAGATGTACAGGGAATGCCTAAGCTTTCTATAAATGATTGTGTGCCACCAGTAGAATAGAGCTTTACGCCAAGCATGTGCAGGCGTTTCACCACATGCTCAAGGCCATCTTTATAAAATACAGAGATCAGCGCGGATTGGATACGGCGGTTCATTTAATGGCTTTATTTTGACAGGTTGCCGCGAAGATAATATGCTAATATGGATTAGGTTTTGGTTTTTCGGACAAAAGCACGCACTATTCAATAAGGAAAGCGCCATTGTTGGTTACGGCGTGAAAGGGAATATGAAGTACTGCGCACCGGGATTTCCATTGCTGAATGACCCATCGTTTCTGCCCGCCACCGGCTACAATTATTTTCGGTTGAAAGCTGTGCACAAGCGCTTCAGGGGTTACGTCTTTAAGCGGGCAATGCACGATCAGTATATCTGTAGGAAACCGCGAAGTATCGCCAGTTGCGATTGCGCTTTTAAGTACCAGAATTCTTTTGCCCCTTACGGTAAAGCAATCCTGGTTATTATTTGTGGCTGCCTTCCAGGCTCCCCACCCTGTATGCGCGAGCTTCGAGGCATATAGCTCTCCCGGTGTGGTATCGGAAAATAAAGTTTGAAAATGATTTCCGGCAATCCGCTCGACACTCGTGTGGCGGCTGATATTATAAACCACGAACCGTTCCTGTCTCATCAGGCGCATCTTATCATTACAAAGCATTGCCAGCAATAGTAACAGACTGCTCATGCCCATCCATAAGCCACGCTTCGCCTTATTGAGAAAATATAAAGACATGCCGGTAATTGTAAGGTACAGGAGCAATAATTCCGGCTTATCTATCTGCAGGTATTTAAAAGATGCAGGATTCCAGCTTTGCAGGATGATAATGACCTTATTGAATGCCTGCACAAGGACCGTAACTATCCAGGAAACCGCCATTGCCAGCGGCGGCAGGAAGCTGAAGATGATAATAAGCATCCCGCCCAGCAACGCCAGAAAACCAAGGAGCATAGCGGCCAAAAGGTTGGCAATCATAAAAAACAGCGGGAAATTGTGGAAATAATAGACAACGAGCGGCGCAGTAAGCACCTCTGCGGCAAAGCTCGCTGCCAATCCACTCCAAAGCCAGCGCAATGCTTTATTGGTTTGCGGCCACAGGCTATAAATAGGTTCGTAAAATAAAATAAGGCTTAGCACGGCACCAAAAGAGAGCTGGAAGCCGACTGCAAAAAGCCACATCGGGTTGGCACAAAGCAGCGCAACCGCAGCGGCAAAAAGTGTATTCAGCGGTTGCGGCTCCTTGGAAAAAGCAGTACCGAATGCAAGTACGCTAAACATCAGCGCGGCACGTAATGCAGATGGTGGAGCTCCGGCCATCAGCACATAAAACCAGATCACAAAAAGGCCGGTAACGAAGCGCAGCCAGGAGCCTTTACGGCCTTTAAAACCGGAAAGCAAGAGTGCAATCATGGCAAACAGCACGCCTACATGCGACCCGGAAATTGAGACGATATGTATAACGCCCGTCTCGCTGTAAGCCTGCCGCAGCATAGGATCGAAAGAGCGCTCATCGCCAAGGAGCATAGCCTGTAAGAGGCCATAGGTAGCACTGTCCCTCACGTAACGGATCAGTTGCGTATTGCAGTAATTGTGTGCCTGCGCAAGGAGGCCCTTGGGTCGTGGTTCACCTTTCCGGAAGAGTTGTGCCTGCGCGGGCGCAATAAACTGTTGGTGCCGGATATTCTGGCGGCGGTTAATTGTTTTATAATCTACCTCGAATGGATTGCCACTATTGGCCACCTCCTGCCAGTGCGCCGGCACTAATAACTCATCACCTTCCGTGTATAGGAAGGGCAATTCATCTTTATAGATATTGAGCCATGCTTCGCCGCAGACAGCCTGTGTTGCATTGTTGCCTGTATTTTTCAGGATGCTTACCGGCATCCGCCAGATGCGTTCTTTACCAGACGGCGGCGCTGCTATTCTTACGAGGCTCAGGCTGCTGGTATCTTTACTCCGGCCTACCCAGTTTTCATGTGTGCTAAGATCAGATTGTTGGGTGCGCCATATTCCGAAACAGAAAACCAGCAAGTATAATGCCGGAAAAAACAATGCCTTTGTAAAACGCAACAGCCGTGGCAATGCCACAATTATTGTAAGCAGAGCAAGCAATAAAAATCCGGCAACGCTCCAATAGGGCGAAGACTTCATCCATCCGCAGTCATAACAAAAAATAGCAATAAGGAGCGGTAGCAGTAGGTGAAAAAACGGAGCTTTGGACCAAAAAGGCACAGTACGCAGCGGCCAGCGGGGAGACATAGGCAGTAAGTTTCAGGAAGGGAGAATCCTTACTTATACTATTGCAATAACCGTGCTAAACTCCTAAAAAACAGCACTTGTGGATAAATATTTTTCCACAGCTGATAAAAAGAAGGTGTTTCTATGTTCCAGACCCCGGCACCGTAAGCTTTGCCAGCTTCATTCTTGCCGTTTGTACGTAGGTGCTACCGGGGTAATCGATAATCAGCTGCTCGTAGTATTTCTGCGCCTCGGCAGGCTTTTTTAAATAGCGCTCATAAAGCTCAGCTGTTTTAAACAGTGCATCATCCGCCAGTACATCCTTGCCATATTTTTCGACTACCTGGCCGTAGTAGCCTAAAGCTGCCGTATAATCCCTTTGTTTTAACGCAATGGCTGCACGCGCCATCAGGATGTCATCATTAAGGGTATGCTTTGGGTAGGCAGTGGCAATGCTATCCAGCAGCTTTACGGCTTCTTTGGTTTTATTCTGGAACAGCATCAGGTCGGCACGGGCATAGGCGAGCAGGGGCGCATTATTGCTGTCCGGTGTATTTTCTGTGATAAGCACGGAAAGCGCAAGTGCATCATTGGCAATAAGCTCGGAAGTTGAAGCTTTGAGTACCGATAGCTGGCCCTGCGCCCAGGCAAAATCGCCGCGGTAATAGGCCAGCCTGCCATTGCGGAAACGGGCTTCCTCGCCCAGCATATCCTCCCGGAAGTCTTTATCCACCTGGCTGTAAGTAAGGGAGGCTTCCCATACCTGGCCGGTCAGTATCTGGTAATCCCCCAACTCTAATTCACTACGCCCTGCCGCCTCACGGCTTATACCAGGTTGTGCAATGGCATTGCGCAGGAGGGCAATGGCTTTTTTGGGATTATTGTTGTACCGCGCCTGGAGGCGTGCATAATCATTCACTATGGTGCCGCTGCCATACTGCGGATAAGCGGCGAAAAAAGTATCGTAAGCTATTGCAAGCTGCGCTACATCGGCCGGTGCATAGACCGGGTTATCTTCAAGCTGCTGCAGCTTTACACTTAGATGGGCAGCCAGAGCCACCGGGTACAGGGGAGATTCTTTTCCTTTGGCAATCACCGCATCAATGCTCTTTAAGGCAACATCGTATTGCTGCTGCTTGAGGGCTGTCTGCGCAAATACGAGCAGGCGGTTGCCTGCTTCGCGGTTGCGCTCGTCAATTGCCGTCATTTGGGTGAGCGCGCCTTCCCAATCGCCCTTTTGGGTGTAGAGCCAGGTGAGGAGCTCAGTATAAAAAATATTATCGGGCTGGGCATTGATACGCCTGATGAGGGCTTTCTGCGCTAATTGCAGCTTTTTCTCATCATTCCCTAAAAGCTCCAGCATGGTGGACTTTACTTCCTCTACTCCACCCTGCTGGTAAGGCGCGCCGTCGAGAATGGCTTCTGTTGCCTTATCGGTAGCGCCGGTTTTGGCATAGAGCCTTGCCAGCGGGCCGCTGTAAAGGTAGTTGTTTTGAAGAAGAGCCCGGTGCCGCTCGTAAGCTTTAATGGCATAATCATCCCGGCCGGCATCGCTGAAAGCACGGGCAAGGCGGTCGGAAAGGAGGTCGTCACCATTGATGGCTGTAAGCGCGCGGTCATACTCCCCGGTGGCTTTTTTTTCTTTGCCGGATGCTGCATAGACATGGCCGAGATCCACCGCCAGAAGCGGAGTATTGGTATAGCGCTGCTGGATATTGATAAGGCTTTCTGCCTCTTTGTAATTTTTATCCGCAAAAAGTGCCTCGAGGTAATCGGAATAGATATTTGCATCGCCGGGTGCAGCCTTGTAAGCCCTGGCAAGTGCTGCGGTACTCCGCGAAGAATCCTTTGGAGCAGCAGGAACAGATTCCGGAGCCTGCGCATTCGTAGCAGTGGGCATGGATACAAGAATGGCTATGGCTAAGAGACCTTGCCGTAGTATGCTTAGGTACATGGCCGTAAGTTACTGCCTTATGGTCGGATGGAAACGTAAGGATTTGTTTTTATTGCAGCAAGTATGGTTTTTATGAAATGTATTCTATCTTTAACACATCCTATAGATGAGCATTATCGTATATAATAATGAATCAAAAGACTGGAATTTGGATATGCTATTAAAAAAATGGATAGAGAAGACATTTGTGACCAAAGATTTACAATTTGAATACAGTCACCTCTTCATCAATTTCGATTAGAAAAGTAAAGCCTCACTATTGCAGTGGGGTTTTTTTTGTTTATCAGCAATATTTCAACACAGAAGAATTGGCGCCACAGACCTATAGGGACAGCTAATTTCAGCTAACAGCCACTTATAAAATATGCAGGATTAAGCTTCATCTCAAATTTAAACATAGGGGCGTGTACAAAGAAGGAGTGTCTCAAACGAAACTGAAAATAACCGGATGGAAAGGAGCAAAACCATCTGTACTATCCGTAACTTTATAAAAGTGGCTATCTATAATATATTGCTCTTCGGGAAAAGTTCTTGTTTCACTTCTAAGAATGGTAAATATGAACAGCATATTATTTATCCTTTCCTTTATATTGACAGGTACGCTTATTCTCCCAAAGGCCCTTGCGCACCCCCTGATTACCGTTACCCATTATACAGATAAAGATGGCCTGCTTAACCCCGCACCCAACCCTTTGCTTATCGATAAGACCGGCCACCTTTGGCTCGGCTACAACGGCGGCTTACAGCTTTTTAACGGAAAAACCTTTACCACATTTGATAATTCCAGCGGCCTGCAGAAAACAGACGTATTCTGGTTAAAGGAAGATACCTCCGGCAATGTATATACCGTTACGGAAAGCGGCGTTTACCGATATGCAGGCGGCTCAGGCGCAAAGGCATTCATCCCGCTCGATACGGATTTGACTTACAATGCGCAGTTGATAGACCATACGCATTACTATACCATCAATACCAATGGTAAGCTTTATTACCACCACGGCATTGCACGCACGGTTATTCCGGTAGGCAACGATTCTTTCGTGACGATGGAAGGCGACCGCAAGGGCAACGTTTATCTCTCTGCCGGCACAATGATCTACCGGCTGTATGATGGCAGGATTAAAGATAGCACTGCATTCTCCCATACCTACGTAAGCCTCTGGAAAAACGGAGCGGATATCTACGCACATGGATACCTGGACACTAATATCTATAAGATTGTAAGTGGAAAACCTGCGCGCTATGCCAGCGATCCGCGTTTTGCGCTCGCACCGTTGCTTTCTTTTCATCCTATTGCTATTGTAAACGGCACACGCTGGCTAATGACCGAATCGGGCAAGCTATTGCGGCTGAACACTAACAGTACCGATACTATTCTGAGCCTCAGTAATGGATCTAAGCTTACCGATATGCTGGTTACAAAACAAGGTTTATGGGCAAGCAGCCAGATCGGGCTTTATTATTTCCATACCTCAAGCGGCTGTGATACCGCAAGCACCAATTATATACTGGCTTCAAATGGTTTCGGCGGGCGGCTTGCGCTCATTACCCCCGCAGCGGCCATACCAGCGCGTGTAGCCGCTGCGGCGGCTGCCTACAAAGCACAGGGAGCGCTGAACTTTATATATAAGGATAAGGCCGGCGGATATTGGGTGGTAGGGTTCCAGGCATTGAAACACTATCTCCCGCAGGGCGATACAGATGGGTATGCCCAGGTGCCGGACCCATTGGGGGGCAATCAGTTTACCGGTATATTTGAAGACAGCAAGGCCGGATTATGGATTTTGGCTGAAAACAAGGTATTGCGGTATGAAAAGGGTATTTATCAATCCTGTAAATCCGCCGCAGCTACCGGCCTTGATAATTATGCAGGCAGGCTGAGCCCGGGCGCCGCTATCGATGGCCGGGACAATTTTTACATTGGCGCTACCAACGGTCTTCTGGCATACCGGCAAGGGAGGCTGGAAAATATTTCATCCGAAGCCGGCCTGCCGAATTCCGGCATCACTGATCTATGCGCTGCGCCCGATGGGAGTATCTGGGTAGTAAATACAGCGCATACCCTGTACCACCTTACCAATACCGGCAAAAATCTCCGCATTACCGATAGTGTAGCAGCAACCTGGACCGGCTACAGGCCGGATCCGTTCGCTACGGCCTGCGACCGGCAAGGAAATCTCTGGGTAAATTATACCCAGCAGATAGTTGTATTCCTGAAAGATGAGAAGGGCCATTTCTCCAGCAACCATATAGTCTGTTTTGCAGGTAAAGATGGGTTAGATGACTACGGCGCCTACTACCGGCGTATCCTGCTCCTAAGCGATGGGCATATTATGCTGAACTCCGCCAGGCGCCTTTTGTTCGACCCTGCAGTACTGCCCGCGCGCCGCGCGCTTCCTCCCCCATCATCAAGAATCATGGGTATTTTGCTACACGGGCATCCTGTTGACTGGGAAGGCAAAGGTTATCCTGTAAATGCTGATGGGCTGCCGCAAAATGCATCGTTCAATTATGATGATAATTACTTTATTTTTCATTACAGCGGGGCGGATCTTGCCAATGGAAAATATCTTTTTTACCGCTACAAATTGTTGGGAGCAGATAAGGAATGGCAGGCCGCTACTACAGATGACCGGGTAAGCTATAACAGCCTGGCGCCGGGCAGCTATCAATTTGTGGTGCAGGCAGCCAATATGAACAAGCAATGGGGCCTGCCCTGTAAGGTGTCGTTCACCATCCGGCCGCCGTGGTACCGCACATGGTGGGCTTATATGCTCTATCTGCTGGTAGCCGGCTTCAGCCTTTACGTACTATTTACCTCCCGCATCCGTGTCTTAAAGCGCAGGGCCGCTGTTGAAAAGCTGGTGGTGGAGCAGCAGCTCAAAGCCCTGCGGGCGCAGATAAACCCGCACTTCCTGCAAAACACCTTCGATTTCCTGGGGCAGAGCCTTAAGCAGCAGCTCCCGGCTTATACTTTAAAAGTTATAGCCCAGCTTTCGGCCTACCTGCGCAATGTGCTTTACCGCACCGATCAGATCGTATTGCGGCTTGAAGATGAGCTTGAATTTGCCAATGAGTATCTTGCCATCAATCAGCTCCTCTTCCGCGGCAGCTTTGATTATAAAATAGAATTGGGCGCTGAGGTAGATACCATCGGGGTTAAGGTGCCCTCTATGATCCTGCAGCCCATCCTGGAGAATGCAATTAAGCACGGCGTGCGCCACGGAGCCGGCAATGGGGCAAAACCTATTATACGGCTCAGCACCGTTGAAGAACCCGGTAGCCGCCATCTGCGCTGCTCCGTAACGAATACGATTGTGGATGATGTAGCGGCAGCCACGCCTGATGAAGGCTATAAATCTATAGGTTTGGAGAATACGCAGGCCAGGCTGGCGCTTTTTTATAAGAATTGTATCTATCAGCCTTCTATAAAAATGGGCGAATCGGCAAATGGCACCTTCACCGTTACCATCATGATACCGCTGGATTAAGAAATGCCGCTTTCGCGCTCGCTTATCTGGCACCTATCGCTGCACCCGGCAAGGGATGGATGGCATCAGGCGCTTCAGTGGTTAGCTATCTGTAGTATTGGAGCTGTTTTTTCCAAGAAATATCGAGGCCCGCGCGCAGCGGTAAGCCTTCACAAAGTCCTTACCTGTAGTGTGGAAGCCGCCAGCAAGACCATCCATAATATCAAGCCGATGCACGGCCCTGGCGATGTGGGCGCCGATATTTATAGTGCCGTCCGTTGATTGTTGAGCGGCATTGCGCAACAGTGTATCCTGCTTTTTAAAAAGGCTTAGCGCAGCATTGAGCGCTATTACAACTTCGGGGACAGGACGCTCATCTACAAGCGTGCCACCCCCGAGGGCAGCGGCATCGGCAATTTTTTGTATCGCAGCAGGCAGGAGCTCATCCCGGAGGCGTATAAGCGCTGTTTTGGAAATATTCGTATCCACGGCAAGGGCACTGTCGCCGGTATGCAGGGCATGTGCATGGAGCGCGGCGGCGATCTTCGCGCCAAGCAGCTCTAATTGAGTGCGGGCTGCTTTCCGCACCGCTTTCGCTGCGTTTATGGCTTTCTGGTTTTGCATTTCGGGGGCAAGCATGGCGTACTCTGACCTGAAAATGGTTACCGCCTGTGAAAATGCCGGATGATCTTTCCAGGTCATTTCATGTGCTTTGAGCTCCTTTTCTACTTCCATCATCATCAAGAGCTTGTTTTCCTGTGGCCTTGTCATGTGTGTAGCTTTTAGTACGGCAGCGGCAGCTTGCGTTTTATCTGTAGGGAAAAATCTTTGTAACGGCTCCCGCTGGAAAAATCGCTGGTCCGGAAGAGTATTTAAAGTGAGCATATATGGTTGGTTTGGCCTGGTTTACCCCAAAGTTGCGGGGCATAATGTTTATTTTTTTACCAAATGGGTGAACGGTGCTTTTTAATGAGTAAAGGGTGCTTTTATGGGGGTGGAAATCACTGAAAGGCTTGCTGAAAATCAGGTTTCAGAGGGATGGGGCGCCTGGCCGGAAAGGCTTGTGGCTATTCGCTTGCAGTATTTCCTGTTGTCTTTTTTACGGCTCCCGGTAAGGTTTGGCTCCCTGCAGAAGCAAAAGATCACAGGCGTTAATGCGGCGTTCGAAGCTGGCTGACACCCAAACTTTGTCACTCCGCTGTATAAGCCGTTGTTTTGCACCTGCTGTTTCCTGCTCAAACTTTGTCCTCCCGCAGGGATCTTTCGGTAAGCAGTTGTAGATAAGCAGCTGTAATAAGCAGAAGTATTAAAGATCCCTGCGGGATGACAAAGTTGGGGCAGGCTTGGCTTGGGTAGGCTTAGGTTAGGTGGGCTTATGTTTTACAGGGCCACGTCAACTATGCTAACACCCAACTTTGTCATCCCGCAGGGATCTTTCGGTATCGAGCTGTGCTAACGATCCCTGCGGGATGACAAAGGTTACGGGGCCTATACTAAGCTCATGTGCCTGTGTTTTTACAAGGCCACGTCAACTGTGCTAACCCCCGGCTTGGTCATCCCGCAGGGATCTTTCGGTAAGCGGCTGTAGGATAAGTAGCTGTGCTTAAGATCCCTGCGGGATGACAAAGTTTACGTGGCGAATGTTGCGATGACAAAGTTTGGGTGGCTGATACCCGGCCTTATCCCAAAAAAATGCCCCGCCGGAAATACATCCGGCGGGGCCTTTACCTTATTGATACTGTGTCTGCTTACTCTTTCACCAGCTTCAGCGTGCTGATCACTGCGCCATCCGCGCTTCGTACCTGCACATAATACATGCCTGCTGCAAGGTGGCTGATGCTCAGCTTATAGGTGCTGCTATTTGTTTTGCCTGTCGATACAACAGCGCCGGAGGCAGTGCTTACCTGTAACAGCATTCCCGATTCAAGGCCGGTTAGGGTGGCCAGGGCAGATGCAGGGTTTGGATAGATACTGATTACCCCTGAATTCAGGCTACCACAATCGTTCGTAACTGACTCTATGCTACTATATGAATTATTACCATTTAGCGCACTTATCTGAAGCCTATACAGATTTTTACCATTAGCGGGGTATTCATCGGTGAATGAGTAGGAGCCACCATTTGGATATTGGGCTTGCAGATGGCCAATAGTCTCCCAGCTGCCGGATCCGCCTGCCTTGCTCCGCTGTATGGCGTAATTGCTGGCTCCCCTTTCAGAGGCACTCGTCCAAGATATACGCGTAGTGCAATGTTCGTCCGTTGCTGAAAACTTATCTAGCGTTACTGATAGCGGAGCGCAAACTACGGCATTGTAAGCCCTGGAGTAGTTGACTGCACAGCCATTAGCGTCTTTTACTATCACGCTGTAAGTGCCTGAAAGTGCTGCCTGAGAACCGGCGGTGAACGTAGCAGGATTTAAAGTACTCGTAATGGGTGTTGCAGTGGCCGGCGCTGTATAGGCGTAGGTGAGCGGGGCTGCACACGCAGAGCCTGCGGCTGCCATAGTATTTAGTGTTACTGAATTAGAACTACACGTAAAACCAACTGAAGAGATTGTAGGGGATGGCGGTATCGTATTCCCGGAAGCCGCATTGGATACATAAGTTTCCGCAGGGCTGCCTACAGTAAAGGAATTATCAAACTGCGCACCGCCCATGCCCGCACCACTTGGGTCAGGGTCAGTTGTATTGTCCCACATACGCACACCTGCACCACAGTTATTCGGGCTTACCGTGAAAGTGAAAAGTACCAGATCAGTACCGGGGCTCAGCGTTACGTCATACCGGGGTGCCGGGCTGAGGTTCAGTGTAGCCGAATTGTAGGAGTTGCCCGGCGTTACTGCCGGTGCATTCACGGTTACCTGAGGGAAGCTCCAGTTAGCTGATACGGCTGGTGCAGCGCGCTGCTTTGGCTCATTATTGGCCACTTTGCTTACCGTGCTGCCTGCGGGTATTACTATGGTGTAC
>CBDFFZ010000024.1:0-20348 GCA_965246905.1 Chitinophagaceae bacterium
GGGGACTGTGTTATTACACCGGATCCAAAGGCGGTAATAAGAAGTATCGCTAATTGGACCAGAAATCAGATCTGCTGTATTTGCGCCATTATTACCCGCAACAGGAATATTGGTATAGCTGCCGGGAAGCCCTGTAAGAGATACCTGCCAGTTTATAGTAAGACCGGATTGAACACTGAGCGTAGAATCGCTCAGGTTGATAGACGTACCCGGGCAGGGAAAAAGGTTGGACGCATAGACGGCACCAGCAGTTGGCGTACCCGAACACGGCGGTAATTCTATAAGACCTATATCATCCAGCGAAACGTATTGAATACCGGTATAAATACTTGGAATAGTACCTAAGATACCCACATAGTAGGTTCCATTGGCCGGAACTGTAAAATTTACCGTGTATTTTTTGAATCCCGTGGCCGCTGCAGGTGCCGGGTTAACAGTACCTACAAGTGTAGTAAGGCCTGCAATTGAATTAGTGGCGCCAATCTTTACTGAAAGATCAAGGCTTGCAGGGGATGAAGCAGAAGTAGCATACCAGAAAGTAAACTGGTATGTTTTGCCTGTTAGCAATGTAAAGCCTGGGGTAATGAAGGCAGATTGCGTACTTGCATAATAAAAGTAGCCATACTTGCTACCACCTATTGTATGGTTCTGGCCACCATTCGCCGCACCAATACCCGTCCATGCACCTGTAAACTGGCCAAAAGGAGTGGCAACCATACATTGCGGTAGCTGGCCGGCTGTAGTGATGCTTTCAAATGTCTCGAGGTATGGAGGACCGGCATTTAGTGGTGCAACAGTAACGAAGGTCGAGGTATCTGCTGTTGTAGGGCTTGCATTGCACTTTACATAAGCACGGTATTGGGTAGAGCCTGTAACTGGCGGTGTGGTATAATTGCCTGATGTTGCGCCTGCAATATTGACCCAGGGAGAAAGTGCATTGGGCCGCGACTGCCATTGATACGTAAGGCCGGATGTAAGGCTTCCGCCTGTAAGGCCAATTGTAGATGTACTGCCCAGACAAGGCGTTGCAGGGCCTGCCACTGCGGTACCGGCAATAGGAGTACCCGTACATGGTGCAGATGCAATAACTACAAAATTGTAATCTTCTGTCTCACCATCAAATGCGCCGAGCGTATTACATGGAGAGCCTGCAGTAGCATAAGTAAGCATTACCCGCATACGGGTAGTGCCAGGCGTTGCCCCAATGGGTATTGTAATCGGACTAGCATTACTGAATGCTGCATAAGCTCCGGCGAGACCAGAAGAAGTATAGATGTTTTCACCTAAATCCACAAAGTCGCCATCCTGGTTCCAGTCCACCCATACATTTACGATTTCAGAACTTGCCCAGCTACCCGTAGTGCCGCTGAAATTGAATGTTGTACCCTGAACACCTGTATGGCTTAGTGTATTATAATAAATATAGCCATTGGTATTAGGGTTAGCACCACTAGCCAAATTGGTAATATTAGTTGACCCGCCGGTAGTAGAAAAGGCATTGATAAAATCCCCGAACCCATCTGCCAAAACCGGGATGCAATACGTTTGCGCATGCACAGATCCCCCAAATGTGATCCCCAGCAACAGCAGCAATAAACCGAGTAGATTTTTAATTTTCATAAAAAATATTTAATAGTGATGCTAAGTTATAAGACTTATTTAGAGAAATATTAAACAATAGAAAGAAGATTATCCTTACAACTTCTTCCATCTGATTTTCGAAACTTTACGTTTTACCAAAAAATTAGGGAAGTGTAAGTTAGTGCACGTTCTCAACTATTCATAAGTTCATTCCCTATTTTTACATCCATCTGATAATTCAGTTCTATCAATAAAAATTTTTAACCATATCAGGTTTTTTGGTATGTTATTGATATTCTCCATAAACACATATCAATCATGCAACTAAGGTTATGGACCTATATTTTATTTAATTCCGGCAGCTTTTGGGAGTAGTGTATCCCTTTGCTTTATCTTCCATTCCTTATAGTTGGTGCGTATCCACATCTTCAACTCCAACTCGCCTGCTACACGCGCAAACTCATAATCCATTGGGTAGGCATACATAAAATGGGCGAGTGTATCCCCGGTAAGGCCGGTCATCTGCGCTACCAACTCCGGGCCGTAACGGGTATCTATATACCGCTCATCCTCCATTCGGGCAAAATCTTTCTGGAAACGGAACATGGCTTTGCTCTTACCGGAAACCTTCTCTGCAATCCAGGATATAGGACTCTGCACACCGCCGTCATGGCGGCGCAAAAGCGTACGCTCATAAGTGCTGTAGCGCCGGATGCTATCGGCCTGGTAATCCGTGTACCGGGGCCGCACAATAAATTCGTTCATGGAGTAATTAAGCCTGGAGAGCGCAATTTTCTGCGCAGCCAAATCACTGCCCGTACCAGCCGTGACCGTTGCTGTTTTATAACCCAGGTACGAAACAGAAAGCTGCTCACCCCCCTTCGCCCGGATCGTATAGCGGCCATCAGCATCGGTATAAACGCCTGCCTGTGTAGCAATATTCACAATGGCTACCGCAGCAAGCGGCGCACCAGTAGCTCCATCTACCACCACCCCGCTTACATTGCTTACAGCCGACAGGCCGATCTGCGCCTGCGCCTTACCGCAAAGAAGGATTAGGATAAAAAAGAATGCTGCCCGCACATATATAATTGAACCTGCAAAAATAACCGCGCGGTAAAAGGATTTGCGTGCCCGATTTCATAATTGGCAATTGTTTAACCGGATGGTATTAATGCAGACCCGGCTTTTGAATTATAGATGAAGGGAAATTTTTTACTAATATTTATAGCAAAAATAACCTGTATCGCCGAAGAAGGATTTGCCGTCAAAAAATTGATGCCCGTATCCCTGTCCTTTCGTAATAACTGAAGGCGCCCTGCCGCTCAATACCTTCACCGGCTCAACAAGCGCAGCACTGTGCGCTGCGCTCCTTCTATAGCCAACAAAGATAGTAATACGCCTAACCCACGAACCCATAGAACAAACGGCGCACTTTCGTACCTTTCACACCCATTAATTATGACTATTACCATTCTCGGAAACAACTCTGCCCTGCCTGCTTATGGCCGCCACCCGACGGCACAGGTAGTATCACTGCCTGGCGGCGATATACTGCTCGATTGCGGCGAGGGTACGCAAACCCAGATGCTGCACCACGATGTGCGCTGGGGCAGGATCAATCATATATTCATCTCCCACCTACACGGCGATCATTATTTCGGCATCTTCGGGCTGCTTACTACGATGAGCCTGCTGGGGCGCACGGCTACCTTGCACCTTTTTGCACCCGCACCGCTGGAGGGCCTGATCCATGCGATGCTATCGGTTGCAACATCGGCGCTCTGCTATCCGCTCCAATTTCATACGCTACAGGAAGGCGCGGCTGTTTTGGTAGATGAAAAGCAGTTTTCTGTTTCCTGCTTTCCGGTTGAGCATCGCATTCAATGCCACGGCTTTTTGATAACCCAAAAAACGCGCGGCAGGAAACTTCTTCCCAATAAAGCTGCGGAATATGAGATTCCCACTTACTTCTATGACCGGCTGAAACTGGGCGAGGATTATGAGAAAAAAAATGGCGACATCATTAAAAATGAATGGGTAACTGAAGATGGCCCGGTGCCTAAGCGCTATGCCTATTGTGCGGATACCATCTATACGGATTCTTTCCTGCCGCATATTAAAGGGGTAGAGCTTATCTATCATGAAAGCACTTACCTGAACGACAATCTTGAGAAAGCCCGCGAACGCTACCATAGTACGGCTGCACAGGCCGCATCGATTGCGGTAAAGGCCGGGGCGGGTAAATTATTGCTCGGCCATTACTCCTCCCGCTATAAGGAGCTCGATGGCTTTAGAACTGAAGCGGCGGCTGTGTTTCCGAATGTTGAGGTTACAAAGGAAGGTGATGTGTTTGAGCTTTGATCAGCTCCAGGCTTTTGAGCCCCACTGTTAAAACCGTGGGCTAGAATTCGATTCCGACTAAAGTCGGCCTATGGCTTGCAGCGTGCTGGTTTTTTGGCTTCCGGCATTTTCTGCATGGGTACAGGGCCGCCTGCAAATCTCTTGGCATCGGCCTTCAAAAAGCTTTTTTATTTGGGTTGATCTGCCAGAAATCGTTCCAGCGCAGATACCATGGATGGCGCATTGGGTGCAGGCGCTTTTACTTCGAGCTTCATGCCGCTGTCTTCTACCGCCTTTGCCGTTGTTGGCCCGAAAGCCCCGATCACCGTACCGTTCTGCTTGAATTGCGGGTTGTGGGAAAAAAGCGTTTGTACGCTGAACGGGCTAAAGAATACGATCATGTCGAATGCGCCCTTCTTCATTACCTGCTCAATATTGTTGGCGATGGTATGAAAGAGCGTTACTTCTGCAAACGTAATATTGTGCTTTGCAAGATACTGGTGAATATCGTTCTTGCCATTTTCTGCCGTAGGCACAATATACTTTTCTACCTTATGCTTTCCAATCACATCGAGGAGGCCCTGCGTGCTGCCATCGGCACTGAAGAACACCTTCCGCTTGCGGTAAAGGATAAACTTTTGAAGATATAAAGCTACGGCTTCGGTGATGCAGAAATACTTCATATCCTGGCTCACTTTTACCTTCAACTCCTCGCAGATGCGGAAGAAATGATCCACAGCATTGCGGCTGGTAAGCACAATTGCCGTATGCTCGCTTATATCTACCCGCTGCTTCCGGAAGTCTTTACCGGAAAGACCTTCCACTAATATAAAAGGGTGGAATTCTAAGTTGAGGTTGTACTTGCGGGCAAGCTCGTAGTAAGGAGATTTGTCGGAATCAGGGCGTGGCTGGGTGATGAGCACCGTATTCACTTTCTTCACCTTTACCGGCAGGGGAGCCTTATCCTTTACGGCTGCCTTAATCTTCGTTCCTGGTGGCTTTATATCAATAGCTGCCTTTTTCTTTACCACAGGGCTCTTCTTAGTTTGTAAGGGTACAGCTTTGGCCATATTCAGTAATCCGACAGTTATATTTAAATACTTTTCCGCTACTTACGCTAAAGTGCGCAATAACATCTTCACCAAAATTGCCATAGGCAAGATTTCCGAGGCGCAAAGGTACGTAAAAAAGTGAAATCTGCTGTACTGAAAGAAGGATCCGAATACCGCCCACGAGCGGGTGTAACGGTTTATGAGCAGCAGCGCAACGGCAATCAGCGATACAATGGCTACCGGCTCAACCCACTGCGGCGCGGCAAATGCAAGCAGGATAGTAAAAGGCAAAAGCACGATGCCGATCACTTTATTGATCAGGAAAACATTGAACAGGTACTGCTCTGTAATCGCCTCTACCCGGAAGGCCCAGCCGGAAAACCGGATCACGAAATACTTGACGAGGTAGATGAGCAGCATGCCGCCCACCAGCAGGAGCAGCATGGACTTTGACTCGTAAGTATTGCGCGGGCCCACATCCAGCAGGCGGCCTGCATAATAAATGTAAGCGCCGGCTACGATCCCGAAAAAAAGATTCATCAGGAAATTGGATACGGCGGCGCTCTGTATCTGCTCCTTAAAATGGCGGCTGCCGGATGGGTTGCGGAAGGAGCGCAGCAGCACGCCAAAATAATGCGGGTCCGAAAAGCGGATTGCGCCCAGGATAAGACAGAGCAGCAGCAGCAGATAAAAATCCGCGGTAGGATCTGTGCGGTGGTGCGGGTTGGAGACCGTTTTTAGCTGTAAGGCCGTGGCAGCCGTATCTATCCGGTAGCCGTAGAAGCTGATCTGAGGCGCAGGCTTTGCATTGCCTGCGGCAATGAATATAGAGAAAAACAAGGCCAGCAAATACCGCAACATGGCTGCAAAAATAGACTGCCGGCGCTTATGGGCAGGAATATTTTGGTGCCTGGAACACTTTCTATCCAAAAGAATTTACCAGAAATATTATCCAAAAAAAGAGCAGCATTGCTGCTGCCCTTTATAAGGTGATAAAGTTACTGATGCCTTAATAACCGTGGTGGTAGCCATGATGGTAAGGGCGGTAATGATGCGGGCGTGGCCCATGGCTGTGATACGGGCCATAAAAGCAGGAGCTGAGGCCAATAGTAAGCACTACGGCGACAATCGCGCTCAGGAAGAATGGATATTTCATAATGGCTGTTGTTTTATAAGTAATTGATCTCTGTTTCTGCTTCTATAGACGAAGGAAAGGAAAAATGGTTTATCAGGTGCCTAAAAATTTCGGGCCGGAAACAAGCCGTTCACAAAACAACCTTTTAGCTATGCCCCAACCTTGCTGCCATCGTAAGCCCAGCGAATGTACGTAGCGCCCCAGGTAAAGCCGCCGCCAAAAGCAGCCAGCACTACATTATCGCCCGGCTTCAGCTGCTTTTCCCACTCCCAGAGGCAGAGGGGGAGCGTACCGTTCGTAGTATTGCCAAAGCGCTCTATATTGATCATCACCTTTGCCGGATCGAGGCCCATGCGCTCCCGCGTGGCATCTATGATGCGCTTATTTGCCTGGTGCGGCACCAGCCAGGTTACCGTTTCTGCCGTCAGGTTATTGCGCTCCATGATCTCGGCGGCGGCGTCTGCCATATTCTTTACGGCGAATTTAAATACCGTTTGCCCTTCCTGATATACAAAATGCTCTTTGTTCATCACCGTCTCGATAGTAGCGGGCTTTGCTGAGCCGCCGGCTTTCTGGTGGAGGAAGGCGCGCCCTGCCCCATCGCTCTTCAGCACGGAATCGATAATGCCGAAGCCTTCCGTATCCGGCTCTAAGAGCACGCAGCCGCAGCCATCGCCGAAGATGATGCAGGTAGCGCGGTCTTCATAATTGAGGATAGAGCTCATTTTATCCCCGCCGATCACCAGCACTTTTTTATGCCTGCCGGTCTCTATAAACTGGGAGCCGGTGGTAAGCGCGTAGAGGAAGCCGCTGCACGCTGCGGAAATGTCATAGCCAAAGGCTGCCTTCATGCCCACCTTATCGCAGATCACATTGGCGGTAGCGGGAAACTGCATATCCGGCGTGGTGGTGGCGCAGATCACGAGCTCTATATCCATTGCATCTATGCCGCGCTTTTTCAGGAGCTCATTTACGGCATGTACGGCCATATCGGAGGTGCCTAGGCCGGCGCCTTTAAGGATGCGGCGCTCGCGGATGCCGGTACGGGTCTGTATCCATTCATCGGTAGTATCTACCAGCTTTTCGAGCTCGGTATTGGTAAGCACGTAATCCGGTACATAACCGCCCACCGCAGTGATCGCGGCCCGTAGTTGCTCCATGTAGCTTTTCGTTTTTGTAGGAGCGCCAAAATTAATCCTTAATTAATAGAAGCAAAGAAATGCTGAACGTTAAAATTGCTGCTGCTATCTACGGTTCATTATTGTCCGGATGGGCATTAGGTAGAGACGTTGCAGTGCAACGTCTTTACGGTGAGGTGGTGCATTTGTCTGAATCGCGGATTAGGCGTATAGCCCGCGCAAGGGATAGCAGTGGAAATCCTTTTTTGCCCCTTCCGGCAAAAAAAGATTGGAACGGATAGCCCGGTGCCGCCCCTTCCGGCGGCATGCGCCCAAAAAACGTGTATCGATACATGTCCGGACGTATTGAACGGTCTCTTTGACGTATCCCGATACGTTTTGGGCTTGAACTGTACCCAACTAAGGTTGTCATATATCAAAAAAGCGCAGCAGGATTATCAGTCCTGCTGCGCTTTTTTATTTCCATGAATATTTTGTCTTATACAACTGCTGCTTCTTCTGCTACGCATTCAAGCGCCTTCTCTACGAGATTTTTAGAGCCTATAAAGATGGGTACGCGCTGGTGCAGGTCGGTAGGAGCAATGTCCAAAACCCTACCTGCACCGGTCGTGGCCATACCGCCGGCGGCTTCCATGAGGAAGGCCATGGGGTTGCACTCGTACATGAGGCGCAGCTTGCCGTTTTTATTGGAGTGATCTGCCGGGTAGAGGAAGATGCCGCCTTTGATGAGCGTGCGGTGCATATCTGCCACCATAGAGCCTATGTAGCGGTGGGTGTAAGGGCGGCCTTCGGCGCTGTTATCTTCCATGCAATGGTCGAGAAAGCTCTTTACACCATCGGTGTATTTGCAGGTATTACCTTGATTTACAGCATAAATTTTGCCTTTTTCACTGCACTTCATGGATGGGTGGGAAAGGCAGAACTCGCCGAGCGATGGCTCAAGCGTAAAGCCGTTGACGCCGGATTTTGTGGCGCAAACCATCATGGTGCTGGAGCCGTAGATCACGTAGCCGGCGGCCATGAGGCGATTACCTGCCTGTAGGAAATCCTCTTTGGTGCAGCAGGTACCCAGCTCAGAAACGCGGCGGTAAATGGCGAAAATAGTGCCGATTGGGGCATTACAGTCTATATTGGAAGAGCCATCCAACGGATCGAAAAGCACTACATACTTTGATTGCATAGAGAACTCATCATCGAAGCATACAAAATCATCGTTCTCTTCGGAGGCAACGCCGCAACAATCGGCACTGTTGCGCAGTACGGATATCAGGGTTTCATCGGCATACACATCCAGCTTCATCTGCTCCTCGCCCTGTATATTGGTGGAGCCCTGCGCGCCGAGAATACCATCTACCAGGCCTGCCTTATTTACCTGCTTGTTGATCATTTTGCAGGCGAGGCCAATATCACGCAACAGGGCGGAGAGCTCGCCGGTGGCATTGGGGAAGCGGCGGGTTTCCTGGATCGTAAATTCATCGAGGGTCATCAGTTTGCGGGAAGCTTTCATATTGTGTAAGTAATTTTTATAATGCTGTACGTTTGCTGCAAAAGTAAGGCGGGAAGTTTTTTATCAGGAAGATGTGTTCCTCATTTTTGGTTAATAACAAAGCCGGTTTGCTGCTTCGCGATTGCCGGAATAACTTTAAGGCAGGATTTTATTAAAATTCCCTGAAAGCAACGCCTGCGCAAAATTTCCGCCCTCAATGATCCGCCCCTTTTTTCTACTCCTCTTTGCTGCGCTACTGCTGCAAAGCTGCGCGGTTGTACGCCGCTCTGCCAAATATGATTTTGGCGAGGGGGTATATTACAGCTCGCTATTGCGCCCGGCCAAAGCCCGCGTATTTATTGCGGAAGATAAGGAAAAGGACACACTGCGCATCATGCCTATGATAAAGGAAGATGTATTTGATACCAGCCGTAAAGTGCTCCTGCCCCTCTTATCCCAAAAATACATGTACCGCCGCAATTATTTTAAGCCATCGCTGGATGTGGATGCGCTGACGATTCCCTTTAAATACCGGCCTGTGGCCGAGGGCTTTCCGCAACAGCTTAATGCAAATTATAATATAGCGCTGTATATAGGCTACCGCACGGATGCTTACCATACATCCTACCATACCAATCACCTCGGCGAATTTACCCGGCATATCACGCATGTAGGCTTCAGCATCGGGGCCTTCGGGGGTATTGGCGCTACCGCGATAAATTCCTGGGTTACCAATAATAAGGTAGCTATCGAGTACGATGGCTTTATCTATACCAAAGGTCTCGCAGCTATTTTTGCGGTGAATAACCTCTCGGCGGGCATGGGTATAGGCTTTGATAATCTTACCGATAAAAATAAGGATTACTGGATATACCAGGGCCGCCACTGGGTAGGCCTGATGGT
Source organism: Chitinophagaceae bacterium (assembly GCA_965246905.1). Taxonomy (GTDB): domain Bacteria; phylum Bacteroidota; class Bacteroidia; order Chitinophagales; family Chitinophagaceae; genus UBA1952. Next base: position 9,640 of record CBDFFZ010000024.1, read on the forward strand.
AGGCCTTAACCTAAATTAACGATCTTTTCTATGGGTAATTACCATCCAGAGCGCTTCAACGTACGTGTTTACGGCATTTGCATACAGGATGAAAAGCTGCTGGTAAATGAGGAGATTATCCGCGGACAGCGCGTAATAAAGCTCCCCGGCGGCGGCTTGGAGCTGGGCGAAGGCACGAGAGACGGGCTGAAGCGCGAATGGAAAGAGGAGCTGAACCTGGATATCGAAGTGCTGGACCATTATTATACTACGGATTTTTTTCAGCAGTCGGCCTACAACGATACACAGGTAATCTCTATCTATTACTTTGTAAAAGCTGCTGTGCCGGAGCACCTGATTAACCTCGTTGCGGGGGAGCGCACTTACCGGATGCAGCTACATGAGCTTACAGCCACTACCTTTACGCTGCCCATCGATGCGGTGGTGGGAAAAATGCTGCTCCGGGATTTTTTACAAAAGTGAATTCCCACGGTCTATAAAGAAATCGAACACACTAAAAAACAACATCCATAATGAAAAAAGCGATTCTCGCACTGGCACTACTCCTCCAGATTTTGCCCGCTATTGCCCAAAAAATTGAAGTAGAAAAAAAGACCGGCCTTATCACCGTAGATGGTACGCCATCTTTCTACCTTACCTCCCGCAACCGCATTTTGTTTAACGCTGATTATGCGCTGGAAAACCTGCAGCACCAGGAGCTTGCGTATCTGAAATACCTCCAGCAGCCTACTTATTCACCTGCCTCCGGCAACAGCACCGAAACTTATTATGCCATGACGTTTAGCCAGTCGGGTAATTCCTGCGAGCTGCATGGTTTTACTTCTTTTTCCGTTATTAAATCGCTGGGCAGGAGCATTGCTGCGGCGCGCCTTATCCAGAATAATGTGATTAGCCGCGAAGCGGAGCGCAAGTTTGTAATGATGTACAACGGCGTGTTTATACAGGATCCGAGTGATGACCGGGGCCACGACGACCGCGTAGGTGACCGTGGCCATGACGACCGCGACCGCCGCGACGATGGCTATCGCGATAACAGGAACGACCGCCGTAACAACGATAATGGGGACGACCGGAGCGGCAACCGTCGCGATGACCGCAACGGCAATGATGACCGCCGCAACGACGACCGTGGGGCTGATGACCGTGGGGCTGACCGCAGCAGCGATGGCCGCACAGATGTTCCGGCAGCGCCGCTGAACATCAACATAAATAACGGCAAAGTATATGACGGTGATGAGCTCATTGCTACTTACAAGCCTTTGGCAATGGTTACAAAAACAGAAACCGGCTACACGGTGTATGATGCGCAGAACAAGAAGATTGCCACAGTACGCCACAAAAATGCCTCGACAGATGACTGGCAGATCACAATGACTACCGATGGCAAGAAAGTAACCATCCGCTACCGTACGGATTCGCCGCTGGTAAAGCTGTTTAGCGCGATGGCGGAGAAAGGGTATTTGTAGGGGAATTTCTTTTTAAGAGAAAAGCGGTGCCATCTGGCGCCGCTTTTTTGTTGGGGGAGGACTGATATATTTGTGTGGTGATATGGAAGTTATTTCTTTCACACGGCGATCTTTCACGCGTCAGGGGACACGGCGCCGGGCGAGCGACGTCGGGGGGACGTCGCTCAACTGGCAAAGCGTTTAAGTTTTAAAGAGCAATGAAAGTCTTACCTTGCTACGAAAAAGTTGCCTAACTTATTTATAATTTCAGGTTGTAACGGTGCTGGTAAAACAACTGCTTCTTTTACGATTCTTCCGGAGCTTCTACAGGTAAAGGAGTTTGTGAATGCTGATGAAATAGCAAGAGGCCTTTCACCTTTTCAACCGGAAAAAGTTTCGATTGAAGCGGGTAAAATTATGCTTCGCAGATTGCAGGAGTTACTATCTCAAAACGTAGATTTTGCATTTGAGACAACACTATCAACCCGAAGTTTTGTTGGATTTATTAAGAAAGCCAAAGAAACATGTTACGCAATCAATCTTATTTATTATTGGCTGGACAGTGCAGAGCTTGCTACTGAGCGGGTTAAAGTTCGAGTTGCAGAAGGAGGACATGATATTCCAACGGACACAATTATCCGTAGATACTACGCAGGGCTAAAGAACTTTATAAATTTGTATAAAGACAAGGTGGATTATTGGATGTTGATTGACAATTCAAAAACCGAGCCGGAGCTAATTGCAGAAGGAAGAATCGGGGAACAACAGGAGGTTCGAAGCCCGGAGAAATGGAAAACCATAAACGAAATCAATAATGACACAAACAGAAATTAAAGACAAAGTTTTAAAAGGCGGCAAATTAGCAATTGAGCGACTTTTAGACCGTAAACGCAAAGACAATTCCTACGTTGTTGTTTCGGAAAAAGGCAAGGTGGTTAGATTAAACGCAAAAGACCTCGAAAAATAGATAGCTTCTCAGCCAACAAGACAGAAAATTTCCTGCCCTTCTTGCCGAAGTATTAATCCTTTCACACGGCGGTCTTTCACGCGTCAGGGACGCGGCGGCGGGCGAGCGACATCGGGGGGGACGTCGCTCAACTGGTATCTTTAATAAACAAGTATATTATGGATGAAATCATAGAAAAGTTTTTAAAACAAGAAAAGGCAAGAGTATCAAATTTACACTCTAAAAAGCATACAGTGGGTTTTCCAACATGAATGCATCTTGCTGACTGGTTTGTAAACCAAATGATTATTCAAGAGCATAAATGCTTTTATTGCGAAACTTCTATATTTGATATTCGCCGGCTTATTGATAATGAAATGCTCTTAACCAGAAAAGTTCGTTATGGCGTCCGAGGACCTATTTTGGAAATTGATAGAAAAGACAATCCTTTAGGGTACAATTTGGCAAATTGCGTTTTATCATGTTATTATTGTAACAATGACAAAAGCTATACTCTTAATTCCGAAGAATATAAAGCTTTTTTTGGGCCCAATAGAAATGCATATTTCCGTTACTTAATAACTCAATTGGATAGCGAATTAGGTCAGTAGCTAATATCGGCATTAGTATAATGCCGGGAGCAGGAATAAACTTTAGTTTCAGTTCTTTATCCAACAGCAGCTCCCGGCATTACAGATTTCTATTTAAATGAGGTAGCAAGCCCTCATCAATTATTTTATAAAAATACATTAATCACCCCCCCTGCCCCCCCGAATACCCTGATAATCAATTCAAAGAAGGGATATTATTACGTCCTGAACCTATGGCGCACCCGTCACCCAACCGGTGAAGCATAGTAGGGGGGACTATACCGCATACCTTTACCAACCGGTGTGCCATAGTCCCCCCTACGTGTCCGGCATAGCTGGGAGAGGTATTCTCCATACGTCTACCAACCGGGCGGCATAGTCAGGGGGTATGATCCACGCTTCCACCAACCGGTAAAGCATAGTGAGGGGAACTATGTCCCACACGTTCACCAACCGGTGCCGATACCTTACCCCAGATATCCGGCATGCCTTCAATAGTCCATCAGGCAGCTACTTAAACCGTGCCTTTATCATTAAGCTCAGAGCCCGCTTATTATTAAAATTGCCAATAGCCATCGCCTATTTGCCCGTCTGCGCGCTATTTCGCACTTTTACTTTCCAGAAAAAGAAAAACTACACAATGGCAGATACAGAAAAAGTGCATTGCCTTATCATCGGCTCCGGCCCCGCCGGTTACTCCGCAGCCATCTATGCAGCGCGCGCCAACCTGAAACCCGTGCTTTACCAGGGCCTCCAGCCCGGCGGTCAGCTCACCATCACTACCGATGTTGAAAATTATCCCGGCTACCCCGATGGTATTATGGGCCCGCAAATGATGGTGGATTTTGAAAAACAGGCGCAGCGCATGGGCGCCGATATCCGCTGGGGGCTGGCCACAAAAGTGGATTTCTCTCAGCGGCCTTTCAAAGTAGAGATCGATGAAGAAAAAACCATCGAGGCGGATGCAGTGATCATCGCCACCGGCGCATCCGCCAAATGGCTGAATATAGAAAGTGAACAGCGCCTCAACGGCCACGGCGTAAGTGCCTGCGCGGTATGCGATGGTTTTTTCTTTAAAGGAAAAGAAGTGGCTATTGTAGGTGCGGGCGATACGGCCGCCGAGGAGGCGCTTTACCTCTCCAAACTCTGCACGAAAGTGCACATGCTGGTACGTAAAGGCGAAATGCGCGCCAGCAAGGTGATGCAGGACCGTGTGCTCAAAACAGAGAACATTAAAGTGTACTGGCACAGCGAAACGGACGAGGTACTGGGCGATAAAGCCGTAACCGGTGTACGCATCAAAAACAGCCAGACAGGCGGGCTGCAGGAAGTGCCGGTAAGCGCCTTCTTCGTAGCGATAGGCCATGACCCAAATTCCGGTATTTTTAAAGGATGGCTGGATATGGATGAGCAGGGCTACCTGATGACGATTCCGGGCTCATCAAGAACGAATGTGGAAGGTGTATTTGCCGCAGGCGATGTGCAGGATAAAATATACAGGCAGGCCGTAAGCGCGGCCGGCAGCGGCTGCTGGGCGGCGCTGGATGCTGAGCGTTATCTCGGCGCGTTGGAGGCATAAGCTTGAGGAAGCAGAAAAAAGGGGAAATATAAAAGTCGCAAATGCCCCTGTTTATGTCTTTTGCGCACCCGTTAATCCTTTTAATTCACTTGTAGCTTCGTTCTTTCACCAAATAACTATTTTAAAATGCAAAAAATGACCACCTGCCTTTGGTTCGACGGCCAGGCCGAAGAAGCTATGAACTTCTACACTTCTGTTTTTAAAGATTCCACTAAAGGAAGCATCGTGCGCAACCAGGCAGGGGCGCCCGGCGAGGAAGGGTCTGTATTAGTTGCGAGCTTTATGCTGAACGGCAATAATTTTATGGGTCTCAACGGCGGCCCGATGTTTAAATTTAATGAAGCGGTTTCCATGGTCGTAAATTGTGATGATCAGGAAGAAGTGGACTATTACTGGGAGAAGCTCAGCGGCAGCGGCGGTCAGGAAAGCCAGTGCGGCTGGCTGAAAGATCAGTTTGGCCTATCCTGGCAGATCGTACCTACCGCTTTGCCAAAGCTAATGACATCCGGCGATGCCGAAAAGAGAAAACGTGTAATGCAGGCAATGATGCAGATGAAGAAGCTGGACATCGCGGCGCTGGAAAACGCTTAGGATTCTTTTAAATTAAAACATGCCGGGCGGTGTAGCACTACACGTCCGGCATTATTTTTTGCTGCTAATGCTGATATGCCTGTGAATCATGTTCTTTGCCCTAAATGCAGTCGCCCGCTGCGGTCTGTAAAGCAATATCATTATTGTGCGCAGACGGATATTCCTACCCTTTTTGAGGAGAAGAATCCAAACCTCTACCCGCTCTATCTGAAGCTGGAGGCAGCAGTGAAAGACTGGCCCGGCGCGGTTTTCAGCGCATCCAAAACCTGTATTGTATTTGCTGTAGCACGCACCTTTCTCGTAGTGAAGCCTATGAAGACGGCACTCGATATAAAGTTTGTGCTGCCCGAAGCGCGGGAAGGTTTCCCGATTTATAAAACCAGCATGTATGGCAAGCGGCATGAGCATCATGTGCGCCTTTATGATGAGGAAGATCTGGAGCAGGAAATTGTTGACCTCATTTATATTTCCTGGGAGCTTGCACAATGAAGTATCTATAGCCGCTGCTTATTGAGCTGAAATCAGGCTATAATGCTGATAAGTAGCAGATCGCTATTATACGCTATAGAAAAGCGTTTACTTATAGTATAAATATCCCAAAGCGTGCTGCCTCGTTTTTAATCTGCCCTATCTCTAAAAGGGCAGATTCTCATTAACAAATTTTGTTGAATATTTTTCCCGTAGCCCCCAATTTATTCATCGTTATGAATATGTATCCACAACATATGGCTATGCTGCTAAATAAGTTCAGCTAAGAATGGATAATTATTGGGCATTCGTTTTCATTTAAATTCTCCGAGTAATAAAAATTTACCGTTAGCAATATTTTTTGTCAAATAACAGTCAATTTTTTCTGACAATTTATTTATACAACCCGCATTGTTAACAATTTCACAATAACATTTTTGCTTATTGTAATCGAATGGTTAATAGCAAAATTTTTCACTATGCCCTATAATTCATACTAGTCAGCGAAAAAATTCCTGCTAAAAAAACCTAAATGCTTGTTAATAAAAAAATTATCATGACAATATTTGTGTCAAATATTTTCTAAAACAATGTACACAATAACAAATATTAAGTAGTATTGCATTGTAGTATCAGTGAATTATTGGTTTATAACGGTACGAGTTTTATGTAGCTTATTTACTATTTTATCACAAAAATTTTTTCAATAATTCAATAAATTATTATTACTCTTTAATTTTTTATTATAAATTTTGATATTAAGACACATAAATTGCATTTTTTCTAATTTATATTGATATGATTAAATATTCTTCCGAACGGATCGGAAATTTTCCATAAGAATAAAAATAATAATTAACAGCATTAACAAAACTCAACCTTTAAACAGTTTTTACCTAACGCATTTTAAATATTCAGATCATGGCAAGAAATTACTTTCGTGTAGTGAGTTTCTTTATACTCACCCTATTCCTGCAAATTAATTATTCCGCTGCCCAGCAAAGCAATATAAGCTGCGGGGCACGGGTACGGCTCGTTAATGGGTCCACGCCCGCCTTTACGGTAACGCAGGCAAATGCCGCCTCTCCAACGCCTTTCAATGTTTTAGGTGTGCTCGTAGGTGGGTTCTGGAGCAACCCCGGAAACCTGATAGATAATGATTTTAATAATTTTGCTTCCGGATCTATCACATCTACCAGTGGGGGTTCGCTGGTCATCTCGGCTTCCGATGCCGTAAACGATTATAACGCCGGCAATTTTGCAGGTTTTGTGCTTCGCTCGGGCGGACTCATTAATCTCTCCCTGCTCAACGATATTACCGTAACCACCTACCTCAACGGCAGCTTCCAGGAGAGCAGCTCGGCCGGCAATCTTATCAGCGTCGCTTCTTCGCTTACATCAGGCGCATCCGAAGTAGGTTTTTATACCAACCTGCCTTTTGATAAAATTGAGCTGAACATTACCACAAATTCTATAACGCTTGCAAATTATGACGTATATTATCCTGTGATCCGCGGATATGGCTCCTGCACGAGTCCTGCGCTTGTATGCAATACAAATACGGCTATAACCTTCCCCACTTTCCCGGCAGTAATAGATCCTGTAAATACAGGCACCACCGGTCTGGTAGCAGTAGCAGCGATTTCAAATACAGATAACGCTGTGGATAATGATCCTGCAAGCTATGCAAGCATCAGCACGGTAGCCAGCGCTGCCGGCTCCGCAACTATTGCCGTAAAGGATGCAGTAACCAATTACCCCGCAGGTACCTACGCCGGCTTCGATATCGATAATGCCGCGCTGCTCAGCACGGGCCTAATTGGCAGCATCACGCTCCGCACTTACCTCAATGGCACTTTTGTTGAATCCAAATCCGGCACAGGTCTTTTACTGGGCGCATCGGTGCTGGGCCAGGGCAGCCGCCAGAAAGTTGGCTTTGTAACGGGCCAGCCCTTTGATGAGGTGCAGCTTGTGCTCAACCAATCGGCCGCTACCGTAAGCCTTGGTACAACCAGGGTGTACAGCGCGATCTTAAAAAAATTCTGCGCCGGCCCTGCGCTTGCATGCCGTACACCTGTTGTGCTGGATGAATCCATTTATCCTGTTTACATCAATCTTGAACGTACCGGGCTTAGCGGCGCCGCCTGTCCGTTATGCACGGTAGACAGTACCGGCAATGTGATCGATGGCAATGCATCGACCGCCGCTACGATCTCGCTTACCTCAGGCGCGCTTACCGGAGGCAGCATTTCCGTAAAAGATGCCCTTACCCATTATGCAATAGGCACTTTTGCCGGCTTCGATATTGAAAACGCTGCGCTGCTGGATGTGAATGTGCTCAATAATATCTTTATAACCACTTATAATAGCGGTTCGGTGCAGGATGTATTTACCGGAGCCTCTCTACTGGCAGGTGTAACCACCAACCTGTTTGGTGCTACCGGCCGCATGACGCTTGGCAATGTTACCACCAAGGTATTCGATGAAATAAGAATTACTGCAGTACAAACGGCAGGCGTGAACCTGGGCATTACTAAAGTTTACAGTCCTGTGCTTACCAATTTCTGTAGCGGTACGATTGCGTGCAACAGCTCTTATCTCCTTAACAGCACAGATTTTCCGGTTTATATCGATGCCCGCCGCACCGGTGCAACCGGCGCTGCATGTGCGCTCTGCAACCTGAGCAATGTGAATAATGTGATCACCCCATCGACTACGGATTTTGCGCAGATCGTAACGGCGGTCAGTGCATTATCCGCCACTTCTATTGCAGTGCGCGATGCGGTTTCTGTTTATCCCGCAGGTGTTACTACCGGCTTTGCCATTCAGAACACCAACAATATCCTGCAGGCTAATCTTTTTAAGAGAATTACGGTCCGCACGTACCTCAACGGCACTGTACAGGAATCAAAAAGCGGCACCGATCTGCTTAACCTTTCCGCGCTTATCCTGTTTATCAATCCGGGTACGGGCTATTATAATGTCGGTTTCCAAACCACCCTGCCTTTTGATGAAGTACAGATCAGCGCAGATGCAGTTGTGGGAGTAATACCTGTGCTCAATGTATATAGCGCCTTCGTGGATACGCGCAGCGTAGATGCCGTAACAGCAGGTATTCTTTGCCCTAAGCCGCCGGTAGCAGAGCCCGATCATACGGCAACCCTTGTTAATTTACCGGTGTCCGGCAGTGTACGCACCAACGATCATGACCCGCGCGGCACAGCACTTACTTACAATACCTCCGCTACGATACCCCCTGCAAACGGTGCAGTTACGATCAATGCAGATGGTACGTTCGTTTATACCCCGGCCACTAATTTTATCGGGGTGGATAGCTTTAAATATACCGTGTGCAATGCGGCCAGCCTCTGTGTGGATCAATGGGCTTACATCTCCGTTTATCCTCCGAGAACTCCGGGCGGAACGAACCGCACCCCGGCAGCCCAGAACGATTTCAGCCAGACGAAAGTAAATGTGCCGGTTGGCGGCAATGCGCGCAGCAACGACGGCGATGCAGATGGTCATACCCTTACTTATACTACGTTGACCAATCCTGCCCACGGTACCCTTACCCTCAACCCTAACGGTAATTATGTTTACACCCCGGACTCCTCGTATGTAGGCACCGATACCGCTAAACTGCAGGTATGCGATAATGGTACGCCTTCGCTATGCGCCACTTCGCTCCTGATGCTGGAGGTTACTCCGGATGCCAATGGCCCGGCCAATGATCCGCCGTTTGCGCAGGATGATGTAACTACTACGCCGCTTAATACCACCGTGACCGGCAATGTGCTCACCAACGACAGCGACCCGAACGGCGACCCAATCACGGCTACCCTGCTTGATACGCCACCTGCTGCCAAAGGCACTATTTCCTTTGCGCCGAACGGCGGCTACTCATTTATACCTGCGCTGAACTATACCGGCACTTTCTCCGTGAGATATAAAGTGTGCGACCCCTCACCCGATGCGTGCGATACGGCAACCCTTACCATTACCGTACAGCCGGTAACAGGCCCCGACTTTACCCCGCTCATTATTTTTGATTCTACCATATTCCGCCAAACCGGAGCCGCGAGAGATTTTGTGCTGAATGTCAGCGAGGTGCTGGGTGCATCCTCCACCGGCCAGGTAGTGGTTAAGATACTCAAGCCTTCTGCATTCACCATTACCTATGGCGCCAATACTACAACGGCCATGGTAAACAATGGTACCGCAGTACAAAACGGCGATTGGACTATTACCCAGAATACCATCTTCATTACCTGTACGCTGAAATCAACCGCATCTATCAGCGCCAGTGGCAACAGCAATATCGGCTTCAATATTGCCCGCAAGGCTAATGTGCCTACTTCTACCATGCAGAATATTACCGCAACGATTGTAAGCGGCAGCGGCGGCGACAGCAATAACAGCAACAACCAGACTACTGAAAATCTTAATGCCCAATAATCCTTCATCCTTTAAAACTTAAAAACTTTCTTTATGAAGAAAATTATATTGCTTCTGCTTACTGCTGTGCTCTGCGCAGGCGGCGCCAAAGCACAGTTTGCCGACCCGATCATCAATATCATTGCAGAGCCGGGTACCCTGCCCCAGAACTCCAACGGGCTGCTTGAGGTAACGGCCTCCAATCTCGGCAACTCCGATATTGTAGCCAACTCGCTCGATATTACCGTAACGGTTGGCGCTAATGCAACGATCACAGGCATTGCCGCAGGCAGCGACGCCCGGTGGACACAGCATTCCCTCAGCACCGGCGATGCCAATACCATCGTTCTGCGGAATACAGCTGGCGGCATCGAGGCATTGGACGGCACTACTATTTTCCTGTCAATTACGGCTACGCATGTTGGCGAGAACAACATCATCAACAGTACTATCGCCTATGTGCCCGGTGGCAATAGCCTGCTTGCGGGTAATGCGCAAAGCAGTACGCAGGGCAACGGGGCAAACGGATAACGATAACTCCATGACGAGCCTGACTGTAACGAGCAATACACCATTGCCGCTAAAGCTGCTTTCCTTTAATGCCAAGGCCGATAAATGCAATGCGCTCATTACCTGGGAAGCCGTACAGAACGGCG
>CBDFFZ010000025.1:0-69327 GCA_965246905.1 Chitinophagaceae bacterium
ATATGGGTCACCACCTTCACACCTGTAAACATTTTCAGGGAAAGGCCGAGCATGTTGTACAGGTCATTCCCATGTACGATCTGGATACCCTCTTTACGTATCAGCTTTTTCAGCTTCAGGGTATTGGAGATCAGTCTTGGGAAATAACGCAGCAGATCCGGGATGCGCCGACTGATCTCAAGGATGGGCAGGCCAAATGCGTTGAACCCATGCGCCTTTGCAATATCGATACAACGGGAGCCTTCCGGGAACATAAAAGTACATTGTGCGACACCTGGCGGAAATTCGCTTACTGCTTTAAAAAGCGCTTTGCTTGCACCTGTGTTATCCAGGCTATTATCATATAGTAATATTTTCATAAGATGCCGGTTGCTTAAAATTGACGAAACATTTCTTCAAAACGGCTCTTCCAGGTATGGTACTTTCTTACTGTTTCATAACCGCTCGCCGCAATTTTCTCACGCTCACTATCGTGCTTCAGGTAATAAGCAGCCTTTTCTTTAAACTCTTCAACACTCTCATAAAAACATATATCTACGTTTTCTCTAAAATATTCCACAGCCACTTTTTGACGCTCTACCATCTGAAAGCCGCCGGAACCGAGAATTTCGAAGGTGCGCGGCGAAAGCCCTTCCTTAGACTGGTCGTGATGAATATTAAAATTGATACGTGATTGATTATACAGCTTATTGCAGTCTTTACGCTTTATATGAAAATGCTTTACCTTACTTTTTACGTAAGCGGAATTTGCTCGGAAGAAATCACCGTAAATGGCAAGATTATCCGTTATGCCTTCCAGATTGCCGAGGTAAAGGTCTCTTTTAGGGTAAAATGATCCGATGAAAGAGCAATCAAAAATTTTCGGGGAATCTGTTTTAAGATGTATGAGCGGACTAAAGCCGGTAGCCAAAAATTTTGCCTCTTTATTAAATCTCTTTTTCACTACTTCGCTATCGGTAGGCTCAAAAAGGAATATATGATCAAACCCCGGCACTTTTTGCATCACATCTTCATAGCGGGTAAGGCTATCCAAAAACCAAAGCACTTTACGGCCGGGGAATGATGCCAGTACTTGCGGCGAGATGGTTTTCCCACCGATCACGAGTAAAAGATCGTAAGTTTTACTGCTAAGCATCCGGCTTAGCTGCTCATTGTAAAGACGCACAGAGCGGTCAAAAAACCAGGTAATTTTAGCTTTATGCGGCAGGAAGCCATACTTTACCCAATTGGGCACAGATGGCAGGTATCTGGGGTGGAAAGGACCATGAATATTATTGAATATCATATCCACCTCATGCCCCAGCTCTTTCAGCGCATCATAGAAGTCGTATTCATAATCATGGAAGATATTTCCGGTTAGCAGGATACGCATTTCTATATTTTAATAAATTAATGCCGAATATTTTATAGCAAGGTTTTTTGGGAGGGGGCAACGCCTGAAAATGAATCAGATTTAAGGTAACGCTGCTTTTAGCGCTGCTTCATTAAAAGGTTCAAAGAATACAGATTGCTGCCCGGCTGGCTCATGATACTGATTCTCGGTAAGGAGGCTGGAGAAATGCTGCCAGTCATCCACCAGATAAACCGCCGGCTCATTAAAAATATCATATGATGCTTCATAGAAATCTGCCTTGAAAATAAAGGCACGGAGCCCTTTCTGAACGGCCTGGTAAGCTACCGATGATTGTATGAGCGCAATTGCAAAACATTTCTCCATAAGTTCTTTTACAGACTTTTCTGTAAATACTACTTCTACATTTTTTATATCTTTAAAAAAGGTCATTGTTTGTTGTAACTGTTCATCTTGGTTTGAATGCAGTTTATAATAGAAGGTAATATCCGGGTGGCTCTTAGCGAGGTTGGCTGTTGCTTGGCTAAGATAAAGGTGCGCAAATTTCGTACTTACAATCATAATGCCTTGCTGCTTATATGCATTAGGATCCTGCTCAATATAGAAGTAATTATTACCAACATTTACAATCTTGTTTGGAAAATCAATGATCCTGTTCCAAAATTCCCCCAGCGTAAATAGTATTTTTGGTATAGACGGCACATGCGCGAGATTCAGGCCTTTCGGGTAGGAAAAAGCCATATCTACATTATTTGAATGGCCATGAAGCTGATCTATAGTTATGATACCCAGCTCATTAGCTGCCGCAATCATTCCTTTAGGGTCTAATTGAAAAATAAGATAAGCGGGTTTTATTTTAGCAAAAAATTTCTTGAAAAACCGGTAATCGCAGCGAAACTGAGAAATCATTTGGTCCAGAAATGCATCGCAGTCCGGATTTATCCCAAATGCTTCTTCCACTGCTTTATTTACGTAGCTCCAATCTTCCCTGGCACGCGGCGGGAAAAGATGGTTCCACTCAAGTTGGTATAGAAAATACCTGTTTTTTTTCGCTTCTGGCTTGCCTTTGAAAGCCCCCCTGAAGATTTCAAACTCCATTGTATCGGGACGGAGGGTGGTCGTTAAATCCTGCATCAGCAGATCTTCGGGGGTGCCGTCTTTTAATTGAAAACGCGAAGTTATCTGAAATGCGTATTTAGCCTTTGCCGCAGCCTTTAGCTTTGTTTCTTTCCTGTTGCCGATAACAAATGGTGCAAGATATAAAGTTTTTACAATGCGTTTCCAAAGCGGAGATTGCTTTGGTATCAGATTTTGAGCCACATGTTCATATATACCGTTCTTTGTAAGTATTAACATGTACAGGCGATAACGGATCACATCCCAATAATAGGTACCATCACTAAGCTGCTGATTGAACAAATCAAATTTTACCTCGAAATCTTTAAACTTATCTGCAAGCTCTATAATAGATGGCAATTTTTTATTCATATAAAATGTAATTTATTAAGGACAAGCACAATCCCTATTAAGATCGACCCAGCAAAAATAGTATGAAAAATGTATTTTCTGTAAGAAGGCGCCTTGCGGATTACGAAGAAAGAGCTCCCAAACATAAGCATATAGAGCGCAATTTTTATAGACGCCGTACCAATATTGTCATATTGGCGCACAAAATACATGCTTGCCAGGATTACAAAAATGAGCCCGCCAATTGAAAACCATAGAATTTCTTTAGTGCGGGATTGTGCTGTAAGTATCGTATTGAGCATAATATAGGCCGAACGGAAAAAGAAGGCTACGATCAGCAGGCTCGCAATCAGAGCCGAGCCTGGAAATTTTCCGTGTGTTAAGTAGTTAATAAGCGGCCCACTGCATATAATAAGTGGTGCGGCAATGAGCAGGATCACATTATTAAGCATGATCATGCTTTTACTAATACCTTGCTCATTTCCTTCTGCAGTCATCCGGAATATTTCTGTTTCATAAGCTCTGTAAAAAGCCATCGACAACATACTTATGATTACTGCATATTGAGCACCCATATTATACAAACCTGTATGGGATAAGTCTTTATAATATTTTTCGAGGTAAAATCGGTCTAAAAAGTCGAATAATTGGTTGGCGAGCGTATAAGGAATTAATGGCAGACAGAAAATTATAGCCTTTTTCAAAATCGTCTTATCAATAGCCCACTTCATGTGTGGAGCAATAAGTATAAAGCTCAGTACTCCCATTATTGTCCAGCCTACAAACATGCCGTAAATGCGCCCTTTGATGCCTAAATGCATATATGCTACAAAAAAGTAGCCAATCCCAATAATCAATATTGTTTGCAATGCATTGACTATAAAGTACATCCATGGTTTAGATAATATACGGTACTGGAGCATGAGAATTATCGTTACACCCAATAACAGATTACTCAATAACGTATAAAACATGTAAGGAAAGAACTCGAATTTAATGTGTAAGGCAGTAAATGCCATACTGCCAACTACAGTAAGTATTGCGGTCAGCAGAATTGTCCATATTAAAATAAACAACACTATTGTACCTAGCAATGTCTTCTTTCTTTCTACAGTTGTGTCAGGATTATAGACTTCTTTAATGTAATAATTTTCGAGATTGAGCGTAAATAACGGGATCAAAAAGGTATTTACTGCTGTTACATAGCCAAATATGCCTATATCAGATGGGCCGAGGTACACAGTAAATTTGCGAAGCATTAAAAACCCTACGCCGGCGCCAAAAACAGATGAGAACAGGTAGATAAGCGTATTCAGGTTATTTTTATTTACAAACCTGCCAATTAACTTCTGTATCATTTTTGAAAAATATATTTATTCAGGCGCTGATGTACAAACGTGCCATCTTATACTGCTGCTATTGAGCATGCCGGCGTGCAAATTTAAACCGTCTAATTTGATTGTTTACTCAAATATCTGCCAGGAAGCTGGCGTACCCCTCAGCACATCGCGCTGTACCCTGAGCCCAATAAGGTTATCAATCAGCTTTGGCTGCAGGCCATCGCCCGGCCGGATGATGCCGAGATGCTCTTTGGTAAGCACTTCTCCTGCTTTAATATCCTTGATGATATACAGGCTGCGCTTGAAATTAAGGCTGTTCCGCTCTGCCGCCTGAATGCCGTATTGCACATGGCCGAGCGAGCGCCATGCGCGGTCTGTTTCTACCACGAGCGCTTTCATTTCGGCCGGCTCCAGCGAGAATGCGCTATCAACCCCGCCTTCGGCGCGGGAAAGGCAAAAATGTTTTTCGATTACAGTAGCACCAAGCGCAACAGCGGCTACGGAAGTGCCCAGCCCCATGGTATGATCAGACAGGCCAACCTCGCAGTTAAAAAGCTGGCGCATATGCGGTATGGTGAGGAGATTTGTATTATCCGGCGTAGCAGGGTAAGTGCTCGTGCATTTAAGGAGTGCCACCTCATTGGCTCCTTCAGCCGCCAGCAGCTCCATTGTTTCGGAAATACCTGAAAGCGTTGAGACGCCCGAGGAGATGATGATCGGCTTGCCGGTAGCCGTTATCTTGCGGATAAGCGGAAAGTGATTATTCTCGAAAGAGGCGATCTTATGCGCCGGCGCACCAAGATCCTCCAGCATATCCACAGCAGCTTCATCAAAAGGAGTGGAGAAGCAGATCATCCCAAGATCTTTAGCCGCACGGAAGATGGGCGCATGCCATTCGTAAGGCGTCATGGCCTCCTGGTAAAGCTCATACAGATTGCGCCCATACCAGAGCGAGTTAGGGTCTTTAATATCAAAGAGGCCGCCATGGTGGTCGATGGTCAGGGAGTCGGGTGTATAGGTTTGCAACTTTATCGCATCCGCACCGGTTTCAGCTGCTGCCCTTACAATGCTCAGCGCACGATCCAGCGATTGGTTGTGGTTACCGCTCATCTCAGCAATTATAAAAGGCTTATGGGCAGTACCTATATGGCAATCGCCTATTTTAAAAGACATACTATATTTTTATTGTGTATTTGAATGATTCGGGGTATTTCACGGTCTCTTCCCTGGCAAAGCCCAGGCGTTCAAAGCTTACGGCGGAAGCGCTGTTGCTTTTCTTAACATAACCTGTTACTGTTACAGGCATATCGCCAAGGTCTATTTTAAGCTGCTTCATACCTGCCGCCAGCACTTTACTACCAAACCCCTTACCTCGATAGTCCTTTGCTATTACGAAGCCAAGCATAAACGTACGCTCTGTTTCCTCCTGTTCAAAACGGATCTGTGCAAAAGGCTTACCTCTCAGCTCCAGGATATAATAATGTGGGGCGCCACCGGCTGTTCTTTTAGCAAACCAGCTTTCATGCTGTTCATAGATGATCGGCACCGTATTATACGACATGGCCCTGGTCTGCTCTTCATTTGCCCAGTCATATGCAATCTTTACGTCTTCACCCATTGCATTGCGGGTCACCATTCCGGCTGCAGTATCCAGCCCTTGAAACATCCGTAACAGGCGATCGGGAGATTTCCCGTCAAAATACCTGCGTTGCGCTTCTGCCATATGGCTTGTAAGTGCGGTATCGGGTAGCCGGAAATTTGCAAAGCTTTCAGCCAGCCCGTGCTCTATATAGTATTTAAATACTTCCGATTGATTATCGGCAATCTGGTAAAGGAATACTACCCCACCAACAGACATATATTCGTAGCTTACGCTGCTCGGCGCGAGTAAGGCGGTGCCACATGCAAGCATAATGCCTACAACCTCTGTTACTGCAATATTATTATGATGGTGAATATCCGGCCGGCCGGCAGCAATATAGGCTTCGAGCGGATTTATATATTTATAGCCCGCACCCGTTATGATATGAATTTCTTCAAATAAGCCTTGGGGTATTTGCTGTAGTACCTTCAAAGTATCATTTGCAGGGTCGGAGCCGCCCAAGAATAGCAAGAGCTTTTTTTCTCTGCCGGCAACAGGATCTGCTATCTGCTGCTTTAAAAAATCTTTGCGTACCAGGGCATATCTAAGGCCGAGATAAAATTCCGTATAGCAGGCAGCCTTATAATCCTGTGGCACCAGTCCTCCGATATGGCTTACCACGGCATCGGCAATAAACGGGTAGGCATGTATATCATCGATACATACCAGTGTGCATCCGGCATTTTCTTTTATCGTAGCTTGATAAGCTGTATCGAAATGATAGCCATCGAGCACTAAAATATCCTGTGCCGTTAGCAGGGTAGCAATAAATGCTGCTTCCCCCACTATGGATTCCGGCTCTTCCGGGAGTTTTATTAATGCTTCACAGTATTCTGCTATCATGCCTTCAAGAGCAGGCAATGGCTTACGAATGATGAAGTGGCAGGTAAAATGGTCACTAAGCATAGCAGCCAGCGCACAGCTACGATACACATGGCCCAGCCCCATGGTGCTATTGCCATCTGCCCGGAAAAAAATGCGAGTCTGGGGCTTGCTCATAGCTTTTCAAATACCCAGTAGGTAATGTCATCAAAGCCGGCATCATCATACTCCTGGCCCCATAAAAAGCCATAATCCAGGAGCTTGACCCTGAAATTTGCCATGAACAGCTTCCCGAAATCACACTTAAAAAGCATATCCTGCTTACCCTGATACTCGATAGATGTAGGCGTACGGCTAAAATATTCGCCCATAACAATATATTTTCCGGAAAAATCGTACATCCGCTGCATATTTTCCAGTAAATCATCCGGGTGTATGAGAATAAGGACGCCTATTGTAAAAACCAGATCGTAGGCACCGGCAGCTACCGGGGCATCATAAATAGAAGTGTTGAAGGCTTCGTGAAGCGGAAAGCGCTCCCGGATCACATTATAGGCTTCCGGGCTTATATCTATAATTGACTTTTTTGCCTCCGGCAAAAGATAGTTCAGAAAATTGATGTTGCGGCCGATATTTGAGCCGCATTCAAGAATAGATGAGACGCCATTTACCTTCTGCAGCATCTGTGCCCAGGCCTTGATTCCCTTATGCAGGTCAAACTGCTCATTCTTGCCTATATAATCCCGGGCATATTCAGTTTTCCAAAATTCCAGCTGCGGGTTTGTTCTCATCATAATCTACCGTTGATATTTGGCCCTGTTTTCTTCGGGCAGATGCACTTTTCCGTAGGCAGATGGTGTGCCCCAGATATTATC
Organism: Chitinophagaceae bacterium; assembly: GCA_965246905.1. Taxonomy (GTDB): domain Bacteria; phylum Bacteroidota; class Bacteroidia; order Chitinophagales; family Chitinophagaceae; genus UBA1952. The sequence continues at coordinate 7,498 of CBDFFZ010000025.1, forward strand.
CTTCCACCATTGGCCATCCTGTATCCACCACACCCGCGGATCTCGGAAGGTATCTGCAACGGCATCAAATTCTTCTTCCGTCCATCCTACATAAGGTAACCAACGCCAAAGATCTTTTGATTTTATATGATCCATCTTCCGTACAATCTCTATCCCTTCTTCCCGGGTCATTTGGCCGCCGCGTATATCCTTACAGGTATGGTCTGTAGCCCGGCCATAGCCAAATTTTATCCATTTCATATAATCATGCATACCATTCTCATGCATGTCATCAAGATTGCTCATAGTACGGTAGGTGCGCTCAAAGGGCTCATCTGCTTCAACAAAGCCGTATTCCTTTTTCATAAGCTCACCATGGTCATTCGCCTCCCATTTAAAATAGTTGGAGATATAAATGCCTCTTACCCCTACGCGCTCAATTTCCTCATCTGTCGGGTAGATCCAGGTAATAAGGTCCTGCTTTGTAAGCTTCTCGCCATACATCGGCGCTTTTTCCACAAAGTCGGTCCATTCATAGCCACGCAGGCAATGCTCATGGCGGTACCGGTAGGTGAATTCCACAAAATCATTGTAGGAATGCATGCCGCCGAGATCCATGAAGCCATGCTCCCCCCAGATCATCAGCGGTATATTTTTCTGTACTGCTTCGCGGATCGGGTAAGTAAAGATACCGGCATGGCCATGCCAGTTCATATCCCCCATCATCCGCTGGCCCATGCGGTTCATGGTTTTCAAAACCTCAATGCTGGGGGTAAAAAAAATATGATCCACACCAAAAGCTTCTCGCATATTGAGGAGGTTCTTCATACCGGCAGTCGTGTAATTATTACCGTGATAGGTAACCAAAAGCGGATTCAGCCCGTAAAGCTTTTTAATAATGTGTATTTGAAAATAACTGTCTTTACCGCCGCTTACGGGTATGATGCAGTCATAATTGCTGCCATCGGGTGAACGATATTCTTCTATCAGGCGCTCAAACCGTTTCTTGCGCTGGTCCCAATCCACATCTTCCCGCTGGCCTGCTGTGCGGCAGCCCGAGCAGATGCCATCTTCCCCGATTTGTAAAGGGGCGGCGGATACCATTGGGTAAGTACATTTTATACAATATTTCATTAGCTTCTATCTAAAATTTAATTTGTTTTTCTTCAGCAACTGTTTTGCACGCGGGTAGCTGCGTTCTGTAAAATGAAAAATATTTCCTGCCGCAAGGCCGGATACTTTTGTTTCTTTAGCGAGATCTACAAAATCGTAGAGGTCGCCGGCGCCACCGCAGGCAATAACCGGCAGTGATGAACTTTCGACCACCTTGCCAATTGTTTCTATATCAAATCCATTTGCCTTTCCATCCCGCTCTATTGCGTTTATAAAAAGCTCACCAGCACCCAGTATGGCCGCTTCTTTTATCCAGTCAAACACCGAAACGCCGGTATTGAGCTCGCCGAAATTGGTAAAAACGGTAGGAGTGCCTCCTACTAATTTATAATCAATGGAAAGGACTACGCATTGCGAACCATATTTATGAGCAATTTCAGTAAGTATTCCAGGATTTTCAAATGCCCCGGTATTGACTGTAATCTTATCGGCCCCGTTTTTAATCCGATAATCTACATCTGCTATAGTACGGATGCCCCCTCCAAAGGTTAGTGGCATAAAGCAAACTTTTGAAATGGATTGGATGATATCCTCTATGGAATTATAAGACTTTATTTTATGATCGTCCCGGCGCGAATCGTATTCTTTTGTTCTGCTAATGTCTATATATATCAGCTCATCTACATTCCATTCATTATACCGGGTTGCTTCGTTGATAATATTTCCGATATTCTGATGATAGGTAAAATCCTCACTTCGAACGATGAGGCCATTTTTTATGTAGAGTACCGGTATAAGACGTGTTTTTGCCATTATTTATAAGTTCGTAAAATTCTTCAGGAGCGTAAGGCCGCTTTTCTGGCTTTTCTCCGGATGAAACTGGCACGCGAAGATATTATCTTTCTCTACGATTGAATCAAATGTTTTTCCGTAAACTGTTTTCAAAGCAAGCGCAGCAGGATCGGAACTTAAACAATGATAGCTATGAACAAAATAAAATACAAGCTCTTCTTCCGGCAGCCCTTTAAGAAGTTGAGATCTGCTTTCAGGCACCACATTGTTCCAGCCCATGTGCGGCACTGCCAGGTCTTTTACCTCATCACCCAAAAAATTCGCAGTACCGCCGATCAATGAGAGGCCTCCGGTAAAGCCATGCTCGGTGCTGCTGTCAAAAAGAAGCTGCATTCCAAGGCATATCCCTAAAAAAGGGCGCTGCAGGTTATGCACATAATCCATGATCCCATCGACCATCCCGCCGTTGCGCAAGTTTTGCATGGCTAAGCTATAAGCTCCTACCCCCGGCAGAATAAGATGAGCATATTCGCTAAACCGGGCTGGGTCTGGCTCGATCCGGGCATCTGCACCTATAAAATCCAGGGCATTTTTTACCGAGGTAAGATTGCCCATGCCATAGTCGATAATTCCAATCATTACATAATTTTTGTCTTATCCCGTTGAAGGTAGATCTGGTATTTGAGTTCTGCCAGTTTCCAGTCATCAGGGGTATTTATATCCTGTACGTGCATATTATTGAGCACCACGGTTCCGGAATTTTCTGTAAATAGTGGGAGCCCGCACTTTATCTTTTCTGTACGGAACCAATAGAATTGCCCGGCATCGAAATAGCTGTCCGGAAGATCCTGTGATCGTTTTTCCCGGAATTCAGGCCAAAGCATACTTATTTTACCATCTTTTATTTGCAGAGCCCTTTGCACATTTGTCTCGAATTTCGTAACCGGGAATACCGTATCAAAATGGTTTTCGAGCAGCAGATGCTGTGTTTCCCGGAGAATCTCCTCACTGATAAATGGCGCGGTGGGATAGATACAACAGCCGAGGTCAAAGCTTTTCCCGGCCGACTCATAGTTTTCAAGCACTTCGCAAAGCACTGCCGAAGTAGTGGAAAAATCTCCCGCATTTTTTGCACTTCTCATAAAAGGCACCTGAGCGCCACATTCACGGGCCAAAGCAGCAATTACCTCATCATCCGTAGATACCATTACCTCTTCAAATATCCCGGAGGATAATGCAGCCAAAATTGAGTAGCAAATGATAGGCTTACCCAAAAAGTCCAGCCTGTTTTTATGGGGGATCCGTTTTGAGCCACCGCGTGCAGGGATAATGGCAATCGATTTCATAAGCACTTATAAGATAATTTTAGCCCCCTCTTTCCTACCACATCAGGTATTGATTTATTAAGACAGCGCATATAATAATTCATATTAACGGAGCAAAATAGGCCCTTTTTATTTATAATGAAGATATTATCATCATGCTCCTGTTACAGTTATTGCTTACAGATAGTATTTATCCCATTTTTCTTTAGGCAGGTTTACATCGCCATATGCAGATGGTTCCCCCCATACATTATCCTTCCACCATTGGCCATCCTGTATCCACCATACGCGCGGGTCGCGGAAGGTATCAGCAATATTCCAGAACTCATCCATGCTCATGCCTACATAATCGCACCAGTATGGCACATCGCGGGATACAACGGCATCATATTTACGCACCATTTCTATACCCTGCTCCCTGGTCAGGTAGCCGGTGCGTATATCCTTGGAGGAGTGATCAGAGCCCCGGCCGTAGCCGAATTTCACAAATTTCATAAGGTCATGAGCTCCGTTTTCGTAACGGTCATCCAGGTTCGACATTGTACGGTAGGTCCGGTCAAATTCGCCTTCGGCACCGCGCCAGTCATAAAGATTTTTCATCAGCTCAGTGTGCTCATGCGGGTCCCAGTTAAAGAAATTACCGATATACAGGCCTCGGGTACGTGATTTCAGAATTTCCTCATCAGATGGGTATTTGGCCCATGCCATGTCCTTGGCAGTAAGCGGGTCCTGCGGATCATCGAGCAGGTCGTACCACTCATAGCCTCTTAGGGCATGTTCATGCCGCACGCGCGCGCTGAACTCCACATAATCATCGGGGTCAAACATCCCGGAAATATCCCATGCGGTTTCGCCCCATACAATCAGGGGGATATCATTTTTCACAGCCTGGATAATCGGATAAGTATTGATACCGCAGTGGGCATGCCAATTCATATCGCCCATTTTTTTAAAGCAGATACGGTTAAGCTTTTTAAGCACTTCAACCGATGGGCCAAATACGATATGATCCGCATTAAATACCTGGCGCATCCTGTCGCGGTTATAATCGCCTTCCGGAAGATAGTTGTTACCGTGATACGTAACGAGCAAAACTTTGAGGCCATAGACCTTCGACATCATGTGGGCCTGGTAAAAGCTGTCTTTACCACCGCTTACAGGCACTACGCAATCGTAATCGGATTTATTATTTTTTAGGATGCTCTCTACGAGGCGTTCAAATTTCAGCTTCCGCTTTTCCCAAAAATCCGGCGAGAGCTCCTGAAATTTTTCGTAAACACGGCAACTGGCGCATACACCTTCCTCATCAATATTGAGGTTTACGGTTATTTGTGGATATACGCAACGTTTGCAATACTGAATTTTTTTTATCATTTATTTGAAAATTTTTACATTAAAAACAGATCGGGGTTCCGCACGTTGAGCTTTTTCTCATAAAGGTCTTTTTTTACAAGATATACGCTTTGGTCAAAATACTGAAATATATTGGCGGCGGCAACTGCATCGGCATTTGTCTTCTCCAGAACTTCGCTGAAATCCTCGATCTCACCGGCGCCGCCCATGGCTATTACAGGGATGTTCACGGCTTCTACTACAAGATTAATAAGCTCGATATCAAACCCATCTCTTGAGCCATCCCGGTCCACAGAATTGAGCAGGATCTCCCCTGCCCCTTCGGCCTCAACGCGCTGCGCCCATTCCACCGCACTATATTCCGTAGGTACGGTTCCGCCATGCATCATCACGGTATATTTACTATCAATCAGCTTTACATCTATTGATACGATAATGCACTGGGAGCCAAACTGGCGGGCGGCTTCGGCAATAAAGCCAGGTTCCTCCAGCGCTTTTGTATTGATAGCAATTTTATCCGCTCCACGCTCCAGCCGGTCATTTATATCCTGAATAGTCCGTATCCGGCCGCCGAAAGTGGTAGGCATAAAGGAAAGCTTAGATACATCATCCAGAATGGATAGTACATCGCTCCGATTGGGATGGCGCAGGTCGTCGCGGCGCTGGTCATAGTTATCCTCTTTAGATATATCGAGGTAAATCAGTTCGTCTGAACCCCATTCGCTTAACCGCTTTACGGAAGTGAGCGGGTTGCCAAGATTCTGGTAATTTTTAAAGGATTTGCTTTGTACCAGGAATCCGTCCTTCAGTAGCAATACGGGAATAAGCCTTTTCTTTTTCATGAGGTGAGCTTCAGAAAATTATTCATTAACAGGCTACCCGCTCGCTGGCTTTTTTCCGGATGAAACTGTACTCCGTAAATATTATCCCGCCCAATAACCGACGCAAAGCATTCCCCATATTCAGCCGTTGCAATAGTATGCTCACTGTTTTTAGGACGGAAGGCATAGCTATGTACAAAATAAAAATCAATGTCTTCCTTAAAATCCTGTGTAAGCGGGCTGGCGGCCAGTGTTCTTACATTGTTCCAGCCTACATGCGGCAATGGCTGGTTGCCTGCTTCGAGTTTATGCACTTCTCCGCTTATCCAGCCAAGGCCTTGCTCTTCACCAAACTCATAACCGGTATCCGCCAGCACCTGCATACCTACACAGACGCCTAAAAAGGGTTTTTTCTTTTTAAATATCTGATGTTCAATCACATCAAGTGGCAACTTCTGGCGAATTTTCATCATGGCAGCACCAAATGCACCAACGCCCGGTAATACCAGGTGCGTAGCGTTTTCAATATCATCCGGGTTGTTCGATATTTTAGTATCCGGCTCTAAGGTGCAAAGCATGTTATAAACGGACTTTGTATTCCCGCTTCCATAATCCAGTATACATACACTTCTTGGCTTATCGATCATAAATTCAGCACGTAGCAAGAGCTTGGTTAGCTCAATTGTTTTAAGGATAATAGCTTTCCGTTAAAGATATTTCCGGAATACCGGCTTGGCGGGCTCGCCGGTGAGGTATTTTTCAAAACCGTCTTCCAGCGCTTTGCCGTATACTTCCAGGGATTCGCTAAAGGCATCTGCAAAGTAAGCCACATCATCCATGGTGTGGCTGAAACAAGGTACGAAAGCGCCCTGAAAAAGTACGCCGCGGCGGATCATCTCCTGCATGGCAAGTGTGCGGAGGCCACTACTAGGAGCACCGTTACTATCTTTGAAACCGAAAAGCGGCATCCAGTTACAGTTTACAATATCTACATAATTGCTGAGGCCGGAGGAGGCGATTGCTGTGTTACATGCTGCAATCATCGCATCACCGATAGCATGGTTATGCGCCAGCACATTCTTAGTGCGGTATTCGTCAATCGTTGCGAGGCCGGCAGCGATTGGGCCGGTTTCGCCCCCGTGGGTGGTAGAGATCAGGAACACTTTTTCTGCGCCGGTATTCCGGATGCCGCCAAGCTCCATAATTTCTTTTTTACCTGTGAGGGCACAGAAGGAGAACCCATTGGCAATGCCTTTGCCCCAGGTAGCGAGATCCGGCTTAGAATTATACTTGGTAATGGTACCAGGGAAGCCCGTTTTGAAGCCTGTAATCATTTCATCCTGGATATATACCGCACCATGGCGGTGAATGATCTCTATGAGCTTATCCAGGTAATCATCAGTAATGCCAGCATTTTTCTCGGGCTCAGAAACCACGCAGGATATCTGTCCAGGGTATTCCACAAACAAAGCTTCGAGCGTAGCGAGGTCATCTGACTGATAGGTTACGGAAAGCTTAATATTTTCGTCCGGAATACCGGCTGTTGCCGGTGTTTTACCAATGAACCAATCATCATAGCTATAGAAAGGATGATCACCGGGAAAGGCCACCAGCTTCCGGCCATTATAAGCACGTGCCAGCTTTATGGCAGCGGTAATGATGAGTGATCCGTTTTTACCGAATTTGATCATATCATGGCCTGGCACAAGTGCCAGAAAAGCCTCTGCCATCTCGAGCTCTATTGCCGCTGGGCGCTGAAAGTTTACTCCTTTATCCAGCTCCTGCTTTACACGGTCGTTTACAGGATCATAGGCATGGCCCAGCCCTACGGATGTAAGACCCATGGAGCAATCAAGATATTTATTGCCATCCAGATCCCAAACATAAGCGCCTTTACCTCTTGCTATGGCAGCCGGGCTCAAAATCGGAAACTGGTCATCTCCTTTGGAGTACGTATGCGCACCACCTGGTATCAGATCATGTATTTTACTGCGGTACTCGTCTGATTTCGAGAAGTTAGTAATGTTACGCAAGGTTATTTCTTCGTTCAGGGATTTCATATATCCGGCGTTACGTTTAAAATGATTGTTTCGCAGTTTTATTTCTTTATTTTGCTCTAAGAAGGTGCTATACATTTCCCAAGGCTTATCGGCGCCGCAATGCGTTATCAGGTCTGTTAACACTTCAAAATCTTCTGCGGTATCAACGGTCATGCGCGTATGAGCATGATTATACAAGTTTTCCAAAGATACTGCCGCAAAAAGGGTGCCTTCTTTCAGCGTAGAGTTACGCCAGATGTAGGGCGTTACATGCTCCCTGTCTGATTTTTGGTTAGCCTCTGCCGCTGCTTTTTTAAGCGCTGCAAAGGTAAAGACTTCCACGTCCATTCCATCAGGATAGGTGGGGTTAATGGTATTGGATGCATAATCGGCCCCGGCGCTGATGCACAGATCCACGGCAGCATCTATTATCGCCGGGTCTATAAGCGGGCAATCGGCAGTAATACGCACTACATAATCAGGGTGCTCATGCCTAATGGCCTGGTAGTACCGGTCCAGCACATCATCCTCACTGCCCCGAAAGCAGGCAATACCCAATGCATCTGCTACAGCTGCTACGCGGTCATCTTCAGGATTTACTGTTGTAGCTAATATTAATTTATTAATTCTTTTTGCCTGTGCAGCACGCTGCAGATGATAAGCAAGCATAGTAGTACCGGCGATTTCCTTAAGCACCTTGCCAGGCAACCTGGAGGAGCCAAACCTTGCCTGCGTGACCGCTATAACATTCATATGCCTCGATTTTTTAAGAACCTACCAGAGAGATGGGCTCAGCAACTCTGCTTCTGCTACATTTATTTCATTCACTGCGCTAAGTATTTCCGGATCAAGGTGTTTATCCAGCCGCTTTATATTATCTTCCAGCTGGGCTACGGTTTCCACACCAATAATTACTCGGTCTATTCCGGGCTGCTGCAGCGCATAGTTTAGTGCCAGTGTATGTACATCCAGCGAGTAGGCATTTGCCAATTCACGAATTTTGCACAGGTACGGCGCAAGCGGCTTTATTTTCGCCGGCAGTGCATCAGGGTTCATAAAAAAGAGGCCTTGCAGAAAAACGGACCGGGTGTGTATTTCTTTGCCAGCCGCCTGCGCTTTTTCGATCAGTTTACCCCGCTTGCTATAGTTATCAAGTAAGTTAAAGGGTAGTTGGATCACATCAATGTCGGCACTATCGATTGCGCCCTCCATTTCTTCATTATTATAAATGGATATGCCTGTTTTTTTGATTAGCCCGTCCTTCTTCAGGATAGCCAGCTCGCGTATCTGGTCAGGATAAGTAATGTAATCTTTATACGCATGAAAATGCAGGACTTCAAAGCTGGTGATGCCGGCTTTGTTTAAGGCATTGACGATGTAAGTACGAAGATCCGGCTGCCTGCCTTTAATTTTATTGATTACCTGAAAGGGGGCATGTGCCTTATTGTAAGAGCCGATAATGTCATTAGCGCTTCCATAAGCATCTGCCGTATCTAAAGTAGTGATACCGCTTTGCCGGGCGTATGCAAGTATTGCAATGGAGTCTTTATAACCTGGCTGCCCTGCGGAGTTGTTGATACCGTAGGGAAGTCCCAGTTGTGCCATGCCGAGTACTATTCTTTCATTGCCCATATTCGCGCCAATAATCCCATCCTGATTATATCCTGATATTTACCATCCCGGTACCAGTGCTCCTTGAATAATGCTTCTTTAGCAAACCCTAGCTTCTCATAAAGATGCACGGCTACTATATTCTCCGCATTTACCCCAAGGGTAATTTTGCGCAGGTTAAGTTGCTTAAAGCCATAATCAATAATTGCTGCGGATGCTTGCTTTGCATATCCTTTGCCCCATTCATTCTTATCGCCCATCAGGATTCCGTACTCTGCAAGCCCATGGTAATGATCGATATCATCCAGCTTTATATTGCCTATGTGTCTGAGATCATCTTTCAGGTGGATTGCTAAGAAAACACGGTTATTCTTTGTATTCTTAAAATATTGGTGCAAATCATCCAGCGTTACGGGCATGAGGCCCGTAACAAGATGCTGTTGCACTTCTTTATCATAGAACCAGGAAAGGTATGCATCATTACAGTGCGCTTCTGTAATGGGTGTCAGAATAAGATCTTTGGTCTCGAGAAAAGCGTTCACGGCTGTATGGCTATTTTACAAAGTGTAGCACTTGTCCGATCACATATTCCTGTTCTTCCTCTGTAAGTGTAGGATACATAGGCAGGCTCAGGCACTGAGCATAATAGGCTTCCGCTATCGGATAGTCACCTTTCTTATTACCTAACTCCTGATAATAAGGCATTGTATGAACAGGTATATAGTGCACCTGCGCAAATATATTTTTAGTACGTAGGTAATCATACAACCCCTTACGGTCAGCTACCTGTATTACATAAAGATGGTAGGCATGACCTCCGTCCTCCGGTGGAGCCAATGGCAGAACCCCGCTGCCATCAAAGGCGGCATCGTAGCGGGCAGCAATTTCCCGGCGGCGCAACATTCCTTCATCAGCACGTTTAAGCTGGCTGGAGCCGAGTGCAGCCTGAAAATCTGTAAGACGGTAATTATAACCAAGTGTTTGCATTTCCATATACCAGCCACCGTGATTTTCGTGCATTTTTGCCGGATCCTTAGTAATGCCATGCGTGCGCAGCATTAGTAGTTTTTCGTAGAGCTCTTTACTATTGGTAGTGATAGCTCCACCTTCACCGCAGGCAATATGCTTTACCGGGTGAAAGGAAAAGATAGCGAGATCGGCAAAATTACCATTACCGCAGTGTTGCTTTATACCATTGCTATCTGTAAAGAAGCCGCCAGGTGCATGGCATGCATCCTCAATAATCCATAGGCCGTATTCATCAGCGAGGTTTCTGAAAGCTTCAAGGTCTACCGCATATCCTGCAAAATCAACCGGTATCAACCCTGCGTAAGTGCCTTTTGGCGATGCCTCAAGAAGCGCACGAACATTATTTATGTCCAGCGTAGCAGTTTTCGGGTCAATATCGGCAAAAGCAACCTGGCCATCGCAATAGCGTACACAATTGGCTGATGCGGCAAAAGTAATTGGTGTGGTAATTACTTTGCTTTGCTCATTAACGCCGAGCGCAAGTGTACAGAGGTGCAATGCTGCGGTACCGTTGGCTACAGCTACTGCATATTTTGCGCCGCAATAAGCGGCAAATTCTTCTTCAAAAGCGGCAATTGCCGGCCCTTGTGTAAGGTAATCGGAAAGCAGGGTTGTTCTCACTGCCTCAAGATCATCCTCTGTAATATGCTGGCGCCCATAAGGGATCGCTTTTCTGGATGCGGTCTGGATCATACAAGGTCGAATGAAGGATCTACAAATTCCTTTACCAGCTTTCTTAATTCCGGCACGCTTATCCATTCATGGTTTTCACCCGAATTATAACGGAACCCGGCAGGTACTTTTACTGCATTAAAGTGTTTCACAAAAGCATCCAGCTCCCAATTGGGCACTTGCGGCAAAATTACATAGGTGCGTCCAAGATCATAAGTAGAAAAAGAATCCGAGCTGGTGATCATCTCCTCATGTATTTTTTCGCCTGGTCGTATTCCTACGATTTCCTGTTTGCACTCCGGTGCAATGGCTTCCGCCACATCGGTAATCTTATAAGAAGGAATTTTAGGCACATAAAGCTCGCCGCCCCATGCCGTGTCAAGCGCAGACATTACCATTTCTACCCCATCATCAAGTGAAATATTAAAACGCGTCATCTCCGGATCCGTGATTGGCAAAACTCCTTCTGCTTTTTTCTTTAAAAAGAATGGCATTACAGAGCCATTTGAGCCCATTACATTGCCATAGCGAACTACAGAAAAAACAACATCTTTATCGCCTTTAATATTATTGGCAGCGATGAACAGTTTATCGGATGCCAATTTGGTAGCGCCGTAAAGATTAATAGGGGCGCAGGCTTTATCTGTCGATAAGGCTACTACCCTTTGCACTGAGGTTTCCAAAGCTGCTCGGATCACATTATCAGCACCTCCGATATTTGTTTTTACACATTCATCGGGGTTATATTCGGCAATATGCACATGCTTCATTGCTGCTGCATGAATCACGTAATCTATATGATTGAATGCACGTTTCAGACGTTCGTAATCCCGTACATCACCAATAAAATAGCGGATGGCCGGATATTTTGACTGGGGATAATCAAAAGCCATTTGAAACTGCTTCTGTTCGTCCCGGGAATAAACCACTACTTTTTTAACTTCCGGCCAACGATCGAATATCGTTTTAATAAAAGCTTTGCCGAATGAGCCGGTACCACCGGTAATCAGAATAGATTTACCATTTAAATCAAGAGCCATGTGCAGTGTGTAATAATTTATGTAGGGCGCGAAATTACATCTTCCCTTGCTATTTTTTCAATATTTGCCGTATATTGTTTTTTAAATAACCGATATTAAACTTATCCCGAGCATAGGCATCTGCATCTGCCGATACCATTCTTAAAATAATCCTACAGCCTATCTATGCATAGCATAAGGTTATAGGCATATCTGTTTTTTTCTATAAAAATTATCAGAAGTAGATGCTATCTGAAAGGATTCGTATAGAACAGTTCAAAACTGACCTTTGCCTAGCCGGATCTACGCTTTTTTACCAAATAATTTTCTAAAACCTTTTTTTACCGGCACATCTTCTTCATAATATCCTCCACCATTATCCCCATAGCCGTATCCATAACCGTAGCCATAACCGTATCCATAACCATAGCCATAACCGTAGCGTTTACTGTGCTGTACGCCGTTAAAGATTAGGGCCACATTTTTCAGCTTTCCTTTTTCATTGAGCGTATCGAGCATGCGCACCTGTTCTTTTATAGTACGTGCCTGGCGCGTAACCAACAGGTTTACACCGGCATACTGGGAAAGAATCAAAGAATCGGAAACCATCCCGATAGGTGCTGTATCAATCAGTACGATATCAAACATCTCTTTTAGTTCATTGATCATCCGTGCAGTATTAGGCAGGAGAATTAATTCGGCCGGGTTTGGCGGCATAGGGCCGCAATTGGCAACAAACAGATTATTATGAATTCCGGATGGCTTAATAACCTTATCCAACCCTACCATACCTGCAAGATACCCGCTGATTCCACCTTCCCTTGACAGGCCCAGCCGCTCGGAGAGCTTTGGTTTTCTCAGATCAAACTCAAGTACGATTACCCGCTTATTTGCGAGTGCAAGGGTGAGGCCTAAATTAAGCGAAATGAAGGTCTTACCTTCTTCACTCATACTTGAGGTAATCATAATCACCTTTTTATTTGGCCCAATGGCCATAAACTCCAGGTTGGCACGGATGAGCCTGAACTGCTCCGCAATCCCCGTCCGGATTTTTTCGCCTACAACTATATCTTCATTACTTCTATTGTTGCTGATACTGCCGATTATCGGAATATTAGTAAGGCTCTCAATATCCTTTTCGTTATTTACTTTATTGTCCAGCAACTCTCGTGTAATTAGCAGGACACTTGGCAAAAGGATACCCAAAAGAATAGCAATGGAAAAAATAGTGCGGTGAACCGGCGCTATGGGTAAGTCGGTACTGTGCGGAGTAATAACTATTTTGGATTTATTGGTAGCCGCATATACATTTAGTTCATTTTCAATTCCTTTTTGATAAAGGTAAAGATAGTTAGTCTGCAGTACATCATATTCTCGTTTTACATCATTTATAGAACGGTCAACTGATGGCAGGGCAGATATCATGCCCGAATAGCGGGCAGCATCGCGGCTGGCACTGGCTATGCCCATATTAATATTTTGTCGCACATTATCAGAAGCGTCAGCAATACGCTTTCTAAGGCTGGCTACCTCGCTTCTTACTTTTATGAGAGATGGATTGAGCTCCGCGGTATTTTTAGTAAGCGCACTTTCCTGCTGTAGGGCACCATTATATTGATCTACCAGTTTATTGAGCTCCGGATCTGCTACTCCAACTCCTGCGATCACCGTGTTCTTTCCATCATTGTTGAGCACACTGGTTTTAAGATTCGCAAGTGCCTGGTTTTGAAGTGCAAACTCAGATAGTTTTTGATCTGATACATTTTTGCCTTCAATATAAGTAGTAGATGATGCGCCAACATCTCCTGCAATTTGGTTGGTTTTTTTAATGCCCTCAACTTTAGTATCTACTCCACGAAGCTTGTTTTCCAATTCACCTTGCCGCTGCTGGATAAATTCCCTCGTACGCTGCGCTGTATGAGTGCTGCTTTGCAATTCATTCTGTTGATAAAAATAAAGTAGGGTTGTTATAAAATCGGTACCGCGCTGCGGAAGGTTATCGGTCGTTGCAATATCAAGCATGCTAGTACGTCCATCGGCCGGATTTACCTTCATCGCAGCAAGCAATTGCTGTGTAGTTACTGCTAACGGCTCCATTTGTACCCGGATCTCGTTTGCGAGATAGCTTTTATTTACCCGGTTACCCTTCGTGTATATTATTTTAAAACGGCCGAATCCAAGACTATTCCATGCATCATAGAGTAATCGGGTCTTCTTATTATTATAGTTAACTTCAAATTCTCCGTCAGTTATCTGCTTGAGTACGATAAAAGAATTAGGCTTCGTATAGCCAGCCGAGTCAAAAATCAGATTTACAGGCGATTCTTCATAGATCTCTGTTTCCTTTACCCGACCTTTTACCCAATAGTGAATATTGAGGTGCAGCGAATCGGCTACTTTAGCAATAAGATCCGGCGATTTAAGAATAAAAACCTCATTGTAAAGATTAGGCTGGTCCTTCTGATTATTATTGAACTTTTCGAGCACAGAGGATTGTAGATCCGTTTTCTCTTCGATGAGTACAGAACTGCTAATGGAATAAACCGGTGTAGTATAGCGCAGATAGAGCCATGCACCGGTACAAAAAACAGCGATAGATAAAATCAACCAATACCAGTTGGCTACAAAAGCAGCAATGAGCCTTCTGTAATCGAAATTATAATTGAGCTGCTTGGTAATCCTGTTACCGATAGCAGCATTCTGAAAATTATTATCTATCGGATTCGTATCCACAGCTGAGTTTTATTTTGACGCAACAATAATAGCATATGCAGCAAGCGCTGTCGTGATCAATACAGACAAGATAGGAAGGTAAATCCTGGTGAATGTATTACTTTCCTGTCTTTTTACGCGGGATGCCTCCACGTAAACAATGTCATTCTGCTTCAGGTAATAATAAGGGCTGGTAAATATATCGCGGCTATTGAGGTTAAGACGTGTAAATTCTCTCTGCCCTTTACTTTCCCGCACGATGAGCACATTATCTTTCCGGCCGGTTATCGGTATATCGCCGGCTGCGGCAATTGCCTCAATAATATTGATCTTATGGTTAGGTGCAAGGATCGTTCCGGCATGCCCTACTTCACCTAATACCACTACTTTATAATTAATGATGCGCACTTCTACCACCGGGTCCTTTACATATGCTTTTAAAGTTTGTGCAATAGTTACCTTAGCCTGCCGGATGGTTTGAGCACCGACATTGATTTTGCCCAATACAGGAAAATCAATAAACCCATCCTTATCTACCAGGTAGCCGGCATTTTGCCCGCCACCTCCGCCGCCGCCGCCCGCATTCGCGGTAACAGTATAGGGCGTACCGCCCTCTTTAAAAATACCTACTGGATCTTTATCTGTCAGGCTACTGATAGAGGTAATATTAATGGCGAGAATATCATCCGACTGAATTACGCTTTCATATTCCAGATTGCCCCGGATCACCAGAACTGTCGAGTCAATAGAAGCATCCGAACGGAAATATATTGCCTTTTGAGGGGCAGCGCATCCAAAGAGCAAAACGGACAGCACCAACGTTATAGCGATACGTACTTTATTGTTTAGCATGTTTTCAAATAATGCCGCGAAGGTATAAAACAGAAAGCACTTAAGCTCCGGAATTTGACAATAGTTCCGCGTTCAGGAAACCGTAAGTACTAAGTTTTAACATCAGCTCCGGCTCCTCTTTTAAAATTTTATCTATTCCTATCAGATGCCGATCATGGTGCAGGTCGGATCCGCAGAAATCATAAACGTTATGTGCCATAAATTTTTCTGCAAGCTCCTTTACGGTTTTACCATAGTAGCCCAGCACAGATAATAAGTTCATCTGCATCAGCACGCCTTTCTCTTTCAGGGCTAAGTAAGTTTTTACATCCTCTTCATACAGATAACGCTCGGGGTGCGCCAGAATAGGCTTGTAGCCCATCGATTGTATGGAAAAGATCATATCGCCGAAGTTGCGCGGCCAGCCTGCCATCGATACTTCCACCAACACAAAGTTATCTCCGAATGTAAGCAAGCCGTCCGGCAGGATAGCCGAAAGGAACATATTGTCTAAGTAATATTCCGCAGCTATACCCAACTCGATACCTATGCGCTGATCCGCAATAAAACGCTGGAGGTGATCAAAATGCCTGCGCAGTTTCTCACTGTTATTCTCATAAAATTCAAGATGCACATGCGGCGTAGTGATGAGCTTTTTATAGCCCCGGTCCCGCAAAGCGCGAATGAGCAGCAGGCTTTCCTCCATATCCTTTGCGCCATCATCTATGCCCGGCACTAAATGGCTGTGCATATCGCATCCGAGAAACGAAAAGTCTTTAGGGACATCTTCGGGATTAAAGTGCGGTTTGGATGATTTTTTAAAGAAAGAAAACATAACTATCCATTTTCGCTACTTATTGAAATAGGTTTACTCCTGCGGTATTACAGAAATGCGGCAATCAACTCATAACGCAATTATTGCGCTAAATTTAATACAGTAGAAGTACAAAAATAGATTTTAGAATTATGGGGCCAATCGGTAGCGCTCCCATTCATTTGCCTTCCGCTCAAATACGACCCTGTCGTGCAGCCTGCTGCTGCGTCCCTGCCAAAACTCGATGAGCCAGGGAACTACGCGATAGCCGCCCCAATGCTCTGGTCGTGGAATATCCCCGGCTGAATATTTTAATTGTAGCTCTTGCTCCGCCTGCTCCAATATTTCCCGGCTGTTTATTTTCCGGCTCTGTGGCGATGCCCACGCACCAATGCGGCTACCGGCAGGTCTTGAATTAAAATAAGCATCGCTCTCCGCTGCACTTACTCTTTCTACAATGCCTTCAATACGCACCTGCCGTTCCAGCTCTTTCCAGAAAAAAACAAGCGCAGCATAGCGCTGCGCTTCAATTTGCCGACCTTTAGCCGATTGATAATTTGTAAAGAAAGTGAATCCTTGCTCATCAAGCCCTTTCAAGAGTACAATGCGGGCATGTGGCCTCCCTTCAGCATCAGCAGTAGCAAGTGTCATGGCATTTACTTCAGCAACACCTGCGGTTTCCGCTTCGGCAAACCATTTGCTGAAAAAAACCAGCGGATCATAGCCGGCACCGCTTTCGTTGAGCGCCGCCTGCCGGTAATCTTTCCGGATATCCGCAATATGCTGGCTAACGGGCTGCAAACGAAACTTTATTATTTGTTGGAGGTAATTACGAACTTCACGAACACGTAAGCAACAGCTATTGCGAGCAGTAGAATGAGTATAGTGCACAGAACCGGCGCAATCTTATTGCCGGCCTCATAAACACCGCTGAGCATGATCACAGGCTTGGTCATAATCTTAGAACATTTTGGATGCGCAAGATACGACAGCATGCGCGGAATTTTCAGCTCCGGGGGCTGCGTACCGGATAGTTTTTCTATTTTGCCGATAAGCCGACCTTTGCCGCCTTCATGTTTCTCCGCCACATTCCTTTTCTTAAAGCTGTAGCGCTCTATTCCTTTACGGCGTTCGGCGGGCCGCAGGGGCATGTTGGCATGATGCTGAAAACCTTTGTGCAGCGCCGCCACGACGTTACGGAGGAAGAGCTTATGGAATACAATGCCTTCTGCCAGATGCTGCCCGGACCTTCGAGCACACAAACGGTAATGCTTATTGCCCTGAAGCGCGGTGGCATGCCGCTTGCCGTGCTCACGCTCTGCCTCTGGATACTTCCTGCCTTCCTGATCATGGCCGCCTTTTCGTTCCTCATCCGCTTTATAGACACGAAGGATGTAGCTACGAATCTGTTTACCTACATCCGGCCTATGTCGGTAGGGTTTATTTTTTTTGCCGCGGTGCGGATGATGCAGGCAAATGCGCGCAATACCGCTACCCGTGCCATTATGCTTGGTAGCGCTATTGCAACTATGCTTATCAAATCGCCCTGGGTTTTTCCGGCGCTGATGGTTGTTGCGGGCCTTATTTCCAATTTTTCCAATAAGCGCATTCCCGGCCGGGCAGATAAGCCCAAGAAGATACGCTGGGGCTCGCTCTGGCTGTTTGCGCTCCTTTTTATAGGCGCGGGTATTGTAAGTGAGGTTGCAAGATCGCATGGCTGGGAGCACCGGCGGGCCTTCAATCTTTTTGAAAATTTTTATCGCTTCGGTGCAATTGTATTCGGCGGGGGGCAGGCATTGCTGCCCATGATGCTCTACCAGTTTGTAAGTCGCCCGCAGCGCCTCGGCCACCCTGCCTGGATGAGCGCCGGCGACCTCCTTACCGGCTTCGGGCTGGTTCAGGCAGTACCCGGGCCTGTATTTTCTGTGTGTACATTTGCAGGCGGGCTGGCGCTGAGCGCTATGGGCGGCTGGTGGCAGATAGGCGGCTGCCTAATTGCTACCGTTGCCGTATTCCTGCCCAGTACGCTGCTTTTATTTTTCCTCTTCCCGGTGTATCATAACCTGAAGCAGCATGTAATTATTTACCGTGCGCTGGAAGGCATTAACGCTGCTGTGGTAGGCATTATCTGGGCATCGGGCATTGTATTGCTGCAAGCGCTTTTGCTGCCGCAGTCCGGTTTTAGCAACCTGGCGGAGAGCGCTCAGGCAGCGCTGCATTTTGAATGGAGCAACCTTGTGGCCATCGCCATTACCTTCAGCATCCTGTATTTCACAAAAATACCGGCGCCTTTTATTGTAGTAGGCTGGCTATTGCTTGGCTGGACACTACATGCGTGATAAAGATAAAATTGCTTAGCTCATGCTTTTGCAGCAATGAAACAGATATTCATCTCTTAGCTGATAGCACTATTCAGTATATTTCTGACGTCATTTCGTTCAGAACTTTATTCCCTCCTGAAAGCTATTTAGGGATGAAAACCTACCGCAGTAACTTTGATTTCCGCCTTTGTATCAAATACCTGTACTGCATTTGAGGCAGGCAGGCGCACAACGCTGTAATGGATACTATTTACCCCTCCGCGATCTGATATAAAGCGAAGATATACAACTCCGGTTTCCGGCATTTCGAAAGTCTGGTTTATCTTCTTCGTGTCTTTTATACGCACCATCACGTTGGTCGGGGCCATTACTACCATGGCGCGCTGCAACTGCTTGGAAGCGTTGGCAACAATAGTTATTTTATCGCCTTTGGCAAATGTATAAGCAACCTCTGCATACCCACCTACACCGGATACGGTAGAAATAGTCGTATCGGCAACCTTTACAGGAGTAGTTGCATGGGCAGCAGCAGCAGAGCCAGCAAGAAGAGCAATGGAAAAAATAATTTGTTTCATAAGGAGCGTGTATTTCGGTTTCGGTGCAAGATTTGAAATTTTATGGTTTTAAACGTTATGAATTATACTAATTATTTGTAGCAAACCCAATGAAAAAGTACACCTTCCATCTAATGGATAATCAGGTAGGATACACGGTAGCCCTGCGGGAAATGCCTACTTTTGCGCCTGTTATGACGGAGGAAAAATCGCTTAATTTTTTAGAAGAAATCATAGAAGGCCATATTGCAGCAGGCAAATATCCGGATGGCATTCATACCCGCTTCCCGCCTGAGCCGAATGGTTACCTGCACATTGGTCATGCTTCCTCTATCTGCCTCAACTTTGGCCTCGCAGAGAAATACAAGGGTAAATGCAACCTCCGGTTCGACGATACCAATCCGGTTACGGAAGAAACAGAATATGTAGAAAGCATCAAGCAGGATATAAAATGGCTGGGCTTTAGCTGGGATAATGAGCTCTATGCTTCCGATTATTTTGATACGCTTTACGACTTTGCCGTAACACTGATAAAAAAAGGACTGGCCTATGTGGATGACAGCACTGCAGAGGAAATTGCGGCTACCAAAGGCTCTACCTCAGAACCAGGCAAGAACAGCCCATACCGCGGCCGCAGCATAGAAGAAAACCTTCGCCTCTTTGAGGAAATGAAGGCGGGAAAGTATCAGGATGGAGAGAAAACCCTGCGTGCCAGAATTGATATGGCGCACCCCAACTTGCTTTTTCGGGATCCGCTGATGTACCGCATCAAGCATGCGCATCACCACCGCACCGGCGATGCCTGGTGCATCTACCCGATGTATGACTTCGCTCACGGCCAGAGCGATTCGATTGAGCATATTACGCATTCCATCTGCACGCTCGAGTTTATTCATCACCGCCCGCTCTATGATTGGTTTATTGAGCAATTAGGTATCTATCCTTCCCACCAATACGAGTTTGCGCGCCGCAACCTTACTTATACCGTGATGAGCAAGCGTAAGCTTAAGGCATTAGTAGAAGAAGGCCATGTAGCAAGTTGGGACGATCCACGGATGCCAACGGTAAGTGGTATGCGCCGCAGAGGCTATCCCGCTAAAGCCATCCGCCAGTTCTGCGATACAGTAGGCATTGCCCGCAGGGAAAATGTAGTAGATCTCGGCCTGCTGGAATTCTATGTGCGCGAAGACCTGAACAAGCGCGCCAACCGTGTCATGGCCGTGCTCGATCCGCTGAAAGTGATCATCACCAATTATCCCGAAGGGCAAACAGAAAACCTGCCTTCCGAGAACAACCCGGAGGATGAAAACGCAGGTAGCCGAGACCTCCCTTTTGGGCGTGAGCTGTGGATAGAACGCGAGGATTTCATGGAGTCTCCGCCAAAGAAATTTTTCCGTCTCGGGCCGGGCTTGATGACACGCCTCAAACATGCCTACATTATCAAATGCGAAGACTTTAAAAAAGATGAAGCAGGGAATATCACGGAGCTACACTGTACTTACATTCCCGAAAGCAAGAGTGGCCATGATACGAGCGGAATCAATGTAAAAGGTACTATTCACTGGGTAAGTGCGATGCATGCGGCAGCAGTAGAAGTGCGGCTGTATGACCGTTTATTCAAAGTAGAAAATCCTTCGGCTGAAGAGGGAGACTTTAAGGATTATATCAATGAACAATCTCTCGAAAAAATAACCGCATTTGTGGAGCCTGCGCTTCTTCAAGCAAAGCCGGGTGAGCATTTCCAGTTTTTAAGAAAAGGCTATTTCTGTGCCGATACCGATAGTGCGCCCGGCAAGCCGGTATTCAACCGGACGGTGGGTTTGAAGGATAGCTGGGCGAAGGAGGTAAAGAAGAGCTAAGCAGTATCCCACGCCTCTGAGGGCGTGGGATACTTTTTACAACATTAGATTTTTGCGCTCGCAGCAACTGTAAAGTAATCAAGGCAAGAATCTCTTTAGAAAAATTAATCATGATTTTCATTTATATTAAATCGAAAAACGTCGACTTATGACCCAAGAATCTTCCTCCTTAGCCAGTGCCCTTCAGCCATTACTCGACAACTGGTCCAATGACCCCTCCAACGCTACTTTTGAAGCGGTATTGCATGAGCTCTTTGAAGGCACGTCCAGCCTACTCGTACCCATCGCCGAAAATGATGAGCGCGGGATGCAGCTTTCTTCCGTTTATGATATGGAAGGGTTGATGGTGCTCGGCGCTTTCAGCAATGAAGCAACGCTTTTTAAATGGGCAGAGCAGGAGATTCCCTTCACCACTATCACCTCGCAAGTGTTGGTTGAATTTTGTCAGAAAAACGGAATTGGCCGCATTATCATCAACAGTAATCAGCCCGATATGTTTGTGCTGGAAGGCACGGCGCCGAATGTAACCGCAACAGAATTAGCAGAAGATACACCTGTACGTATAGGTCCGCTGCCCGGCGAGCTGCCGCAGGAATTTTCGGTTAAACTGAAGGCTGGTTTCGCCACTATTTCCGCAGTGGAAGCTGTTTACCTCCACGGGCAATTAAAAGGTGGAGAAATGGCGGCAATTCTGAGCGTACAGGCTTCTCCAAATTCCGAAAATACGCAACAGGCATTGGAGCAGATGTTGAGCAAAGCCCTCGAAGGGGAATTACCCATGATTTTACCAATCGGGTTGATGCTGATACCGGATGCGGACTGGCTGGAAACGGTGAAGGAAATTGAGGGTGCGCTATTTTATGAGCGGTGATGAGGGATAATAAGCCTACCCGTGGTAACATCTCATTTGAAAAGAACCAACACGAGTAAGATTAGTATGTTTTAGTAAGTAATGCAACCACTGAAGCAATTTGAGCAATTACTTCGACGTTTTTAATTTTATCATCTACGCGTACCAACCCATTCTTCACCAGATGCGCATTCAAAAATGTTTTGTTCTAAATATAGATGGCAGAGCAGATTGTTCTCAGCATCATGTTTCACAGCATCATACTTCATAAATATACGTTTCCCTTTTTTCTTCTCACGGAGGAATTCAGTAGCCTTTCCATTAATTACAGGGTCTTCTTTTACACCGATTAACCGCACGATCAGGTCGTTACTTAAACGATTTTTTTCGGGCTGATCACTTCTTTAACTGTAAATAATTCTTCTCTCTGCGTAGTGCTGTCTTTATCAATCTTTGACCCAAACTGCAGCTTCATACTCAAAAGAAGAACCCACTTGGCCAAGTCTACGCAAGCATCTCCTCAACCACCAGCACCAATTCACTTTTAGAAATCGGTGTCCCTTTAATCTTGTTATACCCAACAGCATCCACCAGGTATTGATCGCGGATGATCTTGATGAGCTGACCATTATTTATTTCAGGTATCAAAACCTTTTTGTAGGAGCGCAGCATTTCACCCAGATTTTTCGGGAAAGGACGCATATGCCGTAGGTGCGCATGAGCAATGCCGGTATGGCCGCGCTGTTGCAATATCGCTACTGCGCTCTTGATGGTACCGTACGTAGACCCCCAGCCCAGAACCAGCACGTCGCCGGTTTCCGGGCCGCTATCCAAAGTCTGTAAGGGAATATAATCCGCAATACGATCCACCTTCGCCTGACGGATCTTCACCATCAATTCATGGTTATCAGGATCGTAAGAAATATTGCCGGTGATGTTTTCCTTTTCTAATCCGCCGATGCGGTGCTCCAAGCCCGGTGTGCCGGGAACTGCCCAGGGGCGCACTAACTTTTCATCACGCTTATAGGGCAGATATTTTTCGTCGCCATTATCTTTGGATTGCTTGAAATTCACCTCGATGGGCTGCAGATCCTTGCTTTGCGGGTATTTCCAGGGCTCGGCACCATTGGCGATATAGCCATCGCTCAGAAGAATGACCGGCGTCATGTGCTGCACCGCAATGCGCACCGCTTCATAGGCAGCGGCGAAGCAATCGCTTGGTGTGGAGGCTGAGACAATTGGCATCGGGCACTCACCGTTGCGGCCATAGTAAGCCTGCATTAGGTCGCTCTGCTCCGTTTTGGTAGGCAATCCGGTAGAGGGGCCGCCCCGCTGAATATTGATGATGAGCAGGGGAATTTCCAGCATCACCGCAAGCCCCATCGCCTCTGTTTTTAGCGCCATGCCAGGGCCGGAAGTCGTTGTAATGCCAAGACTTCCTCCATAGGCCGCGCCGATCGCTGCCGTAATGCCGGCAATCTCATCTTCCGCCTGAAAAGTGCGGATGCCAAAATTCTTATACCGCGCCAGCTCATGCAAAATATCCGATGCGGGCGTGATCGGGTAAGTGCCTAGAAATATCGGCAGGCTGCTTTTTTGGGAAGCT
Source organism: Chitinophagaceae bacterium (assembly GCA_965246905.1). Lineage (GTDB taxonomy): Bacteria > Bacteroidota > Bacteroidia > Chitinophagales > Chitinophagaceae > UBA1952. The sequence continues at coordinate 30,798 of CBDFFZ010000025.1, forward strand.
GCAATCAACCCGTAAGACAGGGCTGTATTGCCCGTAATGCTGCGGTAATGGCCCGGTGCCAATTTCGCCTTGGCCACCTCATATCTTGTTGTAAAAGCCTCTACCGTATCACCGTAATTATAGCCTGCTTTCAGCGACAGAATATTGCTGTCCAATATCTCCGGCCGCTTACCAAACTTATCATTCAGGAATGAGAACGTGCTTGTCATATCGCGGTTATAGAGCCAGTAAAGGAAGCCGAGGACAAACATATTCTTCGCTCGGTCCTTCTCTTTCACACCCATCTGTATCTCTTTCAGCGCCTCGCGCGTCAGCTTCGTTACATCGATCTTATGCAGCTCATAGCCCATCAGCGAGCCGTCTTCCAGCGGGTTGATGCCGTCCGGGTAAGCCGCAAGGCGCAGGTTTTTGGCGTCGAAGCCATCGGTATTCGCAATAATGATGCCGCCCATTTTCAGGGCTTTTAAATTCACTTTCAAAGCCGCTGCGTTCATTACTACCAGCACATCACAAACATCTCCCGGAGTAAAAATGCGCTCAGAGGAAAAGTGCAATTGGAAACCGCTTACGCCGGGCAGCGTACCTATCGGGGCACGAATCTCTGCCGGAAAGTCGGGGAATGTAGAAAGATCATTGCCTATTAAAGCCGTATTGTTCGTAAACTGGCTGCCTGTAAGCTGCATCCCATCGCCGCTATCGCCCGCAAACTTGATCACTACATCTGCAACCGTCTGAGTAGGTGTCATATTCGTAAATAAGGCTGCAAAAGTACGGCGGAGGTGCGGGAGATGAGTTTGGAATTTTTATTGTCCGGGCAGTTGAATTTCTATTAAGCAGTAGTTGCGATAGCACCGTTCATCTGCGTATAGCTATTGGGCTTTTCCTGCAACGCGTAAGGAACAGTCTGCAGATTTTCAGGATTGAGCGGAATTAAGAGGAACTTGTTCTAAACAAGATTTAAACGGATACTTCCCCTATCCCACTCAAAGCTTCCAACAAAAATCCGTACTTTCGCGGCCGGAAATTATATCCAATTTACCATTATGTCGGGACAGCTTAAAGAAGTACGCAACCGGATCAAATCCGTAACCTCTACCCAACAGATCACCAAAGCCATGAAAATGGTGAGCGCCGCCAAACTCCGCCGCGCCCAGGATGCTATCACACAGATGCGCCCCTATACCGAAAAGCTCCAGGAAATGCTGAGCAATATCGTCAGCTCCATCTCCTCGGATATGAATATGCCGCTTGCTACCGAGCGCCCAGCCGAGCGTATCCTTATGATACCGGTAACCTCCGATCGAGGGCTTGCAGGCGCTTACAACGCCAATGTCATCAAGCTTACCCGCGAAACGATTGAGGCGAAATATGGTGCCCAGCATGCAAAAGGGGGTGTAACCATCCTGCCGCTCGGCAAGAAGGGCTATGAATATTTTCTGCGCTACAATTATAAGGTAGTAGATAGCTTCTGGACTGTCTTCTCCGATCTGTCCTTTGAGAATGTACGCCAGGCTGCACTTTATGCACAGGAGGCTTTCCTCAATGGCGAGTACGACCGTGTGGAGCTTGTTTACAGCCAGTTTAAAAATGCCGCAACACAGGCTTTTGTAAGCGAGCCTTACCTGCCCATTCCACGTGTGGAGAAAGTGGATGGCGGCACATCAACCGATTTTATTTATGAGCCCAGTAAAGAAATATTGCTGCAGGAGCTCATGCCGAAGATCCTGAATACGCAGGTATATAAGGCCGTGCTCGATGCCAATGCTTCCGAGCACGGCGCCCGCATGACGGCTATGGACAAGGCAACAGAAAATGCGGCAGAACTATTAAAGGCGCTGAAGCTAAGCTACAACCGTGCCCGCCAGGCAGCCATTACCACCGAGCTTACGGAAATCGTGAGTGGCGCTGCTGCATTGCAGGGGTAATACAGTGTCCCACGCCTCCGAAGGGCGTGGGACACTTCAACTATAAACAGGGGAAGCCGGTTCTGCCATAGAGCCGGCTTCTGCTTTTTATACACCATATAAGAAATTATAGCTGTATTCCTATACCCATAATTGAGTATTGCCGGAGCGTACCCTACATACTACATTTAGCATTATGCAAAAAAGTAGAGGGCGTATGAAATGCTTTTTTATCCTGTTAATTCTACTTAGCGCTTTTGAATCAAAGGCACAGAAAAAGGGGCAGGCAAAGATCGATTCACTGATTGCAGCGCTTCCTGCAATGAAAGAGGACAGCAACAAATCGAAACTGCTTAACAAGATTTCTGATGCATACTTGCAGCTGAATCCTGCGCTCTCTCTAAAATACACAACAGATGCAATGGAATGTGCTGAAAAGATTGGCTGGAAAAGAGGGATCTCGCAATCCAATAACATGCTTGCTTATATTTATTATAACAAAGCCGAGTACGATAAAGCTAGAGAATACGCGATATTATCCCTGAAGCAATCGGAAGCTATTGGGAATAAAACGGGTGTCTTAAATAATGTGCATGTATTAGCAGGAATCTATACTAAAAAGGGCGATATTAAGGAAGCCGAAGCCTATTCCCTGCTTGATCTTAAACTAAGCGAAGATTCCAAAGACCCGTTGTACATAGGCCCTGCACAGGTGCAGCTCGGGCAGCTTTATGGAAAAACAGATAATTATCCGAAAGCAACAGAATACTTTTTCAAGGCATTAAAAACCTTTGAAGACACCGGCGATAAAAGCGCTGTAGCCGCTACGCTATCCAACATAGGAGGCCTTTATTTTAAGGAAGGAGAAGCAAGAGCGGACCTTACCCTTTTACTGAAAGCCAGGGAGTTTGTGCTAAGCGCCTTAAAAATTAATGAGGCCGCCGGCAATAAGAGATACATGGCGGTGAATCTGAAGCTGCTCTCCCAGATGTCTGCATTGCAGGAAGACTATCCCAATGCGCTCGAATATGGGCAGAGGGCGCTAAAGATCAATCAGGAGCTGGGCAACCAGGAATCAACAGGCTTCTCTTTATCCAACCTGGCGCTTATCTACCAAAAAACTAAGGATTACCACCTGGCAGCAAGCTATCTTTTTGCTGCAATTGAAGTAAAAAAACAAAATGCCAGTACGCAGAATACTATTAATGATCTGATGAACCTCGGCGCGCTGTACATGACCATTGGCAAGGATACCGGCTTTACTTACAATGCTGATGACACCCTGATACCTCCTACCCGGCTCGCTACACTCCAAAAGGCCGCCGGCTATCTGAATAGCGCCATAGAAAAAGCCCGCGACGACCATTCGATCCTTAAAAACCGGATGGTTTTGAATAACCTTTCGGATGTGGAAGAGCAGCTTGGCGATTACCGCGCTGCCAATAAAGCCTATGCAGAATATATACGGTACAAGGACAGCGTCTTCACCCTTGAAAAAGAAAAGGAAGTAACCCGCCATGAGCTGAAGTATGAGTTCAGCAAGCGGGAAGATTCCCTTCGCTTTCAGCAACAGCTTACAGATCAGCAATTGCGCGAGCAAACCTTGCTCGCTACTCAGAGAAATCAGGCATTAAAGCTCAATCAGCAACAGCTTTTACTCGCCAATAAAGCCAAAGACCTGGAAAGACTGGCTTACCTGAAAACCCAGGCAGACCTGCAAACAGAACACGTAAAATCCGGGGAAAGCGCAAAGGCACTGATCATTATTGATAAAGAACGCCAGTTACAAGCCACTACACTAAAGCTTCAACAAAGCCAGCTATTATTAAAAGATAAAGATTTGCATGCTAAGAAAGCACAGCAAACTATGATGCTTGCCGGCGGTGCCTTGCTGCTCCTGTTCGGCGGTATTAGCTTTCGTCGTTTCCGCAAACAGAAGATGTTAGAGAACCGTCAGGCGCTCCTCAATGAGCGCCTCCGCATCTCCCGCGATCTCCACGATGATATGGGCGCCACCCTCAGCAGCATATCCGTGTACAGCACGGCTGTGAAGCAGCGCCTGCACGATGAGCGCATTGAGGAGGCCAGCGATCTGCTGGATACGATTAGTGAGGATGCGCGCGAGATGGTAGGCAATATGAGCGATATGGTATGGATGATCAACCCGCAGCAGGATACCATGGAGAAGCTCTTTGACCGGATGCAGCAGTATGCCGGCAATACCTTCGCCGCCCGCAATATCGTGCTCCATTTCAGCGCCGATGAGGCGCTTAAGGCTTCGGCGCTGAGTATGGATGCCCGGAAAAACCTCTTCCTCATTTTTAAGGAAGCCATTAATAATGCCGCCAAATATGCAGGCTGCACCGAGGTGAAAGCCCAGATCATGAAGCGGAATGATCAGTTGCTGATGACGATAACAGACAATGGCCTCGGCTTCGATGCCGCTGCTGCATCTGCCGCAGGCAATGGATTGCGCAATATGAAGCAGCGCGCAGAAGAATTGCAGGGAGCGCTGGCCATCGATTCCGGTACAGGGCTGGGCACCACTATTTCCTTTAGCGGCCCGCTACCCATTATTGGGGGTTGATACCCGCCCTATTTGAATACATCTTTGCACTATGGCTATCCGGGTTACGGTTTTTGAAGACAACAAGAAGTTCCGGCAGTCGCTTTCGGTGCTTATAGACGGTACGCCCGGCTTTGCACTTTCCGGCGCTTTCGCGGATGCCAATAATGCCCTTGAAAACATTACGCGCACCGAGCCGGATGTAGTGCTGATGGATATTGAAATGCCCGGCACCTCCGGCATCGAGGCTTTGCAGCAGATAAAAAAAGCCTTCCCCGCACTGAATGTGCTGATGCAAACGGTTTTTGAGGATGATGATAAGGTCTTCGAATCCATCTGCAACGGCGCCTCCGGCTATATTCTCAAAAACACGGCTCCAGCCCGTATGCTCGAAGCCATCGTGGAGACTTATCAGGGTGGCGCGCCGATGACGCCGCTCATTGCCCGGAAAGTATTGCAGCTGCTGCAAAGCGCGCAGCAACCCGCACCTGCGCCTGATGCCGAGAACTTTCACCTCACGGCACGCGAAAAAGAAGTGCTCACGCACATGGTAAACGGCATGAGCTATAAAATGATCGCTGCGCAATGCGCCATCTCGTTCGAGACGGTCCGCTCACACATCCGCAATATTTATGAGAAGCTCCATGTAGCCACCATGACAGAAGCTGTGGCCAAAGCCATCCGTACGAAGATTGTTTAAGGCATCCGCCAACCGGCGGATAGGGCGGGCAGGGTTGTGCATCTCACCCGGGCACCTGCCAGGCAACGTTATCCGCCAAAGGCATCCAACCCAGAAAATCCGCAATCCCCCTTCCGCAATCCCCCTTCCGCAATCCGGAATAATAAACCCATCCCCATAATTGAGGATTGACACCGGCATTCACAGCCGGTAGCTTTGTGCCGTTGGCCAACAACGCCGGAATGCACCCGGCAATACAAACCTTTTTTAAACCCAAAAACCAAAAACCTCAGCCAATGAGAACATTAACCCTCGCGCTGCTGCTTTTATGCAGCAACCTCCTGCAAGCTCAGAACTTTACCAAAAAAGCAGACTTCCCCGGCGGTCAGCGCTGGTACCTGAGCTCATTCGCCACCGGCGATAAAGTTTATACGCTTTGCGGTTTTGACAGCACCACCACCGGCCATTCCGGCAGGAACGACCTCTGGCAGTACAGCACTACTTCTGATACCTGGACGCAGAAAGCCAACCTGCCCTTTATGCCCAGAACGCTCATGTCCACGATGGTGATCAATGGCACTGCCTATGCCGGCTTTGGCTATGATACAACGCTCGTGAACCGGAAAGACTGGTGGAAATACAACGAAGCTTCCGATACCTGGACCCAGCTGCCCGATTTTCCCGGCACAGAGCGTTACGGCGCTTATGCATTTACGTGGAATGGCAGGGGCTATATTCTTGCCGGCAGCTCGTTCGATCATACCATGGGCCATGCGCTCAATGATTTCTGGGAATTTAACCCTGCGAATAATGCCTGGACGAAGCTCGGCGATTTTCCCGGTGCAGGCCGTGCGCTGGGCTTCAGCCAGGTGATCGGCGATACCCTGTATATGGGCCTCGGCGAAGACGATAGCCTGCAGGCCTATTACCACGACAATTTTAAATGCTACCTGCCGGCTAAAACATGGAGCGCTATGCCGGCCATCCCGGCCACGGCCAATGTAGCGGAAGTAAGTGGCTTTGTAAGCTTCCAGGCACACGCCGGCAACCGGGTAATGCTGATGGATTTGGACATAGACTACACCATTCCATCCGATCTGAAAATGGTATACCTCTACAACCTCAATACCAGTATGTGGACGCTTTCCTCTATGGGCAATATACCGGGTTTCCGGGTAGCCGGGTTCGCTTCGCAGATTGGCAGTAAGGCCTATATGGGGCTTGGCAGCGATTACTACAGCAACGCGTGGCCCGGCGATATGTGGGAGGTGAATATGCAGAATTTCGCCCTGTCCATCGAGGCCGCCAATCCGGCGCTGGCACAGATCAGTGTAGGCGCTGAAGGCCATACCATACACGCAGCGATACCCGAAAGCATTGTGCAGAAAGGCCCTGCGGAACTTGTGCTTTATAGTATGGATGGGAAGCTGATCAAAACTTACCCGCTACCCGGTACAGCCTGTACGCTCGATGCGCGGGAGCTGCCATCTGCCGCTTATACCTATGCAATAAGATCTGCGGGCAGGATGCTGGTTGCCGGGCAGGTAGTGCTCCACTAATAAATCCGCCTAAAAAAGGGGATGCCGAAAACCTTACAGAGTAGGCGATCACTTACAAAAGCACTTTCATGAAAACAACTCATTTATTGCCCGTAATAAGCCTGCTATTGCTCCTCGCCGGGAGTAGCTGCCAAAGGCATTTCACCAGCCAGGATGCCCTGAATAATATATCGGCGTTCAAGAACTGCGACAGCGACTGCGCCAAAAAGCAGGAGGCTTATATAGCGGCCTACGGCAAATGCCTTACCCACGTGCACCCTATCCCGGACTGCGACCATATCCCCGATCCGGGGGCGCGGCAACGCTGCATTTTACTCGGTATTGAAAGGCATAACCGGGAAGTTGCGGAATGCGACACACAGAACAGACCTCTTAAAGACGCTGCTGCGCAATGCAGGCTGAACTGCGTATCGCATCTTGAAAAAACCTTCCAATAATCGTTAAAACACAACCATCATGCCTAATAGACTACAACTTATTTGCCATTCCGTCCGCTGCATTAAGATTACCGATGATGAGCCCGCGCCGGATGAAATCTATTATTTCTGCTTCGGGGTGCGCGACAATGGCATCAGCATTACCACGGCAGTCTATCCGCTCGGCAATTACAACACAGGCGATAGCTTCGGCACCATTCCGGATCAGATCCTGCTGGAGTTTATCATGCCGGAAGAGGTGCGGAACGTCAATGCCGTTTTCTGGCTTTTTGACCGCGACAATGGCGACATGCAAAGGAATCATGACCAAATGATCAACCGGATGCAGAACGCCTATCAGTTTGAGGCGAACCGTCTTATATCGAAATATGGCGAGGTAACGCCCGGCGTCTATTTCGAGGCGCTGCGTAATGTGGCCAACGAGCTCCAGGCTGCCGCGCGCCATTATGAAGGGCATGATGAAGTGCTTACCGGCACCTATCTGAGCTTTGCCTACAATGGCCGTACAGGCCTGCACCATACGCTCGAGGAGATCGTTACCCCACATCAGGACTATGAAATTCACGGTCGGGGCGGCAGGTATGTGCTCAATCTTGCCTGGCATTTCATCCCGGAGCGGCCTTTAGAGCTGCCGCCAACACATGGTATCGGAGTTGTTCCGGGATTGAATACAGTGAGCAATCCGGATTAGCGCGCTGCGTTTTATTCCTGTGGATTTTCCCGGAAATGCATTACGCTTAAAAAAGCATCCTGCGCTGCATGGGGCGTAGGATGCTTTCAATGATAAACAGGAAAGCCGGTTCTTTAACAGCGCCGGCTTTCTTTATGCTATAAACTCCTGTTTGCTTTAACAGGTATCCCACGCCCTTCGGAGGCGTGGGATACCGTGCTATCCGACCATCAGGTTGCACAGCTTGTACAGCGCGCGGGCTCCGACAATAGAATCAATGCTGCCGCTGTTCTCGCCGGCGCTTACCTCATTCACATCAAAGCCTATGAACTCGCGGCCGCTGGCCTTTACCTGCTTGAAGAGGTAAAAGATCTGCTCCAGCTCAAAGCCTCCCGGCACAGGTGTACCGGTATTGGGGCAGAGCTTCGGGTCGAGGCCGTCTATATCAAAGGATACATATACCTTTTGCGGCAGCTGCGCTACGATACCGGTGCAGATATCTTTCCAGGATTTGCCTTCAAACTGCTGCTCTTTAATGTCTTTATCAAAATAAGTGGCTACACGGTCGGGATTCTTTTTGATCAGGGCAATCTCTTCATCACAGTAATCGCGCACGCCTACCTGCACGAGCTTTTTTACCTGTGGCACCTCTTTGAGTACATTGTACATGATGGAAGCATGGGAGTAGGTAAAGCCTTCATAAGCTTCGCGAAGATCCGCATGAGCATCGATCTGCAGCACGCCGAATTCCGGGTGCACATCGCCCAACGCAGAGATAAAGCCCAGGGGCGTACTGTGATCGCCGCCCAGCAATCCTACCTTTTTGCCTTCTTTTAATAAACGGCAGGTCATTTCCTTTACCCAGTTATAGAGCAGCTTGCCGCCACAGTTCACTTCGGCGAGCTTTATGGATAGCTGCTCATTGTCTTCCACGCGGCCGCCATCAATAAGGTGGGAGATGATAAGCTCGGCGCACTGGCGGAGGAAATCGCTCTTCTTGCGGATATTCCTGTCCACCGGCAGCATGTGAAAGCCTTTCTTCCAGCCATCAATAGTATCAGGGTCATAAAGATCTACCTGTAGGGAGGCATCGAATACATGCTCCGGGCCGCGGGCCGTTCCCTGCCGGTAGGATACGGTTACTTCCCAGGGCACAGGAAGCAGGACCAGCGCGGCATCGTCTTCATTAAAAGGAAGCCCGAAAATATTATTGGATTTCAGCCCAACGGAGTTGGGGTCAAACATCGACAAGTCAGCAGCCATAAAACAATTTTCTTTAACGGGCGCAAAAGTAAAACTTAATTGAAAGCAAATCCGTAACGCCTTAACTTTGCCTTCTGCGTTAACACGATTATGAAGAAAACACATATTGTGCTGCTGGTTTTGGTTGCGGCCGCCATCAGCATCGTAGTAGCCATGTTTGCCGATTTCAGCACTTATGAGACCTTTGCCTCCGCCGCAAAGCAGCCCGGCAGGCAATTCCACGTAATGGGCTATTTACAAAAAGACAAAGCCATGAGCTATGATCCGCTCAAAGACCCAAATAAGTTTACCTTTTTCGTAAAAGACAAGGGCGGGAACGTTAGCGAGGTACAGTTTACCGGAGCCAAGCCTACGGATATCGAGAAAAGCGAGCAGATCGTGATGAGCGGCCATATGGATGGCAGTGTGTTCAAGTGCAAACAGATACAGATGAAATGCCCGAGCAAGTACAAGAATGACCAGATTGCGGTGGGGTCGTAGCAAATAGTTAAACTGAAAACACGGGTTTATGGAAACACTTGTTGTAAGAGTAGAGGATAAGAAGACTGCCCGCCTTATTAAGCGCATGTTGGAGGAAGTGAAGCGTGTGGTGGATGTTGGCATCGCAAAGAACAATTATATCAGCGATGCCATTGAGGAATATGAGCTGCAGGAGGATATTAAGGCGTATGATGCCGCAAAGGCATTGCCATCTGATCCTGTTGACCTTGATGAAGTGCTTCTTGAGTTGAAAAAAGCAGGCAAGCTCTGATGCTATGCATTATAAGCTTACAATAGAGCGCCCTGTAGCCCGGTATCTTCAAACTTTAGACCAAAAGACACTAAAAGCTGTATGGAAAAAGATCAATGCTCTGATAATAGACCCAAGGCCTGTTGGCTCAATCAAGCTTAAAGGTAGAGACGCTTACAGAGTACGAGCTGGCAATTACCGGATAATCTACGAAATCAGAGATAACGTGCTTACGGTCATTTTAACCCGCGTCGGTCATCGCCGGGATGTTTATGAATGATGAATTTTCATTTTACCAAGACAGACTAATTGTGAACACACCATTCATAGGCGAGCAACTCCGACCCGGGCAACTGGGTCATTTTTTTATCATCCTTACCTTTGTGGCCTCGCTCTTCAGCGCGTTCTGCTACATCCGCGCAGCGCTTACTGAAAAAACGAACGTTGCCGACAGCCGCAGCTGGATCTTACTGGCACGCAATGCTTTTGTCATCCACACCTTCTCCATTTTCGGCATTTTCTTTGCGCTTTACTTCATTATTACCAACCATCTTTTTGAGTACCATTATGCATGGTCGCACTCATCGAAAGCGCTGCCGCCAAAATATTTGCTTTCCTGTTTCTGGGAAGGGCAGGAAGGCTCGTTTATGCTCTGGGCTTTCTGGCACAGCATCCTGGGGCTGGTGGTAATGAAGACGGCGAAAGGCCTCGAGAGCCGCACCATGACCGTAATTGCGCTCGTGCAGGCCTGCCTTGCCACTATGCTGCTCGGTTTTTATTTTTCGCCCGATTTTAAGGTTGGCTCTACCCCATTTCTCCTCCTGCGCCACCAGATGGCCGGTGCGCCCATTTTCTCCGATCCTAATTATCTTGCCAATTACATACAGGATGGCAACGGCCTAAATATCCTGCTGCAAAATTACTGGATGGTGATCCACCCGCCCGTGCTGTTCCTCGGCTTTGCCTCTACCCTTATCCCGTTTTCGTTTGCCATTGCCGCACTCTGGAAGGGCGATTATAAAGAGTGGGTAAAGCCGGCGGTAAACTGGAGCTTATGGACGGGCGGGGTGCTGGGCTTAGGTATTATGATGGGCGGAGCCTGGGCTTATGAGAGCCTCACCTTTGGCGGCTACTGGGCATGGGACCCCGTAGAGAATGCCTCGCTGGTGCCCTGGCTTACGCTTATTGCAGGGCTGCATACGCTGGTGGTGTACCGCAGCACGGGCCGCAATTTTATCATTACCATGGTGTTTCTGCTGCTTACCTATGTGCTGGTTTGGTACTCTACCTTCCTCACGCGTACGGGCGTACTGGGCGACACTTCGGTACATGCCTTTACCGGCGAGGGCAAATCGCTCTACTGGCATCTTATTGTGGTGCTTGGTCTTATCATTACTGCATGTATTATAATGATGGCGCGCCGCTGGAAAAGCCTGCCGCGGGTAAAAACCGAGGAGGCCGCTTCTTCGCGGGAATTCTGGATGTTTATCGGCTCTTTTGTCCTGCTGATGAGCGCGGCGCATATTATTCTGGTTACGTCCATCCCCGTCTGGGCGCCACTTGCAAAATTTTTTACTAAAAAAGACATTGCACCGCCGGTGGACCGTGAGGGGCACTACAACAGCATACAGGTTTGGGTGGCTATTATTATCTCACTGCTTTCCGCGTCCGTTCTTTTCTTAAAATTTAAAACTACCGATGTGGCTGCTTTATGGAAGCGCTTCGCCATCGTTTTAGGTCTTTCCATAGCCCTTGCGCTCCTTATCGGGTATGATCAGAAAATTACGGCCTGGCAGTATGTGCTGCTTCTTTTTGCAGGATGCTTTGGGCTGGTAGCCAATATTTACTATGCCTTTTTTGTGCAAAAGGGTGCGCTTAAAAAGCGTGGCGCAGCGCTTACGCATTTCGGCTTCGCGATGATTTTGGTGGGTATCCTTATCTCTTCTTATAATAAACAAGTCATCTCCTTCAACACTACCGGCACGGTAACGGATTTTGGTAAAAAGACAGCTGCTGAGAATATTAAGGAAAGCCGGGAGAATGTAATGATGTTCAATAGTGTGCCGATGGCGATGGGCGCTTACAATGCAACCTATCTTGGCGACAGTACCTCGCCCGATGACCCTCGTAAATTCTACAAAGTATTCTTTGAGCGAAAGGATAAAAACGGCACCAAAGAATCGTTTTATCTCTATCCCGATGCCTTCCTTAACCCAAAAGGACAGCAGGGGCTCAGCGCAAACCCGGCTTCGAAGCACTACCTGAACCGCGACATCTTCACTTATGTAAATTCGGTGCCGGATAAGAGCAAGATGGCAGATACCATCTCTTATAAATCGCATACCGTTCATGCCGGCGACAGTATCTTTCTCAACAATGGCTACATGGTATTCAGCGGCTTTGACCGCGAGGTAAAGAACCCGAATTATATGCCACTGGCCGGCGATATTGCAGTTGCGGCAAAGCTTACTGTACATACGCTGGAAGGAGCGCCGCAGGAGTTGCGCCCGGTCTTTATCATCCGCGGCAGCGAGGTTGCCCAGGTGGATGATACCTCCAAAAGCCTGAACGCCTATACGCGCTTTGCGAATGTGCTCCCGCAGAAAGATGCGGCAATCATACAGGTAAAGCAGAGCGATATGAAGAACGACTGGATCGTGCTGAAGGTGCTTATCTTTCCATGGATCAATATGTTGTGGCTCGGTGTGATTGTAATGGTACTTGGATTTATGCTCTCTTTATTTAACCGGGCTACGAAGAAGGAAAAGATTGTGCTAGACGTAATGAAAGATTAAACGATATTACAATCGTACATCCTCTGCGCGGAGAATGATAAATTGGCTCAATGATTATCAATAAATAAAAACGGCGGGCAGTATGAACTGCCCGCCGTTTCAGGAATCAATCGGCCTTATTCAGCCTGTATTAATTCTTGCGGAAGGCAACAACCTGGCGGCCGCCATGATTATCTGTTACAGAAATATAATAGATACCGGGTTTTAAAGCGGGCAGGGTGCAGGGAAAATTATTTGCACCGCGTACTGCCTTTGCACCGGATTTATACATAAGATCGCCTTGCCGGTCAATAATCCTGATGTTTACTGTACAATTATCTGCCGCTGTATAAACTATATTAAATGCTCCTAACACTGGATTAGGATAAATAATAAGCGCAGGTGCGGCAGAAGCTTCGCAATTTATTTTTAGAATAGCTGAATAGCCTTCACTGCCGGATACCGACCTGATACGCAGCCGGTAGTAATGATCACCCGCTGTTTTTTCCATTCTGTAGCTGTACATTTCCTTTTTGCTTTCGGGTACTACCATACCAGCAACTCTCCATGCTGTGCCATCATCTGATGTTTCAATATAGCAGGCTGCCAGGTTGGTTTCTGCACTCATGCCCCATGTAAGGGTGGTGGCCCCGCCAATGCAGCTACCTTTAAAATCAGTGATGCTTAGCGGTAACGGAAAACCATTGGTGCCCAATGGTATGCTACTGTGCAGAAGATAAACCTGCTGGTAGTTTACATTAACGCAAGTGCCCCAGGTAATGGTATCGCCAGGTACCATGCTTGCAGGCCTCGTTACATTAGTAAGTGCGCTTGTGTTATAAATATCAAATATTTGGCTGGCAGTTTGGCTGGTATCAAAAAAATTAATAGGGTTGGTACTGCTGCTGCCTGTAAAGCTACCTTGCTGAATGGTATTTTCTGTAAAGTAGAATTCACCTGTACCGGTTACTGTGCCGCTGTTGGTAAACCTGCTGCCTCGGAGCTTGCCTGTTGGCCCGTTTGTAAATACCGCGCCGCCATTATTCTGGATATGCGCATCTGCCGGGTTGGTAGCAGTAACCCATACCAGCCCGTCGTTCGTAAATGTTGTGCTGTTATTATTAAAGCCCAACCCGGCTACAAACCGGCATTTATTATAGACTGGACCGCCGTTGATATTGATTTGCCCGGTTGTCTGCACGATCCCGTTGTTGGTGGTAGGGCCTTGTGGATTAAAATTGCCACCCTTAATACGAAACTCGCCATTGTTGAGTATAACAGAATTGGTATTAGAGGAAAAATTGTGCCCGCCACCAGAGGATATCGTAACGCCATAATTATTAAATGTAGAGCCGTTATTGAGGTTAAAATCAACCGCAATATTGAATGCCCCGCCAAATTCATTGGTAATCGTAGCTGCGCCATTGAAATTCGGAGAATTATTCAAGGTAAAGGTGCCGTAGTTATCTATAAAGGCTCCGCCGCCAAAGGAAAAAGCCTGTTGTGGTGTAAATACGCCGCGGTTTTCAACTGTTCCTGAGAAGGTATTGATGTTGGATGGAGTGCAGCTGGCACCGGCTGCAATACAAAGCTTGCCACCCGTTGCAATGTTCAGAGAACCGCTGTAGGAGCCAGAACTCAGACACCAGGTTTCCCCGTTATTGATATTCAGGTTGCTGGTGGATGCATTGATAGTGTAAGTGCTGCTGCAACTGCACTGGGCATTGAGTTTACTGCTGAAGAGCATCGAAGTAATCAGCATTGAATTCAGTAAATAATTTTTTGTGTGCATTGGTTGTTTTGTTATTGGTAAAAAAATTTTTTTAGAGTGATTGAAATTGATTGGCCGACTGCCTTTACAGGGCTAAGGTTGAATTAGCAGGCAGTTGATCTGAAAGAATTTTAATCCTCAATGCAAATGCCGAATATGAGTTGATTTAATTCTTCATTGATTTAGATAATTGCTTACAGTTGGCGCAAAAGTAGTTTCACTAAATGCGCTTCTATTAGCCCTATGGGCTAATTAATAGTCCGATTTTGATAAAACTATTTTATTTTAAATGAAGAAATTTTATAGAGATTTACAAAGAACTTTTTTTTCTTTGTCTTGGAATGCATTTGATAACTTATTCATTACTAAAATGATAATTATTATATGTTCAATAAATTTAGGATATAAATATTATTACCTATTTTATAATTGCAATTTGATAATTTAAATACGTCTATGATCCTGATAACTCTCAATACCCTAAACCACCACGAATATCTGGAGGCATTATCGGCCTATGCATTGCCGGAAAGCACAGAAACAACTAAATATTTAGGCGCTCCTTTTCACTCAGGCACGGTATCAATTGTTTACACGGAGCCCGGCCTCACCATACTTCGGTCATCAATCCGGCTGGGCCGTGAAATGATGATCCTGAAAGCAGCCAATGCGCAGGAAAAAGGAGTAAATGACCAGACGCTCCATAACATCGGGTTCGTAAGCCTTATTGCCATGGAGGGCTTTTCCTTTATCAGCCAGGATGTTATTACAGAGAAAGCTGTTGGCTCTAAGCATATAGCCACTTACAGTTGCAATACCGCGCCACTTCTAATAGCCTATCCACAGGATTACCGGTCAGACAGTCTTTTTATGCAGGTAAGCGGCTCATGGCTATCGGCCCATTTGCCCGATCTGGCACCGGCATTCTATCGGGAAGCTTCAGAAGGAAGCAAATCATTAAATTATCAGGCACCGCAAGCCCTTGCACGTAAGCTATACGATTACCGGACTTTCTTCGATGCTGCGCGGGCGTACCATCCAGCGCATTGCCATAGAAAGGCAAAAGAGTTTATTAAATTATGCTACCAGCGGTTCAGCGTTTATGCTTCGCCCGACGATCATAGATTCCGGCGGGATGCGCCTCTCAACATACGTATCGGTATCCTTATTCAAGAGGTTTTGAGCAAGATTCATCAGCCGCTGCCTACCCTTGCCGAGCTAAGCCTGCACTTTGGTATCAACGCGCATACATTACGAATGACTTTCAAGAAAGAGTATGGGCAGAGCATCTATGATTATTTCATTGAGCACCAGATGGCATGGGCAGAAGCGGCCTTACTGCAGCCGGGCAATTCCGTTAAAACCATTGGCGCTGCCATTGGCTACCAGAATCTAAGTCATTTTGCCCATAGCTTTAAAAAATACCGTGGCCGCCTGCCGGGCGATGTGAAGCCCAATGCCAAATCAGATTAAAGCAGGCATTAATGCTGAGCCATGCACTTATACATCGCTAACCCCGGGCTCCCATGGAACGGTCAATTCCAGCTTCTTGCAGACTCTTTTACTGCAACTGTAGCCGGCGATCATTTTAATATCCCGGCTGCGTATGGCAAAGGGCAGATCACGCATAAAACCATTCATAAGGATCTATGCCTGCAAAAGCATACTTATATGCTGGCTGCCAATTCTTTTCAAGGTATCCGGCAATCGGATAAAGAGCTGTATTATCTTACCTTTTCCGAAAACCAACTCCCTGATACCGGCGCCTACCAGCTACAAATGGGCAATGGAGTACTCTCCGTACAGTTGCGCGAATGGAAGCAGGCGCTTCTGGCATCATCCACGCTGGACCATATGGCTATCTATCCACCCGGTTTCAGCACATCCGCCATACAGCTCGCTTTTACCCCTCAATGGCTTGAGCGATATGCGCAGCCTGGCGCCAGGGCACTTTTTAAAGATTATCATACATTGCTGGAGGAAAAACGGTATGCCGTACTGGATATCAATGATAAAACTGCGCACCTCAGCACTGTGTTAAAAGACTCGGTCGATAAACATGCGCCAGCAGTCCTGCTTTCCAGGCAATGCATTGAGTTGGTAAAAGCTTATTATAATCACCTTGCCGATCTTATTGCCGCATTAAATGCCGGCACCTACAATGAGCAGGATACATTGCGCCTCATAAGTTACGTTCATAGTAAAGGAGTACCTTTTTATCTTAAACCGCTGAGCAGAGCTAAGCTGAGTGCGGCGTTGGGCATGAGCACGGCAAAATTTACAAATCTGTTCCGGGAGGTTTTTCAGATGTCTTATTCTGCCTATTTACAGACGCAGCGAATGGAGTGGGCAGCTACCCGGCTTGCTACCGGGGCAGTAAAGGTGAGTGAGGTAGCGAATGAGCTGGGCTATGAAAATTACAGTCATTTCAGCGCTGCATTCCGCAAGCATACAGGCATGTTGCCTTCTGTATATGTACAGTCTTTCAAAGGATGACGCTTTGGGTATCCCTACGGTACAAATCTTTGCCGGTAAGTAGTTTACATCCCGGGTAAAGAATAAAATCCGCCTGACATGATTTTTGCCATGCTATTATTGAAAGAAAGGCTTGCAATTAATAAAACAGGCATGGCGTAAGAGCTTTGCAGGGGCCGAAATAGATTTTTTACGGATAGTTGCGTATTTCTTGCCCTGATTAAGCCGATGCATTGTAGAAAATTATTAACTATTGGTCAGAAATGTGCTTCGCAGTGCATGAAATGCTCAACGTAGTGCGTGAAACGACCAACGTAATCATTAAATCAATAACGGCGCACATAAAACGGGTAAATGCATGCATAACTTAATGTTTCTTCCATCTATATCAAAATTCAAAGCTGATGGAATAGACTAAAGCAGGTGCTGGCGCTAAATTTCTGCCTTTGGCGAATGCCTTACACGACTCCAGATGCTTTGTATCTTTATGAAATATTGACACCAATAAGAAAGAACTTCTTGTTAGAACTTTTTACGCTGCAACGAGCCTAATTGCTTTCATATGCCCCTATATCCCAGGTTCCGGTACGTACTTTATCGTCCAGGTCTTTAGTCTGGATTATTGGTGGGTTGGTACCGGAAAGATTTAAGCCGCTGTCAATGAGCGATGAGCCTGTTTTTGGCCGGAAATTGAATTTCGCAACATCTTTAAACAGCGGATCGGCATTAAATTTAGTGCCTGCATTTCTGCTTACCCATTTGGGTATTTTGCCTTCCTCCGCCTTTACCACACATGATTGTAAGCTTATAGCGCAGGGCGCGGCATCAATGCTATCAGCCACAAGCTCATTTTGCAGAGATCCATAAACTACGCAGTTGCGTAAGGTAGCATTAAGCGGCCATGCCTTCAACTCATTCCCGACCTTGAAATAGTTGAGTAGGATGGCAGCGCTATATTCGGTATGGTTTACCTTATCGGTGCCATAATTAGCAATCGTGCAGTTATCAAGGGCATAATTGCCGCCATAAACCAACGCCAATGCCTGGGCACCTGCCGTATGGATTAGGCAATTTTCAGCCCTTATATGGCCCCCAAACGATAGCAGGCCATAGCCTATCGAGTTTTCGATGGTTACGCGGTCCATATACAGTTGAAGCGCGCTGCCGGAGCTATCGCGGTCCACTTGTATACCTGCCGGCAGAGCGCTGAATGCAGTATTCCCGCAGTTTCTGATAACTGTATAATGCAGGCTGTTATTTTTAGAATGTGAAGTGAAATAAAGCCCTCCCCATTCACCGGGGTAACCTTCATATCCAAAATAGGCGCGGTCAAGGCGATCTCCCTGAAATATTACGCTGTCTTTTTTACTGCCGTTTATTATCAGCGTTCCTTCTATAAAAAGCCGCGAATCAGCGTGCATAAAAATGCGTGTACCGGGGGCAATGGTTAGGGTTTCATTAGGCAATACATCTGCCCCCTGAATGATAACATAAGGTTTCGGATCGCTCCAGGTTTGCGTTACCAGATCTTTATTGATAATGTAATTCGCATTCTGGCCATAAGCCTGGAATGGAACGGCAAAATCCTGGCCATTAAGCGTTGCGATGAGATTATCCTCAATAAAGAAAGGGGAATTTGCAGCTGTGGGGTCCACTTTTACGGTTGCAAACACATAGATGCTGTCGTTTGCAGCAATCTCGACGTCTTTAATATCATTGCCGGCAAAACCATCTACATTCAGCTTAAAAAAAGAATTGCTGCCGTTGGCAAGGCGCACGGAGCTGAGCACAATTTTCTGATTCTGCGGATTGATGATCCTCAGGCTTAGCGTGAACGAGCCTGCTGCGGTAAATACAGTATCGAAAGCGAGCGTATCGGTTGAGAATTTTAATTCGCCGCCTGATGATAAAAGCGTTTGCTTCTTACAGCCACCCTCACATAGCGCAATGAAAAAGAGGACGGCAATAATGGCCGCCGGAAAGCTATGCTTACGGATAAATTGCTTCATGAATAAGGGGTAAAAATAACTATTGCCTTTTAAACGCCTGCGGCTTCTTTTTATTTTCATTGAATATCAAAATATGACACAGTTTTTTAAGCATCTCTACCTATTATTCCCTTTGGCGTTGCTACTTTTGCGCTCCCCCCTGTTTTATGAGCTGTATTACCCTATTATCCGATTTTGGCCTTCAGGATGCCTCTGTCGCGTCAGCCAAAGGGATTTTGATGCAGCATGCCCCTGATGCTTCTTTCGTAGATATTACACACCTTGTAGAACCTTTTCATTTACAGCAGGCCGCTTATCTTACAAGGGCCGCTTACCGTAATTTTCCTATTGGTACCTGCCATATTCTACTCTTTGATATTTTCTCTGAAAAATCTCCCCGGCTGGTGCTTGCCGAGCACGACGGGCACTATTTCCTGGCACCTGATAACGGACTGCTTTCCCTCGCATTTGGCGAGGAAGTGATCAATGTCTGGATGTGCTATGAGCTAACGGCAACTGGCGTTTTCAGGGATTGGCTATCTGAGACGGGGCGTGTTGCCGCGCAATTACAAACGGCAGCGCCGATAGGATTGGGTTTTACCCAATGTATGTTGAAGAACGCGCCGCACCATTGGCTTCCCAAGATCACGGAGCATGAGATAGAATGCCATGTGATCCATATAGATCGATATGAAAATGTGGTGATCAATCTTCGACGCGATGATTTTGAGCAGCATCTTAATGGCCGCAGCTTTCGTATCGAATTTATGCGTAATGAAGAGCTTACGCAACTAAGTACGCACTTTTATAATGTGAGTGAGGGCATGAAGCTTTGCCGTTTTAACGCTACCGGCTATTTAGAGATCGCTATCAATCGCGGCCGTGCAGCCAGCCTTTTCGGGTTCAGGCTTTTTCGCGAGAAGCACTTGATCTACAATAGTATCAAAATCTATTTTCAATGATTGTCCGCGTTGTAAGGCTTACGTTCCATCAGGAAAAAGTTCCGGATTTTCTGGAGCTTTTTAATGAGCGTAAAGTGCGCATTCGCCATTTTGAAGGATGCCTGCATTTGGCCCTTTGGCAGGATGTGAAAGAGCCTGCGGTGTATTGCACCTACAGCCATTGGATGGATGAACGGGCGCTGGATAAATATCGTTTTTCCTCGTTTTTTAAAGAAACCTGGGGCCTAACGCGCGCCCTGTTTGCAGCGCCAGCAGTTGCATGGAGTGTGCATGAAATAGTTGTGATGGAATAAGCTATTTGATTTACAGGCAGTCAACAATTTTTTTCCTGATTGACTCCATTTTTATATTGTCCAGCTTTAATTTGGGCCTGGTAAAGTTTAAATCGTCTGCAGTGTTGATGGGTACAAGGTGCATATGCGCATGGGGCACTTCCAGTCCGATCACACTCATCCCACAGCGATTACATGGAAAGCTTTTTTCAATTGCCTGAGCGATAGGCTTGGCAAAAGCGAGCCACTTGTGCAGGTAGCGATCTTCCACATCGAAGAATTTATCTGTTTCAATTTTAGGAACGATGAGCACATGGCCTTCCACCAATGGAGCTATATCCAAGAAGGCGTAAAAGTTTTCATCTTCTGCAATTCTGTAAGAGGGAATCTCCCCTTTTATGATATTTGAAAATAGCGTAGCCATTGATATCAGATGGAGATATTCTCAATGCGGAATTTAAGTATGCCGCTTGGTACTTGTATTTCTGCTACCTCCCCAATTACTTTACCGAGTAGTCCTTTGCCAATAGGTGATGTTACGGATATCTTACCAAGTTTCAAATCTGCTTCAGATTCTGATACCAGGTGATATTCCATTTCCTTTTTAGTACCCATATTTGTTACTTTCACTTTAGAAAGCACTGATACTTTGGAGATGTCTATATCTTTGGTATCGAGTATCCTGGCATTCGCAACAGCACTTTCTAACTGAGCAAGCTTGGCTTCATGCATGCCTTGTGCTTCTTTTGCTGCGTCATATTCTGCATTTTCCTTTAAATCACCTTTTTCACGTGCCTCGGCGATTTGCCTGGCAATCTCTGCCCTACCGGTTGTTTTCAAATGCGTAAGCTCTTCGCGCATTTGCTCAAGCGTTTCCTTAGTTACGTAGTTTATGGCGGACATATTTAGTGTGTTGTCTTGAGGTTGTTCGTAAAAAAAATACAACGCCTCATTGCTGAAGCGTTGTAGTTCAAAAGTAGTAAACTTAGCCTACTTAGGGTCTGTTGAAAATTTATCTTCTGTTTCCTTTATCTTTTCTGCAGAATTTTTACTGTGCATAAGAAAGCGTAATGAGAACATATGTACGCCATTATCAGGCCGGTGAGTTGGGCGGAAAGAATAATCAATGGCGATATTAGGGCTACCCGCTTTACCTAATCGAGCATTTACCGTTGCCCCAGCACTGATACCTTTATAGAAGGTAGTACTATTTTCTGTACTGGCAATATCCTTTTCATAACGGTAACCAGCGCGAAGCATGAATTGCTCTCGAAAAGCATATTCCAATCCAGCACCAATATAATCATTATTGAAAGAGTTGGATGTAAAAGCTACCATTCCTGTCAGACGGTGTTTAGGCTGTTCATTTTCCGCGGTGTTTTTATTATCCAAAAAGAAATCATAAGATGCACCAATACTTAGATAAGTCGGCATTTCAAATTTATCGGAAGGAGTATATCTGTTCTGCGATTCGTTAGCATTGAGCGGGGCTTCTGCATTTATAGCAAAACCTTCACCGCTATAACGCATATTAGTGCCAACATTTCGGAGTGTTACTCCAAAATGAAAATTATCACGGGCGCCAGTAACATATTGAACCCCTGCCTCAAAACAGGCACCACTTGCACGTACATTGCTGATCGCTTCAGATACATATGTTACAGCTAACCCGGCGTGAATTGCCCGAGAAAATGATTTAGCGTAACCAACCTGGATATTAAAGAATTGAGGTTTAAAGGTGCCAATACCTGCATCTGGATTGTCCCAATCAGTTACGTCAATTTCACCAAAGCTCATAGACTGTAAATTAATTCCAATAACGCCAGTTTCCCCGAGCTTTTGTGCAAAACCAAGATTACTAATACCAACTTTACTACCCTTAAGGTAAGCACCATATGAAAATCCGATTTCAGTTCCATCTACATAAGAAAGTCCTGCAATATTGTTTTTCATAGCTTCCATGCCACGAACATAAGCTGTATTAAGCCCAAAAACACCAGTACTAGCTGCCCACGGATTAATAAGCAATTCCGTAGCACCAGCCTGTCCGCTACGGTCTTTATTACCTGCATGTACGCTGCTGCAGTAGCAAGCTGCGATTAATGTTATAAATAATTTTAGTGAAGTTTTTTTCATTGGAGTCGATTCTGACAAATCATTTAATAAGGCTGGTACCGAAGTACCAGCCCAAAATTAACTTTTATTAGTATGTTGTTACGTCTGAAGGACGCATTGCACCAAACCATTTAATAACAGTTTCACCAATACCTTCTGCATTGACATGAATTAGATACATGCCGCTTGCAATTTGTAATCCTTTCATGTTCCGTATATCCCAATCCTCATACCCTTGGGTTGTCGCTTCGTTATTAACGTGTTCAATCCTTCTTATCAACGTACCATCAAGAGAGTAGATCGTAATAGTAGCATGGTTAGGTAGATTTGTAAACTTTACCCTTGTATCCAGGCGATTACGCTCGTAGCCAGTGTAAGCGTAATAAGGATTCGGAACTACCCTTATTTTATCGAGTAGTGCTTGTCTATCCCCATTATATCCATTTCCATTGTCGGTAAGTTTTTTCGGTGCAATGTTCTTAGTGCTAAATCCAAAAATGGGAAGACCCGTATTTCTTATACCTGTCGTATCTGCCTGCCTTCTATAAGTTCCCTCTACACGAAATTTCAGGCGTGTTTCCGTTGGTATCAAACCATCATTTAGGGATAGCAAGCTAAACCCTGGCGTTAACGTTGGCAATCCTACCCACATCATCCTGCGATACATGTTTGTTTGTGGAGTACCACCTGCCCTGGTTGAGTCGGCAAATTTTCTGCCCATATCGTACTTACTATTAAGTATATAAACATAGTGCTTACCGCCGAAAATTACATTACCTCCTTCAAAAATAGTGGATGTGGGATTCCATATCATGTCTGCGGCATTTTCGTTCTTTAAATAGGAATCCTCACCAAAAACAATATTTAAACGCTCGCCTGTAGATTGGTTGACAGCATAACCTGGAAACCACGACATACCATTGTCATCAACATTTGTTGAATAAATTGGATTACCACTGCCATCGATACCGAGATTCCACCCGGCATGATTTCGAAGGTTATATTTTGCTGCATGTCCTTGCGAAAGGTTAGTATCGGCGCTTATTTCGATCACTGGTGAACGTGTCCATTTGGATTTATCGGAAGTAAATACAACATCAACGCTTTGAAGGCCTGTAAGAACAGTCGCTGCCCTGGAAACACCGTAACCACACTTACTACGATTCTCTACAGAGGCTTGTGCATAGGGTGCCCATGTACCTCGAAGCAAATCACTTTGATTAAAGAGTTTTTCGTAAAACTGACCTGCTGTGTCTCGGCTATTATTCTTCACGCTACATCCATTTAAAGTAGTATCAGCTGCTGTACCTACTGCACCACTAACAATCCAGTTAAGGGCTGTCGGTCCATCAACATCAGTAACTCCTGCCAACCACAGCTTACCCGGGTCACTAAATACAACACTGGAGGTAATATATCCATTACGGTCAACTTGATTATCCCCAGGACGACGTCCTTGTTGTATGGTAATCGTTAGACCATATTCAGCTAATATCGCATCGTTTTTATTTTTGAGATTTTGCTCTGAATAAAGAATAGTGCCATTCGTTTTATCTCTAAGTGTCCAACTACCTAAGCTATCAATTATTCCCCTTGTAGGATCAACTGCTACAGGACCATTGAGCCATACTTCATAATCCATCTCTTTAAGCTTTCGTGGATCTACAACTCGTACATTAATTGGTGTTGTGCCAGCTTTGTAGGTAGGCTGTAAAGCCTGATAGTTTGGATCCTGCAAGGCCATGTCTTCAGAAGCTTGATTCATTTCGATTGCATAACGACCATTTCCAAGCCCCTGCAGTAGTTGGATATCAACTCCATCTCCATAATTACCCCCTATGGTTGTACCCATATTTCCGTTAGTAGGGTTGGGTACAGCGGCAATTATCGGATTATTTATACCACCGGCACCTTTTGTACTTTCTATGTAAGGTGAATTTTGGGTTGAATCAGTCAAATTATATTGGAAGTTTCTATAATTATTATAACCGTATGCAACTGCAATAAAATAGTAAGTTTTATAATTTACAAATGTTTTATTGTCTCCAATTGCAAAGGCATCTTGCGTTAATCGAAAACTATGCACAAGTCCACTATCCTTGCCTTTAACTTTTTGAGCTGCGTCAAAAATATTCGCGCCAACGTCTGGATTACGGGTGTAATTGATTATTGCGCTAACGCCGTTTTGTATATCTGTTTGGAATACTTCAGCAGCAACTTTTGTATCAATAGAACCATTTTGACCAAAAATCTGTGCAGCGGTAATAGCACTGTTCTTCAATTGAAATACACGATATCCTTCAAATTGGTATAGAGAATCCGGGTAATTCTTCATCAGACCTGTAGATTCATGGAATTTTTTTCCAGAGTCACGACCATAACCTTCTTTATAATTATTACTTGCAGGGTTATTATTAGTAAGGTAAAATATAAATTCACGGTCACCTTCCCTAACTGTCATGTCTGGTGCATCTGGCCCTTCAAGTGTACGGAATTTATCATTAAATAGTGTCTGTGCCTCGTCATCAGCGGCACGAATACGTGAGAAGGTTGCTGTTCCGCATCCACCAACATCAGCTACCCAAACGGCACCAATTGTAACATCATTAACAATTCCTCCTGAATAAAGTGTGAATGGCCCAGACGAGTGTACAAAGCGTCTGTCTTTTAGTGGCAGCTTGCAAGAGCATTGCGACCATTCAGACGAATTGTTAGGATTACCAGGATATACAAAATTCGTGACGGGCCCAGGTCCATAACCAGTTGATCCGTTTCCTAATGCGAAATCGTTTTGAATATGCGCATTAACGCGATTAAATCCTGTCATGAGACGGTAAATTTCAACCCCCCCATTAGGATTACCAGTCGCTGTAGCATCATTATCGAAATAATTGAAAACAGTCATTCCCAAAGTATCCCGGATTTGATATACACCATTGATAAATGTATCCAACTTAGGCCCAATAAAAAAGTCAACACCGACCATAGGAATCTGTGTTCCATAACTTGTAGGCTCCCCATTACCATCAGGTGTTACTGCATTATATAATATCCCTAATGAACGTGCAGTATCACAACCTATATAGTCGTCAAACGCATAACCCAAATCAGCATCCGTCCACGTAGCCATGTACGTTTTATTCAAATTTAATGTACCACGATTAATGAGACGATAATTGTAAAAAGTCGCATCATTTAAATAATTTTTAGTACTATATGCAAATGCGCTTGTTTGTATCTCCATCCCAATATTACCTGTCTCAGTTTCCGTTTTTACGCCGCCTGCATCATTAAATACCCACCATATGTACTGATCACCAAATATATCAGGATAATCACCTTTGTGCCAATCAAATTTCCCATCACCGTCAGCATCTACAAAAGGTGCATAACTATTTCCGGCTGCCGCATTCTGAAGAAAAGATAATTGAACTCCGCTTTTGCCAATAGCTTCATCATTACCTGCAGCAGGCCATTGCTTGATGTCATTATATTTGGGATCTGTGGGTGCGACTCCAGACTTTATAAGCTCATTAAAAGCTAACAGATCAGATTTATTTATCTTCCAGAATTTATCCCATTCTGTGCAGTCACTTTTTCCAATGGTTGCCGTTTTCAAATCTAATGGGCCTGGCCAATAGTCATTTTGTCCCCCTTGCCGGTAAGTTTGTGCACAGACTTTAAGATTATTCTGCTCATCATAGCCGCCAACCCAAATTGAACCGGCGAATAAAGAGCTTTTTCCAGAACCTTTGGGAACTTCATATTTGGCAGTTCCACTTCCACGGTCATACCACATATCACCTCCATTCATAAGTAAGGAACGGATATTGTTGATATCTAAATCCACTACTGCAGATGCCTGATCACATAATGCGGCTGTGCCCCTAAGAGCCGCACCTTTTGGAATAGGCTGTCGGACACTATTAATGTTTGGAGCTCCATCCGCCTTACTAATGCAAAATGCAACCGCAAGTATAGAAAAAGCCGCATAAAATTTTAACTTGCCAATAATCATAATTTTCGTCTTTATAATTTCAATAAATAATTAAAAAGCCAATTTTAATCCAATCACTATTGTTCGTGGACTGTTCAAAAAGCTTACTTCCTGCGTCTTCAGATTATATAGGTCCTTAAACGCCTGTGTATCCTGGCGTTGGTTTGCATAGGTAATACCAGCGGCAGAAGTAAGATAGCCATCATCAGTAGATGAACCTGTGTAGCCATATACACCTAATACATCACGCGTATTAAATAAGTTTTGAACGTATGCGAAGGCATTGAAAGATAGCCCGCCTTTTTTGCGACGTTCGCTCATTAACACTTTACTATCGCTCTTTTTGCCGAAGCTTATACTAAAATCCTTATCAATATTCAGATCGAACATGTAATGCCAGGGCAAACGAGATGTATTAACGCCGCCCTCAATTACTTTATCTTGTTGAATCTGGCTTTGTGGGTTTAAATATTTCGTATAAGGCTCCCCACTACGCGAACGGAAAATTAAAGAGGCGCCGGCATTTTCAAGGAAATGTGTTCCGCTTATAGTCGGACCTTCACCATCATAATATCGATAGTCTATCGTTGCATTTATATTATGACGGGAATCATTATTTAAAGGAAATTGATTTCTTAGGTTCGGTAAACCAGCACCTATGTAATTAGATAACAAGCCACTTGTGGCTATATTATTGCCATTACCACCATTAGCAGACGTAGGATCGGATCCCGTTCCTTCATTAAATCCTAAAGTATAATTTACTACCATTGAGATGGGCGAGTTGCCTAAGCGACGAAGATCATAAGTAAATGAAAAGCCTTTATAAGTAGAGAAGTCGCGGTTACCATAAGTATAATAGGTGGTAGGATATGCTTGATAATAGCTACGAATCTGAATTTGGTCCTTGCGCTCTTTATAGAATGCCTCCAATTTTACAGAGGAATTCGAACCAAGCTTTTGTTGGAAGCCTACCTGGTAATCAATTGTCTTTTCTGGTTTTAAATCCGGGTTGCCAATTATAGAAGTTGGATTTTCGCGGAGGAAAAAATAATCAACAGGAGTAGCATAATTTGTAGAGGATCCTGGGTTAGTAGATACTGGCCGTTGTACGAGTACATCGTAGTGTGCATAAAATAAAGCAGATTCACTTAGCGGAAAAGAGAAGTTAATACGTGGCATAACATTTACCTGCGGCTTATAATCTGTAAATACATTATCCGGATTAAAATCGGCATCTTTAATATCTGCAATCTTTTTACTCGCTGTTTTTTGTATCCATGGCTGCAAAGTAGCACTTCCCGTACTTGTACGTAAGGTTACTGGATTTTGCACTTCATTACCACTTACGTCATACCAGCTATCACCATTACGATATCCAATTACCGTTGGAGCATCAGAAGTATTTTCGCCAACATATACAACATAGTCGCTTTTGATATTGCTTGGTACCTGTGTACGATTTTGCAAGTCAGCTACTGTCTTTACAGGCGCTAACGAATATGGATCTTTCAATACTTTTGTATTTGCATCGAACCGTTCTACACGTACGCCGAGTGTTATCAGGAAATCTTTAAATTGAATGTAATCAGATAGGTAACCTGCAATATAGTTTGGCCGGTAGGCACCTATTGGCCGCGTATAAAACGATCCTGTTGCATCTTTCTTTTTAAAGAAATCATTAAAATTCACAGTTCCTGTTTCACGGTTTCCCATCCAATCATATCCAAAATAATTTGCTCTTATAGAACTATTTGTCCATAGATCATCCGGCGAAAATAAGTCTAAAGAAAAAGTTGACGGTGCATACTCGTCAATATTTATGTATTCATTCGCTCCCTTGCCTAACTTTTTGCGCAGATTATAATCAAAAGTTGTAGCATTAGCAGTATCTGCAAAACGGTCATAAAGAATAGTATCATTCGGGCTTATCACAATTTTACCCGCTAAAAGATCCGCTTTTGAATAACGAACTCCATTCCTTATTACATAAGGCTCATTTGTATTTACTGCTGAAGGATCAACCGCCTTATTTTCAAGCAGTCTCATTAATGTCCAGAGTGATGCTCCGCCTACAGTGTAATAACGCTCGTTACGCTGCTGATAATATAATCCGAATTCTATTGAGTGTGTAGTGCGTTTATACTTATAATCAAAAGATGCATCCACGGTAATAGCGATCTGGTCATTATTCGTTTTTGACCATCCTGTGCTTTGAGCGCCAATATTATTGTACAAGCTATACGTTTGGAGTGCATTTCCTGTTGGGACATCCCCGTTTCTTAAGCCTTTTCCGCCATTTATTTCAGAAAGGGAAGTTGTAGGCCCTGACGTAATGTTATAATAATCGCTTGTGTAATTAGCCAAAATAGGGTTAAGATCCGAAGGCGTAAATCTAACACCTGTACGGCGGTAGCCTACACGGCGAACTCCGAAACCGATCGTATCATTTGCATCATAACCTGGTACATAAGTTGGCTCGTATAATTCTTCGAACTTACCAACATATCCATAATCAAAAGTGTTGTGCTTATGGTTTTTATCCTGAGTTGTATAATAATCCTTTTGGTAGTCTGCCTGCACCGTATAATAAGCATTTGAAATGGACCCGTTTTTTGAGCTATCTACTGCGCCACTTGCAAATTTTTGAGTAAACCGTACAAATCCCCGGCCGGTATATGCCCGGCGGCGGCTCATTCCGTCTGCACTAAAAAGTGAAGCTGCCTGATCATAATTTGAATTATCCCTTGCATACGCAGAAGCACCTGCTGTTACGCTAAGACGCTGACTCAGTGCGAATATAAGCTTACCAGAAAGCTGGCCATTGTAATAGTCCGAGTTGGGACGCGATTTCTGCGTTTCCAAATCGCTTTGATGAATTGACTCGGTTGCATAAAAAGTTGTGGGTGCTCCTGCACTACCAGGAAGGCGGGTAAGTGGGTGCGCTTCGAGCTCTGCGCGCTTGCTATCATTTACAACATAATTTTTATTGTAATTTGGTTGGTTGTCTCTTGCATAATCTGCCTGCCCATCAAGGGTAAAACCAACTATTGGCCTTCTTACATCGCTATCTGCGCCTTGACCGTGCTTACTGTAAAGCGGACCTGCAAGATTAAAGGAAGCCAGATTGCTGTTGTAGCCATCAAGAGAGTGCTGAAGGCGAATACCGCCACGCAATGTTGAAGTAATGCCTTTTGTGGTAATGGTAACGATACCCCCGGTTGCATCACCATAGCGTGCAGGGATACCACTGCTGTAAGTAGAAAGCTGATCTACAGAACCCTGGGATTGATTTACAAAACTCGCATTACCCGCTGCAAGCTGTACGCCATCTACAATATAAGTAGTATTAGTACCGCGACCACCACCCAGGCTTAATGCAGCTCCATTTCTTGTTTGGTGCGCCTGCGTGGTAAGCGCCGCCATATCCGTTTGGTTAATCAGCGCTGAATGCTCCAGCTGAGCAGCTGTTTTTGTGGAAGATGCTCCACCGCCTTTAAAATCAATCAATGGTGGGGCATAACGTACTGCCGTAACAATTACCTGCTTGCCATTTTTACCAATAGCGCTTTGTGAGGTAACCATTTTGCGATTTACCGTTCTTATACCATCCGTTTGTACCTGTACACCAGATACAATATCTACGAATTGCAGGTATTTAAACGTCACGTCATAAGTACCTGCAGCTACCGGACTTACTACATAGTTGCCATCGTAATCGGTAAGTACGCTACCAATAACCAGATTTCCCTGTGTTACAGTAACGACTGCATTAAGTACCGGCCCGGCCTGGTCAGTGAGTGTACCTTCAATACGGCCTATCGCGAAAGCAGCACCGGACACACACACGAACAATAAAACAAATAAGGAACGTAAAGTAAATTTCATACCCTGTTTAAGAATTTTATCAATTGAGGGAGGTAAAGATAAAAGAATCTGTTAAAGAAAAGTAAGTCCCATCAATTAATTTGTCAGTAAATCGTCTTTTTATTGTTTATCAATTAGTTATCAGCTTTTCTAACAGCACCCTGCTCATTTTATACAGCGCTTCCAGGCTATATCCAGCTATATGAGGAGTAATAATCACGTTTGGCAGGCCTTTTAATGCATTTAATCTACCACGCTCATCATCACTCATTTTATCCAGCGGCTCTTCCGGCCATACATCCAATCCCGCAGCACTGATTTTTCCACTCCCTAAGCCCTTTTTTAACACTTTTGTATCAACTACTTCTCCTCTTGACGTATTGAGCACTATAAACCTTTGGTACATCGCAGATAAAAACTTTTCATCAAGATAGTGCCAGGTGTCTGGGCCTATCGGCACATGGAAGGAGATAATCTGCGCCTCTTTATATATCAGCTCCAGATCTACGCAATACTCCACATATTCCGGCACATTTCCTGTTACTTTCGTATCAAAAGCCAGTATTCGCATATCAAAGCCCTGCAGTTTTTTTGCGAAGGCCCGGCCCGTGTGCCCAAAGCCAATAATGCCAATGGTTTTTCCTTCCAGCTCTATTCCCCGGTTCTCCTCGCGCAGCCACTTGCCCTCCGCCACCTCGTTTGCACTCCAATGTATGCGCTTGGTAAGTCCCAAGAGCAGGCCCATTGCATGCTCGGCCACTGCATTACAGTTGCCTTCCGGGCTGCCGGCGCAGTGTATCCCTTTAGCTGTTGCATATGCCACATTGATTACTTCCATCCCGCTGCCCATCCTGCCAATCCAGCTGAGCTGTGGCGCTGCATCAATCAGATCTCTATCTACCCTGAGCCTTGTAGAAGTAATGATGCCGGTACAATCTTTTACCAGCTCCATCGCTTCCGGCTGTGTAATCTTTTCCTTTACGAGCAGGGTGTAACCCGCTGCCAGCAAGCCTTCCGTAAGCACCGGATGCACCGGCGCCGCAATCAATACTTTCCCTTTCAAGCCATGTATTTTTTATAGATGCCCACAAACTGCTCCACACTCAACTGCTCGGCCCGTTGCGTCATCATATCTTCGAGTAAAGCCTCCGGTGGTAAGGTGCCGCGCAGTGCATTGCGCAATGTCTTTCTCCGCTGGCTGAATGCTGCTTTCACGAGCCTAATAAAACCCTTTTTTCCGCTAATGCCATACGGGTTGCCTGTATTTGTAAACCGCAATACGCCACTCATCACTTTCGGTTGCGGGGTAAACGACTGCGGCGGTACATCAAACAGGTAATCAACTTTAAAAAACGCCTGTAGCAGTACACTGAGTATGCCATACGTTTTGCTGCCCGGGCCTGCCGCCATGCGCTCCGCCACTTCTTTCTGAAACATTCCAATCACTTCGTCCACGCTTTCCTCCCACTCCAGCACCCGGAACATAATGGGTGAGGAAATATTGTACGGGAAGTTACCAACAATAGAAAAACGGCCATCATAAGGGATCGTTACGCGCAGGATATCTCCCTCAATAATTTTGCCCTCAATTGCCGGGAATATTTTTTGAAGATAAAGCACCTTCTCCATGTCGATCTCTACCGCTTTATAAGCGATGTCTTTCCATTGCAGTAAGTATTTGGTAATTGCGCCGCCGCCGGGACCAACCTCCAACAACTGCATGTCCGGCTTACGGGTTACGCTTTCCACCACGCGGCGGCATATGTGCTCATCGTGCAGGAAGTGCTGGCCTAAGCTTTTTTTCAGGGTGTACATGTGGACTGCAAAATTCAAAATTAAAAAACACAAAAAACGTCTTTTCTTTTGGCCTTCGCATTACTGTCTGAACGGTGATTTTTTTGAGCTATTTGATTTTATGATTTCCCGTAGAGACGTTGCGATGCAACGTCTCTACGGCGGGCCGTATGCCCAAAAGTTTTGTAGCAGCCGGTGCCGTGCTTCAGCGGCATGCGCCCGAAATTTCCACACGCTATATTTGCGCCATGCAATTTAAAATACAACCCAAGCCCGGTAAGGGGCCACAGCTATACCTTATAGATAATGCGGAAACGCTCATAACCCTTGAGCTCAGCCCGGAAGAGCAAGGCTATGCCGCAACATCGATCAAGGCCGACCAGGCGCTTATCACCCTCAACCGCTACAGCCAGCAGCTCTTTATCTGTTTTATCAAACCCAAAAAGACCGACTGGCAAACGGCCGAAAGCCTGCGTAAAAGCGGCGCAGAGCTTGGCCCGCTATTGCAGCGCTTTAAGGCTGCCGAGCTTACCATCCATAACCACAGTACTTTCCTGAAAGCTGCGGTGGTGCTGGCCCAGGGCCTTGCGCTCGGCTCCTACCAGTTCCTGAAATACCGTACTGAAGCGGCTAAGCTGCAGCACGATCTGAAAACAATTTCGTTTGCGCGTAATGCGGCCACGGTAAAGGAGATAACGGAGCTTGCCGTGCTTGTAGATGCCGTGTACCGTGCCCGTACGCTGGTAAACGAGCCTTTAAATGCGCTCAGCGCCGTGCAGCTTGCTAAAGAGATCAGCGCGATGGGCAAGGAATCCGGCTTCAAGGTTACGGTGCTCGGTAAAGATCAGATCACTAAGGAAGGCATGGGCGGCATCCTCGCGGTAAACCGCGGATCTATTGACCCGCCAACCTTTACGGTGATGGAGCATAAGCCAAAAAAGGCGCTCAATAAGCAGCCAATTGTGCTGGTGGGCAAAGGCATTGTATATGATACCGGCGGCCTCTCGCTGAAGCCCACTCCCAACTCTATGGACCGTATGAAGAGCGATATGAGCGGCGCCGCGCTGGTGAGCGCGGCCATGTATGCGGTAGCAAAACTCCAACTGCCCCTGCATGTGATAGCGCTGGTACCGGCCACGGATAACAGGCCCGGTGAGGATGCCTATGTGCCCGGCGATGTAATAAAAATGTATAGCGGCGCAACTGTGGAAGTGCTGAATACGGACGCGGAAGGCCGCCTGGTACTGGCCGATGCGCTGCACTGGGCAAAGCGCTATAAGCCGGAGGTGGTTTTTGACTTTGCTACGCTTACCGGCTCTGCAAGCGCAGCGGTTGGCGAGCACGGCATAGTGTGTATGGGCACAGCAGATGATAAGGTAAAGCAAAGGCTTGCCGCCGGTGGATTTGCGCAGTACGAGCGCCTGGTAGAGTACCCACTCTGGGATGAGTATGGTGACCAGATAAAGAGTGATATTGCCGATCTGAAAAATGTAGGCGGACCAACGGGTGGAGCCATTACGGCGGGCAAGTTTCTCCAGCATTTCACGGCCTACCCGTGGATGCACTTTGATATTGCGGGCGTTTCTTTTGCTACGGCGAAAAAAGGCTATATACCGGTTGGCGGCACAGGCTACGGCCTGCGGATGCTGATGGATTACCTGATGAATTATGGCGCAGTATAGAGGGGTCATGATAACTGTTTTTTACCCTCTGGCATTAAATTCTCCAAAGCGCTTACTTTTTTCTTTGAATGGGAGAAATTAATGACCACTTTAAGAAAAAAAGTTCCTGATCCGGCAAAAGAAATGCCTTAAGCGGCTTCTGCGGAGACTATACCAGTTAAGAAAATGGGCACTACAACTTATGCAGTGCCCATTTCATTTAATGAAATGCCCAAAGTATATTACTACTTGCGCTGAACAGTAAATAAAATGCCTAAAATGATTTACTACCTGCCTTGAACAGATAAGTAAATGCCCAGGTAGAGATACTACCTCCGCTTATGAGCATATGGAATGACCAGGCAGGATTACTACCTGCCCTGAACAGATAAGTAAATGCCCAGGTAGGGATACTACCTGCCCTGAGCAGTTAATAATATGCCCGGGTAGGAATACTACCCTGCTTAACCCTTTCTGATATAAAGAGGCAGGAAATGCTCTTCCCGGAGTTGAATGATTAAGGATATTTCCGGAGCAAAACATCTGCAAAAGACTTTTTGTAAAAGCCCTTGCGGATGCCGCTAATATTGTGAGTAAAGAGATCAGGATTATCTTTTCCAGGCAATGGCCAGACCTAAACCTATACCGCCATTCGGCGCAGCTGCAGGCGCCATGCGCATAGACAGGTTGGGCGATACATCGAAGTTCTTAAGGTGGGCGAATGCCAGCGCATCCACTACCTGCAGTATATAGCCTACACCGGTGAGGAGATAGGTAAGGTCCAGGTTTTTCTTGTAATAGTCCTGCCTTGTCTGAATGTCGGTGAGCGAGTATCTGCCGGTATATTCATCCTGGAAGGCAGGGTTTGTAAGCCGGGATACATAAGCCTTACGGTAGTTGCGGTAATTCTTTGTGTTATCTACCAGAAAATAGCCTGCTACGGCCACCAGCCCATACACTACGGGCACTTTCCAGTACTGGCGGTTGTAGATTTGCCCGCTTCCGGGTAATATCGCTGCATAAAGCGCGCTTTTCTTAGGCTTCGGCTGGAACGGGCCTTTTACAGCGGGCGCTACATCTGCCGCAGGCGCTATTGGCGCTATTACGGTAGTGCGCTCTTTCAGCTCGGCTTCTTTCCGGTCGGCAAGCGAATCCGGGATTATTTTATTCAGCGAAGTATCGGGTACGGCCTGCGCGCTGCCCCGGTAGCCTACCAACAGCAGGAACAGCAGTATGCCCAGGCAATACAGGATTCGGATCTTCTTCATAGAGTTGGGCAAAGTTAGGGATGGATGGGCAAGCTTCTCTTTTTCCGGCGGCTATGAAGCCGCCGCATTTTGGGTACCGGGTATAAGCCTGCCCCCTTATCAGCCATTATCAAAAAGCGCCCGGCATTGCTGCACAGGCGCTTCTTTTTTTAAGCTGAATACTTCCTGAAAAACGCGCCGCAAAGCACATTCCTGCTTATCACAACTGCCTATTTCATCCCTGTGCCCATATTTACAGACATAGGCATTTTGGCCATATCGCTGATGATGTTCACGGTTTCGGAAATGTAAATATCCTTTTGCAGATTCTTGATCCAGGTAGCGTTCTTTTCTTTGGATGCCTTATCCACGTTTATTTTTTCAAGATCCTCGCCCGGGCTTGCAATGGCATAGGGTGTTCCTTTCTTCTGTAATTCTTCCAGCTTTTTAGAGGTGGCGCTTGCCTTATCGATCTCTGCACGGTAGGCAGTTTCATTCAGTGAATAGCTGTTGTCATTTTCCTTTGCCTTGATCTCTTTTGCCGTTTCGCGGATAATCATAAAATAGGGGTTGGCAGCAACCCGCTTATTGCTGAGCGCGGCAATCTGCGGTACATTCACGCTGTTGGTTGGGCGGTATGATGCAGCAGGAATCTCGTCCCAACGCAGTGCGGCCTTGTCTTTACGCTCCCCCTGATCAATCAGCTCATATGCATCCGGAAGGCGCACATCGGGCACTACGCCGCGTAAGCTGTGTAGAAGTGCCGTTGATGCGGTAGAATTTCTGTACGGTGATCTTCAGCGAGCCTACAGGCTCATCGCCGGCTGATTGCATCTGCATCCGCTTCATAGGGCTGATAAACTCATCCAGCGGAATTACTTTTTGCACCGTGGCCTTTGCCGTACGTTGGCGCGCCTACAATTACGGCACGCTTATAATCCTGCATAGCTGCCGCCATAATCTCTGAGGCAGATGCGCTGTATTGATTGACCATAATGGCCAGCGGGCCATCATAAAGTGTTCCTTTTGAGCCATCGCGCAGCATCATAGGCGCGGCATCGGAGCTTTTCACCTGCACGATAGGGCCCTGATCTATAAAGAGGCCGCCCATATCCACTACATCGCTGAGCGAGCCGCCACCGTTGTAGCGAAGGTCGAGGATGATGCCGGTAACGCCGGCATGTTTTCAGCTTTTTCCACTTCTATAGCCACATCTTCCGCGCAGCGGCGCTTGGAGCTCGAGTTATTGAAATCCGCATAGAACTCCGGCAGATAGATGTAACCAACCGGGCCGGTAGGAGTTTTTATAACGGCGCTCTTGGCAAATACATCCTCGAGCGATATCTCACCACGAATAATCGGGATAACCTTTGTGCTGCCGTCTTCTTTTTTTACAGTAAGGCGAACTTCGGTGCCTTTAGGTCCGCGGATCTTCTTTACCACATCTTCCACTTCAAAGCCGGTGATATCATCGGGCTCAGCCTTGCCCTGGCCTACTTTCTGTATCTCATCGCCGGCTTTCAGCTCACCCTGCTTCCAGGATGGCGTGCCTGCCATTACATTACTGATCTTGATCTTACCTTCCTCTTCCTTAAGGCCGGCGCCAATACCAAAAAAGGAGCCCGACATCTGCTCATCAAACCGCTTTTTTATCTTCCGGCGGGAAGTAATCGGTGTGTGGGTCCTCACTGCCGGTAATCGCATTCACATAAGCGGCAAAGCGATCTGCCTCTGTGATCTTGCGGAAACGGGTAAAAAACCGCGTTAAATTTTTAGCAATGCTTTCGCGGGCATCAATCTCCAGCTGTGCATCTGTTTTAGGCGCTTTCTTTACTACAGTTGCGTCCTTATCGGCTTTATCTACGGGTTTTTCGCGCTCTTTTTTCAGCTCTACATATTTGCTGAGCACCCGGAACTGTATGTACTGTCTCCAGCGGTCTTTCAGGGCTGCATCATTGGCTGCATAAGCTGTTTTTTCGCTGCTCAGCTGTATGCGCTCATTGCCGGTAAATGTATAAGGCTGCTTCAGGAGCTCTTGCTGATAGGCATCGGCCCGATCCACGGCCTTATTATAGGTCGCATTCATCTTATCGAAGAAAACAACATGGCCGCTATTAAGCTCATCATCCAGCTTGTATTTATACTGATCGAGTTCGTTTATCTCCGCTTTTGTAAAAAAGCGCTTCTCCGGGTCGAGGTTATCGAGCACTTTGGTATAAACCATGCAGGAAAAGGAATCGTTGATATCGCGCGGAGCAAAATGGCCTTCTTTAATAGCCTTCAGCACAGTATTTACTACGAGATCTTTTCGGCTATTGCCACTATCCGAGCTGCCATCTCCGATATATTTAAAGGAGAAAAAAGCAGCGAGGGCGCCCCCGGCAATAAGGGGAATGAGCACTTTGTTTTTCATGAATTGAATTATCATCAGGTACAATCTTAAAGTAAACAAATTTAATTGTTGCAGTGTTAATTAAAGGCCAATACAAAAGCCCTGCCGGGGTTATTTAAAGGGTTAGCGAAGGGTAAGGTTATTCCTTAACTTTGAAATGACTTAGCGCGCATGCAAACGATCTATTACAGTAACTGGGGCATCATTGAATATGGGAAAGCATGGGAGCGGCAGGAAGCCTTATTAGGGAAAGCGCTGGAATTGAAGCGGATTTACAACAACACTCAGGAGGATCTCCGGCCTTCGGCGCCGCCTACGCAGCAACACCTTATCTTCTGTACACATCCCGCAGTATATACGCTTGGCAAAAGTGGGCAGATTGAGCATTTGCTTGTTAATGATGCGCGTATGAAGGAACTGGCGGTTTCTTTTTATAAAACGAACCGGGGCGGCGATATTACTTTTCACGGGCCGGGGCAAATTGTTGGCTATCCTATTTTTGATCTTGAAAAGATCTATACCGATCTGGGAAAATATATGCGGGCGCTCGAGGAGATCATCATCAATACTATTGCGCACTACGGGCTAAAAGGCAAGCGGCTGCCGGGCGCAACAGGAGTGTGGCTGGATGCCGGCATAGCAGGAAAAGCAAGGAAGATATGTGCTATGGGTGTGCGCTGCAGCCGCTGGATGACGATGCACGGCTTTGCCCTGAATGTAAATACAGACCTTCGCTATTTTGATCATATTGTGCCTTGCGGCATTAGCGATAAGGGCGTAACTTCCCTTCGGCAAGAGCTGGGCTATGAGGTGGATGAAACTGAAGTGCGACATTTATTAAAAGCACAGTTCGGAAAAGTATTCAGCGCAATTATAGCTGATGATGTACCGAAAATAGAGGAACCAACGAGTGAACTGATCAACTAATTAACCGGAAAATATTGGCAAACGATATTACCTACCACTGGGGCCGCGAGCACTTGCTTATCGATCTTGGCCGCCGCTTAGAGCCGCGGGTGCGCGCACTTTTCTGGGCAGAGCTGGTGCTTACCTGCAGCATGGCTTCCATCTTTCTTATTAAAGCATTCCCTTTTACCGGGCAATGGATCCACTGGGCTACCGGTATCGGCGCGGCTACGCTTTATGCGCTTGCGGCCTGGCGGTTTGCCTCGCGTATGGCTTACCGTGAGCAGCTCGTTATCGAAAACGGGCATTTTACCATCATCCAGACCACCTTTCTTAAAAAGCAGGTGCAGCGCTATTTATGGACGGAGATGGGCCACCTGCACTATATGGGCAATGAGGCGAAAACCGATCATCCGCTTAAAGGAAAGAACTTCGATTACTGGGGCTTCGATACGCAGGAGCATGTGATACAGCGGCTCTATCATGAGGGCAATCTCTATT
>CBDFFZ010000026.1:0-68700 GCA_965246905.1 Chitinophagaceae bacterium
CGGATGTTACGTATGTGATCCTTTCCCATGCGCATATCGATCACGTGGGCCTGCTGCCCAAGCTTATAAAGGATGGCTTTAAGGGCAAAATCATCTGTACTACGCCTACCGCCGATCTTGCTACGATGATGGTCCGGGATTCCGCCCGTATCCAGGAGATGGACGTGCGCCATATCAACCAGATCCGTACCCGGCAGCACCGCGATCCCGTTGAGGCCCTCTACACTGAGGAGGATGCAGAAAAACTCGCAGCCATGATGTACACGCTCGAAAATAATGAGCCCTACCGGATCGATGATGATGTGGAGCTCATGTACACCGATTGCGGCCACGTGCTTGGCGCTTCGGCCATTCATCTGAGAATAAAAGAAGGTGGCAAGGATACATCCATCACCTTCAGCGGAGATATAGGTCGTTACCGCGATGTGATCCTCCGCGCACCCGATCCTTTTCCACAAGCAGATTATGTGATCATGGAATCAACGTATGGCGATACGCTGCACGATATCGTTGCGCCTTCGGCAGATCAGCTGCTCAAGCACATTGTGCATACCTGCATCGAGAAAGGCGGCAACCTCATCATTCCCGCATTCAGCGTAGGGCGCACACAGGAGGTGCTTTATCTCCTAAACCGGCTTGATTTGGAGCGCAGGCTGCCAGAAGTAAAGTACTTTGTTGATTCCCCTATGTCTATCCAGGCTACAAGGATCATCCGCGCCCATCCTGAGTGCTTTAATCCTGCTGTAAAGGCATTACTTGAAAAAGATGATGATGTATTTGATTTCAAAGGCCTGCACTTTATAGAAACGCCCGAAGAAAGCAGGGCCATTGCAGACCTGAAAGAACCCTGTGTCATAATCTCCTCATCCGGTATGGCAGAGGCAGGCCGGGTAAAACACCATATTGCCAATAATATCGGCTATCAGAAAAATACCATCCTTATGGTGGGCTATTGCGAGCCCGCTTCTTTGGGCGGAAAGCTAAAGAATGGCGCAAAACAGGTTACCATTTTCGGAGATGAGATGGACGTGATCGCGGAAGTGGAGCAGATATCCAGCATGAGCGCGCACGGCGATTATGATGATATGCTGCAATGGCTGTCCTGCCAGGATCCTGCACTGGTGAAAAAAGTATTTCTCGTACACGGGGAGTACGAAGTGCAGATGAAATTCCGTGAGCGCATCCTGCGAAAAGGCTTCGAGCAGGTAGAGATACCCGCGCAGCACGAGCGGGTAGCATTGGGTATCGGGTAGGCACAAAACACTGCCGCAAAGCGATAGCAGGTAGAGGTTAAGGGGCTATAGAGCCGGCGGAATCCGATTGAGCTTGGGTGCCGGCTATCTATTCCATCCCGCGAAGGAGCGGGATTCCATTCCTATCCGGGCTATTTTCAGCAGAGGTAGTGCTATTTGGCTTTTACTTGTCGCTGCCGTTATCTGAACTATGATTCTTTTGATTATTATAATCTTTTACCTTAAAGCACCCATCCATACTAAAATTAATAAGCTTCTACGCGCCTCAACGAATATTCCGTAGGCTTGCTTACAATGATCGGATATTTCTCAACCGTTACATCCGAGGAATCCAGCCCGAAACCGCGCTCTTCCGAAAGGGAGAATCTTTTAAGGATAAAATAACCGCGCATCATCATGCGTTCCCAAAGCGGCAGCGCATTATCCCGCGAAAGGAATTTTTCCATCACTATAAACCGGAAATCTCCCACTACATTGTTGCGGCTAAGTGATTCATAGCGGCTTACTACATTCACCTCCTTATTCTGCACCATATCCTCTACTACTTTACGGAACATCATCTGCACCCGGTGATCCACCCGGAAGCCTAAGCGGAATTCAATACGTATCACCTCATTCGGGATGATCGTCTGCACGGAATACTCCATCGTATAAGGGTCATCCAGCACATCTACGTGCACGAACCAGTAAATATCGGCGCGCTTCGGCTTTCGATAAAGGATGGAAAAGATAATTTTGTGCTCAATTTCCTTTGGGTTATTGGCAGATGTAAGATATACAAGGTGCGTAGCATATTTAGGGATAGTACGGTCATTGCTCAGCTCCTGCATGATCGAAGTATAATCCTCCAACCTTACAAACTCCACATACCTGTTCTTGATGCGCCGGCTCTTATACCAGATAAACATAATCATAAAGAGCGCCGAGCCCATGATTACGGTCACATAGCCGCCATGCGCAAACTTTACCAGGTTGGCGATAAGAAAGCTGATCTCAATAGTAAGAAATACAAGCAGGTAGGCTGCGATAGCTACAATGGGCACGCGCCTCGTAAACATATAATAAGCAAAGAGGAAGCTCGTCATGATCATGCACACCGTGATGGCGAGGCCGTAAGCAGCATCCATATTAGCAGATTTACGGAAGATGAGCGTAATGCCCACGCAGCCTACATAGAGGAGGAAGTTGATGCCCGGAATAAAAGTCTGCCCGCGCTCTACCGTTGGGAAAACGATCTTCATCTTAGGCCATATATTGAGCTTAATAGCTTCTGAAATAAGCGTAAAAGAGCCGGAGATGAGCGCCTGCGAGGCAATGATTGCAGCCATCGTGGCAATGATGATACCGGGTATCAGAAACCAATCTGGCATCAGTTTGTAAAACGGATTAGCAAGCTCTGCATTCCATTTCACGCCATGTTGTGTAAGCATCCAGGCACCCTGGCCCATATAATTGATAAGAAGGCAGGCTTTTACAAAAGTCCAGGATACGCGGATATTGCCGCGGCCTGCGTGGCCCAGATCGGAGTAAAGCGCCTCGGCTCCTGTAGTGCAGAGGAATACAGAGCCCAGCACCCAGAAACCTACAGTGGGTATGCCTTTAGGGCTGAAAATAAGATTGGTGGAAGTAAGGAGCTTAATGGCGTAGGCAGGATTCAGGGCTTTCAGAATAGAAAGGTCATCTGCAAGATGGCTGAGGCCCAGTACGGCAAGCATAACGAACCAGACCGTCATGATTGGCCCGAAAGCTTTGCCAATGAAAGCAGTGCCAAACTGCTGGAAAAAGAATAGAATGGTGATAATGCCCAACCCGATGCCCACGATCATATTATCGGTGGTGGCATGCATCATTTTAATATTCCGGAGCCCTTCTACTGCCGAAATTACCGAGATAGGCGGGGTGATCATGCCATCTGCAAGCAGCGCCGCGCCGCCAACCATAGCAAGGAATACCGCCCAGCGCCCATGCCGCCTGATGAGCGCATAAAGGGAGAAGATACCGCCCTCGCCTTTATTATCGGCCTTCAGCGTAAGCAATACATACTTGATCGTAGTTTGTAAAGTGAGCGTCCAGATAATACAGGAAAGGGCCCCGATAATGAGATCCTCACGGATGATCTGACCATTGCAAATTGCATTGAATACGTAAAGCGGGGAAGTGCCGATGTCGCCGAATACGATGCCTAAAGCAATGAGCATACCGGCGCCGGTAGCTTTGTTGGATATTTTATGTGCCACAGGAGCAGTGGATGTTCTTTGGAAAACGGCGGTAAAGGTAGTTTGCTAATGCGGTAATGCGCAAATATTATAAGGTGCAAATGAGAAATGTTTTCTGAGGCTCAATATCATTTCATTAGGATAGTTGTCAGAGAAATAATGGAAATTTGCCCTACTCAGAAATTAAGCTACCCGCTATTATCATACTTACCTGTTAATGAAGATTGGCCCTATAGAATTACCGGATTTCCCGCTCCTGCTCGCCCCCATGGAAGATGTAAGCGACCCGCCCTTCCGCGCGGTATGCAAGGAGCATGGAGCCGACCTTATGTACACGGAATTTATCTCATCCGAAGGTCTTATACGGGATGCGATGAAGAGCAGGATGAAGCTGGATATTTTTGATTATGAGCGCCCTGTAGGCATCCAGATATTCGGCGGCGATGAAGAGGCAATGGGGCTTTCTGCAAAAATCGTAGATGCCACGAATCCTGATCTCCTCGATATCAACTTCGGGTGCCCGGTAAAAAAAGTGGTATGTAAAGGTGCGGGCGCAGCAGTTTTAAAGGATGTTGACCTGATGGTACGCCTTACCAAAGCCTGCATCAGGCAAACCAGGCTGCCCGTAACCGTAAAAACCCGCCTCGGCTGGGATGAGGACTCTAAAAATATTGAAGAAGTGGCAGAGCGCCTGCAGGATATCGGGGTTGCCGCCCTCAGCATTCATGGCCGCACAAGAGCGCAGCTATATAAAGGAGAAGCCGATTGGAGCCTCATCGCCAGGGTGAAGAACAACCCGCGCATTCATATACCCATATTCGGTAATGGAGATATATCTTCCCCCCAGAAAGCAATAGAATATAAGGAGCGGTATGGGGTAGATGGCATCATGATTGGCCGGGCAGCAATCGGCTACCCGTGGATATTCCGTGAGATAAAGCATTACCGGGAAACCGGTGAATTACTTGCGCCGCCAACCATCGAAGAGCGAATTGGAGCCTGCCGCAAGCACCTGCACGGCTCTATTGCCTGGAAAGGGGCGCAACTCGGCATGCTTGAGATGCGCCGCCACTATGCAAACTACCTTAAAGGGTTACCGCATGTAAAGGAATACCGGATGCGGCTCGTTACCACGCTGGATGCATTGGAGCTGGAAAATATCTTTGAGGAGATGCTGGAGCATTTTATCCAGGTACCGGCATAACCTCATCAATCTTCATTGGCCAATGCTTTAATAATGCTTCCGGATACCAGGCCTCCAAAAAGGTACCAACCTAAGGTCATCAATTTTGTTTGCGGCGTCCGGGTGCTGGTGCGTTCATCCAGCCCCAATGGCTTCGGCAGCAGTACGCCGCCCAGTCCGCCTGCGAAGCCCAGGACCATACTATTTGTAAGCACACTTTTTTTAGGCCCGATGCCTGCCAGGCTGTAATAAGCGGCATTGCTCAGGATATCCCCGGCCATTGTCCAGAGAAAAAGCTCTTTTTTGCGTGGCACCTTTTTGCCCGTCTTTTTGAGGCCTTTGGCCAATGCCTCCATGCCCAGCTTATCCATACGCGGGGCATTCTTATTTTGGCGGCGTACTGTTTCATGAATGAGGGTAAGGGCACAGGCACCGGCAAGGCCACCCAACAAAGCGGAATATTTCATCGTCTTTAATGTTTATTGGCAATACTTATAAAGAGCCTGCCAATGGCGTTAATCGCCTTATCCCTGAATCTTACACAATCAAAAAACAACTTGATGACTTGGGATGTGGCTAAAAATATTCATCTTCGCACCGCGTTTTAGTTTTGCGCATCTGCTTTTACCCTACTTCATTATATGAAAAAATACCTACGTACCCTTCTTACAACGATTCTGATACTTGGGCTGGCCCAATCCACCTTTGCCAAC
Source organism: Chitinophagaceae bacterium (assembly GCA_965246905.1). Classification (GTDB taxonomy): domain Bacteria; phylum Bacteroidota; class Bacteroidia; order Chitinophagales; family Chitinophagaceae; genus UBA1952. Next base: position 5,366 of record CBDFFZ010000026.1, read on the forward strand.
CACGTTTTCGGCGCTGATTTTTATTACGAATATATTTCCGGCAATAGCTACAGGATATCGCTTGCTATCTATGGCGATTGCAACGCGGCATCCGATCCTTCCTCGCCATATAATAACCTGCCAAGTGCAACGCCTCAGGTTAATCTCATGATTGGCGCTACCACATTGCAAAGCCTGAGCCTGAGTCTTGAAGGGCCGGGCGTAGATGTAACCCCGGTTTGCCCGCGTGAGCAGCTTAATACCAAATGTAATGGCGGGTCTATCGATGGCGTAAAGCGGTTTATTTATTCTACGATAGTAAATGTAAACGTAACCTCTGCTAATCTTAAATTCCGCTTTGATGGTCAGCTTGGTAGCTCTCAGGCTGGGCGCAGCAATCAGATCACCAACCTTACTGCGGCTGGGGGCAGTATCATGGTGCTGGAGGCTGAGCTTAATAATACCCTTGGCACAAATTCATCCCCACGCTTTACCACTATACCTACGCCTTTTTACTGCATTAATGTACCGCAGCAATACAACCAGGGTGCGGTAGATGCCAATAATGATTCTTTAGGCTACCTCCTTACTGACCCGATAGAGCCAGGCGGCCTTGCAGCATACAGGCCCGGCTTTTCTGCTACCAACCCTTTATCTTATGTAGGTACCACCTTCACCTTCAGTCCCATTACGGGCCAGCTCAATTTTACGCCGGATGTTACCCAGAAATCCCTGATCGTAACCAAGGTAAATGAATACCGCAATGGTATTAAAGTAGGCAGCGCATCGCGCGAGCTTACCTTCGTTGTCCTTACTAACTGCGCGGCCAATACTCCCCCCACCGGAGTGTCTGATACAGCAGCCGGGCATAGTACAGGAGGCATTATCGTAGCCAACAATACCTTTAATGTATGCGAAGGCACCGGCCCCGTAAACTTCATCATCAAACCGCAGGATGCCGACAATGATTCTATCCAGGTATCAGTAACAGGCCTGCCAACCGGCGCTACGGCAACTATCGCCAACAATAATACTCCGGCCCCGCTGGTTACCTTCAACTGGTCTGCTACCGGCATCGCCCCCGGCAACTACAACTTCTTCGTTACCTATAAAGACCAGGGCTGCCCCATCTCCGCCAGCCAGACCCAGGCCTATACCATAAGCATCATCCGTGCCAACCAGCTTACCAGCAAGATCATTTTCCCTACTGAATGCGCGCACAAGGCAAAAGTGCAGTTCAATCTTTCTTACGGCCTCCTGCCCCGCAATGTCATCGTTCGGCAGGGCGCCGCCGTTATTCATTCTTTCAGCGATAATACCGGTGTATATATTGATAGCCTCGATGCCGGCAATTATACCCTTACCATCACATCACCCAAGCTTACCTGCCCTACCACAGTAAGCGTTACTGTAAAAGACAGTGGTGTTTATCCTTACCCGCCTACCGCGCCCGATGCTTTCTTCTGCCTCAATGATCCGTCCATTGCGCTTACGGCAACTCCTGCGCTTACCGGCAATGTATTCTGGTTCGATAGCCTGGGCAACCGCCTATCCGGCCCGCCACTGCCCAACACAGCCATTGCCGGCATCTTCCGCTACGGTGCCAGCCAGATCGTGAAGGTCTGCGAGAGCAAAATTGATACCGTGCTTGTATATGTAACAAAACGCCCGACGGCAGATTTTGTCGTAGATCCCTCGCCCGTTTGCGCCCGCGATACCGCTACCATCAACTTCTCCGGCACTATCGGCGTAGGCCCGATCCTGGAATATCAATATTACTGGGGGCAAAATCTCAGGCCTGTTTCCGGCTCAGGTGCCGGGCCGTACCTTTTTACCTGGTATAATCCGGGTATTTACACTATAAAGCTGCAGGTTTTCGAAAACAAGTGCCCAAGCGCCCCTATCGAGAAACAGGTACGCGTAAAGCCAAAGCCAAACGCTTCTTTTACGCTGCCTACCGGCTTTTGCCAGTACGATTCCGTTTCGGTGCGCTACAATAACCCGGACAGCCTACTGGGTGAAGGCTATGCATGGGATTTCGACGGCGCCACCCTCGCCCAGAGTACCAATAAAGGCCCTTTTAAGCTTCACTGGAATACCCCCGGCACCAAAATCATCAAGCTCAATGTATCCCTCGAAGGCTGCTTCGATACCGTGAGCCATACTACCGAAGCGCATCCTGCACCGGAGGCGCGCATTCTCAATGAGCCCGGCACCCTTTGCCTCGGCGACCGCATTCTCCTCACACATGCAGATGATGCTGCCGGCACAACCTATACCTGGCTGCCAAAAGATGAGGTGCGTTTCGATAAGCTCAGCAAGCCTTACGTACTCGTCATCCGTCCATCCGTTTACCGCCTTGCCGAGCAAAATATATTCGGCTGTGTGGATACTGCCTCCGTAGCCTACAACAAAGTAGAGCCCTGCTGCCAGTTTTCCTATCCCAATGCTTTTACGCCCAATAACGATACCCACAATGATAAATACCGTGTGCTGCTCTACGGCAATCAGCAGTATTACGATCTGAGCATCTTCAACCGTTGGGGCCAGCGCGTATTCCACAGCTCCGAGCCTTCTGAAGGGTGGGATGGCACCTACAACAGCAAAGACTGCGACCCCGGCGTTTACTATTACATGATCCGCGCAAAATGCCTCACCGGCTACGAAGAGAATAAGCAGGGCCAGCTTACCCTTATCCGGTAGTGTTGTCTTTTTGCGCGTCATTTGCGCCGGGAGCCGTTGAGCAGCGGGATGCCGATTGAGCTTTAGTTCCGGCTATCCATTCCAAGCCACCGCGAAAGGGCGGTGGGCTTTCCATTCCTATCCGGGCTACGTCAGCAGGCGGTTTGCTATCGGGCTTTTCTTGTTGCTGTACTCGCTACGAATGAGGGGATAATGAATGATCCTCAAGGGCACGACCCTTACGGTAGGGTATTCTCACCAATTCCCTGCTGCAAAATCGAACATATCTTCCGGAGGGCCTCCACTCCTCATTTCAAAAAAAGCAGCAGCAGAGGAGGGCCTCCACTGCCCATGTGCGTTAACAATCTGCCTTCCGGAGGCCCTCCACTGCCCATTTGCATTTGCAAATGCCCTCCGGAGGTTCTCCGCTCCTCATTCGCGTTAACAATATGCCCTCTGGAGGCCCTCCACTGGTCATTTCAAAAAGGGCCTTTTCAAGATAATCCCTACTTTCGCCCCGCGAGTTATTCATTAACCTCCATAAAAACAGAACTGTATGAAACGCAGATTCACTTATTTTCCCGATGCGCCCCTCCCCGGCAGCGGCTCATCGAAACCGGCTCCGTCCAAAACGGTACGGATGCCCAAACTGCCCAATAAGGATACCGACTTCGGCGCAGTAGCAACCATTGTAGCGGGCAGGTGGAGTGCCAATCCGCAGATCACCCTCATATGGGCAGACAGCAAAACCTTTGAAGCCAAAGCTGCGGCCTATAATGAGGCGCTGGGCGGCAGGAAATCTGCCGGTGGCAAACGGCCTTTCCAGACACAGGCGCTGGCCGGCGTGGATGCCGAGATAGATAAAGGCATAGCCCGTGCAAAGATCTATCTCCAGGATAAATGGGATGAAAAGGACGCGGCCTTTGCGCAATATGCCCGTTACGGCATTGTAAAAAGAGGCGATGTCTATGAGCTACCGCGCGACCGCCAGCAACGCCTTGCCGCGCTGGATATGGTTCTGGAAGCTATAGCGCAGGATGGGTTTGAGAAGAAGCCGTTCGGCTCCGATTTCTGGAGGGATGTAAGCGGCCGCTACCGTGCTGCCCTCAGCGAAGCGGGCACTACCGATGGTGCAGTAAGCACCGGGGTAAGTAATAAAAATCTGCTTAAGGCAGAGCTGCGGGAAATGATGGAAGCCCTGCAGTTCGTAATCCGCGGCAACTACCCCAAAACATGGGAAGCTATATACCGCGAATGGGGCTGGCAGAAGGAAGACTATTAAATTCCGGATTCCGCAATGCGGATTCCGGATCTTTTAGAAAAGCGGCCTGCATTTTTGGTGGGCCGCTTTATCTTTTTATGCTACAATTATTTATTCCCCGCTTGAGCTTTGCCTAATCCTCCAACCGTTTACCCAAATTAAGGTGCACCCTGTAGGATAACAATATTTGTAGCAGCTTACCCTGCATATCAATATCATAAGCGCCGGTAGCGGATGTTACATTATACCCATAAGGGTCCTTAAAAATATTGAGCGGTGTATAGGAAAAGTTGACGTTAATGCTCGATGATACTATGGCATAAAAGCGCCAGTCGATACCCGCTCCGACAGCTATAGCCCAGTTATTTGCCGCAGGCCCGTTGCGCTGCCGGTACTCAATTACCCGGTCATTGCCTGAGGTGGCATACCCGTTATTTATTAAATAAGCGCCTCCCAATTGCAGGAACGGCGTAAGGCTGTTACCGGTACGCCCGGTTTCAAAGCGCGGGCCCGAACCTGCCATCATACATACATAATATCCGGTAAGGTAAGCGTGGGCATCCGAAGCATCGGGCGCAGGAAGCTTTAGGTTCAGCGCGCCGGCATTTACCTCAGCAAATACATCGAAGCCATTATCCACTTTATAGCCCGCACCCGCCACCAATCCCCCGGCTACGAGAAAAGGCCACTTGCTTTTATACTTCGTAACCGCCTTGTCGCGGAAGATCCCGTCATAGCTAAGCGATGCACCACCATATAAAGACCATTGCTGTGCAGATGCACCATGGGTCATCAATAAAAAAAGCAGTATCAGTAATAAGCGCATCAAAGCTATAACGGCAAATGCCGGCCAATATTTCGCAGGCTTTTACATCTGCAATCGGTACATTTAAGGCTCAATAGATTAAGGCAGGATGCAACCCATTATTTCCATCAAAAACCTCGTAAAAAACTACGGAGAAAAGAAAGTGCTGCAGGATATATCGCTGGATATTTACCGCGGGCAGATCATTGGCTATATAGGCCCGAATGGTGCAGGTAAGAGCACAACTGTAAAAATACTTACCGGCATTATCCAGGATTACAGTGGTGAGGTATTAGTGGATGGACAGCCGCTGCGTGGCAATGAGCTTGCGGTGAAAGGCATTACAGGCTATGTGCCGGAGCTCGCCGAGCTGTATGATCTGCTCACGCCCCGCGAATACCTTACGTTTGTTGGCAAGCTGCACCATATGCCCGCCGCCCTTATCGAGGAGCGGGCACAGAAAATGCTCGCCTCATTCGGCCTGCTCGAAAACATAGATCAGCGCATGGACAGCTTCTCGAAAGGTATGCGCCAGAAGGTATTGCTCACCTCCGGCCTGTTGCACAATCCATCGATTGTAATACTGGATGAGCCGCTTTCCGGGCTGGATGCCAATGCGGTAATTATGGTAAAGGAGCTCTTGCAGGTACTAAAAGCCGAAGGCAAGACGATCTTTTATTGCTCGCACATGATGGATGTAGTGGAAAAAGTATCCGACCGCATTGTGCTGATCGATGGCGGCCGCATCCTGGCCGATGGCACTTTTGAGGAGCTGCGCGCCGGTGGCCACGATTCCTTAGAGCAGATATTCTCGCGCATGACCTCTGATGAAAACCAGACCAACAAAGCAGATGCCATTGCTGCTGCGCTGCACAATTGATTTTAAGGATGGATAGATATTTATAGAATAGCGCCTGCGGGGAGTATTTTGTAATATACGTGTTAAGTGGTAGGCGCGGGGAGGATTAAAAATGTATTTTTGCGCCCACCCACTTCAATACAGAATTGCAGTACATGCGTATCTGTATTTGACACGAATCTTATTTATCGACTATAATTATTACATACCATGCAAAAAGAAGAAATTATAACCCGCACAAATGCCTTTCTCATAGAAGATTTTGAAGTAGAGGAAACCGCGCTCCAGCCTGGTGCCGATATGAAGGAAGCCCTTGATCTGGACAGCCTCGATTACATAGATCTCGTGGTAGCCATAGAAAGCAACTTTGGCTTTAAAGTAAAAGCAGAAGATTTCCAGAACATGCATATTATGGATGATCTGTACACCTATATCTCGAACCGTATAGCTGCATAATTTACTCTTTCAATGGCTACGCCCGCCTGGGACGGCCGCTCCCGCGGCAATAAGCTGGGTTACCGTATTTTTATAGGCTTGCTGCGCAGGCACGGGCTGCGGCCTGCATACGGGTTGCTTCATTTTGTAACCCTTTATTACCGGTTTTTTGTACCTGCGGCTACCCGTCCGCTGCGCTATCTGTACGAGCAGCGGCTTGGCTATTCGCGCATAAAATCAGCCCTGCTCATCAAGCGGAATATTCTCTTTTTCGGCCAGACGCTTATTGATAAGATTGCCGTACTTGCAGGAGGAGGCGATGCGCTCACCTTTGAGCATGAGGGTATTGAGCATTTAGAAGAGATGGTACGCCTCGGCGAGGGCGGCCTCATTATCTCCGCGCACCTCGGCAACTGGGAAGTTGCAGGCCATTTGCTCAAACGGATAGAAGCCCCCATCAACATCCTGATGTATGATGGCGAGGCCGAAGCGCTGAAAAAGCAGATGAGCCGGTTCGAAGCTAAGCGGAGCTTCAATATTATCTATATCCGGGAGGATATCTCCCATATTTATGAGATCAGCGCTGCTTTGCGGCGCAATGAATTTATCTGCCTCCACGCCGATCGTTTCCGGCCGGGAAACCGCACGATGGTGCATGATTTCTTAGGTGCGCCTGCTGCATTCCCCGCAGGGCCATTCCTGCTTGCCTCTAAGCTTAAAGCACGTACAACCTTCGTATTCGCCTTTAAGGAAAGCTCTTTTCATTACCACTTTATCGCCTGGCCATCCAAAGTTTATGCAGGCCGGGGCACAACAGGCGCGGAAGCAATGCTGGATGACTTCACCGCATTGCTCGCAGAGCAGGTAAAGCTCCACCCCGACCAATGGTTTAATTATTTTGATTTCTGGAAAACAACAGCCACCGACTCATGATTGATCGTCAGCAAGACGTACTTGCCTACCTCCCACAGCGCCCGCCGTTTGTAATGATCGATGCTTTACTTCGGTCGGACAACGATATTATTGTAACGGAATTCACCGTTCGCGCAGGCCACGAACTGGTGAAGGACGGGCACTTTACGGAAGCCGGCCTGGTAGAGAATATGGCGCAAACAGCAGCTGCCGGCACCGGCGCAAAGGCACGGCAGGCGGGTATCAAAGCACCAGTAGGCTTTATCGGGGCACTTAAAAATTTAATGATTAAAGAATTGCCCCTTATTGGCGATACTATTACCACAGAGATTATCTTTGTTCATCAGGTTATGAATGCGCATATTGTGCAGGGAACAGTGAAGATGGGTGCGCGGGAAATAGCTTCTTGCGAATTAAAAATTTTCCTTCAGGATCATCCATAAAATCAACACGTTATGAAATACCTGTTACTTATTACAGCGCTTTGCGTTATCTCCTTTGCTGGCTTTGCCCAGAAGAACAAGAAAAATAACAGCCGTGATCAAACAGAAGCAAGCGCTCCATCTGCTCAGAAAAGAAATGTGCTGCGGGGCGATGAGCCGCTTACCTGGCTTGGTCTCGACTTTACGCAGGTAGCCTTCACCGGCAGTGCCGACCAATATGGAGGCGCTGGCGAAGTAACCGACGATCAGATCCGTGAGAAATACATTCCTGCATGGAATGACTTCTTTGTGAATGATCAAAAAAAGTATGATGTACCTAAATATCTGAACCGCTCTGATGTATCCTATGCTTTGGCCGTAACGGAAAAAGCAAATAACAAAAAAGGCCCTAAGACTTATTTCTCTGATGATCCAGGCGAGTTTCACCATTTAGACGCCGGCAAGGTGGCAAAGCTGGTGAGCGCCTATGATTTCATCGGCAAAAAAGGCACAGGTGTTTTATTCTTTATTGAAGGAATGAGCAAAGGCAAAGCGAGGGTATCTGCATGGGTTGCGTTTGTGGATATGGGTAGCCGCACAGTAATACAGAGCGCACAGGTCGAGGGCAAAACCGGCGGTTTCGGCTTCCGTAATTATTGGGCTGCCGGCTTCCTGAATGTGCTTAAAAATGTAAGCGATGAAATGCGCTAACTTAGCGCCACTTTGAAGCGACTTACCCACACTACAGAAATGGACGTAAAGTTCAGCGAGGCCGACCCGCTGGGCATTGTATGGCACGGCCATCATGTACGCTACTTCGAGGATGGCCGTGAGGCTTTCGGCGCAGCTTACGGTCTTCGTTATTTAGATCTTTTCCGCAGCGATATCGTGGTGCCCATCATCAGCATTCACTGCGATTATAAACGAATTCTTCGTTACGGTCACCGCATTCGCCTTGAAACTACCTATATCGATGCCGCCGCCGCTAAGCTTTGCTTTGAATACAAGGTCTTTGACCTGGATACCGCTGAAGAGGTCGCCAATGGCTACTCGGTGCAGGTATTTATGAAAAAAGAACCAATGGAGCTCATGCTTACCCTGCCGCAGTTTATGGTGGACTGGAAAAATAAATGGCTTCAATAGTCTTTTGCCGCACAGCAATAGTTTGCATTTTTGCGCATCATCTTATCGGCTGAACCATTCTTCATCTTTCCCCTGGCCATGAAACCTGTATTTGCAATTGCATCTAACGTCACTACCTCAACCGGCATGAGCACCAATGCCGTCTGGGAAGCAGTGATGCAGGGTTCAACGGGCATTCGCCGGCATGAGGATACGCTGCTAAGCGCAACACCTTTCTGGGCTTCGCGAATGGATGATGTGACATGGGAAATTATCCGGGAAAAAACAGCACAGCATAGCACGCTTTCGCTTTTCGAGCGTATGTGCGTTTACTCGGCTTTGGATGCCCTACATCAATGCAGGGCATCCCTGAATCCGGAAAGAACTGTATTTATTCTTGCAACAACAAAAGGCAATATTGAATCGCTGGGTGGTGCAAATAATGATACCCGTAACCTGCTAACTACAAGTGCAAAATTTATCGGCAGGGCGCTGGGAATTCCCGCAAAAACGGTTGTTGTTTCTCATGCCTGCGTGTCCGGCGTTACTGCCCTTCTTATGGGCTTGCGCCTGCTGCAGAGCGGCCGCTACGATTTCGCAATAGTTGTAGGTGCCGACCGGTTTACGCGTTTTGTGCTCAGTGGCTTTCAATCGTTTCAGGCAATTGCGGATGAGCCCTGCCGGCCATTCGATGCGGCACGCAAAGGCATAAATCTCGGCGAGGCGGCAGCTACTATTATCCTGAGCAGTAATAGTGAGCATGGTGGAGTAGCAAAGCTTTGCAGCGGCGCTACTTCTAATGATGCAAATCATATTTCCGGGCCTTCGCGCACCGGCGAGGAGCTATCCATGGCTATTGGCCGTGCGCTCGGGCAAGCCGGTATCCTGCCTGCATCCATCGATGCAATCTCTGCCCATGGCACTGCTACTCTTTATAATGATGAGATGGAGGCAAAGGCTTTTGCCCATGCGGGATTACTGCATGCCGGCGTGCACAGTATGAAAGGTTATATAGGGCATACACTCGGCGCGGCAGGCATTGCAGAGAGCGCTATGGTAATAGAGAGTCTCCGCCGGCAAATATCTATTCCTTCCTTAGGCTATACCGCGAGTGGCGTATCCGAGCCATTGAATATTACCGTTTCGCCGACGCCAGCGCAGCTCAATTATTATCTTAAAACTGCTTCCGGGTTTGGCGGCTGTAATGCTGCGGCAGTCTGGAGTAAAGTTTAGCTGACTTTCATGCTTTACAATTGGATAGACTACAAGTGCCTTAACACGATTATATGACACTAGCGGACATAAACAGGTGTATCTTACACACGATTCCCTCAGAGCACATCTTCGGTTAATTTTTAGTTTTAAACGGCCTCTATTTTACAATAGCCGTCTCTCTTCCAAAAAATCAATGCTGTCTCGGTTCTTTTCAACAGCTAAATTGATTTTTTTATGGCCATTTTCCTTTTTTTTATTGCAACCTGGTACCTTTCTCTTTTCTCCCAGACCTTTTTCCAGCACCGTTATGCTGCGCATGGCGCTTTTAAGATGAGTAAAGGCTGGGAGAAGGTGTTCTTTATCATGGCTTATATCACGCAGGGCTCCTCTTATATGACTCCCAAGGCTTATGCCATTATGCATCGCTATCATCATGCCTTTACCGATACGGAAAAAGACCCGCATTCGCCTTCCTATTCTTCCAATATATTCTCGATGATGTGGCGTACGCGTACTTTTTATCAGAATATTATTCATGGCCGCATGGAAGTGGAAGACCGTTTTGCCAAGAACCTTCCGGAATGGCCTGCATTCGACCGTTTTGCTAATGGAGCTTTCTCCCGTATTGCCTGGGTGATCGCATATATCGTGGTGTTTGCCTTATTGGCAACGAGCCCGTGGCAATGGCTGTTCCTGCCGGTAATTATTTCAATGGGAGCCTTTCATGGCGCGGTGGTCAACTGGTTTGCGCATAAGTACGGCTATATAAATTTCCGCTTACGCAATACTTCTATGAACCTCTTGTTCTTTGACTTCCTGATGCTGGGAGAATCCTACCATAACAACCACCATAAAAATCCTTCTGCCATTAATTTTGGCCGCCGCTGGCATGAGATCGATCCAATTTATCCCGTGATCCGTTTTTTTGCGTGGCTGGGCATTATTCACCTGCCAAACCTGAAGCCGGTTGTAGCCGCTTCCACGCACACTGCAGATTAGTTTTCAGGAATAAGTTACCTGCCGGCATTCCAAAATATGTTTTGGAATGCCGGCATTTATATTTGCGGGTATGAAGCACCCAACAGAATCAGCTTACTCGATTCGCCTCTTTGATGCAGATGAGGCTACAGCCTATAAAGCAATGCGCCTCGAAGCGCTGCTTTCCGAGCCTGGCATGTTTGGCAATAGCTTTGAAAAAGAATCCGATTTTCCGGAAGCCCATCGGAGTGGAATGCTCACAAATCCCGACCGCGGCTGCTTTGGGCTTTTTTATAATGAGGAATTGATCGGTATTACCAGCCTTATCCGGAATAAAGACCTGCGGCAACAGGCCTATCTTACGCAATCTTATATCCGCAAAGCGCACCGCGGCAAAGGTCTTTCACGCATGCTATACGATGCAAGGCTGGGGTGGGCGCGGGCAAATGGCCTTCAAAGCCTTATTATCGGCCACCGGGAAAGCAATCTTGCCTCTAAAAAAGCAAACCAGCATTACGGATTCCGGTTCACACACCGCGAGCCGCGCCTTTGGCCTGATGGCATTCAGGAAGACATGCTTTATTATACACTGGATCTCTAAAATAAAGTTGTTGCGCTAATTGGCAAATATGCTTTTTGATACTCAGCGACGTTGTCGTTCCCCGAAGGGAATCTATTATTGTTGCTTTAAGCAGGAGAAAGAATGCAGCTCCGATATCTATCGCTGCACCATAGCCCCACACAATTTTTATTACTTTGCAGCTGCTTGCTTTTATGATCTCTTCCCGCTGCTTTTACCTGCTTTTTGCTGCCGCTCTGCTCTTTTTCCTGCCCGCCTGCAATGCACCGCAAACAGCGGATCATAGCACCACCGATTCCACAGAGCGCCAATACATCCGGCTGCCGGGCAAAGACCCGCTACGCCTCCTTGCCGACCGCCCTCCCAACCTTGAAACACCGCTTAAATATTTCCGGTATGATCTTACGCCCAATGAGGCTTTTTTCGTGCGCTGGCACCTTTCCGGCCTGCCTGTTTCTGTTGATTCTGCTGCCTTTCGCCTAATTGTTGGCGGTAATGTTGGCAACCCGCTTTCGCTTTCGCTCCATGATCTTAAAACAAAATTTGCACCCGTAAAGATGATTGCGCTCTGCGAATGCGCGGGCAATGCGCGTAGCATCTTCAAACCGCGGGTGCCCGGTGCGCAGTGGGTGAACGGCGGCATGGGCAATGCGGAGTGGACCGGTGTGCGCCTCTCCGATATCCTGAAAATGGCCGGCGCTAAGAGCGGCTCTGTTGCCGTTTCTTTTAACGGGATGGACGCCCCGCCACTGCCATCCGTGCCGGATTTTGTAAAATCGCTTGGCTACCCGCATGCGGCAGACGGCGAGGTGATGATTGCCTACGAAATGAACGGGAAGCCGCTGCCGCTGCTAAACGGCTACCCGCTGAAGCTGGTGGTGCCAGGCTGGTATGCAACCTATTGGGTGGGCATGCTCAATGAGGTAAAGGTGTATGCAGATACTTTTAATGGCTATTGGATGGATAAAGCCTACCTCATCCCTAAAAATTCCGCCAACGGCGATGAAAAGCCCGACTCGCTGGCTACGGCCATGGTGCCGATCAATAAGCTGGATGTGCGCTCCATTTTTGTAACACCTGAGCCCGGCACCGTAATTACTAAAGGTATCGCGCAGCAAATAGAAGGGCTTGCGTTCGATGGCGGAGATGGCATTGTAAAGGTGGAGCTGAGCAGTGATGGGGGCAAAACCTGGAATACCGCAAGGCTCAATCCATCCCTCGGAAAATATTCCTGGAGGCGCTGGACCTACGATTTTACTCCATCTGCCGAAGGTGAAATAACCCTGCTGTTAAAGGCCACTAATGCTGCCGGAGCTACTCAACCCTGGCACCAATGGAACCGCAGCGGCTACATGCGCAATGAAATCGAATCCCTTACCCTAAAAGTAAAGCGTGAAAACTAATCGCTGCCTCCTGCCGCTCTGTGCCCTGCTGCTCTTTGCGGCTTGCAACGGCACCAACTATTCCGTGCCGGATGCGCCGCCACGCGATGACACGGGAGATATCTCGGACGTAATGGTGGTGCTGCCCTATGCGACGGGAAAAGAGCTCGTGGAGCGCACCTGCATTACCTGCCATTCATTGCGGTACATTGAGATGCAGCCGCACATGACCGAAAAAAGCTGGGATAAAACGGTAACCAAGATGATCAAAATGTATGGCGCGCCGGTACAGGATTCCGCGGATGCGGCGGCAATTGTGCGCTACCTCGTGGCCGTGAAGGGGAAGAAATCTTAGCTTGTAAAAGACGAGCGGCCCACCAAAAGGCAGGCCGCTCTTCCAAAAGATCCGGAATCCGCATTCCGGAATCCGGAATTTAATAGTCTTCCTTCTGCCAGCCCCATTCGCGGAGGATAGCCTGGAAGCTGTCCGGGTAATTGCCTTCGAGCACGCGGCGCAGGCTTTTCATTACTTTTTTGATCTCCTTTTTCAGGTTGTTCTTGCCGGATACTCCCAGGCTTACCTTGCCATCATTAACATTGGCTTCTTTCATAGCCACGCCGTAATCCGCCAGCAGCCTGTTCCAGAATTCGGTGCCGTACTCTTCTTTGCCGAACCCTTCTGCTTCGATGGCTTCTGCCATTAATTTAAGTGATGCAATACGGAGGTTGCGGTCTTTAGGCAACTGGAAACTTTGATTGTATTTACCGATGCCGAATTTCGGGAACTGTGCTTTGGCATTTGCTGTTTTGTACTTTTTCTCAATATATACCCTTACTTCTTTCACGGCAGCGTTGATTAATGCATCCTGCTGGTCCAGCGTCTGCGTTTGCGATGGACGGTTGGCGCCCGTCTTAAGCCTGCCGGTCAGGATGGCTACATACTCCTGCACTTGGCGGTTAAATACTTCCGCATTCGTATATACGAGCGTAATTCCGGGGTTCAGGAGCCAGTTTTTGGCCACAGGTACTGCCGTATCCATAAAATCGAGGTCTTTGACCGGCAAGCCGGGAGTCGTGTTTACAGCAGCAGGAGTCGTTTCGCCTGCATCGGGGCTGTAAAGGAATTTATTGTTCATTTTTTCTATTTCGGAGGTTTTATTCCGTACTTATATAAGGTCAATTATAGTGCCAAACTCTGTTTTTGGTAAGAAATTTTATAAATTTTATGAATAATGGGCCTTCTCTACTGTTTTTTGAATAAAATGCAGGTGGAGGTAGGAACCCTACCTCCCTATATCAGGAACTAAACAAGGGAGGTAGGGTTCCTACCTCCTGTAGTAAGGAGGTGAACAAGGGAGGTAGGAAGCCTACCTCCGTATATCAGGAGCTGAACAGAGGAGGTAGGCTTCCTACCTCCTATTGTGAGGAGGTGAACAGGGGAGGTAGGATGCCTACCTCCGTAGTTTTTTTATCAATAAAATCGGGTAGTGTCTTAGTTTGAAAAAACGGGCCGCTGTAAGATGCTTCCTGGCTTCAGCATGGCCCGGGCAAGTCTATTTTGCGTATAAGCCAGGCCACAGCGGATAGCCATTTTGACCGTAGCTTTCCGGCGAATGCCGGATTGCGAAGTGAAGAATCCCACAGCATGGGGGGGTACAATTTACCAGGTAACATTCAAGCTAAGACACCACCGAAGGCAGAGACTTTTACTCTTTGGAGAATTTTTGCACATAAGAATGCCCATCTTTATCTATTGACTGGAGCATATAGAAGCCCGTTGGATATTCCGCAATGTTCACGGCTTTAATTCCCTTACCCTGATAGAAAATCTGCCCGGTATAGCTGGAGATTTTTAGGTACCGAACATCTTCGGCATTAAGATAAAGCATGTTGCGGGCAGGGTTAGGATAAGCCAGAAGCTTTTGCCCGGTTGATGCAATGTTGCTGATTGCATCCGCTGTATTGTACGATTCGTAATAATACCTGGTAGTATTATCGGGGCCAGATGGATAAGTATTGGTAGTTGTATTGTATAGGAAAATGTTATAGAAATCCACCAGCCCGTCCGGTCTGTAATATACTATAACGCGGTCTCGATCGCCTGGATTTCCCGGTACTATTGAAGGATTAATATGCTCAACGCTGTCATACATGCCAATTGCGTTCAAGTGATAAATGTTTTTTGAGATCAAACTATAAACCCCGTTATAATAAGTATTCGAGTCAACAACCAGGACCGGCCTTTTAAAATTTCCTGTATAGCTATATATTGTATTCTCTATGAGATAAAAATTCCTGGTAGTCGAATTTCTGAGGTACTTTTTATAGTTTGTAAAACGGTTTTGGGAATCAAAGATGCGCTCTTCTATTTCAAAGGTATCCCAAGTTGGAGGAGATTGTCTACCATCAAACCAGTACCCTTTATTCGCGCCGGATTCTATTTTAAAATCTATTTTGAAAATACCATTTACCCACTTACCTATTAGTTTTTCCTCTGTATTATTTGGACCATTCGTATTGATAATATTTACTGCATGGGTACCATCGTCAAGCCAGGTACTATCTTTAACAAGCTTATTGCCGGAATCATACCAACGTGTTTCTACTTGCATTGGCGCAAAATTCCCACACATGCCGACGGGCGACCTGTCCGTCTCTTGCGTGATGATATTTCCATTGTTATCATAGCGAGCAAGATAATGTTTACACTCATTGTTGCTCGTCTGTGGATACAATACATAGTCATCCGTCTTCCTGCCATGCGCATCATAAGCATACTTTTCACTATAATTTCTTACAAGGTTATATCCCCCATTTAAGAGCCAAGCCTGCGCAGAATCAGTGAAGATGCCATCGGGATACAAATAAGATGATAGGGCGTTTTTGGTAGGATAACGATCGTAATCTTTGAATAACAGGGAATCTGTCCCGCCTCTGCCGGGTGCATAAAACAAGATACCGGAATCAAAAGCCAAGGTAGCGCCGTACTGCTGGTAGCTAAACCCTTTCAATCGGGTTTTAATAGCCGACCCGCGAGACAAAGGCCTTGTCTCAGAGGCAATCTGTTGCTGCAGAATAGCGCTATTTTCTAAGGATGATTTACTAATAGAGTGCAATGCAGTCTGGGCGTTTCCTGAAAGAGCATTCCAGCATAAGAGGATTAGTAATAGCTTCTTCATCAAAAAAAATTATTTGATAGTGAAGATAGTTATTGAGAAGTATATTTTACTGTATTAAATAGTTTATTCCCAAAACACAATAGCTGGCTTAAATATAGAGGCAGGCTAAACATTGCCTGCTATCGTCGTGCTGATTGCGTAGTGAAGTATCTCTGTGAGCCGGCTACGAACAGATCCTCAACTATGCAATGAAGCTAAAACCGCAAAAGCCGCAGTAGTATGCTAAGCAGGGATGCCAGGAAACTATCTCTACTGCGCAGGTGCAGCGCAAGCAAAAAAAACAGCTTGTTTCGATATAGGAAACAAGCTGTTGGAAAGTAATAATTGATGAATACCTGAGTTACAATACCAGATCCGGATCATCTGCTGCAGGCATATCCGCCTGCGCGCTGCTGTTGTTGAACTGCTGGTTGGCTGCTTCGCTATTCTCGATGCGCTGCTGCTGGTCATCGTTACCATTGTTATTGCTGCTTTGCGGCTGCTCACGGCGCGGGCGCTCGGTACGCTCCCCGCTGCCACGCTCAGGGCGGTCGCCCCTTTCCGGACGATCACCGCGGTCGCGGCGCTCGCCACGATCACTGCTGCCTTCACGGCGCGGACGGTCGCCCCGGTCGCCACCACCTTCACGGCGCGGACGATCACCGCGGTCTCCGCGATCGCCTCTGTCGCTGCGCTCACGCGGCTCCTGCTCTACATAACCTTCCGGCTTCGGCAAAAGTATTTTATGGCTCAGGCGCAACTTGCCCGTTTTAGGGTCGGTGCCGGTAAGCTTGATCTTTACCTTATCGCCTTCCTTCAGTACACCTTCGAGGCTGTCGAGGCGCTGCCAGCTCACTTCTGAGATGTGGAGGAGGCCCTGCTTGCCCGGCATGAACTCTACGAATGCGCCGAACGGCATGATGCTCTTCACGGTGCCTTCGTATTCCGCGCCTATTTCCGGTACGGCTACAATGCCCCTGATCCAGCTCATTGCCTTATCGATACCTTCCTTATTATTGGAGAATACCTTTACATAACCCTTCTGGTCAGCTTCCTCAACCGTAATAGTAGTACCGGTTTCACGCTGTATTTCCTGGATGATCTTGCCGCCGGGTCCAATGATGGCACCAATATACTCGGCATCGATCACGATCATTTCCACACGCGGGGTATGCGGCTTCAGGTCCGGATTGTAAACCGGGATCGTCTCATACATCGCATCGAGGATATGAAGGCGGCCTTCCTTGGCTTGTGCCAGCGCAGCGCGCATAATATCCATGCTCAGGCCATCCACCTTAATATCCATCTGGATACCGCAGATGCCATCGCGGGTGCCGGTAACTTTAAAATCCATATCACCAAGATGATCTTCATCACCGAGGATATCGGTAAGCACTGCCCATTTCTTATCCTCAGCGCGGGCGATCAGGCCCATGGCCACACCGCTTACGTGCTTCGGGAAGGGAACGCCCGCATCCATCAGCGCAAGCGAGCCTGCACAAACGGTAGCCATAGAGGAAGAGCCATTCGACTCCAGAATATCCGAAACGATACGTACGGTATAAGGGTATTCAGCGCCGGGCATCATCTGCTCTAAGGAGCGCTTGGCCAGGTTGCCATGACCTACCTCGCGGCGGCCTGGGCCACGCTGCGGCTTGGTCTCGCCGGTAGAGTAGGGCGGGAAGTTGTAATGAAGGAAGAACTTCTGATAATCCGAAGTGGCTGCGCTTTCCACGAGCAATTCATCCTGCTTGGTGCCTAAGGTTACGGTGGTCAAAGACTGGGTTTCACCGCGCGTAAAGAGGGCATTGCCGTGCGGACCGGGCAGGTAGCCCACTTCCATAGCAAGACCGCGAACCTCATCCAGCTTGCGGCCATCGAGGCGGCGGCCTTCATCGAGGATCATGTTGCGTACTGTGTAGTATTGGAGATCTTCGTAGTAGGTTTTGGCACGCACCTTATCTTCCTCGCTCAGTCCGCCTTCGGCAGCGCTGGTTTCAAACTGGAGGTGCTCTTTAATATCTTTCCATACCTGCATATACTCGGAGCCGCGCTCATGCTTGGCAGAGCCCTTGCGGGAAATTTCCAGCATTCTTTCCTTGCCGAAAGCCTCTACTTTGCTCTTCAGCTCTTCATTTACAACAGCGGCAACTACTTCGCGCTTGGCAGGCGAGCCTACTTTTTCACGAAGCTCTTCCTGCAATTTTACCTGGCGCTTCACAGCTTCGTGCGCAATTTCGATGGCTTTTACCACGTCTTCCTCTACGCATTCTTTTGCCTGGCCTTCCACCATCATGATGTTCTTTTCCGTGGCAGCGATGATGAAATCCATATCCGCGGTCTTCAATTGGGTGCGGGTAGGGTTGATCATAAATTCACCGCCTACACGGGCTACGCGCACTTCGGAGATGATCTCCTGGATCGGAACATCGCTCACAGCGAGTGCAGCGGAGGCTGCGAGGCAGGCAAGGGCATCGGGCATTACTTCCGGGTCGGAAGAGATGAGGTTGATGATTACCTGTACCTCATTGAAATAATTTTCAGGGAAAAGCGGGCGCAGGGCACGGTCGATCAGGCGGGAGATGAGGATCTCAGGGTCGGAGATACGGCCTTCGCGCTTGAAGAAGGAACCCGGAATGCGGCCTGCTGAGGCGAATTTTTCCTGGTAATCTACGGTAAGCGGGAAGAATGCCTGTCCGGGCTTGGGTTCGCGGGCAGCCACTACAGAGGCGAATACAATGGCGTTGCCAACGCGTACGGTAACGGCGCCATCGGCCTGGCGGGCAAGCTTACCGGTTTCAATGGTCAGCTCTTGTCCGTTTTCCATCGTATAGGAAACGGATGTTGGTTTTAATTCCAGCATAAGAATGCTTTTTGTTTTGTGCGGCAGGTTTCAGCTTTGGGCCTGCTGCGTGTGAATGTAAAAATGGCCCTATCCCGGCCTTCCTCCCCGAGGGGGAAGGGGAAGTTGGGCAAGAAAAAATGTTTATTGTTCTGAACCACTAAGTACGCAAAGAAAGCGCGAAGCGCCGCGAAGGCTTAAGTAAGGCACTTCTCTTTGCGGTTCATCGCGCTCCATAGTGCCCTTTGCGTTTAATGAAAAAATCAAAGGGCTTAAAATGACTATTCCCAACCGTTTAAGTTGGGAATAGCAGATAGAATATTGCTTATTTACGAAGGCCAAGCTGCTCGATAAGCGAACGATATTTAGTAATATCGGTACGGCTCATATAAGTAAGCATCCGCTTGCGGCGGCCTACCATTACGATAAGGCCACGGTTGCTGGAAAAATCTTTCTTGTTTCCGTTCTTTACATGGCTGGAAATGTGGTTGATGCGCTCGGTAAGCATGGCAATTTGCGCTTCGATGGAACCGGTATTTGTTTCTTTACCCCCGTATGTGTTAAAGAGGGCAGTCTTTCTTTCGGCAGTTAAATGGGACATTTGTATGTTGTTGTCTTAATTAATATTCTTTCAGCGGGCAAATGTAGGAAATTATTTCTGATTTTTGATACCCCCATATCTAAGTTCTTGCTACCAGTTGTGCCTTATCTTCGTCTTTTGTACGGATTAATTACCATGGCCCAATACTCCATCGGCGAAGCCCTCAGCCACCTCCTTGAAAAATCCAAATGGAAGCCCCGAATTATGGAGCTCCGCATGCGGCAGGAATGGGAGCAGATGATGGGCGCAACTATTGCCAAATATACCCGCGATGTATCCCTTAAAGATAAGAAACTCACTATTTATACAGATGTTGCTGCACTGAAGCAGGAGCTGATGTTTGGCAAAGAGCAGCTCATCGATAAGATCAATGCCTATTTTGAGGAAACGGCTGTAACGGATATTGTGGTGAAGTAGAAACGTTGCAATGCAGCATCTCTACGGGGGATTTGTAAAAAAGCCACCGTTTATAAGATCTTCATTAATTCCCGCAGATCAGCAACCTCATAAGTAGGTTTGCGATCATGCGGTGTACCGGCAGGATTAAAATAAACCTGATCCCATCCCGCATTTGTAGCCCCGAGAATATCGATATCCAGCGCATCGCCGATCATCAGACAATGGTCGCATTCGGCGCCCGTCTTCTTCAGCGCAAATTCAAATATGGCCGAATGCGGTTTCA
Source organism: Chitinophagaceae bacterium (assembly GCA_965246905.1). Taxonomy (GTDB): domain Bacteria; phylum Bacteroidota; class Bacteroidia; order Chitinophagales; family Chitinophagaceae; genus UBA1952. The sequence goes on from CBDFFZ010000026.1 coordinate 25,281, forward strand.
TGCTATTGCTTTTCTCCGAAGTGATCATCTCGCTGAAATAGCCAGCTATGCCTGAATATTGCAGCTTCTGCCACTGCGTCATTTCAAAGCCATTGGTAATAAGGTGCATTGTATATCGGTCTTTGCAATGTTCTAAGAGCGCTTTAGCATTGGGCATAAGCGCGTTTTGGGTAGGCAGGATCTCTAAATAAGCGCTGCTCAGCTCGTGCGAAAGAGCAGGATCGGAAATCTTAAAATCCAGCAGCGTAAGCCATACACGTTTCCAGCGCAATTCATCCCGCTTAATGAATCCATTCCGGAAACGCTCCCAAAGCTTATCATTGTGAATATTGTAAGCGGCAAAGAGTGCGTCGAAATCTGTAATGCCGCGCTCCGCAAGCTTAAACTCCTCGTAAAGCTTTCGCCAGGTTAGCTCAGAATTAAGCTCAAAATCCCAAAGCGTATGGTCGAGATCAAAGAACAGGTGCTGATATTTTGGGTGGGGAGGCTGTTTGATGGGTTCATTCATGAGTTGCGCTGCGAAGTTTTGCTATTTAGATAGCTACATTAAGTACCCAAGTTTCTCTGCTCCTTTGTAGAGGAAGGCCGCAATGGGTTATTTTGGGTGCCGTAATTAGTGTCTGAATAATATTGAGTGACCAAATAAATTTCAATAACAAAAAGGCTGCCCTGGGAGCAGCCTTTTCAAATTCTTTAAAAATCCGGAATCCGCATTCCGAAATCCGGAATATTACTTGCGGTAATAAATCTCGTCCGCGAAAAACTCGGTAATGGATTGCAGGGAAGGATTTGCCAGGCGCTCATAAGCTCGGGAAATCTCGATCTGCTCTTTATTTTCATGAATCTCTTCGAGATTATCGCCATGCACTGTAAACTCATCGAGCTTGCGGTGCAGCTCCTCCTTCATATTCACGGAAATCTGGCTCGCACGGCGTGTCATCACCGCAATGGATTCGTAGAGATTGCCGGTTTTCTCCTTCATAGCCACCACATCACGGGTTTCTATCAGCGGAGTTACAGAGGAAAGTGATCTTTTAGTGCTCATTTCTTAGTCTTTTAATATTGGTGTCTGATAAAGTAACGTACTTATCACTTTGCTGCAAATATCGTGATTTTGGGTACATCTGCTTCAAATCATTAGAAGCACTGATTACATTGGCATAACGCTCCTCCTGTTTGGCAGGTATGCTGCCGTGTGCATAGCGATACAAGCTCCGCACAATCATATACTGATAATATTCAGCATTCAGCGATTCCGGATACGAATTCAGCACGTCTTTATACGCAATAGCAGCCGCTTTATAAGATTCTTTGTAATCACCTATATTATAGTAAAGCCGCGCCGCGCCTGCCTCTTTTTCTTCCAGCTTTTTGCGCGCACCGTCAATATAGCCATTCGCATCCACGATATATTTAGATTCCGGCCGCTGATTGATAAAACCCTGCATTGCCTCCATCGCCTTGATTGTATTCGTTTGCTCTAAGGAAGCCTTTGGCGCCACCTTAAAAAGGCTCACAGCATGCAGGTATTCCGCTTCTTCAGCATTAGTGCTATTTGGAAAATAATCTACGAACGTCTTATAATACAGCGAAGCACTCAGGTAATCCTTTGTAAAATAATAGGTATTGGCCAGTCGGTAAAACATAGCCTCATAATTCTTGGTACCCTTCATTACCGGCAGCAGATCGTGGTACAGCTCATTTGAGCGGTGGTACCACTTACGGTCATAATACTCATTAGCCTTGGAAAGCTTGTAATTTATGTCGCTGCTTTTGCGTACTTTATCGTAAGGACTGCAAGAGCAGAAAAGGCTTACCAGCACAGCAACAAACAGGAACGGACGAAAGGGAAACCGCATAAGGGAGCGCAAAAATAAGATAAAACTGCAAAACTTCCCATTCGCGCCGGTCCGGTACTGTGATTGTTGTGTGAAAAAATGGTTTGGGCGCATCCCTGCGGGTCAGGCTATACGCTGCAATCCCCGCCGGAAAAAGCGGTGGTTTTCCGCTGCTATCCTTTGCGCGGGCTGATAAGTAAAAAGTTTATTACCGATATAATCAGCACGTAATATTTGCCGTATTAAAAATTGACAGTAGTTTATCAGACATTGTTAGCATCGTGTAGTTTTATGTTCCTCCGGCTTTAGCCAATGACCAGACCTCATTAACCCCGTGGCTTTAGCCCGGGGACGGAGGATATAAAACGACATGAAACTAACGATGTCCATATTTATTTCCAGGACAAGCAAATATTTCCAGAAAATCGCAAACGTGTCAATTTGTCCCTTAGAACCGGGCTGGCAGCATTATTGCAATTAGTTTTACAGGATGTTTTTCAAAAAAAGAAAATCAATGAATACTATGGATAATCAAGCGGCCAGCGCAGATGAGCACGAGCATATAACCGAGGAGCAAATGGCTCAGGGCATCAACACAGATGAAAATATGGCGGGTACGGAACTGTTGAATGATGAATTGACAGAAAGCAACAACGACCATTCAAAAGAGCTTGCCGAGGCCCGCGATAAATACCTTCGCCTTGCAGCTGAATTTGATAATTATAAGCGCCGTACTGCCAAAGAGCGGATGGACCTCACCGCAACTGCAGGCCGCGAAATCATACAATCAATGCTCGATGTACTTGACGACAGCGAGCGCGCAGCAAAGCAATTGGAAACTTCCAGCGACCTTGAAATTATTAAAGAAGGTATCATGCTGGTTTTTAATAAGCTGAAGAGTACGCTGCAACAAAAAGGCCTGAAAATGATGGAAAGCCACGGCGAAGATTTCAATGCCGACCTCCACGAAGCCATCACCGAAATACCTGCTGGCAGTGAAGATAAAGTAGGTAAAATACTGGATGTGGTAATACCCGGCTATTATCTTAATGACAAGCTCATCCGCCATGCAAAGGTGGTGGTAGGCAAGTAGGGGATTTGGGATTGGGAGTTTGGAATTAGGCTCTCATCACCAAAACAGATCGCCCAATTACTAATTCCCAATCACAAATTCCTGAACAAAAATGTCTAAGAAAGATTATTACGAGGTGCTTGGTGTGGCTAAAGGAGCCAGTGCAGATGAAATAAAAAAAAGCTACCGAAAGATAGCCATGCAGTTTCACCCGGATAAAAATCCCGGCGATAAAGCTGCGGAAGAAAAATTCAAGGAAGCAGCCGAAGCATATGATGTACTCAGCAGCAGCGACAAAAAAGCCCAGTACGATCGTTATGGCCATGCGGGTGTAGGTGGCGCAGGCGGCCGCGGTGGTGCGCCGGGCGGCATGAATATGGACGATATTTTCTCGAATTTCGGGGATATTTTCGGTGATGAGGCATTTGGCTCTTTCTTTGGTGGCGGTGGCAGTGGCCGCGGAGGCAGGCGGCAGGGCACACGCGGCTCCAATCTGCGTGTAAAACTCAAAATGACTTTTGAGGACATCGCCAAAGGCGCTAATAAAAAAATAAAAGTAAAAAAGTACGTGCCTTGTCAGCCTTGCGGGGCAACAGGAGCAAAAGATAAAGGCTCGGTACAGCAGTGCACTACTTGTGGCGGCAGCGGGCAGGTACGCCGCGTTACCAACACTTTTATGGGCCAGATGCAGACAGTCACAACCTGCCCTGCGTGCAACGGCGAAGGCGCGATGATAACTGCAAAATGTACTTCCTGTAAGGGAGAAGGCCGCGTGTATGCAGATGATACCCTGAGCTTAGATATACCCGCTGGAGTCCAGGATGGCATGCAGCTAAGCATGAACAGTGCCGGAAATGCAGGTGAGCGCGGCGGCCCCCCCGGAGATTTGCTCATCGTAATAGAAGAAGAAAAGCACCCTGAACTCAAGCGCAATGATCTTGATGTGATTTATCAATTAGATATTTCCTTCCCGGACGTAGTGCTTGGTACACAGGTGGAAGTGCCAACGATCGATGGCAAGGCGAAAATTAAGATTCCCGCTGGCACCCACAGTGGTAAGTTGTTCCGATTGAAGGGCAAAGGCTTCCCGGCCTTCCAGAGTTATGAAAAAGGCGATCAATTGGTTGAAGTGAATGTATGGAGCCCGCAAAACCTGAGCAAAGACGAGCAGGCATTATTGGAAAAGCTAAAAGGCTCTCCTAACTTCCAGCCCGGCGCGAATGCTGCTGATGAGCGCGAAGAGAAGGGTTTTTTTGGTAAAATAAAAGATGCATTCAGCTAATTGTATCAATTTCTGAAATAGAATAAGGAGGCTGCCGGAAGGCAGCTTTTTGTTTTAAAGCCAACCGTGTTTCACTTAAAGCCTCTAAATAATAAAGGCATCGAGCGATAGGCACCATTCATTCGAAAAGCAGCATCTTCAACAAAAACGCAGCCTCACTTTTGTATTGATTCCTTCTGAATCAGTTTTTATTTCTAAGCAATTTTTATTTCTTTTGTGGGGGAGTATTTACCTGTAATCAATGTCGCCCGGCAGCCCATCATACCGATCAAAAGCGCACCTGCTTTTACGAGGCGAAGCCTTTATAGCTGCCTTGCTGGATAATGGTTTTTCCTTTGACCGGCTAATCCTTGACCGCACCGGATCCTTCACTAAGAGTTATAGCAATGATATTGAAGCAGTAAAGCCCGGCATTGATGATCGCGACCAGGAAATCCTGCAGATCGCGCTCAATCGTGATGGCATTTATGACCGCCTTCCTGAAGGTTTGTTCCACCAGCCACGCGCCGTTGGAGGCAAAACTACCGTTGGCCAGATGGTCGGTGAGCATCGCAGGCTTAGGGAAGAAGAGCGGGCTGCACGAAAATTTTTCCAGCCTATTGAGCATGAGCTATTCCGCTATTCTGTGCTGATAGAGGAAGAAGAACGTACATTTTTATCCGGCATGCTTTCCGGCAATCTGGATAATGCTTTTTCAAAATTCTGGAACCTCCAAACCGATCTCCCGGAGCATCTTACCGCCGGCCTCACGCGTATTATGCCCTGGGCTTATTTTATTAAAGGCGATGCAGCGCTGTGCGCAAAAGCATTGGGTATAGTATTGGCAAAAGATGTTGCCGTGTCTATTCAGATCCGGGAAAGCCACCGCAACGAAGATTGTTATCGCCTTGGTACGGGCGAGTTAGGCATTGATACGCTCTCCGGGAGCTCATTCGAAGAGCCTTCCGTGTGCTGGGAATTTTCAATCTCCGGGCTCGATGCTGCTGAAATGAGTGCATTCGTAGGCAGTGAAAAGTATGCCCGCTTTTTACAGCAATTTATTGATATATTTATACCATTGGAGGCGGATGCAGTTTTTGTATATGAAGTACAAGCATCTGCTTTGGAAGGCGCAGAAAGCATTCTCGGCTATAACTTTGTTCTATAACCTGTGATAACCCCCTGACCATGGCGCTGAATTATTTTTTAATTTTTATCGGAGTGCTGTTCAGCGGCTCTGTACTGCTGTGGATCCTTATCAAGACATTTGCAGCCGCATTTGCAGCGCAGGGTAAAAAGCCGCTCATCTACGCTATTATTTCTGGGCTCATTGCAGGCGGGATTGCTTTTGGCCTTACTTATGCTACCGATGATGCTTTTTTACTTTTCTGGGCTTTTGCCGGTATATTTCTTGTTCAGGGCACGGTGCACATGGCGCTGATGCACGCAAAATTTTATAAAACAAAGGAAGATTCTTTCTGGAAGCTATTTACCGGGGAGCTGATTTTCTCCTTTTGCGTAGTATGCATCTCGCTGCTCGTATTTTCTGCTGCCGAATATTTCCTTAAAGACCGGAATTTTCTCTTTTATCCTGTGCTGATGAGCTCATTGTTCTTCTTTGTACCAATGCTATTTTATCATGCCTACAAAGCATCGCTTGCCATACCGCATGCTGTTTTTCCAACTTGGCAATACCCATTGGGCAAATCTATTGATCCGCCGGATGAATCGGAAGGAGAGCGTCTCCTGGTCATTGGTTTCGAAATAGCAAAGAAAAATACAGATGGCAAGAAGACTTACTTCCGTGCCCGTGCGCCGGAAGGTATTAAGCTGGGAGAGCTTTTTTATCATTTCATCAACGATTACAACGAGCTCCAAAGCGAGACACCCATTCAATACATAGACCATCAGAATGAAGCTTATGACTGGTGGTTCCGGCTGAAGCCGAAATGGTACCAGGCAAACGCTATTCTCAGTCCCGCAGAAACCATTAAAGCAAATGACATCAGGGAGAACTCTGTAATCATCTGCGAGCGCATTATGAACCCTGAAATTACCAACCTGCAATGAGAGACCAGACCAAGCACCTGCCCGTCAACTGGATCGATGGCATGAAGATCAATAAGAATCATTTCATTGCACAGGATGACGCATGGAAGGATGCCCTGCACGATATTGCCTCCATGAACCTCTCACCGCTGCGCTACGGTGTGCTTCCTCCATCTGCCGCAGGCGAAGAAACTTTTGATGTAAAAATTTCGCTGGATAATCAGCAGATTCTGCGCGTAAATGTACTCTCGCTTCAGGCCATTACACAGGGCGGCGTACGTATAAAATTACCGGCGCTCTCCCTGCCGGGGCAAGTAGCTGGTGAAGGCCTCCCCGCTACTACCTTTCCCTTCGCAGCGTCAGCCGGTGAGCATACTTATTGGGTGGTGCTCATCATCAATCCTTATGAGCGGCAACCCGCAGGAAGCCCCGACCTTACTGAAAACCCGCCGCGTTATCCATCTGTAATGCCTTCCTGCGAGGTAATCGTTGTGGCGGAAAGCCAATACAGGCAATATGCAGCGCACCCCTATGCCTTAATGGTAGGCAAGGTGAATGTGGATGGCAATGACATTCGCGTGGATGAAGATTACCTGCCTCCCTGCTTCTCCGTAAGTGCTCACCCCGACCTGCTGGCGCTACATGGCGAGCTAGATCAGCGGCTGAGCAATGTAGAGCTTCGGTGCTCGCAGATCGTGCAGAAAATTTACAAGAAAAGCCAGCAGAATGAAGTTTCGGAGCTCGTGCTTTTTCTCTGCGACCGCGTAATGCTTTACCTCGGCCCTGCCATCACCAACCTCCGCTGGCTCACGGCTTATGAATCGCCGGCAAGGCTTTTTGCAGAAGTAGTTACGCTTGCGCGGATCATGAAAAACACCATCGACCTGCGTACGGGCACCGGTAAAGATGAGCTGCTCAATTACTTTACCGAATGGTGCGAGCTGAAGCAGGGAGAGTTTGTGAATATGCTCAGCACGATCTCCGGTTTCCACTTTGATAATAATGACCTTAATAAAGATATCCGGCGCATTGTAGCCTTCGTAAATATCATCAGCAAGCTGTTTGAAACGCTTTCTAATCTTGAGTTTATTGGCAAGCGCAAGGAATCCGGCATCTTTGTAAAAGAAGAGCAGAGCTTTGACGGAGCTAACAATAATGCAGACCAGCCAAAGCAGCGCCGCCGCTTTTTCGGCTAATAAAAATTATTACCAGCAAACCCGCATTTTCCTAAACCAACCACATGAAGCCGCTTAATACCGAGGAACGCAAAAAATCATTTACCTCCTTCCTGCTCTTTTTTATCATTACTGTACTGCTCATCATCGGGGCGGTTTTCTTTGGTATGCAAGTACCCTTTAAGCAAAATGAGCGCATGAAAGCACAGGTAGCAAGGCAGCAGCAGGAGCAGGCATTTGCCGAATCTTTTTCGCAAAAGATGAATGTTACCGCCGGTCTGCTGGATTCCTTAAACAAGGCCGGGACACAAACTACCATTATCGACGGCCTCATCTCTAATAATATCAAAGAAATGAATACCAGCCTGCTTACCGATTCCGGAGCCAATACCCAGCTGTTCCAGAATATGGTGCAGAGCCTTAACCAGCTTCAGATTGCCAAAAAAGGATTGCTGGCAAGCAGTGGCGCCGATCAGGATGCTGCCAAGTTGCAGCAGGAACTTACCCAGGCAAAAGGGGAGCTCGCCCAGTGCCAGTCGCTAAGCTTACAGTACCAGCAGGCGCTCAGGAATTCAGGAGCACCGGCCCAACCGCATTAAAATCCTATGGACGTCTCCTCAATATTCACCCGTACCCGCCTCGGTATCGATAACCGGGTCTGGATTGCGCTCATTGCCTCCACACTGCTTTCCGGTGTGCTGTTCGGCTTTCGCGTAGCCACTACAACAGCCTGCTCCGATATTACCATTGCTACCAAAAGCATAGAGCACCCCAATGCCATTACCTTTTACCAGAATGATGCACTCACCTTTACGGCAAAAGCCAATGGTGCGAAAAGCGTAACCTGGGATTTCGGGGACAATTCCATCGGCAAGGGCACAAATGCAATTCATGGCTTTGCCGCTGCTGGTACCTATTATGTAACGGCTATCGTAAATGAAAAATGCCGTGAGTTCATTCCGGTAATTATCCGCGCGCAGCTTATAAAAGCAGCTCCCATACCTGTTGGCGGTACCCTTGTTATCAATGGCCAGGATGCGCCAAAGGCAGGCGAGCCCGTTAATTATTATACGCCGGCAGTTGGACAGGCCTATGAATGGAATGTGCTCAACTCGCCAAACTATGCTACGCAGCGCAGCGCGGTGGCTACCTATACCTTCACAACAGCAGGCGCGAAAACAATTGAGCTGAAGGTAGATGGCAAAGTAGTGCGCAAGGATATACAGATATTACCCGGCGAGGTAAAAGCGCCGGAGCCTTTGCCCGTACAAAAGCCTCTGCCTGGCCCTTCTGCACCAGCGCCCGATCCTACGCCAGAGCCGCCGAAAGCGCCAAAGGCTAAGATCCTTCCCGCAGAAGAGTTTACCTCGATGCTCGAAAAAGTAACGAAGGGAGATATGAATGCGAGCTCTTTTGATCCCTATCTATGCGAGGGTGGTGCCCCGGCAATAAGGGTATTGCTTAATGATAAAACCTGGAGCAACCTCAGCGCCTTCTGCGAAAAGATCAGCAAGAGCAAGAAGTACGACATTAAAAATACCCAGGTGATCCGCGATGATGCCGGGTGCGTAAAGCAGCTCAAGATCAAATATTGTAAATGGGTAACCCTTGGCCTAAAGTGTAAAGAAGAATAGCATGCAGGAATTCCTCAAGCTACCGCTCAACTTCGTGCCTTTCTTCGAAAAAAAGAAGCTGGCTACCTGCGCACTGCAGGATAGCATTGCCCGCAACCTGCACCTGCTCATTACTACCACGCTTGGCGAAAACAAGCAGAACCTCGAATATGGAGCACAGTTCTGGGATTCCGATTACGACATCCATATGAGCAATGATGCACGCCGCGAGATCATTGTAAATACCCTAAGACAGCAGATTGCGCTCTATGAAAAGCGCCTTGTAAAAGTAGTGCTGGAGGTCAATGTCCGCCAGTCGGAATTTCAGGGTAAGGACTCAAAGCAACTGCGCCGTAGGATCGAAATGATCATCACCGGCCTCTTCGCCCACAGCAATGAGCCTTTCCGCTTCCAGACCGGCTTCTTCATAGGTCCGCTCGCTTTTGATTAACACAGCGCCCCAAATTCCCAATACCAAATTCCTAATTCCCTGAAAATGCAAAAGAAAGAACGGATAAAGGATCAGATGGTGCGTACTGCCGCGCGCCTGTGGCAGGTACCTGAAAACGAGATAGACACCTCATTCGATCCGCTCATCCTGCTGATGATGGAAGCCTGCGCCGCAGAGCTGGAAAAGATAGGCTACGATATAAGCGCCTCCCATGGCCGCCTGCTCGATCGCCTTGCCAGCCTTATCCTCCCGGAAGCCATGCTCGGGCCTTCCCCCGCATCCGCCATAATGCATGCTACACCTGTGGAGCCGGTAGCCGTCATCGATTCGCTCACCCGCTTCAACACTGCGCAGGCCGTTAAAACCGCCGTCGGCATTCGCAATACAGAGCTTTTCTTTAGTCCTGCGGGCAATTTTACCCTGCATAAAGCCCTTCTTTCCTACCTGTTGGTGGGCAATAAATTATACCGCATTGGCATAGGTGGGCAACGGGAGCTTATGGCAGGCGCAGAGACCCCGGGCAGCGCCATCGTACAGGATATATGGCTGGCCATAGAGCTGGATAAAGCTGTGGAAACCCTGCAGGAGCTCAGTATATTTTTCGATCTTCGCAGCCACTCCGAAGCCGGCACTTTTTATAAAAGCTTAGCCGGCGCAAAGGGCACAATCGGCAATATAGCCATTGTCCTTAAAAAAGGGTATTACGATAAAGCCCAGTTTGAGCCAGACCTCCGCGAGATGCTCCAAACCGGCGACGACTTTACCAAAAAAACAGCCCGCAAAATTGCCGGTATCTATAGCAGCCGCTTCCTCCACATCAGTGAGCATATATCTGTGCAGGAGCTTGCCACAACCAGCGTACCCGAAGAATGGCAGCAACGCCTGCCTGATGCGTTGGTCAAGCAGATTGCCGCCAAGCCAATGATCTACCTGCGCATTACGCCGGGCCGCTCTTTTCACCAGGAGGCGCTGGATACCATTTCCTGCACCATCAATGCGGTGCCCGTCATCAACCGCAGGCTTAATGTACAATCCTACCGCACGGAGCCCTGGGTAAATATTGTGCCCGTGCAGGTAGAAGGCTCCTTTCTCGATCTGCATTCAATTACATCTTCGTCTGGTGGCGGCTATAAGTTCCGGATCTCCGGCGATGCCCAGCATCTTGAGGAAGGCGAAGCCCTGGTGCGCAATGCAGGGGTAGGCAAGGCCGGCAGCCGCGAAGTGCGCGAGATCATCGGCAGTCTCCTCGAAGCTATCCGCGATGAGAGCGCTTTCTTCTCCGATATCGGTAAACGAAGCTATACAGGCGCGCCTCAAGGAGATCAGCACCATTCTTGCCCGCCTCGAAGATGGGGTAGGGCGCTCTGCCGACCGCCGCGAATCGCGACAATATATTCTGTTGAAGCCCAAAAACCGGCGGCGAGCAACTCAGCATCCAGTACTGGACCACCAATGGAGCCGATGCCAACGGCATTAAAAACCGGCACCACGCTCACGCCTTACAGCCATACGCTCGTAGCCGCAAAGGGCGCATATCTCATCTCCAACAGCGCAGGCGGCAGGCACAGCCTTTCTGATACCGAGCGCCGCAACATGCTCAAGCGCGAGCTGCTGAGCAAAGGCAAGATTATTTCTGCGGACGATGTAAAGCTCCTCTGCGCCCAGCTTTTCGGCAGCAGCCTGAAGGGGGTTGAGGTGCGCAAAGGGGTGCAGGCCGGCATCTCGGCCAATCAGGGCTTTACCAGAACCATCGATGTGGTGCTGATGCTTGATGAAACTACCCAAACTACCGATGAGCGCGATTACCTGCGCGGTGAGCTTGAATATACACTTGGTGAGGCTGGCTCACCCGTCTATCCATTCCGGGTACTGATGGCGTGAGGAGCTATGGAGCACTCGGAATGCTATTGAGCCTGGGTGCCGGCTGTCCGTTCCAAGCTCCGCAGAAAAAGCGGAGGCTTTCCACTACCATCCGGGCTACTTCAGCCGGCGGATTGCAACTGGGCTTTTCTTAGTTGCTATCTGAACTGTGATTTTTTTTGATGCTTATAATTTTATGATTGCTGCGGGCAAGCCAAATGAACAAAACCCGGTATCAGGGACGCGCAAGCCCGGTTGAGCCGTGAAGATTGCTGCAATACCGGGGGGGGCAGCAGGCGTCAACGCACGGTATAAAGAATCTGAAAAAATTTCTCAAAATAATTTTGGTTAGTAAAATCATCTGCTTACCTTCGCACTCCCAAATTTAGAAGGGGTAGAAGCTATTTATAAGTTATGTCACAGCGTATCAGAATCAAGCTGAAAATCTTACGACCACAACCTTGTGGACAAATCGGCAGAGAAAAATTGTAAAGACGGTACGCAATACAGGCGCCGTGGTAACAGGCCCAATTCCTTTGCCTACAGAGAAGCAGATCTTCACCGTTCTACGCTCTCCGCACGTAAACAAGAAAGCCCGTGAGCAGTTCCAGCTTTGCACGCACAAGCGCCTGCTGGATATCTATACTTCCTCATCGCGCACTGTAGATGCCCTGTCGAAGCTGGATCTGCCAAGTGGTGTAGAAGTAGAGATCAAAGCATGATGAGTAAAGGTCCGGTCCCGGCCTTCCGCCCAAAGCGGTAAACAAGGATCAACGCTCTTTTAAAAGACTGATTAAAACATTCATCCCGGTCCACACTGATGTGGTTGGCATCTTCGCTAAACACTGAAAAGACCTTCCGGGCGCTGAATACAAAATATTAATAATGAAAGGTATTATTGGTAAAAAAAATTGGTATGACCAGTATTTTTTGAGCCTAATGGAAAGCAGACAGCCTGCACCATTATCGAGGCTGGTCCGTGTGTGGTAACACAAAAGAAAAACCGTTGATACAGACGGTTATAATGCGCTACAGATCGCTTTTGGTGATAAAAAGGAAAAGAACACCACCAAAGCACTGATTAATCACTTCTCTAAGGCAAGCACAACGCCTAAGTCTGTAGTTAAAGAACTTCGTAATTGCTCTATTGATAAGCAGGTGGGTGAAACCATCGGCTGTGACATCTTCGAAGAAGGTGAAAGGGTTTCTGTTGTAGGCGTTACCAAAGGCAAAGGCTTCCAGGGCGTAGTAAAGCGCCACGGCTTTAGCGGGGTAGGCGGCGCAAGCCACGGCCAGCATGATCGTTCCCGTGCACCGGGCTCTATCGGCGGCTCTTCTTACCCAAGCCGTGTATTCAAAGGCATGCGTATGGGTGGCCGTATGGGTAGTGATCGGGTTAAGATCCAGGCACTACGCGTAGTTAAGGTTTATCCTGAGCAGAATTATATCCTGATCACAGGATCTGTTCCTGGCCACAATGGTTCAATCGTTTTAATTCAAAAATAAGCCTGAGCGTAAGCTAAGGGACTAATTATAGTACTCATGCAAGTTGATGTTTTAAACAGCAAAGGTGAAAAGACCGGCCGCGCAGTAGAACTGCCGGAAGATATCTTCAACATCGAGCCGAACGACCACGTTATCTACCTGGCCGTAAAGCAATACAATGCCGCCCAGCGCGCAGGTACCCACAAAACCAAGACCCGTGCGGAAGTAAAGGGCTCTTCCAAAAAACTTCACCGCCAGAAAGGTACCGGCGGATCCCGTAAGGGCAATATCCGTAACCCTTTGTACAAGGGTGGTGGTGCTGTAAATGGGCCTTCGCCGCACAAGTACATCCTTAAGCTGAACCGTAAGGTGAAGGATCTTGCCAAAATGAGCGCGCTTTCTTACAAAGCAAAAGAAAACAAGATCGTAATCGTTGAAGATATGAACCTGGAAACACCGAAGACCAAAACCTTTGTTGATATGATGCAGGCGCTTACCCTTTCCGCGCGCCGCACCCTGTTTATCCTGCCTGAGTATAATGCAAATGCTTACCTGAGCGGCCGCAACATGCCCAACAACAAAACAGTTGTGCTGAGCGATATGAACACTTATGATCTGATGAATGCTTCGATGATTGTATTCACAGAGAATGCAGCGAAGATGTTCAGCGAAGAAGAAGCTATTGTTGAAGAAGCATAACTGAGCTGGCCACCGGCCGATTGACCAAATACAATTTTAATCTTGATGTGGTAAAATACATCAACCAAATAAAAGAAAATGAATCCTGCTGGAGTTTTAATGCGCCCGGTGATCACTGAAAAGGTGAATCAGCAAATGGAGAAATCCAACCGCTACACCTTTGTTATTGATAAGCGTGCCAATAAGCTGGAAGTAAAGAAAGCCGTAGAGGAATTTTACGGTGTAAAAGTGGATAATGTAAACACGGCACGTGTACCTGCAAAGGCTAAGACCCGCATGACCAAAGCCGGTATCTTATCCGGCCGTAAAAGCGGTTATAAAAAGGCGATCGTTACGCTTGCTGAAGGAGACTCAATTGATTTGTTTCAATAATTAAGGACAGGGTAGGCTAAGACCTTCAGCTTACATTACTCAAACCTTTACAAAAGAAAAGAAAATGGCATTACGCAAATACAAGCCGGTCACCGCAGGTACCCGTTGGAGAATCGGTAACGCATATGCAGAGATTACTAGCAGCACGCCTGAAAAGAGCCTGCTGGAGCCGCAGAAGAATACTGCCGGCCGTAACGTACAGGGCCGCCGGTCTATGCGCTACATGGGCGGTGGCAACAAGACGATGTACCGCATTATTGATTTTAAGCGCAATAAGCACAACATCCCTGCTACCGTAAAATCAATCGAATACGATCCGAACCGTACTGCATTCATCGCCCTTCTTGCTTACGCAGACGGTGAAAAGCGATACATCCTTGCCCCGCAGGGCCTGGAAGTTGGCACTAAGATAATGAGCGGGGAAGCAGCAGCTCCTGAAGTAGGCAATGCCCTCCCGCTGAAGAATATGCCGCTTGGTACTGTTGTGCATAATATTGAATTGCAGCCGGGTAAAGGCGGCGCACTTGCCCGCTCTGCCGGCACCTACGCTCAGCTTAATGGTAAGGAAGAGCGCTATGCATCCCTCAAGATGCCTTCCGGTGAGCTTCGCCGTGTGCTCATCACTTGTATGGCTACTGTTGGTACTGTATCAAATTCTGATCATGCGCTGCAAAGTATGGGTAAAGCCGGCCGTAACCGCTGGAAGGGTATCCGCCCACGTACCCGTGGTGTTGCGATGAACCCTGTAGATCACCCGATGGGTGGTGGTGAAGGCCGCTCTTCGGGCGGTCACCCACGCAGCCGTGCCGGTAAGTATGCAAAGGGCGAAAAAACACGCAGCCTTACCAAGGCAAGCAATAAGCTGATCATTCAGCGCCGTGATGGTAAGAAGCTCGCAGGCAGCAAGAACTAATTTTAAACAGGCAGCAAGAGCTAATTTTAAATAGAAAGTAAAAAGTATTTAGTCGCAAGACTGCAACTGATAGTTAAAATGGTTCCGGGTGAAACCGGCGCAAATCAACAACTCAAACAATGGATGAAGAGCCGGGAAATCCCGAATCCAAAATCCGCAATCTGAAATAAAAAAATGGCTCGTTCAATTAGTAAAGGCCCATACGTAGACGCCAAACTTGATAAGAAAGTAATGGCGATGGCGGATGGCAAAACAAAGAAAGGCGTAATCAAAACATGGAGCCGCCGTTCTACCATCACCCCGGATTTTGTAGGAACCACCTTTGCCGTGCACAATGGCAATAAATTTATCCCGGTTTATGTAACCGAATTCATGGTGGGCCACAAGCTTGGTGAATTTGCCCCAACCCGCAACTTCAAGGGCCACGGCGGTAAATAAATTGATTCGTTGATCAGGTTGCTAAGTTGGTCTTACTACCGGTCATCTTTAATAAAATTTAGAAAGTAAACAGGAATAGGTTCCCCGGCAGTACAAATCCGGAATCCGAAATCCGAAATCCGAAATAAAAATGGAAGCTGTAGCTCGCTTAAATAATCAACCTACCTCACCCCGCAAGATGCGCCTCCTGGCTGATCTTATCCGCGGTATGGACGTAGAAAAGGCACTGAACACCCTTAAGTTCAGCACCAAGCACCCATCTGTACCAATGGAAAAACTTTTGCTGAGTGCAATTGCTAACTGGCGGGTAAAGAATGAAGGTGTAGATATTACTACTGCCAACCTGATTGTAAAAACAATTATGGTAGATGGTGGCCGTATGCTGAAGCGTATGAGCCCTGCCCCACAAGGCCGTGCTTATCGTAAGCGCAAGCGCAGCAATCACGTAACACTGATTGTTGATGCAGCACCAGCGGGCTACAAAGCTAAGAAGCTTACCAAAGAGCAAGTGCAAAACTCAACGGAAGCATAATTCAACAAAATAATACTCAACATTCAATAGAATTAAGAATGGGTCAGAAAACAAATCCGATTGGTAACAGGCTTGGCATCGTACGCGGATGGGATTCCATGTGGTATGGTGATAAGAAGGATTTTGGACAAAAGGTAGTGGAGGATTATAAGATCCGTACTTATCTGAATGCCCGGATCAATAAGGGCGGTATTGCCCGTATCGTTATTGAGCGTACCCTGGGTAAGCTTATCGTAACGATCCATACTTCTAAGCCTGGTATTATCATTGGTAAGGGTGGTACTGAGGTTGACCGTATTAAAGAAGAACTCAAAAAGCTCACCGGCAAAGATGACGTGCAGATAAACATCATGGAGATCCGCCGCCCGGAAATGGATGCGATGATTGTTGGTGAAACGATTGCCCGCCAGCTCGAAGGCCGTGTATCTTTTAAGCGTGCTATTAAAATGGCTATCCAGACTGCAATGCGGATGGGTGCTGAAGGTATTAAGATCAAAGTTGGCGGCCGTCTCGGCGGTTCTGAAATTGCCCGCTCGGAAGAGTTCAAACAAGGACGTACACCGCTTCATACCCTGCGTATGGATATCGATTATGCTTCCGTAGCTGCGCTTACTGTCTATGGTAAGATTGGTATCAAAGTATGGATTTGTAAAGGTGAAGTATTGGGCAAGCGGGATCTGAATCCTAACCTTACTTCCGGCGCATCCGACCGTCAGAGCGGACCAGGAGCAGGTGGTGGTGGCCGTGGTGGCGATAACTTCCGCGGAGGTGATCGTGGCGACCGTCGTGGTGGTGGTGATCGCGGTGGTGCAGGTGGCGGAGATCGTCGCGGTGGCGGTGACCGTCAGGGTGGTGCCGGAGGTGGCGACCGTCGTGGTGGTGGAGGAAGCGGAGCCGGTGCTGGTGCACGTGGCGGCCGTCGTTAATCAACAATAATAATTTAGCGTAGTTTAAAATATTGTAACCATGTTACAGCCAAAGAAAAGTAAACACCGGAAAGCACATAAAGGCCGTATGAAGGGTAACGCTCAGCGTGGCACTTCGGTAGCCTTCGGCTCTTTTGGTCTGAAAGCACTGGAATCGGTGTGGATGACTAATCGCCAGATTGAGGCTGCCCGCCAGGCGATGACCCGCCACATGAAGCGTGAAGGTAACGTGTGGATCCGCATTTTCCCTGATAAGCCAATCACCCGCAAGCCTGCCGAAGTACGGATGGGTAAAGGTAAAGGCAGCCTAGAATACTGGGCTGCTGTAGTAAAGCCCGGCCATATCATATTCGAAGCAGAAGGTGTGCCGATGCAGGTTGCAAAAGAAGCGCTGGAGTTGGCTGCACAAAAGCTGCCTATCGCTACGAAGTTTGTAGTACGTGCGGATTACGCCGGAGCGTAATTAGTGATCGCCCTGTTACCCTACCTATTAATTGTAATATTCATCATCGTTTCTATCGTTGTTCTGTACAACATCATTAGAGAAATGGCTGACTATATACTAAGGTTTTATAAAAAAATGAAAAATGGCAAAAAATAATAAAGCAGACCTTCACGAGTATAGAAAGCTTGATGATGCTGGTTTGGATAATAACATAGCGGATGAGCAAATGCGCCTGAAGAAACTTTCTTTCAGCCACGCCGTGAATCCAATAGAGAATCCGCTGACCATCCGCGCCCTGCGTCGCCGTATCGCGCAGCTTAAAACTGAACAGCGTAAACGTGCCATTGGCAGCAACTAAAAGAAATTATGTCAACAACTACGACTACCGCTAATACAGTGGAAAGAAAGAGCCGGAAGATCCGGACAGGTATCGTTGCCAGCAACAAGATGAATAAAACCATCACTGTTACTGTTGAGCGTAAA
Organism: Chitinophagaceae bacterium; assembly: GCA_965246905.1. GTDB lineage: Bacteria > Bacteroidota > Bacteroidia > Chitinophagales > Chitinophagaceae > UBA1952. The sequence goes on from CBDFFZ010000026.1 coordinate 42,893, forward strand.
GTAAAGCACCCGATCTACGGTAAGTTCCTCAAGAAGTCCACGAAATTCATGGCTCATGATGAGGAAGAAACCGCAGGCATTGGCGATACTGTTCGTATTATGGAAACCCGCCCTCTTAGCAAGAACAAGCGCTGGAGACTGGTTGAAGTGATCGAAAAAGCAAAATAAGCATTTAGTATAGAGTCGTTATTAGATAGTTCAATGTATCCAAACTATCTACTGATTACTATTTACTAACTACAACATAAAAGAAGTAGGGTATAGTGTGGGGTAGATAGTCCCTGTCAGCTTTTTCTGATTGCTTTCAACGACATCTAACTGCTATTTACCAGCGACTAATTACTAACTACTAAAGAAAAAGCAAAATGATCCAACAAGAATCACGCCTCAGCGTTGCGGATAACAGCGGTGCAAAAGAAGTTCTTTGCATCCGTGTACTCGGCAACTCAGGCCAGGCTTATGCCGGTATCGGCGATAAGATTGTGGTGAGTATTAAGGATGCAATTCCTGCAGCCGGCGTAAAGAAAGGTACTGTTTCCAAGGCGGTTATCGTTCGTACCAAGAACAAGCTTCGCCGTAAGGACGGCTCTTACATCAGCTTTGATGACAATGCTGTTGTACTGCTTAATAACTCAGATGACCCGCGCGGCACCCGTATCTTCGGCCCTGTTGCCCGTGAGCTCCGCGATAAAGGATACATGAAAATTGTTTCCCTCGCACCTGAAGTTTTGTAAAATAATTCCCGTACATTTGCGGCCCATTACAGGGCTGCGTCTGTAAATCGACAAATATCAATTAAGTGAAAAACAGATTTCAACCTAAGTTCAATATCCGCAAGGGCGACAATGTCGTGGTAACTGCCGGCGACGATAAGAATCGCGCTGAGCCACGTCGTGTGCTTGCAGTTTACCCTATGAAGAGCCGTGTGCTCATTGAAGGCGTCAACATGGTTACCAAGCACCGCAAGCCGAGCGCTCAAAATCCTCAGGGTGGTATCATCCAGGAAGAAGCACCTATTCATATCTCCAATGTTATGCTTTGGGATGCTGTAGCAAAAGCGCCGGTTCGCATTAAGCGTGAGCGTACTGAAACCGGTTTTAATCGTATTAATAAAAAATCTGGTCAGGAGGTTAAATAATGGCAACGACTACAACATATTTTCCGCGGCTTCAAAAGAAGTACAAAGACGAAGTAGTATCCGCTTTGATGAAAAAATTCGGATACAAAACTGTAATGCAGGTTCCACGCCTCGAAAAGATCTGTCTTAACCAGGGCGTTAAAGGTTCTGTTTCCGATAAGAAGCTTATTGATGATGCAGTTAAGGAGATGACAACTGTTACTGGCCAGAAGGCTGTTCCTACCCTTTCCAAGAAAGATATTTCGAACTTCAAGCTGCGTAAGGCGATGCCAATTGGTACCCGCGTAACGCTGCGCGGTGTGAATATGTACGACTTCATGGATCGTCTGGTATCTATCTCTCTGCCACGTGTACGTGATTTCAAAGGTATCAATGAAAAGTCTTTTGACGGGCGTGGCAACTATACTATGGGTGTTACAGAGCAGATCATCTTTCCGGAAATCGATATTGATAAAATCACGCGTATTTCCGGCATGGATATCACTTTTGTAACAACTGCAAAGACTAATGAGGAAGCCTACGAGCTACTGAAGGAGTTGGGTATGCCGTTTAAGAACATGAAGCGGGAAGAAGAAACAGCCGCTTAAGATTTTTGATAGCTGATCCGGGATATACAATTTATTTCTTCTGATCACCAAAATCATAAATCATAAATCACAATTCAGAAATTAAAAAATGGCAAAAGAATCAGTAAAAGCCCGGGATCGCAAGAAAGCCAAAATGGTTGCATTGTATGCAGACCGTCGTGCTGCCCTTAAAGCTGCCGGCGACTATGCAGGTCTCGACAAGCTTCCGCGCAGCTCAAGCCCAGTACGCCTGCACAATCGCTGCCAGCTAACCGGCCGTCCGCGTGGTTACATGCGCCAGTTCGGCATCTGCCGTGTAGTATTCCGCGAAATGGCGCTTGATGGCAAGCTACCGGGTATTACCAAAGCAAGCTGGTAATATCCTTACCCTTGCAGCGTTAAAAGGTCCCGGAATACACAGGTTGGTAATCTGCCCGGCGAAACCACTAACCAATTAAGATGAAGCAGCCTTACCATCTCTTCATCGCCAAACAGAAATTTTCAATTCAACAATGGTAACAGATCCGATAGCAGACTTTCTCACCCGCATTCGTAATGCGCAGATGGCAAAGCACCGCATTGTAGAGATTCCTGCTTCGAATGTAAAGAAGCGCATGACTGAAATACTTTACGATAAGGGTTATATCCTTAAGTACAAGTTTGAAGACGATAGTAAGCAAGGCATGATCAAGATTGCCCTGAAGTATGATGCGCAAAGCAAAGAGCCTGCTATCCGTACTTTAGAGCGTGTCAGCCGTCCGGGTCTTCGCCAATATGCGAAGCCAACAGAAATAAAGCGTGTACAAAATGGTACCGGTATTGCAATAGTTTCCACTTCCCGCGGTGTAATGACCGATAAGGAAGCCCGTACAGAGAATGTTGGCGGCGAAGTACTTTGCTATATTTACTAAGAAATTTTACCCTGACCGTTGTGGTCAGGTTTTGTTACTGCTGACAATACATTAAGCCCTGCTTATCCAGGCTGACCGGTTGACCGCAATTTATCATAACTAATAAAACTTTACAGACAATGTCTCGTATAGGTAAGCAACCCATTACATTGGCAAGCGGTATTACACTTACTGTTTCCCCTTCCAATGAGATTACAGTTAAAGGCCCCAAAGGTGAGCTTAAGCAACAAGTGGACCGTGATATTAAGGTGGAAGTAAAAGATGGTTCTGTAGAAGTAAGCCGTCCTACTGACCAGATCCGTCATCGCGCTATGCATGGCCTGTACCGTTCACTCATTTCCAATATGGTTGAAGGTGTTACTAATGGCTATAAGCGTACGCTTGAACTGGTTGGTGTAGGGTATCGTGCTACTGTTACCGGGCAGCAGATAGATCTTGCACTTGGTTTCTCTCACAATATTATCCTGGATTTGCCAAAAGAGCTTAAAGCTACTGCAACTGCTGAAAAAGGCAAGAATCCTACTATCTCTCTTGAAGGTATAGACAAGCAACTAATTGGTCAGGTAGCTGCAAAGCTGCGTAGCTTACGTAAGCCGGAGCCCTACAAAGGCAAGGGTGTTCGCTATATGGGTGAGGAGGTTCGCCGTAAAGCTGGTAAGGCCGCTGGTAAATAAGTTATTGCTGATTTTTGATTTCGGATTTTTGCTTGCTTAGCAATGGAAGCCCAGGTCATAAATCAAAGATCATAAATCACAAATCAAACTCCGGTAGCCATCTCTAAAAGGTGAGCCCGTAAAAACAAGATACAATGTCAGTTAATCCTAAAGTTCTTCGCCGCCAGAAATTGCGTTGGCGTATTCGGACCAGCGTTTCAGGCACTGCTGCAAAGCCCCGCTTGTCCGTATTCCGAAGCAATAAAGATATCTATGCACAGCTTATCGATGACAAGCAAGGTATGACCCTCGTTGCTGCTTCATCCCGCGAAAAGAATATCTTTAGCGGCGGTGGCAATAAAATGGAGAAATCTACTAAAGTTGGTCAGATTATTGCTGAGCGTGCTAAAGCTGCCGGTATTGAAACCTGTGTTTTCGATCGTGGTGGTTATCTCTATCATGGCCGTGTAAAGTCGCTTGCTGACGGTGCACGCGAAGGAGGTCTTAAATTCTAAATATTAAGTTGATTGCCTGGTTTTTGCTTCGCAGTCATAAATAAATATACAATGTCGAACAATCAAGACAATCGCGTAAAAGGTGGAGAGCTGGAACTGACCGATAAGGTAGTTTCTATCAACCGCGTGGTGAAGACTACAAAGGGTGGTCGTGCATTCTCTTTTTCTGCACTTGTTGTAGTGGGAGATGGCAATGGTGTGGTAGGTCATGGCCTCGGTAAAGCGAAAGAAGTTCAGGAGGCAATTACCAAGGGCATTGATGATGCAAAAAAGAACCTTATCAAGGTTCCGGTAATGCATGGCACTATTCCACATGAGCAATATGCTAAAGAAGGCGCTGCTAAGGTGCTCATAAAGCCAGCGGCTCCCGGTACCGGTGTTATTGCGGGTGGTAGCATGCGTGCTGTCCTGGAAGCTGCAGGTATTCACAATGTGCTTAGTAAAAACCTCGGCTCTGCAAATCCACACAATGTGGTGAAAGCCACCGTGCTTGCATTAAGCATGCTCCGTGAACCTATTGCTGTTGCAAAAACACGCAACATAAGCCTGAAAAAAGTATTCAACGGTTAAACATTGAAAAGTTGAAGCGTTGAGACGTTAAAGCGTCAAAACGTTGTTCGTACCAAAGTAGTTATTTAATTGCTCTTTAATTATCGCTTCAACTATTTAATGACTTAACTTTTCAACGACTCAATTAAATAATAATGGCTAAGATAAAAGTAACACAGGTAAAAAGCGGTATAGACCGTTCGGAGCGCCAGAAGCGTACCCTGATTGCGTTAGGTCTGCGTAAGATGCATGCTACTGTAGAAGTAGAAGGCACCCCGCAAATCCTTGGCATGGTGACTAAAGTTGCCCACCTTGTACGCGTAGAAGAAGTAAACGCATAATTGTGCAATTTTTTTTAGGTAAAATCCCTACTTACAAATTCCCAATTCCAACATTCACTAACAAGATTGCGAGCGGTTACAGTTCCGCGCAAGTCTAAAAATTGTAAGCAATATGGAACTCCATAATTTGAAGCCAGCCGAGGGCGCTGTGCACAAAACTAAAAGAATTGGCCGTGGTGAAGGATCCGGCCACGGTAAAACCGCCACTCGCGGTGGAAAGGGCCAGACTGCCCGTACCGGCTACAATGCTAAAAAGGGTTTTGAAGGTGGCCAGATGCCTATCCAGCGCCGTATGCCAAAGCGTGGATTTAAAAATCCATTCCGTATCGAGCATAAAGTATTCAACCTTGGTAACCTTGATTTTCTTATTGAGAAGTACGAGATCACAGAATTCAGCCTTGATAATCTTTATGTAAACGGACTAATTGCACGCACCGATACCATAAAAATTCTTGGTAACGGTGAGGTGAAAACCAAGATGGCTTTTAAGGTGAATGCCATTAGTGAGAAAGCCAAGGCTGCTATTGAGGCTGCCGGTGGTTCCGTTGAGCTTATCTAAGTGAATAGCTAACATGGAAGACGCATTTGGATAAATGCGTCTTTTATCGTTTATTCGCATTTCTTTTTCTGATTTAACAGCATCAATTCCCTGTGAAGAAATTTATTGACACGCTCAGGAACATTTGGAGCATTGACGAGCTTCGTAAGCGTATCCTGTTCACGCTAATGCTCATATTCATTTATCGTATAGGCACCTACATTACGCTACCTGGTATCAACCCTAATGGTATCACTGCTAAAGCAGGCCCTACAGGTATATTGGGTATACTCGATATGTTTGCAGGTGGCGCATTTAGCCACGCTTCTATCTTTGCACTCGGCGTAATGCCCTATATATCTGCCTCTATTTTTATGCAGCTTGCCGGTATCGTTGTGCCACAGGTGGCTAAGATGCAACGTGAGGAAAGTGGCCGCAAAAAAATCAACCAATATACCCGTTATCTTACGGTACTTGTTACTGCCTTTCAGGCAAGCGCTTATGTAGCTTACCTGAGCTCACCGCAGTATGAGCTTGCCCGTGTATCACAATTTAGCGGTGCTACCTTTTGGCTTACCACTGTAGTAGTGCTTACGGCAGGTACACTATTCGTTATGTGGATGGGCGAGAAAATCACTGATAAAGGTATTGGTAACGGTATTTCCCTGATTATCATGGTAGGTATCCTTGCCCGCCTTCCAAGCGCTTTCCGTGAAGAGGTGAGCAAGCGTTTTGTTCAACACTCCGTGGCTGGCGGTACTTTGGTTCTGCTTATCGAAATCGCTATTTTCATTGCCATAGTGATTGGCCTTATCCTTCTTACACAGGGGGTTCGTAAGATTCCGCTCAATTATGCGCGGCGTATTATTGGCAGCACCAATGCTGCAAAGGAGATTAGTGGCGCACGTGATTTTATCCCGCTGAAAGTAAATATGGTCGGTGTAATGCCCATCATCTTTGCGCAGGCGCTTTTATTCATCCCTGCTACTATTGCCGGATTTGCCACAGGTGGCACCGCAGATAAAAGTAATTTTCTGCGTTCACTTAGTGATGATAGCTCAGTATGGTATTATGTGCTATATTCTATTCTTGTAATTGCATTTACTTATTTCTATACGGCCATTACCTTCAACCCAACGGATATGGCGGATAATCTAAAGCGCAATAACAGCTTTATTCCAGGCGTAAAACCGGGCGAACCAACTGCCAATTTCATCTCTACTATTATGGATCGCATTACGTTGCCCGGAGCACTGTTCCTAGCGCTGGCTGGTATCCTTCCGGGGCTTGCGCGCCTAATGGGTGTTACGGGTGGTTTTGCAGGCTTTTATGGTGGTACTTCAATGTTGATCGGTGTTGGTGTAATACTTGATACCCTACAGCAGATCGAGAGCCACCTCCTTATGCGTCAGTATGATGGCCTTATGAAGACTGGCCGTATATCGGGCCGACAGCAGCCTGTTGCTAATGCGCCGCTCTAAGCAATCGATCATTCAACTTTTAAATCCCTTGCCAGCGCTTAGCCGGTAAGGGATTTTTTAAAATATCCATTTACATGATTCATATAAGAAACAAGGACGAGATCGAGACCATCCGGCAGAATGCAATGATGGTTACTGCTACGCTCACAGAAGTTGCCAAAATGCTTAGGCCGGGCATAACAACGGCATCCATCGATGCAATGGCAGAAACCTTTATTCTGGATCATGGCGGGAAACCTTCTTTTAAAGGCTATGGTGGCTTTCCTGCTTCGCTTTGTATCTCTGTGAATGAAGTAGTTGTGCACGGCTTTCCTGGTGATTATGAGCTTAGGGATGGCGATATCATATCTGTAGATTGCGGATTTTACAGGAATGGATTTCATGGAGATCATGCTTACACCTTCGGCATAGGTAATGTGGCGACCGAAGTGCTGGATATGATGCGTATTACCAAAGAATCATTAGTAAAAGGCATTGAGCAGGCAAAATCAAATAACAGGATCGGAGATATCGCTCATGCAATAGAATATCATACCAATAAGCTGCATGGCTACGGTGTAGTACGCGAGCTCGTAGGCCACGGCGTTGGAAAAGATTTGCATGAAGATCCGCAGGTGCCGAATTTTGGCCGCCGTGGGGATGGTAAACGGATTAAAGAGCACTCCGTACTTGCTATCGAGCCAATGATAAACCTCGGTACGCGCGAAGTATATACACTGGATGATGGATGGACGATCGTAACGGCAGATGGTAAGCCTTCCTGCCACTATGAGCATACAACGCTGGTGCGCAGAAATAGTGGTGAAAACCTTTCCAGTTTCGGGCCGATCGAGGCTGCCGAACGACTGAACCATGAGCTGGCTATTGGTCATTTAGCGCCCGAAGGAAAGGCGACGCAGGTCGCCGATATGTCAATAAACAGCGTAAACTGACAGCAGTAATCCCTGATTATTTATGAAACCTGCACTCCTGCTTTTGATATTAAGTGCCGCATTAAATTTATCTGCTGCATCTTTCGATCATCTTCTATATTGCAGTTATTGAAGCTGATATAGATAGAGGCACCATCGTTGGGAAAGTCCAGATCCGGTTTAAACCGCTTTTTGATAATCTGGAAAGCATCATACTGAATTCCGGAAACCGCGTAATTGATTCGGTGCTGGAAAATGATACCGCTTTACTATCAAATCAATAAGGTAATCAACTGTGTGTTATTCTTTTGCGCCTGGCAATGAAGAAAGAAAAATGTATTATAACTGTACATTATCGGTTGCGGCTTACTTTGAAAAGCATTATGGCCGTGTTCTCTATCTTCACAAATGGAAAAATATTATGTCGCCTATGAGCGAATAAGGCTGACTGGGAAAGATAAATCATTAGTTTTTCCAGATTGAAATCGCCCAACGCGCGAAGACCGGGCAGCTTGTGTACGATTAAGGTGCTTATGTACTTGCATCTTATTTGAAAGAAATAGAAAAAGAAGCCTTTTTGACTTGGAATATAGGATTACACTCAAAAGAATTGTGGGGCAGGTTCGTCACTACCGATGATTTTAAAACTGCTATGGAAAAATCCGCTAACAGAAACCTTTCCAGTCTTTTCAATAAAGGGTATATAATATATTTAGTCTCTCAAACGCATTTGATATCACATTACATACAATTTATTTTATAAAATACGCTCACTAACAGTACCAAAAATATAATAACAAGTAGCACTGCGCGAATTTTTTAAGTAAAAGAGCAAGCTATATGTATAATATATTTGATTACATATGGTAGTATTTTCATGCAGGTTCACAGTACCTATCATCGCTTCCTGGATACGTTTTACAAAAATTTTACATCAGGACTTACGGTAATGCTATCCGTAAACATTGTAAGCAATTTTTTTGAGCTAATCGAAAGCCATAAGGTAGGCGCATTGTTCTTGCCATGGCGCTATTGGTAATCCTTGATCATAAAAGCAGGCTCCCCGCTGACACAGAAAGCTTTTCCTGACAACAACGATCAGGCAAGTGCTTGTATAGAATCTATATTTGGTTTTTCTCCATTCTTGTCCCTGTAAAATAACAATATGCCTGCGCCGATAAGCATAAAGCTTACCGCGATAATTTCTGCCTGTGTAGGATGAAGGAAACCCCAGTCATACTTATAATTTACCCTTATCTTCTCAACAAAAAAGCGTTCCAGCCCATTTAAAATCAGGTAAATAGCAAAGAAGTGAAAAGGAATTTTTATTCTCTTGCGGATGCTCCAAAGTATAAAGAACAACCCAATGCAAACAAAAGCTTCATAGAGTGGAGTAGGGAAGACGCCGATGGGCAGCACAGAGCAGTGATCGCCGGTACAACCGGGCAGCGGCATGCCTACATTATTTACATTAGAAGGATAGCACTGTGCATAGAGTGCCTGCGGCAGCCACGATGGAGCCTTTACGCTCAGGTTATGCAGGGTGCCGTCCGGCTTCACTTGTCTTGTATCACGGAAGTAAGACTCATAATATTTTACCGATTGCGCATATTTATCTGCAGTAGCAGGCTCCAGTTTACCTGTGCTTACATTGGTTACATAAGCGCTATTGTAAATGCCCCAGTCGCCATCGCCGGCAAACTGGCATCCGAAACGCCCAATGCCATAAGCGATCATAATTGCGGGCGCAGCGGCATCGCAAAGGTGCGCAAAACGGATTTTATATTTGCGGGCGAAGTACCAGAATACTGCGGTTGCCACGATAAGTCCGCCATAAAAAGTAAGCCCGCTCGAGGATGTAAGCGACCGGATCGGATCGGCTATAAAATCATCCCAGGTTTCAAACGCATTAAAGAGCTTGGCTCCCGCAAGCCCGCCCAGCGCGGCAATGATCAGTATCTCACCAATTCGCTGATGTGGATACACTGCTACTTTCTTAGTTACTGGTTGTGGCAGCTGGTGCTTTTTCTTTTCGCGGTAATGCATCCATACAAATAGTGCAGCCCCCGCAATACCACCAATTATATTTCCTTCCGTAGAAAAAAAATAGCCCATTGGGTTTTGAGAAATCGTAGCTATACTTCCTGCAAAATAGGCGGTAAAAATACCGACTACTTTAAAGCCCATAAACAAACCTGCAATTCCTGCCCAGAACAGCCCCATCGGCTTTGGCGCTTCACCGGTGGTTACATCGTCATGCGTAGGGTGCAGCAATCCCTGGCTTTCCTTACGGCGCAGTTCCGAAATCATAGCCCAGGTAGCCGCCATGAAGCCCAGCGCCACCATGAAGCCAAAAGTTTTTAAAAGACTAAGCCATTCTGGAGGATGAATGCCAAACAAGCCATGAATAAGGTAACGGAAATCAGGATACATAATCTGGCCGTAAAAGTAAGTAAGCCGCGCCGGGCGTTACAGTAGGAACTGTTATATTTTTTCGATAATGGCCAGCGATTGCCGGATCATTTTATCTATTGCTGCACCGCTATCTGCTGAGAATTTATTCTGAATGCGGTTGGCAACAATAGCGCTGATAGAAAGGCACTGATGGCCAAGCAGCCTGCCCAACCCATATATGGCCGAAGTCTCCATTTCAAAATTAGTGATCCTGTGATCACGGCTTTTAAAAGCGGGCAAGGCATCTATAAGGCCGGGGAGCGCAACCGGCGCGCGTAGCACACGGCCTTGCGGCCCGTAAAAGCCTGGGCACGTTACCGTTATGCCGCTGTGATAGTTTTCTGTAAAATGTTTCCTGAGCCTTATAGATCCTTCTGCGATATAAGGATATATTTTTTTTCCGGCGAGGCCTATATGCCGCTCAAAAGCATCCAGCATAAATGTTTCTTCTGGATTGAGGTTATGCTGGTAATAATGCATCAGGTTATCCAAACCTATTGCGAATGAGGAAACCACGAAGCTATCCACCGGAATATCCGCCTGCAATGAACCCGATGTGCCAAGCCGGATGATGGTAAGCGATTTTTTTTCATCATGAATCGTGCGGGTCTTAAAATCGATGTTTACCAGCGCATCCAGCTCATTGAGCACGATATCAATATTATCAGGCCCGATGCCGGTGCTTACCACACTGATATTTTTGCCGCCGATGCGGCCGGTATGCGTAATGAACTCACGGTGCGCAGCTCGGTGCACGATAACATCAAAATATTTGCTTACATCGCCAACACGGCCGGGGTCGCCAACAGTTATTACCGTTCCTGCAAGTTGGTCCGGACGCAGATCCAGATGGTAGATGCTTTCTTTAGGGGTAATGATAAGCTCTGAGGCGCCGATCGGAAAATTCATTTTTATCTGAGGATTGATTGTTTACAGTTGGTCCGGATATACCGGTAAAAGGACTTGTAAAAAAACAAATCATTGGCTACATTTGCATCCCTGCAAGCGCAGGCATGCTTAAAGAATGGTCGGATGGCCGAGTGGTTAGGCACAGCTCTGCAAAAGCTGCTACAGCGGTTCGAACCCGCTTCCGACCTCGCCAAGAGCCGGTTCCCTGGATACAGAGAACCGGCTCTTTTGTTTATTTGGGGCGGTAATACCGCTGAAGCGTAAGGCTGTAGGCAGCCGCCTGTGGCGTATAGTCGATCTCATAATCAGGGGAGCGGTACCAATAATCTTTATATCTTCCGCTGGCTGTTGATATAAACCCGCGCGCATAAGCAGGTCGCGGCCATTCCAGCACCTCGAAGTTATGATCCATCGCTATCAGCACTTCCCGCAGGGATACGTTTCCCTCAGCCGGAAACTCATTTTTGGAAGTCTGCGACATGTGGCCAAAATCAGCAACGAAAAAACTTGTATCACCATCCGGTAGAACAGTCTGTGCTGAAGGGCGCATGTTCCGGTCGAGCAGCACATTTCTAAAATGGCCGGCCATAATCTCATCGATCATTGTATCTGCAAAGAAAAATACCGGGCAATAGTCAAAATGATCATTGAAATCATTAAGGGTTGCATTCATCACACCTTGAATGTCTTTGCGCACGCGCGGAAGCTTTTCAGGGCGATGCTCTGCCATATACTTCACCTGCCTTTTCCGGGTTTTTAGCATCACGAGTAATGCCTTTGGCGGGCGCTCGCCCTTATGTGCGTGGCGGGCCGCGCTAACTGAAAGCGGCAGCAATGCAGTGAGCAAAATGCAAAAAATGAATCGGTTCATTAAAGAATAGCGTTATTAAAATAAAAGCGTCCTTCCCGCAAAAAGGAAGGACGCTGTAAAGATAATGGCCTTTTTTATAGCAGCTTAACTTTGAGGCACTTGCTGTAATAGCTGCGGACCAGCGGCTTTGAGGCGTTTTAGCTCTGCCAGTACACGATCCACAATAGCTTTAATATCGCTAGCACCACCTGTATCGGCAGATAGTTTGCTCAATGCACCTATGATGTGATCTGCGGTAGCATTATCACCCGCTTTCATTGCTTCGATGAATAGCTGGTAAGAAACGCTCACATCGCGCTGTGCGTCATTAGCCGCCTGGCCTTCGCGGGCCTTTTCACCAAGGCTGGCAATGTACCGCACATCATTGCTCATATTGCGTACCAGTTTCCGGCTAAGGTCGCTTCCTTTTGGTAGGGCACCTGCATGATAATAAGATTCTGCAATAAAGAGCGCCGTATAATCATAAGCGTAAGAATGCTCGGTAATCCCGGTCATCACACGATCCAGCACCTTAACCGCATTATCCTTCTGGCCGCGCTCAATGAGCTTATCTGCAAGACGTGCGGCGCTGATACGGTAGGAAATAAACATCTGGCGGTTCTTCTCATCAAAATAGACATCATTCCGCTCGCCGCCACCCCAACGATACGTATTCATAAATAAATTGTAGCTCTTGGGTACATCCATATAGCCCTGCTCCGGCTCTGCCTGTTGTGCATTGGGCATAGCAGTGGGTTTGTTCATCCGGTAAGGCATGAGGCGATACACAGTGCCTTCGAGGCGCATATAATCCACGAGATCACCAAAGCCACCCATCTCCTGAAGGTTGCTGTAATAGAGCGGACGCTTCCAGCCGCCGGCGCCTACCATTGCAAGAATATTCAGCTGCGCGATGTCATCTTTCTGAAGCAGTTCTTTGGTGATGCTGAACTTCATCTCGCTGCTCGTATTCGCGCTATCGGCAGCGTACATAATGCCGCTCCCTACCATGCTTGCTTTAGAAGGCACGGGGATCGAATAATTCTTGGTAGGAATATAATTGGTAGGCTCTTCCTCCATAGCGAGCTTTTTGCCTTCCACCATGTATTTGCAAATATCCACGAGCGGAAAGAAGCGATCCTGCGGAATCGCCGGTACGCCGAGCTGAGGTGCCATTGCAGCCGTAATATAACGAAGATAATTGCGGCGCTCGCCAATGAAATCCTCGCGCTTCCATACCATAGGCACTGCATCAGCGTCATTGATTTTATAAGCAAGCTGCTCAATATACCAGTCGATGCCCAGGAGGCTGGTGTTAATAACGCGTACATCCGGGCGGATGCCTTCGATCTCCTGCGCAAACCAGAGCGGGTAGGTTTCATTATCACCAAAGGTGAATAGCACTGCATTCTTATCAAGACTCATCAGTGTGTTATAAGCTGTTGCCTCGGCAAGGGTTTTCTTAGAGCGGTTGTGGTCATCCCATTCCTTTGCTGCCATGAGTACAGGCACGGCCAGCAGTGAAATGCCAATAACCCCGAAGGCTGCTGCGGGGCCGCTGGCAGCTTTTTTGATCCACTCATAAAGCATCAATACCCCGAGCCCTATCCATATAGCGAAAGCGTAGGTGCAGCCCGCAAAGGCATAATCCCGCTCACGTGGCTGTAGCGGCGGCATATTCAGATATATGCCTATGGCAATGCCGGTAAAGAAGAAGAGCAGGCCTATGACAATTCCATCTTTTTTACTCCGGTTAAACTGGTAAACCATCCCGAATATACCTAGGATAAGTGGCAGGAAATAGAGTTCATTCCGTGCTCCGTTATTCACATATCCATCAGCCATCTTGCTCATATCGCCGCGGCCCAGCATCTTGTCTATAAAGCCAATGCCCGACACCCAATTGCCATCTTTTCCTCCTCCCTGGCCTTCAAAATCATTCTGCCTGCCTGCATAGTTCCACATGAAATAACGCCACCACATCCAGTTCATCTGGTAGCCGAAAAAGTAAGAGAGATTATCACCGGAGGTAGGCCGGTCGTCGCCTTCAATGCCCAGGTATTGCTTGTAGAAATTTACGTGCTGCGGGTCATTACTATCGTAGATACGTGGGAAGAGCCGGCACTTTTCAGGATCAAAAATATATTTAGGCTTTTTGCCTACTACTTCATAAAAATCTTTGCCATCGGCAGTTTTGCTTTTTGCATAACGATTGCCTTTGCTTTCGATAGCCTGCAGCTGTGCATCAAAATCAGGACCGTAAAGCAGCGGCTGTTCTCCGAATTGTTCGCGCTGCACGTAGGAGACAAGGCTGAGCGTATTATCCGGGTTGGTCATATCAATTGGCACATCTGCGCGCGAGCGGATAATAGGCACGATGTAACTGGAGAAGCCGATCATGATAAAGATGATGCACAGGATGCCTGTATGCGCCATATACCAGCCTTTTTTTCTGGAAATAATGAGCATTGCAACCGTTGCGCCTATCAGCAGCGCCATGCCAAACAGCGCACCGGTATCGAAAGGAAGATGAAAATCGTTTACAAACAGGACATCAAACTTGGAGGCAATAATTGTAACGCCCTGAATAATGCCGAACTGAACCAGCGCAAGGCACGCTACGCCAACAAAGAAGGCAATGATCGTACCGCCAACAGTAGCATTATACCTGCGAAAATAATATACCATTGCAATAACCGGGATGGTAAGAAGATTCAATAAATGGACGCCGATAGAAAGACCTACCAGGTAGGCGATCAGCAGCAGCCAGCGGTCGGCATGAGGCCTGTCGGCTACATGCTCCCACTTAAAGATAGCCCAGAAAGAAACCGCAGTAAAAAGAGAAGACGTTGCATAAACTTCCGCCTCAACAGCTGAAAACCAGAAAGTATCTGAAAAAGTATAGGCCAGCGCACCTACAACTCCGGCGCCTATGATTAAAATTTTCTGCACGGTTTCCGGCTCTGTAACCGGGCTCAGGAGCTTTTTGGCAAAATGAGTGATTGTCCAGAAAAGGAAAAGGATGGTAAGCCCGCTTGCAATGGCCGACCATGCATTGATCATTGGGGCAATGTTCTTTACATTGCTGCCTGCCAGCATACCAAACATACGCTGCATCAGCATGAACAATGGCGCTCCCGGCGAGTGGCCAACTTCGATCTTATTGGCACAGGAGATAAACTCACCACAATCCCAGAAGGATCCGGTAGCTTCCATAGTCATAAGGTATACAAGGGTAGCTATGCCGCCAATGATCCAGCCGGCAAGGTTATTGATTTTACGAAAATTCATGCAGCAATATTGATTCGAGGCAGCAAAAAAAAGAAAAATAAGGGGTTATGCAAATCTTTATAAGCATCAATCTTTGTATTAACACATATTAGCAGGCTTTTTAGGAAGGAATTAACGGCAAATGGATGTTGGTGTCACCCTTCAGGGGCAAATAAAAATGGCGGACAATGCTGTCCGCCATTTCTAATTTTGTTTAATGCTGCTTAAACCAGCAGATTTGCGATGCTCTTTAATTTCTCTGGCGCTAAAATTTTTGCCATTTGCACTTCGGGCATCTGCTTTAAAAATTCGGTGATGTGCTGGGCATGATTGCCGGGCGCTGCACTTTGAATCATCCAGAGATAATCCAGGTTTTTAACTTCCGGCAGAAGATTCTGCTTATCGCTTTTGAGCTTATACAGCAGATATCGCGCTCCATTCAGCGGTACGCAATATTGGTAAATCGCATAATAATTCTGGTGCTCTTTCGTCGTCTGCATACAAATATCCAGCTCCGGCTCGCGGCTGAAATTCATATCAAAATGCTCATTGAGCATCCAGCAGAAATAATAAGCAGGCATGGGGCTTACTATGCCAATAAGGGCGGCCTCTGAGAAAAATTCTTCTTGCATAGCGGCAATATTTAAAGTCAGTTTAGGCATAACCGCTGTGTTTTAAAGTCCGGGAGTTAAAATAGGACGATAAAAGTCGGGTATGTTTACTTATTTCGCAACTGGTAAATCACTTTTATTATGAGCACTTATATAATCCTCGGAGTCATAGTCATCTTACTCTTTTTTTGTCTCGCATCGGTGCAGCAAGGCACTGTTGCGGTTATTACAGTCTTCGGTAAGTATAAGCGGGTATTGCGTCCCGGCCTTAATTTCCGTGTTCCTTTCGTTGAGACTATCTTCCGGAGAATCTCATACCAAAATCGTTCCATAGAATTAAAATTTCAAGCGATCACCCAGGATCAGGCCAATGTAAACTTCAGTGCTATGATGCTTTACTCCGTCTTAAATCAGGAAACTGAGACCATTAAAAATGTCGCTTTTAAATTTATGGATGAACGCTCCTTTACCCAGGCGCTTATCCGGTCTGTAGAAGGTGCTGTCCGTGCATTCGTAGCTACTAAAAAACAGAGCGAAGTGCTGCTGCTGCGCAATGAGATCATTAAGCACGTAAAAGAGCAGCTCGATGTACAGCTCGAGGAATGGGGCTACCACCTTATCGACATCCAGATCAATGACATTACATTCGATGAAGCCATTATGCGCTCGATGGCGCAGGTTGTTGCCTCCAACAACTTAAAAGCTGCTGCCGAGAATGAAGGCCAGGCACTTCTTATTACTAAAACTAAAGCCGCCGAGGCGGAAGGTAATGCCATCAAGATATCTGCAGAGGCAGAGCGGCAGGCAGCGCAATTGAGAGGGCAGGGCGTTGCGCTTTTCCGGGAAGAAGTGGCCCGCGGTATGGCAGTTGCCGCAAAGGAAATGGAAAGCGCCAACCTCGATGCCTCATTCATCCTGTTTTCTATGTGGACGGACGCCATCAAGCATTTTGCGGAAAACGGCAAAGGCAACACCATCTTCCTCGATGGCTCTAACGACAACCTCAACCACACCATGCGCCAGATGATGAGCATGATGAAGGAAGATAACTTCAAGGCGAAATAAATTCCGATTTACCAATACCCAAACCATAGTGGCGTTGCACTGCAACGTTTCTATATAAACTGTCCCTGTTTCAAACCCGGCCGGCATTTTAACGTAATGGCTTATCTTGGGTGCCTTAAAATCCTGCCCGCTGAAACCTGTAGCTTACCTTAAAGACCTGTTCCTTACCCGCCGCTGGTATTTTACCATGGGCAGCTGCTCGGTGCTTTTCTTTCTCGCCTTTTTCTTTCAGCTTCTTTTTATGCCTGCGGCGATATGCACCGTTGGTGTAATTGCGCTAACCGTCTTCGATTATGCGTTCCTGTTTTTAGGCCGTGGCAGCATATTAGCCACCCGCACTATGCCGGTACGCTTTTCTTTGGGGGATGAAAATGGCGTAACCCTCACAATTACCAATACCTATTCCTTCACGGCCGCCGTATCGCTTATCGATGAGCAGCCGGAGCAGTTTCAGGAGCGGGCCTTCCGCAGGAAGCTGAGCATCGCCCCGAAAGGGCGTAATACCTCGCAATACAATCTGCGGCCCACCACACGCGGGGAATATTTTTTTGGCCATGTGCTGTGTTTTGCCGCATCGCCCATAGGCTTTGTGCAGCGGCGTTTCGAGGCTGGTGAGGAAGCTATGGTAAAAGTATATCCATCCTACCAGCAGCTGCGTAAATACCAGCTTATGGCACTGAGCGAAACGCCTGTGCCCGGTGCCCGCAAAGTGCGCAGGCTGGGGCATAGCATGGAATTCGAGAAGATCAAGGATTATGTGCAGGGGGATGACGTACGCACCATCAACTGGAAAGCCAGCGCCCGCCGCGGCGATATTATGGTCAATACTTTTACAGATGCGCGCCAGCAACTCATCTACTGCTTTATCGATAAGGGGCGGAATATGAAGATGCCTTTTGATGGCATGACGCTGCTCGATTATTCCATCAATGCCTCGCTTGCACTGCTCAATGTAGCCTTGCTGCGGCAGGATAAGGCCGGGCTCATTACCTTCTCCCAGAAAATAAATGATGTAGTGGCGGCAGACCGCCGCAGCGGCCAGATAAACCTGCTTCTCGAAGCCCTGTACAAGCAGGAAACCTCCTTTAAAGAAACGGATTATGAAGCGCTGCTTGGCGGCATTCACCGCCGCATCTCGCAGCGAAGCTTCATCATGCTGTTTACCAATTTTGAATCCTTCTCATCACTGGAGCGGCAGCTTCCTTACCTCCGCCGCCTCGCTACCCGCCATCTTATCTGCGTGGTGTTCTTTAGAAATACCTTGCTCAAAGAACTCCACGAAACCCGGCCGGATACGATTGAAGGCATCTACATAAAAACCATTGCCGACCGCGCCGATTTTGAAAAGCGCCAGATCGTAAAAGAGCTGCGCAAAGCCGGCATTTTATCCATCCTTACCACGCCGCAGCAATTAAGCGTGGATGTGATCAATAAATACCTGGAGCTGAAGGCCCGGCAGATGGTGTAAGGCCGGTCATCCCCGAAGGGTAATTTATTAAAGCCAGGCGTGCAATTTTTGGGCGCACCCACGTAGGGGCAGAATTATACATTCATTCATGCGCCGACCTGTTGGGCAAAGAAAGACTTGCCAAGTCGGTTGAAAGGAAGGCATCGCTCAAAGCGAAGCCTTCTTTATAGTGCGGGTGCAAGGCAACTATTGAGTCTTCATTTTTTAATGATCCTCACCACACGGAAGGAAAAAGTTTTTTCATTTGTCACCAAAGTATCATGGCTTTCTCCTCGTCTTTAGGATTAGCACTCATAGCATTAAAGCGCACTTGCTATAAGCGCATTCATCTAAAAACACGTTTATGAAAATCAAGATAGCATTATGCTCCTTCTTGCTTACGGGAATAAATTTTGTTTCAGCGCAGCAAGCATTCAATACCAAAGAATTCCTTGACATCAACAACATCAAAGCCGCGCATCTGGTACATGGCGATATGTGGCATGATCCGGTTACCGCTACGCAGCTTTGTGAATTTCCTAAAGGCTCCGGCAAGCACGTAGCATTCCTGGGATCCTTATGGATGTCCGGGCTTGATCAGCAAAACAGCTTGCGCGTCTCCAGTCAGATGTACCGGCAAAATAATCAAAATGACTATTGGCCTGGGCCAGCAGATGATCCGAATTATACGGTTGATTCCGTGAGGGCTAAAGCGTGGGCCAAAATCTGGAAGATCAATCGCTCGACCATCGACTCTTTTCGAAATCTCGCAACACACACTGTCGCTAATACGCCTGCCGCCATCATTACCTGGCCTGCGAAAGGTAATAGCTATGCAATGGGAGCAGGAACTTACGCACTTACCATCAACCGCGACATGGCGCCCTTTATTGACGTTAATAATGATGGCATCTATAACCCGCTGGCCGGCGATTATCCCGCCATAAAGGGTGATCAGATGCTCTGGTGGATTGAGAATGATCTTGGCCCTACGCACAATGAAAGCTTGAGCAACCCGCTTAGGGTAGAAGTACATAATATGGCTTACGCTTATCTGCGTGGAGGTAAGGTGGATAATATTCTTTTCTACGAATTTGAAGTTGTAAACAGATCTATGCAGTCGTATAGTAACTATCGTCTCGGTTTTAATGCGGATCCTGACCTTGGTTATGGCTTTGACGATTACCTCGTTTTGGATACTCCTACAAGAACGGGCATCGTATTCAATGCCAAAACCCCGGATGGAAATGGTGAGCCAACCTCATACGGAACAACCATTCCGATAGCGGGAATTACAATGCTCGAGCAGCCATCAGATCAGTATCCGGCCAATGCTTCCATCGGCAGCTTTATTTCATACGACAACGATGCACTTCCCAACGGTAATCCAAACGGCGGGATGGAATTCCATTACCTGCTCAACGGCTATAACAGAGCGGGTACTTTTACAGATTACCATAATTTTTACAGTACACAATCTACTCCATGCTCCACCGGTTTGCCGTATAAGGACCGACGCTTCATTTTTGCCGGCAAAAGTGTTCAATTTAACGATGGTCAAAGCTTAAAATATGCTTACGCGCTGGTAATATCACCAAACGGAGGCGGTTGCCCTAACCAGGATTTTACCGGTATTTTAAGCACAGCAGATACGGCCATAATAGTTTATCATAATCCACCGGCGCCAACACGCATTAGCAACATCAGCAAAACATTAGGCACTTTAAACATCTACCCAAACCCTGCAATCCAGTTGCTCAATGTTAATGTACCTTACGGCACAGACGGAAAAATAAAGATTTATGATGCTACCGGCAAAGAGATTTCGCTGCCTGTTATCGATCACGGTAGTAAAGTACTCATAGAGACCGGCTTCCTGGCGCCAGGCATTTATATGATTGAATACCGGTCTGCCAAAACGGTGGCGAACAATATTTTTGTGAAGCAGTAAAAATACTAAACACTTTATCAATAAACCGGCAGCCAAGTCCTGCCGGTTTTTTATTTTGCACACTGTATGATGAGGTCCCGCCTGCTCCTGTTTCTTGTACTGCTCACTACAGGCATTACCTCCTGCCGCAAAGACCTGCTGCACTGGCAAATCGCGCAGCAGTTGCAGTCCGGCACCACCCACCGCCTCAACCGCGCCCTTTTTATAAATGATACCCTGGGCTTCATTGCCGGCGGCGAGCGGTTCGACTATGCAGATATCCTTACCACGCACGATGGCGGCCATAGCTGGCAATACAGGACATTCCCCGAAATTGGCAAGGGGCTTTATGCGCTCACCGGCTCGGCCAACGGCAATATTTATGCAACCGGCTTTGAAGGCAAGTTGCTGCACAGCACCGATTATGGCGTACGCTGGACCGTTATAAACCAGCGCTACGATTTTTATAAGGCAATGGCCATTGGCAATAGCGGCAGCCTGCTTATGGCGGGCGGTATCTCTTTCGATTACGGTTTTATACAGCGCGCCGATGCCGGGGGCAACGCTGGTAGCCACGACTCGCTCAATTATGAGCTGAATGATTTAAAAATGCTCCCCGATGGCACTGGCTATATCAGCGCATTCGGCGCAGCCCTGAAAACTACCGACAATGGGGCTACCTGGGGCCGGCAGGAGGTGGGCAAAGACAATTTTAAAAGCCTGTATGCCGCCAACAGCAATGACATTTGGATGTGCGGCTCCAACGGCAGCATTTACCATACCCTGAACGGCGGCGAAAGCTGGGAGCGCAAGCGCAATGGCAACGATCTTACCATCCCCCGCTACCACCTCGAAACGATAACCTTCACAGATGCACAGCACGGCTATGCAGCCGGCGAGCAGGGGGTGGTAATCTATACGGATGATGGCGGCGATCACTGGTCCGAGTTGGATCGTTTTACCTCGGAAACCCTGCACAGCATTTCCCGCTGCCCCGATGGAGCCCTGATAGCATGTGGCGCTGGCGGCGTTCTTTACCGTTTAGAAAAAAAATAGCGTTTCAGGGGTTACTTTTGCGGCCATCTAAACAAGATTTATCATTTGGTAGCCGGCTGAAATAATTCTATTGAGCATCCGTTGCGTCGCACTCTTGTACAGCTACAGCTCTATTCAGCTTTTCCTTGTTAGCGCAATAATATAATCCGGACTATCCACTATAACCAGGCCAAATTCCAAATTACCCATTTCAAATTACCAAAAAAAATGTCCCAGCAATTCAGTGAGCAGGAGCTCGTACGCCGCGAAAAATTACAGCAACTCAATGCCCTCGGCGTAGATCCTTATCCCGCCCCGCTTTTTGAAATATCGCATACCGCGCAATCCCTCCGCGAAAGCTATACAGCAGATACAGCAGAAGATTTTAAAAGCATCACCCTGGCAGGCCGCATCATGATGGTGCGCGATATGGGCAAAGCTAATTTTGCCGTGCTACAGGACAGCACAGGCCGCATGCAGCTCTACCTGAAGCGGGATGATCTTTGTCCCGGCGAGGACAAAACCCTGTACAATACCATCTGGAAAAAGCTCATTGACCTCGGCGATATCGTAGGCGTAAAAGGCTATGCATTCATCACCAAAACCGGCGAGCTGAGCGTGCATGTGGAAGAGCTCACGCTGCTCACCAAAGCCCTGCGCCCACTGCCCGTAGTGCGCGAAGTGGACGGCGAAGTATATGACGCCGTAACCGACCCCGAATTCAAATACCGCCAGCGCTATGCCGACCTTATCGTGAACCCCGAAGTGCGCGCCACCTTCGTAAAAATGACGAAGATGAAGGCAGCAATCCGTAAATTCCTCGACGACCGCGGTGCGCTCGAGGTAGATACACCGGTGCTCCAGACCATTCCCGGCGGCGCGGCGGCAAGGCCCTTCATCACCCACCACAATGCGCTGGATATGCCGCTGTACCTGCGTGTGGCCAATGAGCTTTACCTGAAGCGCCTTATTGTAGGCGGCTTCGATTGGGTGTATGAGTTCAGCCGCAACTTCCGCAATGAAGGTATGGACCGCACGCACAATCCTGAGTTCACCATCCTGGAATTTTATACTGCCTATAAAGATTACCTCTGGATGATGGAGATAACCGAGCAAATGCTCGAGCAGACGGCCATTGCCACCAATGGAATAACAACAGTACAGGCCGGGGAAAACAGTATTGATTTTAAAGCGCCCTACAAGCGCATTCCTATTTTCGATGCCATCAAAGAGCACACCGGTATCGACATTACCGGCATGGAGGAGGCTGCGCTGCGAGATGTATGCCGGCAATTGAATATTTCGGTATCGCCCACCATTGGCAAGGGAAAACTGATCGATGAAATCTTCAGTGAAAAATGCGAAGGGCAGTACATTCAGCCAACCTTCATTACTGATTATCCTGTAGAGATGAGCCCACTTACCAAGAAGCACCGCAGCAAGGAAGGCCTTGTAGAGCGCTTTGAATTGATGATCAACGGCAAGGAAATAGCCAATGCGTATAGTGAGCTGAACGACCCGATAGATCAGCGCGCACGCTTTGAAGAGCAGGTGCAGCTTATGGAGCGTGGCGATGATGAGGCCATGTTTATCGACTATGATTTTCTGCGCGCGCTTGAATATGGCATGCCGCCAACTGCCGGCATAGGTATTGGCATAGAGCGCCTCGCTATGCTTTTGACTGGGCAGTATGCGATACAGGATGTGCTGCTCTTCCCACAGATGCGGCCGGAAAAAATGGATTGATTTTTATAGCTGATCTCAGTTAGCATTAAAAGCCTATCCTGAAAATAACATTCCCAGTGGCTTGAGCCGAAACCAGATACCCTTCACCCTGGGCTTCAGCCCAGGGTGGGCGATCATTAAGCTTTTTTTCGGATAGGCTTTAAGTGGATGGCAAACATAGATTCCTTGCAGGCTACATGAAAAATATTCTTTCTCTTATTTCGTGCTTTATTATCTGCGCAGTATTGCTGGTGTATCGTGTGGCTTACTCGCCCACACATACCGGCAGGCCGCTGAAGATTACGGAATGGGATGCCTTTGGCTATTACCTCTACCTGCCATCTACTTTTATTTACCATGAAGCTAAAGAGCTGAAATGGTGCGATTCAATTGACCGTAAATATGCGCTATCGGGCGGTACCGGCCTGCCGGTTGAGCGGGCTGAGAATGGGAATCTGGTAAATAAATATCTCTGCGGTGTGGCCATTATGCAGCTGCCCTGGTTTGCAATTGCTCATCTTATAGCGCCTTCTTTAGGCTACCCGCAGGATGGCTATTCGCCGCCGTACCAGTATGCGCTTGCGTACGGAATCATTTTCTATTGCCTGCTGGCGTTACTGGTCCTACGGCGTGTGCTACTCTATTATTTTAAGGATGCCATTGTTGCGGTAACGCTCCTGCTCACCTGCCTCGCTACCAATTTTATACAGTATGCAGCCGTAGATAGCGGTCAGAGCCATGCTTATATTTTCCTGCTTTATGCCCTGATCCTGTACGCAACGCTTAGGTGGCATGAGCACCCCCGCACGGGTTGGGCATTATTGATCGGCTACCTGATTGGTTTCGCTATGATAAGCCGTCCTACGGAAGCAATTATGCTGTTCATTCCGCTACTTTGGAATACGCATACTAAAGAAGCTGCGCGGAAAAAGTGGACATTGGTTAAGCTGCATAGAGGTCACGTCATTGCTGCGATACTGGCCGGGCTTGGAGGCATCCTGCCACAGCTTATTTACTGGAAGATCGTTAGTGGCTCTTTTATTTATGATGTGGGCAGCAAATGGGTATTTCTGAATCCCTGGTTCCGTGGGCTGTTTGGCTTCGAAAAAGGCTGGTTTATATACACTCCGATAACTGTTTTCTTTGTTGCCGGACTCTTCTTCATGAAGCGCCTGCCTTTCCGTAAGTCTGTGCTTACCTTCTGCCTGCTCAATATCTGGATCATCATTGCTTGGGATGACTGGCAATATGGCGGCAGCTATTCCACCCGTGCGCTGGTACAAAGCTATCCGGTATTTGCACTGCCGCTCGCCGCGTTCATTGATAAAGTGGCTGCCCGGAAATGGAAATATCTTTTCTTTCCCATTGCCATTTACCTGCTTGGCGTAAACCTTTTTCAGATTACCCAGTACTGTAGCACCATCCTTCATTACCGGGATATGAACCAGCGTTATTACAGCCGTATTTACCTCAACCCAAACCCTGCTCCGATCGATATGAGCCTGTTGGATACAGATGAATGGCTGACAGACGAGGCAAGGTATGTGCACTATAAATTGGCAGCGATAACTGAGCCACTACCGGTACATTTTCCGGCAAATAGCCATACCGACATACTCACATGGAGACCGGCATTTATTACAGAAGCAAAAAAAACAGGAAGTATAAAGTGGCTTAAGGTAGAAGCGGGAATCAATGCGCCCGATAGGCTTTGGGAAAGCAAATTGAATATAGATTTAAAGGCGGGTGACTCGATAAAACATAAATGCATCCGGCTGTTTAACCCGGTTGGCGTGCGCACAAACCGCTATGCTATGTATGTAAAAGTGCCGGACTTTTTTAAGGATGCTCCCTGTATCATTTCAATCAGCTCACCGTACGATTTTGAGGGTATAGTTATAAATCTGAGCGTAACAGCGTTCAAATAAGGCTATACTACAACCCCAGGTGATCTACTAAAATATGCTCCTTTATGAAAAATAAATTACTACTCTGTTTGATAATTTCCTTCGCTGCTACGGCCGGTGCGCAAACTTATAAGCACGAAATTGATTCCTTCCGTATGCATTATAAGCAGGAATTTCTAACAGATGACCATAGTCCGCTGAAAGCTGCCGATACGGGTTTCCTTCGCTTTTACGCACCCGATATTACTTATAGAGTGAATGCCACCTTTATAGCAACACCAGATAGTAACCCTTTCGAAATAGCTACGCATAGCGGAAAAACCAAGCCTTACCGGAAATTCGGAATCCTGACTTTCCGCCTACAGGGAAAGATGCTCAACCTGGCGGTTTATCAGGGAATTGACCTTATAAAGAAACCGGATCTTGCCAACTACCTCTTCCTTCCTTTTAATGACCAGACCAATTATGAAACTACGTTTGCCGGTGGCCGCTACATTGATCTGCGCACCGGCGATATTGCCAATGGAAGGGTAGTGCTGGATTTCAATAAAGCCTATAATCCGTACTGCGCATTTGCCGAAGGCTATTCCTGCCCCATACCACCGGACGAAAACAAGTTGAAAGTAAAGATCAACGCTGGAGAAAAATTATTCGGGAAAATACAGAAATAAAAAAAGCGCCTGTGAAGGCGCTTAAATTTCAAAATATACCGCTCAATTTATTTGGTAATGCCCATTTTTGCTTTTACAGAAGCGAGCAAATTGTCTGCATCATTGGCATAAAGCAATGATCCGCCGCTGGCATCAAATACATAGCTGTAACCTTTTTCCTTAGCTACATCCTTAATGGCTTTGTCGGCTTTTTCAAGAATAGGCTTGTATATTCTTTCTTTTTCGGCAGCTATTTTGCCTTGTGCGCTTTGCTGGTAAGATTCAATACGGCTTTGAAGATCCTGCAGTTCTTTTTGCTTCACAGTCTTCACTGCATCGCTCATAGTCTTTT
>CBDFFZ010000027.1:0-10825 GCA_965246905.1 Chitinophagaceae bacterium
GCTGTGAGATGCTTTCTGCCACCTCCATGCTTGGGCAAGATGAGCCGGCACAATTTGATTAACAGCGGTTTGTAATGTGAAATGTTTTTTTCTGGCGAATGCCGGATTGCGCAGTGAAGAATATCACCTCAGGTACGTTAGTGGATTACGCAATACAATATATAGTTGGGATACTACCGAAGCTCCTGTTTTATTTTTTTAGAGGAACAGAATTTTCAAGAGTGAAATAATCAGCGATTCATATGCTGGCGACTGATTAATCAAAAGAAAAATGCCAGGCTAAAAACCCGGCATTTTAATAACTAAATAATAGATTTGGACATAGAAATGGCTAAGCCTGTGCAATGCGTTTCAGATCAATCCGGATATCCTGAAGGGCACTTGCAATAGCAGTCATAGAAATATTCCCGGCAGGTACTTCATTGCTTACGTAACTCACGAATTTCCAGATCTCAAGCACATCGCTCACCGGTATTTCGTAAGGCTTAAACTCTTCCGCATTAAGAGACTTTAAAAGTAGGGATCGATTTGATTTAATATTATTCACCACCTGCTTAAATACGAACTCCGGGCCCGCGCCTTTAAGAATCAGAATACAGAGAGCGTCATTTTTAAGGGAATGCCAATCCTGAACATAATCCGCAATTACAAGGCTTCCTTCAGGAATGGGAAGCATGGACTTGCCGGTAGTCGGGAACATACGATAGGTTTTATCGCCCGGAAGATGCGGCATGGAAAACCGGGGCAGCGCAGCAATATATTCCGGATCGCTGTAGCCTGCAAGATAGCCTGCCCGTGCCTTGATAGGTACAAACTCCATGTTCTCTTTATTCCCGGAATCTACTGTTGTAGTGAGTACCCGGAGTTTGGTACCCGCAATATAAGCATCATTCCCAGCTGCAAGCTCCAGAAAACTGCGCGTTGAAAGCGAGGAAAGATCCTGCTTGAGCAAGGTATCAATGCTTAACCCAAAATAGCCTGAAAATCTAATTAAATCTTCGGCTACCGGGTTAATTGTATTGCCGTTTTCATGGGCATTCAGCTTGGCACGGGTAATGCCTAACTCTGCGGCAAGCTCATCCTGACTAAGCTTTTTAGATTTACGCAGAAACTTTAAATTCGATGCCCAATAAATTATAGCTGCCTTCATAATGTCGTTGTTGACGGTGACGAATAAATATCATCTATGGCAACAAAGCTACGACATTTACATATTCAAAACTCAATGCCATCCCATTCCAGCTAACTGCAAAAAGATATTACACTTTTTAACCCCGTTCTTTGTTAAAATTGACGCAGCTAAAGCATGTACGGCTTGTAAGTTGCTATTTTTGGCAGTAATCAAATTATCCACCTTTTTTATGCGCTATACCTTTCGCAGATCGAAAGACACCAATGCTTCTCCCAAAGCCAAGAAGCCGGCCTGGCGCGAGTGGCTCGATGCTGCTGTATTTGCCATAGTTGCCGCAACGATTATCCGTACATTTTTTGTGGAAGCCTATACCATCCCTTCCGAATCTATGGAAGGCACGATGCTGGTAAATGATTATCTTTTTGTAAGCAAGATGGCCTATGGTGCGCGCCTTCCCATTACCCCGCTTGCTGTGCCGCTGGTGCATAACGAGATGCCCTTTGTAGGCGGTAAAAGCTATACCGATGCGGTGCAGTGGAAATACCGCCGCCTGCCGGGCTTCGGCCATGTGGAGCGCAATGATGTAGTGGTCTTCAACTTTCCGGAAGGCGATACGGTAATGATGGATGACAACGGTAACATCAAACAGAATGATTATTATTCCGAGCGTACTGTTCATTCGAAAGACGAGCTGCTGGCAAATGGTTTCCAGGCCCGGCCACTGGATAAAACGGAAAACTATATTAAGCGCTGTGTAGGCTTGCCAGGCGATGTGGTCGAGCTGCGCAATGGCGACCTTTGGGTAAATGGCCAGCCTTCTGTGTATTTCCCGCATATAAAAAATGAATACTCGGCGTTGCCTGGCAGCAAGATGATCGATGAAGACCTGATGGAGGAAGCGCATATTTATGTAAAGAGTGGAGATATCCGCGGCAATACCATCCTGGTACAGAATATGTATGTAAAAACACTGCAGAATGCAGGTGTGAAGCTTCAACGCGCTGTGCTGCCTGCAGGCTATACGGGAAGCGTAGATCCGGTAAATGAATGGGTATTTCCGCGCGATGCGGCCAATCATAAATGGAATGTTGATAATTATGGTCCGCTCACCATCCCGAAGAAGGGCGTAACCGTTATGCTTACACCGCAGAATATCTCGCTGTACCGCAGGCTTATTACTGCTTATGAAGGCAATACGCTGGAAGAAAAAGGCGGGCAGTTTGTAATCAACGGCCAGGCCGCTACAAGCTATACCTTTAAGCTGAATTATTACTGGCTGATGGGGGATAACCGTCACAACTCACTCGATTCGCGTTTCTGGGGCTATGTGCCGGAGAGCCATGTGGTAGGTAAGGCGTCATTTGTATGGCTGAGCTACGGTGAGGGCGGCATTCGCTGGAGCCGGTTGTTCCGGGGCATTCATACTTTAGAGCAGTAACAGCTTTATTATTTTATTCTTGTGAAGAAGTATTTAGGTATCTCCGCTGCTTTCCTGGCCATGATTATTGCCGCATGCAGCACGGAGCCGAAAGAGAATGCCGGTAGCAATCCGAAACAAGCCGCCGTGCTCACCGTTGCAAACGGGCAAGCCATTTTTGAGCAGAACTGTGCTTCGTGTCACCATCTTACTGGAGACGCCACCGGACCGGCATTGCAAGGTGCGCCTGCACGATGGGATAATGATACTGCAAGGCTTAAAATTTTTATCAGGCATTGGGGCGAGGTAACCGCTTCCGGGAAAGACCCGCGTGCTAAAGAGCTGGCCGCAAAATGGGGCACGATGATGACCTCTTTCCCAAACCTTACTGATGCTGAGCTGGATGTACTGCTGGAGTATATAAAATAGCATTAGCGTGTTTATTTCCCATATCTGAAAGCTGCATTTTTATTTTTGGGTCATCTTTGCAAGCTTTCTCTAACCGATCTCAATTCTTCATTTCCTTCCCCATACCCATGACCGATCTGCTTATGGAAAAACCAGCGCTGTTCAGTACCGATAAAAAGCCTGCGCTTGATGCGATCTCGCTGGCCCAGTTCATTGCTTTTGCTCCCTATGTATTCCAGGCTTCTGTACAGCTGCGCGATAAAGGCATTCTTAAATTTCTGGAAGATGCCCGGCGTACCGGTGCGGTGCCGGAGGATGTGGCAACAGCGCTGAGCCTCCGCCCTTATGTAGCCCGTGTGCTGCTGGAAGCGGGACTTGGCATTGGTCTCGTACACCGCAAAGAGGATTTGTTCTTCCTGTCTAAAACCGGCCATTTCTTTTTGAATGATCCCATGACACGCGTAAATACTGATTTTATGCGCGATGTATGTTACAATGGCGCACAGGATCTTGAAGCCTCATTAGAGCAGGGAAAGCCCTGCGGCTTAAGGCACCTGGGCAATTGGGATACGATTTACCAGGGCCTCTCCATCCTGCCGCAGCCGGCGCACCAGAGCTGGTTTGCTTTCGATCATTTTTACAGTGATATAGCTTTTCCGGAAGCGCTGCCACTCTTGTTTGCGCGGAACCCTAAAAAAATACTGGATATCGGCTCCAACACCGGCAAGTTTGTGCTTGCCTGCCTCGATTATAGTGCGGAGGTAGAAATGGGTCTTGTGGATCTACAGGTGCAGCTAAAAGTAGCAGAGCAAAACCTGACGGCAGCAGGTTACAGTGGCCGCTTTAAAACCTACGAGCGCGATCTGCTCGATCCTGCATCTGTATTGCCGGAAGGCTATGATATTATCTGGCTCAGCCAGTGCCTCGATTGCTTTGCAGATGCCGAGATCATCTCCATCCTTAAAAAATGCCATCGTACGCTGCCGGCAGATGGCCGCATCTTCATCAACGAAACATTCTGGGATACCCAGCGCTTTGAGGCCAGCGCTTTTGCTTTACAAATGACCTCTCTTTATTTTACCACAATGGCCAACGGCAACAGCCAGATGTACGATAGCGTTGTATTTAAAAAACTCATTGCGCAGGCCGGCTTTTCCGTTTCACAGCAGCATAACAACATAGGCCTGGGCCATACCATTCTTGAATTGCAAAAAGCTTAATTTTATGGCAGGATTCTTTTATCTTTAAATAATAAGCTCCCCCAATAGAGCTTACCAAAAAACCGTAAGATGAACATTAAGAAGAATGTAGATGTGCTGGTGATCGGCGCCGGACCTTCCGGGTCTATCGCTGCTGCAATTATGCATAAAGCCGGCCTCGATGTGCAGATTGTAGAGAAGATGCGCTTTCCGCGCTTCGTGATCGGCGAAAGCCTGCTGCCGCGCTGTATGGAGGCGTTAGAGGAAGCAGACCTGCTCGATGCAGTGAAAGCGAAGAATTTCCAGCAGAAATTCGGGGCAAAATTCATCTGGGATGATAAGCTCTGCGATTTTAATTTCTCCCAGCAATATACACCAGGCTGGAGCTGGACCTGGCAGGTGCCACGTGCTGATTTTGACAAAACGCTCGCCGATGCCTGCGAAGCGCGTGGCATTCCCGTACATTACGAAACAGAAGTAACCGCAGTAGAGATACATGAAGATGGCTCCTCCACCACTACGGTAAAAATGCTGGACGGCACTTTTGAAACCATCAATGCAAAATTTATTGTGGATGGAAGCGGCTATGGCCGGGTGATCCCAACTTTATTCGGCCTCAATAAGCCTTCTACGCAATATACGCGCAAGGCGATGTTTGCCCACATGAAGGATCCGCACCGCCAGGAATCCGTAGAGCCGGACCGTATCACTATTTACGTGCACAACGTTAAAACGTGGATTTGGGTAATTCCCTTCTCCAATGGCAATACTTCGGTAGGATATGTAGGTAACCCTGAATTTTTTGAGCAATATCCGGGTGAGCTGAAGGAGCAGTTTCATGCGATGCTAGAAGACGAGCCGGATCTTAAAATCCGTTTCCGCGATTATGAGCTTGTATGGGATGAACCACGCTTCCTCCAGGGCTGGAGCGCCTCTACAGAAAGCTTTTTTGGTAAAGGCTATGTACTTACGGGCAATGTTACCGAGTTTCTTGATCCTGTATTTTCTTCCGGTGTAACACTTGCGTCTGTATCTGCGCAAAAGGCGGCTAACCTGGTGATAAAGCACCTTAGGGGCGAGCAGGTTGACTGGGATAATGATTATATGAAACCGATGCAGATGGGCGTGGATGTATTTCGCACTTTTGTAAACGGATGGTATGATGGCACCCTCTTTAAAATATTCTTTGCCGAGAATCCTGACAAAGACATGCTCAACCAGATATGCTCGGTGCTCGCCGGCTATGTGTGGGATGATACCAACCCGTTTGTAAAGAAGAGCGAGAAAACAGTTTATACTTTAGCCCGCTTCCTGGATATGCAGGCAGAGCGGATACCGGCTTGATATTTTTTGCTAAGTAAAGAAGCGTGCATCCATCCGGTTGCGCGGTTCTTTTGCCTAAAACTTATTCTTCCACATCATACTCTCTACCGGCTTATCGGGCTGGCCATTGTACTTGGCGCTGCCTTTCTTATTGTAAGGAATTTCAATCTCACCATCAACCGGAAAATAAATGAGCTGCCCTACCGGCATGCCTCTATACACCTTCACCGGCTGCTTTACCGAGATCTCCAGCGTCCAGTTGCCGCAGAATCCTACATCGCCCTTGCCTGCTGTTGCATGAATATCAATGCCCAGGCGGCCTGTGGATGATTTGCCTTCGAGAAAGGGCACATGCGCATGTGTCTCCGTATATTCCAGCGTTACGCCGAGGTAAAAAACGTGTGGGTACAGCACAAAGCCTTCTTCCGGTATCTCAAAGCATTCTATCTCATTGTGTCGTTTTGCATCGAGTATATGATCTTTATAGGTAGCGAGTGTGCTGCCAAGATGCACATCGTAAGAGTTACTGCCTAAGCAATCGCGGTGATAAGGAGCTACTTTAATGGTGCCCTTTTTTATTTCTTCAAGAATGCGTGTATCGGAGAGGATCATCGGGCGGCAAATATACCAGCCTGTGCAGGCATTTAATAAAAAAGTTTAATGGTATCCCAATGAAGCTGCTTTTAAGCTCGTCTATAATAATGACATGGTTTTTGCCCCTTGGTTTTGGGGTTGGTTTTTTTCTGGACTAGTAAGAAGAGGGCGCTCAAGGGCGCTCTTTTTTATTGGATAAATTGCCGGAGCGAATCCATAGGGAAGACGCCGGTAAAAGTGCGCACGAGCTTATGGTTCGCTCCATATACATTTACCTGCGGCAGCAATTGGTAAGTGTAAAGGTCGTAAATCAGGTTGCCGCCGTCCCAGCCCGCATTGCCGAAGGCAGGATATTTAGCCAGCTCCGTTTTTTTGACAAAATCTTTCAGGAAGCCTTTATTCCGCGCTTCGCACACCAGCAGCAATTGTGTTTTTTTGAAATTACCCGCCATACCCTTCAGCGTATCGAGCATGCGCTCACAATGATCGCACTGCGGCGAGAAGATCATCAGCATCACCGGATTGCCTTTTTTTAGCACGGTATTCGTAATCTTTCCTCCAACTGCCCTTACAATGGAAAAAGGCGGAACAGGTGCTCCCACAGCTTTATAATCCGTTTTGGATTGTGCAAAGCCGCACATAGACAATAACAGGAACAAAAAAATGAAGGACCATTTCATAGCATAGCGTTGTACAGCTAAAGTAGAAAAGATAGATGGTAGCTGATACCGGAAAATTTACCGCAGGATCACTTTACTGATGTACTGCGTAGTCTTTCCCATAACCTGTAAGAGATATACGCCGCGTGCAAAGCCGGCAACCGGTATCTCCATTTTATTGCTGGTGATGCTAAGGGTATTCGAATAAATAATTCTTCCAGTCATATCGATCAGGGCAATGCGCACCGGCTCTTTGATCTTTTCCATGCCGGAAACAGCAATGGTATTTGTAGCAGGATTGGGCACTACTGTAAGCTCAAGCGCTTGCGCAGCCTGCTGTATAGCCGTTGGTGCGGGCAGCACCTGGCCTCTTGCACCCGTGTAAAGCCGCGCCACATAAGGAGGGTAAAGGAGTGTGGCAGGCACCGTGATCGCATCAAAAGAATAGCTGAAGCTGTCGCGCCCATTGCCGGTAACCCAAACGTCTGTGCTATTGCCCGCTATCTGCTGGGCTATGGTGCTGCGGCCGCCGATCTGCTTAGTCCACAAGGCAGTGCCGTCCGCTTTGTAATGCACCAGCATTGCCTGCCCGCTTATAGCCGTATTGCTGGTGATGCCCGAGCCCCAATCCACATAGCCACGCACATTCGGGAAGATAGTAATAGAGCTGTCGATGCTTACTACCGCATGAATTTCCTGCTCTAAGCGTGCATCCCCCGCAAGAGTATCTGTAAGCTGGCGTACCCAGGCTACGGCGCCGGTACTGTCTAAGCGCGCAAGCATAAAGTTGTACACCCATTTTGGCTTGCGGAGCAGGAAGCCGCCAAAAGTCATACTATCCATTACCGGGCCGCTGTAATAAACAAGGTTGTTGGTGGCCAGCGTAAGCTTGCGTGGCGTGCAGGTAATATCTGTCATCCAGGTATGCCAGTCGTGCTGGCCATTGCTCTTGTAGCGCACAATGAATGCCGGGTATTGATTGGCTGTATTAACGGGAAAGAAGGTAGCTCCATTAAAGTTGATGCCGGTAAACGGGCTGGCGCAGCTCGCAGCTACATAAATATTGC
The DNA here is from genome assembly GCA_965246905.1 of Chitinophagaceae bacterium. GTDB lineage: Bacteria > Bacteroidota > Bacteroidia > Chitinophagales > Chitinophagaceae > UBA1952. The sequence goes on from CBDFFZ010000027.1 coordinate 7,800, forward strand.
CCTTATCATCTGCCTGTAGAGAGCTAACGCGGTTTTGCCCGCCCTGGGTAATGAGCAATGCGCGGGTACCGGTTGCCGCATTCACCTTCCATATTTTACTGATCAGGCCGCTATCAGTAGCAAGGTAAATGTCATTGCGGTGAATAGACAGGCAATTGACGGTAGTCTGGTAATCGGCGGCAAGATGCTGGCACCAGTCTGGTGCAAGTGTGCCGGCATGGAGCTTAAACAGGAAGTAAATGCTTTCGTTAGCCATGATATTGGTAGTAAATGTCTGGCCATTGGCAAACCTGAGCGAATCATAAACCATGCACAGAACGTACCAGTTTCCGGCGCTGTCTGCCTCGATACTTTTAAGGGATATTTTGCCGGTGAGCGTTGTTGTATTGGTCGTATTGCCGAGCGTATCATATTCAGTAAGCGCGTAGTCGCCATAGGCGGAAGGGTTGTAGCTGATCTTCTTGTTCTTGAGCACGCCCCAGAGTACGCGGGATCCATGCGCGCTAACCACTTCTTTAAGATAGGATGGATTTAAGATTATCTGGGCGGTGGTGTCCGATTTTGCCCATTTCCAGGCCGGAGCATTCTGCGCAGCAGCGCTCAGGGAAAAACAGAACAATACAACAGGTATAAAATATCTCATAGAAAATTCCTTTTTTAATAAACCCTAAAAGTATTATCAAAGAAAATACAGGAAGAATTTAGCCTGTTCTTTTGACGAATCTATTACCGGTTTTTAAGGTCTCTGGATTGTATTGGATCAGCTACTTTACCGGAGCCGAACGGTCTATTTCGATTGTTGCATGTTGCACGTTATGGTGTAGGAGCTCATGCTTTACCGTAGCAATGATTTTAAACGGATCATCCTGTAATTCATTTACAACAATGTGCGCAGTCAGTGCATTATCAGTAGTGCTCATTGCCCAGATATGAATATGCGCTACCGATTTTACACCCGCCGTCTCCAGCATAGCTTTTTCCACCTCAGCAGCATCCACATTACGTGGCACCGCATCAAGGGACAGGCGCAGGCTATCTGCAAGCAAGCCCCAGGTGCTGATAAGAATAACGACCAGCACGCCCATGCTCACCACCGTATCCAGCCAGTACCAGTGTGTATAGCGGATGATAACTCCTGCCGCAACTACGCCAGCAGATACCCCGGCATCGGCCAGCAGGTGCAGGTAGGCGCTCTTCGCATTGAGCTCATGTTTATCCCGGAAAAAGAGCAGCGCCGATACGCCGTTTATTACAATGCCAAGCCCCGCCACCCAGGCAATAACGCCGCCTTCCATAGGCTGCGGGTGCTGTAGGCGAATGGCCGCTTCATAGCCTAAAATGCCCACCGCAACCAAGAGAACCACTGCATTGATAAGCGCGGCAAGGATAGTGCTTTTCTTATAGCCATAGGTAAAGGTTTGGGTGGGCTTCACCTTAGCCAGCCGGAAGGCGATCAGCGAGAGCGCCAGCGAGGCAACATCGCTCAGGTTGTGGCCGGCATCTGTAAGCAGGGAAAGGGAGTGCGTCCAGAAGCCCGCACCGGCTTCTACGGCTACATAAAGCAGGTTGAGGATGATGCCCAGAAGGAATGCCTTGCTGGTAGCCTGTGCGGCAGTGGCTGCATGGCTGTGGCCGTGGCTGTGATCGTGCTTGTGAGGTTGTGCCATAAATTCAAAGCTTGATTTTAATGCCGCCATTTACCACGAAGCCATCCAGTGGCGCATAGATATCGCGGAACTGCGGGTTGCCGGCAGTTCCGGTATAGATCGTATCAAAACGTGTTTGCCGGGCATCGAGAAAGTTCTCAAAATTGATGTACACCGAGATATTCTTCCAGAGCTTCTCCGCCATAAATCCGCAAAGCCAGTAATCGCGGCCCGTAGCGCCATCGCTCAATTGCTGCACGCTGTAATAATACGCCTCGAGGCCCACCTTCCAGCTATCCTCCAGCTCATAAAAAAGCACAGAGTTGATGCGGTGCTTCGGCGTAAGCGGGCTTTCCTTTTTAACATCCTGCTCATGCACGTAGGCATCGGTAAAAGTATGGCCCAGGAAAAGCTTGAAATCGCCATAGCCCAGCTTGATGTTCGTTTCGCCGCCCTTGCTGTCTATATGCCCGTTGCTATTCTCAAAGATCACCTCACCGCTTCCCAGCGGCTGTATCAGCAATGGATGATCGAGGCGCGTATAAAAGAAGAGCTGGTTGATGCTCAGCGTGAATTTTCCATCGCCAAACGAGGTACGGTAGTTCACATCCCAGTTGGCGCCGTAGCTTTTCTCTAAGCTGTTTTTCTCCGGGCTTACCGGTAGCGCATGCTGGTATTGAATGCGCTCGCTCTCCTCGGTGAAGATGGTTGGGGCCTTATAGCCAAAGCCGCCTCCGATGCGGGATGACAGCTTTGCATTGAGCTTATAGAGCAATGATAATCGGGGCAGCAGCGCAAAGCCGTAATCAAATACATAATCGCCACGGAGGCCGGCTTCCATAAAAAGTTTTTCTGCAGGATGCCAGGTGGCCTGTGCAAATCCGCCCAGCGTGCTCTGCGAATAATTGCGCAGCGTACCAGTGCTTCGCGGCGCTTCGCGGAATGCATCTGTAAGTAAATTGGCACCGGCTACCCAGTCGATGCGCGCACCATTATGATTATAGGCCGCCTCTGTATAAATAGTATGCTGTGTGCCGTCAAAATCATAGCCCGGTATGGCAATAATGCGGTTAAAGTAGCTGTAGCTATTCTTTAATGTGAAGGTGGCAGCATCATCGGGCTTATAGACGGCAGAAAGCTGTGTGCTGATGCGCGCTGTTTTGTTGCGCTCAAAATAGCCGTGGCCGGCATTTTCCTCACCTTTTATATAATGCAGGTCGCCGCCGATACGGTCTTCAAATACAGTATTTACCCCAGCTACAAATGCTGTTTTGGGGGGATGGATAGAAGAACACCTTGGGGTTGAAGGTATAGCGGCTGAATTTTGGAATTGCTGTAAGGTCGATACCGGCGGGATCGTAAGGCGCATTGCGGTTATAA
>CBDFFZ010000028.1:0-93395 GCA_965246905.1 Chitinophagaceae bacterium
GGAATAATAATTACAATTCTCACAGGCACTTTAGCATTAATAGTATTAATTATATTAAAATACAAAGGTAAGATTGTTTTTCAAATTCATTTAATTTTATTAAGTCTTTTTTGGTCCAGAGAATGCTTTGTTTTAATGCGTGATATAGGGCTAAAAAAACATATTGGACAGACGATTTTTCTTTCTGATGAACAGAAAGTGTCTTTATATTTTGGATACCATAAAAATTTATTATCCTTTATTCTTGGAATTAGTGGAATATTGATTTGTTGCTATTGCATTTTGTCATTTGTTCCTAAAAAACTAAGAGTAAGTTTTATACTGTGGGGAATTATAGGTTCTATAAGTGGATATTTATTATGGTTTAAAACAATAGGACCGATTATCTTACCCTAATTTGAGCTGTTAGGCAGGTATCTCATATCTTAATATTGAACCTGTCTTAAAAAACTATTCATAAACCGCATTCATCTTAAAAATACTTTTTCCTGCATTTTTTAAGTCGGCACTTACTGCATAACCTTCCTCTTTTTCCTGCCAGCTTACCATAACTTCTGGTGTTACATCCGGTAAAATAAGCTGAAGGAATTTTACCTGCCCGGTGCTGCGCAAAATGAGCTTTTTGCCAAAGGTTTCTTCCAGTAAATCCTTGATCATATCCATTGTGCAAACACCCGGCACTACCGGCTGACCAGGAAAATGGCCGCCAAAAATAGGGTGTGCTGCATTGTACGACACCCCGCAGGTAAGCCTGCCCTCTTCCTGCTCAAGGTTGTGTACCCGGTAAAAATCAACCGGCATCCTGGGCAATTTTTTTGAGGTCGATGGTAAAATGCGCTTTATGATGTCGGAAGAAAACCGAATCGGGCATCGACTGTGCCGTTGTTTTAGGGCCAACCGAGATCGTGATTACTTTGCTCTTCCCTGCATTCTCGATGCGCTGTAACTGACCTTCTTTAGAAATATAATAAACCACGCCTTTGCCGAGTGTAAACTGGCTGTAGCTTTCGTCATTCTTATTAAAAGCCTTCTCGGAAAAAGTGTTCAGCCTTTTCATAAGCAGCAGGTTCATATCCTTCCTTAGCGTCTTTACGAGCGCAGGCTTATCAAGCTGTGGCAGGATGCTTACTACCTCAAAATGATCCGCCGCGTCCCATTTAAAATCAAAAAAAGAAATGCCCAGCTCATTCTGAAAAACAGCTCGTGTGCTGCCATCGTCAAATGTCTTAAAAAGCAGCAATCCGCTCAAGTGGAATTTTTTCAAGAGCACTTTTCCATCTACCACGCAGCGATAAAGCTCTTTGGTAAAAACAGGCTTAAAGCGCATAGCAGATACACTGCTGCCACCTGAGCGCAGATGTGAATAATTACTGTTGCAGGCCGTAAGCGCAAGCAAACAAATAAGACTAACGAGTTTTAAAGAGCGCATCATTAAGTAGCACATTATGCTGTGTTCTGGAAAAATCCATGTTTGTATAATCTCCGGTCTGCTCCGTCATTGTGAGGCGGGCTACATCGAAGCTATTTTTCGCAAGATACACATCAATCTGCCGGAACATCTTCTTTATTGCATCATTGGCGGGCGAGAGGCTCAGCAGATATTGTCCCTCATTCTCGAAAGCGCTAACCTTAAAATCCGGATTAGCAAACACCGAGCCACGCATGCAATCAATCATGATCCGGTTTACGGACTGCATCATCCTGCTGTTGCGCGTATTGATCCTGCTCGTCTTTTGCTCATCTTTTACCATGATCTGCCCCGCATTCATCACCAGCAAATATTGGAACGGCGTAGTGTATTCAATGCGCACTTTATCTTCCTTGCGATAATAAAATTTCCCTTTCGAAGTAATTTTATCGGCCAGCAATGAAAGGTGTTTTACCTGCAAAAAATCGCTCTGAATAGTTTGGATGCCTGCTGTATTTTTTGAGAGCGATTGCTGGAAAGAAGCCACATTTTGGAGCGGCTTAAATCCTTTGGGCTGAGCCATTGTAACGATTGCCAGGCACATACTTAGTGCTGTACAAAAAACTTCACGCATAAGCTTCAATTTCGAGTAGTTGATCTACGCGCACGAAGGTAAATCCCTTTTGGCGTGCCGCATGAATAAGGGGCGTTAATATTTGAGTTGTAATAGCCATGCTGTCGTGCAGCAGAATAATATCCCCTCCCTGCAGCCTGCTTAAAATACGATTCAATAGTTGTTCGGGGTTCTTAGCCTTTGTATCAAATGAGCGGATATTCCAGCCAATAGAATACATACCGCTTTTACGAATGGCTTTAGCAAGATTAGGATTAGTAACACCATAAGGAGGCCGGAAAAGCAAAGGCCGCTTACCGGTGATGGATTCAATAACAGTATTGGTCTCATCAATTTCTGCCTTCATTGCCGCAGCGCTTTTCCAGTCAAAGTTAAACCCGTGCTCATAGCTGTGGTTTCCAATCGCATGCCCTTCCTTTTCCCACCGCTGTACAGTGTCAGGCCGGGCTTTGGCATGCTTACCTATCGAAAAGAAAGTAGCCTGTACTCCTTCGGCCGCTAATAAATCCAATATCTGCTGCGTCATTTTTGCCGGCCCGTCATCAAACGTCAAAGCAATTTCTTTTCGCTTCGCGGGATGCCTGTGAAGCGATTTCACAAAAAAGTTCCAGCGGATATTAATTGCTCCGAATACGAGCAGATGAATATAAATCAGCACCGGAATAAGCAGCAGCCACCAGGATGCGCGAGTGACATAACAATATCCTGCCCAGGCAAAAACGGACGCAATGAATAAAATTGAAGCGTAGTGAAACGGGCGCATTATTTTCTACAATATCATGCTCCTTTTACTTGTGCATCCACCACTGCAATAGCCACCATATTTACAATCTGCCGCACGGAGCTGCCAAGTTGAAGCACATGCACCGGTTTTTTCAGGCCAAGCAGGATGGGGCCTACAGCTTCCGCGCCACCAACTTCCTGTAGCAGATGGTAAGCAATATTGCCGGAGGCAAGGTTGGGAAAGATGAGCACATTCGGCGGCTCATTCATAAGGTCGGAGAATGGATAATTTTCGCGCATCAGATCCTGGTTGAAAGCAACACCAGCCTGCATTTCGCCATCTATGACCATATCCGGGTACCGTGCTTTCAGCGTCGCCACAGCATTTCGAACAGTCATGGCCTCCGGTGAATCTGATGAGCCAAAATTTGAGTAAGACAGCATGGCAATCCTCGGTTTGATATTGAATTGCTCTACTTCTTTCGCAGTTTGTAAAGTAATCTCAATAAGATCCTCTTCCGTAGGATTAAAATTCACCGTTGTGTCTGCAAAAAAGAGCGGCCCCTTTTTTGTAAGCATAAGGTACATGCCCGCCAGCTTTTTTACGCCTGGCTCGAGCCCAATGATCTGCAGTGCAGGCCGTACAGTATCCGGGTAATTCCTCGTAAGGCCCGATATGAGCGCATCTGCTTCGCCGCTATCCACCATCATGCAGCCAAAGTGTACACGGTCGCGCATGGCTTTGCGGGCTTCGTAAAGATTGTAACCCCGGCGCTGGCGTTTCTTAAAAAACAAATCTCCATAGTGGTCGCGTTGCGCCTCTGTTGTTTCACTTCTGGGGTCAAGAATTTGCACATTCTCTAAATGCAGGTTATTTTCCGCAATCAACGAGGCGATTTTTTTCTCATTGCCCAAGAGTATCGGAATTGCAATCCCGTCATCCATCACCGTTTGCGCAGCCTTTAGAATTTTTATATTTTCTGCTTCCGCGAATACAACCCGCCTCGGCGATTGCTTTGCCTTATTAATAATGAAGCGCAGCACATTATCATCCGAGCCGAGCCGAGCATAAAGCGCCGCTTCATATTTTACCCAGTCGGTAATAGGGATGCGCGCCACGCCGCTTTCCATCGCCGCTCTTGCCACCGCCGGGGAGACAGTTGTAAGCAGGCGTGGATCAATGGGCTTGGGAATGATGTAAGTAGGGCCGAAATGCAGGCTTTTTTCATTGTAAGCTACATTCACTATATCCGGCACAGGCTCTTTGGCAAGGGCAGCCAAGGCCTTTACCGCTGCCAGCTTCATCTCCTCATTAATCGCTTTCGCCCGTACATCGAGCGCGCCACGGAAGATGAACGGGAAGCCCAGCACATTATTTACCTGGTTGGGATAATCGCTGCGACCGGTAGCCATAATAGCATCGGGGCGGGCAGCAAGCGCATCATCATAAGTAATTTCCGGATCAGGATTTGCCAGGGCAAATATTACCGGCTTGCCGGCCATGCCCTTCACCATATCCTGCGATACGACCCCGCCTTTGGATAGACCGATAAATACGTCTGCTCCCACCATGGCTTCTTCAAGTGTGCTGTCCGGAGCATCCTGCGCAAATTGCTGCTTATGCTCATCAAGATCCGTGCGTGTTTTGGTAATCAGCCCCTTGCTATCGAACATAAAAATGTTTTCCACGCGCGCTCCGAGGGCAATATAAATTTTATTGCAGGAGATGGCAGATGCGCCTGCTCCGCTTACCACAATCTTTACATCGGCTATATTCTTACCAACTATTTCCAGTGCATTTAAGAGCGCAGCTCCTGATATAATAGCAGTGCCATGCTGGTCATCGTGCATAATGGGAATGGACAATTCCTTTTTCAGCCGCGTCTCTATCTCAAAGCATTCGGGTGCTTTTATGTCTTCGAGATTTACCCCGCCGAAGGTTGGCTCCAGCGCTTTGACAACGGCCACAAAGCCATCGATGTCATGCACATTCAGCTCAATATCGAATACATCAATATCTGCAAAAATCTTGAAGAGCAAACCTTTTCCTTCCATCACTGGCTTTGAGGCTTCTGGCCCGATATCACCTAAGCCGAGCACAGCAGTACCGTTGCTGATTACCGCCACGAGGTTGCCTTTAGCGGTGTATTTATATACATCATCGGGATTGCGGAAGATCTCCATGCAGGGCTCGGCAACGCCTGGTGAATAGGCAAGAGCAAGATCTCGCTGGGTCTTTGTCTCCTTCGTAGGTATTACTTCTATCTTTCCGGGCCGCCCTTTTGCGTGGTATTCAAGAGCATCTTCCTTTCTTATAAGCAGCGCCATATCGTTATCATCTCTGGTTTGCCGGGCAAGATACAAAGAATAGCAGGCTACGGCAGCGATGCGGGCTGTCGGCGCTTTTGCATTTTTACATTTTGAATTTGAAAGGCTTTAAAAAAACAGTAGGTTTGCGGCCAAATTAACCAATACACTATGCCGCAATCGGTTTTCGAGCAAATGCAGCAAATGGGCCACGAGCAGGTCGTTTTCTGTCAGGATCCACACTCTGGCCTTACCGCCATCATTGCCATCCATAATACAACCCTCGGCCCGGCCCTTGGCGGTACGCGCCTCTGGAAGTATAATAACCATGAGGAAGGCATTGTTGATGCACTGCGTCTATCCCGCGGTATGACTTACAAAGCTGCAATCAGCGGGCTCAACCTTGGCGGCGGCAAAGCTGTGATCATTGCAGACCCTTCGATGAAAAGCGAGGCTCTCTGGCGCCGCTATGGCAAATTTGTAAATAGCCTTAATGGCAAGTACATCACAGCCGAAGACGTAAATACCTCTGCCCGCGATATGGAGTATATCTCGCTCGAAACGAAGCATGTAACCGGCGTACCGGAGTATATGGGCGGCAGCGGCGACCCATCGCCATTTACTGCCTACGGCGTATATGTAGGCATGAAGGCAACAGCAAAAAAAGCCTGGGGCAATGATAGCCTCGTAGGCAAGAAAGTGCTGGTACAGGGCGTTGGCCATGTAGGGCAGTACCTTGTAGGCCATCTTGTAAAGGAAGGAGCAAAAGTGTACATCACGGATATTGACACGGCAAAGATCAAACAGACTGTTGATCAGCACCGCAATGTGGAAGTGGTGGATGGCGCAGGCATTTTTGACCTCGATATTGACATTTATGCCCCATGCGCATTGGGTGCAACCGTAAATGACGAAAGCATCTCCAGGCTAAAAGCAAAGGTGATTGCAGGTGCTGCCAACAATCAGCTCGCCGATGAAAATATTCACGGCCCGGCACTCATTAAAAAAGGCATTCTCTATACTCCGGACTTTCTCATCAATGCCGGGGGTCTTATCAATGTAGCGGCAGAGCTCGAAGTTTATAATGCCGATCGGGTACGGGGAAATGTAGAGAAGATTTACGACCGTACGCTGGAGATCCATGAGCTGAGTGAAAAAGAAGGCATGCATACACAGGCAGCTGCAATGAAGATCGCGGAAAGGCGCCTTACAGACATTGCCAATGTGAAAGCAAGGCTTTGATAACAATATATAATTCAAGAGATCCCGGGCAATAAGTCCGGGATTTTTTAGTTTTAGGTAAAATATATTTTCTATGAAAACCATTCTGCCGGCATGTGCTTTCCTCCTGTTCTGCGCTATTACTATCGTTTCCTGTAAAAAAAGAGATACTTCGAACAACAGCGCGGCCTTCTGCAAAGCTACCGGCCCGATGATTTACCAGAAAGGCAACAGCGAGCTGTTACTGCCGGATGCCTTTACGCCCAACGGTGACGGGAAGAACGACGTGTTCCTCCCGGTAATGAAAAATATAGATACTGCCTCTTATTCGCTGACGGTAGTACAGGGGCTCGATGCCGTCTTCTTTCATACCACCAATCCCACGGAGGGATGGGGAGGCCTGACGCAAACCGCGGTGAATTACACACCGGGCCTCTATGAAGTATCGATACACTTTAAAACTACCGATGGCACAGAGATAGACGGGTGCAATTTTGTAACAGTACCGGGTACCGATGAATCGAGGCACTGCATCCTAACCAAAAGCAGCGCCTACCACTTCGCAGACCAGGCAGATCCGGCAAACCCTGCAGCAGGCTTTAAATTTCCAACCGCTGAAATTGCCTGCCCCTGAGCAGATAAGAAAAAACAAAGCCCGCTGCAAACTAATGCAGCAGGCTTCTGTATTAAAGCAGTTATTTAGTTTTCCCAGTTATGCTTGTAGCGCGCCAGCCGGTCTTCCGCACGCGACAGCTTGCCTTCAAGCACATTTTCCTCGTGTGGCGTAAGCACACCGTCATAATTGTACTTCTCGATCGCGTACTTGATGGCATCCTGCTCTTTCATAAGCTTGTAATATTCATTGCGCGTAACGCGGCCACGCTTGTAAGCCTTTTTAATCATTGTTTCCTGCCTTTGCTGATCGGCCGCATAGCTGCCTTGTGCTACTGCCGGTATAGAAAGCAGGAGCATCAGTGCAGGGATAACGATGAGGATTTTTTTGTTCATGGCAATTTGATTTTTTAGGAGATTTATGCCCCAAACTTAAAAAATTTCTGCTTAAAATATTTCCTTAAAAATATACGCAAATAATCCCTTAGTTTCCTTCCCGGCTCACGCACGCAAATTATCTTTGCGCTACTCAAAAAATCACTATGCTGCAACTGCCCAACCAAACCGCTTTCTACAAAGGAAAAGTACGCGACGTATATACCATCGGCGATAAGCATCTCGCCATGATCGTGAGCGATCGTATTTCTGCCTTCGATGTCGTGCTGCCCCGTCCTATTCCCTATAAAGGCCAGGTGCTTAACCAGATCGCCGCACAGTTCCTCGCAGGTACCAAAGACATCCTGCCCAACTGGGTACTTGACGTGCCGCTGCCCAATGCAACTATCGGTCTTAAATGCGAAACCTATCCTGTAGAAATGATCGTTCGGGGATATATTTCCGGAAGCGCATGGCGAGCATACAAAAGCGGGAAGCGCGAGCTTTGTGGCGTGGCACTCCCTGATGGAATGAAAGAAAATGATAAATTCCCAAACCCTATTCTCACGCCAACTACTAAGGCTACAGAAGGCCATGATGAGGATATTTCCCGTGAAGAAATTATTAGCACCGGGTTAGTATCCAGAGAAGAGTATGAGCATCTTGAAAAATACACCCTGGCGCTTTTTGAGCGCGGCACGGAAATGGCCGCAAAGCGCGGGCTGATTCTCGTTGATACCAAATATGAGTTTGGCAGGATCGGCAATACTATTTATCTGATCGATGAAATTCATACGCCCGATTCCAGCCGCTATTTTTATAAAGAAGGGTACGAAGAAAGGCAGAAAAGCGGCGTAGGCCAGAAACAATTAAGCAAAGAATTTGTGCGCGAATGGCTCATGGAAAACGGCTTCCAGGGCAGGGAGGGCGAGCAGGTGCCTGAAATGACTGATGAAGTAGTAACGCAAATATCAGAGCGCTACATGGAGCTCTATGAAGCAGTGATCGGTGAAAAATTCAAGCCGGAAGCAGTTAGCGATGAGCAGATGAAAGATGAGCTGGTAGTAGCGCTGGCAAAGCTGAACTAAGCCATTCAATATGAGCTCGTATAAAATGGATAGAACTGCGTTCAAGCACCAAAGCTTTGGCGAAGAAGAAAAGACCAAAGTATTTAAACACCTGCCAACCGAAGAACGATTGCGGATAGCTAATTATCTGATCAGCGTAGCTTATGGCTTTGTGGGCAAGCCCTTTCCAAAAATGGATAAAACGGCCTTCAGCATGAGAAAAAGAGACTGATGGGCGATATTTTCAACGATGATTTTCAGGATTTTCTCAAATCACTAAACCATTATTTGGTTGAATACGTTCTTGTCGGCGGCTACTCTGTAATCCTGCATGGCTACTCCAGGACTACCGGTGATATGGATATATTGGTACGCAATTCCAAAGAAAATTATCCCCGGTTGGTACAGGCATTCAAATCCTTCGGAATGCCCGTTTTTGACATGACGGAGGCGAAATTTATGGATAATAATAAAACTGACGTTTTTACATTCGGACGGCAGCCTTCGGCGATCGATATTATGACGGCTATTAAGGGCAGTAGCTTTGAGGAAGTTTATAAGCACGCAATAGAAATAGAAGTTGAGGGTATTCTTGTAAAGACAATCCATATCAATCAACTTATCGAAGTAAAAAAAGCAGCCGGACGATTTAAAGATCTTGATGATATAGAAAAACTAACAGGAAATCAATAAATTAATGCTCCGGCACTATTTGGGCGCATGCCGCTGAAGGGCGGCACCGGGCTATCCGCTTCAAGCCCTTCGCGAAAAGCTACGGGGCTTTCCACTGCTATCCCTTGCCCAGCATAAAGAAGTCTTCGCTCGTAGCTAAGATTTCCTTTAATCAATCAGCATTACTGAAAGCATCCCTGAGCATTCAATTGATTTCCAATCTTGCTTTTCCATTTAGCCTGCATCGCTTTTATCTGTCCGTGCACTGTTTCTGTATCATACTGGTCCTGCTCCTTATTCAGCAATTCGGATGCTTCATTGTATAGCTTCATTACTTCGCTCTGCAGATTTTCCGGGGTAAATTTCTGCTGCATGATCTGCCCTTTCAGCTTACATGCTATAATGGCTGCAATGTCAAAATGATTTTGTTCATGACTCAGAACATCCGGATTTTTTGACTGGTTGCGCATCCAGGATTTTGAAGGATCTGCGTATACACTGAGTGTAATGGTAGCTATCATTTTCCCATTAATCGTTTCATACGAAAGATTGATTCCCAAACCGCAATAAGTAGCAGCAGAAGCAAGGCTGAGATCATCTGCCTTATCCGTAAAATCACTTATTTTCAGGGGCCTTTGGCGGTTGTAATAGATAAGCTTTCTACCAGCCGTAGCATCGCCGATAGCCACCTTCACTTCAAGGGTTGCCGGCCTTAATATGCCGCTGATCTGTTTATACTGTCCGTCTGCCTGAGCAATAGTATTATCTACTGATTCCCTGATTAGCTTTTCAATATAAACACTTGCATCCATGCTTGTTTCCATAAAGGCGCTGCCCGAGTAAGAGATCAACTTTATATCCTTGGAGTAGAAGGCATAAGTGTACTCAATAGTAACCCGCTCACGCATTGCGCCACCTTTTTCTGCTATCGTTAGCTGTTTAATGGATAGCGTAACAGGCGCTATTGCAGCATCACTTTCTGCGGGAGATACAGCATACTGTTCAAAAGCGCTTTTTACTCCACCTTGCAGGTTGATTGCTAATGTACGGTTCAGCATTCCGGCGCGCATAGTACCTATTGCACTAGTATCTGCCCTATCATCCACTATGTTCGCAATGTAAAAATGGGTTGCATGATATGTTTTTGCACTTTTCTTCAGCCTTATGATCTTCATTTCCTGAGCAAAAGACGTTGCTGCGGTAAACATCAATAACAATAAAAGAATTTGCCGTTTCATATCTGAATTTAGGGCCGGTAAGATACTTCCTTCCCAAAGACTCCCGAAATAAAATTGGTGTAACCCTATAAGTGTTAAAACAAAATGCACATTCTGCATTATTTTTGGCACCACCGCCTTGTATTAGAACGACCAATTCCAAATTACCAATTCCAAATTCCTGAAGAGAAATGCCTGTTATAGAAAAGAACCGGATCATCCGCTCGCCACGCGGTACAGCGCTAACCTGCAAAAACTGGGTTACGGAAGCGGCCTTCCGCATGCTGCAAAACAACCTTGACCCCGAAGTAGCCGAGCGTCCCGAAGACCTCGTGGTGTACGGCGGCATTGGCAAAGCCGCCCGCGACTGGCCCTCATTCGATAAGATCTTAGAGTTGCTTAAAAATCTGGAAGAAGATGAAACCTTGATGGTGCAAAGCGGCAAGCCCGTTGGTGTGCTGCGCTCTCATAAAGATGCGCCGCGCGTGCTCATTGCCAATTCAAATCTCGTAGGCCGCTGGGCCACGTGGGAGCATTTCCGCGAGCTCGAAGCAAAGGGACTCATGATGTACGGACAAATGACTGCGGGTAGCTGGATTTACATCGGCTCTCAGGGCATCGTACAGGGTACCTATGAAACCTATCTTTCCCTCGCCAATATTCATTATAAAGGCACGCTGAAAGGCACACTCAATGTAACAGCCGGTCTGGGCGGCATGGGCGGCGCTCAGCCTCTTGCCATCACCATGAATGAAGGTGTATGCCTCGCTGCCGAAATAGAAGAGTGGCGCATAAAAAAGCGCATCGAAACCCGCTACCTCGATAAATATACCAGCAATATAGATGAGGCGATCAACTGGAGCCTCGATGCTAAAAAGAACGGCGAAGCCATGTCCATAGGCGTTTGCTGCAATGTTGTAGATCTGCTCCAGCGCCTCCTCGACCGCAACATCACCCCGGATACACTTACAGACCAGACCTCTGCCCACGACGAGCTTATCGGCTATTTCCCGGAAAACATGAGCGTGGTTGAAGCCAACGCACTGCGCACTGCTAACCCCGAAGCATACATGGGCCGCTCGCTTGATACGATGGCGCACCACGTAAAGCTGATGCTCCAATTGCAGAAACGCGGTGCTATTACATTCGATTACGGCAACAACCTCCGCGGACAGGCAAAGGACAAGCGTGGTGTCGAAAATGCTTTTGACTTTCCCGGCTTTGTGCCGGCATACATCCGCCCGCTGTTCTGCGAAGGCAAAGGCCCTTTCCGGTGGGTAGCACTCAGCGGCGATCCGGAGGATATTTATAAAACGGACAAAGCAATGATGAAGCTCTTCCCGAAAAACAAGGGCCTGCATCGCTGGCTCAAGATGGCGCGGGAAAAAATTGCCTTCCAGGGATTGCCTGCGCGTATTTGCTGGCTTGGCATGGGCGAACGGGAAAAAGCCGGGCTCATGTTTAACGAAATGGTGAAGAAAGGAGAGCTAAAAGCTCCAATTGTAATAGGACGCGACCACCTCGATTGCGGCTCTGTAGCCTCGCCCAACCGCGAAACAGAAGCTATGAAAGACGGCTCAGATGCCGTAGCCGATTGGCCCATTCTCAACGCGCTCATCAATACCGCTGGTGGCGCAAGCTGGGTGTCCTTCCATCATGGCGGCGGCGTGGGTATGGGCTATTCGCTACACGCAGGTATGGTAATCGTTGCCGACGGAACTAAGGATGCGAAGAAACGCATTAAGCGTGTGCTTTACAATGATCCGGGGATGGGCGTTTTGCGCCATACAGATGCAGGATACGATCTGGCTATAGAAACAGGCAAGCAGCACGGTCTTGATCTTTAAATATTGAATTTAATCACCGAAAAGTCCTGCAATAGTGCAGGACTTTTCTTTTCAGATTTATGTGCCGTGCAGATTGATAACCGGTGATCCTAATAGTTAGGTCGATTGGAAGAGCCTGATTTTCGTTTTTTATCACTACACTTTGACAACCACAGTTTCCCCTTCAAAAATATCCGGCACAATCACAGCTCCGCCTTCAAAAAGTGTAGCCCAGCGCGCCCTTGCAGCAGCAATTATTCGCCGCGGCAAAACCGTTTTGGAAAACGTTGGTACATCTGCCGATGAGCTTGTTGTATTGAATATTTTAAGGGAAGCCGGTTGCAGTATCCACCAAACCGAAGCCGGCATTATTATAGACAGCACAGATGCTTCGGGGCGTAAACCTGCTACTATCAATTTTGGTGAATCGGGCCTCGCAGCAAGAATGCTTATTCCTCTTTTTGCCCTGCAGGAAAACGAGATCACATTCACCGGCACAGGCAGCCTCTTGCAGCGGCCAATGGCATTTTTAACAGATGCCTTATCGCAGCTTAACGTTAAGATCGTTTATTCAAAAGGCACTTTGCCTATAACGGTACAGGGCCCGCTGCTGCCTCAGGATATTACCGTCAACGGCTCACTAAGCTCACAGGCCATTACGGGTTTGATCATGGCCTTTGCTGCCGCTGGCGCTGAGGATGTAACGATCAAGATTGCCAACCCGGTAAGCAAGCCTTACATTGCTCTTACGCTGAAAGTTTTGGAAGACATGGGGCTGCCAACACCAATAACAAACGATGATTTTACGGCTATTCATTTCACGAAAAAGAAAACTGCTGTAGCTCCCGCC
This sequence comes from Chitinophagaceae bacterium, assembly GCA_965246905.1. Lineage (GTDB taxonomy): Bacteria > Bacteroidota > Bacteroidia > Chitinophagales > Chitinophagaceae > UBA1952. Next base: position 12,913 of record CBDFFZ010000028.1, read on the forward strand.
GCGTATAGGATTGAAGGGGATTGGAGCGCTGCCGCGATGCTGCTGGTAGCAGGCGCCATCGCAGGAAAACTGAGTATTAGCGGACTGGATGTATTTACAGCTCAGGGCGATAAAGTAATGCTAAATGCCCTGATGGATGCCGGTGCGCAATTATCAATCACAGCTACGCAAATTGCCATAACCAAAGCCGCGCTTAAGGCATTCCATTTTAATGCAACCGATACGCCGGATCTGTTTCCGCCGCTTGCTGTTTTAGCAGCCTGCGCTGGCAGTGGCACATCTGTAATAGAAGGCATTCACCGCCTTAAAAATAAAGAAAGCGACCGGGCGCTAACCCTGCAAACAGAGTTGGGCAAAATGGGTATAAAAATTTTCTTTCAGGATGATCTGATGCTGGTGGAAGGCGGCGCAAAGCTGACCGGCGCCTTAGTGGATAGCCACGGCGACCACCGCATAGTTATGGCCTGTGCTATTGCGGCCGTTTGCGCAGATGGAGAAACAGTCATTACCCATAGCGAAGCCGTTAAAAAGTCTTACCCGCATTTCTTTGAAGATTTGCAATCTTTAGGTGCAACTATTTCCCACGCATGAACACATTCGGCAGGCTTTTCCGCGTACATATTTTTGGTGAATCGCACGGGGCCGTTGTTGGTACAATCATAGACGGATGCCCGGCAGGAATAGCACTGACAGCCGACGATTTTGCGCCGGATCTGCTTCGGCGACAAGGGGGGAATCTTAAAGGCACAACGCCACGTAAGGAAGATGATCTGCCTATATTCCAGTCGGGCATTTTTAATGGCTGCACAACCGGCTCTCCGCTCACCATTCTATTTGAAAACAAAAATGCCCGTTCGCAGGATTATGAAAAACTTCGCGCTATCCCACGTCCGGGCCATGCGGATTTTGTGGCGCATCAAAAATTCAGCGGCTTTGAAGATTATCGTGGTGGCGGGCACTTCAGCGGCCGGCTTACCGTAGCGCTCGTTGCAGCAGGGTTGATCGGTAAAAAAATCCTTGCCGGTATTTCTATCCATGCTGCACTGATAGAGTTGGGAGGTGAGCAGGATATAGAAGCGGGATTGCAGCGGGGCATTGAAGCAAAAGATTCTGTTGGCGGTATCATTGAATGTGTTGCTTCAGGGATACCCGCTGGGCTCGGCGAACCATTCTGGGATAGCGCGGAGTCGCTGATTGCTCACGCAGTATTTGCAATTCCGGCAGTACGCGGTATTGAATTCGGCACCGGTTTTGCCGCAGCCAAAATGTTGGGCAGCACACATAACGATGCGCTTGAAAATGCATCCGGCAAAACGCGGACTAATCATGCCGGCGGCATTGTTGGCGGTATTACTAATGGGAATAAGCTCCTATTTCGCATAGCAATCAAGCCTGCTTCTTCTACGCCCCAGTTGCAGGAATCGCTTAATTTAGAAACAGGCTTGCTGGAAAGCTTTGCTATAAAAGGAAGGCATGATCTTGCCATTGCACTACGCGCGCCGGTTGTTGTGGAAGCAGTTACAGCAATTGTACTGGCGGATTTGATGATGATCCATCGTGCTTCATGTACAAGCTAAGTGCAGGCCAGCATTTAGCCTTCTATCCTGCTTAAAATTATTTACCTTAATAGCTCATTTGTTTTTACAATGCGGCTGCTTCTTTTTACGCTCATTATCGCTCTTTCAGTTGGCTCTGCCCATGCCCAGCTTACCCAATCCGTACGCGGCACCGTAACCGATAAAGAATCGCATATCCTGCTTACCGGCGTGCTTGTGCGCTTTGAAGGCGCAGATTCGCTCGCCACTACTACCGATAGCAATGGCTTTTTTACCATTCCTGCCGTGCCGGTTGGTAAACGCACCTTTCATTTTTCATACTCCGGCTACGGTGACGCTACGCTTGCCGATGTGATCATCACTTCCGGTAAAGAAACCATACTGACCGTGCAGCTCGAGGAATCTGCGGTGCAGAAGATGGGTGAGATTATGGTGCGCACCCGCCGCGAGCACATTAACGAGATGGCTGTTGTAAGCGCCCGCACTTTCGATGTGCAGGAAGCGGAGCGCTACGCAGGCAGCCGTGCCGACCCTGCCCGTATGGCTTCCAACTTTGCAGGGGTTCAGGGCTCCGATGATTCGCGCAATGATATTATTGTACGCGGTAATTCCCCGCAGGGAGTTATTTACCGCTTAGAGGATATCGACATTCCCAACCCCAGCCACTTTGCAGATGCAGGGAGCAGCGGCGGGCCGGTTACGATTCTTAATACGAAATCATTGGGCAACAGCGATTTTTTTACCGGCGCTTTCCCTGCGGAATATGGCAATGCTACGGCAGGCGTGTTTGACCTGAAGATGCGCAATGGCAATAATCAGCGGCATGAGTTTACCGCGCAGCTTGGCTTCCTTGGCACAGAGCTTGCCGGCGAAGGGCCGATCTCTAAAAAGTCCGGCACCTCGTATCTTTTTACCTATCGCTACTCAAGCCTTAAATTGTTTGAGGGATTGCACATAAAGATCGGTACCAGCTCGGTGCCAAATTACCAGGATGCATCTTTCAAGCTCAACTTCCCGATGGGTAAGAAGACGGCGCTTTCCTTCTTTGGCATCGGCGGGCTCAGCAAGATCGATCTGATCGTGAGCGATATACAGGGGCAGGCTGATGAGCTTTATGGCGAGAGCGACCGCGATCAATATTACCACTCCAATACCGGCGTGATCGGCGCTACGCTTAGCCATACTTTCAATTCCAATACTTACGCAAAGCTTACCGTAGCGGAAACCGGCCAGGATATTGGCGCGCACCATGATAAGGTGTTCCGCGATGCGAATTTTGTGGTGGATTCCCTGAAGAATATCCTGGGCTTCTCTTTCAAAACCAGCAGCACGGTTGCGCACTGGTATATCAATAAGAAATTCACCGCCCGCCATACATTCCGCGCCGGCATTATCAACAACCTTTATCACCTCAACCTGATCGATAGCAGCCGTCAGTACCCGCCTACGCAGCAGACCTGGCAGCACCGGGAAAATTTCAATGGCTATACCGATCTGCTGCAGGGCTACGTGCAGTATAAATACCGTCCTTCTGATGCGCTGACCATCACGGCTGGCCTACACGCACAGTACCTCTCCCATAATGGGTCCAAAGCGCTGGAGCCGCGTGCAGGCGTTCGCTGGAAACCCGGAACCAATGGTGTTTATACGCTTGGCTACGGCCTGCACAGCCAGCTCCAGCCGCTGTACCAATACTTCATTCATTACCCACAGGTGCCCGATGACCAACTGCACAACTATAATGTTGGCTTTACGCGCAGCCATCATATTGTTGCGGGCTACGACCGGGCGCTTACGCGCGAGTTCCGGCTGCATACGGAGGCTTATTATCAATACCTTTTTAAGGTGCCTATTGAAACCCGCTCCGGCTCGTCTTTCTCCGGCATCAACCAGGGCGCTACGTTCGACAGGCTTTTCCCCGATACGCTGGTGAATGGCGGTACGGGCTATAATTACGGCATTGAGCTTACGGTGGAGAAAACCTTTAGCCATAATTATTATTTTCTTTTTACAGGATCGCTGTTTAACTCTAAGGCCAAAGGAGCAGACGGTGTGTACCGCAATACGGATTATAATGGCCGCTTTGCTACCAACCTGCTGGGCGGCTACGAAAAGCCGCTTGGCAACAACAGTACGCTTATTACCGGGGCCAAGATCACTTATTCGGGAGGATTTCTCTATTCGCCGCCGGATGTAGCGGGCTCGAATGCAAAAGGCGACCTGGTGCTGGTGGACAGCCAGCGCAATACCCTGCGCTTTCCGGATTATTTCCGGACGGATCTGAAGCTGGGTGTGCGGATCAACCGGAAAAAGGTGACCCATGAGGTGGCGCTGGACCTGGTAAATATTTTCGGTACGAAGAATATCCTCTCGCTTACGTATAGCCCCGATCTGGGCGCGCAGGGGGCTGCTTACCCTTTTTATACACAATATCAGCTTGGCTTCTTGCCGCTGTTCTATTATCGGCTGGATTTTGGCTTTCGCGGGAAGAAGTGATGCAACCCGCCATTCATATAATCAGAAGATGATTAATGATGCTTCTCAGAGCCAAATGATAATTTTTCTGTTTTATTGCCTTTAATACCTGATATGCAATGCCTTGTATGGACTTTGCCTAAACAATAGCTTGCGCATTTACATTTTGCACCGGTGCAAAACGGTTTTGCACCGGCGTAGAATCATATTGCACCGGCGCAACTGTCCCCGGGGCGCGTCCGGCTACCAATTGATCAGGGCAAACTTCGTTCTGCACCGCCTACAGGGGCATACTCCGCTGCGCAGAACCGTTTCGCACGCGTCCCGATGTAAATGGGACAGGGTACAAATGTCTTTTGCACAAGTCCGGAGCGGAGCGGGACGCGTACAACAGCGCCTGTAGCCGGCCCGGAATGAATCGGCACCGGTCCGGCGATGCGGAGGACGGGTGCAATGAAGCGCTACACGCATGCACCGAAGGGATGAGTGGCCGGCTTGCCTGCTTATGGAAATGCCGACAGGGTTTTGAACCCTGCCGGCGCTGCCTGGCTCGTAATATGCGCGTTTTCCCTTAGTACCAACCTGGCAAGTCTTCCTTCGGGACTTGGCCAAGTCTGCATAAGCTTTGGCATGCAGGAATTATAAAATGAAAAGAATCATAGTTCAGACAACTACAGCGAATAGTAAGCCCGATAGCAAACCGCCTGCTGACGTAGCCCGGATAGGAATGGAAAGCCCCCGCTTTTTCTGCGGGGCTTGGAATGGATAGCCGGCACCCAGGCTCAATGCTGCTACCCTGCTCAATAGCTTCTCTGGGCAGGCATGGCCTTTAGCTGCGATACATTCAGGCTTCCTGATTTTTTAATCCGCCCTTCATTCCTTTACCTTTGCCACCCCATGCAGATAGAAGTATTGAAATCCAAGATCCACCGGGTAAAAATCACGGAGGCCAACCTGCACTATATCGGCAGCATTACGATCGATGAGGCGCTGATGGAAGCGGCTAACCTTATTGAGCACGAGAAGGTGCAGATCGTGGATATCGATAACGGGTCGCGGCTCGAAACTTATGTGATCCGGGGTACGCGCGGATCCGGGATGATCTGTATGAACGGGCCTGCGGCGCGGGCGGTGCATGTGGGCGATACCATCATCATCATGTCGTTTGCGACGATGGATTTTGAGGAGGCCAAAGCCTTTAAGCCGGCAGTAATTTTCCCAGGAGAGGATAACAGCCTCTAAGCATTATCTTTAGCACCGTTTATGAATCGCAAAACGGTTATCACCGTACTCCAGGTAATTCTATTCATCGGGCTGGCCGTATTTCTCATTGTATGGCAGCTTCGTAAAATGACGCAGCTGCAGCGCGATGACATGGTAAACTCCATGCTCAGCGCCGATTTGTGGTACCTCCTGCCGGTAATTTTTGTCGGGTTCTTCGCGCATTATTTCCGGGCGCTCCGCTGGAAGCTCCTGCTGGAAACGCTGAGCATCCGCCCCTCAAACTCCAATACTTTTTTTGCCGTAATGATCGGCTACCTGGTAAATACGCTGTTGCCCCGCTTTGGCGAAGTTGCTAAATGCACGGTGCTCGCCAAGTATGAAAAAGTGCCTGCCGATAAGATGGTAGGCACCATTGTAGCCGAGCGCGCCTGGGATGTAGTGTGCCTGCTTATTATTATGTTCCTGAGCCTCGCGCTGCAGGCCAAGGTACTGGGCAGCTTTGCGGCGGATCTGTTTAACAAGCTCAGGAATGATAGTGGGCATAAGCTTTTATACGGCGTTATCGGGCTCTTAGCGCTGCTGGTGATCCTGGCTGTGGTGTATCGCTACCTGAAAAAAACCAAAGTGGGCGAGGCGATAAAAGGCATTGGCATCGGCGTACAATCCATTATGCAATTAAAGAAGCGCCGGGCTTTTGTGGGCTATACATTTGCCATCTGGGGTTGCTATCTGCTGATGATCATGCTGGGGCTCTGGGGCTTGCCGCCTACGCACGAAATGGGCTGGCTGGTAGGGCTTACCATCCTGTCTTTCGGGTCCATCAGCATTATCGTTACGCCCGGCGGGCTGGGCTCTTACCCACTCGTTACCCAGCTTATACTGGCGCTTTACGGCGTTAGCGAATCCGGCGGGTATGCATTTGGCTGGGTAGCCTGGTCGGTGCAAACTGCGGTTATCCTGATCTTTGGCACGCTATCGCTTATTCTGTTACCTCTATTAAACCGCCGCCCGAATCATGCAAAAATTACAGTGGATAACACAAAAAATTCATAGCCGCGAAACGCTCATCCGGCAGTGCCATATCTGGCGCCAGTCGAGCCGGAAGATCGTATTTACCAACGGCTGTTTTGATATCCTGCATCATGGCCACCTGGATTATCTGGCAAGGGCTGCAGATTGCGGCAACGTGCTGATTGTGGGTGTAAATACAGATGCTTCGGTGAAGGCATTAAAGGGCCCGGAACGGCCGGTTACGGCGGAGGCAGACCGCGCCTTCCAGCTTGCAGCTCTTTTGTGCGTGGATGCCGTATGTCTTTTTGAAGAGGCTACACCGCTTGCCCTTATAGAAGCCCTGCAGCCGGATGTGCTGGTGAAAGGCGGCGATTATACGATTGATAAAATTGTAGGTGCGGATTTTGTGCAGCAGAGCGGTGGCAGCGTTGAGATCATACAATTTGTGCAGGGCTATTCCACAACCGCGCTGATAGAGCGGATCAGGACGCTGTAGCATTATTGTCCGGGCTAAAGGAGTTCTATTGAGCATCCGTTGCTTCGCTCCGTTCATCCACCCTTTTCTATTGAGCTTTTCTTAGCCGCTGTTGTTTTCTGAACTGTGATTCTTTTGATTTTTATGACCCCTATGAGCAAGACTGAACACGCATAGTTATAAAATAGCTGGTGAATCAGAAGAATCAAAAGAAGCACAGTTCAGACATCAAAGCGGGCAAAAATCATCAGGCAAACAATGGAAGTTGATTTTATCATCGTAGGTCAGGGCATCAGCGGTACAATGCTGAGCCGGCAGCTTATGGAAGCCGGGCAACGCGTGCCGGTGATCGATGAGGCAAAACCTGTTACTGCGAGTAAGATTGCCAGTGGACTCATCAACCCGGTTACAGGCAAGAAGTATGTAACTACCTGGCTCGCTGATATACTACTACCATTTGCTAAGGAAACGTACACGCAGTTGGGGCAACAGTTCCGCAGGTCTTTCCTTCGGGAATGTGATGTCCTGAATTTCCATCCTACAGCAGAAGCCGCGTCACTTTTTGCCGCCCGTGAAAATGAGAATGATACTTATTTGAATCATGTAAACAGAACCGGCGCTTATTCGGATTGGTTCCGTTTCAACTACGGCATCGGCGCCGTCAGCCCCTCATATCTTGTTGATGTGAGCCTGCTGTTAGATCACTGGCGTGAGCATCTGGCCGTCAACCATTCATTACTGGAAGCGCATTTCACGCTTGAGGATTGTCATATCGCGGATGACCACGTTGATTATAAAAATATCAGCGCCGGTAAAATAATATTCTGTGAAGGAGCTGCGGATATCGATAATCCATACTTTACCCGGCTTAATTTTCAATTGAATAAAGGCGAAGTGATCTATGCGCAGATACCCTCACTTTCGCAGGAGCACATCTATAAGCACGGGCCCATAAGCATAATACCCTGGCAGGAAGATGTTTTCTGGATAGGCAGCACGTTCAACCGCGAATATACCGATGACCAGCCGACTCCTGCATTCCGCAAGCTCATCGAAAGCACACTGGATAGCTGGTTGAAACTGCCTTACACAATTGTAGGACATCAGGCGGCTATCCGCCCTGCTACCGGCGGCCAGAAACCATTTATTGGCATCCATCCTGTTTCTTCTTCTGTAGGAATATTTAATGGTATGGGCAGTAAAGGTTGCAGCCTTGCGCCGTATTTTGCACACCAGTTTACCCAACACCTGCTGCACGGCGCGCTGCTTATTCCTGAAGCCGATATTCAGCGGTTTGCAAAGATCCTGAGCAGGTAATTGATCTTCGTCTAAAAACCCAAATACTATCAGCCTGATTAACGAAATAGCCGAAACTTTTGGTTTCACATGGCCCGGAAAAGCTGCTGCCATTGCCGCTGCATCTGCCCCGGCAACAGGTGCATTAGCGCACGAGGGCGCGGACACTAACCACGACACTGCTCATCATATCTTCATTGAAGGCGAAAACAGTGAAGCACTGCGGTTGTTACAGAAAGATTATGCGGGTGCTGTAAAGATGATCTACATAGACCCCCCTTACAATACCGGGAACTCCTCTTTTGCCTACGCAGATGACTTCCGTAAAAGCAGAGGTGGAGCAGCTAAAGATGCCGGGCTGGCACATGCAGGCTGGCTTTCCATGATTTATACCCGGCTTATTCTTGCGTATAAATTGCTGCGCGATGACGGTGTTATTTTTATCTCGATTGATGATAACGAAGCGGCACATTTACACCTTATCCTGGATGAGCTCTTTGGTGAAAATAATTTTGTAGGGCAGGCTATCTGGGTAAATCGCACCACGCCGAATGATGCAGGCGCCAATTTTGCCACCGACCATGAGTACATACTCATCTATGCAAAGGATAAAACGAAGTGCAGGTTCCATGGGATATCCAAAGACCTGAGCAACTACCAGAATAAAGACGCCGATCCGCGCGGCCCGTGGATACCGGATAATCCATCAGCAGCGAGTGGTACAGAATCCTATCGTTTTCCAATTGTAAACCCGCATACAGGCCAGCGATACCTGCCGCCAAAGGGTCGGTATTGGGCGTTTGCGCCAGCTCGTGTGGCAGAATGGACAGAAAGCGGTAAGCTCCTTTTCCCGAAAGAAGCCGGCAAAAATTTCCTGCTTAAAAAGTATCGATCAGAGCTGCGCAGTGAGCTTAAGCCTATGAGCTCCGTAATTACCGGCCTGCTGACTGCTTCAGGAACCAAAGAGCTAAAGGCATTATTCGATGGTGACAGCCCCTTTCGTTTTCCAAAACCAGTAGCGCTTATCCGGCACCTGATTGAGCAGGCAACCAGTGAGAATGACCTTGTGCTGGATTTTTTTGCAGGTTCCGGTACAACGGCGCAGGCAGTTTTAGCATTAAACGCTGATGCAGGATCGCATCGAAGGTTTATTTGCGTGCAACTGCCAGAGCCTAATAGCGGCAAGGATCCTGCGCTGCGGGAGCAATATCCGCTTGTATCCGATGTAACAAAAGCGCGCATTAAAAAGGCAATCGGGAAATATGCAGGTCCTGCGGGAAATAAAGCAGCCTGTAGCTTCCTGAAAATAGTTATGCCTCATGCAGCCACAAAAACAAGCTACAGGTCCAATTCCCAATCACCAATTCCCAATTCCTAATCCCCTTAAAAAGTGTCCTATTTTCCCGATCGCGCCTTCACCGATTTCGTACATCAAAAACTTGCTTTACCGCTTATCTATGCTCCGCTAGGCTGGAAGCCTGTAACGCTCAATGCGGATGATGCGCGGGCATTGGATATGGAAAGTGGGATAGATTATGTTTATGACCTGCCTACAGGCGGCAGTTGTACCGTACAGGAGCGCTTCCGCGAAGTGAAATACAAGGCTTATGCAGACTTTACCATTCGCTACCGCCGCGATGGCAATGTACATGCAGCCCGGCATCAATCAGAATACTATAAAATGAAGGCCGATTACTTTGTTTATGGTATTACCAATGGATGGAAAGAACGACCGGAAGCAATAACAGGTTTTGAAAAATACGCTGTTATAAATATGAGCATCGTTTATCGCAAGATTGATGAAGGCGCTATCATCATACAGGATAATGGCCGAAACTATTGCAGCCTTTCCGGCAGCACCATTACCTGCCCCGTGAAATACAATACGGACGGTTCTTCCTCTTTTTTTCCTGTGGATATTGGCTTCCTTGCAAGGCTTTGGCCTGAGGAGATAGTGGTTGCCCAGGCTGGTTTTTTATGATCGAAGACTAAGCGATGTTAAACAAAGTATCCCCACGCCCTTGGAGGCGTGGGATACTTGCACTGGCTGAAAAAATTATTTGGATGTGGTCTTCGCTACCCAGTGCTGCATTTGTGGGCAGGCACCGTAATCTTTATTGATCTTCAGGTAGTAGGTAGGCAACTTGCCTTCGATCCATGCTTCCAGATATTTATTCTGCTTCTGGCCAAGCGCTACGGCTTGTATCTTGCTGTAATCATCCGTGAGGTTAGCTTTTATGCGGCGCCGTGCGGCTTTTCATAAAAACGATCCTGCTGGATTGTTCCCCCCTGTGCATTCTTATACATCTGCGGCTGCGAGATGGCGCCCGGCTTCAGACTATCGATGCCTAATGCAAGCGCTGGATCCAGCTGATCTACTTCCAGCGCTGTTGAGTTAGTGCGACTGTCAGCAATCATACCACCCGTCATTTTACTTTGCTGATCAGTACTGTACTTACCTACTGCTTCCGGAAAAGTGAGCTTACCGGCAATAATCTGTGAGCGTACACTATCTAAGCGCTCCATAGCAATCTTATAATCTGCGGAAGTATGCTGCGGCATAATAAGAATGTGGCGGATATCTACTTGCTCCCCTTTACGCTTTACCATCTGGATTATGTGATAGCCAAACGATGTTTTAACTACGGGTGAAATTTCGCCGTTCTGTAAGCGGAATGCTGCGGTTACAAATTCAGGCGCCATGCCACCATCGCGGGTTACGCCTGCGTAGAGGCCGCCATTATCGCGGCTGCCAGGATCCTGACTATACAAACCGGCCATTGTTTCAAAGCTTTTGCCATCTGTAACAACCTGCTTGCGGATGTCTGCAAGCTGGTCGTACGCATATTTATCGAGCTCAGGGCTTGTTGGCGCATCAATTACAATTTGCCCTACTTCCACGGTAGCCGGAAAAAACGGAAGGCTATCTTTAGGAAGCTTTACATAAAAAGCCTGTACATCGGCCGGGGTTACTTTTACATGCTCTAATAGTTTGGCCTGCATTTTTTCTGCCATCAGCTGTTCGCGTACATTGTCCTTTTGCTCGTCTTTGAGTTGGTAAATAGTTTTACCTGCTGCTTCCTCCAGCTTTTCGCGGGAGCCATACATACGTGTATAGTAGCGAAGCTTGTTATCGATATTGCTTTCCACATCTTCATCGCTTACCAGCAGGCTATCGCGCTCGGCCTGTTCTACAAACATCTTCTGCATGATGATCTGTTGCAGCATCTGGCATTTCATAGAATCGGTAAACTCAACAGGGTTCTGTTGCTGCATCTGTGTAATATTCTGCTCCAGCTCTGATTGCAATACAATACGGTTGCGGCCAACCACAGCAAGAATCTTATCCGCCGAGCGGGCATCCTGCGCAGCAGCTATAAATGGCAAAGCGCCAAAGCCAAGAATCAAGGCAATGGAAAAAAGAAAACGGGAAAATTTCATGAAAAGATAGTGCGAGTGCAAGAAGACAAAAATAAGTTTTTGAGCCCGCTATAGGGGAGAGAACAATTCTTTTTAACGTTTGTATGGGTTTTGCGGGAAGATTCCTTTCGTCTTGCGATCGTTATAAGCATCGGATGCCGTTGGGCGCAATGGATTTTTGCCTTGCCAGGTGTTGAATGCCGGCATGGCTTCCGGGTGAAAACCATTCCATGCATCAAAAAACTGCGCGCTTTCTGCACGGCCAAACAGCCATTGATTATAGGCATCAAAGTGACCATCACGTAGCAGATCATCCTGATAAGAAAAAAGTGTGTAGGGATAGGTTAGCGCAAAACGGGTATTCCAATCAATAATAAACCGGGCCCGCAGCATAGTCAGGTTCTCGGTGGTAACGCCATCACTTACAACCGGTGCAAGCTTTAGCAAGGTCTCAGCTACCGCTTCTTCAAAATTTTCAGGATCTGCCTTAGATGCCTTACCAAATGCTGTAACTCCATTGCCTTTAGGGATAGCATAAAATTTCCGGTAAGCGGCCATCAACATTTTTCGCGTTTCATTGCCACGAGGCGTCTGAGGCTCCATATTCACAAAATGCTCACCGTAAAGTATAGCCCACACCGGTTTTTGGGTGATCATATAAGTACGGGCTGCCTCATAATAATTTACCCGATAGGCCGGGTCGGCAGCTATCCCGTAAAGCCATTGCTTCAATGCCTGCTCCTCTTCATTTTTATCATCATAAAGCTTACCATAATCGTGGTAGAGCAGACCTGAATGCGGATACTTTTTTATACCTGCATCCAATATTTTTTTTGCTTTCTTCTCTTCCTTCTGCGCAATTTTTGAAGCTGCCGCAACCTGGTAGCACTGCTCATCGGCACGGCCCTTTTCGATAACCGGCCCGAGTGTTTTATCAGCATCAGCGTAGTTGCTGGTCAGGTAATAGGCATTGCCAAGATCGCGGTAAAGGATTACAACATCGGGCGCAAGGCTTATGGCTTGCTGATACAACGGAATGGCCTGGCGGATATTGCCGCTGCTCAGGTAGCTACGGGCCTGCATGTAGAGCTGCTCCACTTCCGGAGTGGGCCAATTGATCACCTGCGCACCAGCGGTATGCAGGAGCAGCATGCACAGCAGGCTACCCAGAAATTGCTTTATCATTAAATATTTAAAGAGGCGCAAAGGTAAGCGCTATTGATGTTTAACATTTATTAATGCTGCCGGAAAATCGATTGCGTTATTTTTGCCCGGAATGAAGCAATGGCTTTCTTACTTATTGATCATATTGTTTTCCTTGCAGGTACTACCTGTGAAGGAGCTCGGAAAGATGCTGCTAAAAAAAGCGGCAACCGGGCAATCTGCAGATGATAATGAAGAGGAAAGCGGCGCAGGAAAAGATCTGAAAGAAAAAACAATCGATAAGCTCTTTCTTACAACAGATGGTATCTCTTTCCGCATGTTTATTACTGATTCGCTGGTAAAAACCGCGCTTCATTACCTGTGCCATTTCAAGGCATCTTTCTATCCGGATATCACGACTCCTCCTCCGGATAAGGCTTTTATTTAAGCCTTAAAATTTTCTCCCTTTTTACTTTGCCGGGCACGATCCGGGTTTAATTATCTGCTTCGGCTTACGGAGCTTACCATCGTTTTATGTTACAGCAACAAACAAAACCTGCGGGCAACTTTAAAAAAGATGTCCTTGCCGGCCTCATTGTATTTCTTATTGCCTTGCCGCTCTGCCTGGGCATTGCACAAGCCTCTGGCGCGCCGCCTTTTGCGGGCATAGTGGCCGGAATTATAGGCGGCATCGTGATCGGTACCCTGAGTAGATCGCACCTTAGCGTAAGCGGTCCGGCTGCCGGGCTTATCGCTATTGTGATCGGCGCACTGGCAGTAATGCCCTTTAACTTTTTTCTTTGCGCCGTGATCATTGCCGGCGTATTACAACTTTTTGCTGGGCTTTATCCGGGCGGGCGGTATCGCCAATTATTTTCCGTCGAATGTGATTGAAGGGATGCTTGCAGGTATTGGCCTAACCATTATCATCAAAGAATTTACCAACGCTGTAGGTGTGGATAAGCAGGCGCTTACTGAAGGCGAAACAGGCTTCCAGTGGACAGATATAATAGACGCGGCCCAGCATATTGAGCCTGCTGCAGTTATAATTTCCGTTGCGGGACTTACTTTGCTTGCGATCTGGACAACCAAATCATTCCGGAAAGTGCAGTTGATTCCTGCGGGTCTGCTTGTTGTATTATTGGCAGTAGCCTTCAACGAAGTGCTGGTAGCAACAGGCTCGCCGATTGCACTCGCATCTACGCACCTTGTAAGCATGAAAGTGCCGGTATCAGTGCCTGATTTCTTCGGGCAGTTTACATTTCCGGATCTAAATGGCTTTCTGAGTAAAAAGGTATGGATCACCGGATTTGTGATCGCTGCGGTTGCCAGCATAGAAACGCTTCTTTGCATCGAGGCAACAGATAAGCTGGACCCGCTGAAAAGATATACGCCCGGCAATGCAGAGCTAAAGGCGCAGGGAATTGGTAATATATTAAGCGGGCTTATCGGTGGCCTGCCCATCACCTCTGTGATCGTGCGTTCCTCTGCAAATATCAATGCAGGCGCGCGCAGCAAGCGATCCACTATTATTCATGGTACGCTGCTGTTGATTTGTGCGGCATCTATCCCTGCTTTGCTGAACCATATTCCAAAGGCTGCGCTTGCGGCCATTCTGTTATTTACAGGCTATCGCTTGTGCCGTCCATCCGTGTTCCGGCATATGTGGAAGGAAGGTGGCATTACCCAGTTTGCACCATTTGTAATAACCGTGATCGCAGTCGTATCGCTTGATCTTTTAAAGGGAGTAGGCATCGGGTTAGTCATATCTATTCTGTTTATGCTCCGGCAGAATATGCGGATCCCCTTCTACTACCAGCGCAGCTCCTACAGCAATGGCGATCTTATAAAGCTTACACTTGCCCAGGAGGTTTCTTTCCTGAATAAAGCCAGCATTAAGCAAACATTAGAAAACCTGCCCCGCCACAGCGCCGTGATTATTGATGCGAGCCTTACAGAATACATAGACTTTGATGTGCTGGATCTTATCCGGGATTTTCATGACTCCAAGGCACCCACAAAAGGAATAAAGCTTTCGCTTATCGGCTTCCGGAATACTTACAAAGTTCCGGCATCCGTTTCAGAGCGGGAAGTGGTTTCCGACTTACTGAATGTGGATGAAACGCCGAAGCGATCCGCCGGAAATTATAAAAAGCTGCTCCGCCAGCTCGTAAATGCGGATTAAATTTACCTGTCTTTCTTAATCGTAAAATTATATGTCTTCAATAAATACCGGCAACGATATGACGCCTGCAGATGCTTTGCAACTTCTCAAGGAAGGCAACTTCCGCTTTATCAATAACATGCGCTATAACCGCGACCTTTTGGAGCGCGTGAATGAAACGAAAGACGGGCAATTTCCGTTTGCCGCCATTCTTAGCTGCATGGATAGCCGTGCGCCTGCCGAGATCGTATTCGACCAGGGCCTGGGAGATATTTTTAGTATCCGCATTGCGGGCAATATTATCTCAGCAGGTATTTTGGGCAGCCTTGAATTTGCAACGGCCATTGCAGGCTCCAAACTTATCTTAGTGCTTGGCCATACATCCTGCGGCGCAATAAAAGGCGCCTGCGATAATGTGCAGCTCGGCAATCTTACAAGTTTGCTCGCGCATATTCGTCCGGCAGTGGAGCTGGAGCGTACCATTACTGAAAACCGCACAAGCAGCAATAAAGATTTTGTTCAGAAAGTAACTGAGTTGAACGTACGCCATTCAGTGGAATCCATCCTTGCTGAAAGTAAAGTAATCCGTGACCTGGTTGTCGCGGGCAAGGTAGCGCTGGTGCCGGCCATTTATGATGTAGCAACAGGCAAGGTTCGTTTCTCGGATGATGAGGAGCTGCGGATGCCGGCAACACCGCCTGTTCATGCCACGATAAACGCCTGATGGCCGCTGATTTACTATAATAAAGGGCACGGAGGCGCATGGCTTTCGTGCTTTTTATATTATGCATATAGCTACCTAAATCCTGGAGGCCTTTAAAGACGGGCACCGACCGGCGGGCAGCAAAACTTGCTTACTTTTAACAGGTCAATTTTTTATGAAGATTACCGAGCATCTCCGTCAGGCCAATGGCCCGATCATTTCCCTTGAAATCCTGCCGCCTACCAAAGGTAAAAGCATAGAATCCATCTTTTCCCTGCTGGATCAGTTTGTGGAGTTCAAACCATCTTTTGTAAATGTAACTTATCACCGGGCCGAGCAGGTTTATAAAAAGCGGGAAGATGGCTCATTTGAGCGGGTGGAGATACGTAAGCGCCCCGGCACAGTAGGCATCTGCGCAGCCATAATGAACCGTTACCGCATTGACGCCGTACCACACCTCATCTGTGGCGGCTTCTCGAATGAGGAAACCGAAAACGCGCTGATCGATCTGCACTTTCTTGGAGTGGATAATGTGCTGGCGTTACGGGGCGATGCAGCCGCGAACGAGAAATTTTTTATCCATCACCCAAAAGGACACCGCTATGCAGGCGATCTGGTAAAGCAGATCATTGACCTGAACGAAGGCAAGTATATTGAGGAAGATATAATGGATGGCGTAAAGACAGACTTTTGTATTGGCGTGGCAGGCTACCCGGAAAAGCATTTTGAATCCCCGAACCTCGCCACAGATATTGCACATTTAAAAGAAAAAATAAACCTCGGCGCAGATTATGTAACAACGCAGATGTTCTTTAACAACCAGCATTATTACGATTACGTAGCAGCCTGCAGAGCGCAGGATATTGACGCGCCGATTATCCCGGGCCTCAAGCCTGTTACCGGTAAGCGCCAACTATCGGTAATACCGAGCATTTTTAATGTAGAGATACCGCTTGAGCTTTCAGGAGAATTGCAGAAAGCAAAAAATGAAGCCGCGTGTGAGCAGATTGGTACAGAATGGCTTCTGTCTCAATGCCGCGACCTGCTGAAAAATAAGGTGCCTGTGCTGCACTTCTATACACTCGGTAAGCCGCAGGTAGTTTATAATGTGCTGAAGCAGTTATTTTAACGGAGTAACTAACAAAGTAAAAAGGGTAGCTATTGCAGTAAAGTTCTATCCTCCTGCTGTACGGGAAAACACAGGTTAACCACAAGGGTAAAAAGCGACAACGCCACAATGCTGGCAACCGCTGCTGCAAGTATATTCCGGTAGTTGAATGAGACTGCATCGCCCCATTCCCAGCCAAGCTGCGTAACCCACAAGCCTCCTGCAATGGCACTGCCAATGCCTGTTACAAATAAAAAACCAATCAGAGGATAACCCTTTCTATTAAGAACGAATGAGGCAATAGACGCCCCCAGAAAACCGATCAAAATCCAGCACAAAAAGCTCATAATTAATTGTTTGATAAACTAAACCCTTATTTTGCAAATGTAAAAACTATTCCACAAAACATCATTAATAAAAAAGGCCGCTCTTTCGCAAGAGCGGCCTTTTACAAGCTTCGTTTTTAGCCAACGTAATTAATGCTTATGCCCATGCGCAGCTTCGTGCGCACTTGGCAGCTTATAGAATTCCTCTTCACTGATCTCTTTTTCCTGTACGCGGAATTTCGTTTGCAGGAACTGGAATAAGCGGGCAAACATGAGCTGTCGGTAGGTTTCATTGAGCGTTTTTTCATCCTTGGCCACTTTTTGCATATAGCCTTCCATCCATGGTGCTTCCTCACCTGCTTCCATACCAAAATAGGCCAGTACGCGGCCCTTTATATCGTTGAATACTTCATCGTGCGTTACCTGGAGGCTATTATCCGCAATGATTTTATCGGAAATGAGTGTCCAGCGCAGGGAATGATCGAAGCCGGGAAATTCTTTTTCCACCTCAGCTTCCGTACGCTGCTTTTCCTGGCCGTCTTTCATCCATCGCTTCAGGAAAGCTACCGGCAACTGTATCGGCGTATTATGCACCAGCATTTCAAAGATCTCATCATTCACACGGTTATCACTGATCTTGTCAAACTCGCGCTGCAGCTCTTCCTTCAGCTTGGCGCGGAAGGTAGCTTCATCCATAATAGGATCGTTGGGAAATACCTCACCGTAAAGCATAATATCCAGCTCACGCGGCATCAGCGTACCCACTTTCGTTACTTCCAGCTCGTAATGCTGCGCCGCAGCGCTCATATCCGCTTTCAGAGAATCGCGCATAAAAACCGCCAGCTCCTCGGCCGTAAAATCAGTAGCCGGGGTAAACATGACCTTATCGCCCGTTTTCTTATTCATCAACTCATCCTGAAGCTTTTGCGGCAGCTTATCGATGAGTATTGTATCTTCTTTCTTTTCGCTTTCTGCCACCACTTCTCCGGCTGCATCAAGCGGCTGGTAAGTAGCAGATAAAATATTTTCGCGGCCTGTAATTGCCTCCGCATCCTCTGCCTTTCCATAACGGCGCTGAATGCGCTCAACCTCATCATCGATCAGCTTCTCGGAGATTTCTACCTTATAGCGTGTAAGCTGATGGCCGCTTTCCAATGCTGGTATGTGCACCTCGGGCTTCACGCCGATCTCGAAATTAAAATCCACATCTGCCGGGGCATTCATATCCAGCATAAGCGGCTTCTCATTAGGCAGGATCATAGGTTGCCCGAAGATGGCTATCTTCTGCTCATTCAGATATTGCTCGAGCTGGCGGCTTGCGCTCTTGATGATCTCGTCATTGAACAGGTTCTGGCCATACATTTTCCGTACCATGCCTGCGGGTACCATACCCTTGCGAAAGCCCGGCACATTGGCCTGTTTCGCGTATTGCTTCAACGATTTTTCAAACGTAGGGAGATAATCTTCCTTGCCCAGATTCACTGTAATTTTATCATGCAGGTTGCCAATGTTTTCGCGCGTTACCGTTGCCATATAAGTCCTCTTTCTTATTTTTTTGGTTAAAAAAATGCCGATGCAGTACACCGGCAATATTATTTCTTAAGTGCGCGTGGAGGGACTCGAACCCCCATGCCTCACGGCGCCAGATCCTAAGTCTGGTACGTCTACCAATTTCGCCACACGCGCAAACGGGGCGCGAAGATAAGGGAAATCGGCCTTTGGAAAAGCATTTTGTGCTCCAATTTTTCTTTTGATCTTTTGTTGGTTAGGCTGATCGATTTTTATTGAGCATTTGTGGCGTTGGCACCGTTCATCTCCTCTTTTCTATTGAGCTTTTCTTATTTGGTGTAAGTGATAGGCCGCAGATTGAGCAGATACCTTAAAGGCTCACAGATTTTCGAGAAAAGCGGTAGGAAGGGATTTCCGGCTATATATGCGTATTATTTAACAGGATTCCTTTTGCTGCGGCTTCTCAGCCGCAGCATTATGGGTACCGGCTGCAAGCCGGCTCCAATGCTATGCGTTTCTTTTTCTCCAATCAACCTATTATCTTTGCCCGGCTAATAAATTGACCTCCATGTCTCACAATAAGATCCTTCCTACCGGCCGTCAGAAATCCATTTTCCTCCTTCACCTTGTCCTGTTTGCCATTGCGAATACGATCATGTGGCTTACGTATAAAGGAAGCAAGCCGGGTTGGCATTATCCGTGGCCCGCATGGATTACCGCCGCATGGGGGCTCGCTGTAGTTGGCCATATGTGTGCCCTTTGGACGAGCTATGAAGATCCGGGCATGAAAGATTATGAGCGCCAGACACAAAACGGATAGAACTGTTCCTCTTCATTTAAAATTTTTTTTGATAGCCCCACAGGTTTAAAGCCTGTGGGGCTCTTTCTTTTTTAGAAATTTAGTACGTACATTATTGCCCCCCCACGATATTGAGGATTACTTATGGAGAACCAACGCTACAAAGACCTGCTCCACGAATACGAGCAGCTTACAGACGAGCAGGCGCGGATAGATGTGTACATAGACATGGCTATGGAAGTGCGCAACTTTGAGGTAGAACGCGCCATTCATATGGCCGATGAGATCATAGATCGCTCGGATGCAATTGGCCACCGGCTCGGCATTGGCCGCGGGCTAAACCTTAAAGGCTGGTGCAACTGGCGCCTTGGCGTGTATGATATTGGCCAGGAGCTGTTAGAGCAGGCAAATAAAATAGCGAGGGAGGTAAAGAATAAGCCGTTGGAAGCACGTGTGCTCAATAATTTCGGCTATATATACCGCGATCGCGGCGATCTTGCTACTGCGCTGAGCTATTTTGAAAAAGCGCTTTCCATCAATGAAAAACTGGGCGATGAAGTAACGCAGGCTGTAAATCTATCTGCCATATCGTACCTCAACTATGATCTTGCGGATTATGAAAATGCCTTGCAGTTTGCGCTTAAATGCCTACCCATCTTCCAGCGGGCGCAGGATATTCACCGGCTTACTACGTTGTATCATATTCTTGGCAATATCTACTTCAAGCTCGAGGATTTTGGCGAGGCCTTACGCTATTTTGAAGAAAACCTGGGGCTCACAGAAGCCGGCACGATGACGTATGATATGGCATTGAGCGGACTTGGAAAAGTGTATTATAAGATGCAGCAGTTCGATGTTGCCGAAAAATATTTGGACCAGGCCCTCAAAGCCGCTGAAGAGTTAGGAAATGTAGAAGTGCAGATCACCAGCACTTTTTACCTCGGGCGGCTACACATGGATGAGGAGCATTTCCGCACGGCAAGGAAGCATCTTGAGAAAGCCTTTAGCCTGAGTACCGAATATTCCCGCCGCCACGATATTATGAGCGTGCATGAGGTACTGTCGTTACTTTACGACCGGATGGGCGATATCCCCAAGGCATTTCATCACCTCAAAGAGTTTGAGCGGATCAAAGAGGCGATCTTCCAGCAAACCACTTACAACAAGCTTAGCAATTTACAGGTGCGGCAGCAGGTAGAGCTTGCCCAGAAAGAAAAGGAAGTTGCTGAGCGCACAGCCTCACTGAAGCAGCAGTTTATGGCCAATATGAGCCATGAGATACGAACACCGATGAATGCCATTGTGGGCATGACCCGCCTGCTACAGAACAAGGAACCACTGCCTGGCCAGCTACGTTACCTCAATGCTATTCAGCAATCGGCAGACAACCTGCTGGTAATTATCAATGACATTCTTGACTTATCCAAGATTGAAGCCGGTAAAATTATTATAGAGAAGACGGATTTTAACCTTGCGGAAACCATACAAAGCATAAGCGATATGCTCATGTTGCGCGCGGAAGAAAAAGGCATCGAACTACGTACATCGATCGACCCGCTTATACCTAGCATGCTTTCCGGCGACCCTACCCGCATCAACCAGATATTGGTAAACCTGACTGGCAATGCAGTAAAGTTTACAGAACAGGGCTTTGTGGAGATACGCGCAACGCTGCGATCCAACCGGAATGACCTGTATAAAATACGCTTTGATATTACCGATACCGGCATCGGTATTGCGCCGGATTATGTGGACAGTATTTTTGAGAGTTTCACGCAGGCCGGCACGGATACAGCCCGTAAATTTGGCGGTACAGGGCTGGGACTAACTATATCAAAACAGCTGGCAACATTGATGAATGGCGATATCACCGTTCGCAGCGAGCTTGGTAAGGGAACGGTTTTTAGCCTGGAGCTGTCGCTTGGCAAAGCAGAGGAGCATGCCGAGCAAAAACAGGATGATACTGCCGGTGCGCAAATATTGCAGGAATTGAGCGCTATAAAAGTGCTTCTTGTCGAGGATAATGAATTTAACCAGATGGTAGCCGAGGATACGCTCCATGATTTGCTCCCTGGCATCGTAATAGAAATAGCTGTGAATGGCACAATAGCCATAGAGAAGATCGCGGCTCACGAGTATGACCTCGTGCTTATGGATATTCAAATGCCGGTAATGGACGGTATTGAGGCTACGCGCCGCATACGCACTACCCTGCCCGCACCGGCAAAAGACGTAAAGATCATTGCTATGACGGCTAATGTACTGCAGGAAGATGTAAAGCATTATTTCGAGATCGGGATGAACGCCTATGTATCGAAACCTTTTAAAACAGCAGAACTGCTACAGAAAATGGCAGAAGTTTTAAAGGAAAGCAGGCAGCAGTCATCCCCCAAAGAAAATGCCGTAACTATTATGGAAGAACCGCTGCCAGCATACGTTACAAACAGACAGTTTCTGAATGGTTTTACAAATGGTAATAAGGAAAAAGTGCAGAAATATATAGGCATGTTTCTTGAAAACGCGCCACGGCTGCTCGCAAATATGGTAGCTGCGCTGGACGCTAAAGACCTTCCTGCCATAAAAATTGCCGCACACTCACTTAAACCTCAGCTTTCCTATATGGGTGTAAAAGAAGAAGTAAGCAAGGTTTTTGTGATAGAGCAGCTTGCCGGAGAGGCCGGGCATGCCCACAGGCTTCCTGGCCTGATTGCCAACCTGAACCGGGTATGCAAAAAAGCTTTCGAAGAGCTGCGGACGGAAGCGGATGTTTGAGATCCATAATTAATTGCGTATTTTTCGCGTCAACTGAGCTAAACACTATTATGGCCGCACAAAACCGTTACCTGTTTCTGGTAGATGATGAACCTATCCAGAATGAAATGCTGAAGGATTACCTCTCTGAGCGCTTTCTGTATGACGTGAAGGTCTATAATAATGGCGAGGACGCGCTAAAAGCAATAGACAGTCTTAACCCAGAAATAGTGGTGCTGGATTACCACCTTAATTCTCAGAACCGCGAAGCGAAGAACGGCGTAGAAATTCTAAAGCAACTAAAAGACAAGCATCCGGAAACCCAAGTGATCGTGCTCTCCGGCCAGGATAAGATAGAGGTAGCTGTAGATAGCATTAAATACGGCGCTTACGATTATGTGGTAAAAGGGGAAACAGCTTTTTCGAGAATGGAAAATGTGCTGAATAATATCAGTGAGCTGCACAAGATGAAAACCATAAATAAAGGTCAGAAGTTAGCTATTGCTATCTTGGCAATCGTTGCCATCGCGGCGCTGCTCTTTGCATTCTACCTGAAGTATTATACCAATGCTTACCACGGCTAAGGCAATTACCTTTAAAGAGAAAACGGCCCGCGAATTATTTCACGGGCCGTTTTTATTAGGTTGAAACAGGTTATCTTAATACTAATTTTTTTTCATTAATAATTCTGCGAAGATTTATCAGACCATAGCGCATACGCCCCAGGGCCGTATTGATGCTCACACCTGTTACTGCTGCAATTTCCTTAAAGCTCTGCTCACCATAGATGCGCAGGGAGATTACTTCACGCTGCTCTTCAGGCAATTGCTCAATAAGATGCCGGATGCTTTCATGGGTTTGAAAGCGCTCGATGCGCTCGCCGGCATCGCCTGTGGCAATCGGAATAAGCTCGGAAAGATCGCGCCCATCGGGTAGAGTAATGGCTACATTGTTCCGCACCTTGCGGAAGTGATCCATACATAGATTGTGTGCCACCCGCATGGCAAAAGGCAGGAATTTCCCCTGCTCAGAATAGGCACCGGATTTGATATTGCGGATTATCTTAAGAAAAGCTTCCTGAAAGATATCTTCTGCCAGGTACTTGTCTTTTACCAGCATAACGATGCCGGTGTACATTTTGTCCTTATTGCGGTTTACCAATAGCTCAATAGCCGCGCCATTGCCTGATTGATATAACTGGATCAGCTCTGCGTCTGTGAGTTGATGAATAGATATCATACTGCTCTTATGTAATTTTTCAGGGCAACAATGCCCTGAGGATTCATATAATAAAGAGTAGAAATGTGTATCTATAAGCAGTGTTTAGAAAATGTTAACGGAAGAGTGGTTACTTTATTATAAAAACTTGAAAAAGTTAAAAAATAATTGGCAGGATACGATATTGCAGCACCTGTTCGTTTATTATAGTTTGGCTTCTCAGAAATATAGACGTAAACGGGAGATGCCACGTTGGTAAAATGCTAAAAGAATATTAAAAGTGATAGTTGCATGACTTTACCACAACTATGGTAGAAAAGCCGGCGAATTATTCCCTCTAAATTACGGTTGCTGACTACTCCCAGATGTATTGCTTTTTGTTAAGCAGGGTAGCTTCGCCGGCAATGGTTTGGTCTCCGGTGGCAACATCATACACCGCGCATTCATAAGTAATACGGTTCTTTTCGGGGAAAATTTCCTTCACTTTCACCACAGCCTCATATTCGCTGTCAGCAAACATAGGTTTTAGCCATTTCATACTTTGATTGAGATATACATGGCCATCGTAATACCAAAGCGAGCCGAATATTTTTGTAAATACACTTGCACCAAGAAATCCATGCATGATACGGCGGCCAAACATGCTTGCCTTTCCGGCGGCCTCATCGATATGCAGGGGATTAGTATCGCCACTCACACGGGCATAATCATTCACATCCTGTTGGGTATAAGAAAATTTATGGCGAAACTCGTCTCCTATTTTTAGCATTTGGAAATAGATTTAAAGATTACGGCGCCAAAATAAGAAAATTGATCGTGGCGAGAAAGCATTATGCATTTTTTGCCTGATAAAAGATGGAACAATCCGCTGAAAGTCAAGCTGCATAAGCGTATCCACAAGTTATCCACATCTATTCACATCCTGACCGCATAATTAAAAATTAAAACCACTGTAAATCAATGTAAAAGCATAGCATGCAAGGCATTATAAAAGTGCGTGAGCGGTGGAAAAATAAGCCTTCAGATCATAGTGGGAGAAAGTGGGAAAACGTGTTACTTTGTGTCGTTATCCTGATTTAATCACCATGCACCACTTCATCGGAGAATACGAAGTAGCTATAGATGCCAAAGGCCGCTTCCTGCTGCCTGCAGGCTTCCGCAAGCAACTTCCCGAGGATGCAGGTACCAAATTTGTGATCAACCGTGGCTTTGAGCAATGCCTTACCCTGTACCCGATGGATACCTGGAATGCGCTTGCTGAGGAACTCAATAAGCTGAATGACTTTAACCCTAAAGCCCGTGAGTTTAAGCGTCTTTTCCTTAATGGCGCTAATATGGTAGAACTGGATGGCGCAGGCCGTATGCTGCTATCGAAGCCGCAGATGGAATTTGCAGGGATCAAAAAAGACATAGTTTTAAGCTTGCAGGGCAACAAGGCCGAGCTATGGGATAAAGATACTTATTATGAGTATCTCCGTCAGCGCAGCGGTTCATTCAGTCATCTTGCCGAAGAAGTTGCAGGGGGTGCATTTTTTAATTCTTTAAATGGATAAAAAATGCAGGCTCCCACTTTTTACCACACTACCGTCCTTTTAGAGGAAGCTGTCGCCGGTTTGGCTATTAAATCCAACGGCGTTTATGTAGATGCCACCTTTGGCGGCGGCGGGCACAGCAGGGAAATTTTAAAAACCCTGGGGCCGAAAGGAAAGCTATTTGCCTTCGATCAAGACGCTGATGCCTGGCGTAATAAGCCGGATGATGCCCGGATCATCGCCATTACCGAAAACTTCCGCTATATGCGCCGTTTCCTGCGCCTTCATGGCCATGAGCAGGTTGATGGCATTCTTGCAGATCTTGGAGTAAGCTCCTGGCAGTTTGATACGGCGGAACGCGGCTTTTCCACCCGCTTCGATGGCCCGCTGGATATGCGCATGGACAACCGCATGGAAAAAACGGCTGCGCATGTGCTTAGCACTTATTCGGAGAAAGAGCTGCACCGCATTTTTGAACAGTACGGCGAGGTGCGCAATTCGCGCGAACTGGCCAAATATATAACCACACACCGCGGCGGCTCAAAGCTGGCGGATATAGACAGCCTGAAATCGCTCATCACACCGATCATGAAAGGCAACCCTGCCAAGTATCTCGCGCAGCTTTTTCAGGCGCTGCGCATTGAAGTGAATGAAGAGTTGGACGTGCTGAAGGAATTTTTAACGCAAAGCCCGGCATGTTTGAAACCGGGCGGAAGGCTCAGCATAATCTCCTTTCACTCGCTGGAGGACCGCCTGGTAAAAACATTTATGAAAGGGGGGATGTGGGAGATAGCACTGGATGATTTTGGCCGCCCTACTGCCAGCCAAGTGCTAAAACCGATGAATGCTAAGCCTATTGAGCCAACTGAAGAAGAAATAGCCGCAAACCCACGTAGCCGCAGCGCCCGCCTGCGTATAGCCGAAAAATTATGAGCAAAGCGCAGCCTATAGAAAATCCGCCACAGGCACCAGTACCGGAGATCATTACTCCGGCGCAGCGTATCCGTGCCGACTGGAAAGCATTGGTAAACAGGCTTACTTATAAAGGCATTGTAAATAATGTGCCGTTTGTAGCCTTCGTAGCGTTGCTCTGCATTATCTATATAGCTAATAACCACCGCGCAGTGGAAACACAACGGGAGTTGAATAAGGACCAGCAAATACTGAAGGAGCTCAATTGGCGCAAAAATGATATCCGGAACCGGTTGATGAATGCAGGAATGGAAACGGAAATGATCAAAAGGGGTGAGGCACAGGGCCTGAAACCTTTACTGCTGCCAGCTTACAGTATTGTAGTTGACAGTATATAGATCAATGCGGAAAGACAAACGAGACGCTTAGGAGTTAAATTTATTACACATTATTATATAATCACATTTGCACATTAAGAAGTGAATATTAAGAAAGACATACGGTTCCGAGTTTACGTTGCCTTCACCTGCATCTGCCTGCTGGGGCTTGCCATTATTTTAAAGGCGGCATCTATCCAGATGAAAGATGGAGCAGAGCTGCGCAGGCAGGCTTTCAATATGCACATGCGCACGGATACCATGTTTGCAGAGCGCGGCAATATTTATACAGAAGACGGTCATCTGCTTTGCTCCTCAATCCCGCAGTTTGATATTCACCTTGATTTCAGTGTCCTTAAAAAGGATACTTTTTATAAATACGTAGATACATTGTCGCTGGCGGTAAGCGCCATACTGCAGGCAAAAACTGCCGCTGCCTATAGGGCTGAATTCATACAGGCTTATGAGGATACCAGCCGCTATTATTTTTTAAGCAAGAATACACCTTATGATCGTTATCAGGCCCTGCGCAGCCTTCCCGTTTTTAAGAAAGGAAAGCGCAAAGGCGGATTCATCGCCGAGTCCAAGATCAAGCGTATCAATCCGTATGATATGCTGGCAAAGCGTACGATAGGGCTATGGCGGATGAATGCGCAATCTGTAGGCCTTGAAGCCACTTATGATAGCGTGCTCCAGGGCGATAATGGCCACCGCATCGTGCAGAAAATGACCGGCGGCGTGGAAGTGCCCATCGAGGGCTCCGAAACAGACCCGCAGAATGGCTATGATATTGTATCGACCCTCGATCTCGGTATTCAGAATGTAGCCGAGCATTCCCTGCAAAGCATCCTGCAACAATATGAATGCCTTAATGGTACCGCTATTGTTATGGAAGTACAAACCGGCAAGATCCGCGCAATGGTAAACCTGGGCCGCAATATGGAAACCGGCGAGTATGCAGAAGACCAGAACTATGCGATGATGCGCGCAGAACCAGGCTCAACCTTTAAGCTGATGACTTTGCTATCCCTGCTCAATGATGGTTATATCAATGTGGATGACAATGTTGATTGCCATAACGGGGCCTACCAGTTTGGAAAACGCACGATGCATGACTCACATCATGGTCTGGGTACCATGCCAATCTGGAAAGCCTATGCACATTCTTCCAACGTCGGCATGGCTTACCTCGCTTACACCCATTATTTCAAGGATCCGGAAAAATATGTAAAGCATCTTGAGGATTTTGGTATCGATCAGCGCACGGGCATAGACATTCTGGGCGAGCAGAAACCGGAGATGATCAAGCCGGGCTCTAAAGACTGGAACACAATTGCCACCCTTCCCTGGATGGCTACCGGATATGGTGTGCTGATAACGCCGCTGCGCACCTGCATGATGTATAATGCCATTGCAAACGGCGGCCGCCTGATGAAGCCCTACCTGATCTCATCCATACAGGAATATGGTAAGGACATACGCAGGTTTGAGCCGACCGTGCTTAACGAACATCTGGGCGATAGCAGCACGATTGCACAGCTACAGAAATGCATGAAAGAAGTAGTGCTGGACGGAACCGGTAAAGGCATCAGATCGCCACACTACGAGATTGCCGGAAAGACAGGAACGGCGCAGGTAGCGGATAAGATCGGTGGCCGCTGGTATGGCTATAAGGATGGCGTTTACCAGGGCTCCTTCGTAGGGTTTTTCCCGGCAAACAAGCCGCGCTATACGATGATGGTGATGATCCGTACTAAGCCACATGCCGGCGCTTATTATGGTGGCGCTATTGCCGCACCGGTGTTCCGTATGATCTCCGATAAGATCTTTGCCACGGGCATGGGCTCCTGGGGCGGCCCGCTGGATAGTATCGCAGCAAACAGCCCAAAGCAATTGTATGGACGCCAGGCTACCGGCGCGAGCTATGAACTATTGCTGCAATCACTGGGTATGAAAGTGCAGCAGCATGCCGCCCGCAAAACAAGCATCGCGCAGCTAAGCCTCGACTCCAACAAAAATATCTCCCTTAAAGAAAAGCCGGTGATCAAAGGCATTATACCGGATGTAACCGGTATGGGCCTACGCGATGCTGTTTATATTCTGGAGAATGAAGGCCTGCATGTGCAGATACAGGGCAGCGGTACCGTACAGGTACAATCCATTGCACCGGGTGTGCCGTCCGTAAAAGGGCAATCCATCATCTTACAACTCAGCTAAACAATACGATGCTTACGCTTAAAGACATACTGGTAAATGTACAGCCGCTGCAAGTGGTTGGCGCCACCGGTATGGAGATAGCCGGGCTGGAGATTGATTCGCGCAGAATAACGGCTGGTTCAGTATTTATTGCAGTGAGCGGCACCACGGTAAACGGGCATGATTATATAACCAAAGCCATTGAGCTCGGGGCATTCGCGATTATCTGCGATACATTGCCTCATGCTCTGCAGGATGATATCACCTATGTGCAGGTAAAAGATACCGACATCGCAGCCGGGCAGATGGCCGATGCCTTTTTCGGCTCGCCTTCTGCTTCCATCAAGGTGATAGGAATTACCGGTACTAACGGTAAAACTACCGTAGCAACCTTGCTGTTTCGCCTGTTTGAAAGCCTGGGCTATAAGTGCGGACTGATCTCTACTGTACAAAACCACATTCTCGATAAGGTCGAAACGGCTACACATACTACGCCTGATGCTATTTCCATTCAGCGCCTTCTGGCGAGGATGAAAGATGCTGGATGCACTCATGTATTTATGGAAGTAAGCTCCCATGCAATACATCAGCGCCGCATTGAAGGGCTGCGCTTTGCAGGAGGAGTATTTACGAACATCACACACGACCACCTTGATTATCATAAGACATTTGATGAGTATATCCGGGTAAAGAAAGCTTTCTTCGACGGCCTGCCCGAAGGCGCATTTGCACTAACGAATGCGGACGATAAGCGCGGCGCGGTGATGCTTCAGAATACGGTGGCTATGAAAGCGGCTTACAGCCTTCGTACACCTGCTACCATTAAGGGAAAAGTTTTAGAGAACAACCTGACCGGATTGATCTTGGATATCAACGGGCTCGAAGTGCATTGCAGGCTCATAGGAATCTTCAACGCGTACAACCTGCTTGCTGTATATGGAGTAGCCGTGCTATTGGGTGAGGATAAAATGGAAGTGCTCGCAAAGCTGAGCAACCTGCAGGGCGCGCCGGGCCGCTTTGAAACTTACCTGTCTCCAAAAGATAAAGTGCTGGGCATTGTGGATTATGCACATACTCCGGATGCGCTGATCAATGTGTTGGCGACGATCAATCAATTGCGCACGGGTGGCCAGCAGGTGATCAGCGTAGTTGGCTGCGGCGGCGACCGTGATACTACCAAGCGCCCCATTATGGCCCAGGTAGCCTGTGAGCACAGCGATAAGGCAGTGCTTACAGCAGACAATCCGCGCAGCGAAAACCCTGACGATATTCTGAATGATATGGAAGCCGGCCTGAACCCTACACAGCGCCGTAAGGCCCTGCGGATAGCTGACAGGAAAGAGGCGATCAGAACCGCCTGTATGCTCGCGCAGCCCGGCGACATAGTGTTGGTGGCAGGTAAAGGACATGAAGATTACCAGGAGATCAAAGGTGTTAAATATCCATTCGATGACCGTAAAGTGCTCACTCAATTATTTGAGGCTCTTGACAGATGATCTACACAGACAACTTAACTACTTAATTACGCAGCTAACCGCTCATCAACTAAATAACACCAGTGCTTTACTACCTCTTCACCTATCTGCGCGATCATTTTCATCTCTTCGGGGCCGGGGTATTCTATTACATTACTTTCCGCGTAGCACTGGCCATTATACTTTCTCTGGTTATCACAACAGTGTTGGGTAAAAGTCTCATTCGCTTTCTTCAGAAAAAACAGATTGGCGAAACAGTGCGCGATCTGGGATTGCAGGGCGAGAAAGCAAAGCATGGCACACCTACAATGGGCGGCATCATTATCCTTGCGGCCATACTCATCCCAACGCTGCTGTTTGCCCGGGTTATGAATGTGTATATCGTGCTGATGCTGGTGAGCACCTTATGGCTTGGGCTGGTTGGTTTTCTGGATGATTATATCAAAGTATTCAGGAAGAATAAGGAAGGGCTTGCAGGCAGATTCAAGATTCTCGGGCAGATCGGGCTGGGCATAATTATCGGCACCACGATGTACTACAACAAAAATGTGGTTACAAGCCGTGAAGTGGTAGCTGGTAAAGCGCCGATCTACAATGCTACGGAAAGGGTAATTGTCCGGCCTTTTCCGAGGAAGGATGAAGATGGCAGAGTTCATGACTACGTGCAGGTGCAGAGCGCCGTTACTACGGTGCCTTTTACCAAAACACATGAGCTGAGCTATTCCAAAATTGCCGGCAGTCTGGGCTACAGCGCTGTAAAATGGACAACCCCGCTTATCTATATCCTCTTTGTAACGCTCATTATAGTAGCTGTATCCAACGGGGCAAATCTTACGGATGGGATCGATGGGCTGGCTACAGGCGTTTCTGCTATTGCAGGCATCTGCCTGGGCGTGTTTGCCTATGTATCGGGCAACTATGTTTTTGCCAATTATCTCGGCATAATGCATATCCCCAACCTTGGGGAGCTGTCCATATTTATCGGTGCTTTTGTAGGAGCGTGTGTTGGCTTTCTCTGGTACAATGCTTTCCCGGCGCAGGTGTTTATGGGCGATACCGGATCGCTTGCACTTGGCGGCATTCTGGCTTCGCTCGCCATCATTGTGCGCAAGGAATTGCTGATCCCTATTATCTGCGGGATCTTTCTCGTTGAGAACCTGAGCGTGGTAATACAGGTAGCCTGGTTCAAGCATACGAAGCGGAAATATGGAGAAGGCCGGCGGATTTTTCTCATGTCGCCGCTGCACCACCACTACCAGAAGCTGGGCTATCATGAGAGCAAGATCGTAACGCGCTTTTGGATTGTAGGTATTCTGCTGGCGGTGTTCAGCATCGTGACTTTGAAATTGCAGTAATTAATTGATTAGATACAGCACATAGTAAAAGCTGAATAAAGAGAGAAGGTACAAGAGTGCGACGCAACGGATGCTGAATAGCCCTTCCACTGCCGGAAACAAAAAAGAAACAACATGAACAACGACACTTCAAAAAAGCTGATTGTGCTTGGCGCCGGGGAAAGCGGTGTGGGCGCGGCACTGCTGGGCAGCCGGCAAGGGTGGGATGTGTTTGTGAGCGATGGCGGCACATTAAAAGAAAGCTATAAGGCAGACCTGCAGCGCGAAGGAATTTTATTTGAGGAAGGTGGCCATACGGCAGATAAAATACTCGGGGCTGATTGCATTGTGAAAAGCCCCGGCATCCCGGAGAAAGCGGAGATGATGAAAGCTGTGCGCAAGGCGGGGATTGAGGTGTGCAGCGAGATCGAGTTCGGATTCCGCTATGTAGGCGATGGCAAAATTATCGCTATTACCGGCAGCAACGGGAAAAGCACCACTACAGTTCTTACCTATCATTTACTCAAAGATGCGGGCTGCGATGTGAGCATGGTAGGCAATATTGGCTACAGTTTTGCGCGGCAGCTCTGGGACCGCCCAACCGAGTGGTACGTGATGGAGGTGAGCTCTTTTCAGCTCGATGATATCAAGCGTTTTCGTCCGGCAATCGCGGTGATTCTCAATATTACCCCAGATCACCTTGACCGCTATGACTACCAGTTTGAAAAATACGTTGCTTCGAAATTCAGGATCACAGCCAATCAGGATGAAGAAGATCATTTAATAATAAACCGGGATGATGAGGTGATCACGAATTATCTGGCATCGCACCCTACTCACGCAAATACAATTTACATCACCATGAAAGAGCAGAATATACCACAGGCAGGAGCTTACATAAAGGGCGAGGATATGCACCTGAACTACGGTGGCGAGGAAACAAAAATACCTTTAAACGACCTTATCCTACAGGGCAGGCATAACCAATATAACAGCATGGCAGCGGGCATATCGGCACGTGTGGCGGGCATCCGCAGTGAAGCAATACGCGAAAGCTTTAACTCTTTCGAAGGGCTGGAGCATCGCTTAGAGCATGTGGCCAATGTGCGCGGGGTGGATTTTATCAACGACAGCAAGGCTACAAATATGAACTCCGTATGGTATGCGCTGGAAAGCATGAAGCAGCCTACGATCCTCATTCTTGGTGGCCAGGATAAAGGGAATGACTATGAAGAGATCATGGAGCTGGTAAAGGAAAAGGTAAAAGCGATTGTTTGCCTCGGGCTTAATAACGAGCCGATCCATGCAGCATTCGATGGCGTAGTAGCGGATATAAAAGATGCGCAAAGCGCTGTAAGCGCTGTTGAAGCGGCTTATGCTTTTGCAGAGGAAGGCGATGTGATTTTGCTTTCACCGGCGTGTGCATCCTTCGATATTTTTAAGAATTACGAAGACCGGGGCCTTCAATTTAAGGAAGCTGTAAATGCGCTTTAATCAGGATCAAAACGAAAAAGATGCAAAAGCTGCTGGATAGAATTAAGGGAGACAAGGTAATCTGGTCTGTAGTGCTGATGTTGGCTTTCATCAGTCTGCTGGCAGTGTACTCCTCTACCCGCTCGCTTGCGTACAAGATGGATAAAAATGCCTCTTACTACCTGATGAAACAGCTGATGGTGCTGGGTTTCGGCCTGGCAATTATCTATGCGGTGCATCGGGTAAACTATACCAAGTTTGCCAAGCTCTCTGTGCTTTTTTATGTGATCTCATTACCCCTGCTTGCCTATACTTTATTGTTTGGAGCCAAGATAAACGGCGGTGCGCGCTGGATCGCGCTGCCCGGAACCGGCCTTACTTTCCAGTCGTCCGACTTTGCAAAGCTGGCCCTGTTTATGTTTCTCGCGCGGCTTTTGAGCATCAAGCAGGCTTCTATTAAAGATCTTAAGGCAGGATTCTTTCCCGTATTGCTGCCGGTATTCCTCACCTGCGCTTTCATCGCACCAGCCAATCTTTCAACAGCGCTGATGCTGGGCGCTACCTGTTGCATTCTATTCTACGTAGGCCGCGTGCAGGTAAAGCATATTGCCATGCTTGCTGTAGCCGGGATGATCGGCGTGGTCTTGCTCTTCGTAGTCTCTAAAGCAACGGGCTATGGCCGCGCGGCTACCTGGGAAAAACGTATTGCCGATTTCCGGGGCGGAGGGGGTGAGGACGGCGCCAAGAAAGAGACCATCTTCCAGGTGCAGCAGGCTAAAATTGCCATTGCAAATGGCGGCATTTTTGGCCGCGGCCCGGGGCATAGTCTCCAGCGGGATTATCTGCCGGAAGCCTATTCGGATTTTATCTTCTCCAGCATTATTGAAGAATATGGTCTTGTAGGCGGCGGTGTGCTTATCCTGCTTTACTTAACTTTTTTATGGCGGAGCATTATGCTTTTCCGGCGTTGCCCCTATGCATTCGGAGCCTTTTTGGCAGTGGGTCTAAGCATTACGCTGGTATTCCAGGCCATGCTCAATATGGCGGTAAATGTGCATCTCGTACCTGTTACAGGCCTCACGCTGCCTATGGTAAGCATGGGCGGATCATCTATCTGGTTTACGAGCATCGCCATTGGCATTGTGCTCAGCGTAAGCAGGTACGTGGATGAAATGGAAGGCAAGGGAAGCGCAGAAAAAGTAAAAGCTGTAGAAGTAGCTAGCGATAAGGCTCAGGAAGAGCCAGCGAGCGAAGCAATTAAAGAAGTAAAAGCAAAAAAACAAGCAGCATTAGCCTGATTTCAAATAACAAATTCCAAAAAAGGTGAGCACTCTACGCGTAATCATAGCAGGCGGCGGCACAGGCGGGCATATCTTCCCGGCAGTGGCGATAGGCCATGCTGTGCAGCGCTTGTCGCCAGGCGCAGAGCTGCTGTTTGTAGGGGCTTTGGGCAAGATGGAGATGGAGAAAGTGCCGCAGGAAGGGTTCAGAATTATTGGGCTGGATATTGCCGGTTTTAACCGCAGCTCGATGCTTAGGAACCTGATGCTGCCCTACAAAATATTAAAGAGCGCCTGGCAGTCGAGGAAAATCATTGCCGATTTCAGACCCGATGTGGTAGTTGGTGTTGGCGGCTATGCATCGTTCCCGGTAGTGAATGCAGCGCAGGGTAAAAAACTGCCCACTCTCCTCCAGGAGCAAAATTCATTTGCAGGAAAGAGCAATAAAATCTTAGGAAAAAAAGCAAAAGCAATCTGCGTAGCCTATGCCGATATGGATCGCTTCTTCCCGAAAGAAAAAATTGTAGTAACCGGAAACCCGGTAAGGCAGGCAATTTCCGGCTCGGCAATTACCAGAGGTGAAGGACAAGCTTGGCTTGGCTTAGATGCAGCCAAAAAGACCATCCTCATAGTAGGTGGCAGCCTTGGTGCAAAATCGATCAATGAAGCGATTGATGCCGGGCTGGAAGCATTGCTGGGCGAGGATGTGCAGATCGCCTGGCAAACCGGTAAACCTTATTATGAGCTGGCTGTGCAGCGGGCCAAAGCATTTGAGGGAAAAGTAAAAGTATTCGACTTCATCCGGCAAATGGATTATGGCTATGCCGCTGCAGACATAGTGGTATCGCGCGCAGGCGCATTAGCCATTGCGGAGCTCTGCATTGTAGGAAAGCCGGTACTGTTTGTACCCTATCCATTCGCCGCAGAAGACCACCAGACAAGCAATGCAATGGCTCTGGTAGAGCATGGAGCTGCGCAAATGGTAAAGGATGTAGATGCAAAAACAGACCTCATCCCAAAATTAAAAGCTTTGTTGAATGATGACGCAGCACAGGAAATAATGAGCACTGCCCTAAGCAAAATGGCCATCCGGGATGCAGATACAAGAATCGCGAAACAGATACTAAACTTAAAAAACAAACCATAGAAGCAAGCCGTAAATGCTCAAACAGCATCAAACTTCATCCAACCTTTCCAACCCTTTCTAACCGCATCCAACATCGTACAAAGTGAATATCTCCTCTTTCAAACACATCTACTTCATCGGCATCGGCGGCATTGGCATGAGCGCTCTTGCACGCTTCTTCGCACAGCGTGGAGTAGTGGTAAGTGGCTATGACCGTACGGAAACGGAGCTTACTAAAATGCTTGGCGCAGAAGGCATGAATATTGGCTTTGAAGACAACACCACAGCGCCTGATAAGGAAGCAGACCTTGTGATCTATACTCCTGCCATTCCAAAGGATAACAAGATCATTAACTGGTACAGGGACAATGGCTATAAGGTTTTTAAGCGCAGCGATGCGCTCCAGTGGATCACAGAGGCGATGTTTGCAATAACCGTTGCCGGTACGCATGGCAAAACCACCATCTCTACGATGATCGCCTACTTGCTGCGCGAAACAGGCTATGGATGCAATGCTTTCCTCGGTGGCATCTCCAATAATTACAACAGCAACTATTGGAGCTCTGAAAACGACACCGCGGTTGTCGAAGCCGATGAATATGACCGCAGCTTTCTAAAGCTTGCGCCTGATGTTGCAGTGCTTACTTCTATGGATGCAGACCACCTCGATATTTACGGGACCGTTGAAGAATTAGAATCCGCATTTATCCAGTACACTAAAAATATTAAGCCAGGCGGCACCCTGATCGTAAAGCATGGACTGCATCGTGGCGCCGAGCTTCATGGCCCTAAGACATTAACCTATAGCTTGCAAAATAATGCAGCGGATTACTACGCTTCCGGGATTGTTCAAAAGGATGGCGGCTATACCTTCGCGCTCTTTTTTGAAGGAGGAATGATCCCTGATATCCGGCTGGCAATTGGCGGAATGCACAATGTGGAAAATGCAGTTGCGGCTATCGCGGTAACGCAGCTCCTCGGCATTCCCTGGGAAACGGTAAAGGCTGCATTGGCTAATTTTAAAGGTATTAAGCGCCGTTTTGATTATGTGCTCAGAAACGATCAGGTAGTATTTATTGATGATTACGCGCACCATCCGGAAGAGCTTTCCGCACTAATAAGAAGCGCAAAGCGCCTGTTCCCGAAACGCCGCTGTGTCATTGCCTTTCAACCGCATCTGTTCAGCCGCACCCGCGATCTTGCCGATGGATTTGCACACAGCCTCGATGAAGCCGATGAAGTGATCCTGTTGGACATTTATCCTGCCAGAGAATTGCCGATAGAAGGAGTAACGGCTCAGATGATTGCTGATAGGATGGGCAATCCCGAGCATACTATTTTATCAAAAGCCGGCTTGCTGGAGTATGTAAAAAACGCTCCGCTGGATCTGTTTATTACCGCCGGTGCAGGCGATATAGATAAGCTGGTTGCACCTATCAAAGAAGCCCTCGAAAACAAAACGATTATAAATTCACAATCTGCGGCAAAAGCATGAGCCAGAAGCGCAAAATATCGATCCGAAAAGTCCTCCAGACCCTGCTTACTATTATCGTAGCAGGAGGTTGCGCAGTGGCTATGATCAGCGCCGACCGCCTCCAAAGCAATAAAAAAGTAGCTGGCGTGCGCGTGCATATCCGCAATAGTGATAAGGTGCATTTTCTCGATGAAGCGCAGGTAATGAGCCTACTCTTCAACGACCGCCATATCAATCCGGAAGACCTTACGCTTGCCCATCTCGATATTCACAAAATGGAATCCATTGCCCGTACTAACCCGTGGGTGAGCGATGCCCAGGTTTATGTAGATAATGAGCGCCGGATGCAGATTTATATAACCCAGCGCGTGCCGGTAGTAAGGCTTTTTGAAGAAACCGGGAATAGCTATTACCTTGATACTGCGCTGAGGTCTATGCCGCTCTCCACTACTTATGTGCACTATACACCAGTGGTAACCGGTGCACCGCAGCTTCGCGATGACAGCCTTGGCACTACACAGAAAGGAACGATTCTCTGTTTAGTAAATTATATTACCCGGCATCCTTTCTGGAATGCGCAAATAGCGCAGATCGTTGTTGCCGGCAATAACCAGTTCGAGCTGATACCGGTGCTCGGAAATCAACGCATTTTACTGGGTGATACTGTTGATCTGGAACATAAGCTCAGCAATCTTTTCTCTTTCTATCAGCAAGTTTGCAACAAGGTTGGCTGGGATAAATACAAGACGATTGATCTACGCTATACAGGGCAGGTAGTGGCCTCACCGGCCCTTGCATGGAAAGCCCCTGTTGACCGGGTATTGAGCAATATGAACTGGGTAAAGGCAGTACTCGATGCCGGCGACAAGAAAGAAAAAGATGAATCCGCAATAGCTGATTCCGGAGCGCCGGCAACTGATAAAATACCGGTACGGAATGCATTGCCCGCAATACAAAGCCCGGCTGCAGCCGTAAAGCTGGTGGCAACTGCACCAGCTGCCGCAGCAATCAAACCAACTGCGGCACTGAAAGGCAAAGACAAAGTGAAGGGCATAGAAACGGTGAAGAAGGCTGCATTAGGAGCAAAGCCGAAAGCAATAAAACCCATAGTAAAAGAAAGCATTAAGAAGCCTGATCCGAAGAAAAAGGAATCACCAAAAGAGTCTAAGAAAGAAGAGCCGGGGAAAAAGAAAAAAGACCCTAAAAAGAAGATCGTTAAACCTGAAAATCAACATACAAATCACTAACATTATACCTCGGCTTCGTTGCCGGCATTTCACTAACCAATGAACACAAAAGAACAACCCATTATTGTAGGGCTCGACATTGGCACCACCAAAGTTGTAGCCATTGCAGGCCGAAAAAACGAATACGGCAAACTTGAAATCCTGGGCTTTGGCAAAGCCGAATCGGCCGGCGTAAGCCATGGTGTGGTCATGAATATCGAGCAATGCATCAAAAGCATTGAAACCGCTATTGAAAAATGCCTCGAAAGCAACCCCAAGCTCGAAATTAAAGATGTGTATGTAGGCATTGCGGGCCAGCATATTAAAAGTCTGCAGACCCGTGGCGACCGGGTGCGCACGCGCGTAGATGAAGAGATCAATAAGGACGATATCGACCTGCTGGTGCGCGACCAGTATAAAACCTACATCCCAGCCGGAGATCAGATCATCGACATCATCCCGCAGGAATTCATGGTGGATAATACCCCCAGCGTGCTTGACCCGGTAGGCATGAGCGGCGTTAAGATCGGTGCCAACTTCCACATTATTACCGGCGACCGTAATGCCATCCGCAACATCAAGCGTTGCGTTGATAAGAGCCATTTAAAGACCCGCGACCTTGTCCTCCAGCCCCTCGCATCAGCAGCTGCGGTAATGAATGAGGAAGATCTGGAAGCCGGCGTTGCCATTGTGGATATTGGCGGCGGCACTACCGATATGGCAGTGTTCTATGATGGCATTCTGAAGCATACGGCGGTGATCCCTTATGCCGGCGTGAACATCACTAACGATATCCGCAACGGGCTCGGCGTACTGCGCGCGCAGGCCGAGCAGATGAAGGTTCAGTTCGGCACCGCCCTTGCAGACGAAGCCAATGTAAATGCGTTCATCACTATCCCTGGTCTGCGCGGGCTTCCGCCAAAAGAAATCTCTGTAAAGAACCTCGCGCATATTATCCAGGCGCGCATGACGGAGATCCTCGATTATGTGGTTTATCACTTGAAGCAGATAGGTCTCGAGAAGCAGCTTTATGGCGGCATCATCCTTACCGGCGGCGGCGCGCAGCTCAAAAACATCATCCAGCTTACCGAATATATTACCGGCCTCGGTTGCCGTCTTGGCTTCTCTAATGAGCATCTTGCCGGCGAGCACCCCGAAACGCTTTCCAACCCGATGTATGCAACCTGCATCGGTCTTATCCTGCGCGGCTATCACGATTTTGAGAATGGAAGGCTGCGCTTTGTTGGCGAAGGTGGCAATATCATCCATCTTTCCGAAGATGACCTGAAACCCGTTGTAACCGATGAAATGATGGTGAAGGAAGACGCACCCCAAATTGACGAGGAAGACGAAGTAACAGCCGTAACCCGCAAAACAAAGAAGCGCACTGTAAATATGCACCGCATCTTCGATCAGTTCAAAGACAAGTTCATGGGCCTCTTCGAGGACGTAGAAGACCGGGAAATGTAAGCAGCCCGCATCACCAAAAAATATAAAAAACAACTCATCAGCTCACCCAAAAACATTTTAAGCATAATGATCCATTTTGAATTACCGAAAAATCAATCGTCTATCCTCAAGGTAATCGGCGTGGGCGGCGGTGGCGGCAATGCCGTAAACTACATGTACAACCTCGACCTCGAAGGCGTTGACTTTGTAGTGTGCAATACAGACCAGCAGGCTCTTGCCCAAAGCCCTGTGCCTAATAAGATACAGCTCGGCCCGCACCTTACGCAGGGCCTCGGCGCCGGCGCAAACCCAGAGATCGGCAAGCAGGCATCCGAGGAAAGCATGGAAGATATCTCCAAGATCCTGAAGGTGAATACCCGCATGGCGTTCATAACCTGCGGCATGGGCGGCGGCACAGGTACGGGCGGAGCGCCTGTGGTAGCAAAGATCTGCCGCGAGCTCGGCATTCTTACCGTAGGCATCGTTACACTTCCCTTCTCTTATGAGGGCCGCAAGCGGATGAAGCAGGCGCAGGAAGGCATCGACCGGATGCGCGAGCATGTAGATACCATTCTCGTCATCTCTAACGATAAACTGCGTCAGCAGTTTGGCAACCTGCCCTTCACACAGGCATTTGCCAAGGCGGATAATGTACTGGCTACCGCCGCAAAATGCATTACGGATGTGATCACTACCAGCGGACAGGTAAATGTGGATTTTGCAGACGTAACAACCGTAATGAAGAACGGCGGAGTAGCCATCCTGGGCAATGCAGCTATTGCCGGTGAAAACCGCGCCCTGCGTGCCGTTGAGGAAGCGCTCAATTCCCCCCTGCTCAACGACAATGACATCCGCGGTGCAAAATGGATCCTGCTCAATGTAACCTCTGCCCCCGGCGATTTTGAGCATACGCTCGATGAGCTGGATGAGGTGCAGGCCTACGTGCAGCAAATGGCCGGCGACAATTGTGATCTTATCATGGGTGTAGGCCACGACCCGGCTCTCGATGACCGCATTGGCGTTACCGTGATCGCTACCGGTTTCAACCATAAAGAGATCAAGGATATACCGGTAAAGGTTGCCGAGCAGCCTGCCCGCATTTCCCTTTCCTTAGGTGGCAATGCAGCAGATATGCATTCGGCGCAGCCGGCACAGAAAACCGACCTGATGATGCCTACGCTCACAGAGACCGCGCAGCCTTCGCAGCACTTCAGCAACCTGAAGCCGCTGCCCGTTGCAGAGGAAAAGCTGGAGCGCTTTACGCTGCGGATGGATGACCAGTTGCCCGCCGCTACAGCGTCCGCTGCGCCTGTAGAAGAGGAAAGCACTTTCCAGTTGGTGATCAAAGAAGAGCCGCAGCCCGCAAGCCAGTATGATTCCTTTACGATTGGTGAGCACCGCTTATCTACCGAAGAGCTGGAAGAGCGCCGCCAATTCGAAGAGCAGAAGCGCCAGCTCGAAGAGCGCGCCGAGCGCCTGCGCAAGCTAAGCTTCAACATAAAGGGCGGCGATGGCGATGATCTGGAAAATGTACCCGCCTATATGCGCCGCAGCGTGAATATTGACAATGGCGGATCCTCAAAAGATACTTACTACAGCGGCTACAGCGTTGGCGTAAATGACCCCAGTGGGAACCAGGCATCCATCCAGACGATCAATACCTTCCTTGATGGCAAAAAGCCGGACTAACCCCATTATTAATCAAAATCAGTTGCTTATGCCTGCCTATCCGGGCAGGCATAATTTTTACATGCTCTTTTTGTAAACAACAGACACATGAAAAAGATCATTCTCGCAGCAACCCTTTTTGCCGCTATGCTTGCAGCAGATACCGCCGCCGCACAGCATGCCAGCCATGGCCGTATGCCCCGTAAAGTACACCGCCAGCGCCACCAAATACACCGCATTCACGGTGGTGTGCGCGATGGCCAGCTTACTAACAAGGAAGCCAGACAACTGGAGCGGGAACAAAAGAATATTGACGACAGCAAGCGTGCCGCACGACGCGATGGTGTGGTTACGCCAGCCGAAAAACGCGACCTCGACCGCCAACAGAACGCCGCCGACCGCCATATTTATAATAAAAAACACAATGCAGCAATACGCCACTAAGCATCCGTGTTGAGAATACAGAAAGCGTCTTTTAAAAGGCGCTTTTTTATTTGCCCATGATGCATGCTCCATGCACCTATCTTCGCGCCGATGAAACGAATATTACCTGCCCTTGCCCTGCTGCCCTTCCTGTTTATATCCTGCAAAAAGAAAATGGTGGATTGCACTGCCAAAGCCTATAAGGCACCCTGCTACGTAGCGTTTAAAGGATTCGCAAAAACTGAAGTAGATACCATTATACGCAATATCTATCTCCCCGGCGAAGGCTTCAAAACCCGCACCGGCAGCGATACACTACCCTTTCCGGAAGTTTTCCTCTACAGCGATACAGCCTACTCCACCCCGGCGCGTACGCATATGAGTGCACTCGGCGCAGGCGCGGATTATGAGCTTATTGTACCGTCAGCCTCGAAGGTTTACCGCATTACGAACATAGCCTATCCCGCCGACTCCGTTATAAAATGGACTGCAGAGAAAACCTGCGGTACCTATGGCACCTTTATCCTACACCCGGTTTCTGTAAGCGTAAACGGCACAGGCATCTACACCGGCGAAGTAACGCACAACAGCACCCAATGGATGGTACTGCAGCGTTGATTAAAGTCGGGCGCATCCTGCGGGCCGGGCTATCCGTTCCAAGCCCTTCGCTATCGCTACGGGGCTTTCCACTGCTATCCCTTGCGCGGAGATCTGCCCCTGTCCTTACGCATGGAAAGAGTAATCGGGCGCTACTTCGCGATGCACATTATCCTTCCCGGCAATGATCTCCGCAACCACCTCATCTATCTGCTCTTTCGTTACATTGGGCATGCAGATGATGTGGGAAGATCCGTCCTCACTGGCAAGCTGCCACTTTTCGCGCACCTCATCGCAGGGCGCAGGAAACACCACCGTGATCGAATGGGGATTGCGCCATGCATCAATGCCTGCAGCCTGTAGCTTGCTCTCTGCATAAGATGCAATAGCTAAGCTATGCTGCGCCCGTGCCTGAAGGCCCACCAGCCCCAGCTTTTTGATCGTGTACCAAAGAAAAAGAGGGCTGAGCCCATTGCGCGAGCCGGTAATCGTAGTATCCACACTGCCTATATAATCGATAGAGCGGGCAATGCGGTCGCGGTTGCTTTTCTTCACGATCACCACGCCGCAGGGTATCGGCGAGCCAAAGAACTTATGCCCGCTGATCGCAATGCTATCGGCGCCATCTGCAAAATCGAAGGCAGGCCGCGGCTCGATAAAAGCGCTGTAGCTGCCGGAGAGCGCGCCATCTACATGAATATACTGGTTGTGAATGGCCAGATCTTTCAGGATGGTTTTGATACGGTGCACATCATCGCGCGCTTCCGTCATCGTGGTGCCGGTATTGGCCAGGATCACAACCGGTATATGTCGGTTCATGCGGAGGGCATTCTTCAGGTCGTCATAATCGATCTCGCCGTTGGGCTGTGAGCGCACTGCTATGTTGGGCATATTGAGCAGGTGCAGGTTTTTCTGCACGCTGTAGTGCGTAGCTTCCGAGTAGTACACCATGGCCTTTGGGTAGAGCTCGCGCGCAAGGTATAGCCCGTAGAGGTTGCCTTCGGAGCCTCCGTTGGTTACGTAGCCCCACCAGTTATCCGGCTGTGCGCGGAAGAGCTCTGCAAAGAACTGCACTACCTCTTTTTCCATCTCGCGGCTATCTACGGCATAAGTGGAATCCACGAAAGGGTCTCCCAAGTTATTGAGCGGATAATGCAGGAAAGGCATGATCTCAGGGTAGTCAAAATCCTTGGATACCGGGTAGCCGAGGAAATATTTTGTTTTTGACTGTACTTTTTCAAGCAGTGCGCTGAGCCTGTTTTTATCTGTCTCGGATAAGCCGGTACCATTCATTGCGAGCGGGGATTTAATGAAGGACGAAAATACGCTTTATAAAATATTGCCTCGTCCGCGTTTGCAACGCGGATGCGCCCGGTAAGGCTTTTGCAAAGCCGTTCAAAAAGGATATGCGCGTCGCAGACGCTACACCGGTGGCATCCGCGTTGCAAACGCGGACGAGGCCGGTGTATTAAATGTAAAAGCGCCAGCTAAATACCAGCGCTTTTACAATTTGCATGCTGCACTATATTAAATATCGCCAACCATTCCCTTAGGGTCCACCCATTCGTCAAACTGCTCAGCAGTCATGTGTTCAAAGTCAAGTCCTTTCAGCTTATACTCAAGCGCAGCCTGCTTTAAGGTGATGCCGCGATGGTGGGCATCCTGCGCAATGGCTGCAGCATTGTAGTAGCCGATCTTCGGGTTGAGCGCGGTTACCAGCATCAGCGAATTGCCAACATGCTCGGCAATGTTCTTCTCTATCGGCTCCAAGCCCTCGGCGCATTTATCATTGAAGCTTACACAGCCTTCGCCAATCAAGCGTGCGCTGTGCAGGAAGTTGAAGATCATCACCGGCTTGAATACATTCAGCTCAAAATGCCCCATCGACCCGCCTATTGTTATGGCTACATCATTGCCCATTACCTGCGCAGCTATCATGGTTAATGCCTCGCACTGTGTGGGGTTTACCTTGCCCGGCATGATGGATGAGCCTGGCTCATTATCCGGAATATGGAGCTCACCGATGCCTGCGCGCGGCCCGGAGGAAAGCATACGGATATCATTGGCAATCTTCATCAGGCTCACGGCAACCGTCTTCAGCGCGCCATGTGCTTCAACGATGGCATCATGTGCAGCGAGCGATTCGAATTTGTTTTCTGCAGTGATAAAAGGCAGACCGGTAAGCTCAGCAATCTTCCTGGCAACCGCTTCGGAATACCCTTTTGGCGTATTAATGCCGGTGCCTACCGCTGTACCTCCGAGGGCCAGCTCGCTGAGATGCGCAAGGGTGTTATTGATCGCCTTCAGGCCATGATCGAGCTGGCTTACGTAGCCGCTAAGCTCCTGGCCAACTGTAAGCGGCGTTGCATCCATAAAATGCGTGCGGCCGATCTTCACCACATGCATATACTGCTTCGACTTTGCAGCCAGTGTATCGCGCAGCTTCGTAATGCCGGGGATGGTGGTTTCCATCAGCATTTTGTAAGCCGCAATATGCATCGCCGTAGGGAAAGTATCATTGGATGATTGCGATTTATTTACATCATCATTGGGGTTAAGCACCTTTTTCTCATCCATCAGGCTGCCGCCGTTGAGCACATGCCCGCGGTAAGCCACCACCTCGTTCACATTCATATTGCTCTGTGTACCGGAGCCCGTTTGCCAAACCACCAGCGGAAATTCCGCATCCAGCTTGCCATCAAGTATCTCATCACATACCTTGCCGATAAGGGCAGATTTTTCTGCAGGAAGCACGCCGAGATCGTTATTGGTGAGCGCAGCAGCCTTCTTGAGGTAGGCAAATGCCCGGATGATCTCCTTAGGCATTTTGTTGATGTCCTGCGCTATTTTGAAGTTATCGAT
Source organism: Chitinophagaceae bacterium (assembly GCA_965246905.1). Classification (GTDB taxonomy): domain Bacteria; phylum Bacteroidota; class Bacteroidia; order Chitinophagales; family Chitinophagaceae; genus UBA1952. The sequence goes on from CBDFFZ010000028.1 coordinate 57,495, forward strand.
AGAGCGCTGTGTCTGTGCGCCATAATAGGCGGTGGCGGGCACCTGCACTTCGCCCATGGTATCTTTTTCGGTACGGAAATCCATTTTTTGATTTATGCTTTTTAAATGTTGATTCAGGATGTCGGCGTAAAGGTAAAGATGATTTCCAGAGCCAGAACTTTTCCACTATACTTGTAGTTTAGAATATTTGCGCCTTGAAAAATATACTGTTGATTTTCCTGTTATCCGGTTTATACTTTTCATTAAAAGCACAGGATCGTTCCATCGAGCTGAGCAGTCCGTTCCCTGAGCCGCTGGAGATGGACTACAAACTTTTGCAATGCCACAATGGCAATACCTTCCTTATCCAGCTGAAGAAGTTTGGAATAGGATTCAGGCTTTACGGAAAAGACAGAAAATTAATCAAGGAGATGATGATCCCCGCGAAATTCTGGCGTCCCGCTAATATGAAAGGAGCCACGATCGAAGGTGTTTACGAGATAGCGGGTAAGCTGGATATTTTTTTCGCTCAGGAAAATGAACAGGTACCGGCAATGTACCGTATCGAGATCAGCACCGATGATGGAGCAGTAATTGACCAGCAGAAGATACATACGGTAGCAGAGCAAAAATCAAGGTCCATTTTTTCCAGGATGGGTGGTCTTACCGCATATTACCGTGTAACGAAAGACCCGTCATCAGATCACTATGCCGTAATCTTTATCAACGATTTTACAGACGAGACAAATAAGCGTATTGAAGCCCTTATTTTTGATGAAAACCATAAGCTGCTTAAATATCTATTTTACAAACCTGTTGACGATAAGTTCAAGTATGTTGATTATGCCGGCTCCGCTTTGAATGGCACCAGGCTGTTGCTATGCACCGACGACTACAATACCAGGTCTTCGGGCGGCAAGGAAAATAACATCGTGATTTCCGAGTCGGAGATGGCAGCCGATACTTTCCGTCATCATGTCCTGAATATCGAAACAGATCTTAAAGGTTTATCCTGTACCATAAGATTCCAGGGCGATCATAAGAAAGTACATTTGCTTACTTATAAGACAGGCGATGAAAAGCAGAAAAACCTCTACGATGTTTGCCTGAATGCCGGTGATCTTTCGCCCATTTATATCAATGCAGTATCCCAGGAAAGACTTTCAGCAGACGGCAGAGAAAAGCACGGCGCCAAAAAAGACTTTCATGGTACTCCGATAAATTATCTCAGCAACGACGACAATTCGACGACCATACTGCTTGAAGAACATTCCAAGATCGATTACAACTCGGGCGGCCATGGCATAACGACCTATGCAATAGAAAATATAGGGGTCATGGATATGGATGAAAACGGAAAGGTGGCGAATGCATACCAGTCAAGAAAATGCCAGGCTTCCAAAAAAGGAATGAACGAAATGCAGCAGGTAAGGCAGGAAAACACACAGATGAGCGATGTCTTTAAGCGAAATTTGGTGATCGGGGATGACGCAGATATAGACTTCTACTCCTTTAATTATGCCAGGACGCAATCCGCTACCTACATTATTTATAACACGCATCCTGACAATTTCAGCAGCGACGACGAAAAAAAATCGAATTATTGCATCAGCGGCATCACAGGTACCCAAACGATTTGCTTGGCGTTGCGCAACGGCCAATGGGTAAAAGGATATTTATGGGGCGAACCGAACAGCCAGTTTGATAACCGCTTTACAAGTGTGGGCTCATCGCATTTTGATAAAAGAACCGGTACTTATGCAGCATTGATCATAGACCAGAAAGGCAAGAGAAAACAGGCCCTTATTGCCTGGACAAATTTAAAATAGGGAGTGACAGGTAAATTCGCATCTTGAAAAAATGGGGCATCACAATATCGCTTTTCTGTATGCTGCTTGCGGCTTTTTCTTTCCAGAAAAAAGATAGCACAATTATAAAAGCCGAGCTTGGCCGCACCCTTTTCTTCGATCCAATCCTCTCTGCCGACAGCAGCCTTAGCTGCGCCTCCTGCCATAAGCCGGAATTCGCCTTTGCGGATACGATTCCTTTTTCTATTGGTATGCATGGCAACAAAGGGCTGCGCAATGCGCCATCGGTAATGAATATGAGTGCGCGCAGCTCCTTCTTCTGGGATGGCCGCGCAGCAAGTCTTCAGGCACAGGCGATCTTCCCGATGAGCGATACGAACGAAATGGCCCTGCCTGTGGCCATCGCAGTAAAACGCCTTAACCGCAGCAAGACTTACCGCAGGCTGTTTTATACCGCTTTTCATCAGCTCCCAAATAAATATAACCTCGGCCTCGCGCTTGCGGCTTTTGAAAAAACCCTTGAAACATCCAACACAGCATACGATCGCTGGCAGGACGGCAAAAAGGACGCGATAACGGAGCAGCAACGCCGCGGAAGGGTCGTTTTTTTAGGAAAGGGCCAGTGCAATCAGTGCCATTTTACACCGGATTTTACAGGAGATGAATTTCGCAGCATAGGCCTTTTCAATGGTAAGCAATGGAACGATTCAGGCCGCTACATAAAGACGCATATAAAGAGCGACATCGGGAAGTTTAAAGTTCCGGGTCTCCGCAATGTGGCCATTACTGCACCTTACATGCACGATGGCTCATTCAAAACCCTGCGCAGCGTAATTGATTATTATAATGACCCGGATGCAACCATTCCTCATGCCTGGAACCGGGATTCTTTACTTGCACGGCCATTGCATCTTACCGAAGGCGAGAAACAGGATTTGGAGGCTTTTCTTCATGCTTTGACGGATGATCAGTTTGTAAAGAAGTAATTACTTTCCCCATAAAAAACTTATGAATCCATCCCATAAAAAGACAGCCGTAATAACCGGCGCTACGCAAGGCATCGGCAAGGCGATTGCAGAAAAACTTTTGGCGGAAGGGTTTTCCGTTGCGATCTGTGCCCGTACCGAAGCAGATCTTGACAGCCTCAAAGAATTATGGTCGGCCCTCTATCCTGACGCAGAGATTCTTGCCATTGTTGCAGATTTTAGCAGGGAAATAGATGTTACCATATTTGCGGAAAAAATAAAACCGGACTTTCCTGTAATTGATGTTTTGGTAAACAATACTGGTATCCTGCTCACCGGGAGCCTTGCAACAGAGCCGGAAGGACAACTGGAACAGCTGATGCAGGTAAATCTATTCAGTGCCTACCACCTGACCCGCGCGCTGCTACCTGCAATGATAGACCAGCAGAAAGGACATATTTTTAATATTTGCTCCATATCCAGCCTCAAGGCATATCCTGACTATGGCGCTTATGGCATTACCAAATATGCTTTGCTTGGCTTTTCGGAAAATCTGCGGGAAGAATTGAAAGGTGATAATATAAAGGTTACCGCAATTTGCCCCGGTGCAACCTGGAGCCGGTCGTGGGATGGCTCTGGCATATCTCCCACACGTATAATGCAGTCGGAAGATGTAGCCACTATATTGTGGGCAGCTTATAACCTTTCTGCTAATGCCAACGTAGAAACGATTGTACTGCGGCCTCAACATGGCGATCTGTAGCCACCAATAATTACCAAAGCGAAACTCCCTTATGAAGAATTTTTATCTTGATAAGCGCCACATAAATTATTGCCCATCGTTCTTTAATCTATTGTGTTTTAACCCAATTTTAACCCGTACGGAAATTTAGCTGCACAGCATCCAATTAATTTTGTCGTGTGACCACGATTATGCTTCCGCTACGCTATACCTGCTTTTTTTTCCTGCCCGCCCTGCTTTTACAAAGCATTTGCGCTGCCGGGCAAAATGTAGTTTTTACAGCCAATGCAGGTGCCCCGAAAATGGGACTAAATGATCAGATAGAGGTTTCCTACACCATCCGCGATGCCGAAAATCTACAAGGTGTTGGTCCCGGCAGCTTTAAGGATTTTAAGATTGTTGGCGGCCCCTTTCAGGCACAGAGCAGCAGCGTTAGCATCAGCGGGAACCGTGCTGTGCAGACGATGAGCGTGTCACTTACTTATGTACTCCAGCCGCTCCATACCGGCAATTTGAATATTACTCCAGGCATTGCCAAAGATGCCGCTGGCCACACATTTCAATCCAACCCGCTTACTATCCAGGTTGTGCCCGGCAGCATTGCACAGCAACAGCGCAGGCAGCAGGCAAGTCAATATGACCCCTTTGGCGATGACCCATTCGGAAGCGATCCCTTTGCAGGTATGCGCCAGCGGATGATACAGGGCAGGCAGCAACGCCCGCAACAACAAGCCCCACAACCTGCGCCGGTAAGTATGGCCGATGTGTACAAGGATATTTTCATCAAGGTAAATGTGGACAAACAATCTGTGCATGTAGGTGAGCAGATTACTGCCTCTTATAAGCTATACGCACGGCTGCCGATGCAGGTAGGCATCTCCAAGCTGCCATCACTTAATGGCTTCTGGACACAGGATTTTGAGCTCCCTAAACAGGCAAAGCCGACTGAGGAAATCTTTAATGGCAAAAAATACCAGGTATTTCTCCTAAAAAAATCAGCGCTGTTTCCGCAGCAAACAGGTAAGCTGATACTCGACCCCGCCGAGGCCGAAGGCAATGTGCGCATCGTCCAGAAAGTGCGTGCGCAAAACCCTTTCGGGGATATGTTTAATGATCCGATTTTCCAGGCCATGGGCGGCAATCTGAGCATGAGCGATCCGTTTTTCAATGAAGATATGTTCGGTGGCACAGCCTATAAAGATGTACCTGTGCATATTAAAAGCGCCCCGGTAGCGGTAAATGTGCTTCCGCTTCCTGATAAAGATGCGCCTGCGGATTTTGGCGGTGCAGTGGGTAATTTTACCATGGATGCAAAGATGGATAAATCCCACCTTACAACAGATGGCGCAGCAACCCTTACTTTAAAGATCAACGGTACTGGTAATTTCAAGCTTATACAGGCCCCGAAGCTCCAATTGCCCAATGGCCTTGACACCTATGACCCACAGGTGATTGATACCATTACGGGTCGTACTACGACCATCAGCGGGGCTAAAATTATAACGTACAGCATTACACCGCGCACTCCTGGAGACTATACGATACCGTCCATTCCATTCAGCTACTATAACCCGCAAAGCGGCGCTTATATAACCCTGCATTCAGTGCCTTTTAAACTGCAGGTAACGGCAGGCAGGCATTATCAGCCCGCTGCACTTGCTAAGCTCACGCCCGGCCTGAAGGATATTCATGAGAATGTGTGGAAAGCGCCTGCATCTTTTGAGAGTGCTACGATTCGTCCACTGATCCTGACGCCGGGCTACTGGTCTATGTATGCCTTACCACTCCTTGCGCTTATCGGCGTAGGCGTATGGAGACGCCGTGAAGATGAGCTTCAGGGTAATACCGGCCTGCTTAAAAATAAGCGTGCTAATAAGGTTGCACTGAAGCGCCTTATTACTGCCAAAATGCTTCTTCAGAGTAATAAGCGCAATGCCTTTTATGAAGAGATATCCAAAGCGATATGGCTTTACCTGAGTGATAAATTGGGTATTCCTTTGTCTGCACTCTCAAAGGAAGCCGCAGCTCAAATACTTGTTACACGCGGAGTACCAGCGCATATTCAGGCTGAGATGAACCATGTAACGGAAGACTGCGAACTTGCGCTTTATGCGCCAACAGGCGGCAAGCAGCAAATGCAGCAGACTTATGAAACAGCCGTAACAATCATCAGCAAACTGGAAAATCATTTGCAGCAACCATCGAGATGAATATACTGCGTCATCCTGTGTTCTTATTTTTTCCCGGCTGCATTAGCGCTGTGCAACGCTCGCTGGTAGCAGTAGTTTTTTTACCGTTTTTTTTACTGAGCATTATTAATGGCGCAAGTGCTTCCCCAAATGATGCCTGGCAAAAGGGAAATACTTTTTATGCGCAAAAGCAGTATGACAGCGCAGCTTTTTATTTTGAGCAAATTGCCGCTTCGAAGCCTGGAGATGCTACTGTGTTTTACAATCTCGGCAATACTTACTACAGGCTTAACAAAGTGGGTTTATCTGTTCTCAACTATGAGCGTGCCCTAAAGCGCAAGCCAGATTATAAGGAGGCTAATGAGAATCTTTTATTGGCAAGAAGCAGAATTCCCGGCGGGCCGCAGCAGGCTCCGACAGATATTTTTTTTATCCGCTGGTGGAAAAGTTTGACTGCACCACGGCTTGTTATGGTCTGGTCTGTGCTCAGTCTTATTGCCTTTATATTATTGATCGGACTTTTACTATTCCGCAGACTGAGGCAGGGGCAAAATTTGATCCGCCCACAAATTATTGGCGCGCTTGTGCTTACGTGGCTTTGTTGCCTGCTCCTTGCTTTTAGTAGTGTGTACGCCGCTATGGGCACTATAACCGGCGTTGTATTGCAGGAAGGAGCCGCATTCACCGAAGCGATGAAAAGGGACAGAAGTACAGGCAGTTTAATGGAAGGTACTTCTCTGAAAATAATATCCCGGCAGGGTAATAATTATGAAGTCGAGGTACCAGATGGCCGTAGAGGATTAGTGCCAGCTGAAGCCGTCCATATTGTTGATTAAGGCAATACTTTTTTGTCTGCTACGCGCACCTTCTTTGCTAATTTTACTGCATAGATGTATTTTATAAAGACTCCGTGGTGGCTCCCCAAGCTATTTTCCCAAAGCCTCATATGGAAGATGCCGGCAAGCATAGTACCTACCGTATATCTGACTTTTGATGATGGTCCTCATCCGGTAGCCACGCCTTTTGCACTGGAAGCATTAGAAAAATATCAGGCTAAAGGAACGTTTTTCTGTATTGGCAAAAATGTGCTTGCCCACCCGGAAATATTCAAACGGATAAAGACATATGGCCATAGCGTTGGTAATCATACGCAAAACCATCTTAATGGCTGGCATACCGCAACTGCAACCTATTTAGCCAATATCCATGATGCGGGAAGTGCAATAAACAGCCTGCTTTTCCGCCCGCCGTATGGCCGCATCAAGCGGAGCCAAGTAAAATTCCTTAGAAAATCTGCACCACCTTACAAGATCATCATGTGGGATATATTAAGCGCAGATTTCGATCCGAATATTACGCCACAGCAGTGCCTTGATCATGTATTGAAACATATTTCTCCCGGCTCGATTGTTGTTTTCCATGACAGTGCGAAAGCCTGGGAACGCATGAGCTACGCACTGCCTCTTGTATTGTCTTTTTGTAACAATAAAGGCTGGATATGCGCTGCTATCAAATAAGTAACGGCCATTAGAGCAATCAGTTAAAAATTACTATGTTCATCGATACACACACCCACCTTTATGACGACCGGCTAAATGCCGGGGAGCAGGATGCTATGATACAGCGTGCTCTTGATGCCGGCGTACATAAACTTTACATGCCCAATTGCGACCATTCGACTATTGAAGGTATGATGCGCATTGCCCGCGCGTGGCCGGCGGAATGCCTGCCGATGATGGGCCTTCACCCCTGCTATGTAAAAGAGGATTTTGAGCAGGAGCTCGCTATTGTATCAGATTGGCTCACCAAAGAGAAATTCAGCGCAATCGGTGAGATAGGGTTGGATTATTACTGGGATAAAACTTTTGTACCGCAGCAAAAGCAGGCTTTTGAATGGCAGATAGACCGGGCACTTGAGTATGACCTGCCCATTGTTATTCACAGCCGCGAAAGCACACAGGACTGTATAGATATAGTGCGCAGCAAACAAAATGGCAAGCTATCCGGCATATTTCACTGTTTCAGCGGTACACTTTCAGAAGCGGAACAGATCATTACGCTTGGTGGCTTTTATCTTGGCATTGGAGGTGTGGTAACTTATAAAAATAGCACGCTGCAACCTGTAGTGCAGGAAGTGCCGCTTGAGTACATCGTATTAGAAACAGATGCTCCGTATCTGACGCCCATACCCCATCGCGGCAGGAAAAATGAAAGCAGTTTTCTCCCGCTTATCGGGATGAAGATTGCTGAGTTGAAGCAGATGTGCGTGGAAAAGGTTGCGACCATCACTACGATGAATGCACATAAAATTTTTGGCGAATAAGAAAGAAGTATTACTTACTTTTGCCGCCCCATCCGCGTCCGGAGACGTGTCCGAGTGGTTGAAGGAGCACGCCTGGAAAGTGTGTATACGGGAAACTGTATCATGAGTTCGAATCTCATCGTCTCCGCAAAAAGGGACAAACTGGTTTAATCCGGTTTGTCCCTTTTTCTTTTAAATCTATTTCCAGCTTTAAGATTTCCTTAACAGCATTATTATTTGCGCGGATTAATAGGAATCGGTAAACAACTTTCGCATTATCAGATTTTTATCCATTCCAACTGTATGGCTATAGAAATTGTGTCAAAAAAATACCAAATAAATAATAGAATAAATTCTACAAATAATAGGTAAAAATATTACTATTATAGTATGAATTAATCTTGTTTGATAAAAATTTAATTTAAAGAAAGTTCTATAGAAATTAAATATTGTGATTACTATTTGTCAAACAATGCTATTACAGATGTAATTTTTAACATTAACAATTAAAAAACATTAACATAAACTTCAAAATTTTTGAATCAAAAAATATTAAAATACTTTCGGCGCAAAATATCGTGTTTAGATAAATTTCTAAGGGCCCAAGATAGAATTTGTAAGAGATATGATGTAGGACCGCAATTATTCGTCTGATAAAAACTATGCCATAGTTTACAAGTGTATCAGCATCGTAGCTTTTTATACAATATCCAATCCAAAATAATAACCAATAATTTTTAACCGAAGTCAAAACCAATTCGAATGTTGAACAAAAAAATTACACAACAGTGGGTTGCAAAATCCTGGTATCACAAGTTTATTATGCTGGCAATTCCGCTCCTTGCAGGAGTTTTAGGAAGCGCCGAAGCCGGAGCCCAGTGTACGCCTGCCACCCTCAACTGGGATTGGCAGTACAAACAGGGCGCCTTTACAAGCGGTGTACGTTTTGCTGTAGGTATCAATTCTATAAAAATGGACTGGAGCGGCGCGATAACAACGAATGCCGTACCCAGTTCTACCGCCTTCACCGGCTATGGTTCTGGCTACGGAGCAGGCCGTACATTAAATTTCAATGCTGCAACGGGTACAATTACGCTCACATTCAAGGATGAAGTAAGTAACGTAAAGTTTTCGCTTTACGATCTTGATAATGGCCAAAGCGCTACCGTCAGTGCTACTAATGCAGCGAGTATTGCGCAAAACGTAACGATGGCATTATCCAATGCCTCTGCCACTGTTACCCTGGCCGGCACTGCTACAAACCCATCGGCTACCGGTACCGGCGCAGTTGCTAATACAGCTACGTCTTCTGGCATAAATGTGGATATTGCCGGCCCGGTAAAAACAATTACGATTGCGCTCGGCAAAACCAATACAACCGCTGATGATATCTTCCTTTCTGATATCTCTGCCTGTATTACCGGTAATTTTGTAAATGGCTTTGATGTATCGCTTGCACCAGAGCCCGGTGCAGGCCAGTTCCTTGTCGCTGCCAATTCATCCAACTCTATCTATGCCATCAATGTAGCTACGGGTGCGGCTACCAAGCTTTTTACCGACGCTGCGCTGACTTCTATCAACTCTCTGGCTTACGATGCTTACAAGCAGCAGTTCTACTATTGCAGTAATGTATCTGTTGGCACCAACAAATCAGTTTACAGGTATGATCTCAAAACCTGTACGCGTATTGTATGGATTGCCGATGTAACCGTTGCACCTTACAACATGGTGCTGAATGCCGGCGGCCTCGGAGCCGGTGCAGCTTCCTATTCGAATGGCTCGCTTTTCCTTGGTGCGGATGTAAATCTGGCCACTACAGAAGACCATGCCATATGGCGCTTCGATATCGATGATTTAACTGGCAATCCAATATCTGCAGCACGCACTTTTGGTACCCTTGGCTACAATGCCACCTCTACCACACTGTTCTATGACTGGGGTGACTTCGTGATCGCAGACGGTACGATGTATAATTTTAACCGTGCAGGTGGCGCAGCACCGAATACCAATATACTGCACTACGATCTCAATGCGCAGGATACTACTGCCGGCTTTACCAACCCGAATGTGATACAGGCAGGCCTCGACTATTATGGCAATGTTTACAACGTAGGCTATGATGTATCGATGTATGATAAAAATGGCAACTTAGGCGCTTTTCATACCATCGCCGGCGATGGCTGGGCAGGCCCGGCAAACGATGCTGCAGAATATTTTAAGTTCCCCGCAGATTATAGCGATGCGCCTGTAAGCTACGGCCGTCCATACCACCAAATCAGGGAGTGCTCCGGCAATGGCATGATCAAGTTGGGCGCTACGGTGGATTATGAGGTTAATCCTAATCCTGTTGCAGCAGGTCTCGTTCCGGATGGAGATGACAATGCAAACTATACAGGCTCAGGCACCACCAATGACGAGGACGGATTTACTACTTTCCCCATACTTTCCATAGGTGCGCAGAGCTATACGTTGAGCACTATTCCGGTTACCAATACCAGCGGCGCAGCAGCTACACTAAATGGCTGGATCGACTTTAACCAGGATGGCCTGTTTTCTGCCGCAGAATATGCGACTGCCACCATTGCAGCCAATGCAACAACGGCTTCACTTACCTGGAATATGAGCGCATTTACATCCGGTACAGATATCGTGTTGGGCAATACTTATGCACGCTTCCGTATCCAAAAAACGCCGCCGGTAGATAGCGCAGCTACATTGAAAGATGAGCGCGCCACTACTTATGTGCTTGGTGGCGAAGTGGAAGATTACCGCATTGAAGTGAAATTGCTCACTATCACCGGTAAAGTATTCAAAGATCCTAATGGCCTTTCTAACGGCCTTGTAGATGGTATCGGCGTTAACAGCCCTTCCGCTGTTGCGCTGAAAGCTTATCTCGTACAGGGAGGAAATGTAGTTGCAGTAACTCCTGTTGCTGCTTCCGGTACTTATTCTTTTGACGGGATCGCCAATCAGAACGATACCTATGCCATCATTATTTCTACAGGTATTGCCGCAGTAGGCAACCCTGCTCCAGCAAGCGCTTCCTTGCCTTCCGGCTGGGCAGCAGTGGGTGATGCTTTTGGTACCTTCAACAGCGCAGGCACCGGCAATGAGTCTGGCGTACCGGATGCAGCAATTACAGTAAATACTGCCAGCAAATCTATAACCGGAGTAAACTTCGGTATTGAGCAGGTTCCGGTTTCCAATATCACAACAGTAGCTTCGCAGATTAATCCGGGCGCAAAGAATGTACTCACAATTGCAAATACCGGTTTTACCGGATCGGATCCTGATACAACCACTTTCCAGCAACGTCACTTTACAACGTTCCCTGTCAATGTAGATAGCATTTCTATTGCAGGCGTAGGTTATACTGCTGCTACCTGGCCCGCAGCCGGCGTTTATGCAACACTCACTTCAGCTATTCTTATCGATCCGGTAAATGGCGCAATCACCGCTACAATACCTTTCTCTTTTGTAGATCATGCAGGTAAGGAATCCCTGATTGATGGCGCGGTAAACCAGCCGCTCACTGACCTCACGCTTTCCGGTACCGTATATGATGATAATAACGGCGGCACCATCAGCGGTACACCTAAAGGAACGATCGGCACCAATGTGCTTTACGCAAACCTGGAAAATACGACAACAGGTCTTATCGTAGGCAGCGTACCCGTAAATTCAAATGGCACCTATTCATTGGGTACAGCCAACGGTATTGAAAAAGGAACCACCTTCCGGATTTATATAGCTACAACAGCCGCTGCTGTAGGGGATACCCCTCCAGGTACGGCCCTGAATATGGCAGATAATACAGCAGAAGGCACAACCGCAGCAGGCACAGGTCCTGCTGATGGAATCTTTCAGCAGGCTATTGCAGCCGTTCCGCTTTCTATCCCGAATATCAACTTTGCGATCAACCAATACCCGGCTGTTGTGCAGCCTGCAGCACTTGCTTCACAGCTCAATCCAGGTGGGTTGCTTACCGTAAGCATTCCTACCCCGGCTACAAAATTCACCGGCCTTGATCCTGAAGATGGTGTTGCAGTAAAGCAGATTCACTATATTTCTTTCCCTTCAAATGTAACCAGCATCAAGATAGGTGCTACCAGCTATATGGCTACTGCTGCTGCGGGCTTCACAGCCTGGCCTGCTGCGGGCGTTACGGTACTTCGTGGCACTACAGTGGATATTGACCCCGTGGACGGTGTAACAACAGCAAACATTCCCTACCGGGTAATCGACTCTGCAGCATTCGAGAGTTTTGATACCGCTTCGCTGGATGTTCCATTCACAGACCTTATGCTCAGCGGCACCGTTTATGACGATGGCAATGGCAGCACAGACAACCTGGTGAACGGTATCGCAACAAACAGCATTGCCGGAAATGCACCACTTTATGCCGTGCTTTGTATAGGAAATACTATAAAAGGCTATGTACCCGTAAATGCGGATGGCACTTACTCTTTCGGTACGGCAAACGGCCTCCAAATGAGCACTACCTACAGTGTAAAGGTAACTGGTACGGAGCCTGTAGGTGCTACACTGATCACGCCAACAGTAACCGGCGCAGTTTATACCGGCGAAGGTATTCTGCCAGCCGGGGATGCAACTGCAGATGGCATTACAGCCGTAACAGTTACTACCGTCTCAGTTACCGGTGTCAACTTTGGCCTCGATATATTGCCGGTGCCCATCAATAGTGGTGTAGCAAGTCAGTTCAACCCTGGCGGCGCTATTCAAAAACCTGTTGCAGCCTCGCTGTTTACTGGTACGGATGAAGATGGTACCGTTGCCAAAATTCACATTACCGCAGGCCCAACTGCCGCGACCGCAACGAGCTTCGTAATCAATGGGCAATCCTACACTACGGCCACTTTCCCGGCCGGCGGCCTTATCCTGAATATAAACTCCTTTACAGTTACAGTAGATCCGGTGGATGGAGTAACCAACCCGGCGTTTACCTACAAAGTAATTGATGATGCAGGCAAGGAAAGCCTTACTACTGCTACGGTGACTGCGCCTTTCCGCAACCTCGGCATTTCCGGTGTTGTGTATGATGATCCAACCGGCACAACCGATGGCAAGATCAACGGCACGAAAGTGAATGTAATCAACGGCACTACACTTTATGCCTACCTGGTAAACTATACGACCAATGCCGTAATTGCCAAGCAGGCTGTAGCTGCCACAACCGGCTATTATGATTTTGATATTGCAGATGGCATCGTTGCGAACACTAATTATAAAGTAGTTATTTCGGGTATAAGCGTAGCTGTTGCCGCTCAGGCTCCCACTACAGCTTTAACCGGTGTGGTAAATACTGCCGAAGGCAACACACTCCTCGGCGATGGATATGCAAATGGCATAGACAGCATTTTTGTAGGCACTACCCCGCTCGACAGCCTCAACTTCGGGCTGGATATACTGCCAATAGCACGTATTCAGGCTAATGTCGCCGTACTCAACCCGGGCGGAACAAATACGGCAACCATTCCTTTTGCTTCCTGGATAGGTGCCGGTGCTGTTGGCACACGTACTACAGATGCAGATGGCATTATCAAGGCAATCCGCATTAATGCATTTCCTACGACTAATGTGAACGGGCTGGTATTAAACGGCACTTACTACACTAATGCAACCTTCCCCGCAGGTGGCCTTACAGTTACCACTACCGATGTTTTTGGCATTGATCCGGTAAACAATCCAAGTGCTGCTGCCATGAATACGGTGATTCCATTCTTCGCAATTGATAATGCGGATAAGGAAAGTACACTGGGCACAACGCTTACACAGCCATTCACAGACCTTACCATCAGTGGCAGAATCTATGACGACCCCACCGGCGGCGCTGTTGACGGTACCGGCTCCGGCATTATCGGCACCAATACGCTTTACGCTAACCTGGTGGATAGCACTACAGGACTCGTAGTTGCAACCATTCCCGCAATTACAACGCCGGCAGCTACCGCAGGTAATTACAGCTTCGGTACAGCCAATGGCGTAAAGATGAATACAACCTATTATGTAACGGTAACCAATACGCCTGGTGTGGCCGGGAATACGCCGCCATCTCAACTGCTTACCAATGCAGTAAATACAGCGGAAGGCATTGGCCTTGCTACTACGGGCGATCTTTTACCGGATGGCAAAACCAAGGTGGCTGTAACGACAGCGAGCATTCCGAACATCCTGTTTGGTATTGATTTACTACCGGTACCTACCAATAACATCCAGGTATCGCAGGTGAATCCCGGCGGCACTACAGCCGTTGGTATCACCGCAGCAAGCGTTACCGGTACGGACGCAGACGGCACGGTAGCTAAGGTTCACTACACAACCTTTCCTACGTTCACCACTACTTTTACAATCGGCGCGGCAAGCTATACTGCTGCCACATGGCCTGTTGGTGGTATCACTACTTTAAATACCATTACGGCGCTGACGCTTGATCCTATGGATGGCACACTGGAGCCTGTGATCACCTTCGCGCTTATCGACAATGCCGGAAAGGAATCTGCTACTACCGGTACCGTACGTGTGCCTTTCACGGATCTGATGCTTGCCGGCAATGTATTGGACGATAACAATGCAGGTCCGCTTTCCGGAACAGCCATGAACCCGATCGGTGTAAACAACCTGCACATGAACCTTGTAAACACTACTACCGGCAAAGTAGTAGGCACAACCCTGGTTGCCGCTGACGGCTCTTACAGCTTCGGTACGGCTAACGGCATAAGGAAAAGCACAGCATTTACACTTTCCCTTTCTGATACCGCCGGTGTTGTGGGCAGCAATCCACCTTCCGTGATACTGGTCAATGCAGGCAATACCGGCGAAGGTCTTGGCACAGTAGTATCCGGCGCGGTTGATGGCACTTATGCAGTAACAGCGGCCGTGATGGTAGCTTCCATTACCAATATCAACTTTGGTGTGGATCAATACCCTACTCCTGTGCAGCCGGCACCGCTTGCTCCGCAGGTGAATCCGGGCGGCACAACTACCGTGAGCATTCCTGCTGTCAACTTTGGCGGTACGGACCCTGAGGATGGAGCTGCAGTAAAACAGATCCACTTTACCGCTTTCCCTGCCAATGTAACCAGCATCAAGATCGGGGCCACTTCCTATACCCTTGCAACCTTCCCTGTGGCAGGTGTTACTGTTCTGAAAGGAACAACTATAGACATAGACCCGAAAGACAGCACAGTAACCGCGAATATTCCATTCAAAGTAATTGACTCGGCAGGTTTTGAAAGTATTACTGCAGCTTCGCTGGATGTTCCTTTCACTGATCTGTATGTTACGGGCAATATCTATGATGATGGAAATGGCCTTACAGATAATATTGTAAATGGCACACCCATCGCTTCGATCGCTTCCAATACACGCCTCTATGCAGTACTGGTAACCAATGCAACCAATGCGGTTGTTGGTGTAGCGCAGGTTGATGCAACCGGCAAATATTACCTCGGCAATACCAAAGGGGTGAAGCCAAACAGCGATTATAAAATCCTGCTCTCCGCCACCGCGCCTGCGCTCGCAGCTATCTTCACTGTACCAACGGTGCCAGGTACTGTATATACCGGCGAAGGCATCCCCGCCGCTGGTGATGGCACCGCAAATGGTATCACACCGGTTAGTGTAATTGCTTCCAATATTACGGGCATCAACTTTGGGGTAAATACCCTGCCCGTTGCAGTAGGCACTACCCTGCCAAGCCAGACCAACCCCGGCACTGCTGTGCTGGTACCGGTTGCGACTTCCTACTTTACCGGTACGGATGCGGATGGTACCATCAACCAGATTCACTTCACTACCTTCCCGGCTAATGCCACAAGCGTGGTGATCAATTCTGTGCCTTATATCAGCACTACCTTCCCGGTTGGTGGTGTTACGGTACCTGTTGCAGGACTTACCGTAACGGTTTCTCCTTCTGTAACGGGTAATATAACATCGCTGATTCCTTTCAAGGTTATCGACAACATCGGGCTTGAAAGCACGATTACCGATACCGTGCTTGTACCGTTCCGTCCTATTACGGTCAATGGCCGCATCTATGACGACCACAATGGCATTACAGACAGCCTGATCAACGGCACACCAACGGCTACCATCAGCGCGCAGCAACTGTATGTTTATCTGCTGAATTCAAGCGGTAAGATCCTGGCAAAGAAAACGCCGCTTTCTACAGGCGCTACAGCAGGCTATTATGAATTCACTAACGTGGATGGCGTATTGGCAAACACCAATTATTCCGTGATCGTTACCAATGTAAATGTAGCTACCATCGTTTCCGGCACAACAGCGGCTCCTGCCATTACACTGCTCAATGCTAAGAATACAGCGGAAGGAAACACAACAACCGGAGACGGATTAATAAACGGCAGCACAGCAGTATCTGTGCTGGTAGATCCCGTGGACAGCGTAAACTTTGGTATCGATGTACTGCCTACGGCAAGAGTACAGGCTAATGCAGCTGTGCTTAACCCTGGTGGCACTAGTACGGCAACCATTGCTTTCGCTTCGTTTATCGGGGCAGGTGCATTGGCTACCCAGAGCGTTGACCCAGATGGCGTTATCAGCGCAGTGCGCATCACTACCTTCCCGGCGGCGAATGTGAACAGGCTGGTGCTTAATGGTACTGCCTATACCAGCGCTACATTCCCCGCAGGAGGTCTTACGGTTCTTCCTACAGATGTTTTTGGTATCGACCCTGTGAATAACCCATCGGTTGCCGCTATGAATACCGTACTGCCTTTCGTAGTGATCGATGATGCGGGTAAGGAAAGCACAGCCAGTGCCAACTTTACCCAGCCATTCACGGATATCCTCATTAGCGGTACAGTCTATAATGATAAGAACGGCGGCAATGTCGATGGCACGGCTACCAACAAGATCGGCACCAATACCATGTACGCAAACCTTGTGGATACCGCGACCGGCCTGGTGCTTGCAAGCACTCCGGTGGCCGTAGCAGGTACCTACAGTTTCGGCTCTGCCAGCGGGGTTGAGATGAACAAGGGCTTCAATGTAATTGTAACCAAGACGCTGGGCATTGCAGGCCAGCCTTATCCTTCTACAGGACTTACCAATGCGGTGAATACGAATGAAGGAGTTAAGACTGCTGCAACCAACCCCGGCGATGGCCTTGCAGATGGTATTACGCTCGTGAAGGTTGCGCTGATATCTGTACCGAATGTGGACTTTGGCATCGAGCAGCTGCCAACCGCAGCTCCTAAGATCCTGGCCACACAGGTAAACCCCGGTGGCGGAACAATGATCCCGGTGGCGGCTGCCAACTTCAGCGCTACGGATCCCGACGCAGGAACTGTAACCGGCTACCGCCTTACGGCATTCCCCGGCTATATAGACAGTATGACGGTAGGCACAGGTGTAACTGCGGTTACTTATACAGCGGCTACATGGCCGGTAGATGGCGTAACCATCACTACTACCACCCCTGTTTCTATTGATCCGTGGGACGGCGAATGGGTACAGACCCACATCACCATTCCTTACGCGGCTATTGATAATGCAGGCCAGGAAAGCTTTGCAACATCGCTTATAGAAATCCCGCTTACTGAGCTGCAGATAAGCGGCGTGGTAAAGGATGATCCGGATGGCGGCGCTGTAACCGGCACGGCAACCAATGTAATGGGCGCTAATACGCTCTATGCGCATCTGATCAGTGTGGCTACCGGCAAGGTAATCGCATCGCAACCAGTGGCCGGCGATGGTACCTTCCAGTTCCTCACTGCTGATGGCGTAATGAAGGGAGTGAGCTATACGATAGCAATCACCAACGCCGCAGCGAATGCAGGTGATCCCACCCCGGCCAACAGCCTGGTAAATGCAGTGAATACTGCTGATGGAAACGGCACGCCTGCTACTGGAGATGGTACGCCTAACGGCCAGTACACCATTCCTGCGGCAACAATGGCCGCAAGCGTTACCAACCTTGTATTCGGTATCGATCAGCTTGCTATTGCAGATGTACAGGTGTTCAACATTACTCCGCCTGCGCTCAACAGCGTTAAGGCGCTTACCGCTACCAACGGCCTCGATACCCTTTCCGGCACCGACCCTGAAGATGGCATTATGGGCACCGGCAAAACGATTGTGATCACCAGTCTTGTAGGCATGAACAGCAATATCCTGAAGTATAATAATGTAGCGGTAACGGTGGGTACTCCTATTCCTAACTATAATCCTGCATTGCTTACTACTACGTTTGCCAACCCAAGTGCAAACAAGGCTGCCTTTACTTATGCCTTCAAGGATGCCGCTGCCCAACAGGGCGCACCGGCTACTTACAGCATGGTATGGGGCGTACCGCTGCAGGTAAAGCTCACGGCTTTCAACGCAATGAAGATGACGAACGATGCACAGATCACCTGGAGCGCCGAAAACGAAGTAGTGATCGAAGGCTATGAAGTAGAGCACAGCCTGGATGGCCGCGCATGGAGCAGGCTCAGCGAAACAAGAATTGACGGCAAAGGCGAAGGCAGCTACAAGATGCTTCATATAGCACCCGGCGCCGGCACGCATTTCTACCGCCTCCGCAGCAACAATACCGCAGGTACGGCTACTTACTCAGCAGTGCGCACGGTTACGTTTGATGCATTGATAGAGCTGGCTGTATATCCGAACCCGGTAAGCAACCTGCTCAATATCCGTACAGACGACTACGGCGCTATTCAATCCGTGCAGGTGCTGGATGCAGCCGGGAAACTGGTGATCCGCAACACGGAAGCAGGTGTACATTCCATTGATGTTACGGCCCTGCCTGCAGGCGTTTATCATGTGATCGTTGAGCGCGCAAATACGGCGCCTGCAACCTTCCGTATAAACAAGCAGTAAACGGTTCTAATCATGGTTATCCCAAAGCGCCGGCCTTTATTGGCCGGCGCTTTTTTTGTATTTGCACAACTTCATCATGCTGAAGCCTGATATAGCTTCATCGTTCGGGATGAAGCGTTTGGGCTTGTACCATTTAGACAACTAACCTTGCTTTGTCTGGCCCCCATCCCGGCCTTTTCCCCCCTTTCGGCTACCGTGTACCCACCAATTCAGTCAATGTGAATAGTGTGTATGGAATAATGTGTATGAATATTCACCTGCAATGGCATACGCCTTCCGGCCCCGTAGGGTGCCCGATGTTTGTAGCATTCACACACCACCTGTTTTAAGCGATCGTCCCGTAGGGACGAAATGTTTGTTATTGCCGGCTACCACAATGCGATAAGCAATTTATTCAGGGCTATTACGATCAGCCGTTACCGAAGGCGCTCTTTGGATTAGGTGCTAACCACAAACATTTCGTCCCTACGGGACGACCTGTAAATGATTGTTCTGCCTTGCTGCTACAAACATCGGGCACCCTACGGGGCACGGCCTTGACCCTGCAATGGTACAAATATTAGATGTCGAATTGGTATTATACTTCAGCAACCTGTACTGGTCGCACCGACGGGATAGCAGGTAGTAATAGTAACCTCCCCTCTTGCAGTTGACGGGAGGGGAGGTCACTACAGGTACCTGCCCTGTTGCACTTGACGGAAGGGCAGGTACCTACAGTAACCTCCCCTCTTGCAGTTGCAGACACCATCGGTACCTACAGGTACCTGCCCTGTTGCAGCTGACGGGAGCATAGGTACCTATAGGTACCTGCCCCGATGCAATAATCGAAATAACGGCGCGTTATGGTAATATTCCTTAGTTTCATCCTAAACAAACATCAATTATTATGGCAAACACCACAACAAGTACCAACGACCCAACAGAAAGCAAGGGCGATCAACGCAAACGAAAAGGCAATGTGCCGGAAGCAGATATAGACTTCGGCAGCCTCTGCACCAATGTATCCGGCAACTGGAACAGCAATAAATGGCTCACCCTACGCTGGCTAACCGCCGGTGAGTTTGAGGCTAATGCTGCCGGCTACAACAAGCTGCTTGCCAATAAAAGCGCGCAGGGCGGCAGCCGCCCGCAGATAACCGGCAACCTGAAAACATTAGATAAGCAGATCAATGATTCCATAGAGTACGTAAAGGGCTACCTGACCGATAAGTACACCAAGAAGACAGCGCCCGATTATTTTGCGGCCTTCGGCATTGTGCGCAATGGCCCCAAATTCATTATCCCTAAAGACCGGAACAAGCGCAGCGAGGCGCTCGCCCTGATGCTGGCCGGGCTTGAAAAGGAAGGCTTCACGAAGAATACGTATGGCACCGGCTACTGGCAGGATATAAAATCAAGGTTCGATGAGTACCTGGCATTAGCCACGACTACGGACAGCGGGGTATCCGAAAAAACGGGCAATAAGAATACGGTGAAGAAAGGGCTTAAAAAAGGCCTCAACTCCATAATCCTGGCCATCAAAGCCAACTACCCGGATACCTGGAAATCGGAGCTGCGCAACTGGGGCTTCCAGAAAGAGAAGTACTGATCTGGTTTACAGCACTATTGCGTACCCGGCAGGGATGCCCACTAATGACAGGGCTGCCGGGTGCTGATATATCTACCCAAATTTTGTCATCCCGCATGGAGCTTTCGGTAAGCGATTGTGTTAAAGATCCTTGCGGGATGACGAGTCGCTGTAAAGCAGTTGAGCGAAGTCGTAGTTGGGCGAAGTCCCCTGACTTCGCCCGCCCGGCGCCGCGTCCCCTGACGCGGGGAAAATCGCCGCGTGAGCGATAGCCCCCCGCATTTTCTGCGGGGATAGGAACGGATAGCGCGGCCCCTTTTCGGGGCACGCCCTGAATGAAAGCGGGATAAGATCAGCTGTATCTGAACCGGTCAGATCACTCAGGCTCTTTTTTATGAATATCGTGTACCCTGAGGATAAATTCGTTTACACCGCTGTTCGCATATGGCCCGTATGCATCCGTGAGCGTGCCCATGAGGCCATTGCTGGTGCGGATGGCATAGAGAATATCCATATCCTCCGGGTTGGATGCTCCCTCGAAGCGGTAAAAGTTGATGATGTGCGTGTCTTTAGCCTCAAAATACTGATCCGCCGCTCCGTGATAAAGCTGGTGATTGCGTACGCTGAAATTCTCTGTGTAGCCATCCGCATTCACCTTGTTCAGGCACTCTACCAGGGTACTCATGCGGTCGGGGTTCGCTGCGTTGTTTGTTTGTTGATCTTCCATGATTAAAGGTTTTTGTACTGTGGGTTTGGCTGCAGATTGTAAAGGTCGCGGCAATAGGAATAAGGTAGCGGTAAGGATTTCCGGAAGGAGCGAATAAAGCCGGCTTACACCGGCTTTATTATAAAGTAGGGCATTTTATTAAAAGGATTTCTTCAGCTCGGCCGCGCTGTAATCCTGCGCGTCCCTTGCTTCCGGCACTACGGTTGCGGTGCCGAAAAACTCATGCGTTACGCCATCGTAGAGCCTGCGGGTTACCTTAACACCGCTGGATTGGAGCTTATTTGCGAGGGCGGCACCATCATCGCGCAGCGGATCGATCTCTGCATTGATGATCGTTGTAGGAGGCAGCCTGGAGAGGTTTGCATTCACCAATGAAATGCGCGCATCGCCTGCAAAGCTCATATCCGGCAGGAAGTAGGATAGGAACCAATAGACCATAGCCTTATTCAGGGGCTTTGCATCCTTATACTTCATGTAGGATTCGGAGAAGGTATAGTTGCTGGCCACAGGATAAATAAGCAATTGATGCACCGGCATCTGCACCGAACTGTCGCGCGCCATGATGCTTACATTGCAGGCAAGATTGCCACCCGCGCTTTCGCCGGCCACCGCCACCTTAGCAGGGTTGCCACCATTTTTGGATATGTTTTTAAGCGTCCATTTATAAGCGGTGAAGCAATCATTATGCGCTGTGGGGAAACGGTATTCCGGGCCCTTACGATAGCCTACGGAAACGACCATGGCACCTGTTTTTTCAGAGAGCGCCTGCGCCGAGGCATTATATACATCGATATTGGCAATCACCCAGCCGCCGCCATGGAAAAAGACGATTACCGGCAGGTTGGCCGCAGCATTTTTAGGCTTGTATATCCTTGCGTGGATATTGCCCGTACCACCATCGACGGGTATTTCCACACCGCTTGTATCCACCGTTGCGGCAGGCATGGCAATGTTATGGTCGGCCATTACATCGCGCACCGCATCTGCAATAGTAGGTTGCCGGCGGGCTTCAGCTGGCGTTACGGTTTCTATCGGGGGCTGATTATAGCTAATGAGCTTCTCGATAACCACCAGCATCTCGTTATGGATGCCCGGGCCCCAGGCAGGAGCAGATCCTGCCGGCTTTAGCGTGCCCCCGCCATCATCGCTTTTCTTACACCCTGTGCTGCTGAAGCAAAGCGCGCCGGCAAGCAGCAGGGCCGTTAATCCTGATATTTTCATAACTGATTTTACAATTAATTTTTAGAGAGAGATTACATGAGGAACGGGGCAACGATGGAAAGTACCTGCGCTTTGGTGAGCGGCTCATCAAAAGCCATGCTTGCTATTGACGCAGTTACACCGAGCGTGGTAATATCGATATTTGCCTGCACAGTATTTTCATCGCCTGCATACACAGGGTCTGTAGCTGCGGTAGGGATGCCACCGCTTTTAAGCACATTATAGGCTTTTACGCCGCGCAGCAAATGAATCTCCGCAGCATGGCGCGCCTCTACAGAATGGATGCGCAGGGCAGCGGTTAGTATGTCCGGATTGCCTTTCAGGTTGCCTGCCTGTCCTTTGTAAGCACGTACGCCGGTATCCTCGAATGCCTGCGCTACGGTAAGGAAGGTGGTATAATTGGTAAACACATCACCAAAGGTGCCTTTGGCAGTAAAATCAAAGTTTGGCTTGGCAACCGGGGAAGCGCCGAGTGCGGATATCGTTTGCTTCAGGAAGGCCACATGCGCGGTCTCATCCGCAGAGATCTTCTGCAGGGCGGGCTTATCGATACCTGAAGTTGGGATAACGAGCGTAGGAGAAGCGAGGCCGGTAACATAAAACTCTGCTTCAAGATATTCCAGCGTGAGCGCGAAGTTGAGGACATCTGTAATGACATCGGTGCCCCGGCCATAAGCTGTTTTAAAGAGCGAGCCTAAAGCAAGCGGCACAGCTGTAAGCGTAAATGCCTTACTCCATTTCCGGACCACATCGCGGCGCATGCTTACACGCTCATACACTTCCGGGTCTGCCTGCTCTATCTGGTGTAGTATATTCTGTAGATTCATTTTTTGCGGGATTTTAATAAGTGGGTAAGTGTGAAGAATCGATCTTAGCCTTCACGAATTTCGCAGCGGCGGCAAGCACTTCAGAAGGCTTTGCGGACAGATCCAGCCCATTCGCATCAATAATCACCGAATGGTCTAAGCTTGGCTCAAAGAAAGCCGCTCCCATGATATAGCGCAGCAGGGAGCCATTGCGGGATTCTACAGAGGCGATCTTGCCGGCAGTTGCGAGGTTGCTCGGGTCGGTGAGGAGCCTGCCGGAGCCATTGTAGGCAGATACGCCGGTATCCTCAAAATTCCGGGCCGCCATGAGGACGGAAATTCGGTCGGCAAAGTTTACGGTGGCAAATTCGAACTCCACTTTTGGAATGGCTTGTATCCCCAGTGCCTTCTTATAAAATTCGCGGTGGGTAATTTCAATATCGCGGATATCGGTAAGCGCAGCTCTATCGATAGCCGACATACCGGAATAGGGTGATTGTAATACGCGCTCGTAGAAGTTGGATTCCAGCTGCTCGAGGAGGTACGCGTAATTGAGGATGCCGAGATCGCCACCGCCGAGGTTAATGCTGCCATCGGGATTCACGCCGGGCATATTTGCGTCGGGAGCGATATATACACCATTATCGTCTTTTTTGCAGGCAGGGATCATCAGGCCCATACCAGCAAGGCCGGCCATTTGCAGAAAGCGCCTTCTGTGAAGATGGGGGAAACGTTCGCCGGCAGCAGCTTCATTTTTTTGGTCACTCATGTACGTATCTATTTTACGGTGGTTAAGTATTGGTACCCGGAAGGATTTTCATAAAAATCACGCCTAATATACTGTGGTTAGAGGATATGTACGCGTAAAGTTTCTGCTGTTTATCCGGCTTGCAACTGCATTGGCATTTACACTACTAAAATTCAACAAGCTAACCCTGAATATCCGGTAGATATCATGCCTCTGATTCCTAAAAAAAATCCGGCGCCCGATGAATGGGGAAACTTTCGGGGTAGCTTTGATTGTCGGATAACGGACTTCAGGATGTTCCATTTAGCTGTAGGTTTGCAGTAGTGCCCTTAATCAAAATAAGTATTTATTGGCACAGAAAACGATAGCAAAAAATATGGAGCTACCTAAAGGACGGCTGCTGATCATAGGCGGGCATGAAGAGAAAATATTTTCCGGCGAGCCGGATTCCTCATTACGCAAGGAGCTGCATATGCCGCATTTTAAAATCCTGGGCAGTCTGATAGATAATTTGCCGCATACCCATAATGCGATTGAAATCATTGCCACCGCATCTTCTATGCCTGATGAGATCGAGGCCGCCTATGTAGCTGCGTACAAAGGCGCAGGATATAATCATGTAGGTATCATCAAAATTCCAGACGATGTTGCAGCCAATGACCCGGAGCATATAAAGCGCATACATTATGCTCATGCGGTATTCTTTACCGGCGGCGATCAGCGCAAGCTTACTACTGCGCTTAACGGCTCGGAAGTGCTCAAAGCCATCGAAAAGAAATACCATACGGACCCGCACTTTATTGTTGCGGGAACCAGCGCCGGTGCTATGGCTATACCAGAAGTAATTATAGAGCGCGGTGCTATTCAGGAAGCGCTCCTGAATGATGATCTTGAAATCGGCAATGGCTTTGGCCTTATCCAAAAGGTGTTGGTAGATACGCATTTTATAAAGCGTGGGCGCTTTGGCAGGCTTGCCCTCGCGGTTGCCCGGTATGCGCCGGATTATACCGGTATCGGTCTTGGAGAAGACGGCGCATTGCTCATCACTGCGGGCAATGAGGCGGAGTGCATTGGCTCGGGGATGGTTATAATCATTGACGGTAGCTGCATTGGCGCAACTAACGTAAAAGACGCCAGTGCAGGAACGCCTGTAGCTATTGAAAATCTCAAAGTACACATCCTTACAGATGGCTGCAAATACCTGCTGTCTGAGAAGCAATTCCTGCCGCCAAACGGCGATAAGAAGAACAATAATTCCTGATCAATCTCTTCCTGAAAATAAATAGTCGCTACGAATGAATACCGCTACCAGAACAGAACACGACTTCCTTGGCGAGCGCCAAATTCCTGCCGATGCCTATTACGGTGTGCAAACCCTGCGCGCGCTGGAAAATTTCAGTATCACCGGCATTACGCAATCGTCGCAGCCCTTATTTATACAGGCATTCGGCTATGTAAAGAAGGCAGCTGCCATGGCCAACCGCGATGCAGGTATTCTCGATCCAAAGCTTGCGGAAGCTATTATTTTCGGAGCAGAAGAGCTCATTGCAGGTAAGCATACGGATCAGTTCATTACCGATCTTGTACAGGGAGGCGCCGGCACTTCCATCAATATGAATGCGAATGAGGTGATTGCCAATCTTGGCCTGGAGCATTTGGGCTTTGAGAAAGGGCAATATGAGCACCTGCATCCCAACAATCATGTCAATGCATCACAATCCACCAATGATGCTTACCCTACTGCTTTCCGGCTGGCGCTTTACCGTAAGATAGATGCTTATTTAGAAGCGCTGGACATCCTGAAAGATGCTTTTGCTAAAAAGGCTGAAGCATTTGCGCAGGTGCTGAAGATGGGCAGAACGCAATTGCAGGATGCAGTGCCCATGACGCTCGGACAGGAATTTCACGGCTTCGCCAGTGCTATGGATGCGGATATAAAACGCCTGCGGGAAGCACAGCAGCTCGTTGCGGTTGTAAACATGGGCGGTACGGCAATTGGTACCGGAATCAATGCGCCGGAAAGCTATGCAGCGATGTGTGTGAAGCATCTGCGGGAGTTGACGGGCATCCCGGTCAGCCTATCCGAAGACCTGATAGAAGCCACTTCCGATACAGGCGATTATGTGCAGGTATCGGGTACGCTGAAGCGGAGTGTGCTCAAGATTTCCAAGATCTGTAATGATCTTCGCCTGCTATCCTCAGGTCCGCGCTGCGGACTCAATGAGATCAACCTGCCCAAGATGCAGCCGGGCTCTTCCATTATGCCGGGCAAAGTGAATCCTGTAATACCGGAAGTGGTGAACCAGACGGCTTTTTATGTAGCAGGTGCCGACCTTACTATTACGATGGCCGCTGAGGCCGGGCAGCTACAGCTGAATGTAATGGAGCCGGTGATTACTTTCAGCCTGTTTACCTCGCTGCAATATATGACCAATGCTGTGCTAACGCTGGTAAAGGACTGCATAGAAGGCATTACTGCCAATGAAGCGATCAGCAGCGGACTGGTGATGAACAGCATTGGCATTGTAACGGCGCTTAACCCGATGCTGGGCTATGAGGTAACGGCATCGGTTGCAAAAGAGGCCTTGGCCTCGGGCAAATCCGTGCACCAGATCGTTGTGGAAGACCGCAAGCTGATCACGCAGGAAAAATGGAACGAGCTTTATTCCGTTGAGAATATGATCCACCCAAAATTCATTAACCAGTAAAGGCTATCTGCGCTCAGAATGCGCACGATGTAATTCAGGTATGCCAATACCGCAAATGGCTCCGATGAGTATAGCCAGCGCAATATCGGATGGGAAATGCTTCAGGGCTTTTATGCGCAGCATGCCTACTAAAAGAGGTGGTATAAGTGCCAGACTATAGACCAATGCCTTTGCCCGGATAGATGTTTCAGGATGATGATCCAGGAATACTTTTGCGCAGAAAAAAGAGGCTGCTGCGGCATTGCCGGTATGGCCGCTGTAGCGCGAGTTGCGGTTGTTGCTTTTATTGCGCGCATCATCGGGTAGCTCAGTATAATAAACCACCGGGCGGTATTTATCCTGGAATGCGGGGCCGAGCGGCGAATAGCTGTAGATGGTATAAGTGATTGCATGCATCTCCGTATAGAGCGCAAGTATTCTTCCCTTACGAGCGCATAGTTTTTTATCAAAGAAAAGGATTGCGGCAAGCCCGATGACGCCACGCAACAGGTTGTCGCTCACCTTCCGGTAGGGCTCACGCTGCGCAGGGTCCTGCTTTATCGCAAACCGGTCTATGCCGGTAACCATTTCAGGATCAATTGCCGCTAATTCCTTTTTTGAAAGAGTCTTTTTATTCCTGAGGATTGCCGGGATTGCGTAGATGTCGGCTGCGAATGCAATTACCGAAAACAGCAGGCTGCGGACTATATCGAGCCGGTACAGCGGCAAATCATCTTTATTTTTCATCCTGATTAAAGACCATCGAAAAATGTGCCATTAGGCGGCACAAGTGCAGGCATTTATGCTTAGATCGCAGGTAGAAAACTACGAAAAGCCTCCGTATAAGAGACCCATGTGTTCCGGGACAGATCCCATATTTCGATGCGCTCTTTACCAGCCAGCAGCTTATAGTCAAACTTAGCGTAGCCAGGCGCTATATAGCCCGGATAGAAATAGTTCATTCCCGCTTCCACAGCATGCCGGATGCTTTCAAGGTAAAGCCAGGTGCCAAGGCTAAACTTCCTGTATTCCGGATCATAAAAATTAAGAATGCCTGCAGCGCTTTCCACGCCCATATCGAAGTAGCCTGATGCAATTAGTAAACCGCCATCACGCACCTGCCAAGTTTTAGAGGGGAAATAATTGTCCTCACTTTGCCCCAGCAAAAAGGAGGCAACTGTTTCCGGCGCATCGAAGTTCATCTGCTGCTCATACTTTGCATATAACGCTTCCGTCTCTTCATCGAGCACCATTCCATCGAGCATATTAATCGTAAATCTGCTGTTGCGCCGCACGAGCTCCCGGTGGCGGCGATCGGGCGAAAAGCCAGACAGTACTACCCTCGCCCAATACACATCGTAGCGCACGCCTTCGCTCAGGTAGATGATTTGCGTGGTAAAAAGTGTCTGGTGCATCCTGTAAAAACCCTGGCTCAGGAACAGATCCAGCATGGCAGGAGTGAGCGGATCCTGAAGGTGATAGACGTACATAGGTAATAGAAAACCGGGCACAAAAGTAAGCGACCGAAATTGCATTCTGCCAATATGCGACTTACAGATCGGATGCCCGTATAACCTGAAAGCCCGGCGGATTGCCGGGCTTTTATTAATGTAACCGGGGCTGGATGCTCAGGCATCCTGTGCCTCCAGCCAGTTGTGTACATACTCCGCCACTTCTTCCCAGCCCGGCTCACCGCAGATATAGTGTGAGCGACCGGCAAATTCTTTATAGGCAGTCTGGCTTGCCTTATCGGTATAGGCTTTGCTGTTCTTTTCCACCAACTCGGTAGGGATGATCTGATCTTCATGACCGCTGATAAAGAGCATCGGCACATGCGGCATGTCGAGATCCAGGTGGCCGGACGGGCCGAGGCATCCGCGAAGCACATTGCGGCTGTCGTGCGTAGCGGTTTCTGTGAAGGCCAATTGCGCAGCTTCCTCATTCAGGGTATTGCAGAAGCTTTCGTGGAAGGATTCAGGGGTTTGGAGGAAGGGCTCATTGCCTTTGAGCGGATTGGCAATAACGGTTACATTCTTGAAGAACGGCCAGTCGAGCGTCATCATCATATTGGGCGCTACCGTGCTGATGGGCACGCCGAGGCTTATAAGATTCTTATTTGCGAGCAGTTGCGTAACCAGCCCGCCAACGGAGTGCCCGATTACGATTGGCCGCTGATCCAGCGCGGTATTATTGCCGCCGGCCGCCACTACAGCGCTTTCCATAGCAGCGATCACGTCATCGAGCGAGAGATCGCCGAGGGTTTCGGGTGGGCTGCTTCGGAGCGTTGCGGGATTGCCGTCATGATCGGGCCAGGCGGGCGCTATGCAATTGTAGCCGCGCTCCGTAAAGTAGGCCATCCATTTCTCCCAGCTTTTAGGATTCTGAAACATGCCGTGAATAAAGACAATGGTTCTTTTCATGTTCTTATTGGTTGATTAAGTGTTTACCGACCAATGATAAAACCGGGCCTTCGTAAGAAAAGAGCTTTTTACAGATTGTTTGTTATAGCCGGGCTTTTCCCTGCCGCACGCTCCACCCCCTCGCCTGCAAAAACGCTTTGCTTGTTTTTGCAGGCTTTCCCCCGCCAGCGGCGGATACTGCCTGTTCGTTCGTTTATTGTTTTATATGCCGCTTGGGTATTGCTAACCCGGCTTTTTGCTGCCCGTTGCCCCGGGCTAAAGCCACGGGGTTAAAGAGGTCTGGTCATTGGCTAAAGCCGAAGCCTACTGAAAAGTGATGGCAAGCCAGCGATGCCGCCGCTTATTCTGCCGCTTTTGCTTTGAATCCATTGTTTACGCACTGGTGCAGGATGGTGAGGTGGTTTTCTGCGGGTAGCGGCGCGAAGCTTATCTTCAGCTTGCTGTGAAGGCTCTTTTGCGCTTGCAGGAGCTGCACCAGCTTTTTTGCGTCGCCTTCCATTTGCTTTCCTTCCGAGCCTACACATATATATACTTTACGGCTGCCTTCGGGTTGCTGTTGCAGGAGCGCGGGCGCTTTTGCCAGCAGCGATTCCTTGTCCCACCACAGGCTCGGGCTCACGATGATATAATTGGTGAACAGGGCAGGCTTTTTCAGCAGGATTTCTGTGGCCACGAGGCCTCCGAGCGACTGCCCGATCAGAGTACGTTTAGTGCCGGTGCGGTAGTGTTGCTCGATATAGGGTTGCAGGTCTTTTTCGAGGAAGGCGATGAAGCGCGCGGAGCCGCCTGAGGTGGGCACTAATTTCTTGTCTGCCGCAAGGGAGGAAGGATAGGTAAAATCACGTTTTCGATCTACATTGGCAATGCCCACGACGATCATTTTGGGCATGATGCCGAGCATATTGAAGAACTGTACGAGGCCGGCGATATGGATAAAATCCTCATCGGCAGAGCCATCAAGCAGGTAGATCACCGGGTAGTGCGCAGTATCTTTTGCATAGCCATCCGGGAGGTAGATATTCAGTGTACGGTTTTCGGCAAGCTCGTTGGAATAGAGGGTTCTTGTTTCTCCAAGGATGAAAGGAGTTGCGGCATCTGTTTGGGCTTTAGCAGATAGTGCGGTAAGGGCAATCAGTAAGGTGAGAATAGTGGCTTTCATTGTGGGGAGCGTAAGGATAAACAGGCTATTTCTTTAAAAGATTAAATATACGGTTTTGGCTTTAGGATGCTTTGGCTGCGTTTTTCGGGAATGCCACACTTTGAACTCGGCGGGTGGTGGGATGCCCGCATCTGTCGCGTTGCATAGTGAACGATATTCAAGCCGAAACACTGGTAGTTTATTTGCCGAACCTGCCTCTTCGTACCTAAATGCGCGTGCATGGTGTCCAAATCCGTTAGCCTTGATGGTTAATATGAATACATTGGTCCCAAATATTCCAGCCTGAAGGATTAATGCTTATACATCGGGGTCAAATTCTTATCCTCTGAAGATTAATATTAATGCATGGCGCCCAAAAGCTTAAGCCTTGAGGATTAATATTAATGCATTGGCCTTAAAAATCTGAGCCTTGAGTATAAATGCTTATACATGGCTTCCAAATGCATGTACATTGGTTCTAAATGCGCATGCACGATCTGGGAATGTCTTTTCATAGTGCATTAATCCGGATAGTCATGGTCTGGATGCGTTGCCATACGAGGTAAACCCGGGGTGCTGTTGAATAAGTGCGTATTTATCGCAGAGCAATATATGTGCGTTGATTAAAAATCCTGGTAGGTGTCTCATTCCGGAAGCAGACCTCCTGCCAAAAGAAAAACACCATATTCGGCTTTTTGAGGCATATCAGAAAATTTTTAGTACCTGGCTGAAAACGCGTTGCTGTGGGATAATACGATATTGAGGCGCGGTGAGCAGTATTCAAATTGAGTTAAGTATCTATCCTTTCTTTGTTTAGAAGCATAGTACTGCTTTTAGTAATCGAGCTTTCGTGTTTAAACGTTTGTAATTGGTAACGTTGCGTGTATCAGCCTATATTAGATTGCTTAGCGCAATTGGAGTTGCGTATATTTATGAGTTGGGCGTCATTCTGCCATACCTACTTGACAAAACAGACAATTTATGATAACATTTGAAATTCTCATTAATGACACCTTTGCGAACACGAATACTGACGGCTCTCTGACTCCAGTCAATAATAAGAGTGTTTTGAGTATGATTAATAATTTTGAAGGTGGAAAATGGAGATACGAAATATTCCAGAATTTCATTTGGGACAATATAACTGAAACATCATTATCGTTTAGAGAAAGAGAAAGCTTGGTTAACCAAAGCCACTCATTATTAACATCAGCTGCTCAAAATCTAAGGCTGACCGACAAGGACGGAGATATTAGCAAAGGAAGTGAATTAGCAGAAATTGTTTTATATGGAATAATGAAACATCATTACAACGCTTTACCAGTTGTGCCTAAGATATTTTATAAACAAAATGCTCAAGACAATGCAAAAGGAGCAGATAGTGTCCATATAGTTATCGAAAATGGACGTGATTTCTCAATATGGTTTGGTGAAGCTAAGTTTTACAATAGCATTGAAGATGCACGACTTGGTGAAATAGTTCAATCTGTCGAAAATTCATTATTAACAGACAAAATAAAAAAAGAGAACAGCATAATAACAAACGTTTCAGACTTAGACCTATTAATTGGGGATGAACCACTTCGCACTAAAATAAAGGAAGCTTTATCAGCAAGAGAATCGATAGACGATTTGAAACCCAAACTTCATATACCAATTCTTCTACTGCACGAATGTGAAATTACAAAAGTTCAAACAGAGTTGTCTGATGCTTACAAAGCCGAAATCGTCGACTATCACAGAAGAAGAACCGAATCATATTTTAAAAAACAAATTAATAAGTTCGGCGGACTTCATAAATATTCAGAAATTCAATTCCATATAATTTTATTTCCCGTTCCCAGCAAAAAGGAAATTGTAGACAAATTCGTATCTATCGCTGACTTTTATAAAAACCAATAGTCTAATGAATATTTTTGAAACCTGTCATATAGTCAATGATTATCTACTTGCCAATAATGAAGTAATGGCAAGAAACGAATTAATCAAGTTGCTTGATTTTCATTCTCAAAATGAAATTGAATATTCCACTTTAGTAAACCACTTAATACGAGCCACAGGCTTGTATCCGTATCTGCAAGCTGAAAATGCAACTTGGCAAGACCGGTATGTTTATGAAGTTTTCAAAGTTAATATCGGAGGAAAAGAGGCGACTTTGCACAGAGAACAATCATCATTATTGAAAAGACTAATTAATGGCGAAAATATTGCCGTAAGTGCGCCTACAAGTTTTGGAAAAAGTTTTGTCATTGATGCATTCATTTCAATCAATAAACCCAAAAACGTTGTTATTATAGTTCCCACAATTGCATTAACAGATGAAACGAGGAGAAGGCTTTATAAAAAATTTGCTAATGAATATAAGATCATTACAACAACAGAAGTTGAATTAGCAGAGAAAAATATTTTCATCTTTCCACAAGAAAGGGCGATGAACTATGTAAATAAAATAGAATATATTGACATTCTGATAATAGATGAATTCTACAAAGCAAGTTCTGATTATGATAAATCAAGGTCGCCATCATTACTAAAGGCGATTATCAAATTAGGACAAAAATCAAAACAAAAATATTTTTTAGCCCCTAATATCACTTCAATTGGCGACAATGTTTTCACTCAAGATATGGCTTTCGAAGACAAGTTAGATTTCAACACCGTATACCTTGAAAAATTTGAGTTTTATAAAGAAATTCACGGCGATAGAATTGAGAAAGAAATTAGAAAGGGAGAAATACTTTTAAAAATACTTGCAGACTCAAAAACAAAATCGCTTATTTATGCTGCATCATATCCGCAAATAGAAAAAGTTGCAAACCTTCTAAATGAAAATATAGCAATTTCAGATAAGCCTTTATTGATTGGTTTTGCAAATTGGTTGACATTAAATTATGGAGCAAATTGGAAACTAACTAACCTTGTGAAGCGAGGCATTGGAATTCACAATGGTCAACTTCACCGTTCAATAAGTCAAATACAAGTAAAACTATTTGAAGAAAGGGAAGGATTAGAAAATATTATTTCGACATCTTCAATTATTGAAGGCGTTAATACTTCTGCGGAAAATGTCATTATTTGGAGAAATAGAAAAAGCGGTGGCAACAGTATTCTTGACAGTTTTACATATAAAAATATAATTGGTAGGGGTGGTAGAATGTTCAAATATTTTATCGGCAAAATTTATCTTCTTGAAGCGCCACCACAAGAAGGACAAACACAATTAGACATACCCTTTCCAGATACTATTTTAGGCGACCTTGATGCTGTTGTCTATAAGGCAAGTCTAACTAAAGAACAAATTGTAAAAATTATCGCTTTCAAACAAGAAATGTACGACATACTTGGGAAAGAAACATTTGACAGTTTACTAAAAGAAAATATTTTCCAATCGAACAATTCAGAGTTCATCAAGGAAACTGCAAGGCAAATGAGTAAAAACCCTGATGAATGGAATGGTTTATCATACTTAAACTCTGAAGACACAGATTCATGGGACAGATTATTATGGAAGATCATCAGTTTACATCCAGGTGAATGGGGCGATGGTGCATATGGTGTACAGCATCGAAAATTTGTTGCATTTGTTAAAGTGTTGGTTGGAAATTGGGGCAGCACAATTCCCGAACTTTTAGATGAGTTAGACGAATTTGAAATTGACCTTGAGCAGTTTTTTAAACTTGAACGTATTGCAGCATTTAATTTATCATCTTTAATAAGCGACATCAACATTTTACAGAAACAAATTCTTCAAAATGGAACAGACGTTTCACCATTTATTTCAAAAGTTTCACACGCCTTTTTACCATCTGTCGTTTACCAACTTGAGGAGTATGGACTACCAAGAATGATTTCCAGAAAGTTACATCAAAATGGGATAATCAACTTTTTAGACGAAAACTTAAACATTCACAAAGCGATTGAAATTTTTCATCAAATAGGCAAAAGAAAATTATGCGATTTGCCATTTTTGGACACATTTGACAAGTATATTGTAGACTACTTTTATGACGGCATTACCTTGACACAAATACAAAATGACGAAAGCGAAAAATAGAACGAACGCCCAACAGAGGTTTGCAAAAAAGCGGGCTCAGTACTAAGTTGAACATTCGGAATTCTAATAAACATTTGTGCTAAACCGAACATTTGTGCTTCGATTTCCGCTTCTTTGCAAAGTCCCAAAACGTTGTATGCCAATCCAATCTATCCAACCAAAAGAAACAGTGACCGCACCAAATAATTACATCATAGAAGGCGGGAAAGAAGGCAAGAAACGGCTCGATGTAATGGCTGAAATATTGAATACCGATACCTTAAAGCTTATTACCGGCAATGAGGATCTCTCTGGCAAATCCTTTTTAGATCTTGGCTGTGGCGGCGGCAATCTTGCGCTGGAAGTTGCCGGATTAGTTGGTGAAAACGGCCATGTTACCGCTATAGATTTCGATGCCGAAATAATCAGGCTGGCACAGGCTGATGCAGACCGGAAAGCCATAAGCAATATAACCTTCAAAGCAGCAAACGCCTATGAAATAGATTTTAATAATGAGTTTGATATCGTCTATTCCCGCTTCCTGCTTTCCCATTTGCAGGAGCCGGCGCTGGTAATCAACAAAATGCTCAGAGCCCTCAAGCCGGGCGGAAGGATCATTATTGAGGATATTGATTTTTCCGGCCATTACTGCTATCCTGCCTGCGAAGCATTTGATCTTTATGTACAATATTTTACTGCTGCGGCAAGAAACAATGAGCAAGATCCCCATATAGGCTTATCCTTATTTCAATTGTTTCAGGATGCCGGTGTTGCAGATATAGCATTCGATGTAGTGCAACCTTCCCACAACAAAGGCAGGGGCAAATGGATGGCGTATTTTACAATGGATAAAATTAAGGAAGCCGTTATTGAGCAAGGCTTGTCCACAGTAAAAGATATTGCTGATATTCTCGAAAAATTAGCAGACTTTACAAAAGATGAAAGATCGATTATCAGCATGCCAAGAATATTCCGTGCCTGGGGCAAAAAAGATATTGCCTGATTAAGGGATTAGGTTTAGCAATGAATTTCTATGGAAGCTTCCTCTCCCGCTCCGCAACCCTTGCAAAGGCTTATCATTAGGGCTATCCGCGATGAACAGCCCGGTGTAAAAACGTTTTTTCTTTCCTCAATTACCGGCGCGCCTCTACCCTACGAAGCCGGACAGTTTCTCACTTTTATTTTTAACCGTTCGGGACGGGAAGAGCGGCGGTCTTATTCGCTATCCAGTGCGCCGGCGGCGGATGAACAGGCGGCCATTACTGTGAAGCGTGTGGAGAATGGGGCACATTCGAGATGGCTTATAGATCATGCAGCTACAGGCGATGAATTGTTATGTACCGGTGCAGGAGGTTTATTTACGCTGCCGGGCCTGGATGAGCATTATCCGCAGTTCTTGTTCTTTGCAGCAGGTATTGGCATTACACCTGTTTTCTCGCTCATCAAGGAGCGCTTATTTACAGAAAGCCACTCATCGATCCTGCTTTTTTACAGCAGCCGTTCGCCCGGCGAAACAGTATTTTACAATGAGCTGAAAGCGCTCGAGGCAGCGTTTAATCCCAGGTTGCAGATCGTATGGCGTTTCAGCGACGCAAAAAATCTATTGCAGGCAAGAGTAAGCAAAGCGGTGCTGCCTAGCCTTTTAAGGCAATATCTTACTGTACCTTTAGAAAAAGCGCTTTGCTATATCTGCGGCCCGGAAGATTATC
>CBDFFZ010000029.1:0-102434 GCA_965246905.1 Chitinophagaceae bacterium
TGATAACGGCCTGTGGGTGAATAAAAGCAGTAGGATGGACTACCGGCAGGAAACCTTTGAATGCATAGAACATAAATACCCGGTGGGATTAATAACTGCAAAGTAAGCAAAGTAATGGCGCAAAGCCTTTGCGGTACTGTGAGAAAGCTTTGCGTTCTTAGCGTTTTAAACCAATTAAAATACCGCAACTTGCACCGGTGCGGCGTATCCTTCAGCTACCCTATTTTCTTCATGCAGTCATGATGTTCCTCGTGCTGCTCATCCCGGTTTTTATTGCTTCTGTAATAGTTTCCTTTGGCGGAGCCATTCGCGGCGGCAACCTCATTTATAATATTTGCACTATTTGGGCAGATGCCTGGTTTTTCCTGGTGGGCATCCGGGTGAGCTATATCTATGAATCGCCGAAAGATGAGTCGAAAGCGTATTTCTATGTGGCCAATCATATTTCTTACCTTGATGCTGCCCTGATCGTGAAAGCGGTGCGAAGGCCGTTGCGGCCTTTAGGCAAAGCTGAGCTGGGCAATATCCCGGTATTTGGTTTTATCTATCGCCGTGCCGCAGTAATGGTAGATCGGAGCTCCGCCAGAAAACGCGCGGAAAGTATAGACCGTATGCGCGCCGTTATCCGTAAAGGCATATCCATACTGGTATTCCCCGAAGGGACCTTTAATGAAACCGGCGGGCCGCTTAAAAGCTTTTATGATGGAGCCTTCCGCATAGCCATAGAATCCGGCACGCCAATAAAACCCATGCTTTTTCTCGATACTTATGACCGGTTACCTTATGATAAAAAATTACCATTGAATCCCGGGCGGTGCCGCATTGTATTCCTGGAAGAGCTGCCGGTTGGTGAAACCGATACCGCAGCAGCGCTCCGGGATCGCGTATATGCCCAAATGGAAGCTGCCATTTTGCGTTACCAGCCTTCGTGGCTTAAAAAGGAGCGGTAGCGGCGTTGGCATAGGTAGGTAGAGACGTTGCTACATTTGCAACATCTCTGCACTTAACAAGTAAATACGGCCTCCATCCCCTGAATTTTTGTACTTTTCCGCCCCCGAAAATCCATAATTCTTCTATGTTTGCTTATCTCGAAGGCGAGCTTACCCATAAATCCCCTTCCCTGCTGCATGTGCTGTGTGGTGGCGTAGGCTATGAAGTGAATATCACCTTACAGACGTATGCAAAGATCCAGCATCTGGAGAAAGCCCGCCTGCTCATTCATTTACAGATACGGGAAGATGCATGGGTGCTTTTTGGCTTCGCAGATGAGCAGGAGCGGGTTACTTTCCGGGCACTCTTAGGCATTAGCGGTGTGGGTGCGGCAACCTCCCGAATTATACTTTCCTCGCTTACGCCGGGAGAGCTGGAAAAAGCCGTGAGTTCGGATGATACGAAAGTGCTGCAAATGGTAAAAGGCATAGGTGCCAAAACCGCGCAGCGCATTGTGCTGGAATTAAAAGGCAAGCTACAGGCGGATAACAGCGCCGTAACTGCGGTACAGGGCTTTATACACAATACCGCTGCCGATGATGCGTTAATAGCTTTAATGAACCTCGGCATAGCCCGTAACGCTGCCGCGGAGGCCATTAAAAAAGTGCCGGATGCGGCAGATAAGAGCGTGGAAGACCTCATAAAAACGGCCCTCCGCCTGCTCTGATAAAAGCATTCACCCAACTATACAATTACACTACACAATAAGACATTGAAGGGCAAGAGTAATTTTGGTACTAAACTGCTGCTGGTAATCATCCTCGGCGTAGCCATGATCCATGTGGCAGCGCGGGGCAATTATGTGCCCGATCCTAATCCCGACCCGCAGCCTGCGCCGGATAGTCCTGCAAATACCGGCCTGCGCTTCCCGATAAAAGACCGCACCGGCGACCCGCGTGTGGACGGTCCCGCAAATCCATTTGACCTTAAAGACCCGAGCAATGTAAGCCGCAGTACTGAGTACAACACAGATGACAACCGCTTTTACCTCACGGAGAAAGTAGGCAACGAATTTTACCGCAACCCATCTTACCTCACTTTTGAGGAATACCAGAAATACGAAGCAAAACAGGAAGAGCAGAACTACTGGAAGCGCCGCCTCGATGCGCTTACGCTGTTTAACAAGCAGCCTGCCCTGCCGGTCATGTACAAGGAAGGCATTTTCGACCGTCTTTTTGGCAACAATACCATCTCCGTACGCCCCCAAGGTAATGTAGATGTAACGGTTGGGGGCAACTGGCAGAACATCCAGAATCCCACCCTCCCGCAGCGGCAGCGCAAGTACGGCATCTTCGACTTCGATTTGCAGATGAACATCAACCTTCTGGCGCAGATCGGGGATAAGATGAAGCTGAACATCAGCAACAATACCAAGCCCACTTTCGATTATCAGAATACCCAAAAGCTGGAATATACCGGCAAGGAAGATGAGATCATCAAGAAGATAGAAGCGGGCAATATTTCCTTCCCGCTCAATACCACCCTTATCTCCGGCGTGCAATCGCTTTTTGGCTTAAAGACGCAGCTGCAGTTTGGCAAGCTTTGGGTTACCGCAGCGCTTTCGCAGCAGAAATCGAAGCGCAACAGCCTTACCGTGCAGGGCGGATCGCAAACCCAGACGTTCGGCATCAAGGCAGATGATTATGAAGAGAATAAGCACTTCCTCCTCGGCCAGTACTTCCGCAATAATTATAATAACGCGCTGAAGAATTTCCCGGTGATCAACTCTGTGGCAACCATTTCTAAAATTGAAGTGTATGTAACCAACCGCACCGGCGCTACCGAAGGCATCCGCGATGTGCTCTGCTTTATGGATCTGGGGGAGAAAACCCCTTTCCGCCCCGACCTTGCAAATCCATCTGGTGCCAATCAGCCGGATAACCGTTCGAACAGGCTCTATGAGCGGCTCCTCCAAAACCCGGACGGCCGCACCACGGCTCATGCCACCGAGCGCGCTCAGGATATCGTTGGAGGCTTTGTGCCGAATACCATTACTAACAAGCTGGAGTCCGGCACCGATTTTGTGCGCACCTCTGCCCGCAAGCTCAATCCATCAGAATTTGCCTACAACCCGCAACTCGGCTACATTTCCCTCAATACGCAGGTGAATACCGACGACGTGCTGGGCGTGGCTTACCGCTATACCTACAACGGTAAAGTATATCAGGTGGGTGAGTTTGCCGAAGACCTGCCACCCGATACCGTGAACCAGAAGATCATGTTTCTTAAATTGCTGAAAGCGCAGGCCCAGAAGCCGGTGCTCCCGCTCTGGAACCTGATGATGAAGAACGTCTATGCGCTCGGCGGCATAGGCGTATCCAAAGAGGATTTCCGGTTCAATATTCTTTACCAGGATCCCGGGGGCGGAGAAAAGCGCTACATTCCGGATGGCCCCCAGGCAGGCGTTCCGCTGATTTCTTTACTGAATCTTGACCGCCTTAACGTACAGAACGACCCGCAGCCGGATGGTGTGTTCGACTATGTGGAAGGTATTACGATTGCGCCGCAGCAGGGCCGCATCATCTTCCCGGTGCTCGAGCCGTTTGGCAATGACCTGAAGCCCGCACTAGGCGGCGACCCGCAATTGGAGCGCAGCTATCTGTACAAGATCCTGTATGATTCCACGAAAACGGTTGCCCGGCAGTTTCAGCAATACAACCGCTTCATTATGCGGGGCTCGTACAAATCTGCTTCTTCCTCAGAAATTTTTCTTGGCGGATATAATATTCCACCGGGCTCGGTGAGCGTAACAGCCGGCGGGCAGAAGCTTTTGGAGAATGTGGATTACCAGATCGATTACGGCTTGGGAAGGCTGAAGATCCTGAATACCGGCGTGCTCAACTCCGGCATTCCCGTAAATGTGCAGTATGAGGATAATGCCACCTTCGGCTTTCAGCAACAGAACTTTATGGGCGTGAGGCTGGATTATTACCTGAACCCCAAGCTTACGCTGGGTGGTACATTCATGCGGCTCACCGAGCGGCCCTTCTCACAAAAAACCACCTACGGCGAAGACCCGATCAAGAATACCGTGTACGGGCTGGATGGTAATTACTCATCCGAATTTCCCGGCCTTACCAAGCTGCTGGATAAGCTCCCTATCTATTCCACCACTGCTCCTTCCTTTATTACCGCTAGCGCGGAAGGCGCCACACTTCGTCCCGGTCACCCGAAGCAGATCAACAACCTCGACCCGGAAGGCGCTGTATATATCGATGACTTTGAAGGTACCCGCAGCTCTTACGATCTGAAATTCCCATCGCTTGCCTGGAGCCTTGCAAGCGCCCCGGTTGGTGCCCGCGATAAGTTTGGCAACCTTCTTTTTCCCGAAGCAAGCCTCGCCAACAACATTAACTCTGCCCGCAACCGCGCCAAGCTGAGTTGGTACAACATTGAGCCAAGCCTCATCGACCCTATAGGCGGCATTCCCGGATTTGTGAAAAGCGATTCGCTCAACCAGCATTATATCCGCCAGGTGTTGCAGCAAGATGTTTTCCCGCAGAGAACCGCAACTGCGCTTACTACGGCGCTCTCCACCTTCGACCTCACTTATTATCCGCAATATCGCGGCCCGTACAATTACGATGCAGATGGCATTACTGCGGATGGTAAGCTAACTAACAGGCGCGGCCGCTGGGGCGGTATTATGCGCCCGATGGATTACAGTGATTTCGAGCAATCCAACGTCGAGTACATTGAGTTCTGGATGATGGATCCGTTCATCGGCGGGCAGCGTCCGCTTTCTACCGGCGGCTCGCTTTACGTGAATTTGGGTAATGTATCCGAAGACGTAAACAAGGATGGCCGCAAGTTCTTCGAGAACGGCATTCCCTATCCAATGGATACGAATAAGCTGGAATCCACCCCGTTTGGCTTTGTGCCGCGTTTTCAGCAGCAAATCACCCGCGCATTCGATAACAGCAATGAGGCCCGTGCCGCTCAGGATGTAGGCTATGATGGCCTGGATGATGCCGGCGAGCAGCGCAAGTTCAACCCGTTTCTCAATGCCATTCAGAACCAGTTTGGCGCCACATCACCCGCCTATATCAATGCGCTTGCCGATCCTTCCTCGGATGATTATCACTACTACCGCGATGCGATTTATGATGCAGGAAATACCAGCGTAATTACCCGCTACAAGGATTATGCAAACCCGCAGGGCAACTCGCCGGTGATCGATGCCAATGCCGTACAATCATCCGCAGCAACTACCATCCCGGAATCGGAAGATATTGACCGCGATAATACCCTCAACGAAACAGAAGATTATTACCAGTACCGCTTAGACCTGAAGCCTAATATGCAAACGGGCTCCAACTATATCGTAAACAAGCAAGTAAGCAATGTGCGGCTGCCGAATGGCACCTCCGAAGAGGAAACCTGGTACCAGTTCAAGATTCCCATCCGCGAGTATCAGCAAAAGGTGGGCAACATCGGCGATTTCCGCTCTATACGCTTTATGCGCATGTTCCTGAGCGATTTCCAGGACAGCGTAACGCTTCGCTTTGCGCAGATCAACCTGGGCCGCAACCAATGGCGCCGCTATAATTATTCCCTTAAAAATCCGGGCGAGAATATTCCGGATGATGAGCAGCAGAGCACCGATTTTACCGTTACCTCTGTAAGCCTTGAGGAAAACAGCCAGCGCCAACCGGTAAATTATGTGATACCTCCGGGCGTAAACCGCCAAACGGCTGCCCAGGGCAATGGCCAGAACATTGCGCAGAATGAGCAGGCGCTTTCACTACAGGTTTGCTCTTTGAAGGATGGTGATGCGCGGGCTGCATTCAAAGAAGTGAATGTGGATATGCGGCAGTTTGGCCGCCTGCGCATGTTTGTACACGGCGAAAGCCAGATAGGCCAGGTGCCGCTGCGCGATGGCGACCTGCGGGCATTCATCCGCATCGGCTCCGACTTTATCAATAACTATTATGAATATCAGATACCGTTGAAAGTAACGCCTGCCGGTACCACGACAGATATTGGAGTATGGCCCGCAGAAAACAACTTAGACATCAGCCTCGATGAACTTGTTGCGGTAAAAACCGCACGCAACAACCAGAATCTCCGTGCGTACGTGCCCTATAGCCAGACGGATGCTGCCGGCAGAACGATCGTAGTAGTGGGTAACCCGAATGTAGGCGAGGCAAAGACAATTATGCTCGGCATCAATAACCCTGCAAAAACAGCCACTACTCCGGGCGATGATGGCATGGCCAAGTGCACCGAAGTATGGTTTAACGAGTTGCGCATGACGGGCCTGAATGAAAAGGCGGGCTATGCCGCAACGGCCAAGGTAGATCTGCAGCTTGCTGACCTCGGCTCTATGCACGTAGGCGGCAGCATGCACACTATGGGCTATGGCAATATAGACCAGAAGGTAAACCAGCGCAAGCAGGACAATTACTACCAGTATGATGCCAATACCAACCTGCAGCTCGGCAAGCTGATGCCGAAATCATGGGGCGTGCAGTTGCCGGTATATGTGGCTACTGCCAAGAATGTAAGCACCCCGAAGTACAACCCTTACGACCTGGATGTAAACTTGCAGGATCAGATAAACGGTCTCGATGGTCCCGGCCGCGACTCGCTGCGCAAAGTAGCGCAGGATGTTACGGAGATCAACAGCCTTAATTTTTCCAATGTGCGCATTACGGGTAATCCGGAAAAAGTAGCTTCCAAGCCTAAACCCTGGAGCGCAAAGAATTTTGACCTGAGCTATGCGCACAATAGTCAGCTGAAGCACAACCCTACCATTGAGAAGAACAAGATCACGACCAACCGCCTGGGCTTAGGCTATACGTATGCTATCCGCAGCAAACCCTTTGAGCCATTTAAATCCCT
The DNA here is from genome assembly GCA_965246905.1 of Chitinophagaceae bacterium. GTDB lineage: Bacteria > Bacteroidota > Bacteroidia > Chitinophagales > Chitinophagaceae > UBA1952. Next base: position 6,835 of record CBDFFZ010000029.1, read on the forward strand.
TATTAAATCCCGCTCTAAATGGTGGGGCCTTATCAAGGATTTCAACCTTACTCCGCTACCATCGAGCATTGGTTTCCGCAGCGATATGAACCGTATCCTGGAAGAAACAAAAGTACGCAACTTAGAGACGGACGGCGCCTATGACATTCCTTCCACCTACTATAAAAACTTTACCTGGCTGCGTACTTATACGCTGCGCTGGGAGCTTACCAAATCGCTTTCCTTTGATTACAATGCATCCAATACTTCCCGCATCGATGAGCCTTATGGCAAAGTGGACAACAGCGCTAAGAAGGATTCCCTGTGGCGCGCAATCAGCCATCTCGGCCGCAACACTTATTTCGAGCAGTCGCTGAATGTAAGCTATAAAGTGCCCTTTGGTAAGCTGCCTATTACAGACTGGGTGAGCCTTACCGCAAGCTATGGCAGTAGGTATAACTGGACGGCCGCTTCCCGCCTTGCGGAGAGCCTGGGCAATACAATTACCAATACACAGGCAAAGACGCTTAACGGCGAGCTGAATTTTACCCAGCTTTACAACAAGAATAAATTCCTCAGAGCGGCCAACCAACCTAAGCGCCGCGCACCTAAAAATAACCGGGCTACCGCACGCGCCAACGACCGCAAGGAGAAAGATGGTGATACGAAAAAAGCTAAGAATGGCCTCAACAGCGGCAAGAATGAGCAGCCGGATCCTGCCCGGGAAACAACGCCGCAAACCAATAATACACCGGTAGTACAAACGCCTAAGAAAGGAGAGCGCCCATCTACCCTCAACCTTAATGGTGTGCTTGTGAGCACTGCCAGCATGAGCGATCAGAAGCTGGATTCACTTATTAAGCTCATTAAAACAGAAGATATTGCCAAGGCTAAAGCCGCCCGCGAGAAGGCAAAGCAAGACCGGAAAATTGCCCGTCGCAACCGCCATAACAAGCCTGCCGAAATGAGCGACCTCGCAAGGGCAGGAGGCAGGTTACTGACAATGGTGAAACGCGCAACATTCAACTACACCGAAAATTCGGGAACCATATTGCCCGGTTACCTGGACAGTACCCGCGTATTCGGCATAAATACTATAGATGGCGAGCCCGGGCTTGGTTTTGCATTCGGCGGCCAGCCGGCTACCTCTTACCTCGATGCGCTGAGCGGCCGCGGCAGGATCAGCACGGATTCCCTGTTCAACGCCCAGTTCCAGCAGACTTACTCACAAAACCTGAGCCTTACCGGCACCATAGAGCCGATACCCAATGATCTGCGCATCGATGTAACGCTTACCAAAACATTCCTTAAATCGCATACAGAGATATATAAGGATACTACGGCCAACCACAGCGGCCTTTTCAGCCACAATAATCCTTACGAAACCGGGAATTACAACATCTCCTATATCGGCCTGAAAACGCTTTTCCAGCCAGGCGGCGCTACCGGCAAAGCTTACCAGGATTTTCTTACCGGGCGAAAGATCGTATCGCGCAGGCTTGGAAACACTAATCCTTACACGAATGGTATTGCCGACCCTAATGACCCGGAATATAAAAAAGGCTACGGCCGCTATTCGCAGGATGCCCTGATCCCTGCATTTATCGCGGCTTATAGCGGGCGCAGCGCCGATAATATCCCGCTGCTCGATTACAGCAATCAGAATATCCGCAGCAACCCATTCCACAATTATTACCCGCTGCCCAATTGGCGCATCAATTACAGCGGCCTCAGCAAGATCCCGCTCTTCAGCGATCTGTTTACCAACTTCGTGGTGAATGATGCCTATACCGGCAATCTTTCCGTAAGCTCTTTTACAACTGCGCTCTACTATCAGGATGCATTTGGAGTGGGCTATCCATCATTCCTCGATTCTATTTCGGGTAATTATGTGCCGTTTTTCCAGGTGCCGAATATTACGATCTCTGAGCAGTTTGGTCCATTACTTGGGGTAGATGCATCACTCCGCAACGGCCTTACCGCGCGGTTGGAATACCGCAAGAACCGCACGGTGAGCCTCAGCCTTATCGACTACCAAATATCTGAAACACGCAGCTCGGAGTTTGTGATCGGCGCCGGCTACCGCATTCACGGGCTAAAGCTGCCTTTCTCAATACTCGGGGTGAAGAAGCTGGATAACGATCTGAACGTAAAGCTGGATCTGGGTTTCCGTGATGACAAGACGAGCAATACGTACCTGGCGCAGGATTATGAAGTGGTAACGCGGGGGCAAAAGGTAATCACTATCTCCCCATCGGTGGATTATATTGTGAATGACCGGATAACGCTGCGTTTCTTCTATGACCGGCGGCAGAGCATTCCTTATACCACGCAATCGTATCCTACAACTACTACGAAGGCGGGGGTTACGCTGCGGTTTATTTTTGCGCAGTAGGATGGGATGCTATCTATGTTTCGCCTCTGTGACTTACAGGTGATAACACCTGCAAGGGCGAGAAAACGTGAGGCCTTAGTGATAAACGATTCGATCAGCGCCTATTTATATTTAGCAAATGGCATGGCCTCATTATAGTAAACTAGTATGTTTTTTTCCGGCCAACTTTTAATTCGAATCTTAAAGTTTTGGTTGAGTCTGATTGAATCGGAATTATTGCCACCTGCCGCTATGAGTACAGGCCCAATTTTCTTTACTTCATCACATGTAACCAGGGAAGGCATAATTAATCCAGCGTGCCCAGGTGGTCGGAAAAGATCTTTAAAGATTACAATGACAACTTTACCGTTATTCGCATACTGCTGACCGAGGCAGTAAATATCTAGCGGGTCTGAACCTTCAACGAGCTTCCAACCTGAAGTGTGAGAATAAGGACTTTGTAACCAATCGCAAAGCGCGCCCGTACCAAAGTTATGCGGGCAAGTGTTCGGATTCAGCGTATAGATTTTTAGGCGTTTACAGGCGGCCGCTACAAATCGCGTACAATACGATCGATCGTTCACTACATGTTTAGTTTTTGCCGTGCCTGTTTCCCAGTCTATTTCATATCCATTTTGCCACTTTGCTACTACGCCGAGGCTGACATAGAAGTTTCTCAGACGTAGGCCATTACTGTCAATCGGTACAATTTGAGCAGTCAATGATTGACGTGAGAATATTAAAACAATTATGAGCGAAATTATTCGCAACAGTGATATTCTTGTTTTTGAGTCGCAATGTTTGCAATTTGACTGTAAATTCAAAATTAATTGCTTAATGAAATAAATGTTGAAAATATATGAAGCGAAATTAGTAAACATTAAATAAGTCGGGTCACATTAAATATAAGATATACCGAAGCCAAAATCTGCAATTACAACACCCGAAGCTTATCATAATTCTTAACGGTTTCAGCGCAATGCTGATGAAAGCCCACGGTATTAACCATGGCTTGTACGTACCTTTGCACATCTTTTTATTTCTCTACAAGATTTTCTTACTACAATGAATTTGTTTTCCAGTCAGAACAGGGAATTTACACAGCGCCACATAGGTCCCAATGCGGAGGAAACAGCGCAAATGCTGCAAATCATCGGCGTGGCCTCTCTCGATGAATTGATTGACCGTACCGTGCCCCCAGCCATCCGTATGCAGCGCCCGCTGAACCTGCCGGCCGCACAAAGCGAGGCTGCTTACCTGCGCGAACTGAAGGATATTTCCTTCAAAAACAAAACCTATCGCACCTATATTGGCCAGGGCTATTACGATACCCATACCCCCAGCGTCATCCTGCGCAATATTTTTGAAAACCCGGGATGGTACACTCAATACACGCCCTACCAGGCAGAGATCTCCCAGGGCCGCCTCGAAAGCCTGCTCAACTACCAGACCATGGTGAGCGATCTTACCGGCCTTCCCATTGCCAACGCGTCTTTATTAGATGAAGCCACTGCCGGTGCAGAAGCCATGGCCATGTTCTTCCATACGTTGAATAAGAACAGCGACAACCTCACCCGCCCAAAATTTTTTGTGGACAATGAGGTTTTTCCGCAAACAAAAGATGTACTCCTTACGCGCGCCGCGCCCCTGAATATTGAAGTGGTATTCGGTGAATTCTCAGCCGCAAATCTGGACGAAACATATTTCGGCGCACTACTTCAATACCCTAATGATAAGGGCAGCGTGGTAGATTACCGTGCTTTTATTGAAGGCGTACACAGCAAAGGCGGCTACGTAGCCATGGCTACAGATCTGCTGGCTTTGACTTTACTCACATCGCCCGGTGAGCTGGGTGCGGATGTGGCGTTTGGCAACTCGCAGCGCTTTGGTGTTCCGCTTGGTTATGGCGGTCCGCATGCCGCTTTCTTTTCCTGTAAAGATGATTTCAAGCGGGCTATTCCCGGCCGTATCATCGGTATCTCGGTAGATGCTTTGGGTAACCGCGCCCTGCGTATGGCGCTCCAAACACGCGAGCAGCACATCAAGCGCGAAAAAGCCACTTCTAATATCTGTACGGCTCAGGCGCTGCTGGCCAATATGGCCGCTATGTATGCTGTATTCCACGGTCCGCAGGGACTAAAAAATATCGCGCTTCGCGTAGCAACATTAGCGCATGCTTTGGGTAATGCTTTGCAGGATGCAGGCCTCGAGCTGCACAGCACGGCTTATTTTGATACTGTCGTGGTAAAGGTGAGCGATGTAGCCGCTATCTACAAGCGCGCGCAGGAATGGAAAATTAATCTCCGCTACCACCCAAACAATCTGGTAAGTATTTCGCTGGATGAAACTACCACGCAGGGGGATCTTGCAGATATTATCAACCTATTCGGCTCAGAAGGCGATGCCGTTTCTTTCGATGGCGAAGAAAGCGCGGTTATGTCCGGAGTGCCGGAGGGACTGATGCGTACTTCCAGATACCTGACCCAGGAGGTATTTAACCGCCACCACAGCGAAACGCAGATGATGCGCTATATCAAAATGCTGGAAAACAAGGATCTTTCGCTCAATACGAGCATGATCTCCCTCGGCTCCTGCACCATGAAGCTCAATGCAGCAAGCGAGATGATACCGCTAAGCTGGGCGCACTGGAGCAAGATGCACCCGTTTGCCCCCATTGACCAGGCAGGTGGCTATGCCCAGATATTAAAGGAGCTGTCCATTTACCTCAGTGAGATAACCGGGTTTGATGCCTGTAGCCTGCAACCTAACAGCGGCGCGCAGGGCGAGTATGCCGGCCTGCTATCCATCCGCAACTATCACGAGAGCCGTAACGAAGGCCACCGCAATGTGATCCTTATCCCTATCTCTGCGCATGGCACCAATCCTGCTTCTGCGGTGATGGTTGGCTATAAAGTAGTAGTAATAAAAGCCCTTGAAAACGGCTATATCGATGTAGCAGACCTCCAGGCAAAAGCTGCTCAATATGCAGATCGCCTTGCGGGCATCATGATCACTTATCCATCTACGTATGGTATTTACGAAGAGTCAATAATCGATATTACAACCATTATACATCAGCATGGCGGGCAGGTATATATGGATGGAGCCAATATGAATGCGCAGGTGGGCCTTACTGCTCCCGGCCTCATCGGCGCCGATGTTTGTCACCTGAATCTGCATAAGACGTTTGCCATCCCGCACGGCGGCGGCGGTCCTGGTATGGGTCCTATTTGTGTGAAAGCGCATCTGGCTCCATTCCTACCCGGCCACGTAGATGCCGACCGCAACCAAACTGGCTTGCATGCCGTGAGTGCGGCACCATATGGCTCTGCATCTATCCTGCTTATTTCTTATGCGTATATCCGGATGCTGGGCGCAAAGGGCGTAAAGGCCGCTACCGAATATGCTATCCTGAATGCCAACTATATGAAGGCGCGCCTCGAAAAGGATTATGAGATACTCTACAGCGCCAGCAACGGCACCTGCGCGCACGAGTTTATTGTGGATCTTCGTCCATTTAAGAAAAGCGCGGAGATTGAGGCAGAAGACATTGCGAAGCGCCTTATCGACTATGGTTTCCATGCGCCAACAATGAGTTTCCCGGTACCAGGCACCATTATGATAGAGCCAACAGAGAGCGAAGACAAAGCCGAGCTCGACCGTTTCTGCGAAGCCATGCTAAGCATCCGCGAAGAGATTCGTGCCATAGAAGGCGGAGCCGACCGTGCAGATAATGCCCTGAAAAACGCTCCGCACACCCAGTTTGAAGTAACCGCCGATGAGTGGAAGCATGGCTATACGCGCCAGCAGGCCGCCTTTCCGCTGGCTTATGTGATGCACAACAAGTTCTGGCCCAGTGTGAAGCGGGTGAATAATACTGTTGGGGATCGGAATTTGATCTGTACGTGTGAGCCTATTGAAGCTTATATGGAAGAGGTGGTTTAGCCCCCATCCCGGCAGCGCTATCGCGCGGTCCCTTGCGGGAATCCCGAAGGGGGAAGGGGATGTTGCATACGATTGAAAAGAGAAGGCCAGTCCGGTTATGGGTTGGCCTTTTTGTTTGAGTACGTTTTGGATTTTGGGTGGGCAGATTGTACAGTAAAGTAGCCGGAAGGATTTGGGCGCGTGCCAAGCTAGGCAATGCATCGGGCTATCCGTTCCAAGCCACCGCTGAAGGACGGTGGGTTTCCACTGCTATCCCTCGCGCTGGGCTCTTGTAGCGGTATAGCCGTTTATAGTCCTAAGTGGGCGTTCAAAGCATCTAATTCATTTTTGCAGCCCTCGTCGCCAAGCTTAACAGCTTTTTCTAGATAAGACTTCAATTGATTATATTCTTTCTGCACATAATAGCACTCGCATATTTCCTTAATATTGTCAAGGTTATTAGCTTCGATTCTATGCAAATTCAAAAAAGACAAAAGTGCATTTTCAATATCGTTTTTCCCTTTATACAATACACCTAAATTGTGGTGTGCTATTGCGTAATCTGGAACTAATGAAATAGCTTTTAATGTCAGTCGAATCTTATCGTCAGTAGTCATTTGCTCATCAAGTAAAGGCAGGTTGAGCAATATAACAGCTGAGTTATCGAAATAGCTTACATCAATTGTTTTAACCTGATTATAGTCTTTTATTGCATCTTCAATGCGACCTAAATTTGCATTAATTGTACCTCTTAATTCATATGATCTTGGTAATTCCGCGCCGAGATTTACATGTATATTGATGCTATTTAAGGCATTCTTAAAATCACCTGCTTCACTTTGGCATTCAGCAAGTTCGTAGTATAACATCTTTAAAGTTGACTCATTGGCCGCATTATCAATTAAGCATTCTAACATGCTGATCGCTTCAGAGAATTGCGCTTTTTTTGAATATTCATTTACATAAAGGTCAACTATTGATTTCGTCGCGAGACTCACCCCAAGCTTATGAGCTTTTAAAAAATCCTGTAGCCCATCACTTTTATTATGCATGGTAAAACTTACAAGACCACGATTGTATACATTATGGCCGTTACTTGGATCGATGGAAACCAAGTGATCAAAGGCTTCTTTAGCACCTTGAAAATCTTTTTTATCTGCTTTGATCTTACCTATCTGGAAAACAGCATTTTGGTGACTTGGATCAATTTTTAAAGTATATTCAAAGTCAAATGATGCCCCTTCAATCTTCCCCATTCTAAGTTTTGTTATGCCGCGAAGGAAATAATTATCTGATCTACTAGAATTAATTTCAACAGCTTCATTCTGATATTCTAAAGCCCTTTCATAACTCGCAATCTCGCAGTATACATTTCCTATAAGGGCCTTTACTAAATCAACATCGCTATTTAATCCCAGCAACGTTTCATAGTCTTCTATTGATTTATCGTACTGCTTCAATTTAGTGTAGCATCTCGCTCGGTTCATATAAGCTGGTGAAAAGCTTTTATCATAAGAAATAGCTTTTGTAAACTGTCCGATGGCATCTTGAAATTCATTTTGATTCTCTGCAATAACCCCAATGTTATTAGCAAATTCAGGTTTGCCATCATCATCTGCCATCATTAAAAAATGGTCAATAGGAATTTCCAATCTCATAATGTCCTTTTTGTGCATTGTTTTCAAATATACAAATCTAAATCCGACTCAATCCTTACTTGAAGACAAGACCTTACAACACCTATTATTGGAAATGACTCTTAACTGAATCTTCATAGCATAGCTACAAAAAAATGCAATAAAACACACTCATATTCGGTAAAGGCTATCCACAACCATCCTTCCCCATCCAATCAGTACCCACACATCCAACCGGCCCACCAGAGCAAAGCCACCCAACAAAAGGTTTCCGCTGGCGGCTTACCGTTTGGATACAATCCTATACCGGGTAGCCCAAGCCGCCACAGCCTTACCTGCTATTGGCGCATATCACTACAAAATCAATCAAGCCTCAACCAGATGTACATTACCCGCTACGTTTCTCCTCCGGGTTCCTGCGGAACATGAACACGCTATAGCTAACAATTACGTCATCGAACAGCTCATAAACAACTGTGTAAGGAAAACGATTGATGCTGCCCTGCCTTACCGGCCGCTCGTAAAAAGAATAGATTTCAGGATTGATGAGCAAGGTTTCATAGAAAAGATCCAAAGCAGCCAGAAATTCGCTTCCCAATCCGGCGCGCTGGTCTTCATACCAATCATAGGCTTCCACAATTTCCAACGCTGCCAACGGCCGGATCTCAATGCTATAGTCCATCGCGCTTTGCCTTATCTAAAGCCATTGCTTTTACCTGTTCAGTAGTGTAAGACCTACCTTCCCCTTTCAAATATTTATCCCTTTCCTGCCGGATGAGAATTTTGCGCTGCAAATCGGTATCCATCTCATTAGCGAAAAGCGTGTAAATAGCCTGAGCTCTATCAGCCTCCAGATTGTCTATAAACTGATGAAGCTGTTGTTTAATGGCTGAAGTAATCATAGTATCCGTTCCTTTAGTTACAAATTTATAGGTTCTCTCTCAGTTCTCAGGCAAGATTGATTGAGGCAAAATTACCAACTGAACTATCCCGGCAACAGGTGCAGATCGGCTTTGCACATCCCTCCCGCCCCTCACGCAAGCTTTCAGGCTATCCATAGGATCGGGGCACCCGGTCCGCCAAAGGCAACGCCCCACAGGTTTCCACCGCTGGCGGGGGAAAGCCGGCGAAAAGATGGCGAAGCCCTTTTCGACGGCGAGGGGGTGGAGCGCAGCGACTAGGAAAACGCCCTACTTTTACCTAACCCGCTATGCAAAACGAAAACTTCAACAACTACAACCCAAACCTCAAGCCATTAGCCAACCACCTGCGCAACCACGCCACCAAAGCCGAAGCCTGCCTCTGGAAATACGCGTTACGTGCAGGACAAATGAAAGGCTATACATTCCGCCGGCAAAGACCGGTGCTCAGCTACATAGCCGATTTCATGTGCCAGCCAATAAGGCTCATCATAGAGCTGGATGGCGGGATACATAACGATGAGGAGTTTACAATATGCGATTTAAAACGGCAAGAGACTTTGGAAGCGGCAGGATATACCGTTCTTCGTTTCCGCAATGAAGTGGTGCTGCGGCAGATAGAAGAAGTGCGTAAAAAAATCAAGGGTTGGATTGAGGATTATGAGGCTCATTCAGGTATCCCGGAGAAGGCTGTTCGTACCCGGGTGCGTCGTAGCGGGTGAGGTGCTTCCCTGCCCGGGCGCTCCACCCCCTCGCGGGCAAAAAGCGCTTCGCGGCCTTTTTGCCCGCTTTCCCCCGCCAGCGGTGGAAACCTGTGTTTCGTGCTCCGCTACTCCAGCAAGAACGCAATATCATCTCTTGTCAACTTCTTGATGAAGCCTGCATCTTCCGTCACCAACCCTTCCGCCAGCGCGCGTTTGCGTGCTTGTAGCTGCATTACCTTTTCTTCTACCGAGTCTTTACAGATCATGCGGTAGGCTACGATTTTGTTTTTCTGGCCTATGCGGTGCGTACGGTCTATGGCCTGGGCTTCTACCGCCGGATTCCACCATGGGTCTACCAGGTACACGTATTCTGCGCCCGTGAGGTTGAGACCTACGCCGCCCGCTTTCAGAGAGATCAGGAATACCTGCACTTCCGGGTTTTCCTGGAATTCCTTTACGGCTTCTTTTCGCTTGATTGCCGGTGTTTTACCATCCAGGTAAGCAAAGCGGATACCGTCTTCCGTAAAAGCGGCGGCAATCACTGCCAGCATTTCTGTAAACTGCGAAAAGACCAGCACCTTGCGCCCGCCTGCATTCTCATTAATCTCCCGGCGCAGTTCAGCCAGCTTAATGCTTTCGCTTGTCTTTACCTCTGTATTCTTTACAAGGGCCGGGTGGTCGCAAAGCTGGCGCAGGCGCAGCAGGGCTTCGAGCACATAGATGGCGCTGCCGGCCATTCCCTCGGTATCTATCCTGTTCAGGAGCGAATCCCGGTAGTAGTGGCGGTACTCATCGTACACGACGCGCTGCTCCGGCTCCATGCGGCACCAAAGGATAGCTTCTATCTTATCCGGCAGGTCTTTGGCTACCTGCTCCTTGGTGCGGCGCAGCATAAATGGTGCCAGCATCCGGCGCAGTGCTGCCCGCGGAGCCTCTTCGCTGTGCTTATCGATAGGCGTGGCAAACTCCGTGCGGAAGAAATCGCGATTGCCCAGCAATCCGGGGTTCAGGAACTGGAATTGCGCAAAGAGATCAAACGTATTGTTCTGCAATGGAGTACCGCTGAGGGCAATGCGGTTGCGGGCCGGTAATGCCTGTACGGCTTTAGTGGTCTGCGCATCCGGATTTTTAATGGCCTGGCTTTCATCCAGCACTACATAGTGCCACTTTGTTTTTACCAGCGCTTCAAGATCGGAGCGGACAAGGCCATAGGTGGTAATAAGAATGTCTTTATCCGCCAGCAGCTCATCATTCCATACCCGCGCCGCTCCGTAGTGGATATGGTAGCGCAGCTCCGGGGCAAATTTATCCAACTCGGCCTGCCAGTTGTAGATCAGCGAGGTTGGGCAGATGATGAGCTGCCTGCTGCCGGGGTATTTCTCTTTGAGGTATTGGAGAAAGGTGATCGTTTGCAGGGTTTTGCCAAGGCCCATATCATCGGCGAGGCAGCCGCCCCAGCCCAGCTCATCCAGCACCTGCAGCCACTGGTAGCCGGCCAGTTGATATGGGCGAAGGGTGGCAATGATGGCAGCGGGCACAGCCACGGTGCTGATGTCTTCTATATGCCGGAGCTTTTCTTTCTTAGCCGCGATCTCCTCAGCCATATCCCGGCTGAGCGCCGCCTCATGAAGGGAATCTATCAGTGTAAAGTGCAGCTTATTGATGCGCAGCTTTCCATCTTTGCTTTCTGTGCCCAGCTTTAGCAGGGCGCCGTAGTGCGCTACGAACGAAACCGGCAGGAGGCCAATGGTGCCGTCAGCAAGGCGGATACCAGCCTGACCATTCATCAGGGCACGCCGCACTTCTTTCAGGGGCACGCGCTGATCGCCGAAGGAGACTTCAATCAGCAGGTCGAACCAGTCGATGCCTGTATCGCCGGCTGTGCTGCTGATGCTTACCTGCGCGGGATTTGCATTGTAGCGGAAATGCTGTAGCTGGCTGAGCCCGGTTACCGGAACGCCCATCTCTTCCATATCTGCAATGAGGCGCTGATACCAGCCATCCTTCAGGGCCTCGCTAAAAGTGAGATAGAAAGTCTGTAGGCTCCGGGATTCCGCAAACGATGGGTGCTGCGACTGTATCAGTTGGGCAAAAGCAGCTTCGGCGGATTCATCGTGCACCAGCTCTGCCCATTCGCCCGGTGCTATCTCCATTAGCTTCGGCTCCGGCTCCGTCTCATAATAAAAAACTTCCTTCCCATAAGTGAAGCGCGGCTGCAGCACCAGGTAGCTGTTGCCCTGCTCGGTAAGGTGCAGAGAAGGTACCGGCTTGGCCGCCACTTTTTCCGGCAGCAGCTCCGGCTCGATGGTTACCTTATAATCTCTTCGCAGCGCGGGCAAGAGGTTTAGGAATAGCGCGCCTTTCGCCGATAGGGGCACTTTGATAAAGCCGTGCGGGAACTGGGCCATCAGCCGCAGCGTCTTTTCGCCGGAAGGCAGGTACCAGTCTGCATCATCCCTGCTCAGTAAAAGATTGGCCCTGCCGGTAAACATGCCCTCAACAGGCAGGCCTGTTGCCGCTTCTTCATACTGCAGGCGAAGGCGGATAAAATTGCCCGATCGTTCTAAGTGAATGTCGGCTACAACCGGCTCCGGGTGCAGACGCACTGCAATGCTGTTGTGCACCGTAAGCGGCTTGCTATGCGACACAAAAATGCTTTGCCCGCCTTCGGAAAGAACGGGCCACAGCTTATTCAGCGCAGCGAAATACCGTTGTTCGATGAGATTGAAGGCTACCGGATAGCTGCTCAAATCCCGGTTGCTGTTGGGGAGCGCCTGGTAGTGGCCGGCCTTTTTCAGTGCCGCATTCAGCGCGGGGTGGGAAATACTGATGAGGGCTTCGTACACGTGCTGCGGCAATACGGCTTTAAGCTCCGGCCAGCGCTCCTCGTTGTGCAGGTTCACTTTGGTGAATTTGCCGCCGGCAGTATTTACCAAGCACAGCTCCAGCGGGAAGGGCAGGTTGCCGGTGGCCGTATGCAGTACAAAGGCCGGCTTAAAGGCTTTCGGCGGGGTAAGAACCGGCGGCTCCCCAACAACAGCAGGTTGCAGGTGTAATTTCTGCTGAAGGGTATCGATCCGGGTGGCGATCCGGTCTGCCGGCCAGAGCCAGCCCGGTATTTCTACCACCAGCTGCCCCAAATCGTTGACGCTGAATTTTACGGCTGTGGCATCGGGGTCATCGGGAGCCAGACCCAGCTTTTTCAGCGCAATTATTTTCTCGGCGCTGAAATCGCGGAACGGGGCGAAATACTTCAGTCCATACTTATCGAACAGCCAGGAGAAAGCGGCCTGGAGATGCGGGCAGGTGCTATCTACATTGCAGGAGCAGCTTAGAGTAAAAGTTTCGCGCCGGTTGTAGGCAATGCGCGGATAGAAGGTCTGCTTTGCCGACTGCCGGTAGGTAAAGTCCCAGATGGCTTCTTCCTCACGGATGCTTTGTACTGCAATTTTCCGAATCTCGCCTAATGGTATATGGTAGCCCCAGCCAAATTTGTAGTTAATACTCTGGAAAATATTGTCGGGCCGGGTATGAATGATGCGCTTTGCAGAAAGGCCGGGCGATTGTGGTTGAGCAACTGTGTTTGGAGCATCTTCAACGATTTCCGCTACCTCAAGGGCGCTATTGCGCTCCGGCAATTCGTCCTTCAACTCATCCAGCAGGTAATAAACGGCTGCCGCAATATGCTTACAGGGTCGACCAGTATCTTCATAAGCCATACAATTGCAGCGGCAGGATACTTTGGCTGCTGTCCAGCTTAGTTTTACTTCGTAACCGAAATAGTCCGTCTCGCTGGGTACAGACAGCCTTACGCTGCGCGGGCCTTCTTCAAGCACGGTGATTTCGGAATCGTCATTGATCACACGGCTGTTGCCCTCAAAAATATTCCGGGCTTTTTGCAATGTTTTAGCCGGGATTTGTTCTAAGAATGTACTTAGCTGTCGGTTACTGGCAAGCATAGATTAAAGGTACGTTGCGGGGATTTGCTGGCATATGTTTATCATCGTGTGCCGGGCGATAATTTGTTCCTTTATCTTGTTGTCGTTTAAACATCATCATGCTAATTCCCGGGCCATTTGGATATGAGTATCCCGGCCCGGTTTTGTATCATCCTAAAAAATGCTCATCCCCTCCAATATCATCATCATTATCCTCAGCGGTATCGTTATTCTGAGCTACGTCTTCAACATCATCTCCCGCAAAACCAATATCCCTTCCGTACTCCTGCTTATAGCCGCCGGCATCGGCGCCCAATATATTACCAAACACTACGGCTTCCCGCAGCAGGATGTAGGCAAGATCGTAAAGATTCTCGGCGCGGTAGGCCTGCTCATGATCGTGCTCGAGGCTGCGCTCGACCTGAAGATCGACCGCAGCAAAGTGAAGCTTATCTCCTCCTCGTTTGGCACCGCGCTGTTTGTGTTCCTGATCTCGGCTTTTTCCATTGCCTTCCTTTTTATGCAGTGGCTGCACCAGCCATTCAGCGCCTCATTTCTCTATGCGGTGCCTATGAGCATCATCTCCTCGGCCATCGTCATTCCCAGCACCTCGCACCTGCCGGAGCGCAAGAAAGAGTTTGTGGTCTATGAATCCTCCTTTTCGGATATCATCGGCATCCTGGCCTTTAATTATATGCTGATGCAGAACCTGCTGAGCCTTGCTTCGGTAGCCATCTTCACCGGCAATGTGCTGCTCGCCATCGGCATATCGGCCGGCGCATCGCTCCTGCTTATCTATATCCTCACCCGCATCCAGATCGGCCTGAAATTCTTCCTGCTTTTTGCGGTGCTTACGCTCATTTATGCTTCCGGCGAGCTCATCCACCTCCCATCGCTGCTGGTAGTGCTGGTCTTCGGGCTGGTGCTCAACAATACAAAGATCATTTTCCGCGGGCGCCTTACCCGCATCCTGCCGCAGCCCGACATCAAGCCCGTAGTGGATATGCTGCACATGCTCACCGCCGAAACTTCGTTCCTCATCCGCACCTTTTTCTTCCTTATTTTCGGCTACTCTATTCAATTGGAGGTAATGGTCCTGCCTTCCGTATGGCAGCTCGGCAGCCTCATTGTAGTGGTATTGCTGGCAGCAAGATTCCTGTACCTTAAATTCATCCTGCGGTCGGATCTTTTCCCGGAATTATTGCTGATGCCGCGCGGGCTTATTACGATCCTTCTTTTTTACAGCATCCCGGCCGGCCGTGTCATGCAGGATTTCAATGAAGGCGTTTTGTTTTTCGTAGTGGTGGTTACAAGCTTTTTAATGATGCTCGGCCTGCTGTTTACGCCAAAGGAAGAGCGTCCGCAATTGGAAGAGGTAGAGCAGCTGGGGTAAAAGCTCCATACGACCGCATTCCGCACTGCTGTTTTTTCGCCTTCGGCAGATGACCCGCCGCAATACATTATGCTTTAAATTATTGAGACCGTTGCAAAGGCGAAGCGCTTCATGATTAATTATCAGTCACTTAACCTATTGTCAGTCAGCAATTTTATGTTTTATTGGTCTCTTTAAGTGTGCAAAAAGAGAACCGCCAGCTCAGCTTTTCGACCATCGCCATTTCCAAACGGAAGATCAAGCGCGGGTTTTTCGATCAGATCGACAGCATCCTGGATTGGACTGCTATCGACACCGAGATCCGGAAGTATTACACCAGGGGGGCCAGTGTCGCCGGTCGGCCTTCTTATCCGGGTCTGCTCCTTTTCAAAATGGCCTTGCTGCAGACCTGGTACGGACTCAGCGATTATGAAGTCGAGGATCGGATCAATGATTCCCTCAGCTTTATGCAGTTCGTTGGCCTTACTCTTGACGACGAGGTGCCGGATCATTCAGTACTCAGCCGGTTCCGCTCAGCACTGACTCAGAAGGATGGCTACGAAGCATTGATGGCCCTGATCAACAGCCGGCTCGAAGCGCAGCACATTATCCTCGGGCGAACTTCGTCGGAAAGGTACAGTCACATGTAGATCGGGAGGCAGCCTGGGTCAAAAAGGCCGGGAAGCTGCATTATGGATATAAGAAACACGCGACCACTGACGAGCAGGGAATGGTGCTTGCGGTGATCTCTACTCCGGCCAACGGGCGTGACATTGTTCATCTGGAAGATATTGTGGCCAAGGCGAAGCTGCCTGCGAAAGCCCGCGTCCGGGCTGATAAAGGGTACAGCAGCGCCAGCAACAGAAATTATCTGAAGGGGCCAGGGCTTGAAGGACGGGATCATGCACAAGGCCGTTCGCAACAAGAAACTCACCGTCCATCAGCATCGGTTCAACAAACTGGTGAGCAGGATCAGGTACCGGGTCGAGCGCACCTTCGGCGGGATGAGGTGATGGTTCGGTGCGGGAACGACACGGTACCTGGGATTAGCGAAGACGCACACGCAGCACTTGATGGAGGCCGTAGCTTACAATTTATACCGGGCACCTGGCATTGTTGTGCTCGGTGAGCTCAATAATCGATCGAATGGCGGAAAATAAGCGTCCCGGATCGCCGGAAGCGATCCGGGACGATCAGACTGATTCGAAGGAATCGCCCAGGCGGGCTGCCGGACCGCAAAAAAATCCGCCCCTCACGGCCCTGGTGAGTGAACGCACGTTTTACAACGGTCTCAGCGTATTTAATATTAAAAGAGGCCGACTCAAAAGTAAAATGAAGGCTTCGACAATCGCATGAATGACTGCCGGTCTCCGATAGGTACCCGAATAAAAGAGAGGCTGTCTCGACTTTTGAGACAGCCTCTTTTAATGCTATTAAGTAATGGGTTATAGCTTTTGCATTACCCGGCTCAGCAATTGCTCCCCGGTTGCAGCATTCCGTGCAGTGAGTACAAAGGTGCCTTTGGCAATATTCGTAAGCGATAGCGTAACAATGCCACCTGTAACGCTGTAGCTGCCCGAAGCAAGGAGGCGGCCGGTAACGTCATGAAGCTGAATATCTAGCACCGCGCAGGGGGATTGTATCGTAATAGTGGCTGCTGCGGGATTGGGATAAGCTGTGGTTGAAGCCATTAGCCGGCCGCCGGCAAAGCGCAGCGTATTGGAGTAAGCAGCCTGGCCATCGCCACCATCAAGGCGCAGGCGGTAATAAGCGGTAGCCGCCGGAGCATTATCATTAAAAGTGCCCTGAGCCGATGTTTGCTTTACGCTGCCTATCTGTGCAAAGCTGCGGCCATCCGTGCTGCGTTCTATTGCCGTTTCGCCATAGGCTTCAGTTCCGGCAAATTCCCAGTAGAGTTGTACCTTATTATCATCGCTGTTTCCGCGGAAGGAAAGCAGCTTCAGGGGCAGCGGCACTACCGGGCTGTTGGTAGCAAGATCGCCCCGCATGTTGGTGTCTGTGCTGATGGGCAGGTTGGTTGGCGTAAGTGTGCCAAGCGTACCATCTGTCGTATTTACCTGTGCATAGGTGCCATCAGTAAAAAGGGTATATAAATTGCCGGTTGCATCAAAATACGCGCCATCTTCCTCACGATTGGGTACTGTATTTGCTGTAGCATTTATTACGGTAGCCTTGCCCCAATAGCCGGGGGTTGAAGAAGGGTCGATGCGCACCAGATAGCTGTTTAGCGGCGGCTCCGGGTAAGGGCTCGAAACCGGAGTCAGCGCATTCGGGAAGGCGACATAAGAATAAAGCTTACCATCCGCAGGGTTAAAATCCATATCCTGAAAGCCGCCATTTGCAGCAGCAATGCTGGGCCCGTTTACAAAAAACGAAAATACAGAGCTCATAAAGTTGGTATACCCGATTTGGAGGGTTGGGTCGGAGATGTCGATATGAAAGTATTGCGGTTGGATATTGGCAGTACCGGGGCTTAGGTTATCAGGGCTGGGAATTTTGCCTACAAATACATCCACTTTCGTATAATCGCGTGGTGCATTCAGGTCTCTGAAAGTATAAGCTGTAAACCAATAATTACCCCCGGGCATCCATGGTAGCAGAGGCAAGGTTTACAAAGCTTGAAGCAGGAGTATAGCCGGTATTGGCCAGTGTAGGCGGAATGACAGAACCGACCTGCTGCACCACAGCATTCGCTCCAATCCGGTAAAGAGAGCCGGCTGATGCAAAGGGACCTCCGTACAAATACTCCATTGCATACATATAGCCATCTTTGTTGCTAATGCCAGCACCGTTAAGATTCTGAGGCGGCACGCCGCCCCCGGCAAGCTGAATGGCCAGTCCGGTTGAAGGGAACCCGCCATTAGCAGCAGCAGGATTGGTAGATGTAAACAAGCTAATCGTAGTGGGATCAGCATTCAGCCCAGGCTTGCCTATGTAGGCATAGTTGCGCACGGCGATGTTAAATGGTGTAGCCGTCTGGGCCATTGAAAAAAGAGGGGCCGCTATCGCGATAGCGCATGCCGCAAATAATAACTGAGTACGCATAGGTAAATTTTAAAGTGTTGCTAATGAACTACCTATACACTGTCAATTACCATGCCAAATATTGAGCAAACAACTAATGTTTTAGATAAATATTTTGATCATTATGAACTTGCATATCCATAGATGAATAAATAGGGAGAATATATTGAGACAATTATTTATCCTATGTAAAAAAAATCATGGATAGATTATTTACTACGATTTTTTGCCTATTTACCTTTCAAAATATAATTTTTTATTTGAATACTTGTCTGAGACATGCATGCAAGCACCTGATTATTGTATATATCACTGACAACCTTTTTTACATTATAGACATATCGTTAGCACTTGCTTTTGCCTTATCCATCTGTCTTTTTAAAAGGAGTCCATCTACATTGGTGGCGTAGTTTTAATGTTTTTCAGTTTTTCCGGTATATTATGAAAATCAGGCACAATAAAGTACAGGCGTTTATCTGTATTATATCTTTAGCCATTCCCTTATTATTTATAGCCTGCCGTAATACTTCGGCACCTGTAAACGATGATGCCCCTCCGCATGGAGAGGCCACCAATACTGCTCCGTTTTCCGGCAAGAAAGATGCGCTCCGCATTATGAGCTATAATGTACTCCGCTATGGCTGCGGCTGCCAGGCCAGTAACGCATCGCTCCATGGCTACCTGCGTACAATTATCCAATATGCAGGCCCCGATGTTGCCGGGCTTATAAAAGTGGATGCAATAAAAAAGTCGCCGGGCGATAAAGAAGGAGATGCACCGGTTGGCTTTGCCGATTCTATCGTGCACGATGCGCTCAATGCTGCATTTCCCGGCCGCTATGCAGTATGTTCTTTTACCAATAAGGCAGCAGCCAACAATGTAAACCTGCTTTTTTACGATCAGCATAAACTGGGCTACGCAGGTATGGAAACCCTGGCGACGGATGAAACGGACTTCAACATCTACCGCCTGTATCTCCGTGCTTCATTAGCTGCCAACAGCCACGATACTACTTTTCTCTACTTTATCCTTAACCACACAGAATCGGGCGACAAATCGAAAAACCGCGACCGGCAAATGGCTGCCGTTATGGAAAAGCTGCATCAACGCTTTACCCAATTGCCTAACATTATAAATATGGGTGATTTTAACCTTCGCAATACCGCCGAGGCCGGCTATACCGTACTCACTAATGGCAGTGACCCCGCTTTCCGGTTTACCGACCCGCCCTTTGCCATAGACCATTCTGTAAAATACCCTGCCGATTGGGAGAACGATCCTGATGCGTATAGGCAATTCCTTACTACTTCTACCCGCAAGAAAGAGGATGAGCCAAATGATTGCGGTACCGGCGGCGGCGCAAAATTCTGGTTTGATCATATCCTGCTTTCTCCAAAAATTGCCACTGGCGGTGGAGCGCTACGCTATGTGCCGCATTCTTTTAAGGTGATTGGCAATGACGGAAACCGCGCTGGCCGCTCCGTAAATGCCGGCAAGCATCCCAATACCGCCGTGCCGGCACCTGTTGCAGATGCGCTATTCAACCTCTCTAATAAATATCCGGTAATGCTGGAGTTGGAACCTGTAGGCCGGAAGTAGTAGCACTTTTCATCATTTAATTTACGCATTTGCTTTCGTTTAAAAAAGGTCCGGACAGAACAAAGCCGGCCTCATTCTGAAAGATGAGGCCGGCTTATATCATAGGTATTTATACTAAATAATCACTGCTTTATTAGCTTACCGCGGGATAATTCATTGCCCGCCTGGATGCTGTAGAAGTAAATGCCGGAAGGCAGATCACTTGTATTAATAGATTTTGTAGTTATGCCGGCCGCTACCCTGCCCAGGTCAACCACTTTTACCGATCTTCCGCCCGGATCAAAGAAGCTAAGCATAGCATCGCCCGATGTGCCTTGCTTAAAGGATAAGGTAATTTCATTTGTAAAGGGATTTGGTGCAATAGTCAGGCCATTCTCGCCATTCCCTAGATTTGCAATTGCTGTTGGCCCAACCTGAATAATGTTAGAGGTAATCACACAGCCGCAAAACGTGGTAACTACCGCTTTATACTGACCATTGCCCGTACCCGCAAATGTACTGTTCATATTCTGCGCCCATTTCTGCACACGATTATTACCGCCATCAGCTACATATACATTACCGCTGCAATCCACCGCTACGCCGGTCGGCCCGCTCAGCGAATCCGTACCGCCGCCAATGCCATAGCCATTTGCCTGCCCGGCAACCGTTACGCCGCTGGTAGCGCCGGGCGCCCATTTCTGGATGCGCGCATTATTATAATCAGCTATATATACTGCTCCTGTACCATCTACAAATATTCCGTTAGGATCATTAAGGCGGTCTGCACCGTAGCCAAACGTACCGCCGGCCACGGTTACGCCACTCGTAGCACCGGGTACCCATTTTACTACACGTTCATTGCCAAGATCCGATACATAGATATTGCCCGTTGCATCTACAAAAACCCCCGCAGGGTCCTGAAGCTGGTTTGCACCGGTGCCGCCTGTACCGCCGGCAACGGTTATGCCGGTTGTTGCGCCGGGTGCCCATTTCTGAACGCGGTTATTAAACCGGTCGGCCACATAGATATTGCCTGATTTATCGCCCCATACGGCCCGCGGCGCCCAGAGGTGTGCGGCATCGCTGCCATAATTGCCAGCCGCATCGCCCGCTGCGGTAGTGCCTGTTATTGCCCCGGATATCCATTTCTGTACGCGGTTGTTTTGATTATCCGCAACATACACAGTACCCACGGTATCCACCCAAAGGCCCTCGTTTGTCCAAAACTGGTTGGCATCGCTGCCAACTCCATTGTTACCGGCTACGGTAACCCCGCTGGTGGCCCCTGGCGCCCATCTCTGGATGCGGCGGTTGGCCGCATCTGAGGTATAAATGTTATTGTTCTTATCAACAAAAACATCCCTTATAAGATAAAACTGATTGTTCGCTGAGCCGTAGGTGCCGCCGGCAGCGGTAGTGCCGTGCAATGCAGGCGTAGCGGTAGTTGTACTCACCAGCACTCCATTCTTATACCATTGTATCTGCGCAGCACCAGGCGCATTGACGGTAAACTGGGTTCCGGATTGGGAAAGCACCGGCGTGGTGCATTGAGCATAAACGCCTGTTGCGGCGAATAAGCTCAAAAGGGCAAGGCCCGCTGTTCTGGTAATTTTTTTCATGTTCATTGGTTTTGAACTACAAATGTGCATCGCAGCGGAAGCGTTTTTAATCCTGTAAAAAGGGGATTTTAAGCTGTGAAGGAAAAAATCCCCTGAAAAGGGGAGAAGAAGAGGATAGTAGCTCAGGGCTTACTGATAATGCGAGACCGTTGCAACTTTGGGGCTCCTCGGCTTACTTTAGTTCCATGGATTTCGATCTTCACGATAAATACAGGCATTACAGCAATATGGAGCTGCTACGGATCGTATTGCAGGCGCAACAATACCAGCCTGCCGCCGTAGCCGCTGCCCGGGAAGTGCTGGCTACGCGTACGGTAACAGATGATGATCATGCGGATGCAGCAGAAAGCATAGCGCCAAAGCCACGCATAAAACCGGCTTTAAGCTTTGCGCCCACACCTGAAAGCAGTGCTGCATGGCAGCCCGGCGAAGACTTGTTTATAGATGTAGATGCGCCACCGCCTTTTGCGGCTATCCGGCAGCGGTGGCGCATTCTTACTGTAGTGCTTGGGCTCTTTATTTTTTATTTTGCGCTTCGCGGGATAACGGCTTTTACGCGGCCCCACCAGATAGCAGGCGCTAACTGGGACAACTTTGCAAATCTTGCAATCCTCATATTGCAGGTAACCGGCTATGCACTCTACTGGCGCAGGCACAGGTGGGGATGGATCCTTACAGTTGCCTGGCTGTGCTGCCTCACCGGCATAGGTTTTTTCTCGCTCACCGCGCTGATCACTGGGCATTTTATCAGCTATGCCGTAAGTATGTGCTTCCGGCTGCTTTTATTTTTTGGCTGTGCCCGGATCTTGTGCTCACCGCTGTTCACCCGGTTTTACAGGATCGATAAAAAGACATTGGTGCTTACTTTCCTGCTAAGCATTGGTGGTACTGTTATGTATTGCATCCTTGCCACAGCAATTATGTATTATCTCAGCGATTTGCGCTGAACCAAGGCTTCGGCCACGGGCATTTATTTTGAAGCCAGCACATCGATCTTATTTATCTGAGGTGGTTCTGCAAGCAGCTCATCTGCATTTGCCATGAGCGCGGCTGCTATAGGGCCATTGAGGTGCGCCTCGCGCCCTGCCTCATCGGAGAAAGTATCAAAAATACCAAATGTGTTGCTGTTCATTTGAATGGCATACCACGTAGCGGTATCCGGCTCTGCGGCTGCCATAGGCAGGGCGCTCTTCAGAAAATCAGCAACAACCTGTTCTTTACCGGCCTTAGCCACGAGCCTTACATACAGCCCCACTTTTTTATCCATGATAATCGTTTACAAGAATGGCTACAAAGATGAAGCCAGCATTAGTGGCAACGGCATTTAAAGCGACGCCATCACTAAGAAAGGAACGGGAGGATTTTGTATTGGGCTGCTGTACCTCTTTCCTCAATAGCATGTATCTTCATAAACAGAGCCGAAACCCGGCTTTTCTTTGTTTATGGGAATCATTTTTGCTATGCTCGCCGCTGTTTTTGCAGCGCTGGTCGTTGTGCTTACAAAGGCGGGGTTAAAGGACCTGGACTCTAACCTGGCCTTTGCCGTACAGGCCATACTTATTTTCATTATTACCTGGGCTATTGTACTCGTGCAGGGCAGCATACCCCAACTTGCGGGACAATCTAAACGCACCTGGGTGTTTATGATCGCAGCCGGTATCTGCACCACGCTTTCCACTGTCTTTTCCTATCGCGCGCTGAAGCTGGCCGAGGCAACCTTGGTAAGCCCTATAGAGCGCCTGTCCCTCGTTGTTGCCGTTATACTTTCGGTGGTTTTTCTAAAAGAAAAGATGAGCTGGCAGGCCATTGCCGGTGTAGTGCTTATGGTGGGCGGCGCAGTCCTCATTGGCATTGCAAAGAAATGATGGAAATGCCCTTCTACTCTTGCCTTCTGCAACATTTGCCGGGCGATGTAAAGCAGGGTGCGAAAAAGCATCTATCCAATGGGCATCGCGCAGCCGCTCCTTCCTCTCATATCTTCTGAACGCCCGGCAAATGTTGCGGAAGGCACCCGGGCAGCTGCGTACTCCGGCGCTGCACCTGCTGAATGCCCGGCAGCAGCTGCGGTACACTCCCGGGTACCTGCTAAATGCCCGGTACCCCTTTCTGAACCCGGCAGGCTGCCTGCTACCTGCGGCGGAGGAGCTGCGGGCTGCGGAGGAGATCCTGCTCAACACGCCGGCGCAGCTGCGGCCACCGGCGGCGCCCCTTCTGAAAGCCCGGCGGGTAGTGCAGCCTTTGTGGGTATGTTTCTGAATGCACGGCGGTGCCTGCTATCCGCAATGGTTCATTTAATAAGTACTTATCCATATAAAAAAAGTGCGGATGAGGGGTTGCCCATCCGCGCTTTGCTGTTTCTGCCTCTTTTTACACTCCTGCTGCCGGCGGTGGGGGTGTTGTTTTGCTGCCGTTGGTATGGTAGCTGCTTTGCTGGTTGCTTACCCGGCTGAAAATGAAGCGGTCGCGGAGGGCTGGCTCATTGTTGAACTGGCGCTGCGCCATGGCGCAAACATCGGTAACCATTGCGTAGATGCCGTTGAGCGCTTCGATGTCGCTATTGCTGAGCTCGGTGCGGGTATCCTTTTGGCCTTCCTGGATCATGTTTTTGCCCGTATAGCCTTCGTTTGCGGTGGCAGCCGTGCGCAGGGCGGTGAGGCGTGCCTTGGGCAGGCCTTTGCCTATCAGCTCGTCCTGGATGGAGGGCGTGAGGTTGCTGTCGAAACGGCTCAGCAGCTCGCCCATTACGTGCTGGTTGCCGCCGGATGCGCGGGCATAGAGGGAATCGAAGCCGAGGGTGTTGAGGAGCTCATCGCGGCGGGCGGGGGTGGCCGCATATTTTCGCTCGATGAGTGTTTTGGTGAGGCCAAGCTCTTTGATCGTTGCGGCGTGGGCTTCTTCGAGCACGTACGTAGCCTGCCGGAGATCTGCGGCATTATCGGCACCGAGTATGTCGTGGATAGCCGTTTCGATACGGCGCTCCTGCTCTTCGAAGAACCCCGCAGTGAAGGTGCTATCGGTGGTTTCGAGCGCTTCCGCGTGATCTTTAGCGCTTTTAATGATGGTACCGCTGCTGATGAGCATTACGGCGTCCGCGACATTGTAGGCGCGTTTTACTTTTTTTTCAGGTTGTTGCATGGAACAAATTGTTGCGTATAATTTACATACCGCAATCACCATGCCAAACTATGTTAATTCATTTCCAGATTGAAAGTTTTTTAATGATTATTTTTTGAGCGTTAATTTTAATTGATTTACGGTTTCTTTATTTATCGCATTGAAAAAAGATTTTTATGTTGAACATCCGGGCTTTACGGTTTTCCCGGATTTTTGGTGTTTTATCGGGTTTGTCTGTAAAAGAGGAGAGGGGAATTCCGGGCGCCTTTGCGGGCTGTTTTTCATTGATTTTCGTTTTGTACGTGATCGATTCGGATATAGGATTTTAATTGCTGCTGTGGAAGTTTGGGGCTTGCAGGATGATATGTTTTAGTAAGCGGGTTTGTAGGGAGCTTACAGAGCGGTTATTGAATTTTGGCCATGCCACCGCCGGCCTGAAATTATCCGTTCGTCCCTAAAAAGCGACCATTCATCCCTTAATACGGCTTTCTGTCCCTCCGGTTTGCCCATCGTGTACTTTTTATTTAGTGTTGCAACCTGAAACATGCAAACGGGACCAGCCTTGATTGCATGGCCTGCTGAGGCGTTCTGAGCTATCGTATCGCTGCGGGCATTGCGAAAAGAAATTCGGATTTCAGATGTGCCTAATAAATAAAACGGATCTAACCAATAAGTACAAAAATGAAAAAATTTTTACTATTCTGTGCCCTTGCGGGCTTTGCCCTGCGCGCTGCTGCTGCTGCAGGAACTGTTTACACTTTTACGGGCGCAGGTAACTGGAGCGTGGCCGGGAACTGGGCCAGTAACCTTATCCCTCCCGCTACACTCTCAAGTGGCAATCAAATCATCATTGCAGGCACTGGCACATCTGTCATGAATCAGAATGAGACTGTTGATGCGGGCGCCAAACTGACGATCAACTCGCCGCTCAGTACCCCTACAACGAATGCTTTAATAGTTAATGGCAGCCTCAGTGTCAACAGCACCTTCGACTGGACTTCCGGCAGTCCTAATTCTATAAGTTTTGGTCCTGCCAGCACAGAGATATGGAATGGCACCGGGGCCCTCAATATTACGGCACCAAGAGACATTGGTATGTATGGAATTATAGGGATGACGGGGGCTGGCAGCGTAGATATCCGCTCAGGGGAAGGTGTTTCTTTAAATGGTGGTACAATAACTGTAGTAAATGGCAAACTCAGTATTAAATCGAATATATATGCAAATGGTAGCATAGTTTTCAATTCAAGCGGTGGCATAAATGTAGATGGCGCTACCTTAAAAACTACCGGTATCGGAAATATAGATCTTAATGGCGCTACAGCAGATCTCTCCAACTTTGGTGGTTCTTTATACGGTGTGCACGTTATGAATAGCCTTATATCCAGCACCCAGGCATCCGGTGGTGGCAGCATCATCATTACCGGAACCGGCAACAAGACATTAGGTTATTCACTTGGAGTTAGTATTGATAGCGGTTACAACCAATATAACTTAATTAGTGCTCCTCTTATCACGTCTGCGAGCGGCAATATAACTATTACAGGTGTTGGGGATACGGGTGTCTATTCCTATGGCATCCGGAATTCTTTAGGGCAGATTACCACTACCAATGGGGGCAATATTATTTTAAACGGCACTTCCGGAAGGGCATCAGCTGCTACAGGTGAATCAATAGGGATCGCTAATTATGGCACGGTGAGCGCTGCAGGCAATGCCAATATTTCGATGACCGGCGTATCCAGTTTGTTAAATGAGCCTTCAACTACCAATACAGACCGGGGAGGCATTTCAAATGCCCTGGTTCGTTCAGTAATTAGGGTTGTGAACGGTACTATCAATCTTACAGGAACCGGTGGCAACTCCGGGAGAAGCTTCGGGGTGGGTATCAGCGTAGCGGTTGTGGAGGCTACCGGAACCGGCAGTATAAATATTACCGGAACGGGAAAGACGGCCGGCAATGCCAATAGCGTTGGTATCAATTATATCAATAACGGGCAGACCATTGTAAATGGTGGTAACCAGACCCTGAACGGCACTGCTACGGAGGGTACTTCAGCGCGTTATGGCATTTTCATGAGCGCAAGCAATTATGGTAAAATTGTAAGCAACGGCGCCGGTGCTATAACGATTACCGGCGAGGGCACTACAGCAGATTTCTCCGGCGACAATGCCAACTGTACTATTGGCGGGCCCACCTGCTCCGGCACTATTACCATTAATGCGAATACTATTGATCTGCCAACCGTGCAATCTACCAGTACACTTAACCTTAAACCCCGCGACCCTGCTACTGCGATTGGCCTCGGCAGCAGCACCGCTTCTATTACCTTTTCGCTTACTATTGCAGAGCTTGCCCGTATCACTAGTGGGTTCTCTAAAATTAATATCGGCGATGCTGTAACAGGTACCGGTGCCGTAACCATTCGTGGCGCTATTTTCAATGACCCGGTGGAAATAACCGGAGGAAGCATCCAGGTAACCGGTTTCAGTGGCGATGCTACCGAAAATCAGGTACTTACGGCACGTACTGGCAGCATTACAGATCTGGGAGATGCCAGTACAGATATTACAGGGGGCATTGTAACAGTGAGTGCCCTGCAAGGGTCCATAGGCGCGGCTGGCGATGCAATAAGCATAATCTCTAACCAGTTCTCAACTGCTACATTACCTACCGGAAGCCAGTTTCTCAGCTCCGCAGGCACTACGACTCTCTATAGCATCGGCGCTACCAGCCCTACAACCGGCACCGGAACGATAACCCTTGAGTCCGGCAATTTTACCCTTGCTTCCTCAGTAGATAATAAGGGTACGCTGACCAATAATGCTACCCTCACAATTGACGCAACACTGAACAATGGCAATGCTGCGTTCGCCGGCTCTCTTGTAAACACGGGAAACCTTATTATCAACGGTAGCAGAACAATAAATAATGGCCCTGTCAGCGGCAACACCGGCACCATCACAAACACCGGTACGGTGACTGTAAATGGGACACTTGCTAACAGAACGACCGGTACTGTAACGAACAATGGCACCATTAAAGGCACCGGTACCATCACACAATCCGGCACTTTTACCAACACAACCGGTTCGCACATTGCTCCCGGCAACAGCGCCGGCACACTAACAGTAACCGGAAACTTCAACCTCGGCAGCGCGATCCTGGATGCAGAAATTGGCGGTAACACAACCGCATTGTATGACAGGCTCTCTGTAAGTGGTATAGCTACGCTAACAAACGCATCCTTAAATGTCATCCTTATCAATGGTTACAATCCGGGCAATGGTGATTTGTTTACCATCATAAATGCATCCAGTCTCAATGGCACCTTTAGCAGCACACAACAGGCAGGTCTTAGTAAACGATACAATTATCCCAGTGCCGGCCAGTTTTCATTGGGTACACCGGTTGCATTGCCTTTAAAACTTATTTCCTTTTCTGCCCGGAAAGTGAGCACCGCCGGCAACCGGATTTACTGGACTACCGGTACTGAGGCCGGCACCTACAAATTTGAGGTAGAACGCAGTAACGATGGCAAAGACTTTATCGTCATCGGCACTGTTTCAGGCAATGGCACGCAATCGGATTATGCTCTGTATGACTACCAGCCACTTTCAGGCATTAACTACTACCGCCTGAAAATGACAGATATATCAGGAGAAGGATCCTACAGCAATATTGCGTTAGTTGGAAACGATCTTAAGCGTGAAGGCATCATAACCATCGCACCCGTACCGGCAAAAGAGGTGGTGACTATCACCAATACAGACCCATTGCTGGAAGGTACGCCTGCTACTGTTACAGACATGCAGGGCCGGATGGTTTACAGCTTCGCGCTAAACGCAGTAAGCAGTATTGATGTGCGTCAATGGCCTGCCGGTATCTACAGCCTGCGGCTGGCGAGCGGCGAGGTAGTAAGAATTGTGAAGCAATAAAGGCCTCTGCGGCATTATATTGAAAAAAGGCTGTCCCGGATATTTGGGACAGCCTTTTTTGGGGTTATTGGTGCTTTGTTTTAGCGCGCCGGATGGCGCCGTGGGTAAGCAGGTTCGTGGATTCAGGAAACTGCACGAACCAACGCGAAGACTTGTTTAAATCAAAGATGCTATATACCTGCTTCCTTTTGCCTACCAGGATTTCATACCCCGGCCACCCTGGTTTTGAAAACGCGATGGTGCACTTGTGCCTGCGCCTGAGTACAGGGTACTAATATCGTAGTTCGCATTGGTTGCGCTACCACCCATCGATGTAAAACCTGCCCATCCGGTTACACCCGTACTTCCTCCAAATACAAGATTACCGTTACCAGATGCCGTGTTACCATTTACGCCCGGCCAAAAGTCTTCGTTTGCATCGCCACTTGTTGTTAGTGTACCATCGCCATTGATACCGGTAAAACTGCGCCCTGCGGCATTCGTAGCGGTAACCATGAGCTCCGAGATATTACCAGAGAGGTCTAAGGCACCGTAATATCCGGCTCCTGAGGAGATGCGGGTGGCATTGGCGGTAGCATGAATGCCTACCCTAAGTGCCCTGTTACCTGTGGGTGCCGATGTTACATTCATTTTCAGGACAGAGCCGGTGTAGGCTATAGATTCATTTGCCGTGCCAAGATTTGAAACGGAATAGGAATATTGGGCGAAATTCGCTGTTCCCGAAGCATATTCGCCTGCAACCGGGGTAAGAGGGCCCCGACCTGCCTTTTCAAATTCCATGTCGGTCATGGGGCGAAGTGCCGCCCAATCCAGAAAAGCGGCTAAATCAGGCCAGTTAAGGTTCCCGACACCTATCCATTCGCCATCATCTGCTTCATTAAACGTTGTATTGTTATTGAGGTTACAGCCATAAACTGCAGGCACGGTTGTGCTCGTTCCGCTCGTCGCAATCTGAATCCCCTGACGCTGTCCTAAAGAGCTTCCCAAAATTGCCTGCGTACCAGGTGCGCTGCCTGGTGCAGTGCCTGTACGGGTATTTTGCTGCGTGTACGTAAGCGTGTTCAGGAAATCCCGGTAAGCAGCCTGCGAGATCTCGTGTTTCATCATAAAGGCATTGGCCCCGGCCTGTGTGCTGTAGCCAATAGGAAAGCCTGCGGCCAGTATGCCGTTGGTCATACTGGGGTAAGTCGCAGTAGTTGCATTGAGCATTCCGGTACTTGTGCCCATGGTAATGGTATTTGCCGCAACAAGGAATGGCTTGGCAGCGCCATCTTTATACCGTGGAAAGCCGCTGCCATCGCCTACAAAAAAACTATCGCTGAGCGGCATCTCAACCATCTCCAGCGCAAAACCCCTGATATCAAAAGCTCCGGGAAGGTTGGTGATACCCACCTTTACCCCGGTAAGCGATACCGTGCCTAAGCCAGTAGCATTGCGGTAAATCATGGCCCCGGTTTTGTCTGATGGCACTTCAACCGTATATCCACCTGCAATAACATTATTCGCACCCGTCATGTTCAGGTGCCGCCAGGTACCATCATTATCTTTAAACTTAAAAAATACCCAGGCTGCATCGTAATTGGTGGCATTGAACCAGGAATTGCTCCACGTCAGGTCAAATTGAAGCTGCACGAAGCCTGAACCGCTTATGGAGCTTAGATTACTAAGCGCAATGCCATTGGCAAATGCCGAACCCATACCTGCTATAGAGGCAAAGAAGGCTATTAGAAGTGATTTTTTCATGATTATTGATTAGTGGGTGATAGAGATCTGGTAAGAAAATTGCTGGTCTTCGGCAGAGAGGCGCAAGTAATAAATGCCGGTTGGTATACTGCGTATATCCAGCTCTGTTTGCGGCCCGGCACAATGAGGGTTGGCCAATACCAATTGCCCCATGGCATTGAATAATGTAAGCCTGAAGGATGCATTCCCTAAAACCTGAACTACAATTTTATCTGCTGCCGGATTCGGGAAAACGTTGATTTCTGTTGCCGCCGCATCAAGTAATAGCTGCTGCACGGGGGAGTAACTATAGTTTTTGGCGGCATTGCTTAGCCGAAGGCGGTAATAGACAACGGTACAGTTATGGCTATTGCAATTTTTTGCCGGGGAAAGGTCTGTGTAAGCATAGGAAAGCACACCTGCATCGAAAGGAGTAAAATGAATACTTATAAAATGGGACCCATCATAGCTGCGTTCCAGCTCAAAACCATCAATTGCCCTGGGTGTGGCTACTTCCCACTCCAGCAGCGCATCTTCCCCTACGCGTGCCGCGGTGAAGTAAAGCAGCGAAAGCGGTAGTGCAACACTAAGGTTTGTTCCGGCAAAAGAACTGAATCCATCGCCACCGCCACCAGCAAATAAAGAGTTGCTTTCTAAAGCCACGGCCACGATGGTAGTTGCATGAAACCCATCATTTCCTCCACCAGCGTACATGGAAAGCGCACCCAACGCTAATGATGGTGCTGATAAGGCATCTGTCCCATCGCCGGCACCACCGGCATAGCCGCTCTCTGTTGACAGGGGGAGTGCCGGTGCCGTCATTTGGTTAAATCCATCGTTGGCGCCGCCGGCATACATACTATTGGCATTCAGCAATAATCCCGAAGACTCGATTGCATTCATTCCATCATTAATACCACCCGCAAACATAGAGCCCGATGAAAGCGCAAGATTTAGGCCCGCAACATTGCCGAAGCCATCATCTATGCCACCAGCGTATTGGGAAACAGCGGCCAGGGCGATTCCGTTTGCAGCTATGACTCCTGCTCCATCATTACTGCCACCAGCAAACATACTTGCAGCGGAAAGTGGTGTAAGCAACGCGCTTGCTGATGATAACCCGTCGCCCACACCGCCCCTGAACTGGGCAAAACCGGGGTATCCAACATGCACCAGTAAAACGAGCAGAAAAAATTGCTTCATAGCATACAGCAATCAGGAATGAATGGCGCGAAAACCACAGACGGTGAACATGGTAAACAGATCCGGACTAACAGCGAAAAAAGGAATTGAGGATTTGCAAATTTACCCTGGCGCATACCCGTGGTCAATCCCCAATTATGGGGGTGCTTCTTTTCTAAAAAAGTCGGGTAACAGGGTTTGTTCTCGTTGCAAATGAGTTAACCCTAAAAACTGCGTTGGTTGCGCTTCGTTGGGTGGCTTTGTAGGCTCCCCGGAAGTTGACCGTTTTGGAAGTAGAGATAATCTCTAACTTTAAAACAGAAACACCAGGGGATGAAGCAATCCAAATTCACAGAGATCCGGATCGTAGCTGCAATCAGGCAGCAGAAAGGCAGCCAATCCGTCAAAGACATCAGCCGTGCACTCGGCGTCTCAGAAGCCACCTTTTACAACTGGAAGGCGAAGTACGGTGGCATGGAGATCAGTGAAGTAAAAAGGTCAAAAAGCCTGAAGCCGAACTCGCACAGTACAAGAAGATGTACACAGAGCTGAGCTTTGACCATCAGACCCTTAAAAACATAGTTGCAAAAAATGGCAGGCCCTGCTGACCAGAGAGCAGTTGTGGGCCTGCTTACTACCGAAGAAGGCGGCAACGTCAGCAGGGCATGCGCGATGGCAGCCAGTCTTTAGGGGAGCCTACAAATGGTGTGGAAATAACGTGCGGCGCTGATCAATGCAGCATCCCTGAAAAGTAATCCAGCAGGGCTTCATCTGTCATTTTGTTGCTGGTGGTTGCAGATGTTACGGTGTTCTTATACTGGGGCGTATCGGCGAGGTATTTGGCAAACTCCTCCTGTATCTGCCCGGTGCCGGTGAGGTGCAGTTCATCCACGTTGGGCATGTGCGCGGCGATCTCTTTAAAATAGCGCGTGGTAAGCGTTATTTCATGGTTGTTGGCGGTGTGCTCGTTGGAGTTGCCGTGATCGGTCTCGGCTTTTACATGGCCTATAATGGTGCAGGGCTCCTGCTGCCCGGCTTCTTTGCCAATGATCGTTGCGTGCTGGCTGTCCATCCAGACGCCAAATTGTTTTTTCACACTCATTTAAATGTTGTTGGGATTTTACTAAGGCCTGTAATAATTGAGCCACGGAAAAAAGAATGCCGAAACAGGATGCAAAAGAACGCACTGGCGCCGGCTTGCAGCATTGGCCCATTCAGGCTGTAAGATTCTTACACCATCCTTTCGGTTATTCCTCTCCCTGCAAGCCACCGATACATGCGTTTGCTGCATCCACTCGTTTCTTTCATCCGCTGCGTTACTTCGCAAAGACTGCTCTTGGTGCGGCTTCACTCCGGAAAGCTTCACCCCCGAAACAAGCAAACCAGTAGTATAAAAGCCCCTGCACATTTATCTACTATCATGCGATGGGAAAGGGGTACCCCGCAATAGCATCTTTACACCAGGAAAAGGGAAAAGCAATAACGCGCTACTAACTACCAAAACCAACCAAACATGAAAAAGCTAACAGCAACAGAAGCAGCAACCGTAAACGGCGGCGGATTGTACCTCAACTAATAAAACAGGCCGTGCTGCATTTATCTACTAACATGCGATTGCCGGCGGGCCAGCAAGAAAAGACCTTTGCATTATCAAACAATCCAAACTAAAAAACAAACAACCATGAAAAAGCTAACAGCGATACAAACTGCAACCGTGAACGGTGGCGGTATCAATTTCAACTAAGATCACCGAATCTCCCAGCAGCGCCTGTAAGCCCTGCCTCACTATAAAGGCAGCCTGCACTATGCAGGCTGCCTTCTTTGCTTTCGCCCTCTTTTTTATTCCAATGGTATTGAGTCAAGGCCGGCCAATGGGTTGGCGCGCAGCGGCGCCATCCCATTAGCCGCTATCCGGCACAGCATTAATGCTTCTATTTTAATGCCCGGTAAAATGGCGCTATATTCATCCAAATAAAAAACAACACATCCATGGCATTCGATCAATACCACGAACCACCCAACGAGCTATCGCAGGAAACCCGCACCTTCGCCCGCATGATCACCTCCGTGATCGAAGAAGCCGAAGCCATATCCTGGTACGAGCAGCGCATTAGCGTAGAACAGGATAAAGACGCAAAAGCCATTATGCAGAATGCCCAGAAAGAAGAGTTCAAGCATTTTGGCATGGATCTTGAATTCCTGCTGCGCAAAAAGCCTGTCTTTAAGCAAATTTTGCAAGGCATTCTCTTCAAAGAAGGAGATATTGTGAAGAACGGCGGCGCGGCCGAGGAAGCGGCAGATTAATACAAAACACGGTATCCCACGCCTCCGAAGGGCGTGGGATACCTTTCATTGCAAACCCACATCCCGCATTCCTGAAAAAAGCCCCATAGTAAAATGAATACACAAACGGAACGGGCCGCAGGGGCCGGGCACCCAAAGCGCAAAGTTGACTGGTGGATCTATGCTATACCGGCCCTCGTTGCGCTTACAATTTTTTTTCATCTGCTACTCTACTTCCGGCCCGGCAGGCTTGGCCTGGCTGTTTACTATCTCGGGCCGCTGTTAATTACCTTTCTTGCAATCCTCTTTCTGGTTATCGCCTTGCTGAGATCCTTACTCCGCAGGCCCTTCTTTTCAAGATGGCGCATAGCAGGCTTTTTGGGGTTGATGTTGTTTCCGGCAGGCTATATTTTGCGGGGAGATCAGCAAGGCAATTTTTTTAATGCCTATCCATCCGGCCAGTCGCACAAAATCAGTAAAGTAGCCTTCCGCCTTCCGCTGGATGGCCCTGTAACAGTAGCCTGGGGCGGCGATGATGCAAAGACCAACTACCACGTTACCTACCCCGACCAGCGCTGGGCCTATGATCTTGTAATATCTAAGGGAGCTAAAACCCACGCTGGTAAAAGCACTGACCTCAATAGCTATTATTGCTACGGCCAGCCTGTGCTGGCGCCTGCTGGGGGCGAGGTAGTGGAAGCATCCGGCCTGCTGCCAGACAGGCGGATAGGTGATCTTAGCGAAACGGAACATGCCGGGGGCAATCAAATAGTTATTAAAGTGGCCAAGGATGAATACCTCTATATCTGCCACCTGATGCCTGCTTCCCTGCTCGTAAAAAAGGGTGATATTGTAGTGCAGGGGCAGCCATTGGCGAGGGCAGGCAATTCAGGGCATACCTCAGAGCCGCATGTGCACATCGACCTCGAGGACAGGGCAGATAATGGAGGCGAAGGGTTGCCGCTCTATTTCAGTAGCTATTCCGTTGGCGGGAAGATCGTAGCAAGAGGCATGCCCACCGGCGGATTTGATGCGGATGGAGCATTAACCGGGCAGATAGTGCAGCATGTGCCAAAGCAGCGCTAAGCGGAATGTATAAGGCAGTTTTCGCATGGAGCGAAGTCTTCCTTTCGATTAAACAGGCACTTTCCGAACATGCTTCCACCTCCGGTGGCTCCAGAGCCAGTTCTCCGGCTGCGCGTGCAATTGCCCTTCCATAAAAGCCACATAAGCTTTCGTAATCTCTCCCGGCGCTGTAACCGAAGCATCATCCCATTTTTTCTCCAGCATGAATTGATAATATCCACGCTTCACCTTCCTGAGCCCGGCGAAAACCACCGCTCCCTGAGCCCGCCGCGCCATCGTTTCCGGCCCGCGGAAAAAAGGCGCCTCCCGGTGCATAAACGGTACCCAGAGCGCAACATCCGGGTCGGAAGGATTCTGATCGGCAATCACTCCGATAATATAGTGCCTGCCATATATTTCCTGCAGTCCGGCTTTCATATTTTTCATGGAAATGAGCAGCGCGCCGCTCCGGGTACGGATGGTATTCATCAGCCGGTCGAAAGCAGGATTGGATACCGGTAAATAAATGCCGGCAAACTGCTGCTGCGTATGGTACTGCACAATCTGTGAGGCCCACTCCCAGTTGTAGATATGTCCCATAAGCACGTAGGTATTCTTCCCCGCTGCATTCAGCGCCTCAAATACTTCCCAGTTGCCGGTAAAGCGGCGGTCAAGCTCTTTCCGGGACATGCTGAGCAACTTCACGGTCTCTATCCACTGGTCGCAGAAGGAGTGATAGAATCTGCGCAGGATAACGGCCAGCTCTTCGGGTGTTTTTTCGGGAAATGCATGTGTCAGGTTATCCATGATCACTGCCTTCCGGTAGCCGGTAATATAATACAGGATCACAAAGGCAAAATCCGACAAAAGATAGAGCAACCGCAGCGGCAGCAGCGATAAAGGATACAGGATGGCGAGCAGCAGGTAGTACATCGGTGCGGCAAAGATGCGGTTAATTTACCCACGGTTGAAACCGTGGGTTAGGATCTCATTCCGGCTAAAGCCGGTAAAAGCTTAGTGAGCCCTGTTAGAGCGAAGCCATTTTCAGCGCAGGCAGAACCACCAGACCCACACCATATAGATGGGTTGGAAGAACAGCCTGGAAATATTATAAGCCGTAGGCCACTTTTTAGCCACATGAATATTGGCCGGGAAGATAGCGACGAGCAGGAGCAGCAGTCCAATGGCTGCCGGCATCCGCGTTTGCGCAAACAGCACACCTGCACCAAGTATCATCTCCGCCGCACCGCTGATGTAGTTCATAGCCCGGCGGTAAGGCCAGCCTTCCGGTATCATAGCCGCCACCTTTTCCCGCTTCGCGAAATGGGAGATGCCGATGAGGATGAACATGGCAGCCGTAGCAATGGCACCGCGCAGGTGGCTAACTTCCAGCGGGCCATGCACAAAGAAGGATAAAAGCCAAAGGAGCGTATAGATAGAGATTAAGCCTGCGAGGAATGCCATGTAGCGAAGGTAAAACGTTGTTGAAAGCTGCGCGGCAAAGCATGATTTTTCAGCCTTCCTCCTCGATCTTAGAAGTCGCCTTAGTATCCCGCATAAATAAATAAACCAGCAAAGAAAGCAGGATGCAGCCGGTAATATACCAGTAGAAATAAGGCTCATGGCCTGCACTTTTAGCCTGGAGCGCTACATATTCCGCAGAGCCGCCGAAGATGGCTACCGTTAATGCATAGGGCAGCCCCACGCCCAGCGCGCGCACTTCTGCCGGAAATAGCTCCGCTTTTACAATGGCATTAATGCTCGTGTAGCCGCTCACAATAATAAGCGCAGCAACGAGCAGGAAGAAAGCTCCCCAAAGTGTAGTGGTATGGCTCAATGCCGTAAGCAGCGGGACCGTAAATAAAGTACCGCAAACGCCAAAGCCAATCAGCAGCGGCCGCCGGCCAATACGGTCCGACAGTGCGCCGAACAGGGGTTGCAGCAGTGCGAACAACAGGAGCGAAAAGAAAGAGACGAGTGTAGAATCGCTTTTAGTAAGATGCACCGTATTCACCAGGAACTTTTGCATGTAGGTAGTGTAAGTATAGAAGGCCAGCGTGCCGCCGAGGGTCAGCCCTACTACCGTCAGCAGGGCTTTCGGATGCTTCAGTAACTCCTTTATGCTGCCTTTGGCAGCAGTTGTCCGGGCTTTCTGCGCTTCGAATGCGGTCGTCTCATGCAGGCTCCTGCGCAGGTAAAAAGCAACAACAGAAAGAACGGCGCCCATGGCAAACGGGATCCTCCAGCCCCATGCGTGCAACTGTGCATCCGTAAGCAAAACCTGCTGCAGCAATAGCTGGATGCCGAGCGCGATCAACTGCCCGCCGATGAGCGTTACATACTGAAAGCTGGAATAAAAGCCACGCCTGTTCCTGGTTGCCATCTCGCTCAGGTAAGTAGCCGATACACCGTATTCGCCACCTACGCTCAGGCCCTGCAAAAGGCGCGCAGTGAGCAGGAGGACGGGTGCTGCAATGCCAATCGTTTTATATACAGGAGTAAAAGCAATCAGCAGCGACCCGAACGACATGAGCAGCACGGAAAGCGTCATGCTTTGTTTGCGCCCGGCCTTATCCGCAATCCGGCCAAACAGCCATCCGCCAATGGGCCTCATAAGAAAGCCCAGTGCAAACACTCCGGCCGTATTCAGCAGCTGCGCAGTTTCATCTCCCTGCGGGAAGAAAGCGCCCGAAAAGTAGAGCGCAAAAGCTGAGTAGGCATACCAGTCATACCACTCAACAAGGTTGCCGACAGAGCCGCCGATAATTGATTTAAGCCGGTTGGCAGACATCTTCGCCGATCCGGCAGCATCAGCATTTCCGGCAAGCGTTTGTTGCATATCATTCAGCATCACTCTGCTCTTTCCCTGTTGGCAGCCCCGCCAATACCAAACAGCCGGTAAGCAAGTGCTACCCCGCCGCCTGCTGAGCTTTTATAAGAGAATACCTGCTTCGGCACAATATATTCCCCGCCCGTGCTGATCACGAAGTATTCCACCAGCTTTGTATCTCCCTTCTTGAAAAAAGCAACCACCGCGCGGGGCGCATTAGCGCCGCCATCCCAGTTAATATTGCAATCTTTTAGCCGCGCCAGGGCATCTTTATCCGGATTGCCAACTACCTGTAAATTCATGCTCATGCGCAGCCCGCTGTAAGGCACAAGCTGTGGGTAGGCGGCATACATCCTGCTCATCCATTCCTTTTTTGCTGCATCGTTATCCCGCCCGTCGGCGGCCTCTGCCAGCCCCTGGAAGGTGCGGGCTACAAAAAGCTTTTCGTAGCTCAGGTCAATAGTCGGGTCGCGCAGCACCTCATTGAGTATTGCCGTTGCTTCCTTATAGTCTCCCTGCATGATCTTCAGCCGGGCAATGAACAGCTTAAAGTACTTCTTCACCGCTGGGCGTGGGTCCTTCACCGCCTCATCCCCAAAGCGCTTAATGAAAAACTTCGGACCAAGATCATGGATGAGGTAGTAAACCTCATCCCAGCTTACGGTGCTTTCCGTAGAGAAGATCTTATAGATTACCCGGTCGCGCTCGGGGTTTTGCGAAAACTGGTTGATGATCAGAAACTGTTGCAGGTAGCGGTCGCCGCGGGCCGTGCTCATATTCCAGAGCACAGCGGGATTGTACCACCAGTTGCGGTGCTCGAAGCGCTGCATCTCATAGCGTGCATCCTTCGTCATCAGCTTATTGAGTTGCACGCTGAAATCGTAATGGCTCTGGCCGAGCGTAGTGCCTATATGCAGCTCTTTGAAAATGGCCGCCTTATCCGCATACCGCTCGCTTTCGCCAACCTGGCCATCATAAAAAAGGCATCTTGCCAGGGCAATATTGTACCAGCCAAAACCCGGCGTAGAGCCTACTGCCGCAATCATCTCCTTCATCTGCAGCTCGCCCCACTTGGGGTAGCCCTTGTATATCTGCAGGATGGAAGTATAGTAAGCCCATTCCTGTAGGCGCTTATCAGCCGCATCGGTGCCGGAAGCTATCTTATACTCGCGCTCCGCCTCGCGGAAATCTCCGCATACGGCCCGGAAGGTTGCATAGTTATTATGCGGGAAATACAAGGTGGGCCGCAGCACTTCAAATGCCTTTTGGGCAAGATCAATTTTAAGTGCATAGCTATAGATCATGCTCTTGTAATGGTACACGCCGAGCCGCTCGTCTTTCTCATAGCCCGGCGGGAAGATGTGCGCATTGAAGTGCGCATTGACCGTAATACGCCGCAGCGCAGAGTCCAAATATTTTGCAGCCCGCGCCTCGTTCTCATCGATAGAGTTGCCGAGGAAGGCATACTTCCCGCTGGTATAAAAACGGTTGCGGTGCGTAGCCCACATCATGTAGTTGTAAGCATCGAAAAAATCGCGCTGGAAATTCCATTTCAGGTAGCGCCGGCAAAGGGCGAAGCTCTTATCCGGCTGGTCTGTATTGAGGTAGCACTGGTTGAGGTAGCGCACAATGGCGCTGTAATCCACATGCCGGGAAAATACCGGGAAGTAGCCGATAAGGTCGGGCTTGCGTGTGGCAAGATCGCGGCGGTAATCGCGCTCCATCACGCGGAGGGCGCGCTCTAAGGGCTCTATGGCATTTTTGAAGCCTACATAATCTGCCGCATGGTTGTACTTGTAAGCGCCTTCGTAGAGCCAGCCTACATAGTAGGTGCTGTCTATACGCAGGAATTCGCGCGAGCGGGGAAGTGCATCATCGGTCTCAATATTGGTGCCGGTTCGCTTGGCATCCACCTCATAGCGATGAGCCGGGTGCGGGCCGGGCGGGCGCGGCGGGATGATGATGGTGGGTTGTTGCTGCGCCTGCTGTTGCTGTGCGGTACTGTTCTGCTGGCCGCTTTCCTGGGCATGCGTATTTATGGCCAGCGTTATCGCCGCCAGCCCTATTAATCCTCTATCGCGTAGCCATCTGCTCATTCTTTTTGTTTTCTTCTTTTTAGCCCTTAGCTGAAGGAAGGCTATGTAGCATCCGTTGCGTCGCACTCTTGTACTGTTACAGCATTATTGGGCTTTTACTAATCAGTGTAAGAATACTGGTTTTTACGAAGTTGGGATCGGGGCATGACTTCCATGTAACGACTTGGCAAGTCTTCCTTCGGGACTTGGCCAAGTCTGCGTTTGCGCCTGTGGCGGACTCAGGTTGGCTGCGCTCAACCCTAATCTTTTGCGCTTTGCTCATTGCAGGAAAAGCTCAATAACCATCCATAGATGAATGGTCCCAACGCCACTGCTGCCCAATAGAAATCTCACTGCCCGGACCATAATTATCAACCCCCAAATTCCTAATTCCCCATTACAAATTCCTTAAAAAAGCCGCAGCTTCGCCAGCCGCTCCATTTCCTTATTGATGATGGTGTTGAGCGCGCTCTGCCTTGCTTCTTTGTTTCGGTAAATGAGGCGATGATCCAGCACGGCACGGGTGAGGTCTTTTACATCGTCCTCGATGACGAAGGTGCGGCCTTTGATGAGCGCATAGGCACGCAGGCAGCGGAGGAAGGCAATGCCGCTGCGGGTAGAGGCACCAAGCGATATATCCGGGTTGCCCCGGGTGGCGCGTACAATATTGCTCACGCTGCGTACGATCTCATCATGCACGTGCACCTGCTCTGCCTGGTGCTGTAGATCGAGGATGTCCTGCAGGCTCAGCACCTGCTCGAGTGTGGTGAGGTTGTTGGCGATATCCAGGTATTCGCGGTAGATGTTGAGCTCGGTTTCCTCATCTACATAGCCGAAGTAGAGCTTGAGGAAAAAGCGATCGAGCTGGGCAGAGGGCAACGGGTAAGTGCCTTCCATTTCCACCGGGTTTTGCGTGGCTATGGTGAAGAACATCTTCTCCAGCAGCAGTGTAGCATCGCCGCTCGTTATCTGGTGCTCGGCCATGGCCTCGAGGAGGGCGCTCTGTACTTTGGGAGAGGCGCGGTTGATCTCATCGGCCAGCAATACATTGCAGAAGAGCGGGCCTTTCTTGAATACAAACTCCCGCGTTCGGTCGTCGAAAATGTGGGAGCCTATGAGGTCCATCGGCAGCAGATCGGGGGTGAACTGTATGCGCTTGAAGATTACGGTATCGGCCCCGCGCTCACCGGCTATACATTGCGCCAGTGTGCGCGCCAGTACGGTTTTCCCTGTACCGGGATTATCCTCCATGAGTATGTGGCCGCCGGCTAGCAGCGCGGTGATCACAAGTTCTATCTGCGGCCTTTTCCCGCGGATCACCCGTTCCATTTGTGTAATCAGCTTTTGCACCTGTGCTGTTGCATCCACGCTTACGGGCGGGGTTTGGGTTATTTGTTCCTGTTCCATATTTGCTTTACAAGTTTACTTAATTATAGCGCGGCGGGCGGGATAAATATTTGTGAAGGTTTGGGCCTCCGGTATGGAAAGCCACCCCTACCTTTGCTTTTCGTGAAAGCGGCACTTGCCATACTCTTGTTTATATGCAGCCTTTGCCAATGTATGGTAAAGCTGAGCATCGTTGCCTATTACGAATACAACCGGCAATATATTGCAGCCAACCTTTGCGAGAACCGCGATAAGCCGCAGCTAAAATGCTGTGGTAAATGCTACCTCCGCAAGCAGCTTAAAAAAGCTGATGACGGTGCTGACAGATCCGGGCCTGCGGGCAAAGGGCAATGGTCGGAGAGCAGCGCTTTCATCCTCCCGGAAATTGTGGTTATGCATCAGCTGCTTTTTGCTTTTTTTGCCCGGCCTTGCGGCTATTATCAGCAGTCGCTGGTAGTTCATGTCAGCGGGGCGGTTTTCCATCCGCCGCAGGCTGCTTAGCCTTTGCTAAGGCGGGCCGTGCCGTGCGCAACATTGTGTACGGCGGCCTGCAAGTGTATCTCTATTATTTAATAAACTAACAACCGTATGAAACAACCATTCATCGGACTGGTGCTGCTTTGTATTACGGCGCTCCCGGCGGCCGCCTGCGATGTATGTGGCTGCTCCGGCAGCAACCAGTACATCGGCATCCTGCCGCAGTTCTACCATAATTTTTTCCGGCTGCAATACCAGTACCGTACGTTCAGCAGTAAGCATATTCCCTTCCGCGCCGGCGATGCTGCGGAGCATTCCACCGAGGCATACCAGGCTTTGCAGCTTTCCGGCAGGTATTATATAAGCCGCCGTTTCCAGCTCTTTGCATTCCTTCCTTACCATTACAACCGCAAGGAGGAAGCAGGTGTGATCACGAACAGCAACGGCATCGGCGATGCCACCCTCCTGTTCAATACAGAGGTGTATGGCACTAAAGATGCTGCTGCGCCGCTACAGCAAAAATTGCTTGCGGGATGGGGATTAAAGCTGCCTACAGGCCGGCATGATGCACTTGCCGCTACCGGGGCAGATGGCCTGCCTAATATGCAGCCGGGCACTGGCTCCTGGGATTTTCCGGCCAATATCAACTATACCATCCGCCGGAAAGGCGTTGGAGCAAATGCGGACATCACCTATACACAAACTACTCCAAATCATGAAAGCTATAAGTATGGAAACCGCCTGAGCGCGGGCCTTACCGGCTTTTATTGGTGGCAGCATGGCAATGTAAAGGTATTGCCGCAGGCGGGCCTTCGCTATAATTATGCCGCTACCGACTGGGATAATTACCGCAAAGGCTGGATAAATGATGTGAGCGGTGGGCACCAGCTTTTTGCCGCCGCAGGGGCGCAGGCCTATTATAAAGCATGGGGCGCACAACTGATGTATTACCAGCCGCTGGAGCAGCGCTATGCAGGCGGGCTTGTTACAGCAGGCGGGCAAAACTGAAGCGGCTTTCTTTTTTCTATTTTAAAAATGATGATCTATCTAAATGAAACACCATAAGTATCCCATAGTCTTCCTGGGTTCGCTGCTCTTTATAGCCGCATCCTGCAAAAAAACGGATGGCGATGATCCGGATGCCGGGCAGGTTGAGATCCTGCGCACTGCGCCAATGGCTGCGCAGGTTTATCATCGCGGCGATACAGTGAAGATGAATGCCATCATTACTGCGCCGTTCGAATTGCACGGATATGAGCTTACCATTATTAATGAAAACACCGGAACTGTCGTTTATGATGAGGATGAGCATATACACGACGATCATTTTACGCTGGCATCGGCTTGGGCGGATACCCTGGTTGCTGCCACGCCGCTCAAAGTGCTGCTCACCGTGGAGCTGGACCACAACGGCCATTCCAAAAGCGACAGCGTAATGGTACAAAGCCAACCTTAATTTTCTTTTTAAAGTCTTTATTCAAGTAATCCATTCAAAAAAATTTTATGAAATACAAGCACATTGCGCTGCTTAGCGCGTTTTTTATTTTATTTACTATGGCAGCCTGCCATAAAAACGACGATGGCCCGGTTGGCGGTAAAGGCGGCAATGCTACGCTGCGGGTCAATACCTTTCATCATGATAAGCGTATCGACAGTATTACCGTATTTATAAAATACAATACCCTGGATGCCCCCGGGAACAGCATCTATGATGATTCTGCCAGGGTAGTGAAAGCCCCAACCGATACGGTTGCTGTTTTTTCAGGACTTAAGACAGGAAATTATTATCTCTACGGTTACGGCTGGGATCCACGGATCAACTCAATTGTAAAAGGCGGGCTGCCTTATGTGATCACTTCTGAAACTTCGCAGATCATTACGCTCCCTGTTTCGGAAGATTAGCCAAAAATGCGGATATATCACTAAGGTTAACGCTGGAGGGTATGTTTGTAAAGCAGAATAGACATCAACGGTTCTGTTGGTGTCTATTCTGCTTTAATAATGATTACTATACCCTAGTAAATTTCCGCAAGCCTTTAAAGCAGTATGAATTTATCGCCATCTTTCAGGAAAGGAAGTTTTTCGCGGGCTTCTGTGAGCATGTCCTTATCTAAAGTAATGGTATATACTCCGGCCTCTGCTCCCGGCGCCAGCATTGGCTCGCCCAGCGGACCGCTTACGGCACTATCGCCGCTATAGGTAAGACCTGTACCGTCTGTGCCAATACGGTTTACGCCAATTACATAGGCCTGGTTTTCTATAGCGCGGGCCTGTAACAAGACCTTCCAGGCGTGGCCCCGGCGCTCCGGCCAGTTGGCTACGTAAAGCAGCACATCATACTCCGCCTGCACATTGCGCGCCCATACCGGGAACCGGAGATCGTAGCAAATGAACGGGCATATCTTCCAGCCTTTTACCTGCACAATCAGTTTCTTTTCGCCTGCGGCGTAATGCTTGTCTTCATCGCCATACCCGAAAAGGTGGCGCTTATCATAGTGATAATGGGTGCCATCAGGCTGCATCCAGATAAAGCGGTTGTAATAGTTTCCTTCTTCCTCGATAATTATGCTCCCGGCAAGAATAATATGGTATTTTGCAGCCATATCCATCATCCATTGCACGGTTGCACCATCCATACGCTCGGCAAGCCTTTCAGGCGCCATAGAAAATCCGGTGGAAAACATTTCCGGCAGGAGCACGATTTCTTTTTTACCTTCAATTTTTTCTATAAGATGTTTGTAATGAGCAAGGTTAGCTGCATTATCTTCCCAGAAAATATCGGTTTGGATTAAGGAAAATGTAAGTGACTGAGCCATCAGAGCTGTGTTGAATGTGTTTGGTGGAATAATGATAGTATTACTAAA
Organism: Chitinophagaceae bacterium; assembly: GCA_965246905.1. Classification (GTDB taxonomy): domain Bacteria; phylum Bacteroidota; class Bacteroidia; order Chitinophagales; family Chitinophagaceae; genus UBA1952. The sequence continues at coordinate 50,865 of CBDFFZ010000029.1, forward strand.
ACTCTTTATTAAAAGGAATATGCGCGTAAAATTTTTCATCCCGGCCTTAGTGGTCCTGGTATCCGGGGCATTCGGCGAAGCCAAAAGTAAATCAATTGACCTGACCGGCAATTGGAAAGAAACCAAAAGATATACGGCCACAAAGGATCAGGTGAGCTACACAGATACCCTGCGTATCGACTTCCTGATTGGCAACGAGTATGTATGGCAGCGGGATATGGGCTTTATGAACCGCGGCACTTATAAGGTAACTGCCGGGTCTCTGGATTTTGGTACCCGCCTTTTTACGGTTGATAAAATGACGAACGACCGGATGACACTGCGCAACGACGCAGGCATTTACGAATTCAGCCGTTATAATAAAAATACCGGCGAGGACAACAGCAAGGCAGGCAGCGCCACACGCGCCAATAACGCGGATGCCCCCGGCGGGCAGGTGAAAAAGGAAAATCTTGCAGGTAAATGGGAGGTTTATAAGCGCACCAGCGCCATACAGCAAACCAAAATCGATTATAACCGTATCCTGAAATCCATAACTATCTCCATTGCAGGCGGTAAGGTGCAGGGTACCGCAAACGCAGCACAAATGTCGCCCGGTAATGATACGTGGACGATTGAGCGGTACGATGGCGGCACCCTGTATTGCACTGGCCCGGATAAGCGCAGCTTTAAGGTGCTGCAGGCTTCTGCACGGGAGCTGGTGCTTCAGGAAGGCGATATGACTTATTTCTTCAAAATATTCCAGTAAGCAGTCTCTCCTTTACTGCATCTGCAAAAGGTAGTATGGCCGCGTAGCTGCATTGCGTGTTTTAGCATTCAGAAATCCGGGCGTGAGCTCGCTTACTTTAAACAGCCTTCCCGTTTTGATCATTTTATACGGGCGGGCTGTTTTATTTAACTGCGCCAATCCTTCTTCCATAGTAAGGAGGTAGCTTCCGGCATATAGTGCAGGCTGTGTGCTGTCCGGTATCCGCTGCATATTGGCCCGCGCATAGAAATCCAGTGCATCGAGTGGGTCATGCATCTGCCAGATGAAAAAACGGCTGGCAGGGATATGGTTGTTGCGTACATAGCGCCCAAGCTGCGAGCCTGCCTGCCAGCCAAGCAACTGGTAGTAAAAATGATTTGTAAGAAAGGCATTGACGAGGATAATAGCCACTGCGCTCGTCCACATAAGCTTTGCCTTTAAACATTTATGCCATACAACAGCCATCCAAATACCCACAGCCACTACCCACAGCGCAATGCCCGGCCAGCCCGCAGGGAATACAATGGTAAGAATAAGCAGCACACCAATAAGCAGGAGCGCGCCTATCACGGTCTGGATGCCGCTAAATACCCTGCATAACCGGCTGTATTTACCGCTTTCAAAGAAATCGCGCAGGAGCTTTGCCACCATAATGGCCGCAAGCGGGAAGGCCACAAAAATATAATGCGGGAGCTGGTAATGCGAAGAGCTAAGCGCAAGGTAGCTAAGGATAAAGCCGCCGGTTGAAACCCATTCGGCAGAAGCCGGAACCCGGAATTTCTGCTGCACCAGCTCCCGGACATTTACTACCAAAGCCGTAAGAAACAGGAGCATCCATGGGAGAAATGCCCACAGCATGCTCACGAGCAGGAAGGAGCGGTCGGCACCGTTATCCCACGAGCTCTCGCCCGTAATGCGCCCGAAGCTTTGCACCCAGAAAAAGAAGCGAAGTCCGGATACGCCCTGCTGCCCGTCAATCCATTTTTCAGGATGCAGATCAAATTGCTGGTAGAGGCCGATGCACATAGGCAGCAGCAGGATCAGGATAATCAGCAGATCCAGCAAGTGCCGGGGGTTGAACAGGGCTTTCCAGTTACGCTTCCCCACCCAATCTGCCCCAAAAGCAAATACCGGTACGAAGAGGGCAATCGGCCCCTTTGTCATCAGCCCACATGCAAGTGCCACACAGCCTCCGAGCGCAAAGTACCATCGTCGCTGCACCTCACATTCCTTGATGCACCACATACCTGTAGCCACACATGCCATAAGGATGGTGTCCGTACGCACATCATTCGTCATTAAAAAAAGCCCCTGGCATACGCCCAGCACCAGCGCGGCGATCCTTCCGGTAGCTTCGTTGTACAATAATTTTGTGAGCCGGTAAGTGCTGTAAAGCGCCAGCAAAGCAAAAAGTATAGAAGGGAACCGGTAGCCGAAATTATTGGCACCAAACGCGCGCATGCTTAAGGAGCTTACCCAGAAAAGCACAGGAGGCTTATCGAGGTAATCGTGCCCGTGATCGTATAGCTGCAGGAGATCTTTGCTGTGCATCATCTCCCGGCTCATCTCGGCATATTGCGCTGCATCGATATCCATTATATCAACTCTTGCGGCCGTAAAATAGAGCGCAGTGAGCAGGACGAATATCCAGAAAGGTATTTTAGGCAAGTAAAGATGATTGAATAAAAGGGAGCATAATATCCGGCCACCCGGGCCGCCGGAAATCGGATGCAAAGCTATCAAAGCCTTGTTAGGGCGGCAAACCTTTAGGGCATTAAAAAAATCCCGGCCTTTCGGTCCGGGATTTTCTTACAAAAAGCAGAAGTTTGTTAAGCTGCTGTTTCTTCCTTTACTTCTTCTGCAACCGGGGCCGGAGCTGGTTTTTCAGCTTTTGGTTCAGCAGCTTCAGCAGTTTTGTAGCGGCGCGTGCTCTTGGTTTCTACATCGCTGTTTACGAGCTCCTGTACAAAATGCGCAATGTTTGCAATACGCGCATGGTTGAGCGCATAATGAATAAATTTGCCATCGCGCTCAGTGATTACGATGTTGGCACGGCGCAAAATTGCAAGATGCTGGGAAGCAACACTTTGCTCTAAACGGAGCTTTACATAAATGTCGGTAACATTCATGCGCTTGTTTTCTTCAAGCAGCTTTACGATTTGCTGGCGCAGCTTGTGGTTGATTGCGCGCAGCGTCATAGCAGCAGTTTTTACGGCTACATAATCCAGCTTAATCTGATCTTCTGCAGTTTCGTCTTTGCGGATCACTAAAGTGTTCCCGTTCATTGTTGTTTCCATGAATACTATTTAATTAAAAAAAATTGGGGTGAAAAAAAACTATTAATAAAAAATTATTAAAAACACAAACTGTAATTAATATGTGTTTTGAGATGGCAAATATACGATATAATTATTCAGTAACAAACTCATATTGGCAAAATGCCTTAATTCAACGTTAAAACCTTATTAAAATAGGAGTAATTTCTTAAATTAAGTATGCTTATTCTGTCTTTTTATGAATAAACACCTGTTTCAAATACATGGGTTCCGCGCTTTCAACGTTTTGAAAAACTCTTTTATTGTATTGCATCATTGCGGCAGCCGCCCATAATTTTTCATCGATATCCATCTTTTTAAGATATTCATGATTTTCATTTAGTTCAGCTATTAAATCATCTTCCGCAATACCTGCTATAGCGATTTTTTTATCATTTTTAAGCACTTGCATTACATCTGCCCGATATGAATGCTGTGGCTCAATGATCGCATTGCCATCCCCATCATAGAGCGCCATAAAATACTCGCCGGCACGTGCAGGCAGCAGTACTAAAAGTGTGCTTCCCTTTTTGTTATCCGCAAGCAATTCCAGCTTGTTGTGCGTAATCAACGGTTTATCAAGTGCATAGCACAAGCCCTTTGCGGTTGCCATACCTATACGCAGGCCAGTATAGGAGCCGGGGCCGCTGCATACTGCAATCGCACCTACTTCATCCAGCACTATGCCTGCTTCGTCTAATACCTCGCCGATCATGCCATTAATGGTTCCTGCATGTTCCCGTTCCTCCATGCTTCTGCGCACAGCTATAATCTGTCCGCCAGCCGCCAGTAATGCCGTCCCGCTTATGCCGGAAGTATCAATATGTAATATGTAAGGAATAGCCATTGGCGGCGCAAATGTACAGTAACCCTTATATTTACCAGCCTTATGGAAAAAAAAATCATCAAAACAAGTGGTGCACCGGCCCCGATTGGTCCTTACAATCAGGCTGTTAAGGCCGGAAACTTGCTCTTTATCTCAGGCCAGATAGCGCTTAATGCAGCGGACGGCACCCTTTATCAGGACGATATAAAGATTGAAACCGCTAAAGTAATGGACAACCTGAAAGCGATTCTTGAAGCGGCAGGCTTGAGCTTTACCAATGTGGTTAAAACCTCTATCTTCCTCATGGATATGGGCCAGTTTAGCGCCGTAAATGAAGTGTATGCCACTTATTTCAGCGATAATTTTCCCGCTCGCGAAACCGTGCAGGTGGCCGGTCTGCCACGGGGTGTAAATGTGGAGATCTCTATGGTTGCGGCCGATTAAAGCTGCGACCGCACCAAAATGAATTTCCTGTAATTTTATCCTATGAAATCCTTTTACAGATCCGGCATCGGCGCACTTGTGTTTATTGCCACCGCACTTATAGGGCTCATTGCCGGCTGCGAAAAGGAAGTGAACATAAAGCTCTCAACCGGCGAATCGCAACTGGTAGTAAATGGCCTTATCGAAACCGGGCAGCCACCTTTCCTGGCGCTTACCCGCTCTATCGGCTATTTTGCCAAAATAGACCTTGCAACGCTCGAAAACAGCTTTGTACACAATGCAAAAGTTACCGTAAGCGATGGCACCCGGCAGATATCCCTCCGCGAATACCAGATCGATACCGCAAATTCCGTAACCGGCGGACTGAGCAAATTTTATTTCTATACCATCGATACGGCACAGCCTGCCGCATTCAACTTCTTAGGGCAGGTAGATCATTATTATAAGCTCACTGTGGTGGTGGATGGTAAGACTTATGAAAGCACCACAAAAATCCCCAACTGCAAGCCCGTGGATAGCATGGTAGCCGTGGCGCCCGCAACACCTGCCGAAAAAGCGCCTACTGCCCGCCTGCTCAACATCTATTATACCGACCCGGATACGCCGGGCAACTGCATCCGGTACTTCACGCAGCGCAACAGCGAGCCGCTTTACCCCGGCTACAATTCCGTATATGATGATCAGATCATCAACGGCGTAAAAAACTCGCTTATCCCGCTGCTCATCGGGTTCGACCGCGATATAAAAGTGATTACCGACAGCACCGGCCACATATTTCCCGGCGATACCATCCTGCTAAAATGGTGCGCTATCGACCGCGGCGTCTATAATTTTTACAATACTTACGAGTACTCGCTCGGCACCGTAGGCAATCCGTTTTCCTCGCCCATCAATGTAAAAAGCAATGTAAGCAACGGCGCGCTTGGCATCTGGGCAGGCTATGGGTCTAAATTTTCAACGCTCATTGTACCGAAATAAGCGGTTATCCGGGGCCGGCAGCAGGAGAAACCCTGTTCGGCTTTAGTTCCGGCTTGCTACGGGCTACGCTTCGCTTCGGTACGCCGCAGAAAAAGCGGCGCACTAAACCCTACGCGTCCGGCAGCCATTCCGCCGGGGATTTTTATTGAGCTTTTCCTGAAAGCGGCAAACCCTCAAAGGGATCGGAATATGCGCAACGAACCTGAACCCGTTACAAAAATTCCGGAATCCGAATTCCGAGTTCCGGAATGCAGTTACTTTTGCCCCTATGAATCTCCAGGCACCGGCAACCATTCACAACTACCTCGGCGGCACACTACAAGCTCCCGCCGGCGGTAATTATCTTGAAAATATTAATCCCGCCACCGGTGAGGCTTACAGCCAGACGCCGGACAGCACGGCAGATGATGTAGCCGCCGCCGTAGCCGCTGCAAAGGCAGCCTTCCCCGCCTGGAGCACCACACCGGCAGAAGACCGATTTAAAATCCTGAACCGCATTGCAGAGTTCATTGACCAGAACCTTGATGCGCTGGCCCTTGCCGAAACCAACGACAACGGCAAGCCGCTCTGGCTTTCCAAACGCGTAGATATTCCCCGTGCCTCCTCCAACTTCCGCTTCTTTGCCACCGGCATTATGCACATGAGCACCGAGAGCCACAGTATGGAAGATAAGGCTATTAACTACACCCTTCGTCAGCCAATCGGCGTGGTGGGCTGCATTTCGCCCTGGAACCTGCCGCTCTATTTATTTACCTGGAAGATCGCCCCGGCCTTAGCCGCCGGCAACTGCGTGATTGCCAAGCCCAGTGAAGTTACGCCGATGAGCGCATACCTTTTAAGCCTCATCTGCATAGAAGCGGGATTGCCCGCAGGCGTACTCAATATCCTGCATGGCAACGGGCCGAATTGCGGGTCTGCAATTGTTGCCCATCCGGAAATAAAAGCCATTTCCTTTACCGGCAGCACCCGCGCGGGAAGAGACATTGCTGCCACCGCCGCGCCGATGTTCAAAAAGCTTTCCTTAGAGCTCGGCGGCAAGAATCCTAACCTGATTTTCGCCGATTGCGACTGGGAAAAGATGATGCGCACCACCATTCAATCCTCGTTCTCTAACCAGGGCCAGATATGCCTTTGCGGCAGCCGGATTTTAATTGAAGAAAGCATCTACGAAAAGTTCAAAACCGAGTTTATCGAGCGCGTAAAAAAGCTAACTGTTGGCGACCCGCTGGAGGAGCACCGTAAGCAGGGTGCGGTAGTAAGCAGGCTGCATTTCGATAAGGTAATGAGCATGATTGCGCAGGCAAAAGAAGAAGGCGGAACACTGCTTACCGGTGGTAACGCTGTAAAGCCGGGGGGCCGCTGCGCCAATGGCTTATTCATTGAGCCAACCGTATTTGAAGGGCTTAATGCCGCCTGCCGCACCAATATGGAGGAGATCTTTGGGCCGGTAGTAACGCTGCAACCGTTTAAAACAGAACAAGAAGCGCTGGAGCTCGCCAACACCTCGGATTACGGTCTCTCCTGCACCATCTGGACACAGGATGTGAGCCGCGCCAACCGGGTAGCGCAAAAGGTACACAGCGGTATTATCTGGGTAAATTGCTGGCTCCTGCGTGATCTGCGTACGCCATTCGGCGGGTTTAAGAATTCCGGTGTTGGCAGAGAAGGTGGCTGGGATGCCTTACGGTTTTTTACGGAGCCTAAGAATGTATGTATAGAGTTGTGATTTTGACTAAATTTGAATCATGACGATTGTAATAAAACAGGGCGATTCTATTGAAGCGATTGTAAAAGACCTCCAGGTAAAAAATGAGGATAAAAAAAAGGCATTAAAGGAGAAAGCTTTTGGAAAAATAAAGTGGGATGAAGATGCGCTGGCATTTCAAAAACGTCTGAGAAATGAATGGCCTTGATCTATTCGTTGATACGAATGTGCTGATAAAGTATTTAAGCGGCGAAGAGCAACTGCACAATCTGATCCTGAACAACAATATTTATTGCTCGTTTATTTCTGAACTGGAATTATATTCAAAGAATAGCTTATCAGAAAAGCAGGAACAAGCTATTCAGAGTCTCATCTCCGGATGCAATGTGCTGAATTTTGACACAAACCTTAAAAAAGCTATAATTACTATGCGCAGAAATTATCGCCTGAAGCTGCCTGATGCAATCATTGCTGCAACAGCCTTAGATCAGCAAATGCCTTTCCTTACATTCGATAAGGATTTTGAAGAAATTGAGGCATTAACCATTTTTACTTTTAGCTGATTCTGATGACCAATTCCACTTCCACCAACAAGGCCCCCACACCGGTAGGCCTTTACCCACATTCAAAACGCGTAGGCAACCTGCTTTTCCTTTCGGGCATCGGCCCGCGTAAGCCCGGAACGGATGAGATTCCCGGATTGAAGCTGGATAAGAACTGCAACTTCCTGGAGTTTGATTTTGCGGCACAATGCCACAGCGTATTTGAGAATGTAAAGATCGTGCTGGAAGAAAGCGGCAGCAGCTGGGATAAGCTGGTTGATGTAACCGTATTCCTTGTAGATATGAAGCGCGACTTCCAGATATACAACAAGATATGGGCAGAATATTTTAAGGATAGCCAGCCCTGCCGCACCACCTGTGCTATTAATGCGCTGCCCACACCGATTGCCATTGAGCTAAAGTGTATTGCTACGGTGGATTGATCCGTGATTTGGCTAATGCCTTAAATGCCTGTTGCCTATCGCCGCAGATCCATCCGCACTTCTTTATTAAAGCGCTTACCAGCCGCATCGGTGCCTTCTATATGCCAGGATACGCTACGCAGAATAATTGCTGCAGGAGGAGCATTTGCCGATCGTACTTTGTGTCCCACATCCTGCCAGTCGGCCAGGTCATTGCGATTCATGCGCATTCTTCTTCCTGCCTGCTGCACCGCGTTTCTTATTGCCGAAACGTTGGCATTATTGGCCTGTAGCCTGCCTTCTTCCAATCCTGTAATGGTAAAGGAGCTGCCATTCCCGCGCAGCGGCTCCCACCCGGATGCATAAGTGCCCAGGGATTCAAGTGGTAATGTTTGGGAGCCGTCTTTCAACGCAATGATGGTTTGGTAACGTTGCGTGATCTTCTGCACTTTGCTGCCGCTTACCTGCAACTGATTCCCTGCCAGCCCGCCGCTCTGCAGTTCGTAGGATGCGCCCCGTGCGTTTTGCAGGTTCTTATTGCCATAGCTGCGGGTAGTAATATCCGGGATGAAAATGGTGACTTCTTTAAAAGCAATAGTGAGCCCATTTCCATGTGGCTGTGCCGCAGGCTGAGGCATTGCAACAGCGGATTTTGCTGTACGGCCTGATGTATCCATTGCGGCACGGGCCGGTGTATTATTTTCCTCCGCCAATGGCCGTAGATCAGGCACCCTATCTACCAGGTTCTGCCCGTCCGTTTCTGTAACGATAGTGGCAGAATCGCCGAGCACAATAGGCCCGTGATTTTTATTTTGCCCCATGTTGCAGGATGCCAGCAGTAATAATACGCCACCGAGCGAAAATGTATTTAATAAAGAACGGCTGTTCACAAGAAATAAATTTTGTCCGCAAGATAAACGTTCCCCAAGATTACAGCCCATTCACCTTGCGGAAAATGCCGCTGTCAATCTTTGCGTTATTGAAATTGACGAGGAGCCCCAGCTTAAGCCCGGTAAGCTTCAGGTAAGTGATCACCTGTTTATGATGCACATCTGCCAGCTCGGCCAACGATTTTATTTCGATCAGCACTTTATCGGCTACCAGTATATCTAATCTGAAACCCACATCGAGCAGCTCGTTTTCATAGATCACTGGCACATCCACTTCCTTCTTAAAGGCCGGGACCAAGGTTATTGAACACATTATTAATACCCTATCAGCTTCTGCACTGCCGCATCCAGCCTGCTCTTTGCCATGAAATTCTGCTCGAGCGCAATAGCAAAAGGTACCGGTGTATCAAGGCTGGCGCAGCGCACGATTGGAGCATCTAAATATTCAAAGCAGTGTTCGGAAATCCAGGCTCCAATTTCACCACCGAGGCCGCCAATCAGGGTATCTTCGTGAAGCAGTAAAACTTTTCCTGTGCGTTGTACAGCGGCTTTGATCGCCGTATAATCCAACGGCAGCAGGGTGCGCAGATCCAGGATATCCATAGAGATTTCCGGGTGGGCAGCAGCATAATCGGCAGCCCAATGTACACCTGCGCCATAGGTAATAACAGAAATGTCTTCCCCTTCCAGCAGATGCCGTGCTTTGCCTATTTCAATAGTATAATATTCATCCGGCACCGGGCCGCTCACGCTGCGGTAAAGCGCTTTATGCTCAAAGAACATAACCGGGTTAGGATCGGCAAAAGCCGCACACAGCAAGCCTTTGGCGTCTTCCGGTGTGGCCGGATAAACCACCTTCAGGCCGGGGGTTTTTATAAACCAGGCTTCATTGCTTTGTGAGTGGAATGGCCCGGCGCCTACACCGCCGCCTGTTGGCATCCGGATCACTACATCGGCATTCTGGCCCCAGCGGTAATGGATCTTTGCAAGGTTGTTGATGATCTGGTTGAAACCTACTGTGGCAAAATCGGCAAACTGCATTTCCATCATGCTCTTAAAGCCTTTAATGCTCAGCCCGAGCGCCGCGCCAACAATGGCGCTTTCGCAAAGGGGCGTATTGCGCACACGCTCTTTGCCGAATTGCTCCACGAAGCCTTCGGTAAGCTTAAAGGCACCACCGTATTCTGCAATATCCTGCCCCATCAGCACCAGGTTATCATAGCGCTCCATGCTCTGCCGAAGGCCATCCTGCAAAGCCTGAATAAATTTCTTTTCTGTTTTCGAAGAAGTGGGAATCTGGAAGCCGGAAGCTCCAACCGGTGCATATACGTCTGCTACTTCATCTTCCGTATTTGCTATTACCGGCGGTGCGGCAAAACCTGCGGCGAGGCCATCCTCAATCTCTTTCAGGATGCCTTCGCGAATGTTTTCAATGTCTTTTTCGTTCAGGATTTTTTCGCTTAGAAGATATTCTTCAAAATTGCTGACCGGGTCTTTTTTCGCCCAGGTTTCAAACAGCTCTTTAGGCACATATTTTACTCCGCTCGCCTCCTCGTGCCCACGCATCCGGAAGGTCATGCACTCAATAAGGATAGGCTTTTGCTCACGGATGCAATACTCCCGTGCAGCAGTAATATTACGATATACATCAAGAATATTATTGCCATCAATAGTGAGGCCTTTCATGCCGTAGCCTTCCGCGCGTACTGAAAGATGCTCTACGAGAAACTGATCTTTGCTGGGTGTACTTAAACCGTAGCCATTATTCTCTATAATAAAAATGACCGGTAGGTTCCATACAGCCGCCACATTCAGTGCTTCATGAAAATCGCCCTCGCTTGTAGCACCATCACCACTGAATGCCAGCGATACTTTTTCCTCTTTACCCAGCTTATGTGCCAGCGCAACACCATCTGCGATAGCCAGTTGCGGCCCCAGATGCGAGATCATCCCGCAGATATGATATTCATTAGCACCGAAGTGAAAAGAGCGCTCCCGGCCTTTTGAAAACCCCTCCCTGCTGCCCTGCCATTGCATGAAGAGCTTATCAAACGGCATATTGCGCGCTGTGAATACACCGAGGTTACGGTGCATCGGCATTATATATTCGTCTGCATCGAGCGCCATTGTTGCGCCTACCGCAATCGCTTCCTGGCCAATGCCGGAGAACCATTTGGATATCCGCCCCTGCCGCAGCAATACGAGCATTTTCTCCTCGATCATGCGGGGCTTTACGAGGCCTTTGTAAAGATCAACCAGTTGCTCATCCGTAAAGCCGGAGCGATCATACTGCATCATAAATATCTTCGGTATTGAGGGCGCAAAAGTAACCTTTATCCGTTTGCCTCAACGCTGCCAGGATTCAAAACCCTTTGGCATTAACCCCCAAATCATTCTGCTATCTTGCAGCAGCAGATCCAAATATCCTGATAAACAGCACCAGCATTTTTATGTCCGAATATAAATTCCCCGTAACCACCCAACTACGCCTTGACTGGAGTGAGCTCGATCTGCTTGGCCATATCAATAACGTTATGTATTTCAAGTATCTGCAGGCAGCCCGTATCTCCTATAGTGAGCAGATTGGCCTGCGCCCCGATACACAGGAAGGTCTGAGTTTTATCCTGGCCGATACCCGTTGCACTTTTCTGAAGCCGCTCTTTTTTCCCGGCAACATTATTATCCGTACTTCAGTTGAGTTTATGAAAACAAGCTCTTTTGGCCTTTGCCATCATATTCATAATGATAATGGCGAGTTGGCAGCCGAAGGCCACGATATAGTGGTGCTCTACAACATCGGGGCAGCAAAAACAGTGCATATCTCCCCTGAGCTAAGGGCTAAGGTAGAAGCGCTCGAAGAGCGGAAGCTGGAAGCGCCAAATACGCTTTAAATACCGCTTTATCATTAAAAAAGAAATTTTCGCTAACCCTTTGCCTTAATCGGGAAAAGTATATTTTTGCCGCTATAAAATTTAAAGCATTTAACCATGTCAGAAATTGCAAATCGCGTAAAGAAAATCATCGTTGACAAGCTCGGCGTTGATGAGAGCGAAGTAGCCCCCGAAGCAAGCTTTACCAACGACCTCGGTGCAGACTCACTGGATACCGTGGAGCTGATTATGGAATTCGAGAAGGAATTCAATATTTCTATCCCCGATGAGCAGGCTGAAACCATTACCACCGTTGGCCAGGCTGTATCTTACCTCGAAGAGCACGTTAAGTAAGCGAACTCTTATTTTTCCCTGTTATTCTTCGTAAATCAAACCGATTAAGCATTAATGAATCTGCCGTTTAAGCGAGTTGTCGTTACCGGCCTGGGCGCTGTTACGCCATTGGGCAATTCTGTTCCGGATTTCTGGAACGGGCTGCTCAATGGCGTATCCGGCGCAGATATGATTACTGCTTTTGACACTACGAAGTTTAAAACAAAATTTGCCTGCGAGCTCAAAGGCTTCAACCCGGAAAATTATTTTGACCGGAAGGAAGCCCGTAAGCTCGATCGCTTTTCCCAGATTGCCGTAGCCTCCGCCAGGGAAGCTGTAGAGCATTCGGGCATCAATGGCGAGGGCATCAATAAGGATCGGGTTGGCGTAATCTGGGCATCCGGCATTGGCGGGATGATCACTTATATCGAGGAGATGCGCGGGTATTTTGCCGGCGATGGTACTCCACGGTTCAATCCCTTCTTCATTCCTAAAATGATCTTGGATATCGCCTCCGGGCATATCTCCATGAAGTACGGCTTCCGCGGCCCCAATTTTGCCACAGTCAGTGCCTGTGCATCATCTACGCACGCTTTGATCGATGCCTTTACCTATATCCGTATTGGTAAGGCAGATGCTTTTGTGGTGGGCGGCTCCGAGGCTGCGATCACGGAATCGGGCATGGGCGGCTTTAATGCGATGAAGGCGCTTTCCGAGCGAAACGATGATCCCAGAACCGCTTCCCGCCCGTTTGATAAAGACCGCGACGGGTTTGTGCTGGGAGAAGGCGGCTGCGCGCTGGTGCTGGAGGAATATGAGCATGCAGTAAAGCGCGGCGCTACTATCCTCGCAGAGGTAGCCGGCGGAGGCATGAGCGCAGATGCCTATCACCTTACAGCACCACATCCGGAAGGGCTTGGCGTGATCCTGGTGATGAACAATGTGCTGGAAGATGCGGATATGAAACCGGAAGACATAGATTACATCAACGTACACGGCACCTCGACTCCCTTAGGCGATGTGGCAGAGCTTATCGCGATCCAAAAGGTATTCGGTGATCATGCCTACAACATGAACATCTCCTCTACCAAGAGCATGACCGGCCATCTTTTAGGCGGCGCTGGTGCTATTGAAGCAATTGCCTCTATTAAGGCGGTTATGCACGGGATTGTTCCTCCTACCATCAACCATTTTACCGACGATCCGGCGATTGATCCGCGCTTCAATCTTACCTTCAATACGCCGCAAAAGCGTGAGATCCGTGCTGCACTATCCAATACCTTTGGCTTCGGCGGGCACAACGCCTCTGTGATCTTTAAGAAGTATGAGGCATAGCTTGTGATGCGCAAATGGGCAGCACGGCTTCGTAATCTTTTCTCCCCCAACAGGCAGCTAATGCTGCAGCTTGAGCATTTGCTGGGCTTTACACCTAGGCATCTGCCCTATTATCAGCTGGCCTTTACCCACCGCTCCAACATAGATGTAATTACCGAAAATAATGAGCGCTTAGAGTTTTTGGGGGATGCCATTCTCGGAGCTATCGTAGCAGAATACCTGTTCAAAAAATATCCTTACCAGCCCGAAGGCTTTATGACCGAGATGCGCTCACGCATGGTGCGCCGTGAATCGCTGAATGCGCTAGCACTGAGCATGGGCATCAATAAAATGGTGCATTTTAACCAGAATGACCGTGCGCTCGGCCGCAGCCATATCTTCGGCAATGCCCTGGAAGCCCTGGTAGGCGCGGTTTATCTCGACCAGGGCTACCCACGTACCCGTACCTTCATCCAAAAACAGCTTATTAAAGCCTATATGGATATTGATGTGATCGAGGCTACCGATACCAACTATAAAAACAAGCTACTAAGCTGGGCGCAGCGCGGCGGGCAAAAGATCGTGTACGATACGGAAAGTGAGAAAATGGAAGGTGCGCGCAAGATTTTCACTATTGTCGTAATGCTGGATGATAAGCCCGTGGCAAAAGGTACCGGCTATAACAAGAAAGAAGCAAGCCAGGACGCATCGCTCAAAGCTATTAAAGCCCTCGGCATTGAGCAGGAGCAGGCCTCGGAATAAAATTTTTGCGCCTTTCTACGAAATAAGTCCACTCAAATGCGCGCCATTATTCAAAGAGTATCTCAGGCAAGCGTAACCATAGAAGGCGTAGTAAAGGGCCAAATTGCCCACGGCTTAATGATCCTGCTGGGTATTGAAACAGGGGATGGAAAAGAAGATGTTGAATGGCTGTGCAGTAAGATTACCAGGCTGCGCATTTTCAGCGATGCGGAAGGTAAGATGAATGAGGACATCAAAACTGTTGGCGGCGATATTCTGCTCATCAGCCAATTCACCTTACATGCATCTTACAAAAGGGGCGCGCGGCCTTCCTTTATAAAAGCCGCAAGGCCGGAGCAGGCAATACCGCTATATGAAAGCTTCATCGAAATCTTATCTTCAATGCTTGGAAAGCCAATACAAACGGGCATTTTCGGGGCGGATATGAAAGTGGCACTGGTGAATGACGGGCCGGTTACGATTGTAATGGACTCTAAAAACAGGGAATGATTGCATTCCGGATCAAAGAAAGTATATTAACCAGTACGTGCCAGCTAAAGGTGCTTACTCGCCTGGTGCATCCTGAATAAAGCTAACTTGTTGGATGAAGACGACTCAAAATGCCGACATAAATTCCAAATCCATATTTCGGGATACGGAATCAATAGACGAGCGTTATATGCGCGCCGCATTCCGCGAAGCGCAAACTGCTTACGATGAAGGCGAAGTGCCGGTAGGCGCGGTCATATTCTGGGGAGATAAAATAATAGGCCGCGGCCATAACCAGGTTGAACGACTCAACGATCCGACTGCTCATGCGGAAATGATTGCCATGACCGCAGCTTTTCAATCGCTCGGCGCAAAATACCTGTCGGATGCAACTTTGTATGTAACGGTAGAGCCCTGCCTTATGTGCTGCGGTGCGATGTACTGGAGCAAGCTGGGCAGGATTGTGTATGGCGCGGAAGATATAAAGAACGGCTACCGGAAAACGACCGGCGCGGCCTGGCCCTTCCACCAAAAGGCAGTGCTTAAAGCCGGCTTGCTCGGTGCTGAATGCGCGCAGCTGATGAAAGACTTTTTTGCTGCGCGCCGATAGAAATGAAACCCATACAGGAACAAATATTTCAAATGAACTGGCACCCGGCAGTAAACATCAATTCCCTGAAAGAAGGTGCAATTACCGAACTGGAAATATCCGGCAAGAAACTCTGCATCCTAAAAAAAGAGACCGCCGTTCATGCCTTTGCCGCTACCTGCCCGCACTCCGGCGCAAGGCTCTGCGAAGGCTGGCTGGATGCGCAAAGCAGTGTAGTTTGTCCGCTCCATAAATACCGCTTCGATCCTGCCAATGGGCGTAATACGAGCGGTGAAGGTTATAAGCTTAAAACTTTTGCCGTTCAGATTCGGGGCGAAAATATTTTTATAAACTTCTAAGATCCACTTAACCGCAAAGTACGCTGAGGGTTCGCAAAGTACCGCAAAGGCTTTGCGCTCCTTTGCGTTTTTCTTTGCGCATCTTTGCGGGTCAATCTGCATAAAAGCATGATCATCCCTCCCAACCTCCAGCCAGGTGATACCGTTGGCATTACCTGCCCTGCCGGCTATGTAAGCGCCGGGCGCATTGCCTACTGTACCGAAGTGCTTGAGCGCTGGGGCTTTAAGGTGAAGGTGGGCAATACCGTTGGCACCGGGCAATTTTATTTTTCAGGGAAAGATGAAGAGCGGCTGGAAGACCTGCAGGCCATGCTTGATGACCGGGAAATAAAAGCAATTCTTATGGGGCGCGGCGGCTATGGTACCAGCCGCATTATCGATGCGCTGGATTTTACGCAATTCAGTGCGCACCCGAAATGGATATGTGGTTTTAGCGATATTACTGTGCTGCACAGTCATCTTCATACCAACTTTGGCGTAGCTACGCTCCACAGCCCTATGTGCGGCGCATTCACTCCCGAAAGCGAGGACGCTTATTATATTCAAAGCCTGCGGAGAGCATTGTCTGGCAAAGCTCTAAGCTATACTTTTCCGGGCTCGCCCTTCAATAAAGCGGGCAGTGCAGATGCTGTAATTGTAGGCGGCAACCTGGCTATGCTGGCGCACCTCAGCGGCTCTTCATCTCAATTAGATACGAACGGGAAAATCCTGTTTATAGAAGACATAGGCGAGCATCTGTACAATATCGACCGGATGCTTATTAACCTGAAACGCTCCGGACAGCTGGATCAACTGGCCGCATTATTAGTAGGGTCTTTTACCGACCTACAGGATACGGAGCGGCCATTCGGGCAAACCGTGGAGGAGATAATCAGGGATAAGGTAGCAGACTATGACTATCCTGTAGCATTCAATTTCCACTGTGGGCACGATACCGAAAATGTAACCCTAAAGCTCGGGATGCCCTGTTGGCTGGAAGTTGCTGCCGGTACATCCTTGCTTAGCAGCTGAGTATTTCCTTATTACTGGCACAGCTTTAGCTGTGCTTTATTAAACGTGTACTATGCAGATAAAAACAGGCCGGGTAGAAGCCTTCAGCGACTCGGTTATTTCCATACTTATCACCATCATGGTGTTCGATATAAAATTCCCGGACCTCGCGCACCATTTTACCCAACATGATGTTGTTGCCGGATTCCGGGTTGTAGGACCCAAGCTTATTGCTTACCTATTCTCCTTCTTGGTGCTGGGCATTCTATGGCTCAATCACCATCATTTTTTTCACCTGGTGCAAGTGGTGGATGAGCGGCTGATGTGGCTTAATCTTGTGTTTTTATTCTGGCTAAGCCTGGTGCCGCTGCCTACCTCAATGCTGGGCAAAAATCCTTTTCTTCCGGAAAGCGCAGCGCTGTATGGCATTGTACTATTCATGACCTCCTTTTGGTTTAGCGCTATGCGGCATTATGCGCACCGCAAAAGGCTTTTTGAGCAGGATGATGCAGTAGTAACCAGAAAAGTAGTGAAGGCAAGCAGGCGTACGATGATAAAGAACTACATCAGCCTTAGCGCGTATGCCTTAGGTGTCCCTCTGGCTTATGTAAGTGTATTTATCTCCTACGGACTGTTCATCATTCCTACAATTCTTTTTTTTATCCCTGATGGCGTAGAAGAGGCAGGTGATGAAGTAGCGGATGCAGCATCGAAAGATGAATAAAAAAAGCGCCGCATCAGGGCGCTTTTTTCAATGTAAAAATTTGATCGTTATTATTTTTTAGCCACAATGTGCAGCTGTAGGTTTACCTCCGGGCGGATGAAATGATCCTGCAGGCTTTTATCATTGCCATAACTCATGCCCCACTGGGTACGGTCTATATTAAAATTGGCATCGGTAGTAACCTGTGTTTCATTCATTGCAATTTTGGCAGGGAAGGAGATGTTCTTGCTTACGCCCTTGAGCATAAGGTTGCCGGTTACCGTATGCGTAGCATCTTTCAGCATCACCTCGCCGGTAGTTGGCGCGCCGCTTTTTACCGCTGTAATTTCAAAAGTGCCATCAGGGAATTTTGCCGCATCAAAAAAGTCGGGCCCAAGCAAGTGGCCGCCGAGCTTGGCATTACCCGCACTGTCCTGATCTTCCGGCTTCAGCGTTTTAACATCAACCGTGAATTTACCGCCCGTTACCATGTTATTGTCTGCCATGATGCTGCCATCCTTTAGCATAAAAGTACCGTGGTGTTTCCCAACCGGTTTGGTGCCCGTCCACTCGATGCGGCTTTCTGCGAGATCTACTTTGTAGGTAGCGCCTGCGGCTGGATTGGCAACGGCTTTCGCGTCTGTTGCTTCTGCCTTATCGGCTTTTGGCGCTTCCTGGCAGGCAGTGAAGGTCAGGGCACCGGCGGCCATCAATAAAAAGAGTCGTTTCATAATGTTCCGTTTTTTAATTTTGACAAATGTAATGGATCGTTCATTATATGTACCTACATCCTTTTTAGAAAAAATCAATAGCCTTATGGCATGAATGAACTGACCATTTCCGGATTAAAACAGTGGCTTGCAGCAGGCAAGCAATTTGAGCTTATAGATGTGCGGGAGCCTTATGAGCATGATCATTTCAATATTGGCGGCAGGCTGATGCCACTTGGGGAAATTATAGCTGGTAAGAATGCTATTGCGCAGGTGGTGCCGGTGGTTATTTATTGTGAGAAAGGCATCCGCAGCGTAATCGCTATCCAGCGGCTGGAGGAATCCGGCTTCCAAAATCTTTATAATCTTAAAGGAGGAATGCAAGCCTGGAAACAACAGCTTATAGATTAGCAATATGCCGCTTTCTCGCTTATTTTTAAGCTGCGTTGACTAATGATTAACTACATTTGACTTGTCAAAAAAATCTTCATAACCTAACTTATTCTATGGCATTACAGCAAGGGCAAAAAGCCCCGGATTTTACCCTCCGCAATACGGATAAAGAAGAAGTAACCCTGAGCAGCCAGCATGGCAGGAATGTAGTGCTGCTTTTCTTCCCGATGGCTTTTACCGGCGTATGCACAGCGGAGCTTTGCAGTGTGCGCGATAATTATGATCAATACAACAGCCTCAATGCGCAGGTGTATGGTATTTCTGTAGATTCTCCATTTACCCTGGCTGAATTCCGCAGGCAGCAAAACCTGAACTTCCCGCTGCTTTCTGATTTTAATAAGGAAGCCTCTACCGCATACGATTCCCTCTATGAAAATTTTGCGCTCGGCCTGAAGGGCGTATCTAAACGCAGTGCTTTTGTAATCGACAAAGACGGCACGATTCAATATGCAGAAGTACTGGAAGATGCCGGCAAACAGCCGGACTTTGCCGCAATAAAAACAGCACTTGAGCGTCTGTAAATTTTTACCAAACCAATACAACCACCAATAGCATGAAAAAAACATTACTCCTTCTAAGTACGGCATTTATTACAGCATATTCCGGAAAAGCCCAGCTCGTAAACGGTAATATGGATAGCTGGCGTACTTATACCTCCGGGTTTTTACCACCTGTTATGCTGGAAGTTCCTAACAGTTGGTACAGCCTCGACTCATCTATCGCGGCGCTTGCACCACTTGCCGGGGCAACACCTGCCAAGCAGCTTTTTAAAAGCACGGTTGTGCATGGCGGCACTTTTGCGGCGCGGCTTGTATCACATGATTATGGTTCAGGCTTCGGAGTATTGCCAAGTGTACTTTCCAATGCCAAAATTAATGTAAACCCGGCTACAGTATCTTATACCACAAGCGGTGGCACCGCAATTACCCAGCGCGTCACCAGTGTTACTGCATGGATCAAGTATAATCCTAAATCTGCGGTAGATTCTGCAAGCTTCGGCGTAGCGGCCATTTTGGAAGGTGTAATGGGTGCAAATGGCCAGGATTCTGTTGTTGGCAGAGGAGTAATGAGCTTTGGTGCACAGAGCACTTATACGCAAATGACCGTGAACCTGGTTTACTCCGGTACGGCTAACCCTAACCGGGTCCAGATTGGCTTTGTATCCAGCAAAGTTGGCGGCGCAGATAGCAGCGAGCTTTTCGTAGATGATGTTTCAATGATCAGCGCAAGTGGCATCAGGCAGGGTCTGTTTAATGCAGCAGTCGTAAAATGCTACCCTAACCCGACAACCGGTATGCTTTACCTGAGCAGCGGAGATCAGGCAACCTTTACATGGGAGGCAATGAATACAACAGGACAGGTAATTGCTCAGAAGTCTTTCACACAGAATGCAACGGTACAGCTTGGAAATATCCCGGCAGGTATTTACTACTTCCGTGTGCTGGATAAAGACAAAAACCTCGTACAGACAGGAAAATTCACCCGCCAATAATCCAACAATTAATTCAACAAAAAATGCCGCTCAGCTATGGGCGGCATTTTTTTTTCTGTGCAATCTTGATGCGGGCTGAGATCACTCTTTCTTTCCCCGGCTCTTTTTCTCTTTGTATTTACCAATAAGATCCACTACCGTTGCGCGGCGCATATATTCAGGATTCAGCTCCGTGAAGATCTTTATGCGGGCAGGCATCGCCTTCAATCCGGCTTCGAGCATGATCATGCCCTCCTTGGTTTTTCCCAACTCTATAAGAATAGCAGCACCGTAATAATCAAAATCGGGCTTATCGCCGCAATGGTCGCGGGCTACAGATAGCTGGGTCAGCGCTTCATCATAATAGCCGGCAAGGTAAAGCCCTTTGATAAGCGCTACCCAGGTAGTCTTATTGCCCGGCTTCAGGCGTACCGCATTCAGATAACAAACAAGCGCTTCGCTCTTCACATCCATCTCCATAAGGCAATTACCGATAGCCATACAGTAAGCAGCATTGTCCTTATTAAGTTGCAGCGCTACCGAGTAAGATTTTACCGCCTTTTCCCATTGCTTTTCGCGGGCATAAGTCTCCCCGATCTTAAAGAAAATACCATCATCCTGCGGACTTAATTGCGATGCCTGCCGGTAAAAGTGGCGGGCCTTCTGAAAGTTCTTTTGTTTCTCATAGCAATAACCCATCGCCTCGAAGATCACATCTTCTGCCTTTGCTATTTCAAGATGTTTTTCAAGTACTTCGAGTGCTTTATCGTACCATTTGAGGCGCATATAAGCATCTGCCATATTGCGGTAGGCAAATTCAAATTTCTCATCGATAGCTACGCAGAATTCATAGGCATCGATCGCTTTTTCGTAGAGCTTCAAACCCTGGTACGCTGCGCCGAGGTTAAACCAGGCGAGCGAATTATAAGGATCTTCTTCAGTTAATGCTGTGTGCAGCTCCACACTTTCGTCCAGCTTATCGGCAAACTCTGCCCAGAAGCAAATCTTCTGCAGGGCTTCCTCGTTGCGGCGGTCTATACGGATCACGCGCTTCAGTGTATCGTACACCGCTTCAAACTCCTCGCATTCATCATACACATCTGCCAATTCCAAGAGCAGTTCTATCTTGTCTTTTCCTTCAAATACTTTGCTCTGCTGCTCCAGCCATTGCGCTGCCTGGTCGTACTTAAGCTGGCTTACCAGAATATCCGCGCGCAGCAAGTCCGCATCAAGGTTGTTCTGCTCATACTGCTCCATCTCATCAAGCGCTTTGAGTGCCTGGCCATACTTTTGCGCCTGGGTAAGTATCTCTGCTTTTAACAGGAGCACCATCCCGGAGAATGGATAGTAAGTCCGGGCAATATCGCAGGCGAGGAGGGCTTCATCTACATTGCTGTTCTCACAATGGTATTCAATTACGCGCTCAAAATCCTCTTCCTGCATCATTCCGGCGGCTTCCCCGCTTTTCACTTGTTCGTATCTGCGGAGAAGGTCGTCCATTGAGTCATACTCATCGTCCAAAAAATCATCGTCCATCATAGCTCACGGTGTTTATACCAAAGTTAATAAAAAGACGGGCTATTGGCTATAGAGCGGTGTTATGGAAGGGTAAAGATTGCACACGTTATGCACAGGATGTTTTTTTGATGGCTTTGCTTTACACAACCCCTATTCCACTATCAATAAATCATCTGCAAATCCGGTTTTATGGCGCTTGCTAATGCTTAATTTTACCATCCATATTTATATCCCATTTTCATGGAATTAGCCGGGTTGTATGACCGCGCCCTGCGGTTTGAGTTTTTGAGTGCTGAGGAAGGCGTTTTTTTATTTGAGCAGGCACCGCTTGCCGAGTTGATGTATGTGGCCAATGAACTGCGCAAGGTACAGGTGCCGTACAATAAGGTAACCTGGATTATTGACCGCAATATGAACACCACCAATGTGTGCGTTGCCAATTGCAAGTTCTGCAACTTCTACCGCGTGCCAGGTCACCCGGAGCAATACGTAACCGATATTGAAACCTATAAGCGCAAGATCGACGAGACTTTCCGCTACGGCGGTGAGCAATTGCTGCTGCAGGGCGGACATAACCCTGCATTGGGATTGGACTATTACACTGGTCTTTTCCGGGAACTGAAACAACTATATCCCGATCTTAAATTACACGCCCTCGGTCCGCCGGAAGTTGCGCATATCTGCAAGATGAGCGGGGTTACGCACCGCGAGGCTTTAATGGCTTTAAAGGAAGCCGGTATGGATTCCATGCCCGGCCCCGGCGCGGAAATACTGAATGATCGCGTACGCCGCCTCATCTCCAAAGGCAAATGCGGCGCGCAGGAATGGCTGGACATTATGCATGAAGCCCATAAGCTAAACCTCACCACCAGCGCCACTATGATGTTTGGCCATGTGGAAACGGTGTACGAGCGCTTCGAGCACCTCGTAAAGCTGCGCGAAGTGCAAAGCCGCAAGCCGGAAGGCGCCAAAGGCTTCCTTGCCTTTATCCCCTGGACCTTCCAGGATGTGGATACGATGCTGAAGCGCATTCGTGGTACCAAGAACCTGACTACTGCCGAAGAATATATAAGAATGATTGCCATGAGCCGCATCATGCTGCCGAATGTGAAGAATATCCAGGCTTCCTGGCTTACGGTAGGCAAGCAGACGGCGCAAATGTGCCTCCATGCCGGCGCCAATGATTTCGGCTCTATTATGATCGAGGAAAATGTGGTGAGCGCTGCCGGGGCGCCGCACCGGTTTACGTCTAAAAGTATTCAGGCCGCTATTCGCGAAGCCGGCTTTGAGCCGCAGCTCCGCAATCAGCAATATGAATTCCGGGAATTGCCGGTGATGGAAGAGCAAGTGATCGATTATTGATTTTATGTTTTTTTAAGGGATTGAAAGCGCGGTTTTGGCTGCGCTTTTAGCATTGAGTCTAATTGTATACAGATAAACTGATTTAGTATTACATGATTGATAATCGTTACCTGTTTGAGAGCTCACCAGACTTGCTGACGTTTGAATTTGACAGTATTGGCACGAAAGGAATTATTACGAAAGTCGTTCGTTATACAGAAATCAATGTTCATGGGTTTTATAACCTGGGCTTTGGAGACAAAGACCCGGCATCGGGCTATATCAGCGACCTTACCGTTACCAATAATAATGACAGCCCAAAAGTACTGGCAACTGTAGCGAGGACGCTTTACCTGTTTACCGGGCAGTACCCGGATGCTGTAGTGCTGGCAACCGGCAGTACACTGGCACGCACCAGGCTTTACCGCATTGGAATCACCAATAATCTTGGAGATATTGAACAAGACTTTGTAGTGCTCGGCCTGACTGATAATAATTGGGAACCTTTCCGCAAAAACAAAATCTATCATTCATTTGCAGTACGCAGAAAGACGTAAATTTGTTATAGTATGAAAACAGGACAGAAGACAAAGACGATCAGGAAAAGTAAGGCAAAAGATTACAAGATAAATCCTGCCCTTCAGGGGAAATATGATGATCAACCCTTGTTTCAGGACAAGGTGAACCGTGCCAATCATATTTTGAAGACGGTAGGAATTCCTAAATTCTGACCTGCTTGGAGCCGTAGCTCCGCAACCAGCAGTATGAGTTCCGCGAGCTGCCGGTGATGGAAGAGCAGGTGATCGATTATTGATTTTTTTGTTTGGATAATTAAAAGCGCGGTTTAGGCTGCGCTTTTAGCATTGATGGATTATTTCGCTTTTAAACATTTGTAAGCAGATGAGTTGCGCATATCCGGCTTATTTGGGTGGATTTGCGTAATTGAGTTGCGTATATTTGAGCGTTGTGTGCAACCCAACTGAGCAGACGTACTACTATCTACTAACAGTCCAAAACTTCAACAGCCCAACGCACATTGCAGCCCATTTGCAAGCTGCACAAAGCCAAGCTTGCAAAAGAGTTGCAATTTTGACAATGCACTTTAAAGCCGAAAAAGTTTGCTTCGACTAAAACCTTAATTATATTTGCCACATATTGGCAAGTTGAAAAATAGCAAGTATCAATTATGGCAACATTTGGAGAATTTTTGAGAGCCGAGAGAAATAAGAAAGGGTTAAACCAAAGCGAATTTGGACAACCCTTTGGCATCATTATGACTGAAATTTCCAAAATAGAAAATGGGCGAAAAAAATTTCCTTTCATAAATCTTGAAGCACTTGCAAAATTTTTAGAAAAGGATTATTCAGAACTAAAAAACTTATATGTTGCTGACAAATTAGTTGAAGAAGCTCATAAATACGAGTGTTCCGATGCTGTTTTCATTGTAGCAGAAAGCCAATCAAAATATTTGAGAAATAAGAATGTTAAACAGGGGAAAATTAAATTCTAATGAACTACAAAAAAAACTTCATACAGACATTAGGATTTACACCTAAAGAAAACACTTCGGATATTTTTCAAAAAAAATACAATGGCTACGCCATTGAGATTGATTTTGAAAACTCAATTTTCAATTTTGGCAATAAAATAAAAGGCGAAAGCAAAACCACTCAAAATTTTTCACAGGCTGAAAATTGGGTTGTTCTTGAATGTGTGGACAGACTGTTAGAAAAGGGTTATTTACCTCAAAATATCGTTCTAGAAAAAACTTGGCGAACAGGACACGGTACAAGTGGACGATTAGATATTTTGGTGAACCGCGATAATGGTCCTGCCTATATTATGATTGAATGCAAAACTTGGGGAACAGAATTTGAAAAGGAATATAAAAATTTAGAACGAAACGGAGGGCAACTTTTCACTTATTTCCAACAAGATAAGGATGCAGATATTTTAATGCTTTACGCTTCCCAACTTCAAGGAAAAAATTTAGAGTTTAAAAACATCATAGTAAAAATAGAAGAAGATTACCGACAAGCTGGAAATGTAAAAGACTTCTTTGAACGTTGGAACAAATTACCGAAAGCCAATGGTATTTTCGAGAGTTGGGTAACGCCCTATGAATTTCAAAGTAAAGCTCTTACCAAAAATGATTTAAAGGTTTTAAAACAAGAGAATAGCAGTTTTATTTTTAATCGGTTCTTAGAAATATTGAGACACAATGTAGTTTCTGATAAGCCAAACGCTTTCAACAAAATATTTACGCTTTTCCTTTGCAAAATTGTTGATGAAAATAGAAACGCTGAGGAGCAATTGCATTTTCAATGGTTTGAAGGAGAAGACAATCATATTTCATTTCAAAAAAGACTAACAGACCTTTATAACAGAGGAATGCTTGAACTTTTAGAAAAGAAAGTTACAGACGTAAGCGATAGTGAATTTGATAAGCAATTTTTACACGTAGATGTACAATATCGAGATAAATTCAAAGATATTTTAACCGAAATTCGACTTAAAAAGAATAATGAATTTGCCATAAAAGAAGTGTATGACGATGCCTCTTTTGAGGAAAATGCAAAAGTTGTAAAAGAAGTTGTAGAGCTACTTCAAGTATATCAAATACGTTACAATTACCGTCAACAATTTTTAAGTGATTTCTTTGAATTGCTTTTAACCACAGGGTTAAAGCAAGAATCAGGGCAGTTTTTTACGCCTGTTCCGATTGCTCGATTTATTATTAAAAGTTTACCCTTTCAAGAAATTACAGCACAAAAAATTGAACAAGGAAATAAAAATGATTTGCTACCTACTGTAATTGATTATGCAGCAGGAAGTGGGCATTTTATCACTGAGTCAATGGAAGTAGTTCAAAATTACATTGACAGCCTTGATGAAAGCTCTTTTAATCCTACTACCAAAAGAGCCATCAAAAAATGGAAAGAAGACCAATTCGATTGGGCTGAATCTTATGTTTACGGCATTGAGAAAGATTATCGTTTAGTAAAGACAGCAAAAGTTAGTTGTTATTTACACGGTGACGGTTTGGCAAAAGTGATACACGGTGATGGTTTGGGAGATTTTGCAACTTCAAAAGAGTTTAAAGATTTATTGAAAGAAACTGACAAAACATATACGCAAGACAACAAACAGTTTGATGTCATTATTTCAAATCCGCCTTATTCAGTATCGGCTTTTAAGGGATTAATGGATGAAGAAAAATCCAAATTAGCATTCGACTTATATAGCAGATTAACCGACCAAAGTTCTGAAATAGAATGTTTGTTTATTGAGCGGACTAAACAGTTACTAAAAGATGGTGGTGTTGCGGGTATCATTTTGCCAAGTAGTATTTTGAGTAATACAGGCATTTACACCCAAACAAGAGAAATACTTTTAAAGCACTTCGAGATATTAGGTATTGCAGAATTAGGCTCTAATACCTTTATGGCAACAGGAACTAATACTGTAACCTTATTTTTAAGACGTAGAAACAACGCAGATGCTTACAATGTAGGAGAAGCCATCAAAAAATGTTTTGTAAACCTGCAAGATGTAACCATAAACGGCATTGAAAAACCGCTTAAAAAATATGTGGCTCACGTTTGGGATAGCATTTCTTTTGATGATTATAAAACACTCTTACAGAAATCACCCAGTAAGAATATTGAGCAACACGATATTTATAAAGAATATACGAAGAAAATTAAAGCCAAAAATGAACAGGAACTTTGGACAAATATTTTAGCCATTGAGCAAGATAAATTGCTTTATTTTATTTTAGCCTATCCTCAAAAAATGGTTTTGGTAAAAACAGGGGAAAAGGATGCAGAAAAACGCTTTTTAGGTTATGAATTTAGCAACCGTAGAGGTAGCGAAGGCATTCACGCTATGCAAAGAAGCAAAACCATAGACGAATGCACTCAATTGTATGATGTCGACAGTTTTGCAAATCCAGAAAAAGCAAGCTATTATATTTACAAAGCTTTCTTGGGCGAATTTGATTTAGAACTCTCTGAAAATTTAAAGCAAAACTTAAGCTACCATAACTTGGTAGATATGTTCACTTTTGATAGAGTGGATTTTGAAAAAACCATTTCACTCTCGGCTAAAAAAAAAGTAAAAATTGAGAGCAGATGGGATATTAAAAAACTGGGTGATTTGGTACAAATTTTAGACGACAGAAGAGTTCCTATAAGTAAAAGAGACCGAAATGTTGGTGATTATCCTTATTTCGGAGCAACAGGAATTATCGATTATATAGACACATATATTTTTGACGAAAAACTAATACTAATTGGTGAAGATGGTGCAAAATGGGGTGCAAATGAGAAGTCAGCTTTTATTGTTGATGGAAAATATTGGGTAAATAATCACGCCCACGTATTGAAGCCAAACAGAGACGTAATTTTAGATACATTTATTATTGAAATGCTAAATGAGTTTGACCTTTCCCCTTACATAACTGGTTTAAATGTTCCCAAACTTAATCAAGGAAATTAAAATTCCACTTCCACCAATCGAAATTCAGCAAAAAATAGTTGCTGAAATTGAAGCATTGGAAAAGCAAGAACAAAAAGCGGTTGAGGAGATTGATAAACTAAGAACAGAGATTGAAACCAATTTCAAAAGCATAAATGAAAAACTTAGAAGGTTGGATGAAGTTTGTGAATTAAAAGCAGGAAATTTTGTGAAAGCAGATACCATTAGTAAAGCATTCAGCGACAATTTATTTCCTTGCTATGGAGGCAACGGTTTGAGAGGTTACACGGAAACTTATACTAACGCAGGACAATTTTCTTTAGTAGGCAGACAAGGTGCTTTATGTGGGAATGTTCATTTGGTTTCAGGAAAATTTCATGCAACAGAACATGCATTAGTTGCTTATCCAAAAGAAAATATAGATTCTATTTGGTTGCATTATCAATTAATATTTATGAATTTGAATCAATATGCAACGGGAACTGCCCAACCAGGACTTTCTGTAATGAACCTCAATCCAATTGAGATTCCAGTTCCTACAATTACAGAACAACAAAAGATAGTTACAGTAATTGAGAAGTTAGAAGGTAAGATAACTGACTGGGAAAAGCAAATAGCCAACATTCCAAACCAGAAAGAGAAAATTTTGAAAAAGTATTTGAATTAATATCAACACACAAGCGCACACATTTGCAAGTCGCACAAAGCCGACATTCAGAGCCAAGCTTGCAAAAGAGTGTGCTTCTTGCCAACGCACCGCAGACACCCTGACCCCCAGCGAGAAATGGGGAAGCAGATGACAGGGTTTGGTGTTATAGGGGCTGAAGAATAAAGGCTAAAATATTGTATTTAAATTTATCTATAGTGCAGGGTTGGGCTGACGTTCCCTGATTTCCCCTACAACGCCAATACCTAAACCGCTACTAGCAAGTTCCCTCCAACCGCAAGTCACAAAGCACTAACATTAGCCCAGCCAGCTCGCATAAATTTCCCCTATAAATACAGCATCGCCAAGAACGCAAAACTGCACTACGTTCTATTTCCGTTCTTCCCCCGCAGTCCGCTTTGTGCCCTCATAAAGCTCATACTCAAACAAACGGCTGTCAATCGTACTGGTATAAAACTCTATGCGCCGCTTTGCTTTGAGGCCTATCTTTTTGGCCAGCTCTAAGTTGCCGGTGAACACGTAGCCGAGGTAGCCGCCGCACTTCTTCTTCATAAAATCGCCGATGTTGCTGTAAGTCGTCTCCAGCTCTTCCAGCTCGCCGAGCCGCTCGCCGTATTCGGGGTTGATGAACATAACGCCTTTTTCGCCCTGCGGCACCGGCGTATCCATAAAGTCGCAAAGCTGTAGCGTGATCATATCTGCCACTCCTGCTGCGAGTGCATTTTTGCGGGTGCTTTCAATAGCTACATTACTGTGATCCGTAGCGATGATCTTTAAGTCCGGCAGGTCGATGATCGCCTTTTCCAGCGCGCCTCTTTCATCCAGATAAAAGCCTTCATCATAGTCCTGCAGATGCATGAACGCATAGTTATCGCGGAAGAGGCCGGGGCTTGTATGGGTAGCGATCAGCGCGGCCTCGATGGCCAGCGTGCCCGAGCCGCACATAGGATTTACGAAAGTCGATTGCCGGTCCCAGCGGGAAGCCATGATGGTGGCTGCGGCAAGCGCCTCGAGCATCGGCGCGCGGCCCGGAATCTTACGGTAGCCGTGCCTTGCGAGCGAGATGCCCGAAGTATCGAGAAAGAGCTCGGCATCATTTCCCTTCCAGAAAAGATGCACTACGGCACCGCTGAGCTCCGCGCCGGTGTTGGGTCGGGTGCCATTCCTTTTAGAGCGTACCCGGTCCACGATAGCATCTTTTACGCGCAGGTTGGCAAACATGCTGTTGTGGATGGTATCGTTGAGCACATTGCTGGTTACGGAAAAGTAGCCTGGGTCGGGCAGGATGCGCTCCCAGTCTATACGGTTTATGTTGCGGTACACCTCATCCGCATTTGCCGCCGTAAATTGCTTCAGGCTATACAGCACATGGCTGGCGCAGCGCAGGCTGAGGTTGAGGCGGATGCAGTCGTTGAGCGTGCCGGTGAGGCGAATGCCGGTAGAAAAGGTGTCTTCCACCTCATAGCCCAGCGCGGCCACTTCCTGCGCCAGGAAAGGAGCGAGGCGCTTGTAGCAGGTAACGGTAATGGGGCCGGCGGTTGTGTAAAAGGACATGGGCTAAAGATAAATTGTTTTTTGGGAGGCTGCCGGTATCAGAATTTCATCGCTGCAAGTAGAAGTATTACTGGTATTCACGAATAGAAGTTCTGATCAACCCATTAAACAAAAAGGCCTTCCGATAAATACCGGAAGGCCTTTTGTAATAAAAATTATGTTTATTAATGCGCCACGATAATTTTTTGCACCTGCGCGCCCTTATCCGTATTCATCCGCAGGAAATAATTGCCTGCACCAAGACCGCCAACCGCTATGGGGAAGATATGATAGCCTTCCGTCATTTTAGTTTCAGGGAATACGTGCTTTACAAGGCGGCCGGTCGCATCGGTAATATCCATGGATGCGCTGCCTGCCTGGGTAAAATAGGCTTTCGCAATAACCTCATTATCTGCTGGTACCGGGTAAGGCTGTAACAGTTGGTTGCCATTGTAATAAGGCATAGGGCTGTTTTGTACACCTACCGATGTAGTAGAATCTTCCATGGTTACGCTTTCATCCCCTGCCAGGTAGGGAGTAAATACGAAATAAACAAGCATCATTTCATCTGTAGTGCTTTCGCCGGCAACCACATTCTTCGGTGGGCTCGATGGATTCTCCGGGTTATTTACGGTATTGTCATACATAGCCTGCGCATACAGATTGCTGCCGCCCGGCACCTTCATAATATTCCTGAAAAGATAAAAGCCCTGCCAGTGAAATTCCCATTCTGGTATAGAGATTAATTTCTGGGTATCGCCCGCAGGGGTAACGCTGAAAGCTTTTATATTCTGGCCCAGCAAGTGCATATGCGGCGAAACGCCGAGCACCGATATATCAATCGGCGGCACCGGCTGGTGCTCTGTAAAGGTTTTAACGGTATTGGCCGGGATAGACAGCGCCGGGGTAATATTGGTAAAGTGGTTAAGCACCGGGGCAATCGTCACATTTCGAATGGCGGAGCTGGGCGAGAAAAAGAACCGTACGCGTGTGCTGTCCACACCGCCTGCCGTGCCTGCCGGGTAGTGTATCTGCACTACTATTTTCGCATTTTTTGGCAGCTTGATGCCAAAGCCAAGTGGCAGCTTTAGCGGTGAGGAGCCTGGTACCCAGGCGCCGAGGAGAATGGCATTATCGGTACCTATACCTCCGAAAGAGGTATAGCCGGGGCCGGGATCCTGTGCATCGAGCGTTGTGCTGATGCCGGTGGTATCGGCATAAACGAGCACGTGGTGTACGATCTGGCGGTTGCCGGGAATGGCCTCGAAAGAAGTAATGTACCTATCGGCAGACTGGCCGGAGCTGAGCACAAAGCAACGGTACACATCGCCGGTGGAAGCAGTGGAAGTAAAGGTGGGTGCGCGTACAGTGAGATCGGCCGTGCCGGGAAGGTCGCCCGCGTTAGAGAATGTTGGTACCGGCGGAGCCAGCGCGGGGTTGCCCTGCGGCGTACCGCCGGCTACCCAGGCAGCGATCTTGGCCTTGTCTGCAGCAGAAACGAGGCGCTCGTGAGCCATGTGGTGGTAAGCGGGGTCCGGCGGCCAGGGCGGCATGGTGCCACTTTGCACATCGGCATTAATACCGGCAGCCTGTACTACCGCATCATTATACGAAAGAAGCTCAAACGGTGCGATGGCGCCATTGTGGTGGCAGGTTGCACAATTATTATACAGGATGGGGGCAATATCCGTACTCCATACCGGAGTGGTTTGACCCGTGCTTTTGATAGCTGCAAAAAGCAGCAGGACTGCGAGTAGTTTTCCAGACATGGTAAAATGATTTTTACAAAGATGGTAAATGTAACAGTATTTTTTTACAACTGTGCGGTTAATAGATATTGGCATTCTTACCATTTTGCGTTCCTGCGGAAGCCTGAAGCACGATGCTACACCTGACGACATTGCCTGCTCAGACCATAAATAATGAAGATTAATGCAATATTCATTTTAGGATTACCTGAATGAACCCAAAATTCCATGATTGCGCTCCGTCACAGAGGGTTCATAGCATTGAAGGCCGCCCGCTGCTCTTCCCCGCTTGCCTTTGCCGTGTTGTATGCGAAAGTGCATTTTTAGTGGTCTTACCCCGTCCGGAAGTGATTAAAACCCGTGGATGGGCGGGTGCGAAGCAGTCTACGAACGGGGTAAAAGCACTACAGGCACGGGCAGTTACCCGTTGCCGGACAGGGTAAAAGGGGTTTGGGCCGAGGTACAGATGGTGCATAACTCCTTTTACCCCGTACACCAACGGTGTAAAAGGATTACCCGGACGGGGTTTAATCACTTCCGGACGGGGTAAAAGGGGTTTTTTAAGCAATATCGCCCTTTGAAAGCGGGTCGCTGTGGTATGCTTCCTGGCATCCCCATGACCTGGGCAAGCTTGGTTTGCCTATAAATTAAATCACAGCGGCTTGTTATCCTGAATGTAGCTTCCGGCAAATGCCTGATTGCGCAGTGAAGGATCTGGCAGCAGGTAGGTGAGTACATTGCGCATTCCGCTTAGTGAAAAATGTCTTTTCAGTACTGTAAAATCAAGAGGTAATACCGTTTAGGCAACTAATGTAGGTACGTTATGGCACCTTCCCCATCGGGGATGCGCGAAGCGACCGCGCGATAGCGCTGCCGGGATGGGGGTGTTTGGCACTGCAGGAATGGGTGTCTAATTGTGATAAGATGTAGTATGTTCCTAAAATTTTGGATAAACCGGCTATCCAAAAGCTTCATATAGCTGTCTTTCTTATGACAAATCATTAATCAGATAATGAAATCAATTCTTCCTGCAATGCTTATATTGATGTTCAGCATGAACCTGCACGCGCAAACCTGGCAATGGGGCAAGCGCGGCGGCAGCCAGTTTAACGGAGTTAACAGTCAGCCACATGAACAGATAAAGGACCTTGCTACCGATAAAAACGGTAATGTTTATGCGCTCGGCCTGGTTGAGAGCAGTGGAGGGGCTGCTATAGATGGCCATTCCCTTACACTAAATGGATTCAAGGATGTAGTGCTTACGAGCTATACCTGCACTGGCGCTTACCGCTGGACAAAAGTGATTGGCGGCCCTGACGATGATGTACCCATTGCAGTAAAGACGGACACGCTCGGCCACGTATATGTAGCGACTATTAATTACAGTCCGGCTAATTTTAGTAATGATACCATCTCGTCTATAAATAGTTATAAAACACTATCGCTGGTGGAATATGATACTTCCGGGGCCTTTAAATGGCTGCGGCAACCGCAATCCGATACCGGCACGTTCGTTTATATTTCCAATAATTCAGACTCTTATGATCTGTATGTAGCAGGCAACGGGGATGTATATTGGTTTTGCCAGCTCCCGGCCGGCCTTGTATCAGGCGGGGGCGGCTGGGCATTGCCTGCGCCAGCTACCTGCGTAGTAAAATACAATGCACAAGGGCAAATGGTAAACCACATTACGCTCCAGATGCAGACGAACAAGGTAGCTTTTCAGGGCATTGGTATGCAGATAAGCAAAACAGGAAAAATCGTTATAGGTGGCACTTACGATAACTTCAATAATTCAGGCATATTCTCGATTGGCGGGCAGGTTATCACAGACCATTTTATGTTTCTCGCGGCCTTTAGCCCTACCGGACAGTGCTTGTGGAAAAAATCAAACACGACAGCCAATACCAACAGCCGCATTTATACCCGCCCTCAGATCGATGCGCAAGGCAACATCTATTATTGCGGTGGGGGTAATTTGGGCGATTCATTCAATGGGTTCAGCTTCTACAACAACCTTACTACGATGCTGATATCCGAGCCATTCATAGGCAAGGCGGATTCTAATGGCAATCATCTCTGGATAAAATGTGCCAGCGGCAAATCCGGAGAATATGTGAGCTCCATCGCACTAAAAAACAATAATGAGATCATTATGTCGGGCACAGGTACCAGCGTTTGGTGGGATACTTTACATCACATTCAGGGCGCACCAAATTCCGGCTTTTACATTTACGCTGCCCGGTTTGATGGCTCAGGAAACGTTCTTGGCATGGATTCTCTGAAAGGCACTTTTGGAGCCTATAATTTTGCCTATTGCAACGCGGTAGATAAGAATGGCAATTTATTCATTGGTGGTGAGTTTAATCTGACACTGGATATTACCGGCACTCAGAGCATTAACAACGGTGGTGGCAATTCAGATTTCTTCATTGCCAAGTATGGCTACCCGTGTGGCTGCACGGCGCCGGCGTCCAATTTTACTTCTACCAATACAGCAGTTAAGACCGTACAATTTACATACAATGGCAGCACAACCATCGATTCGCTACGGTGGAATTTCGGGGATGGGCAGACACAGAAATTAACCAGCAATTTTACGGCAACGCTTACCCATACTTATAGCAGCAATGGTAATTATAATGCCTGTGCTACGGTGTATAATTCATGCGGCTCTAATTCTTACTGCAAGCAATATCCGCTGAGCGTAGGCAGTATCTCCGCTATGGCAGGAGTAAAGGTATATCCTACCCCCACCAGCGATTACCTGGTTATCGAAGGCGCTGGTGGGGCAACTGCATTGCTTGTAAATAGCATCGGGCAACCCGTGGCGAAGGCAGCATTAAGCAGCCCAAAAGAATCTTTAAATACCAGCGCACTTGCATCCGGCCTCTACCTCCTGATATTGCAGGACAAGCGTGGCAACAAGGCAACGATGACCATTAATAAGCAGTAACTATTTTATTGGTAATGCCGTATCGAGATATAAAAAATGCGCCTGTAATTGCGGCGGCAAGGCGGGCAACGCTTTTCTTTGACTCATACTTTTTTTGCTTCAAACAAATAAATCTGAACATCATCGTCACCGGGCGCTAAAATCCTTCTGTCGGCAGCACATTTTTGCCCAATATCGGTGGCGAAAGCGGCCTTCATATCTTCCAGGGTGTCAAAATACAGGTTGGCGACCATATAGGTTTCTGAATGTCCTGTTATAGAGATAAGCGGGTCCATGCTCCGCTCATATTTTTTCAGTCCGGGCAATTGCTTTGCCAATGGCACATGCACTTCAAAATAGTGGCGCTCAAAGAAGGCTATGTCTTTGGGGGTTTTATAAATTACCGTCATTTGTGCCATGGTTCTTGTTGTTTTAAAGGGGTGGGTAATAAAAGCGTATGAAATCAGGGGCAGTATTCTTAACGGGCCTTTAAAAAAATAAGCTGGCCGAGATGATAATCGAAATGGCTGGCCCGGCTCAGTAGCAGATTCAGCCGGTTGCGGTGCGGCTCTTTTGCAAAATCTTCTGCGGAAATAGAGGAATGTTTTTGAAACCATTCTTGTGGCTCAGTTGCTGCAATATGCTCGTCCAGCAAGGTCTTAGCCCGCGTCCATTCACCTCTTAGCGCTGCTACGGATGGAATATCGCTGATGCTTTTGTCGGGCGTCTGTACAAATAACGGCGCCAATTGGGGCGTTGGGTTTTCGCCAAAACCAAGCTGCGGCATCATAAAGCCGACCATAGCGGTAAGATGACCTAATAAATAGATGCCCCTGTTCCTTCCGGGGGAGACTTCGTTCATCAGCTGCTCGTCCGATAGTTCAGCGAGCAGTTTGTCGAATTGCTTTGTTTTTGAATGCCATGCATCCACGACCATTTTCGCAAATAGGTTTGTCTGATCTGTCATTTTGTTTGTGTTTGAAAGGGTTAAACTAATTGTTTGAGGACGGATATTTTCCCGGCATGGTAGCCATCGTGATAAAGCAGGAATTCAATTGCATCATCAATAGTACGTAGTTCAATGCCGTAAACGCGCTGTATATTTTCAGACGGGGTATAGTTATCAAAGTGCCCGTTTGCATAGTCAGTTTGCAGGGTGTGCATGGTACTGATCAGCAGTCCGCTGATGGATGCAATGTCATCCTTACCAACGAAGCCGTCCGGCTTTGTATTGGGAAGAAAAGGTATAAAATATTGCTCGTCAATTTTTACCGGCTGGCTTGCTCTGCGGTAGCAAATTGCCTGCGTAGCGGCCAGGATATGCCCGAGGTTCCAGATGATATTATTGTGGAGGCCGGCCGGAATTTCATTCAGTTGCCCGGCAGACAAGCCAGCGATTTCGCCCAATAAAAATTGCCTGAAGATGATGATCTTATCGAGTTCGGTATTGCTGCGCATAGTTGTTATTTAAATAATGGGCTGAATGATTCTTCTGTTTTAACCGCTTCGGCAATGCTATCCAGGTGCTTGTACGCAGCCTTATACAGCAATACAGCCATGCTTATCCGTTTCACGCCGCAGCTTGCCAGCGCTTTAAAAGATGATAGGCCGGGATTGCCCACCACATTCACGGGCAGCGAAGTAGCTGCAGTAATTTCGCTGATTATTGCGGGATCCTGCACACCGGTTACAAAGAGGCCGTCGGCACCTGCTTCCCCGTACAATTTGGCCTGGCGAATCGTGTGCGCCACCGGGTTTGCTTTCTTCTGCAGGAAGCCATCCGTTCTTGCATTGACAAACAAATGCTGGCCTGTTTTTAGCAAATGGTTTTTGATGCGTTCCAGCTTTTGCAGGTATAGCTGCTCATCTTGCGAATCTTCAATGTTGATGCCTGCAACACCAGCGTCAAGCAGCTTTTGGATGTTATCCTGAAATTGATCAAGATCATCCGAATATCCTTTTTCCATGTCCACAGATAGTGGAATATCAATAAAGGCTTTTATCCTGCGGACAATGTAGAGCAGCTCATTGAAAGGGATTTGCTCGCCATCCCGGTAACCTAAAGATTCCGCAATGGCGCCGCTCGAAGTTGCAATCGCTTCAAAACCTTTTGCCTGCAATATTTGTGCGCTTTTAGCATTCCAGGCATTCGCTACAACAAGCGGTGCTGGCTGATGATGCAGGCGGTAAAATTGTTCGTAATCGCTCATTCAAAATTGAATTTTTGGGTGATTCAGGCCACCGGTGTACTGCTGTTGAACAATGGCAGGAAGCGCTCGTGTAAATACCGGCTCCAGCCAGCAGTGCATTGGTCAAAGCAATCTAGCTCAGGCACGAGACCTGCATGTGTAAATATGATTTTTGTACCAGTGCCTTCAGGGGTCAGCTCAAAGCCAATTTTGGTGCCTGTCCATTCTTCGGGATCATTGGCAAAGGTGAGCTTGCTATCCGTAACCAGCCAGACTATCTTTTTACCGGGAACCATTTCAACCGGCTTTTGCCTGGAATAGTGGGCACCAGAACCTGCGCGGAAGGAAAACCCGCCGTCCGGCTCATCCTGAATTTCTTCTCCATACAGGCCCGACCACCAGCCGCGCACATTCATGATCTTATCGAATACTACCTGCGGGGCTTCACTAACATGGAAGGAAGCCGTAAAATCCTGGTTGTTCATTTGAGTGATGTGTGTTTTTAAATAATTAGTCCGACAAAAGTAATGTCTGTAATGAAACATAGCGGGTGGTAAATAAGTCAATCTTGCGGGGCATTTAGGACAATGCTATTTCTTACTTTTGTAAAAAGCAGCAGTATGAAACACCTTACGATTGTAATGCCGAATGGCTATTGCAGCCTGGCAACCATTACCTGCATTGCAGGCATCTTCGAGGTTTTCAATACCGCTAATAACTACTGCAAAAGATCGGGGAAAGACGCGCTTTTTACTATTCAACTCGCCGGTATCGCCCCCGAACAGGAAGTTTTTCAGGGAATATTTACTGTAAAACCGCACATCACGATCACCGATATCCCAACGACAGATCTGATTATCATACCGTCAACACTTTTGCGCAGCCCGGATAATATGGGTGCCGAAAACGGCGTAATTATTGAATGGATAAAGCAACAGTATAAAAGCGGGGCTTCTGTGGCGAGCATCTGCACGGGTGCCTTTTTCCTTGCTACTTCGGGCCTTTTGGATGGTAAGAATTGCTCAACGCATTGGGCGTTCGCCGATGCCTTCCGGCAAAAATTTCCCAATGTACGCTTGCAGGACGACCGGCTGATAACGGATGAACAGGGAATTTACACCAATGGTGGCGCTTATTCTTTTCTCAACCTGATGCTCTACCTGGTAGAAAAATATTATGACCGGCAAACGGCTGTGTTTTGCTCCAAAACGCTCCAGATCGAGATCGACCGTACGAGCCAGTCTATCTTCTCGATGTTTGCAGGGCAAAAGCAGCATGACGACGTAATGGTGCAGGAGGCGCAGGCATTGATTGAAAGCAGTGTGGATGAAAAATTGTCTGTTGACCAGCTGTCGTCAAGATTCTCTGTTGGCCGGCGCACCTTCGACCGGCGCTTCGTAAAAGCTACCGGAAATACGCCCCTTGAGTATGC
Source organism: Chitinophagaceae bacterium (assembly GCA_965246905.1). GTDB lineage: Bacteria > Bacteroidota > Bacteroidia > Chitinophagales > Chitinophagaceae > UBA1952. The sequence continues at coordinate 88,599 of CBDFFZ010000029.1, forward strand.
GCAAAGGGTAAGAATTGAATCGGCCAAAAAAGCGTTGGAGCGGGGCCGCAAGACTGTAAATGAGGTGATGTATGAAGTGGGCTACTCGGACGTTAAAGCATTCCGGGAAGTATTCAGGAAGATAACCGGGCTATCACCTTTAGAGTACCGGAGTAAGTATAATAAGGAGGTATTTGGCTAAGATTCAGATAGGCGGCTTTAAATCATTGGCTGGTGTAAGGCCACATACCGGGGTTACCTTAAAACATAAAATAATGTTCGTTCCGGGTCTAAGGATTGTAATTGAATTTGTTGGCGTGAGGGAATTAGAAGCACAAAAGTCAATAAACCACAAATTTTGATAGAAATACAAATGTTCAATTTATTACTTCTACCTCTTTTTCGCGAAACCCTTGTTGGCAGCAGCTTTTCTATTTGTTTGGTTTATTATATTTTTTAAAATTTGTTTTTAAAAATTTGTCCCGTTCTTGCCTTCCTATATGAAATTCTTTTTGAAATATATTGTCAATGCTCTTATATTTTAATACCCTCTTTATCCCTTCTACACCCTCTCTTTCATAAATAATTTTACTGATAAGCCCTGTTACAATGTTATAAATGTTTAGTTTAATGTCTTTTGTTTTAAGATTTTCAAATTCGCCTAAATTTGTTTCAGGATACTTTTCTAAATATAAATTCATTTTGTTTATTAATTCATCAAAACTAAAACCCAAAGAACCGCCTAAATAATAAATTAATCCGTGATTGATAGGGGAATTTTGATAAAGCGGATTGAGGTATAAATGCAATACTTCGTGAAAATAACCTTCGCCATTTCCATTGCAATAAATTATTTTGTCTTCAGGAAATGCCATTCCTGAAGGTGTATTTTGCTCCATTCCTAAAAAATAATCAAGCCCCCTTAATGCCCCTAATTCATCCTGAGTGCTAGTAAAATAATATTCAAAATCAATAGACTTGAAACCCCATATTGTTTCAAATTCCCGTATTTTCAAAATCAAACTATCACTTTTAGCTTTATTAAAATTTATTCCTTTCGGGTAGAGATAAGTGATATTTTGATTCTTTGTAGTTTTATACAAATTTTTATTGATTTCTAATGAATTAATAAACCGCACAGCATTGTCATTTTCATCAATTTTTATGTAGTAATTTGTTATAGCAAAAATGTAAATGTTGTTTAATGAATCTTTATTAGATAATAATGTCTTCAAATGCACATAACCAATATTCTTTCGGGCATAAAAAATTGTTTTTTGCTGGGCAAAATTATAGGTTGGATAATCTGATGATATTGAATATACTATTGGGTCAGGAGTTTTATACTTTTCACAATCTGCATTACTCCAAAATTTTTTGTAATTTGGTAAATTACTATTTTGAAATTCCTGCAAATAAGATTTGTAAAACACAATAGCATGATCAATTTGTTTGTCATTCGTATTTACAAACTGACAGGTAATTTGAGCTTGAGTATTTAAGCACGAAATAAAAAAGAGCAATGTTATAATTTTTTTCATTGACTATTATCTGTAAAGTTGCTGCCAACGAACAGGGTATTGTGCAGGCGGGGCGTTGTTGTTTGTCCAGCCCGGAACAGAAGCCCAATAAAGAAATAAAAGTACAAGATAACAACTAAAGCCCAACAGAATTCCATCCGGACTAACCGAAGTACAGCGATGCAAACAGCCGAAGTTTGAACGTCCAGCCCCGCTTGCACAAAACCCCATGTTGTGGTTTCGTGCTTCTTCGCCTACGCTGTCCATACGGGTTTGTAGTCAAGTTGGGTAGGCGTTTGAATATAAAAAAGTTCGCCTGTAAAATCTATGTCAAGTTGTTGGGTATTAGAAATTCTGATAGCATCATCTTTCTCAATTTGTTGATTGTCTGCCAAACCACTACCACGCAAAACATAAAAAGTATAACTGGAATTAATGGCTAACAACAAACTTGTTTTTGTTTGGTCGTCAAATGTAAGTTTCTTAATGGTCAAATACGGTGTCATTGCAAATGCCTTGCTCTGTCCACCTATATAAGTTGTTGTCTTAATTTCATTTTCGATTACTGTTGCAAAGTCCTTGCTGTGGTAATCCACATAAGCAGGATTTTGTTTGATGGCTTCGTGAAAATTAGGGTCAAACCAAATTTGAAAACTGCTTGTGCCTTTGGCAATTCTTTCCTGATGTTGAATACCCTTGTTGGATTGTATTACTTGAAAGTCGCCGGTCTCTAAAGGTGTCCAAACTTTTGAAGCTGTATCAAAGTGCGTTACTTGTCCATCTAAAATAAATGTCATTATTTCAAACCCTTCGTGTGGATGCAATCCAAATTCGCAATCTTCAAGTGCGATGGCGTGGCTCCAATAAAACAAATTAGAATAAGGTGCAATTGTTTTTGAAAAGCCACTTGCTACCGGTTTGTTTACTACAAACCTGCCATTAAAAATGGTCGTATTAAATTGTTCTGATTTTCTCTGTATTTGTATCATTTTATTTTAGTCTTGTTTTGATAGTGCTTTTTCAATTTCTTTACTTGGCACTATCCAAATTGCGGATGAAATTGCAAAAAAAACTAATGAAATATGCGGATTTATAAATGCCGCAGGAATAGAAAGCAGGTTGCAAACCGTAGATAATAAAACTTTAGAATTTTGCTTTTTGATGATGATATTAAGATTACTGTTTTCGTTTTCTAAGCTTATGGCAATTAAATTTTGAAGCAGGTTGTAAGATATACCACATACTATTAATATACCGCTATAAGCAATTACAGTAAAACGTTCAAAATGTGTCTCTCCCATCCATTTTGTGCCAAATGGAATAAGCGATAACCAAAACAATAAATTAAGATTGGCCCACATTATTGCAGAGGAAACTTTTTTTAAAGAGTGTAGTAAGTGATGATGATTATTCCAATACACACCTACAACAGCAAAACTTAAAATATAGCTGACTAATGTTGGCATTAGATGAGTAACACCTTGCCAATTGGCAGTTTCAGGTACTTTAATTTCTAAAACCATAATAGTAATGATGATTGCCAAAACACCATCGCTAAATGCTTCTAATCTTGATTTATTCATTGCTTTTATTTAAAATTGAATCGTAAAAAAACTCCATAATTATCTTTGAAAATTTTAGCTGCACCGTAATAGTCCAAATTGGTTGCTAAACCAAATTGATAATTACCAATGCCTACACCAACACGAAATTGCATATAGCTTCTTTCATGTTGGTCAGTTTCTGAATTATGATTATATAGAGTTTGAAAACGACTGTAAAGATTTACTTTTTTAGTCAGCTTCGGTTTGTATTCAACTAAAGCCAAGCCTTCTATATTTTTATTTTTTGATAAATGATAGGTGGGCGTTATTACAAATAAAATTTCTTTATTGGCAAAAACATATTCCAACCCAACAATTGGTGTTAAGCCCGAAACTCTGTTCACAGAAAGTCCTGTTGCAACGCCAAAACCTTTATAAATTTCGTAGCTAACTTGAGAATTGTTTATGAAATCCAAGTTGTTAATATCGTTATTGTAAGTGCTTTCAAAACTTGTAACTGAAAGGAATGAAAATTTGCTTGCTGGTGCAATATGCCTGTTCATTAAAAATTGTAAACCAAAACGATTATTGCCAATATTCAGTTCTACCGGGCTTGGTGCTTCTTTGCTTGCCTGTTGTGCCTTTACAATACCTGGAAAAAGCAAAATGATTAATAGTATTTGATATTTCATTGTTTTAAAAATGGTTTTAAGTAAAAACTGCCTTGCTTATCAGGCAAGGCAGTTTTTGTAATTAAAGAGTATAATTTTTACTTGCCCAGTTTTGAAACAACTTCTTCCATGTTTATTTTCATTGCCTCTTGTCCGTCCGGCGAACCAAAGTCTGCATACAATTCTGATAAAACTGAATTGGCAGAAACTACTGAAACTCCCAACTGGCGTAGATAATCAAAACTTACATCGTCTGCCAATTTAGTCATACTTCCGCAAGCGTCTGCAACTACCATTACTTCGTAGTCATTGCGTAATGCACCTTGTACCGTGTGCAACAAACATATATCAGTTGTTAAACCACAAATAATTAATTTCTTTTTGCCCAATGCTTTTACTGCTGCATTAAAATTGGGGTCAATAAAACAGTTGATAGTTCCGCCACGTTTAATACGATTTGCATATTGTGTAGGTGCTAATTTTTGAATGTCTTCCCAGGTTTGTCCCACTTGTTCTTCCATTGTAGTTGTAATCAATAAGGGCACTTTTAATTCAGCACCAATACGAGCCAACATACGCAAATTGTTTTCTACATTTTTTTTGTCCTGGCTATAAATCCAATTCATGGTCATTGCCTGGTGGTCAACCAAAAGAATGGCAGCGTTTTGTGGTGTGAATTGAGCCGGAACTTTTGCAGTTTGTCCAAAACTTACTACTGAAACGACTGTTGCTACTACGAGTAACGCTGTTTTAAATACTTTTTTCATCATTTTATTTTTATTGTTGTTATTAATGATGCAAATGTAATTAGCTTTGCTACCGATTAGATAGTTGTTACCTGCAAGTAAGTAGTTACCAAAAAGTAAGTAGTATGAAAAGTGAAACAAAAAATGATGCTTGTCCTCTTAGGTTAAGGGCTTCAAGAGATGCTTTGGAAATCATTCAGGGCAAATGGCGTGTTCCAATTGTTATTTCTTTGACTTATGGCACAAAACGCTTTGGTGAAATACAAAGAGATATTGGTGATGTGTCGCCAAAAATGTTGTCGCAAGAATTAAAGGCTTTGGAAGAAAACAAAATCATCAGTCGCACTTTGCACGACAGTATGCCTGTAAGTGTTGAGTATGCTCTTACGCCACTTGGTCAGTCGATGAATAAATTGTTAGATGAATTGCTAAACTGGGGCAACCATTTTAGAAAAGAAATTGTCGGCAAATAGTTGTCAATGTTCAATTTAGCAGGGTGTGTCATGGCATAACGCACAACGTTAAAGCATTGGCGTTGTGGCGGGCTTCCGTGATCCGTCAGGCTGGAACTGCTGCTGAATAAAGAACTGAAGATGATGTTTCTTCCTGCTGCCGCCATAACGCCAATGCTATGTTGTAGGCAGCTTATTTCCGTTTAAGAATTTAGCCTCATAAGTTTAAATTAGGTGTCGGATTATTGTATCAGATACATTAAACCAAATAAACCACACCGTTAACTTCGTCCTGCCCAAACTATAGCTGCTCCCATTATCCCGACCGTTACGCTTGCCGCGCATATGTCAGCGAAAACTGCTTTGAAATTATTGTAGAAGTTTGACGTTCCAAACCAATAAAAGTCGGCCATACAGGCAATAAGAATGCCAATTATAGCACCTTTAATAAGCCCTGTAAGTATCTTAGGTTCCTTCTGCCAATATAAAAGTATGATAGTTAATAGCGTTGAATAAGCAAGACATGATAGGCCAATCCATAGCATAGTCTGACCATTTTCCTTTTTAAACCCAATTAACCCAGTCGTATTCCTGTCGCTAAACGCGCCGAGAATCAAATTAAACACGAAATACCCAATGAGAAAATAAACGATTGTACCCGCAGAAATCGCCTTCAAAAGCCTAATAATCATTTTGGTTGTTTTTGTGATTGTGGTCAGTCGCGTAATTGCCCTACAACGGTTTTGGGCTTGCCGAAGTCGGGGAAATCAGGGAACGCCAGCCCAACTCTTGTGCTAAAGTGAAATTGAAAAACTGAACTTGAGCCTTTGTTCGTCAGCCCCTCATTTTGGCAAACCCCTGTTAAAACGTCCAGCCCGGAACCGCTGCCGAATAGAATTATTGATGATGAAGTTAACAACTAAAGCTCATAGTAAAAGTAAAGCCCGGACTGAAGCCGAGTAGCGAACAAAAAAGCTGAGAGTATATTCGTTGCCACGCCATATTGCCAAACCGCCTGTTAGGTGCTGGCGTTCTGTCTATCGATGCTGTTTTGTCGATGTTTACTAATGTCTTTGTTCATGTATATAGCGCAAAGCTGATAGAAATATCAATGATAACACTTCTATCAGCTATTTTAAAAAGATACGGGAGAACTTTGTATTAACCCATTGAATGGAACCCTACCTTGTTTCCTTCTGTGTCGATAAAAAGTGCAATAAAGCCCCTGTTTTCACCAATAGCAGTTTTCGGCAGAATAACTTTTCCACCGGCACTTTCTACTCTGCCTAATGGAACTGAAAGGTCATTTCCGCCATCTAAGTAAACAGTTGTGCCGGTCATTGCAGGAACAAAGTTTTCACCGCTAGCAATTGCTCCGCCAAATCCGCCTTTTTGTGGATCAGACGGTAAATATGCATATTGCATATTAGGATTAGGGTCGTCATGAATTTGAGCATCTAAAACTGTAGCATAAAATGCTTTTGCTCTAGCGAAATCTGTTGCTGGGATTTCAAACCAATTTAGAGTATTTACCATGTTTATTAAAATTTATATGAGTTTTTATTAAAGTTAATTATTTTTATTTTTTTGTTGTTAAGGAATTAGCACAGTTTTACCTGTTGTTTTCCTGTTTTCCATTTGTCTATGTGCTTCGGCTGCGTCTTTTAAAGGGAAGGTTTGTCCGATGTGAACTTTTAGTTTCCCTGTTGCGGCTTGCGAAAACAAATATTGATAAGCTTCCTGCATTAAATCTGGTTTTTCGAAATAACTTGCTAATCCAAAACCCTGTAAAATTTGGTTGTTATTTACAAGTGTAAAGGCTTCAATTGATGTAGATCCACCAGTTGGATTTCCAAAACTTATCAGCCTACCAAAGGGCGCAAGGCAACTAAAGCTATTTCGCAAAATTTCGCCTCCTGTAGAATCTATGATTAAATCAACACCTTTTCCTCCTGTAGCGTCCTTCACTTTTTGAGCCCAGTCAGAATCTGTATAATTTATTAATTCATCTGCACTCAATGATTTGGCAACGGCAAGTTTTTCAACATTACTTGCGGTTGCAATTATTTTACCTGCTCCCATTTGCTTTGCAATTTGAACTAGTAATGTACCCACACCACCAGCTGCTGCATGTATTAGAACAGTTTGTCCAGCTTGTAGTTTCGCTCCGTCTTTCAACATCAGGTATGCGGTAAGGCCTTGAACTTGCAATGCCAAAGATTCTTGGGCAGAGATAGTAGGCGGAATAACTGCTGCCAAATAAGAGGGTGTAACAGCACATTGAGCATATCCTCCGCCATTAGGAAGCATAGCAACTACACGATCTCCTACGGAAATATTTTCGACACCTTTTCCAAGCTCGGTAACTATTCCTGCCACTTCAAAACCGGGTAAATAAGGTAAAGAGACTGGGAATACATATTTATTTCGTCTTTGCATGCCGTCAGCAAAATTCACCCCTGATGCTTCTACTTTAATTACAATTTGCCCATCGTCTGCAGAAGGCATTGGTACATCATGTAAGATCAATTTTTCAGGACCTCCAAATTCATTTACTATTATTTGTTTCATTGTTTTCATCGTTTATTTTAACTGTTAATATTTAGTTCGCTAAGTCCAAAATTTTGAAGTACTCCAGCTTGCACTTGTTTGGCAGTTTCATTAATGATTTCGGTTACACCACCCATCATTTTATCTACTACAGTTCTCAATGGGCGTGTGCCATTGGGCATTTCTACCAATTTTACTATTGCTTCTGCTACCTGTTCAGGCTTATTAGGAATGTCTGGGTCGGCCATCATAGTCATAATTGTTTGAGAAGAGGTATTAAAAAGTTCTGCTAATTTGCCATATTCAGCTACCACATCCGGGTTACCTGGATTATAGAATTTTTGAAATAAATCTGTAGGAAAGCTCCTGGCTGAACTATCGCTAAATCAATACCTAAATTATCGTTTTTAATTAATTTGCTACAACTTCATAAACCGCGTTAATATTTCCCTTTGTTGCTTTTGAATACGAACAAATTGACTTTGTCGCTTCTACCAGTTTTTTTGCGGTATCATAATCCACGTCGTTTATTTTGACAAGAAGATGCGCACCAATATCATAATTACCGTTATCATGTAAAACACCAATTTTAGCTGTTACAGTAACTTCTCCAATTTTAACTTTTTCAATTCCTGCCGCAATTGTTACACTCGTGCCAAAACAAGCCGACCAAGCTGCTGCGAAAAGTTGTTCTGGATTGGTTGCGCCACCAGCACCTCCCATTTCTTTGGGAAATCTGATATCGACATCCAATAAACCGTCTGATGATTTTGCGTGACCGTTACGACCTGCTAAGGTTGTCACTTCTGTTTCATAAATTTTTTCCATTTTTAATTTTTGTTTAATTGTTTATTTGTTTTTGAATTATACTCTAATGACGAATGAGTTTTGGGTATTTGGACATAGAGTCGGACATTAATTTTCCAGTGAGGTTGCCGAAACCTGTACTTGCTCCTGGAATTAAATCATTTTACTTGCCATATTTGTTACTTTGTTTTATTTTTGTAGTGCAAATATTCAGCGTTAAAATGAATAGCACAAGTAGGACATTTAAAATGTGTAAGTATGAAAAACAATACTATTATTGATAATCATGAAGTTAGCAACGAAAAAAAGATTGTCTTCGATGAAAAATCTTGTCCGGTAACGGCAACAATGCAAGTTTTAGGTGGAAAATGGAAAGCAATTTTAATAAATGCTATCTACCATACCTCTCCTGCAAGGTTTGGGGAATTGAAGCGAAGTGTAAAGGGAATTACGCAATCAATGCTTACTCAGCAGTTGAGAGAATTAGAAGATGATGGGGTAATAAGCAGGAAAATTTATGCTGAAATCCCACCAAGGGTTGAATACACATTAACCGAGTTTGGGCTTACGTTGTCGCCAATAATGCAATCTATGGCTAAGTGGGGGGAAGAATACAGAATGAAAAAGCAAAAGGTGTAATGGGCTAAAATTTCTTACTCTTTAAATTAGCCACATAATTTTGTATCCAGTTGTTCCGGATGTTCCGCAGGACACCCGGAACATGGGATGACTTGAGCCGTTTGTAACAGCTACCTTATTGCTGCCGCCTGAAGCACTGGCCGTGTACCTGGGTTGGCATACAATCGCAAAGGCAACAATTACCCTTTTCTTAGATAATGCAGGCATCTCCCAAAAAATAAAAACCGGTTGCATGATGCACTCGGCTAAAAAAAGATTTCAGCTAAAACACTTATGGGGCAATACCCAGCCCGTTTTTCTGCATTCCCTTCCGCGGAAACATCCGGCGCCGGATACGGCCCAGGTACTTCCAGAAAAAGCGCGCCTGGCCAAGCGGAATGCTTACCAGCAACACGGTGAATGGCCATAATACAGTAACGAGGAGCAGGTAAGCCAGCACCCAGAGCACACCGCCATCCAGTGTAGCAAGGTCTAAAAGCTTATGCGCTGCCCGCCCGCTAATAGTACCGCCAATCGCAAAGGTGCAAAGGATCAGCACTACCCGCCCGGCGCTGGCACCCCATTTATCCTGTAACTTTTTAAACATCGCTCACTGATTAATGATCCCGGAAGATGATTACAGCAAATTCCGGATGCAATATTAGGACTGTATCGAGACATTCACGTTCTTAATTGGGAAAAGCGTCCATTAGAAACCTGCCCGCCCTGTTTGCAGGCTATAAGCATTAGCCCCGCAGTATTTTTTAGCTTTGCCCTTATGCACTCCATCTGCACCTGTTTTTCAAGCACCTTACTGTCCGTTCTTTTAGCTGGCAGCCTCAGCGCGCAGCCGCGCGATTACCCGCAGGGCTATTTTCGCAATCCGCTGGGCATACCCATTCTCCTTGCAGGCAACTTTGGGGAATGCCGTCCCGGCCACTTTCACAGCGGTATGGATATTAAAACGGCAGGCGTAGAAAATCTGCCTGTTTATGCGGCAGCAGACGGCTATATCTCGCGCATTAAAATGGAGCCCGGCGGCTTTGGCCACGGGCTGTACATCACCCACCCCAATGGCTATACCACGCTCTACGCGCACCTCAACAACTTCATCCCCGCCATACAGGAATATGTGCGCAGCAAGCAGTACGCTGCCCTGAGCTGGACGGTTGACCTGACGTTTAAGCCCGATCAGTTCCCCGTGCAAAAAGGAGATCAGATAGCCTGGAGCGGCAATACCGGTGGCTCTACAGCGCCGCACCTGCATTTTGAGATTCGGGATTCCAGAACAGAGCATCCGCTCAACCCGCAGCTTTTTGGTTTTGAGGTAAAGGACACCAAAGCTCCTGTGCCCCTGAAGCTGGCACTCTACAACCGCGCTAAAAGCATCTATCTGGATGAGCCGGTGATGGTACCCCTGAAAAAAGGAACAGGAAATAATTACCGCCCCATACGCGATACCATTATGGTGAATGAGCTGGCCGGGCTGGGCATTGAGGTGAATGATTTTATGGAGGGCAGTGAGAATACCCTTGCCTTTTACACCGCAGAGTGGTTTCTTGATGGCCTGCTGCAGGGCCGCATCCGCCTCGATAATATCGGCTACGATGAGACCCGCTACCTGCACGCCTATGCGGATTATAAAACCCGGCAAAGCGGCCCCTGGATACAATGCCTTTTCCGGCTGAACGGCAATGGGCTTACCCGCATCTACGAGCAGCTCAACAGCTATGCCGGCGCTATGGAAATAACCGGCAATAAAGTGCACAGTGCAGAGATAAGGCTTACGGATGCCTCCGGCAATATTGCCACGGTAAGATGCCACCTGAAAAGAACAGCGCAGCAGGCCCTCACGCTCTGCAATGATCTTACGGATGCCTCGAAAGGCAGCAATGCAGACCGACCGGATCTGCGCTATACGATCGACGGGAAAGTGCTGTACGAGGATGCCTGCGCCCTTATGCTCAACTATCCGCACCTCGATGGCGGGGTATCCGCCAGGCACGATATTCTGAGCCCTGTGATCCCCGCGCACCACTCTTTTCCGCTGAGCATTAAGTCCACCACCGGCATCCCGTTTAATATGCGCAATAAAGTAGCCCTGATATACAGTGATGGTAAAAAACAGAGCGGGCAGGCGGCCACCGGGGAGGATAAAGGCTTGTATGGCGCAAAGGTGCGCGCCTTCGGCGAATACCATCTGGAAATAGACACGGCCGCGCCGGTAATAACCCCCACTGTGCCGGTAAAAGGCAATCTGGGTAAGGCAAAAAGAATTTCCTTTACGGTAAAAGATGGGATAACTTCCGTAAAAACATTCCGCGGGGAGCTGGATGGTGCGTGGATATTATTCGAGCAGCACGAAAACATTTGGTTCTACGAAATGGAGGAGCATTGCCCGAAGGGCGCCCATAAGCTCATCGTAAAAGCCGCCGATGAAAACGGCAATACCAGAACGCAGACCTACACGTTTACACGGTAAGGTTTATATCAGGATGAACAGATTGAAACCTATGCCGTAGCATTGCAGCGGGCAAAAGCACAATTCAAAAACCAGAGATCAAAAATCAATAAAATGGCATTACAGCAAGGCGCCGCAGCACCGGATTTCTCCGTGCAGGACCAGGACGGGAACAATATTTCCCTCCACGATTTTAAAGGGCAGAAAGTAGCGCTCTACTTCTACCCGAAAGATGATACGCCCGGCTGCACCGCCCAGGCCTGCAACCTCCGCGATAACATAAGCGCGCTCAAAGCCGCTGGCATCGCAGTGCTTGGCGTGAGTACCGACAGCGGAAAGAGCCACAAGAAATTTGAATTGAAATTCTCCCTGCCATTCCCGCTGCTGGCGGATACGGAGAAGCAGCTTGTGGCGGATTACGATGTTTGGGGCGAGAAGAAAATGTTTGGCAAAACCTATATGGGCACCAACCGTGTTACTTATCTCATCAATGAAAAAGGCATGATCGACCAGGTAATTGATAAAGTGAATACGGAAGACCATACGGCGCAGATTCTTTCGCTCTGGAAATAATAAAAGGGAGGCGTAGCAGCTCTGGTTTTCTGATAAAAAGAATAAAGGGAGGTAGGCTCCCTACCTCCCCTGTGAAGCAACTGAAGTAAGGAGGTAGGGAGCCTACCCGCACTGTTGAGTAACTTATATAGGGAGGTAGGCTCCCTACCTCCCTTGTGGAGCAACTGAACAGGGGAGGTAGGCCGCCTACCTCCCCTGTGGAGCAACTAACATGAGGAGGTAGGGAGCCTACCTCCTGCGTCAAAAAACGATTGTTTTATCGTAGTGGTGATTTTTTTAATGAGAAACCGGCTTTCTTTCTGTTTATAACTGCAGCTACCCATCATCAAACATGAAAAAGATCATTGGCTACCTGCGCGATTATTTCCGGGAGCAGTGCAATTACCGGTACCTTGCCCTCCTGATGCTGTGCCTTGCCTATGCAATTGCAGTAAACTTCGGCTATAAGTCCGAAGATCAATGGATCAAGGCGGATTATGACGCAGGCTCCCGGTTTGTTAAATACCTGGCAGGATACACCATCATGTTTGGTGGCGCGTATGCCTTGCAGATCATTACCGACCCGAAAGACAAAACCCTCCGCAGCGGTAAGCTCTGGGGGCTGATCCTGCTGGCCGTGTTGCTGTTTTCATTGCGCGCCTGGTGGCATGTAGGGCAGGGCATCATCCAGCATTTTCCGCCGCAATATTATACCCTCTTTTATAAGCTGTGCATTAACCTTACGGGGGTCGTTTTCCTGTGCGGCCCCTGCTTTATCTACTGGCTGCTGGTGGATAGAAAAGGGGAGCATTTTTATGGCTTCCATGCAAAAGGCGTAGTGCTCTGGCCGTATTTCGTGCTTATATTAATGATGATGCCCCTGCTGCTGTGGGCCGGTACGCAACCGGATTTTCAGCAGGTATATCCGCGCGCGGCAAGGCTTAATCTGGCCCCCGATCTTACGTATTACCGGCTCGGCACGGCGGTTTATGAGCTTGCCTACAGCCTCGACTATGTAGTTACGGAATTCTTTTTCAGGGGATTTCTCATCATCGCCTTCGCGCGGTTTGTGGGGCCGAAAGCCATCCTGCCCATGTGCGCTTTTTACGTAGCCATTCATTTTGATAAGCCGCTCGGCGAATGCATTTCATCCTTCTTTGGAGGATTGATCCTGGGGATCCTAGCTTACCGTACGCGCTCTATTTATGGAGGCATTATTGTGCATCTGGGCATCGCACTGGGGATGGAGGTGATTGGGTGGGCTTACCGGTGATTATGCCGAGACAGTGCATTATGTTGAGACGTTGCAAGGCAACGTCTCAACAGGTGGAGGTAATACATCCGAGTTGTGCGAAGTCCCATGACGCGTATGTTCCTTTAACAGACTTGGCAAGTCCCGAAGGAAGACTTGCCAAAGTCTGCGTATGAGCCCGCGCAAGGGATAGCAGTGGAAATCCTTTTTTGCCCCTTCAGGCAAAAAAGATTGGAACGGATAGCCCGGCCCGCAGGGTGCGCCCATCTGCTTGCAGCACTAAAAATTAAACCGCACACTCCCGAATATCCCGAAATACTTGGATTGTGACTCTTCCGGCAATGGCTTTGGCGTAACGCGCCATACAAAGTCGATCCGGAAAAGCTGGAAGATATTCTCTACGCCGGTGCCTACCTCTATATAAGGGCTGCCTTCCAGTGTACGGAAGGTGTAGGCCTTCGTAAGGTTCAGCTTTGAGTTATCATCATTCAGGGAGCCGATGATGCCCTTTGCCGTCCAGAACTGGCGCAGCTTGGCCTTCTTCAGGTAAGGAATGTAGTTGAAAATGCCGCCGCCGATGTTGTGCTCGATATTAAAGCCGGCATACTGATCCGAAAGGAACTCATACCGGTTCATCATATTGAAGGCAAACTGGTTGTAGTAGTGGAATTCATTGCCGGATGC
>CBDFFZ010000030.1:0-79655 GCA_965246905.1 Chitinophagaceae bacterium
ATTATGATGCAAGCGATATCCGCCAGAGCATCTGCGCAGCGGTAAGTGTGCGTGTGCAGGAACCGGTATTCGAGAGCCAAACGAAGACCAAACTAGGCTCCGGAGTGGTGTGGGAAGGCGGCCCAAGCATGAAAAGTTTTGTGCTGGATTTCCTGGCAAAAGAGCTGGATAACTACCTTCATAAAAATGCGCCGGTGGCCGATGCGCTGAAAAAACGCATTGAGCAGAGCGAGCGTGAGCGTAAAGAGCTATCCGGCATCAGGAAGCTGGCTAATGAGCGCGCCAAAAAAGCCAACCTCCATAATAAAAAGCTGCGCGATTGCCGCATTCACCTCAATGATGCGCCACCAGCTAAAACAAAAGATGACTTTGCGCTGAAGCAATTGGAGAGCACCATCTTTATTACCGAAGGTGATTCTGCATCAGGGTCGATAACCAAAAGCCGCAATGTAGAAAGTCAGGCCGTTTTTTCGCTTCGCGGGAAGCCCCCTGAATTGTTATGGCCTTACCAAAAAGATTGTTTATGAGAATGAAGAGTTCAATCTTTTGCAGCATGCGCTGAATATAGAGGAAGGGCTCGAAGGCCTGCGCTACAACAATATTGTAATAGCTACCGATGCAGATGTGGATGGCATGCACATCCGCCTGCTCATAATGACGTTTTTCCTACAGTTTTTTCCTGATTTAGTGCGCAACAATCATATTTACATCCTTGATACCCCGCTCTTCCGGGTACGCAATAAGCAAAAAACGATATATTGCTATACAGATACGGAGCGCCAGAAGGCAATAAAGGAATTGGGGACAAAACCCGAGATTACCCGATTCAAGGGTTTAGGCGAAATTTCTCCCGAGGAATTTGCGCAATTCATTGGCCGCGATATTCGCAAAGAACCTGTATTGTTGAGTCACGATGCGCAGATCCAAAAGCTGCTGGAATATTATATGGGCAAGAATACGCCAGCACGGCAAATATTTATTATAGAGAATCTGAGGATGGAAAAGGATCTGGCTGAAGAGTTTGGCCCGATGACGTAAAAGTGCTGATGTAGCATGGAAGTAGATAGTTGTTCCTTTGGAAATACTGCCAGCAGCCAATTTTGATAATACAGAAGTTATACGAATTGGACATTAAATTCTGCCCCACAAAAACCCATCCCGGCAACGCTATCACTCGCTCCTTTCGCAAATCTCCCAAGGGGAAGAGACATTTATGCAGGGAATCATAACAGAAGTTATGATCGCGTAACTTTGCCAGCAATATTTTTTTTTATGTTTCTCCGGCTTTAGCCAATGACCAGACCTCCTTAACCCCGTGGCTTCAGCCCGGGGACACAAGACATAAGACACAAAACGACACGAAGCTAACAATGTCCAAAAAAAGAGGCGCCTTTCGGGCGCCTCTTTTTAAAAATCATATCAGCTTATTCGCCTACTACGTCAAACTCCAGCTCAAGCACATTGTCTTTGCCGAAATCAATGGTAGCTTTATGCAAGCCTGCTTCCTTTACATCATCAACGATAGTGATGCGGCGGCGATCGATATCGTAACCTTTCTGCTCACGGATAGCGCGCGCTAATTGAATAGATGTTACAGAACCAAAGATCTTGCCGGATGTACCCAGCTTTGCGCCGAGCTTTACCGGGCTTGCCTTCAGTACTTCCGTAACCTTTGCCACTTCTGCCATCAGCTTTTCTTCGCGCTTGCGTGCTACTTTCTGGCGCTCTTCAAGCACCTTACGATTGCTTTCGCTGTACTCGATCGCATATTTCTGCGGGATGAGGTAATTGCGTGCATAACCAGGGCGAACATTCACCATTTCATTGGCGCCGCCTAAATTATCCACGTCTTTTATAAGAATAATATTCATTGTTTTTAGGAATTTGTTGATTAGGAAGTTGAAAGTCGAAAGTCGAAAGTTGGAAAGCCACTCTGAAAATCACAGGTCTGATTCCAAGTTTCAATATTCTATTCCATTTATTTCATGAGATCAGTCACATAAGGTAACAATGCAAGCTGACGGGCCTTTTTGATGGCAACCGCAACCTTCCGCTGAAATTTCAGTGAGTTTCCGGTGATACGGCGAGGCAACATCTTGCCCTGCTCATTCAGAAATTTTTTCAGGAATTCGCCATCCTTATAATCAACATACTTAATGCCAAGCTTCTTAAAGCGGCAATATTTTTTGGGGCGCTTTTCAATACGCGCTGAAGTAAGATATTTTATATCGTTTTGCTTTGCCATTTTTTTTTTTGTGTTTAGGTGATTAGTACAGTGCTGAAAAATTGGGTGCCGTAATAAGGTAGCGCATAGCCATCTTTACACGGAAAATCAACGACTTGAAACTAATAATTTAAGCTTCGGTTTCGGATTCAGCTTTTTGAGAACGCTCACGCTTTACACCACTGCGGCGGCGCGCATTGAACTCCGCTGCATACTTATCGAGGCGGGTAATCATATGGCGCATGATGTTCTCATCACGGTTCATCTGGATTTCCAGCTTTTGATTTGCATCCGTTGGCGCCATGTACTCCATGAGCCAGAAAAGGCCTGTCGTTTTCTTAGCGATCGGATATGCGAGGGATCGAAGGCCCTGCGGATCGGAATGAACGATTTCACCGCCAGCGGTAATGATGAAGTCTGTGTACTTCTGCTGTGCAGTCTTGTAGTCGTCTTCAGCCAGTACCGGCGTGAAGATCAACATCAGCTCGTAGCGCTGTAAGTTGTTGTTTGTTGCCATAAAATTTTTAGCAATTAAAAAATGAATATTCCCATCACGCCGGCAGCAACGCCAGGACACTTTTAATTCAAAATGAAAAATTAGTGGCCGGTCGGTTTTTGGGATTGCAAAAGTAAGGATTAAATGCTATAAATAGCACGAAGGTGTAAGAAAAATAATCTTTCAAAACCCTTACAACGCAATCAATGCACTGCGAATTGCTCTTTTAACCTGAAAAAATAAGAGTGCAAAAGATGCTGCTGCCACTACCCACACCGGCCATCCGGGGAAATAGCTCAGCGATAATCCTGAGCTTTTACCTGAATACGCAGCTGCAATCTGTGCAATCACTGCCAATAGTATGGCCACGATAAAGCTGCCTCCAAGCAATGGCAGAAAGCGGCGGTAGAGAAATTTACTCAACCCCTCCGGGCTGTAGCCAAGCTCCAGCAGCAGCTGTACGGATTGCTGTGCACGGGCAATAGTCAACTCGATAAACAAAGTAAATACCAGCACGCTGATGGCCATCAGTAGCAAAGCCAGGGCTCCTGTAGCCCCGGCTACAACCTCTACAATCGCCCTCATTTTGCTCCAGCGCAGCTGCTCTGCATTGGTTACGTAATCATGCTCCTTTAAAAAATCATTAAAGGCTTTGGATGATGGATCTGATACTTTGACAACGAGCCTCGACGGCGGCACGACAGTAAGCCCGGATTGCTTATTGGCATACCGGGCAAAAGCTTCGGGCACCAGTACAGATGTAATGCGGTCTGAAAACCCGGCGATATGCGCCAGGTAAATTTCCTCATGGCCATCTTCGCCAAGCGCAAGCTGAAATGGCAGGGCTTTTATCGACTCTTCCGAAAGCTGCGGCAACCCCTGGCCCGGCGCAAATACATAGTTATAAAGACTTAGAAATTCTGATGATAAGATAATGGGTAACTGCGGCTGTCCCGGTTTCCAGGCCCAGTCAGGCGGCAGCTTATCCATAAAAGCATCCGGCACTGCTTCCAGGAACAGGATGGTGGAAAAATCAAGGCCTTCGCCCAGCCTCATGCGCATATTCACCTTCTGTTTTACGGCAAGCAAATTGCCTACATCCTGTACCTCTTTTACCTTTTTAAGCGCTTCGATCTCTGGGGTAGAAAAAAGAGTAATTGCGGCATTGCCCATCTTTTCATTGCTTACCCGTTTGCTTACAGTAAGGAATGTGCTGCCCAGGCTGTCGCCGGCTTGGCGGCCATTAAGGAGTTGATTAAAATTCCACCAGATCAATACAGCGATAAGTAACAACGCCGTGCCTGTGCAAAGCGCTGATAGCGCAGTCCATAAGCGGGCGTTTCCTGCGCGGCTGAAGAGCAGCTTATTAAGTAATAATTGTTGAGCAGGCATCAGAGCAGGATCTTTTGAGTATAGGGGAAATGATCATTATCATCGAGATCTGCAAGGATAAATCCTGCTTTGTTTCTTGCCACAACTTCCCCGATAAGCGTGGCGGCCTTTGCTGTATTTGCTATATCAAGATGACTGAACGGCTCATCCATTAAAAGCCACTTGAAAGGTTGTAAAAGCCCGCGGATAATTGCTACACGCTGCTGCTCACCGTACGAAAGCGTCTTGCCTAAAGCGTTTTTTTTGTCGGCAATGCCTAAGCTATCCATCCAATTTATCACTTCCTGTTCCGTAACTGTATGGGTCAGTGATCTTTTTAATTCAAGATTTTCCCAGGTTGTAAGGTCGGGAAAGAGCCGCATATCCTGAAAAATGACGCTTGCATCACCAGTGCGCAATATTGATAGATCATTAGGCGCATCAACAATTTTTCCGCCCCATTTTATGCTGCCTTCATAATCCTTTCTTATTCCATAGAGGTAATGAATGAGGGTAGTTTTGCCCGTACCGGATGGCGCCTGAATGAAGATATATTCGCCCTGCTGCCAGGCTATATTCTGCTGCCAGATACCCGATGTACGGCCCTGCAGCTTATCCCGGAGTGGGTTTGGTAAAAGGTTGTGTAAGCTTAGCTGCATCGTAGAATATTGTACCGGCGGCGAAAATTAGCAATTACATATGGAACAGGCAGCTATCGCCCAATATTTATTACATTTAGGATAATGGAGCGAATATTTGACATAGTAAAAGAACGCGTGGCAGATGACCCGGACGGCGTGCTGCTGGCGGCAAAAGAAAGCGGCAAATGGCGGACTTACCACACCACCGAAGTATGGAATACCGCCTGTAAGCTGGCCAACGGACTCCTTGCGCTGGGTATCGATAATAAAACACTGGAGCCCGAGGCGCAGGAAAAAATTGCCGTTATTTCCCCCAACCGGCCGGAATGGATGATCGCCGATATTGCCGTGCAGCTTACCGGGGCTGTGCTTACGCCCATCTACCCTACCATTAATCCCGCCGAGCTGTTATTTGTGCTGAATGAAGCCGGTGTAAAAAAGCTTTTTGTAGCCAATGCAGAGCTTTATCTCCGCTTTGCGGAAACCTTTGCCGCGGTGCCAACCCTGGAATATGTTTTCTCTTTCGATAAGATGGAAGGCGTAAAAAACTGGCAGGAGATCCTGGCAGATCATTCCATCCTGGATGAAGCCCTGCTGGCCCGCATAAAAGGCGACACGCTGGCTACCATCATCTACACCTCCGGCACTACCGGAAACCCTAAAGGCGTAATGCTCACGCACCAGAATATCGTGAGCAATGTCCGCGATTCCATGCCGGTCTTTACGTTTGCCAAAAAGGGCGAAAAAGCCCTGAGCTTCCTGCCGCTCAACCATATTTTCGAGCGGATGGTTACTTACATCTACATCGAAGCGGGGTTGGGTATCTATTATGCCGAAAACATGGAAACCATTGGCGATAACCTGCGGGAAGTAAAGCCCATGGTTTTCACCACCGTACCACGACTCCTCGAAAAAGTATATGAGCGCATTCTTACCAAAGGGTTGGAGCTGAAAGGCATTAAGCGCGCACTTTTTTTCTGGGCGCTGGAGTTGGGCAAGAAATATGATAATGCAAAACCTGCCGGTTTTTGGTATGACCTGCAATTGTCTCTTGCCAATAGGCTCATTTTCAATAAATGGCGGGATGCGCTTGGTGGCAATGTAAAAGCTATTGTAAGCGGCTCCGCAGCCTGCCAGGTGCGGTTGATACGTATTTTCAGCGCAGCTAAGATCGTGATTATGGAAGGTTATGGCCTTACCGAAACATCGCCCGTAATTACGGTAAACTGTTTTGAAAGTGAAGGTCGCCGTATTGGCTCAGTAGGTCCGCTAATCCAGAATGTGCAGGTAAAGCTTGCGGACGATGGGGAGATTCTTACAAAAGGCCCGAATGTGATGATTGGCTATTACAAACGCCCCGATCTTACGGTTGAAGCATTGAAAGATGGCTGGTTTCACACCGGCGACATCGGTGAATGGCAGGAGGGGAAATTCCTGAAAATTACAGACCGGAAAAAAGAGATTTTTAAAACTTCCGGGGGTAAATATGTTGCGCCACAGGTAATTGAAAACAAAATGCGTGAGAGCCCGTACATCGAGCAGATGATGGTGATTGGCAATAGCCGGAAGTTTGTGAGCGCACTTATTGTGCCATCCTTCCTCCAGCTCAAAAAGTATTTGCAGGATGCGGGGAAAAAGGTGCCTTCCTCGAATGTGGATATCCTGAAAATGCCGGAAATAAAAGAGCTGTTTGATAAGCAGTTGGATAAGTATAACCCGCAGTTCAATCATGTAGAGCAACTGAAGAAATATACCCTGCTACCGCAGGAATGGACAGTCGATACCGGCGAGCTGACTCCTTCCCTAAAGATCAAAAGAAAGACTGTTGAAGGAAAATTTGAGCAGGTGATCGAAGCGATGTATGAATGATTGATCTTCAAAAAAACCAGAGAAACGAGCTCACATTGCAGCATAACTATGTTTCCAGGAAATCCAGATCCTTACCAAATGTTTCTTCGGTAAAAAACGCGGAGACAATGCTGATAATCATTACAATGCCGCCTGTAATCATGGCGGCGTGAACATAACTCTGTGCTGGTTGCAGGGCTTTAAACAAAATAGTTATTAGTACCAATGCTCCCCGCACCATATTAGGTGCTGTAGTTGCGGCGATTCCGCGCATATTGGTGCCAAACTGCTCGGCAGCCATTGTTACGAAAATAGCCCAGAAGCCGGTGCCGAAGCCAAGCATCGCGCAGCACCAATACATTTCATTTACAGTACCGCCCCTTTGATTGAAAAACAGGATCATGGCTATTATGGTAAGTCCGTAGAAGAACAGAAGCGCCTTTTTACGGCTTTTTAATAGCTGGCTGAGCAAGCCCACAATTACATCTCCAATAGAAATTGATACATACGCAAACATCACCGCCCTGCCGGGATCTACATCTCCGCGTGTGCCAAATTCTTTCCCGAACTTATCTGAGAAAGTGATCAGGATACCAATAACATACCATGTGGGCAGACCGATGAGTATGCTTATCAGGTACTTTTTGAATCTTGCCCCGGTAGTGAAGAACATGAAAAAATTGCCCTTGCTCACTGCCGCATGCTGAAGGCTTTTAAACATCCCGGATTCAAATACGGAAATGCGCAGCAAGAGAAGCGATATGCCTAAGCCGCCTCCGATAAAGTAACAGATTCTCCAGTCAAAGGATTTTGAAATAAAATAGGCCAGTACGGCGCCGGTAAGTCCAATGCCTGCCACGAGTGATGTTGCAATACCGCGCTTGTCTTTAGGCAGCAGCTCACTTACCAGCGTAATACCGGCGCCGAGCTCTCCGGCAAGGCCGATGCCTGCAATAAACCGGCACCAGCTATATTGCTCTGCGCTGACTACGAATCCATTGGCAATATTGGCCAGCGAATAAAGGATGATAGAGCCAAAGAGTACACTAAGCCGGCCTTTTTTATCAGCAATTACGCCCCAGATAATGCCGCCGATCATCAGCCCCAGCATCTGGTGGCCAATAATATCCATGCCCTTGTTGTTGATTGCGTTATCGCTCAGGCCAATGCTGCGCAGGCTGGGCTTGCGCACAATGGAAAAAAGCAGCAGATCATATACGTCTACAAAATAGCCAAGCGCAGCTACCAGAACAGGTATGCTGAAAATGCCTACTGCTTTACGCTGCGCGTCCATGCCTTATTTGGAATTCGGGTCGATCATATCCTCAACTACTTCCTGGGTCGGATGCTTTTTCTTGCCAAAGATCATCTTGAAAAGTACAGGGCCGGTGGTTACAAGTATCAGTCCGATCACAATTTTCTCCAGGTTATGCTTTACCCACTCATTCGCTCCAAGAAAATAGCCGAGCAGCGTCATACTCACAATCCATGCTACACAGCCGATGATATTATAGAAAAAAAACTTTTTACGATCCATTGCCACTACGCCCGCAACGATGGGTGCAAAAGTGCGTACTACAGGAAGGAAACGGGCCAGGATAATGGCTGCGCCGCCACGCTTTTCGTAAAAATCATGCGCCTGAATGAGGTGCTTCTTTTTAAAAAGCCAGGTATCCCGCCGCTCAAAGAGCAATGGACCGGCGCGCTTGCCAAACCAGTAGCCGACCATATTGCCAACGATACCGGCAATGGAAAGCAATGACATCCAGAAAATGAGATTAGCAATATCATTAGAAAATGGCGCAGGGGACGTAGCGATGATAAGGCCGGTGATGAAGAGCAGAGAATCCCCTGGAAGAAAAAATCCTACAAAAAGTCCGGTTTCAGCAAAGATGATTAAGGCTACAAGATAGAGACCCCCGTGCGCCATAACCCAGGCCGACATAACATCGGCATCCATCATCTGCTTAAAAGCTGCAAAAAATTCGTGCATTGAATTAAACCCAAAGTTGAGGGGTGAAAATAGGCTAAAAAAAATTCCGCGTTTTAAAAAGCCTTGTTATAAAACAGGATGGTCGCTGCCCTGCTTCAGATCGCCTTCCCATTTGCTTACTACAACCGTTGCTACACTGTTGCCAACCACATTGGTTGCGCTGCGGCCCATATCCAGCAGGGGATCGATGCCTAAAAGCAGCGCCAGGCCCGCCTCCGGGATTTTAAAGGTAGCAAGCGTGCCGGCTATCACTACGAGCGATGCACGTGGTACACCAGCAATGCCTTTACTGGTAAGCATTAATACCAGCAACATGCTGAGTTGCGTAGGCAGATCCAAATGAATGCCGTAGGACTGTGCTATGAACAGCGAGGCAAAGGTCATATACATCATCGAGCCATCCAGATTGAAAGAATAGCCGAGCGGCAGCACAAAGGACACGATCTTATTATTGCAGCCGAAACGCTCCAGCTCCTGCATGGTTTTCGGGAAGGCCGCCTCGCTGCTGCTGGTGCTGAATGCAAGCAGGATAGGATCCTTTATTCTTGAAAATAAGGTCTTTATTCTTTTGCCTATAAAAGCAAATCCTGCAAGAAATAGTACCAGCCAGAGCAATAGGAGTCCCAGATAAAATTCCCCGATAAAGAGCGAGTAAATTTTGAGAATACCTAAGCCCTGCTTTGCAATAATGGCCGTCATAGCCCCGAAAACAGCCAGCGGCGCAAGCTTCATGATATACCCGGTTATCTTGAGTATCACATGCGAGATCGCATCGAATGCACGGATAATTATTTCGCCTTTCTCTCCAATTGCTGCTGTAGCCACGCCAAATAAAAGCGCAAATACCACGATCTGCAGGATCTCGTTCTTCGCCAGCGCATCGAATACGGAAACCGGGAAAACATGGTGCAGGAATTCCTTGAGGGTAAGCGCCGATTTTTCCACTACACTGCCGGCAGCAGCATCCGGCAATGGTAAATGCATATGCGCCCCGGGCTCGAAAATATTCACCAGAAGCATGCCCAATAGAAGGCTTACCAGGGATGCAGAAATAAACCACAGCATTGTTTTCCCCCCAATGCGGCCAACGGCGCTTATATCACCCAGCTTTGCCACACCTACAACCAGTGTGCTGAATACCAGCGGCGCGACGATCATTTTTATCAGGCGCAGAAAAATATCCGCAATCAGGGAAAACGGTTCTGTATATTTTGTTGTGAGCGCTTCATCTGCGCCCTGCGGAATGACTGTATGGTTTAGGATATAGCCCAGCACAATGCCGGCAAGCAAAGCAAGAATAATATAGAGCGTAAGCCTGCTTTTTTGCTGCGGCAACGGGATAGAAGTCATAGGACGCAAGATAATGCGCCGGGCCAGTTATTTTTATGAATCAAACAGCCCGGGAGGATTTCCCTGGAGTCCGCCGGTGTGTATGCACAGGATCTTTTCGCCTTCGGCAAATGCTTCCTGCTGCAATAGTTGATTAATGCCAAACATCATCTTGCCGGTATAAACAATATCAAGTGGAATGGCAGTTTGCTTATAAAATGACTGAATGAAACGGATCAGCTCCGGCGTGGTTTTTGCGAAGCCTTTGAATGCGTATTCTGTATTCAATTGCCAGTTGGCCGCTTTTGATTGTTTTATATTATTGGCAATACCGACTGCAAGATATTCCCCTCCCTTCATAGCCGTAAAGCCAATCATCTTGATACGCCGAGGTAAAGAATTACGAAGCCCGGCAAAAGTAGTACCAGTGCCAACAGGAAGGCATACAGTCGTAATGTCTGCAGGTATGAAAGAGGCAATATTTCCGGCACCATCCCTGCCTAAATCATTGTTGCCGCCTTCCGGAATGATAAAGCTGGTAAAGTAACTTTCCTGAAGCATTTTTAAATATCCTGCATCTTGTTTTAAATCATAATCCTGCCTGCTTACGAAATAAAGCTTCATCCCATATTCTATACACGATTTCAGGGTTGGTGTGAGCGCATGTTGTGCATGTAACCCCCGCACAATCCCAACGGATAAAAGACCAAAATACGCAGCAGCGGCCGCTGTGGCTACCAAATGATTTGAATAGGCGCCGCCAAACGTCAGTACCTGCCTGTAATTCCGATCCAGCGCAGCCTGTAAATTATACTTCAGCTTAAACCATTTATTGCCGCTTACAACGGCATGCAGCTTATCCAGCCGCAGCATGGCAATCAAAACTCCTGCTTTATAGGGAAAAGCAACTGAAATATCTTCTATCAAACCATCCCGCGACTCAGGAATTATATCCATATTCACGCAGGTAGTTTTCATTATCGCGCCACTTGGGCCGCACTTTTATAAACAGCTCGAGATGAACCCGGTGCTGTAAAAAATCCTCTATCTTCTTTCGCGAAGCGATGCCTAATGCTTTGATGCCCGCTCCGCCTTTGCCCAGCAGGATCATCTTTTGCGTTTCCCGGCTTACAATGATCTCTGCACGGATCACATCCACATTTGTCTTTTCTTCAAAATCCTGGATAATAACTGCTGTATGATAGGGAATCTCCTCCTGGTACTGGTTAAAGATCTGCTCACGGATAAGCTCGCTTACAAAAAAACGAACCGGCCGGTCGGAAATACTGTCTTGCGGATAAAAGGCGGGTGCTATGGGAATATGCTTCAGCACCATTGGCAGGATCTTATCCGTATCCGTTTTGTTTTGGGCCGATACCGGCAGGATCTCCCACTTCGGGAAAGCTTCCTTATACATTGCAAGCTGCGCCCTGAGCTGTGTCTTCGTTTTCAGCAGGTCCGTTTTATTCAGCAGCATAATTACCGGCACCTTCAGCCGCAGCAGCTTCAGTACAGGCTCAAAGCTTTCCAGCGGCAAGGTAATATCATTCATCAGGATGGCAACATCGGCATCTTCAAGCGCGCTTTTTACCTGTCGCATCATCTTTTCATGCAGCTTATATTTCGGCTCTATAATGCCGGGCGTATCAGAAAAAACAAGCTGATAATCCGGCTCGTTCATAATGCCCAGAATACGGTGCCTCGTTGTCTGCACTTTAGGGGAAGTGATCACCAGCTGCTCGCCGAGCAAAGCATTAAGTAAAGTTGATTTACCCGCATTGGGAGGGCCGAAAATATTGACAAAACCTGATTGAAAGGACTGCGACATGTAGCTGCAAAAGTAAGGCGGCAATGGCGCAATAATTTCGTTGCGATTCAGGGCCTGACCGTTCATTAGAAATATAAATTGTGGCTAGCTGCGAATGATAGCACATGATCCATCTGCGGGAGAAAATTTACTACTCAAAACGGCTCCGATAACATGTACGTTTCAAATAGTTTTGTGCAAAAGCTTGCCTGTTCCGATATAGCGTTCTATATTTGCATCCACATCGCGAGATAGAGCAGCGGTAGCTCGTCGGGCTCATAACCCGAAGGTCCCAGGTTCGATCCCTGGTCTCGCTACAGGAAATAGAAAAGTCAGCCACACCCTTACGAAAAGTGTGGCTGATTTATTACCATCAGGGCCATCAGATCAGATTAGTTTTACAGATAACTTTCAGACATTAAGGCCGTTTGCCATTTTAGTATCAACCAACTAAAAACAAACCTCACTTATGCCATTACGCTTGCGCAGCTTAGCTTCGATTATTCTTTTATCCATTACTGCTTCCCTTACTTCCTGCTATTCCTCCCAGCAATTTGTACAGCCTTCCCTTACCGAAAAAGTATCCCGGAATCCCCAGTTTCTGGATAATATTTCTTTAAGCACACCCGGCCATACTGTTGCACTTTCTTCTGAAAACATGAAGAATGAAGGCGGCCGCAATATTGACGTTGCCCATACGAATGCCTTGCAGATAAAGTTTGCCTCATTAATGGAAGTGCTTCCGCAAACGATCCGCAACATCCCGCTTTATGCTTTTGTGAATGAATGGTATGGCACGCGCTACCGCCTTGGTGGTACGGATAAGTCCGGTATCGACTGTTCTGCTTTCGTGCAGCGCTGCTATGAAAACATTTTTGGCATGAATCTCGTACGCACGGCCTTTGAGCAATTCAACATGAGCAATGTGGTCTGGAAGAATGCCGACCTTAAAGAAGGCGACCTTGTTTTCTTTCATGTGCACAGCAGTCGTATCTCGCACGTCGGCATCTACCTGATGAATAATTTTTTCGTGCACGCATCGTCAAGCCGTGGAGTAATGATCAGCAACCTGAACGAAAGCTACTGGCAGAAATATTATGCCTGCGGCGGAAGAGTTTTGTAATAAAATTATTTAATGTTTTTTGAGCCATTCTCTATAAGAATGGCTTTTTATTTTTTAGAGAGCGGTGAAAACGCTGCATTCTGAGCTAACCTTTATTGAACGGTTTGGTATAGCATAATTAGCTTCCAAAAATCCGTTCCAGGTGGCTTATTATGATTCTTATTTCTCCGTATGAAATATCATCAGGTAATTTTTCCTTTATCGGTGTAAGCATTCTAGTGCCTGCATTAATTATTGCCGCGGCAATTAAAGCCTGCTTTTCATTGCTTACAAGCTCTTCGATCATCAAATCGCCGGTGGCGAGGAATTTGGCAAGATGACTGCTGATCGTCTCCGGGCTCAGGCTGCGTAATGCCGCAATATTTTCAATAGAATTACCACTTTTGAAAAGTGCCAGGCTTTGCCGGCTGGTTTCATTGGGCACGGTGTTTTCTACTGCTGGTTTGCTTTCCGACCGTTCCGCCCGTTGGCGTTTGGGTACTTTATTTTGAATCTGCGTGTGCAGGTTATGCTCCACTGCATAGTCCCGGATAATTTCCAGAAACGCATGGCCATAGCGCTGCGTTTTCAACTCTCCGAACCCAGAAATCTGGCCTATATCTTCTAAAGAAAGCGGCAGGTAATTGGCCAGCTCTACAAGCGTAGCATCCGAAAAAACCTGGAAGGCGGCTATATTCTGCTCATCAGCAAAGCGCTTTCGTACAACTTTCAATGCATCGAACAATGCAGGATGCGCAAGCTCAATTTCTGTATTATCTGAATTCTTTATGGATGGAGTTTGTGTGGCTTCAACGAGCATAACCGGCTCGCTGCCGCGCAATACGAGCCAGCTCTTCGGCGTAAGCTTTAACACAGGATAGCCATCTTCCGATTGCTGAAGATAACCCTGCTGTACCAGCTCACGGCCATATTGCAGCCATTGCGCTTTTGGCAGGTCCTTTCCGGTACCATAAGTCTTTAGATTCTGATGCTCCGGCTTCGTGGTGCTGCTTCCCCGAAGAAAATCCACTACATAGTTCAGCCCAAAACGTTCTTCCAGCCTCGATACTGCGCTCAGTATTTTCTGTGCCGGAATAGTTGCATCTGTCCGCATATACTGAGTGCGGCATACGTCGCAATAGCCGCAGGTTTCGGGTGCTTCCTCGTTAAAATAATTGAGCAGGTATTTACGGCGACAGGTTGTAAGGGTACAGAAATCCGCCATTTGCTGTAGTTTCCGCTCTAAGATGCGCGTCTGCTCTGCATTATTTTCAATAAAAATGAACCGGCGCATTTTGGCTACATCGCCTCCGCTGTAAAAAAGCAAGGCATCGCTGGGAAGGCCGTCGCGCCCAGCCCTACCCGTCTCCTGATAATAGCCTTCAATATTTTTAGGGAGATCCGCATGGATCACAAAGCGCACATTGCTTTTATCGATGCCCATGCCAAAAGCGATGGTAGCCACCATTACCTTTACCTCATCGCGCTGGAACTGCTCCTGCCGCTGCTCCCGCACAGTCCTTTCGAGCCCGGCGTGGTAGGCTACAGATGAAATACCTTCTTTTTGCAAAGCGTCCGCTAAAGTCTCGGTTCCCGCCCGCGAGAGGCAATAAATGATCCCACTCTTTTCTTTATGAGAATTCAGATATTGGATAAGCTGCTGATGCAAGGCCCGCTTGGGCAGCACCTGGTAAAAAATATTAGGCCGGTTGAATGAATGCTCAAAAATATTGGCCTTAGCCATACTCAGCTTCTGGATAATATCTTCCTTGGTGCGGCTATCTGCCGTAGCAGTGAGCGCTACAACCGGCGTACCGGGAAACGAAGCTTTCACAGAGCCTAAAGCAAGATATTCCGGCCGGAAATCATGCCCCCATTGGGATATACAGTGCGCCTCATCTATGGCAATCATCGCAATGCCTGTTTTCTGGAGAAAAGTAGTAAGGTTTTTATCACTGATGAGCCGCTCTGGCGCCATATACAGCAATTTTATCTCCCCGGCCTTTATGCGCCACAGCACACCTTCCTGCTGTGCCGGTGTGAGTGTAGAATTCAGGTAGGCGGCTTCAATTCCATTCTGCGTAAGCGCATCCACCTGGTCTTTCATCAGCGCAATGAGTGGCGATACTACAAGCGTCAGCCCCTTCATCAGAAGGGCCGGCAACTGGTAGCAAATACTCTTGCCGCCACCGGTTGGCATTAATACCATTGTATCATGGCCGCTAAGAATGCTGGTGACTATTTCTTTTTGCTGCAGGCGGAAATCTTTATAGCCAAAATACTGGAGCAGTGCTTCTTCGGGTGTCATTTGCGTAGTTCAAAACAGGGTGCTCTAAGATAAGCCATCCGGATAAATCCATCAGTAAAATCCAAGCAGCTTTTTCTTAAGCTTAAAGCGTTTAGCCACGGTAAAGTTGAGCCTGCCGATGTTATAAAGCTGCTTTACATTTTGCAGCGGAGTAGATTGATAGCCAGTGTAGCCGGTAAACTGCAATCCGGCAAAGAACTGCTCTGAGTTATAGCCTGTGAGCACTCTGTAGATTGCATTAAGCTGAAGGCCGGCATTGTGAATGGTGCCGCCATCATTACTGCGATACAGGGTTGCAAAGCTTACTCCAGCGCCGCCATTCAGCGCAGCGGTAATAAATAAATGCCTGCGGTAAATGTAAGTGTAAGCATAGCCTCCGCTTACGGTAAGGTTATAGGATAGGGATTTTATTAAAGGAAAACCGTCCAGCAAATCCGGCGTAAGGGTATTGGAAGGAAGCAATAGCGAATCACCGAAAATGCCGGTACGGATTAGCTGAAATCCAAGGAGGAAAGACCCGGCGGCCTTTTTCTGGTAATGCACAAATGAAAAGGGCTCCATCGAAAAGGTTTTGGGTTTTACGATATATTGGAATCCTACACCCAGCGCTTTAGTGTAGATGTCGGAGCGTTCATAGATACTACTTGAATAATTGCTGAGCTCTGCTTGAGGATTTCTGATATGCTGGCCACCATAATATTGGTAAAACACATCAATGTTGATTCTCCGCAAATAGAAATGGGTAGAAAAATCGGTGATCTTCCCTTTGCCATAATCACTGTACTTATTAATGCCCGGCAAAGCAAAGCCGAGCCCGATACCAACAATGCGATAGCTTACGCCAAGGCCGGCCTGTAGTGGAGAATTAGGCTGATACGTAAACCGCTCCTTAATACGTGTATTCAGAAAATTATACTGGTTAAAATTCTGTTCAATAAAGGGCCGGATCGTAAGGTCCTTATCATGTTCGCTTACATAGGCAGTGTCGGTATCTACTTTGAGCATGCGCTGAAATATCTGGGCATATACTGGTTTACTAAGCGATAAAAGCACGAGGCAAAAGGCAATTTTTATATTCATATTCCGGCAATGGGCTGCACAGAATATTGCTACTAAAACGCGCGCCAACAGAGCTTACAATCATTTCCCACAGCATCAGCTTTTAGAAAAAGTATTATTTCAGTACTTCCTCCATCACCTCACCTATACAGCCGTTGGGCATTTGTATATGAAGGAGCGCAGCAATCGTTGCGGCGATATCGGTCATGTGCCGGGTTTTGTAGGAAGCTCCCTGCCTGATACCCCAGCCATAAAACAGCATCGGGATATGACTGTCATAAGGGTTCCAGGTACCGTGCGTAGTGCCGGTTTTCGCGTATCCTGAATACCAGCCTGGCTTCAGAATAATCTGCATAGTGCCGCTTCTGCCCCTTGCATAACCATTGATAATCATAGTGCGGATAGGTTCCGGGATGGATGTTGCAGCTATATCTTCCAGGTCGGCCACATAGGCAATTTCCTGCTGCTGTTCCAGCCAATGGCGAACGGATTTTCTCAATACGCCCCGGGCAATTCCGGAAACAGCAATTTTTCCTTCATTGAAATAGACCTGGTAGTTATCCAGTCCGCGCAGCAATGAATCTTTGCCAAATTTTTGCTTTATATGAGCGAATAAGGATCGCTGCATTGGCATTTGAAGCGTATTGCCGCCCGGCACTTTCAGATCATCAAGATACGCAGCATTGTGCGCTACACCGTGATCTGCCGTGAGGAAAACGGTATAATCGCCCTTACCAATATGGTTATCAAGGTAGTGGAGAAAGGATGCCAGCTCGCCATCAAGCCGCAGATACATATCTTCAACTTCTATTGAATTCGGTGAAAACTGATGGCCTGCATAATCCGTTGAGGAAAGGCTTATAGCTAAAAAATCTGTTTGCCCTTTTTGGCCAAGCTCCGTGCCGGCAATACAGGCTTTTGCCATTTTCAGCGTCATAGTATTGCCGGCTGGTATCTTACGTAACGCATTGTAATCAGTGCCGGCAAATCCGGCTGTGATATGCGGAAAAACAGGTGCTGCCTCACCGCGGAATGCACCTTCATAAGAGCTATTATCCGGGAGGCTTTGTATGTAGGTATTAATTGGATAAAGAAGATTCCAGTTGCGTGTTAAAAACGTATCCGCCCAATGCTTTTGGTTGAATTCATCTAACCATCGCGGAAGCTTTTGCAGGTAATGGGTACTGGTCATAAAGTTGCCGGTACTGTCATCAAACCAGAAGGCTGCATTTGCAAGATGCCCGGCGGGAAGAATGCCTCCACGGTCTTTGAGCGCTATTCCGTACACCCGGGAACGAAAATTCGTGGCAAGCCGCAATTCATCGGTAACTGTAGTTGTTAATAAATTTTTCGGGCTCATCCTCCCCCAAAGCCTGCTGCCACCAATGGGTAGTACGCTTGTATCCTGCGTACAATACATAGGTCTCCCGGTTGTTTCTTCGATCCAGTCGTTGGCAGCTATACCGTGAATGGCTGGTACGGAGCCGGTGTAAATACAGGAATGGCCGGGGCCGGTAAATGCAGGAAGGTAATTGATAAATGTAGTCTGGCAATTAAAGCCATCGCTCATTAAGCGCTTAAATCCATCCTCACCAAAACGGGCATAATAGCGATACAGGTAATCCCAGCGCATCTGATCTACAACAATGCCAACCACTAATTTAGGACGCGGAATATCGCGATTGGATTGGGCTTGAGCGGTCGAAAAACCAACCAGTATGATGAGGAGGAGGCAGCATTTTTTCATTGCAGCAAAGCTATTGTACGTTATTATTCCTTACAACCAATATTTATACCTAAAATATTGATTTTTTAAGCCACCTTGGCGTTACAATCGCAATGCGTAAGCATGATTCTTTTATTTGAAAATACGGAAACAGCTAAAATTTGGGCCGGGGAAAGGGGCAGGAAACTTCCTGATGAGATTCAGGAAATGAGCAGGAGAAAGTTAAGAATGCTGCACAACTATCACGCTCAGTGACCTTAAAATTCCACCATCAAACAAGTTGGAAAAGCTTTCGGGAAACCTAATGGGATTCTACAGCATTCGCATCAATGATCAATGGCATATAATTTTCAAATCGAACAACAATAATGCAAAAAAGGTTGAAATAATTGATTATCACTAAACTCTAAAAAATGAAACAGCTTAGAAATATTTCTCCTGGCGAGATATTATCTGAAGAATTCCTCCTTCCCTTTCAAATTACTGCATATCGCTTATCGAAGGAAATTGCTATTCCTCAAACCAGGATATCTGAAATTATTAAGGGAAACAGGAGAATCAGTGCTGATACAGCTTTGAGGCTGGGCAAGTATTTCGGCAATTCAGCCAAATTCTGGCTCGGGCTTCAGGATGACTATGATCTTGAAGAAGCCCAAAGAAGCAAAGCGACACTGCTTGAGAAAATTATTCCGGTACAACAAGCGCCGGCAGCATAATTGCATTAGTTGAAATATTTTAAAG
The DNA here is from genome assembly GCA_965246905.1 of Chitinophagaceae bacterium. Taxonomy (GTDB): domain Bacteria; phylum Bacteroidota; class Bacteroidia; order Chitinophagales; family Chitinophagaceae; genus UBA1952. The sequence goes on from CBDFFZ010000030.1 coordinate 18,646, forward strand.
AAACAATAATGGCTTGTAAAATAAGGTTTATCAAGCCCGCCAAAACCCACAGCATTTTCCTAATTTCGCGCCAGATTTCAAAATATCATCTTTCCCAATAATCAGTAAAGCTTAGCTCATGGATATATTTGCCAAATTTGAAGCACGCCTCGGCCCTATCGGCGATTACGCTGAAAAAGCGCCTGGTTATTTTGCATTCCCAAAGCTGGAAGGCGAGATTGGTAACCGAATGATGTTTCGCGGCAAGGAAAAGATCGTCTGGAGCCTTAATAATTACCTCGGCCTCGCCAACCACCCGGAAGTACGCAAGGCAGATACCGAGGCTACAGCCGCCTATGGCCTCGCTGCCCCAATGGGCGCGCGCATGATGAGCGGCAATTCCGATAACCACGAACTGCTCGAAAAGCAACTGGCGGAATTTGTAGGCAAAGAAGATGCGATGCTCTTTAATTTCGGCTACCAGGGTATGGTTTCCACGATCGATGCGCTTTGCAGTCGCCATGATGTGATCGTTTATGATGCCGAAAGCCATGCCTGCATTATCGACGGGCTACGCCTCCACCCCGGCCACCGCTATGTATTTAAACACAATAATATCGAAGATTGCGAAAAGCAGCTACAGCGTGCAACAGAGCTTATTAAAGATACAAAAGGCGGTATTCTCATAATTACCGAAGGTGTATTTGGCATGAGCGGCAACCAGGGAAAAATCAAAGAGATTACTGCATTGAGGGATAAATATGAGTTCCGCCTGTTTGTGGATGATGCGCATGGATTCGGCACTATGGGCAGGAAAGGTGCAGGCATCGGCGAGGAGCAGGATTGCATGGACGGTATCGATATTTACTTTTCCACTTTTGCAAAAAGCATGGCTTCGATAGGCGGCTTTCTTGCAGCGGATAAAAAGATCCTCACTTATCTGCGCTATAATATGCGCTCACAGGTATTTGCTAAAAGCCTGCCGATGCCGGTAGTAATTGGCAACCTGAAACGCCTTGAGTTGCTGCGCACGATGCCGGAGCTGAAGGACAAGCTATGGCATAATGTCGCCCGCCTGCAGAATGGCCTTCGTGAGCGGGGCTTCGAAATAGGCACAACGAATACTCCGGTAACGCCTGTACTGATGGCCGGCGGCCTGTTTGACGCTACCCAGCTTATTCACGACATGCGGGAGAATTATAACATCTTCTGCTCTGTTGTGGTGTATCCTGTAATCCCTAAGGGACAAATAATCCTGCGCCTGATTCCTACGGCTGCGCATACCGATGAAGATATAGACCTTACCCTCGAGGCATTCAGCGCGCTACGCGAGAAGCTGGAAAAGAAAATGTACCCGCAGGAAATGCCGGTTATTTAATGTGCTGAAGTAACCTTACAGATCTCTTCAAATTTGACCATTAGCTAATTATTTAAAATGAAAGCACTGATCATCGGCGCCTCCGGCCTTGTTGGCGGCAATTGCCTGAAACATTTTACAGCGCAGGGCTGGGATGTGAAAGGCACGTATTTTTCTTATGCTATCAACGGGCTGGATTATTACAATACGCTGCAGCCGGATGATACGGCCAATTTCGATGTTGCAGCCTGGAAGCCCGATGTGATTGTGCATTGCGGCGCGCTCACGCATGTTGATTACTGCGAAACCCACGAATCTGAAAGCTATACACAAACCGTTCAGAGTACGAAGAACATTATAGCGCTGGCTAATAGCTGCGGCGCGCGCATGGTCTATCTTTCCACAGATTACGTATTTGATGGAAAAACGGGCCCTTATCGGGAAGATGATGCCATCAATCCCATCAGCATCTACGGTCGGCATAAGCTGGAAGCCGAGCAGGCCGTACTCAAAAATGTGCCCGGCGCGCTGGTGCTCCGTGTTACCAATATTTACGGCCATGAAGCACGGGGCAAAAACTTCGTAGCCCGCATTGTGCAGCAATGCCGCGAAGGCGCTACACTTAATTTAAAGCTCCCTTACGATCAGTTTGCTTCGCCAACAAATGCGATAGATATTGCGCGGTCAATGTTCCTGCTTATCCGGGATAATAAAGCCGGGGTTTACCATATCGGCGGTACGGATTATATGAACCGCGTTGCCCTTGCGCTGGGGGTTCTGAAGCATTTTCCTGCTGCAAAGTATATATTGGAGCCGCTTAGTACGCCTACTTTAAATCAGCCGGCCGCACGGCCCTTGCTTGGCGGTTTTGTTACCGCTAAATTTTCTGCCGAGTACCCGGAATTCTTATTTTCCAATGTTGATGATTTTCTTACCGCTCCTGCAGAGCGCCAGGAAAGCATTCACTGACCGTTTTTATTTTTTCCTTAAAGGTTTTTATATTAGGGTGATGAAGAAGAAGCTGCTCTCCGTTGTCCTTTTTTCTTTTGCGCTTGCCTCCTGCCATGTGGGACGCTTTTTTATCTGGAATTTTGCCGATATCAGCGACTATAAAAAATTTCCGCACCAACCGGTAAATAAAGGCACCAATCCTTACCAGTTTATCACGGTTGGCGAAAACAAATCGCTTAAGCTCCCAACCGATGTAACCCGCAAAAAGAAGCATTATGCCTTCGATAACGCGTTGGCAGCATCCGGCACCGCTGCCTTTCTGATCATTCGCAATGATTCGCTGCTTTATGAAAAATACTTCAATAATTTCCATCAGGAAAGTATTGTTCCTTCATTTTCCGCGGCAAAATCATTCGTTTCTGCGCTGGTGGGCATTGCCGTAGATGAAGGAAAGATTAAAAACGTACAGGATCCCATCACGAATTATCTTACCGAGCTTGATAAAAATAAATTCGGCGCTATAACCATCGAACAAGTGTTGGACATGCAGTCCGGCATTCGCTTCAATGAAAATTACATGAATCCTTTTGCGGACGTTGGTAAATATTACTACGGCCGTAACCTTCGCAAGTACATTACGAAACTAAAAATAAAAGAGCCGCCAGGCAGGCATTTTGACTATCTGAGCGTAAATACGCAACTATTGGGGATGATCGTAGAGCGTGCAACCGGCCAGCCGCTAAATGAATATCTCCAGGAAAAGATCTGGAAACCGCTCGGGATGGAATTCGATGCATCCTGGAGTGTGGATAGTCGCAAGCATAAGGAAGTAAAGGCTTTTTGCTGCCTCAACGCACGTGCCCGCGATTTTGCTCGTTTCGGCAGGCTGTTTCTGAATAATGGTAATTGGGACGGCAGGCAGATCATATCCCAACAGTGGGTAAATGCATCCACGACTTTTGATAAAGCGAAGAATGGATTTAAATATTCCTATCAATGGTGGCACAATGTAAATTATGCAATCCGGAGTGATACGGTAAAAGTTACCGGCCTTTTTGAAGACCTGAAAGTAAGGCAACAGATGGTAAGATGCTTGATGTAGTGGCAACGCCCGCTGTCGACTTTTTTGCGGATGGATTTCTCGGACAATATATTTATGTATATCCGGCCAAGAATATCATTATCGTAAGGCTGGGAAGCAGAGAAGGATTTATGGAATGGCCGCAGTTATTTCAGGCACTTGCCAAAAATAACTGACGCGAATTTGCACCCATTAGCCATTATGGCATTTAATTTCATTTACGACTGCCATTTCAGGTATAAGATCGCTTTGGTACATGATTTGCAATAGTTAAATAATAACCATTCAACTTAAAAATTAATGATCATGTACAGAAACACCATCAATCCACGCTCCATTACCGGCCTTTTGGATGATATTTTCCAGCACGGCATCAGTCGCACTACAGAAGCGATCAATACGCTTGGCCACGCACCGGTAAACATCTTTGAAACCGAAACCGGCTATGAGCTTTCGCTTATTGCGCCCGGCTTAAGCAAAGAGTCCTTCAAAATAGGCATCGACAATAATGTGCTGAACATCACTTTCGAGCAAAGCGAAGACACTGCGACTCCGACCGGCAGTTGGCTGCGCAAGGAATACAAGACGCGCTCTTTCAAGCGCAGCTTTAACCTGAATGAAAAGATCGATGTTTCGGGTATCGCCGCTAAATACACAGACGGAATCCTGGTACTCAATCTTCCTAAAAAGCCTGTTGCAGCAGCTACGACCCAGGAAATTCCGGTGAACTAATATTTCCTGAATTATCTCATGAAGGCGGCCTGCACGGGCCGCCTTTCTTTTTGCTATCAATAAACCATCTTGGTAAAAACCTGTCTCACCGCGGCTGGCCTGCTTATTGTACGTCCATTATTTTTAGCCCGGAATTATTTATGATCTATTATCGCGCGCTTCTGCTGCTGCTCTTAACCTTTGTAACCGGCCAGGCGCTGGATGCGCAAACCACCACCCTCACCGGAAAGCTCACAGATTCAAGAGATAATCAACCGGTGCTGAATGTTACCGTTCAGCTTGCCAGCAATACGGATACCTCCAACAAACAGGCTGTGCTTACTGATTTCGATGGTAATTTTTCTATCAGCATCGCGCCCGGTACTTACAATTTTACAACTACAACTATTGGCTTTGAGTCTGTTACACGCGCAATTACGCTTACTACTGCACCGATGGATCTGGGCACCATTCCCTTAAAGGCATCTTCCACACAGCTTAAAAATGTAACGGTCCAATCCACTATTGTCCGCTCGGAGCAGAATGGAGATACCACAGCTTTCAATGCCAATGCCTTTAAAACTAACCCCGATGCCAGCGCGGAAGACCTGATCACTAAAATGCCCGGAATATCCAACGTGAATGGCGCGCTGAAAGTGAATGGCGAGGATGTGAAGAAAATATTAGTGGACGGCAAAGAGTTTTTTGGGGATGATCCCAACGCGGCTATCAAGAACCTTCCCGCAGAAATTATCGATAAGATACAGGTTTACGACCGCGCCTCCGACCAGTCCGCTTTTACCGGTTTCGATGACGGCAATCAGCAAAAAACCATCAACATCATTACCAAACGTGGTCGCAGCAATGGCCTTTTTGGCAAGATAAGCGCCGGATACGGGCTTGACGAGGAAGGCGATAACGGGCGCTACACAGTTGGCGGTAATATTAATTACTTCAAAGGCGATCGCCGGATTTCGGTGGTTGGATTGTCTAATAATATTAACCAGCAAAACTTCAGCTCCGAAGATCTCCTGGGTGTATCCAGCTCTTCGGGTGGAGGTCGTGGGGGCGGCGGTCGCCGGGGAGGTAATGGCGGCGGCGGATTTACCGGTGGCGCAGGCTCTTATGGCGGCGATGCTGCATCCAATTTTTTGGTGAGCCAGCAGGGCGGCATTACCAAAACAAACTCCCTAGGCCTTAATTACAGCGACAACTGGGGTAAGAAAGTCAAAGTTACCGGCAGCTATTTCTACAACTGGTCGGACAATGAGAATGCCACCGACCTGACGCGCAATTACATTACCGACAGCAACCTGGTGTACCGCGAAACCGGCAATTCGCAAAGCATCAACAATAATCACCGAGCATCACTGCGGCTGGAATATGCGCTGGATTCATCCAACTCATTCATTCTCAATCCGCGCCTTTCCTATCAGCAAAACAGCAACAATACCTACGATTCCGGGGTAACGACTATTGGAGAGAATCTTTTGCAGAATGCCATCCGCAATATTTACACGGCGAAGAACGAAGGCTATAATTTCTCAAATACGCTCCTTTGGCGCCACAAGTTTGCAAAGCGCGGCCGCACACTTTCCATCAACTTCGATACGCGCATCAATGATAAAACCGGCGATGGCAGCCTGCTCAGTACCGGCGATACCACCCTCAACCAGATCAACGACCTCAACAGCACCGGCGTTACCTACAGCGGCAGCATCAACTATACCGAGCCGCTCAACGATAAAAGCCAGCTCCAGCTAAACTATAATCCATCCTACAACCACAATACATCCGACCGCTCTACCTACAACTTCGACGGGGCCACTTATAATAGTCTGGATACCGGCCTTACCAACCGTTTTACCAACGATTATACCTACCACCGCGGCGGCCTCGGCTATCGCTATAATGATAGCCTCTGGAGCTTCAACGCTACGCTCAATGCCCAGTACGCAACACTCACAGGCCTGCAAACCTACCCTACGCAACTGAACGTAGCCCGCAACTTCACGAACATCCTGCCGCAGGCATTCATCAATTACCGGTTTTCTAAAAGAGAGAACATTCGCATCTTCTACCGCACCAACAATAATGCGCCCGGCATCACCCAGCTGCAGAACATCGTGGATAACAGCAATCCGCTGTTCCTGCGCACGGGCAACCCCGATCTTATCCAGGATTATACCCATTCTATTGGCCTGCGCTATGGTAAGACCGGCACCGGCAAAGGCAGCGGCATTTTTGTATTTGCCAACGGCAGCTATGTAAAGGATTATATTGGCAATGCAACCTACATTGCAACCGGTGATACCATGTCTATCCGCGGCATCCGCCTTAATCCCGGCACGCAGCTCAGTATGCCGGTAAACCTCGATGGCGCCTATCGTGCAAGCGCATTTTTTACCTACAGCCTGCCTGTTACGCAGATCAAAAGCAACATTAACCTCAACACCGGCCTCACCTTCAACCGTACCCCGGCTATCATCAACAATCTGGAAAATTTTGCCAACAACTACGCCATCAATGGCGGGCTCGTAATAGGCAGCAATATCAGCGAAAACCTGGATTTTACCCTATCCTACAATGGCATCTATACCATTGCTAAAAATTCCCTCCAATCCCAGAGCGATTTTAATTATTATACCCAGACCACTGCCCTCCGCCTCAACTGGATCTTCTGGAAAGGCGTGGTATTCAATACCAATATTACCCACACCCTTTATTCCGGTCTTGGCGAAGGCTACGACCGCCAATTCCTCTTATGGAATGCATCGCTCGGCTATAAATTCCTCAAAAGCAAAGCGCTGATGGCAGATATCTATGCCTACGATATCCTGAAACAAGCCAACAGCATCAGCCGCACCATTACCGACACTTATATAGAGGATTCCAAGACGCAGGTATTGCAGCGCTACTTTATGCTGCGGCTTACCTATACGCTGCGCTCCTTCAAAGGCGGGGCAAAGATGCCTGAAGCAGAGCATAGCGAAGGGCGGGAACGAGGCGGCCGCGGCCGGGGAGATAACACGCCACCGCCCGGCGGGCCGGATTTTGGAAAATGATATTTAACTGATTTTCAACACCAAACACCACCGTATTAATCCTGCTGCACCGGATGCACACTGCAGCATACAGACGTATTAAGGCTTCCGTACAGGGTTTAGAAGGGACGTAGCAATTGTCAAAAGGCCTTTGTAGAGTGTACATAAAGGAGGATACAGCTGTAGTAAGGTCTCCATATAGTGTACAAAGCGTTGTCACGGAGCGGGAAAAGACATAAAGAAAAAAACCCACCGGTAATGGTGGGTTTTGGGGTGACCCGGATTGGATTCGAACCAATGACCCTCAGCTTAGAAGGCTGATGCTCTATCCAGCTGAGCTACCGGGCCGGTTTTCAATCAATAAGGAACAATTAAGAATTAATAACTGCCTGTATGCTGTAAGAAGCGCAAAGCTAAAAAAAGGAATTCATTTACAAGCAAAAAAGGAAAACCATTTCTTGCCCTTCTTCCTTATTAATTCTTTCCTTCTAAAATCGCGGGCTCATACCGCAAAAAAAGCCTAGCAGTCTACCCAGCCCCTAAAGAAGCCTAAACTAAAAGCATATCGTTGTTTTTTCACTAAAAAACCAGCTTGTTTAATGTAGCCAGGAAATTGTTGGCACATAAATAATGCTGCACTGCTTTTTAATCAGGAAGAAAGGTTTTATATTTCGCAAACATATCAACTGCATTAGCATGAACTTAGCCATCTTAGCACTCACTGCCCTTATTCCAATGATTACCGGGTTCATCTGGTACAACAAGCTGGTATTCGGGAAAGCCTGGATGCGCGCCAGCAATATCCGCGAAAATGAACTGCCACACAGGAATATGGCCGTCATATTGCTTATCACTTATGTGCTGGGTTTTATGCTCTCAGCTATCCTGATGGCCCTCGTAATTCACCAATTCGCTATAGGCTCGATACTCGCAAATGAGCCGGCCATGAAAGATCCGAATTCGGCTCTGAGCCTCATGGTGAAGGACTTTATGGGAAAGTACGGGCAGAACTTCCGGACATTTAAGCACGGCGCATTTCATGGTACTATTGCGGGATTGTTCTTTGCAATGCCTGTGCTTACGATCAATGCGCTGTTCGAGCGTAAACGCTTTGCATACATTGCCATTCATACAGGGTATTGGATGCTCACGCTGGCCCTGATGGGCGGCATGATCTGTCAGTTTTGCGTGGTTTAGCCCTATTTTTACGACATGGATGCAACAACTGCCAGCCCCGGAAGCCGCGTGATACACACTCATTTTGGCAAAGGAATGGTGGTGGATGCCAATACAGAGTCGATGACCATCTGGTTTAAAAGCCAGCAGGGCACCAGGCAGGTAAGCCGCGATTACGAAGGCCTGCAGATCTTGGAAACAGTTGATGCCGCTGCTCCCGGTGCATCCATCTCAATATCAGATATTGAAGAAGCGGTTGATAATGTACTGGAACGGCGCCTGCACGAAATGCAGCTCGTACCCATGGGCACGCGCTGGAATGACGGACTCCTTATCTTAAAACCGGGCGACCAGACCCTACAGCCAAAGGAAATCCCTATAGAAACCTTCTTCCATAAAATCGTTATGGTGCGCGACCGCCTCCGGCTTATCGAGCAGAAAATAAACGCGCACAAAACACTTACATCAGAGGAAAAAGTGGATCTCCAGCAATATGTAACCGGCGTGTACGGCTCGCTAACTACCTTCAATGTTCTATTCCGCGATAGTCACCATCAATTCCGCGGCAGCAGTAAGGATTAGAAAAGCGGGTACATTTGCGGATCATTATTATCTACCGGATTTTCTCCCAGAATGATCACAATAATATCAGCAACAGCGAGACAGGACAGTATGACGCTGAAAATGGCCGGCATCTATCAGGAGCTTTTCCGGGAGCAGGGAGCAGCGACAGCATTGGTAACACTGGAAGATATTGAATACTGGAAACGCAGCGATAGCCTGATTTCTGCAGAGGAAACCGCCTTCATCCCGGCAGCAAAATTTGCCTTTATTATGCCGGAATATAATGGTAGCTATCCCGGCAGCCTGAAATCTATGCTCGACAACAGCGATATCAAAGCCTGCTGGTACGGCAAGAAAGCCCTCTTAACGGGCATTGCAGATGGCCGTGCAGGCAATCTTCGCGGGTTGGATCATTTTACGAATGTGCTCAACTACCTGCAGGTAAATGTTTATTACAACAAGCTGCCTTTTTCCAGGATTGGGTCAGAACTGAGCAAGGATGGCAAATTGCTCAACAGCGAGACTATCGATTGCATCCGCCAGCAGATAGCCGGCTTTATGGTGTTCTAAGACGCAATTCATTTATTTATTTTTTCAGAAAGATGCCCATCAGGTTTTTCATTATTCTCGCCCTCATAGCCATTGCCGAATATTATGCGTTCGTAGTCGTGAAATCTGCCGTCCGCTCTGCTCCTCCGGGTTGGCGTTTAGGTATGATGATCGGATATGTGGTGCTAACGCTTGTAGCATGGAGCAGTATAGTTATTGTACGCAAATTTGAGCTGCCGCATTTTATCCGCAATATCTATATTGCCTTTGCATTGGGCATGATCGTGGGCAAGCTGCTTATTCTTACCGTAATGCTGGTAGATGATCTGCGCCGGCTGGTGCTGTGGGTGATCAACCTTTTTTACACCAATGGCACAAAAGCTCCTGAACTGAATGAAGATGTACAAGGCTCAGGAATTACGCGCTCTGTATTTCTCTCACGGCTGGCCCTGATACTTGGCGGCACCGCGCTCACCGGCTTTATCTATGGTGTAAGCAACCGCTACAAATACCGGGTGCGTACTGTTAAGCTTTCGTTTAAAAACCTGCCGGAGACATTTCGCGGATTGAAGATCGTGCAGATCTCAGACATTCATACCGGCTCATTTGATGACCACAGTGCCGTGGCAAAAGGCATACAGGAAGTGCTGGATCAAGAGCCCGATCTCATTCTTTTTACCGGCGATCTTGTAAATAACAAGGCGGAAGAAGTGGACAGCTACCGTGAAATATTCAGCAGGCTGAAAGCGCCCATGGGTGTATTTTCAACATTAGGCAACCACGATTATGGTGATTACGTACAATGGGATTCGCCGCAGGCAAAAATTGAAAACTTAGAAACCCTGAAAAAAGCCCATGCCGATTTTGGCTGGAAGCTCCTGATGAATGAGCACGTAGTACTCACGCGTGCAGACCAGTCGATAGCACTGATCGGCATTGAAAATTGGAGCTCGAAGGCCAACTTCCCTAAATATGGCGATATGGCTGCAGCTTATGCAGGCCTCCCGGAAAAAAATATTCCGTTTAAAATACTGCTCTCACATGATCCGTCTCATTGGGATGCGCAGGTACTGCCGCAATATAAGGACATTGACCTTGCGCTTGCCGGCCACACACACGGCATGCAGTTTGGCGTTGAGATACCCTGGCTTAAATGGAGCCCCGTGCAATATGTATATAAGAAATGGGCCGGCCTGTACCAGGAAGGAAGCCAGTACTTATACGTAAATCGCGGGTTTGGATTCCTCGGCTATCCTGGGCGGTTGGGTATCATGCCCGAGATCACCGTTTTTGAGCTAAGCTAAGGCTTCGCGTAGGATACGGTCGATAGATTGCTGACGAGGATGCAGCAGATCTGCCCTGGCAATTGCGAGGTACTGATGAAGCTCACAGAGCAAGGCATCAATGGAAAGAGGTGCAGGAAAGCCGCTATGCGCAATAGGTTTTAGGGAAGTACGGGCGGAGAAATTGAATGTTTTGCGTAAAGTTTGAGGCATGCGCTGATTGGTTTGATATTTTAAACGCAGGTGTAAAAAGATTATTGTACATCTAAAACTAATTTCCCGAAAATGAAAACGATAGGTATTGCCGGAGGAAGCGGCTTCGTAGGCCGGCATCTTGCGCAAATGCTTCAAAAAGAAGGCTACGAAGCAATCATTTTCAGCAGGAGTAAGGCCAAAACCAAGGCTGGTATCAGCTATGCCCAATGGAATCCTTCGAAGGGACAATTGATCCCGCTGCGCTCGCCAAGGTTCATGGAATGGTAAACCTGGCAGGTGCAGGCGTAATGGACCACCGATGGACGGACGCTTACAAAAAAGAAATAATCTCGAGCCGTACTGATACAACCGATTTTCTTATTGATGCGCTGCAAAAAGGAGCACCGCTGTGCACCACCTATATTTCGGCAGCAGCAACCGGTATTTATGGTCCGGACAGACCCGGGCATCCGGTATTTACAGAAACAGATGCACCCTACCCTGATTTTCTAGGCAGTGTGTGTAAAAGCTGGGAGGCAGCGGCAGCAAAAGCGGAAGGTACATACAGAACGGTGATCCTGAGATTTGGAATCGTTTTAGGTAAAGATGGTGGGGCCTACCAGCAATTTGCTGCCCCTCTGCGCTTTGGGGTAATGCCGGTACTCGGAAGCGGCCTGCAGCAGGTGTCCTGGATTCATATTGATGATGTGGCACGCATGGTTCTTTTTGCACTTGAGGGTGAAACTGTTGCAGGAACCTACAATTGTGTAGCACCTAATGCTGTAAGTCATCTTGCCCTGATGAAAGCCATCGCTGCGGCACAAGGCGGGGTGAGCATACCTGTATCTGTCCCGGCATTCGCACTTAAAATACTTTTGGGCGAAAGTAGTATCGAGGTGCTTAAAAGCTGCACTGTAAGCCCTGAAAAGATATTAAAAGCAGGATTTTTATTTAGCTACCAAACGATCGATGCCGCAGCTAAAGCGTTGGCAGCACATTAATCTTTTATCCGGTAAAATTTAGTTGCCGAAAGCGTAATCGTGCAGATATTCAAAACGCGGCATTAGCAGGCCATCACGGCAAATGGTGCCCCGGTCAAGCAATTCGCTCTCCGGCTTCAGCAGTTCCTGCAGGATGTATTTTTCAAAATGAACACCGAAATGTGCAGAAGCATCACGTGGGAGCTCATTGGGCAGATTATCTACCGCCATTACATCCACCACATCAGCAATATTTTCAAATGGCTCGGTACGCATAAAAGTGCTGCGCTGCACACCATACACAGGATCAGCAATCGTGCTGGATCCCAGATTTATCGGCACAGAGCCGTTGATATCACAAGTAATATCTGCAATGGTAAACATGCGATATCCAGGCTGCTGAATGTCCTGCGCTGTAAAAAGCTGGGGCAGGTGCTTATCCCAATACACGCCATTCATCAATATATCCGCTTTAGTAAGGTAAGGCTCGAAAATGCAGGTGTAAGCATCAGGGTGCGTATGAAAATCATCTCGCTGATAAGCGCCGCCATCTTTGCGCCTGTAGAGCGAATGGCCTTTTACGTGTGTATAAACCGGGTAATCGTAAGCAGCGTCTTCCAAAAAATCTTCCGGCTCAATATATTTAACATCAAGCAGTATCATTACCTCTAAAATACCTGCCGCAACATTGCCGGAACCGGTAATCACGATTTTTACAGCCGGCAGCATAAACTCGTTATAAGCGTGGTGAATAGCGGCAACCGATCCCAGATAATTAGCGGCAGGAAGATGAAAACCGCCAGTACGGCGTCCGTAAGTAAGTAAGCCATTATGTGCGCCAACCATACCTGCAAAGAAACCAAAACCTAATATCCGCTGGCCATCGGCATGGGTAAGGCATTCATAATCGATCATGCGGATACCCTTACTGATAAGTGCCTGCATGAGTGGTTTATTATAAGGCTGTGCCTTTTTGGTATGCGAAAAGAAAAAGTAAGTTTTTTGCGGAATTAAGCGATCAACAGGCACTTCTTTAACACCCAGCAAAACATCGCAGTCTGCCAGGTCCTCTCTAAGTTCAATGCCCTGATCTAAATATTCATCATTCGTAAAGCAGCGATTGGGCGATGGCTGCACCAGAATTTTCACTTCAGGAAACTCATGCATTACCTGGGCACACTGCACGGGCGACAATGGCACACGCGTATCCGCTGGAATTTTTCCTTCTTTTATCAGCCCGATACGGATCATTGGTTGTAATTTGGCCGCAAATATAGGGGCATCTTTCCGGACGATATGGAGAACTACTTTGAGCTATACGGATTGCCGGAGCAATTTGGGACCGATAAGACGGCCGTACGAAAAAATTTTTTAGCACTGAGCCGGGAAAACCATCCCGACCGCTTTGCAACAGCCGACGAAAGCACACAGGCAGCGGCATTGAAGAGCGCGTCTGCAAACAATGCAGCGTACAAAATTTTGATGGATGAGGACAAAACCATGCAGTATCTCCTCCGCCTCAGAAATACTATCAGCGAAGATGAAAAATATACACTTCCGCAGGCATTTTTAATGGAGATGATGGATCTGAATGAAGTTGTATCAGAATATAAAATGGCCCCTGATAGCACCCACAGGCAGATTGCATACGATACCCTCGCGCAGGAGATTGATAAATGGAAAGTTGCTGCACAACCCTTGCTTGAAAAGCACGATGCGGGGAATACTGGTCAGGAAATACTCGCAAAAATCAAGGATTTTTATTACCGGAGGAAGTACCTCTTGCGCATACAGGAGAGATTAGATACATTTGCCCTCTGAAATGCGACTTCAGGTTGTATTGTTGAAGCCCTGATGGCGGAACTGGTAGACGCGCTAGACTCAAAATCTTGTTTTCGAAAGGGAGTGCCGGTTCGATTCCGGCTTGGGGCACCACCTCTAAAACCCGCGCTGGTCGCGGGTTTTGTTTTATACGCTAAGTAAAATATCGAACCAAATGTAAGATTTGCAATTTTTTTTACAGTCGGTTCAAAGTTCGAACCCAACTGTGAGACACAAAAAGAGAAATGCCTGCAAAAGCAGGCATTTCTCTTTTGTCTAATTCCGCGCGACAAATTAAATCACCACTCGCCAACGCCGTCATTCGGCAACTACATAGTTTTGTGATCCGCGCATAGACCGGCTGGTTTATACGTTGTCGTTTTATGGCCTAAACCTGTTCGTCCACTTTCAATACCCGTTCGTCAACTTATCGCCCCTGTTCATCAACTTTTTGAAGATGTGTCTTAAGAATGCAGAAATTTGCCTAATAATCGCGGCATGTGAGGCGTTTTGAGATCCTACAATTTTAGTTTGTTTATAACATTAGGCTGTGCCAAGCTTACCCAACATACGGCACAATCAGCAGCTACACCAATTGTCAGGAAGCAGTACCTGTTCGAGTATAAGTCGGACTAACGCATTCCTAATTTCATATCGCATAGTAATATTCAGTGTAACATTAATAATGATCGTGTATGATTCGGAAGCTATGCTTAGCACTGTTGTGTTTATTTCTTTTTGCTGCACCCTCTGCACGCGCTGTAGTGTATTATGTAGATGGCTCAAAGCCCAACAACAACGGCAACGGACAGAGCTGGGTGAATGCCAAAAAAGATGTTCAGGAGGCCATTAATGTTGCGACTGCGACCGGCGACCAGGTGTGGGTAAAGGCGGGTACCTATCTGCCTACGCTGTTACCCGCCGGCCCTAATCAAGCGCTTACAGCTCGCGACAAAGCGTTCTACCTTTTTTATACAGACCTGAAGTTGTATGGTGGCTTTACAGGCATCGAAACGCAGCTTTCCCAACGCAATGCGGTTACTAATGTTACCACTTTAAGCGGCGACCTGGATGGGCCGGGCGGTACCAATGATGCCTATCACGTAATGATACTTTTTGAACGGACAACGGCTTGCGTGATTGATGGCTTCACGATTAGCGGCGGCTTTGCCAACAGCACCAGTCCTTCTTCGACTGACTATTTTCCCAATGGCGTAATTACCGGTTTCCGCGCTTCATATAGCCCAGGCTCTGGCGGCGGTATCTACAACGAGAATAGCAGTCCCACGATTACGAACTGTATCATCAGCAATAATGTGGCTGCAACCAGCGGTGCCGGGATACTCAACCAATCCAGCAACCCTTCGGTGAGCAATTGTACCTTTAGCAGCAATATCGGGGATGGGATGACCAACGAAGGCTACGGCAACCTAACGGTAAGCGGCTGCACCTTTAGCAATAATACAGGTTTAGGGATGTATAACTCTAATAGTGGCGCGTCAGCATCCAATACGAGCCAAGGCAGCCTAACCGTAAGCAACTGCACTTTTAGCAATAACGGCGGCGGGGGATTATTTAACTACATCAGCAACCTAACCATTACCGACTGCATTTTCAGCAATAACGGTGCGGGAGCTGGTAGTAATAGCGGCGGTGGGCTTAAATGCTATTCCGGTGGTACCATGTATGTAGGGCCAACTTACCTGACAATAACCAATTGCGCTTTCAATAATAATGTTGCAAGCGGCACCGGAGGGGCGTTGGACCTTGGAAGGAACACGACAGCCACCGTCAGCAACTGCACTTTCAATGCCAACACCGCAGGTTTTTATGGCGGCGGAGTGAACATTGACGGGACTAATAATAATTTCGTACTGGACAACAGTTTCAGCAATTGTACCTTCCTAAACAACACCGCCTACGCTGGAGGCGGAATCTACAATAACAGGTCCGGCCTGTCGGTGAGTGGCAGCAGCTTTAGTGGCAACACAGCAGCATATGGAAACAGCAACCCCCCAGGCCTGAACGGCGGCGGGATTTGCAATCTGGTCTTCAGCAACCTGTCTGTTAGCAACAGCACCTTCAGTGGCAATACAGCAGATGGCAGCGGTGGCGGCATTTACAACGACACCTATTCTCCCGCTATCAGCAGTTGTACCTTCAGTGGCAACGCAGCGGTGCAAGGCGGCGGGGGATTATACACAGCCTCGTCCCCTGGCTTGGGTTGCATTATTACCAACTGTATCCTGACCGGCAATACCAGCGGCATTGCCACGCAGCAAGATGTCGTTAATTTCGGCATTAGCAGCTCCCCCGTTGCCATTACCTACTCGCTTATTGGAGCATCCAACACCAATTATAACCCCGGTGTGGGTGTTATCACGGGGAATCCAGCCTTTGTAAATGCCGCCAATCCTGCAGGTCCGGATGGAATCTTCCGCACCATCGATGACGGGCTGCGCATTGGCTGCATTTCTGCTGCGCGCGATGCGGGCACAGGCACAACGCCACCCACCGATATCCTGGGCAACCCGCGTGTAGGCGTCAAGGATATAGGCGCGTATGAAAATCCCGGTACCGGCTGTACGAACCTGATCCAGTATGTGGATGTTGCTATGCCAGCCAACGGTAATGGTTATAGCTGGAGTAGTGCCAAGCGCGACCTTCAGGAAGCGATCGATTCGGTAGCAGCAGGAGGCGAAGTGTGGGTGAAACAAGGAACCTACCTCCCAACCCGTGACCCGAACGGTAACGCCACACCCACCGACACCCGCGACAAGAACTTTCACCTGACCACCAAAGACGTGAAGCTTTTTGGCGGATTCACAGGCACGGAAACACAGCTTTCACAGCGCAATGCAGTCACAAATCTGACCACCTTAAGCGGGGATCTGGATGGAATAAACGGAACAGCCGATGCGTACCATGTACTCCTTATCAAAGGCCGGACAACAGCGAGTCTAGTGGATGGGTTCACCATTAAGGGTGGTCGCGCCAATGGAAGCGGCACCTTCTCCGTTTCAGGTACATTATTCAGTCAAGCCGATGGCGGCGGCATAACAAATAACGGTAGCAGCCTGACGATCAGTAACTGTATTATTGCCAACAACATGGCCAATGCCTACGCTGGTGGGATGTGCAACATGGCCTCCAGCCCCACTGTGCGTGGTTGCATTTTTAGCAACAATTCAGGTGATATAGGTGGCGCTATGAGCAATGCCAGTAGCAGCAGTCCTGTTATCAGCAGCAGCACCTTAAGTGCCAACACGGCCATTTCTGATGCAGGCGGGATCTACTATGCCAATAACAGCGGTGGCAGTATCACCAACACGATTTTGAGCGGCAATACAGGTGGGCTCCTCAACTACCAAAATATCCTGAAAGACGGTCCTCTGGTCCCGCTTAGCGTCAGCAATTCGGTAGTTGGTGATTATAGCCCCGCAGCAACAAACAATTACACCGCTTCCAATATCCTTTCCGGTGACCCCCTAGTAGCAGCGAACAATCCGGCTGGCGCAGATGGAAGATTGGGCACAGCCGATGACGGGCTGCGCATTGGCTGCTCTTCACAGGCCCGCGATGCAGGCACAGGAAGCACGCCTACCACCGATATCCTTGGCAATCCGCGTGTTGGTAACATTGACATCGGGGCATATGAATTTCAGGGTACAACCTGTCCTACTCAGATGTATGTGAATGGCAGCCGCGCTGACAACAGCGGCACCGGCACGAGCTGGGCCACAGCCAAGAAAGACATTCAGGCAGCCGTCAACGAAGTGACAGCCGACGGCGAAGTGTGGGTGAAATCAGGAACTTACCTCCCAACCCTGGACCCGAACGGCAATGCCACACCTGCCGATGCCCGCGACAAGACCTTTTACCTGACCACAAAAGACGTAAAGCTTTACGGCGGATTCAACGGGACGGAAACCCAATTATCCGCGCGCAATCCAGTTACGAATGTGACTACTATGAGCGGTGATCTGGACGGAATAAACGGAACATCCGATGCTTACCACGTATTCATTACCAAAGCCCGGACAACTGCCTGTGTGGTGGATGGATTCACCATCACCAGCGGTTGGGCCAATGGCAGTGGCACTACTTCATTTTCTGGCACCACATTTGATCGCTCCAGGGCGGGTGGAATGTATAATAACAACGGCAGCCTTACTATAGCAAACTGCACTTTCAGTAACAATACTGCAGGTACGCTTGGTGGAGGAATGTACAATACAACAGCCAATCCGAATATAAGCGCCTGCACCTTTATCAACAATACTGCCAGTCAAAACGGCGGCGGGATTTTTAATGACAACAGCAGTCCTTCCATCAGCAGCAGCACATTCAGTACCAACATTGCGACCATTAGCGGAGGTGGGCTCTATAATCTCAACAGCGTCAGTCTCGCAATAAGCTCCTGTACTTTCAATGGCAACACAGCATACGGCAATGGCGGCGGTATGCTTAATGAAAATAGCAGTCCTTCGATCACCAACTGCACATTCAGTATCAACGCAGCAAGTACTGGTGGAGGTGGGCTCTATAACCTCAACAGCAGTAGCCCTGTGATAATCACTTGCATTTTCAGTGGCAACACATCAGGCAGCAATGGTGGCGGTATTCGCAATTTAAACAGCAATCCTGTTATCAGCAGTTCTACCTTCAGTTCCAACACCGCAAGTATTAGCGGTGGCGGTATCTACAGCGACAACAACAGTGGCGGCAGCATCACCAATACGATCGTGAGCGGTAGCACAGGTGGCCCCAACAACCGGCAGAACATTTATAAAGACGCCGGATCTATCCTCACCGTCAGCAATTCGGTTATTGGTGATTACAGCAGTACGGCGACCAATAACTACACAGCTACCAATATCCTTTCCGGCGATCCGTTTGTAGCGGCGAACAATCCGGCAGGTGCAGATGGAAGATTGGGCACGGCCGACGATGGGCTGCGCATTAGCTGCTCCTCGCAAGCACGCGATGCGGGTACTGGAACCATGCCTGCCAACGATATTCTGGGCAATTCGCGTGTAGGTGCCCTAGACATCGGGGCTTATGAATACCAGGGCACCACCTGTCCGACGCAGATGTATGTGAATGGCAATCGTCCGGACAATAGCGGCACAGGTACGAGCTGGGCCACGGCCAAGAAAGACATTCAGGCGGCTATCAATGAAGTAGCGGCTGGCGGAGCGGTGTGGGTAGGATCAGGAACTTATCTGCCTACATTAGATCCGAATGGCAGTGCCACACCAACTGATGCCCGCGATAAGACCTTCTATCTGACCACCAAAGACGTGAGGGTCTACGGGGGATTTGCGGGAACGGAAAGCCTTCTTTCGCAGCGTAACATCAGCACGAATTTGACCATTTTAAGCGGTGATCTCGACGGGGTGAATGGAACGGCCGATGCCTATCATGTGGTAGTAACAGGCGGGCGCACTATTGCCTGCTGGGTGGATGGATTCACAATTACGGGCGGCCGGGCCAATGGCAGCGGCACAGTATCATTTTCCGGCAATGCGTTCGAGCGAGCAAAGGCTGGTGGGATGTATAACCTCAATAGCAGTCCTTCTATAAATAATTGCAGCGTCAGCTCCAACACAGCGTTTAGTAATGGTGGTGGGATCTATGATCAGGGTGGAAGCCCAATCGTTAGTGGTAGCACCTTCAGCAATAATACAGCCGGGTCTGGCGGAGGGATTTACAATGCTACTTCCAATCCAACTATGAGTGGCTGCACATTCATCAACAACACGGCCATTCAAAACGGTGGTGGCCTTCTTAACGATAATAGCAGTCCACAGATAAGCAGTTGCACCTTTAGTTCCAATTTAGCAAATACCAGTGGCGGCGCGCTCCATAACCTCTACAGCAATTCCTCTATAAGCAATTGCACCTTTAATACGAACATGGCAACCGTTTACGGCGGAGGTATCTACAATGAAGGAGGAAATCCGGTTATTAGCAGCTGCACATTCACCAGTAATACGACAAGTGCCCGTGGTGGCGGGCTGTATAATCTTAACAGCAATCCTTCTATCAGTAGCTCCACTTTTAGCACAAATACCGCAGCTGTTTTTGGGGGCGGGATGTACAATGAGGGCGGAAATCCTGTTCTGACCAGTTGTGCTTTTGGTAGTAACTCGGCAACGCAAAATGGTGGCGGGATGTACAATTCCTTAGTCAGTCCTGTACTAATTAGTTGCATTTTCAGCACCAACACAGCAGGAGCAAATGGCGGCGGAATTTCTAACGAAAACAGCAGCCCTTCTATCAGCAGCAGCACCTTCAGCGCTAATATAGCAACCGTTAATGGCGGTGGAGTATACGGTGATAACAATAGTGGCGGCAGTATTACTAACAGCATCCTTAGCGGAAATACAGGCGGCCCTGCGAACCGGCAGAATATCTACAAAGACGCAGGTACCGGCACACTCACAGTAAGCTATTCGGTTGTCGGTGATTACAGCAGTACTGCAACGAATAACTACACGGCTTCCAATATCCTAGCAGGCGACCCACTATTCGTAAATGCGGCCAGTCCGGCGGGTGCAGATGGCATATTCCGTACAGCAGATGATGGATTGCGCATTACAAGCTGCACCAGCCCTGCACGCAATGCGGGAATAGGAACCACGCCTGCAACCGATATGCTGGGCAATGCAAGGTTGGGCACCATAGACATCGGGGCCTACGAAAATATTAACCCAAGCTGCCCGAAAACCCTGTATATAGATGGAGGCAGGTCAAATAATAACGGCGACGGTCTAACGTGGTCAACAGCGAAAAAAGACCTGCAGGCGGGCATTAACGCGGCAGTAGCAGGAGATGACATTTGGGTAAAGGCGGGCATCTACCTGCCAACGCTTGACCCGAACGGTAATACACCTGCCAACGTCCGCGATAAGACTTTCTACATGACCGGAAAAGATGTGAAGCTTTACGGCGGATTTGCCGGCATGGAAACTCTGCTTTCACAACGCAACGTGGTCACGAACTTAACCACTCTAAGCGGTGATCTGGACGGCCCTGGCGGAACCAACGATGCCTACCACGTGTTGATAACAGGAACCCGGACTGTTGCCTGCGTGGTGGATGGATTCACCATTACCGGCGGACGGGCAGACAGTAATAGCAACATTGCATTTACCGGAATAACATCCTTCCGCAACTTGGGTGGTGGGATGTATAATAGCAGCGGTAGTCCCACGATACGCAACTGCATTATCCGTAACAATGGTGCGAGCGATGATGGTGGCGGCATGTACAATGCTACTTCCAGTCCACAGATAATAAGTTGCACCTTTAGCACCAACACGGCGGGAGTCCGGGGTGGCGGGTTGGAAAATGCAGGTGGACTTCCTTCTTTAAACAGTTGCACTTTTAACAGCAACACAGCCGGTTTGAATGGTGGCGGCCTTGCAAGCATCAACAACAGTAATATTTCTGTAAGCAATTGCATCTTTAGCTTCAATACCGCAAATAATAATGGCGGCGGGCTTTCCAATGGCGTTAGCAGTAATCTTTCTATAACCAACTGCACTTTTAGCGCGAACACCGCAAGTGCCAATGGCGGCGGGCTTGCCAACGTCAACTTCGGGATTCTTTCCATGACCAACTGCACGTTTAGTGGTAATAAGGCAACTACTAATGGTGGTGGGCTTTTCAATAGTAGCAATAGCAGGGGCAGTGTAACCAACTGTATTTTGAGCGCCAACCTGGGCGGCCCGATCAATCGGCAGAATATTTTTAAAGATACCGGAACCACCGTCCTTACGGTTAGCTATACGTTGATCAATGATTACAGTAGCACGGCAACGAATAATTACACAGCTTCCAATATCCTTAGAGATGACCCACTGTTTGCAGATGGCGCTAATCCCGCTGGGGCAGATGGAAAGTTAGGCACCGCCGATGACGGGTTGGCGCTGCGCTCTTGCAGTCCTGCTGTCAATAGCGGAACTACAACAAGTCCGGCACTTGCCCAGGATATCCTGAACAACAACCGCGTGGGAGCTTATGATCTTGGGTCTTACGAATACCAATCGGCTGCCACGGTGCCAGCGCTCTCTGTCTCCACCACAACAGCTACAGCAATGGAGTACCTGGGCGGGGTTCTTTCCTTCGGCGATTGTAATAATGCCATTGCTACGCTGCGTTCCCAAGGCAACAAGCCAATAAGCGGTACTGTTGCGGCAAAGGTTTATGTACAGAGCGCTACGCCGATGCAGGGCCAGATTCCTTACGTGCGTCGTCATTATGATATCACTCCTGCAATTGGTGCCGACACAGCTACGGCGCAGGTAACGCTGTACTTTACCCAGGCCGATTTTGATGATTACAATACCTCGCGGGGCAACCGGCCTCCTTTGCCATTGGATACAGCAGATGCTGCGGGCAACAAGGCCAATATTCGAATTTCTCAGGAACATGGCAACTCTGCCAGTGGTTTGCCGGGCAGCTATACCGGTTGGGGAGGTGCAGGGCCTGCAGCTATACTTTTCACACCTCAGTCAGTGGTGCGGAATGCTTCGGCCTCACGCTGGGAGGTGACATTTCCGGTCACAGGTTTTTCAGGCTTCTTCCTGCAGAGCGGTTTGGCAGTTCCCTTACCTGTAACGCTTTTAGCCTTTGGCGCGAAGCAGATCAACGCGTCGCTAAACCGGGTAGAATGGAAAACAGCCCACGAAGATCCGGGAACGATGTTTACGGTAGAGCGCAGCGGTGATGCCAAGACGTTCAAGTCGTTAGGCACGGTTGCGGGGCGTGGTATTTTTACAGGCAGTGAATACCAGTTTGATGATGTTGCCCCATTGGAAGGCAATAATTATTACCGTTTAAAAAACCAGGAACCAAATGGGAAAGAAAGCTTCAGCCAAACGGTGTTAGTAAGAAGCGAAGGAATGCAAAATGCAGTTGTAACAGTATTCCCGAACCCCGCATCCGATTGGGTTACGATCCGATCTACTGACGGACTGTTGGGCAGTAAAGCCATTTTAGTGGATATGAATGGGCGGGTGATGAAGGAACTTGTGGTGGCAAAGGTAACCGTGCTGGACATTCACCAATTGGCTGCGGGAGTTTATGTGTTGCGCTTGGTTGATGGCAGCTCTCTCCGGATTGTGAGGAAGTAACGGAGTGGTTATAGAAATAGCTCATTGTGTCCTTCAAATAATCCTATTAATTGAATACGGCAGTCGCCAAGCGACTATACCCTGTATTTCCTGCAAAGCGACTTTACAGACTTTAACGCTAATCGCGGAAATTTCCCCTCCTTACCAGCTGATGGAACTGACGCCCTTCGATACAGGAATAACCTGCGTATCACCCAACAGCACGGCACCAGCACAACCGGTGCGCCCGGCAGTTATACCGGTTGGTCTGGCACCGGCCCGCAACGTTTGCTGATCACCCCCACTTCGGTGACCTACAGTGCAACTACTGCACGTTGGGAAGTAACCTTCCCGGTAACAGGTTTCTCAGGTTTCTTTGCACATACAGGTGCAGCTACACCACTGCCTGTTAAACTCTTATCATTCACCGTAACAAATGCAGGCACCCGCAACCGCATAAGCTGGAACACAGCTACAGAAGACCCAGGCACCAGCTTTGAAATAACCCCGCAGCAGCAATGGCAATTCCTTCGATAAGATCGGCAGAGCTGAAGGCAAAAGCCATAATGCAGCTTATACCTTATACGATAATCAACCGATAAATGGCGTAAACTACTATCGCGTGAAGAGTACAGAGGCCAGCGGCGAGATTACCTACAGTATGTGGCTGTGGTAAGTGGCAGTGCTAAAAGTGGGATTGTCACCGTATCGCCAACACCAGCAACTAATAGCCTTCGCCTCACCAACAATGATGTATCGCTGAATGGTAGTATCGCCATCATCTACAATGTGCAAGGCAAGATGGTTTATCATACAACGCTCGCATCCGATCAAAACATAGACATCAGCAACTGGGCATCGGGCATCTACTCCCTGCATCTTGCGAATGGATCGGTGGTGCGCATTGTGAAGCAATAGCAATCATTTTTTTATCAGCATCATTTTCAAATAAAGGTCCCGGCATTCGAGCCGGGACTTTTTGCCTTGTTACACACTGTCAAACAAACCATAACACTTTGCTTGCAACCCTACGACTGATGAGGATTACAAGCTTTTGAGGATCGACTATTTAGAAGCCAGATTTTTTATAAGTTTCATCATTTGGTTCGATACTATTCTACTTGGGGGCACGGGTTACAGCCGATCAAATTGATCGGCTGTTTTTATAAAATAAGTGATGTATATCCCAACCAGAAATTCTCTGATAAGAATACGCTTGTTTAAATGCTAGATGAATTTTGAATCAGCTTCCGCAACAGATGAAATGCTTGCAATTGGCAATCCGATTGTTGAAGAAGCCAATAACAAGACGAGGATGATAGTCCTGTCGCCGATGAGCTTTTAAAAGGTTATAATTCCTTTGAAGTGCTCAATAACGATGGGCAATATCAACTTTGGGCATTAAAATCACGGGAAAGAACTCTTCTCTTGCATTTTATTCAGTAGTGCAATAATTAAAATTCCAGTGTGTCACTCGCGGCGAAACACGCATAACTTTTGTTGGCAATCTTGGCTCAGCGCTTTCTCAGAGGGAAAGTATAACCGGCAAGGAGTTACAGCTTATCTTGAGGCCAGATTTTTTTCTGAAAATGCATACCCGCAGGCTTCCCAAATACCTTATTGCCGCTCTACTATTACTGCTGGTAATTCCAGCCGTTGCGCATATCATCCCTTATGAGATAGACCCTAAGCCAAAGCTTGGTACCGGCGAGCTCTTTCGGTATTATCTCACCACTGGTTATAAGCATATCCTCCCCGAAGGGTTTGATCATATCCTGTTCATTCTTTGCGTTTTCTTCCTGAGCAGGGATATTAAAAAAGTGGTTATCCAGGCATCGGCCTTTACCGTATCGCATACCATTACGCTGGGGCTCGGCATGTACGGGTTCATCAATCCGCCTGCCTCTGTTGTAGAGCCGCTTATTGCGCTTTCCATAGTTGCGTTGGCGCTGGAAAATGTTTTTTCGGATAAGGTAAAGCCGTGGCGTATCGTACTGGTATTTCTTTTTGGCCTCGTACACGGTATGGGCTTCGCATCGGGACTTATAGAAAAGCTTGCGGAAAACGGGCTTTCGAGGAATGAGTTTATCCTCCCGCTCATCGGTTTCAGTCTTGGAGTGGAGCTCGGGCAGCTTACCATTATCCTGGCGCTCTTTTTCTGCGTATCGCTTCCTTTCTCTAAAAAGCCCTGGTACCGGCAGCGCATCGTAATCCCGGTATCCATTATCGTAGCACTGATCGCTTCTTACTGGACGGTGCAAAGGATCTTCTTTACTTCGTAGATGAAGATTTTGGTGTGCTCACATTCCCCCCAAAAATTGCCTTGTGCAAATGGCTGCATCCCGCAGGGGAAACTTTATATTTACAAATAACAACCGCATCAAGCTCAAAATTCTTTAACCAATAAAAACCAATCCACTTTTATGGCCATCCGATTAGGCGATATCGCCCCCGATTTCAAGGCCGGCACTACCGCCGGCGACCTTTCCTTTCATGAATACCTGGGCGATAGCTGGGGCGTGCTCTTCTCGCACCCTGCCGATTATACGCCCGTATGCACTACGGAGCTTGGCCGAACGGCGCAGCTAAAGGATGAATTTGAAAAACGCAATGTAAAGGTGCTGGCCGTATCTGTGGATGCGCTGGACAGGCACGAGGGCTGGGTAAAGGACATTAATGAAACGCAAAACACCACGGTGGATTTCCCGATCATTGCTGATGATGCCCGGAATGTGGCTACGCTTTACGATATGATCCACCCAAATGCTTCCGAAACCTTCACGGTGCGCTCGCTCTTTGTTATCGGGCCGGATAAAAAGGTGAAGCTTACCCTCACCTACCCCGCCTCTACCGGCCGCAATTTTGTGGAAGTGCTTCGGGTTATAGATTCACTACAGCTCACGGCAAGGCACAGTGTGGCCACCCCGGCCGACTGGAAACAGGGCGAGGACGTGATCGTTGTACCATCCATAAGCACGGAAGATGCGGAAAAGCGCTTCCCGAAGGGACTGAAAATCGTAAAGCCTTACCTGCGCTATACACCGGTGCCGGAGGGATAGTCATCTTTATAGAAAAAAGTAAAGCGACCAGGTCTTCTGGTCGCTTTATTTATTTAATGCCATGAATTGCAATCTTTTGGGAAGCCTGTGCTTTCTCTCTGGAAGTATGTTCTAATTCCCGGCAAAAAGGTATCAAGCATTCAGGAATATAACTTAGACTCCAGGGAACATAACATAAACACCGGAAAGGATGGCCCGGAGATTAGAAAGGAGGTCTAAGTTTTTAAAAGTATATGGCCTCTTTATTGCTCGTCCGGTATAAACTTCATGGAGATGGAGTTGACGCAGTGCCGGGTATTCTTGTCTGTAAAACGCTCGCCGGTAAATACGTGGCCCAGGTGGCCGCCGCAATTATTACATACAATTTCCACGCGCCGGCCATCGGCATCTGCCACACGCTTTACGGCGCCGGGAAGCTCATCATCAAAAGACGGCCAGCCGCAATGCGAATCAAACTTGCTGCCTGAATGGTAGAGCGGCGCATCGCAGCGGCGGCATACGTAGGTACCGCTCGCCTTATTATTGGTGTACTCGCCGGTAAAAGGCATTTCCGTTCCTTTTTTCAGGATCACACGCTCCTCTTCCGGAGTAAGTTCATTATAAGCCATAGCTGTTTCTTCTTTAAATGGATTCCCCTAAAAACTGCGCCAACACTGCTGTTTAATAGGCGATCATCACAATCATAACGCCCACGATCACCATGATGATCATACCGGCGAAGAATAACCGGTCGGCAATGTATTCGAGCCGGCTGTATGCATCTTTACGCATGGAGGTGTAGGAAAGCAGGGCTGCGGTTATGAAGATAAAATTATTGACCGCCAGCAGCTCATCGGCATATGTTTTAAGGCTCACCTGCAGCACGCTGAATAGGGCGATGACCGTAACGCAAACGCCCATCATAGCTATGGAGCCTGCGAAAATATGGTGCGCGATCTGCTTGTTTCCGACGGTAATATTTTTTCTGCTATCCAACATTTTAATAATTATTTACGGCATGGATGATCTGGAAAAGACGGTACTGACGGCCATTGAAGGCTACCGGTACGGGCGGCTGCGTGTACCAGGCCTCATCGCGCAGCAATTTACGGTGTACCTGTATATGCAGGTGCGGCTCTAAGGAAAAGCCGGAGTTGCCGGCAAGCCCGAGCGGTGTGCCGGGCCTTACGGTATCTCCTTCCTTCACAAAAACACATGCCTGCTTCAGGTGGCCTAAAAACACATAATAGCCGGAGGTTTCGATCAATACATTATTGAGGTTATGAACGCCGCGCGTACGGTTGGGCGGGATATTATCCAGGTTACCACTCACCGTGTGCTTTACAATACCTGCGCAGGGGCTGAAAATAGTATCGGCAAAAATGAAATAATCAGTAAGGTCTTTTGAGAAGATATGGTTGCTGCGCTGCCCTGCCGCATTGAGCTTTACAATATCTAGGGCATAAACACTATGGCTGCTGCCCGCATGAAAGAAATTGGCCGGATATCCATTGCCTCCCTGTAGCACGAAATAGTTTCCTGACTTAAAAGGAAAATGAATCCTGACCGGGTTAAGCGCAGGTGCCGTACCGGTAAAATAAAGAACAGAGAGACCGGCAGATAATAACGACAGGAGCACATTCAGCGCCATGCGCCATTTTGGGAAAGCAATATTCAGGGCAGGCTTTTTCCGGAAAAAAGAAACGAATGCGGCCACCAGAAATGCGGCATCAAAGGCATACTTCACATAAAAAGAAACATAGACCCAGGTGCCGTAAAGATGAATAAACAGCGCAAGAGCAACTGCCACTAAAATCCGCGACCAATGCAAAGGGCGCAGCAGCATGCCGATTGCTATGAAGCCAACTAAGAAAGTAATGAACAGCAGGCTGTAAACGATCATACGGTTGCCTGTAAGAAATTAATACCAAAAAAAAGAGCGGCAGGATCAATAACCATTTGGGTACGAAAGACTGATTGGTGTAAAATCACCGTCATAATGCGGCGGCCGGTAATGCCAAAAGTTTTATAGAATCACCTTCTGCCCTGACAGGGGGCGCCAAAAATCGTTGAATCTGTAATTGCTACAAAGCTTTTGGCCCAATGGGCCGGCTAATATTACCGCGTCTGCCTCTTTTGTACAACGATGATCAATAGCCCCGCCCTTCCTTCTGCTCCATATAATTCATAAAGGCGCGGTTGGCCACACGGTTGCCGCCGGAGGTTGGGTAATTGCCGGTAAAGTACCAATCGCCGCGATTATTGGGGCAGGCATCGTAGAGTCCTTCAAGGCTTTGGTAGATGATCTCCACATCGATCGTTACATCATCCGGCCGCAGCAATTGTGCAATCTTCGCGCTTACCTCCTCTGCTGTAAAGGGCGCATAAACACCCTGTACATAATTCTTTTCATGAAGCCGGCCGCTCTTTTCGGCTGCTGCGCATTCATTGTATATTTCCTGGAGCGCACTGCCCTTTCCTGTTTCATGCAGCAATGCAACGGCAGCCTGGAAGGCAATAAAATCGCCCATGCGGCTCATATCTATGCCGTAGCAGTCGGGGTAGCGGATCTGCGGTGCGGAGGATACGATAATGATCTTTTTTGGCCCGAGGCGGTTGAGCATTTTAATGATACTCTCCCTGAGCGTAGTGCCGCGCACAATGCTGTCATCGATCACCACAACGCTGTCGATACCGGGGCGGATGGTGCCATATGTGATATCATACACATGCTGCACCATTTCATTGCGGCTTGCATCTTCCGTAATGAAGGTGCGCATCTTTACATCCTTGATCGCCAGCTTTTCAATACGCACCCTGCGGCTGATGATCTCCAGCAGGTCATCATCCGTCATGGTATCGCGACGGGCGCGGATGCGCTCCAGCTTTATTTCGTTAAGGTAAGCTTCGAGGCCTTTGATGAGCCCGTAAAAAGCGGTTTCGGCAGTGTTGGGAATGTATGAGACAATCGTATTCTTCAGGTCATTGCCGATAGCTTTGAGCACCGTCTTCGAAAGATTGCGGCCAAGCTGCTTGCGCTCTTTATAAATATCGGAATCGGAGCCGCGGCTGAAGTAGATGCGCTCGAAAGAGCAGGCTGTAAGCGGCCGTGAAGGCAGGATCTGCGGGTTGGTAAAGGTTCCGTCGTTCTTAATGATGATGGCGTGGCCGGGCTGCAGCTCCTGTACTTCTTCCTGCGGCACATTGAAGGTGGTCATGATAGCAGGGCGCTCGGAAGCGGCAACGATAAATTCATCATCCTGGTAAAAGAAGGCGGGGCGGATGCCATTGGCATCGCGCAGTACAAAAGAATCGCCGTTGCCAATGAGACCGCTGCATACAAAGCCGCCATCGAAATGGGAGGCAGCCTGCTTTAATATGCCTTCTACATTAAGCGTTGCAGGCGAGGCATCATCTGCCTGGCACAGATAATAATGCACGGTTTCGAGCATGGCGCCGAGATCGCTCTCACGCATCATCGTGGTTGGGTGCTCATCCAGCATAGCAAAGAGCTCATCCGTATTTACGAGGTTGAAATTGCCGGCCATCGCCAGGTTGCGTACCGGGTTGATATCGGATTTGAGGAACGGGTGGCAGAATTCAGCATTGTTCCTGCCTTGCGTGCCGTAGCGTAAATGCCCCAGCAGCACCTCGCCCATAAAGCGCATATAGCCTTTGAGCATACCGGGATGGTTCTTGATATCCGGCACCATCTTTTCCATCTCGCTCACCTCGTCATTAAGGCTGGCAAAAATGCCTGCTATGGCGCCGGCCCCACTTTGCCGCTGACGGTAAAGGTATTGGTGGCCGGGAGTGATATTGAGCTTTAGGGTTGCTATGCCGGCACCATCCTGCCCCCGGTTGTGCTGTTTCTCCATAAGGAGATATAGCTTGTTGAGCCCGTAAAAAGCAGTGCCGTATTTACGGTGGTAATGGGCGAGCGGTTTAAGTAAGCGGATGTAGGCAAGACCACATTCGTGGCGTATCGCGTCGGACATGAGGGCGCGAAGATAGGAATTTGTTTATTGGTCGAAGCGCCAAAGCCGAACGCATCAACGCGTTATCTTGTCAGTAATCCAGCGCACCTTCGAGTACATCTAAATTTTCCACGAAATGAAGTGATTTCTCTATATACACATCTGCCGGCTCGGAATTTTCAATGCCGGTATCTTCCAGAAGCCTGGTATTATCGAAGATGTGGCCAAGCTCTACAAAATCCAGGTAAGGATCAAGGCCTGTAAAAAGCATCCGGAGCGTGCTTTTCTCGTTGAACGTCGTTTTCCAGTAATCGAGGTATTCGCGGTAGCCGTAAAGCTCTGCACCCTCGTGCAGTCGGTTGCGCGTCCAGTGCTTTACCTCGCTCACCATCACCTTTTGTATAAAATGAAAAGGCGGCATCTCACTGAAGTAGGTCGATAGTGTTTGCGCCAGCTTGTGTGGTGAGGTTGCTGCCCGCTCGCCAGAGGAAATATGGTACACGCTATACCTTCTCTTTTTTGAGAACAGCAGGCTTACAATGGCCATCGCTGCATAATCTACGGGTATCACATCCAGCTTTACGTGCTCCTTCATGGGCAGGAGGCGTAGCTGGTTCATCGTTGCTACGGCCCAGAGTATTACGGGTGAGCGCGGCTTTACCGGGCGGCTATCGCCCATAATGATAGATGGCCGGGCAATGAGGATCTTATCTTCCGGCAGATGCTCACGGATAAGTATCTCACCCTGCATTTTGGTGTAGGTATATTTTACCACATGCGAAGCGGCGAGGTTGGGCGATTCATCCTCATAGATCACACGGTCTTTGACATCCTTACCACAAATGGTTGCTGTGCCTATATACAGGAAGGTTTGCAGCTGCGCTAATTGCCTGGCCCACAAAAGTATCTTGGTAAGTCCGCCGATGTTTGCAGCTTCTACCTGCGCATCATTAAAGCGGCTGAAGGAAGTATTGGCTGCAGAATGGATAATGACCTCTATATCTTTTAATACCTCCATTTCGGCAAGCTCTCCCGTAAGCTCATCATCAAAAAGATTGCCTAAAACCGGGATGATTTTTGTTGCATCATAAGGATCATTGTGTATTGCAAAAACTTTCTGGAGACGCTCATTGGCAGCCTCGGCAGTTTTCGAGCGCAGGAGACAATAGATCTTACTCACTTCTTCCCGCCTGGAAAGCTGTACCAGTAATTCGCCGCCAACAAGTCCGGTTGCGCCGGTTAAGAAAATATTCATTCGCGTTTTAATAAGAGTTTTACTTCGGGTCCGCAATTTCAAGCCCGATAATTCCAATGATGATCAAGGCAATAGATACTACTTTGATCCAGGAGAAGTGCTCACCAAAGAAGATAATGCCTATCGTTGCAATAAGCGCCGTGCCCGCACTTGCCCAGATGGCATAAGCAATGCCTACTTCCATTTTTTCTAGCACAAATACCAATACCGCCAGGCTTATTGCATAGAATACGAATACAAATACAGACGGCCATAGTTTTGTGAAGCCTTCCGCGTACTTCATGCTAATAGTACCGAGCACTTCAAATATAATCCCGATAGAGAGAATTAGCCATTTCATAATGTTCGCGGTATTCCATGCACTGTAACAACCACCTCCAGACAGCTATAAAAACTTCTGCGGGACAAGATAGAAACATTATGAGGATTCTCAAATACGCGTAAGTACGCATTTGGGGCTGCGAAGCTTTTAAAAGCCCATGTTGCTGCGGAATATTTTCACGGCAATAGCCAGTAGGATAACCCCAAAAAATTTGCGCACTACTGAAATACCACCTTCGCCAAGCAAACGCTCAATGCGGTTTACAGAGCGCAGACAGATAAATACAATAACGAGGTTAATGAGGATGCCGATAAGGATATTATAGGGATGATAGGCAGCCTTCAGCGACATAACGGTAGTAAGGGTGCCGGAGCCGGCGATAATAGGAAAAGCAATTGGTACGATATTACCCGATTTGCCGCCGCTCTCACTACGGAAGAGATCATGGCCGAGCACCATTTCCAGACCTAAAATAAAAATTACAATAGAGCCTGCAATGGCAAACGATTGAATATCCAGCCCCATGAAATGCAGCGCTTCTTCACCCACCAAAAAAAACAGCAGCATGAGCGCACCGGATACCAGCGTAGCCTGCCCGGCATTAATGGCACCCATTTTATTTTTCAGGGAAATGAGAATGGGAATAGAGCCGAGTATATCTATCACGGCAAAAAGCGTGAACGTAACCGTTACGCATTGCTGAAAGGATAGCTGATCGATACCATAAAGGCCCATGCCGCAAAGTTAGCTTTACTTTTCGGTGGCGATCTCCTACAAATCGCGCAAATCGCCAATGTTGGTTTTTAGCATAGCCCTTTACGGGAAAATTATAAAATCACCTTCTCGGGCATTACTTTTGAGCCTCATCCATTTCCTGCATTGACCGGCAAAATAATTATCATCACCGCGCCATCGGGCTCCGGCAAAACCACGCTTGTAAAGCGCCTCCTGCAAGCCTGCCCCGGGCTTACCTTCTCTGTATCTGCCTGCACCCGCGGCCCGCGAGATGGGGAGTTGGATGGGCGTGATTATTATTTTCTCGGCGCAGATCTATTTAAGCAGAAGATTGCGGAAGATGCTTTTGTGGAATGGGAAATGGTGTATGAAGGCAAATATTATGGCACGCTGAATACAGAGCTGGAACGCATCTGGCTTACCGGCCATTCGCCGCTCGTGGATATTGATGTGAATGGGGCGCTGGCCATCCAGGAAAAGTATCCGGATAATTCCCTCACGATTTTTATCCAGGCTCCCAGTATGGAAGCACTCCGTGACAGGCTGGTAAAGCGGGGTACCGAGACGGCCCATACGCTGGAAGAGCGGGTAAGCAAGGCCTACTTTGAATTGAGCTTCGCCCCGCAGTTCGACCGGATCATTGTGAATGATACGCTTGAGGAAGCTGCTGCTGAATTGGTGGAAGTTGTAATTGATTTTTTAAAATGACCAGAGTTGAACCTGGCAGATAAATCCTCCCACGCTATCTCCTTTCGCTGTATTTTTGATACCCATGGATTCCTCCCACCTATTACTCTATATTCTTGGCTGCATCCTGATGATCGCGTTTTTTGCCGGAACGGAGATAGCCTTTGTATCAGTAAATAAGCTGAACATCGAGCTGAAGAAAAAGCAGGGGACTTTTGCAGGCCGCATCCTTGCACGCTTTACCCAGAATCCGGAGGAATTTATAGGTACCAGCCTGATAGGTGTAAATGTAGTGCTGGTAATATATGGGCTGCTGATGACGGAGCTTAATGACCGCTGGATGGAGCAGGTGCTCCCTCATGCTAACCAATATGTGCGCCTGCTGATCGATACATTGATTGCTACGATCATCATTCTCATTTTTGCCGAGTTCCTGCCCAAAGCAATTTTCCGCTCCAAGGCAGAGCAGGTGCTTACCTTATTTGCGCTGCCAATGATGCTAATGTATTACCTGCTCTTCCCGCTGGCCAGACTGTTCGTAAGCATCTCGGAATTTATTCTTAAATACCTGTTCAATGTGCGTATCCGGGAGCATAACAATGTATTTAACCGGGTAGATCTTGAAGTATTTGTAAAGCAAAGCCTGCATGGCCATGAAAGTGAAAGCGCAGAGGTCAATACGGAGCTTTTTGAGAATGCGCTTTACCTCGTAAATGTGAAGATCCGCAAGTGTATGATACCGAGAAATGAGGTAGAAGCTGTAGAGGCGAGAATGCCCATAGCAGAAGTGCGCGACCGGTTTATAAGCACCAAGCTTTCCAAAATATTGGTCTATGAAGGCTCAATCGATAATATTATTGGCTACCTCCACCATATAGATCTTAACCGCCGGCCCAAAACGATTCGCGAGGTGCTGCACAATATTACGGCGGTGCCTGAGGCTATGAGCGCAGTAGACTTGATGAACCGCTTTACTAAAGAACGCAAGAGTATTGCCTGGGTGATCGATGAATTTGGTGGCACGGCAGGCATTGTGACGATGGAAGATGTGCTTGAGGAAATTTTTGGCGATATCAATGATGAATATGATGTGGAGGAATATGTGCAGAAGCAGCTTGCCGAGCATGAATATATCTTCTCCGGAAGATTAGAGCTGGATTATCTCAATGAGAAATTCGGCTTCGATTTCCCGACCGATGGCTCAGAAACCCTCAGCGGCTACATCATCGCGCAGCATGAAACCATCCCGAAAATTAAAGAGCGCATCATCATCGATTCCTATGAGTTCGATATCCTCCTCGTATCCGATACACGTATTGAGACCGTGAAGATGAAAGTATTAAAATAACATTCCGGAAGACGGATTTCGAATTTCGGATCTTTGAATAGCATCATGAATTGCTCTTTCCGGATTATTTATTACAAAACAGCACCTGAATATTTCAAATCTTACTTTTAAGCACTTCCGGAATCCGAATTTCGAAATCCGCAATAACTCTTAATTCCATGGTACAGCGTCCTTTAAATTTAATGAAATGGATCGATGAGCATCGTCATCTCCTCAAGCCGCCTGTTGGCAACCAGCAAGTTTATAAGCAGGTGGGCGATTTTATCGTGATGGTGGTTGGCGGCCCCAACAGCCGCAAGGATTTTCATTACAATGAAACGGAAGAGCTTTTTTACCAGCTGGAAGGCGATGTTTCCGTACGCATACAGGAGGACGGGAAGATTGTGGAGATTCCGATCAAAGCCGGTGAAATGTTTCTTCTTCCCGGCAAAACGCCGCATTCACCGCAGCGCGGACCCGATACCGTGGGACTCGTCATTGAAAAAGTGCGCAAGAGTGATGAAAAGGATGCCTTTATGTGGTTTTGCGAGCAGTGCGATCATAAACTCTATGAAGAATGGCTCCCGGTAAATGATATCGTGGCACAGCTGCCACCTGTAATGGAGCGCTTTTACGGCGATGTGGAGAAGCGTACCTGTAAAGAATGCGGCGCTGTTATGGAGCCGCCGCAACTTAAGAAGTAGCCGGATTTTTCACCCGATGTTCACCCAATACAGGCCGACTTTAGTCGGAAATCAATCCTAGCCCACGGTTAAACCCAATGGTATTAAGTTAAGGGTCTTCACCAGCGACTTGTCACCCTGTAAGGGTCTTGTATCCTTCGTTTCCCAAGTTGCTGGTAGATTCTTACAGAATGACAAGTCGCTGGTGAGCCATGCTATTCTTAACTTAATACCATTGGGTTTAACCGTGGGCCAGTATCTCATTACGGCTAAAGCCGGTCCCTGTGCTATGTGCGCTCCAGCCTACCCTTCCGCTTCCGCACAATCAGCCGTTTCAGGCTCCATTCCAGTATATCCGCCATGCAGGCGCATTTCAGGAACTGATCGTCCGCGTAATGCGCGGCAAGCTCTTCCCGTAGCTGTACGATCTTTTCCTGCGGCGCAATTTCATCCAGGCGCAGTACATCCCGCAACGCGGCCAGCCTTTGGCGCTCACTGCGCACCCGCTGTACGATCAGCGCCCGCTCCTCCTGCTGGTATTGCTCCATTACCTGCGGATTAAAATTTTTAATGGCCAGCTCTACATACGGGAAATTCTCCTTAAAAAACTGCGGCTGATAGACCTTCATCTGCCCTTCGTAAAACTGCTGGTCGAAATCAATAGGGCGGATGCGGAACTGGTAATCATCAAAATCCGGGGTGATGACGATCACGAAATTGTAGGCCCGCATATCGCCAAGGAGGCGGATGAGGCATCGCTCGTTGAACTTTACAAAGTCTTTGGCAATACGCTTCATATTGTACTCAGGCCGGTTGAAGTAGCTCTTGGTAAACTGATCGCCCGGGATGCCGGCAATGTGCTCTTCGATAAGCGTAGCGCCGTCCACAAGATAATTGAGCTGATTGGGCGATAACAGGTGCTCCAATTCTAAGCCGTAGAGCCTTGAAGCGTCGGCCACCTTTACATAGAAGTAATCATAAACATCATTGTAGCGGTTTACGATACGGATACGGAAAGGATGCGTATTGCCAAAGGTGCAGTAATCGATACGGTCGATGAAGAGGTGCTCCTGCACTTTCTGGTCGCCCCCCGCCTTGAGCACAGCATAGATCTTTTTGAGCCCGGAGTGAATTTTATCTATTGTCGAGGATGGATAAATGGCCATTTCCCAGAGCGTATCAGCTCCCCGGTTATCCGTAAGCGGGATGGATTCCTGGTAAGCCGTAAGATCGCTATAAGTAATCGGCAGGCGCAACTCGCGGCCAAAATTGCGCAGGTAGCGCCGTAAAGGATCGCTGACCGGGTAAACGAGCTTCTTTTTAGAGATTTTTATGGGCGTGGAATCCATTGGGCTAAAGCTACGGCGGGAACGCTAAAGGACGCGTATTTTGGGAAATGCTTAGCAGCGCTATGCGCTATTTTTGATTCAACTCAAGGCTCTTATGAACAAATTTCAACGCATCGATGCCGGAACAATTTTCGTGTGCATCCTTGTTGCCATTCCTTCCGTTATATTGCTAATTTATTTAGCGGAAAAAGGTTGCACCATGCACTTTATCTGAATGCCATTATATCCGCCACTATACTTTCAGCGCTATTTTTCTGTTTCCTCACCACGGACTTTATAAAGGCTGGCAGCTCAGAAATAATCTTCCTGGGTTCAGTAAAAGAATTCGTCTTTCTGGCAATCCTGGTACCTGGGTTGATGCTACCACATCTACTGTCGAAGGAGTGAGTGCAGATGGCATTGGTGAGTTTATTTTGGGAATTGCTGCCTTGATTGCACTTGGTGTTTTGCTTTGGTTTTTCACTGAAATTTTTATTGCCGGAATATTTCTATTAGTCGCATTTTGCTATCACTCTATGTACCGGATCATTCGGATGATCTTCCGGAATGCGATTCATTGCAGGGGACAATTTATTCCTTCTTTTTTCAGAGCGCTAATCTATACCTCAGCTTTCTCAATTCTGATATTTGCCATTATTCTCTCCCTTCATTACATAAAACCTTTTTAAAGCAGCCGCTTTATTTTATTGGTACGACTTTTACTTCGTTTAATAAAAACAAACCATCATGGCAACCTTACCAAACAGCAGCGGCAATCAGAACCAGCAGGGCAACCACAAAGCCCAGGGCGATAGAAAGCATCCGAATGAGCGCGATACGCTCGATAGCCGTAAGGATCTTGAGCAGACGGACAACGACAAGAGCCACAATAAGAAGGACGTGCAGAACGGCGAAAAGACAGAAGACAACAACCCGGAAGGCGGCTCATCCACCAGAAAATAGAGCCAAATGCAAGAGCAATCGGTGTTGAATATCCTTTCAGCACCGATTTTTTATTTAAAATCTCCCCACAAATTTCCCCTATATCTTCCTGTACTGCCTTACTTATACCCTTCCATTATATGTACTTTTGCCGCTTCTTTAAAATCTTTAAATGAAGCTTACAGGCACAATTCTGGCAGGCGCAGCGCTCATAGCGTTTGCATCCTGCAATAACAATGGCACGGAAGGCAATACAGGCGGCAAAGCAGCCCGCAAACTACTGGATCCGGCCAATATCGATTCCAGCATCCGCCCCGGCGAAAATTTTTACATGTATGCCAACAATGGCTGGCTGAAGAAAAACCCCATCCCGGGCGATCAGACCCGTTGGGGCTCCTTCAACGAGTTGCAGGAAAACAATTATACAGCCCTGCACAAGCTGCTTGATGAAGCTGCCGGCAAAAATGCCGCCGATGGCACCAAAGATCAGAAAGTTGGCGATCTCTACAAATCCGGTATGGATACAGCAGGTATTGAAAAGGCGGGTATCACGCCGCTCAATGAGCATTTTGCACGCATCAATGCCATTACCGATGGTGCAGGCGTGATCAATGAAGTAGCACTAGAGCATACGATGGGCGCGAATGCGCTGTTCGGCTTTGCCGTATCGCCGGATGATAAGCAGGTTACGAAGCAGATTTGCCAATTTTACCAGGGCGGCCTCGGCATGCCCGACCGTGATTATTATTTTAAAACAGATGCTCGCTCTGCCAAGATCCGCGCAGCCTACCAGCAATACCTGGTAAAGCTCTTTACGCTGATGGGCGAAGATGCAGCCACAGCAGGTAAGGATGCTACAGACGAATTTAA
The DNA here is from genome assembly GCA_965246905.1 of Chitinophagaceae bacterium. Taxonomy (GTDB): domain Bacteria; phylum Bacteroidota; class Bacteroidia; order Chitinophagales; family Chitinophagaceae; genus UBA1952. Next base: position 56,623 of record CBDFFZ010000030.1, read on the forward strand.
GCTCGAAGCTGCGCTTGCCAATGCTTCTATGCCGCGTGTTGAAATGCGCGACCCCTACAAGCTCTACAATAAATTTAACGTTGCCGGCCTTAACCAGCAAACCCCGGGCATGGATTGGAGTGCAATACTCGGAACCCTGAAAGTGAAAGGACAAGACAGCGCTATTGTTGGCCAGCCGAAATTCTTCGCAGAGATTGCGAAGCAGCTGAAAACAACGCCGCTACCCGTTTGGAAAAAATACCTGCAGGTACACCTCACAATGGATATGAGCCCGTTCCTGAGCGCGTCATTTGATAATGCGCATTTCGACTTTTTTGGCCGCACACTTCGTGGGCAGCAGGATCAGAAGCCGCGCTGGCAGCGTGTGCTGAGCGTTGTGGATGGTTCTGTTGGTGAGCTCTTAGGCCAAATGTATGTAGATAAGAACTTTAAGCCGGACGCCAAGAAGCGTATGCTTGACTTGGTGAATAACCTACAGCAAACTTACGCCGACCGCATTAAGCGTCTTGACTGGATGAGCGATGTAACGAAGCAAAAAGCATTGGCGAAGCTCAATACGTTTATGAAAAAAATCGGCTATCCTGATAAATGGAAAGATTATAGCTCGCTGAGCATTGTAAAGGGCAACTATGTAAAGAATATCACTAATGCTTCTGCTTTTGAGTACAATTATAATATATCCAAGCTCGGCAAGCCGGTTGATAAAGCCGAATGGGGGATGACGCCTCCTACGGTGAATGCCTATTACAATCCCGGCTTCAATGAGATCGTATTCCCTGCCGGCATCCTGCAGTATCCTTTCTTCTCGGATGATGCTGATGATGCGGTGAATTACGGCGGTATAGGCGGCGTAATAGGTCATGAAATGACGCATGGATTTGATGACCAGGGCCGCCAGTACGATGCAAACGGCAACCTGCAAGACTGGTGGACGCCGGAAGATGCAAAGAACTTCCTGGCCAAAACGGCAGTAGTTATCCGCCAGTTCAACAACTATACGGTGCTTGACTCGGTGCATGTAAATGGCGAACTTACACAGGGCGAAAACCTTGCCGATCTTGGCGGCATAAATATTGCTTACGAAGCATTCAAGAAAACAAAGCAGGGCAAGGGCACAGACAAGATTGATGGTTTTACCCCCGATCAGCGGTTCTTCCTGAGCTGGGCGCAAGTATGGCGCGCCAATACGCGGCCAGAAGAAATGGCTTCGCGTATCATTACAGATCCACATTCGCCTACCGAGCTACGCTGCAATGGCCCGGTAAGCAATATGCCGGAGTTCTATAAAGCATTCAATATCCAGCCAACTGATAAAATGTACCGCCCGGACAGTATCCGCGCGAAAGTGTGGTAGGCTGTAATGACAGCAAAAGAAAGCGCTGAGCAACCCGATACAACTACAGAAAATTAAAATCCCCTGCTCTATATAGGCAGGGGATTTTTTATGGAAAGCGCCTGAGCTGCTGCGTGGTAAAATCCCACTGTGGTGTATGAATCGTTACGAGGCTTTCATCCAGCTCATACCATGGGCTTATGCTTTTATTGGAAGGGTTTTGCAACACCTGGATATCCTGTGCGGGCATGTAGCTTTGGCTTAGCATATAAACTTTTCGACCCACCTTATTTACAGCCATATCCATTACTGTAATTGCATGGCCCGGCGATCCTCCAACAATAAATACATCTCCCGGCTGCATATCTGTAAAAGAAACCGCTTTTAGCTGCCTTGATAGGGACTGCGTGCCTGCATAATTATAAACAAGATCCAGATATTCGCGCAGCGTTTTATGTTCCTTAACTGCTGCCGCACTTTTAATCCAGCGGCAGGTGTTTCCGGAAAATGCAATCCGGTAACCTTCCCGCCAATGGCTAAAATCAGCGCGAAAGCCATTAGTAAAATTGAATGAGATCTCATCACCACGCCCATTTGCAAACAGATATTCCGCACGGATGCGCATCACTGCATCAGCGCATTGCTGCAGGTCTTTAGTACCAATATCCAGATCCAGAACAGCTGCATAGATACCGGGATTCGCTTTCACCCGGCCATCAAAATAATGTACCATCGCGCCTTCCGGCTTTAAGGATAGATGCCTGAGAAAATAAGAATAGCCTGCTGCAGGTGAAGGTTGCCGCACAAAGCCTGCCGGAGGGTTGAAGCGCGTTTCGATCGTAGCACCTCTGGGATAAAGAACAGGTGCCGGTTCCTGCACCATGCGCTGTGCAGAAGACTTGTGTTCTTTACAGCCTGCAAAAAGTAATAACAGGAGCAGGAGATTTTTCATGATCAAGCTTTGACCATTACAAACGAATATTTACCGATTTTCCATAAGGCAGGCTAAAGATTTTCAGGCATTGTTATGGTGTAAAAGTTATCGTTTCCTCGCGCTGTGTTTTTTTTGCATTTGTATTCATGTTGCCTGTGCTGTGCTGCTCTTTTTACATTGTCCCTCATTGACGGAGCGGCATTCGTGATGGCCGGAGCGCCGTTCTTAATCATTCGGTACACGTCCCGAATGATTTTAGCAGTGTTCCGGATGATGCGGAACACGTTCCAGATGATTTTAGCAACGTCCCAAACGATTCGGAACGTGTCCGGAATCGTTATAGCAGCGTACCGAATGACTGGAGCGTTGTTCCTCGTCATTCGGTACACGTACCGAACGACGAGGAACGGCTGCAATGTGAGTATTACCGAAGTCGAATACCCTTAACGCTAATATGTTACGATTTCTTTATACCGGGAAATTTCATATCAAGGTTGCGTAGCTTATTGCGCAGCAGCTTAGCTACAAGGTAGGATTTATACCAATTCTGATCCGCGGGGATAATATGCCAGGGCACGTCATTACAGTTTTTCAGCACCTCTTCGTAATATTCGCGGTATTTATCCCATTGTTTCGCTTCAAGAAAATCGTTGGCATTATACTTCCACATTTTTTTAGGATTGTCTAAGCGCTCTGTCAATCGTGCCTGTTGCTCTTCCGGTGAAATATGGAGGTAAAATTTCAGAATATGGGTATTGTTATGCTTTGTTAGCAGCTTTTCGAAATCATTTATTGCTTTCATGCGCGCATGGGCAAGATCATCATCTACCCAGCCATGTACACGCGTAACCAGCACATCTTCATAGTGCGAGCGGTTAAAAATCTGGATCATGCCTTTTGCCGGTGCGTGGGCATGTATGCGCCATAAAAAATCATGCGCCGCTTCTTCGGCCGTAGGCACTTTATAGGATTTTACGGTTACTCCCTGCGGGTTCATCCTGCCAAAAACATCCCGCGTAAGGCCGTCTTTTCCGCTTGCATCCATGCCCTGTACCACTACAAGTACCGAATGCTTTCCTTCGGCATACAGCAGGTTTTGCAGCTCGTCAAGCTCATCAACAAGTGTTGCCAGTTTGGCTTTGGTTGCCGTTTTATCAAAATCTTTCGGAGCGCGTGTGCTGATGCCTGCAAGTTGTGGATGGCTCATGGTTAATTTTTTATAATGATCAGATTACATCAGCTCTTCCGTGTTCGCCATCCGGCGGTAAGCTTTGATAAACAGTGCACCAAGGTTACGGTGCGGTGGCACATAGTCCTTGAATTTTGCCAGCGGCTCACCTTTTGTTTTTTCAAATTGGGCCGCAAGATTACGCCAGCATACAACCCAGTCAACGTCCTCACCGGCTAATAAATGCGTATTGATCTCCTTAATGATAGGTTCATTTACCGCCATGGTACCCACCTGCTTGGTAGAGATAATATTGGCATCAGGTGAGGCATCGAGCACGGTGCCGAGATTGTGATAGCCTCCGCAGGAGCCAAGCATAACGATTTTGGAGCTGCGCGATAAATGCTCCAATGTGGAAGGCAGATGATAGCTGTGCCCGCGGTGTACAATAAAGGTAGGTTTGATGTTTTGCGCCTTCAGAAAAGAATTCAGCGAATCCTGTGCATTTTCATCTTTGCCTTCGCCTTCAACAGGCAGGTTTGCATAAACTACAATTGGCTTACCGGAAGTGGAAACAATGGATATCCAGCTTTTATTGGTACTTGCGATCTTCCATTTTGCACCGTCCTTAAAATTACCTAAAAAGCTGCCATAAGAAGCACGACCATCTTCATCTCCATAAAAATAAAATTGCTCAAAAACGACGGTTGTATCTCCCAGCATATTTTTATAAGGCATAATAGTTACCGGTGGCAGGCCGATGCTTTCGCCTTCAATTTTCCCCGAGCGCATGCCGTTAAAAAGAGTGCTCAACAGGCCGTAAACAATCAGGCCCTTTTTGTTTTTCTCTGCGCTTACCCGCTCATAATTCATCTTTACTTCCGCCTGCAGGAAATTTGCCAGCGTAGTATCTTCAATGCTTCCGAAAGCGTCGGCAACGTCAACGGCATCATCAAGATCGTCCTCTTTCCCTTTTTCCAGGCCGGAGATAAAATCTCCCATCAGCTTCGTTTTTTTGGTGGAATCGATCGTTGCGAGGAATTCGCTGAGCTTGCTATAGCCGGCACTCATGCGGATGAAAGTGCGGAAATTTGAATAGTGTACTTTATCCAGCAATTCATCGCCTTTTGCAGGCTTCATACGCTCCATCATACGGTTGAAGGTGCCGATAAACGAGCTTGTATAGATCTCATCCACCCCAAAAACCATCAGGAAATAAAGCTCTTCAGGCGTGAAGCCATCGATCCCCCTAAAGCGGACAACATCCGGGCTTTCATGCAGGTCGTTCATGCGGCGTACGTATTTCAGGCCGCGATAGGCAAGCTCATCCGTAGCCGTGGCGCTGCCCAACTCCTGCTGCTCCAACTTCAAGCGTACAAGGTTTTTATAAAAAAGATCTTCGTTGGCGGTGATCTTATCTACCTCGGCAATAGTTAATTTCTGGCGGTAAATATCGTTGAGGAAAGACATCGCTTTCAGGGGCGATTTGCTTTCATTTACAATCCGCACAATCGTTTGCACCAACGGATCTTTCGTACGGCGCACCGCACCGCTCAATACGTAATTTGTGGATGCAGCATAATTATAGACTTCGCCCGGCACTACTTTGGCAGCGCCTGCAATGATCACGTCTGCATAAGGCTCACCAGCATACTCGTTCAGCCTGCGGATCATCATTTGCGGGTACTGCTTTCCTACTTCTTCATATACATAGGCTTTGGCTTCCTGGTTGCCTTCGAGCAGATCGGCATTGGCAAGCGTATAAATGTTGGCATTGGCCTTTGCAAAATCAAGCAGGCGTGCTTCATGCCGGGCTATGATCAGCTCGCGCTCATTTATTACCAGCTTGCGGTAGTAAAATGGATCGACTTTAGTATCGTGATTAAAACGGTAGAGGAGGTTTGCCACTGCGCGCAGGTAGCGGAGCTTCGTCTGCTGTTCGGTTTGCTTATCCGTAAAAGGCAGGTTCTCGATCATTGTATCGAGGTGGGCTACATCCTTTAAGATGGCCTGGGTGATAACCTGTGTAGCGAGAGTATCATCACCCATGTAGATCACCTTATCTACGGACCCGTCAGTAGCATCGGCACCTCTCAATGCCTTCGTTATATCATTATGAAATTTTTGCCGTTGCAGCGGGATGGGTGCAATGAGCGTATCGATCTCATAAATAGTTTTAGGCCGGTCTTTCTTTTTTTTGCGCTGCGCAGATGCGGTATCGGGATATAACAGCAAAGCAGCTATCAGGGTAAGCGCAAGGGTGAGTCCTCTTTTCATAATCAATAAGTGGCAGCAAAAATAGCGCCGAATAGCTTGCAATCATCCTGTTTAATTGCTATGCACTACAGAAACCAAGCTTAACCTTTTCAGCGCTTACCAAAAAATGACAGGCCGTGGCCTGCCATTTTCTTCCAGCCGGAAAAATATTTACCATTCCGGGTACAGCGGAAACTGATCCATAAATTCATTGATCTCGCCGCGTACCTTCGAAATGCCCTCTTCGTTATCCGGTGCCATGAGCACGGCATCCAGCCAGCCAACGATCTGCTGCATGTGCGTTTCCTTCAGGCCGCGCGTTGTTATAGCGGGTACACCAACCCTGATACCGGAAGTAATGAATGGGGATTTATCATCGTAAGGCACCATGTTCTTATTAAGCGTTATATCCGCTTTCACCAATGTATTTTCTGCTTTCTTGCCGGAGATGCCTTTATTGCGCAGGTCTATCAAAAGGAGATGATTGTCTGTGCCGCCTGATACGATATCATAACCCTTTGCAAGGAATGCTTCCGTCATCGCTTTGGCATTCGCAATGATCTGCTTACCATACACCAGGAATTCATCCTGCAAAATCTCGAAAAAAGCAACGGCCTTGGCAGCAATCACATGCTCGAGCGGGCCTCCCTGCGTACCGGGAAACACGGCCAGATCGAGCAGTTGGCTCATCGTACGGATATCGCCCTTCGGCCCTTTCAATCCCCACGGGTTTTCAAAATCACTCTTCATGAGGATAATGCCGCCGCGGGGGCCGCGGAGGGTTTTATGGGTAGTGCTCGTTACAATATGGCAGTGCTCAAACGGGCTGCTCAACAGTCCTTTGGCAATGAGGCCGGCCGGGTGCGCCATATCGCAGAGCACAAGCGCGCCGATCTTATCGGCAGCGGCGCGGATGCGGGCATATTCCCAGTCGCGGCTGTAGGCGCTTGCTCCGCAGATGATGAGCTTTGGTTTATGCTCTATAGCCTGAGCTTCGAGCATATCATAATCCACACGGCCGTCGTCCTTTTTTACGCCGTAGAAAACCGGGTTGTAGAGCTTCCCGGAAAAATTTACCGAGGAACCATGTGTGAGGTGGCCGCCCATGCTCAGGTCGAGCCCTAAAATAGTATCGCCTGGCTGCAGGCAGGCAAGCATTACGGCTGCATTAGCCTGCGCACCGCTGTGCGGCTGCACATTTGCATATTCGACCCCAAAGATTTCTTTTGCGCGGTCAATAGCGAGCTGCTCGCTTTTATCCACCACTTCGCAGCCCCCATAATAACGCTTGCCCGGATATCCTTCAGCATACTTATTGGTCATCACATTGCCCGTGGCCTGTATTACCTGCATAGAGGTAAAGTTTTCTGATGCGATAAGCTCCAGGCCGCGGCGCTGGCGCAGCATTTCTTCGTGTATGAGGCCAAATATTTCGGTATCCTTTTGCATGGAATGGATTTGCGTTTTAGGGCTGCAAAGTAATAAAAGGAATTAAGGATTTGATCCGGCTGTAACTTGAAAGCAGTCTGGCCTGCATTCTGCTTTAAGGAGTCAGGCAGTATGCGCCTAATCTATATCAATTCTAATTTGAAATTATACATCTACCATTCCATTCCTTAATAGCTCAAAATGAAAACAAGCTAACTACAGACTAAAAAACCGGCTGCGAACTGCACCAAAAAAGTACAGTGCATTATTCAATGCGTTAATTGTTAATGATATATGAAATATTTTATAAAAAGTTTTTTTTTACAAGATGAATTTCTTAATTTGGCAAAACCAATTCACCAAAAAATTTTTTACTGTCCATGAAGAAAGCATTACTTTCTCTAAGCGCGCTACTCACTGTAGGCGTTGTAAATGCGCAAACCGTTCAGCGCGTACCACTCTTTGAAGTATTTACTTCTGAAACATGCCCGCCGTGCAAACCCGGCAACACTATTTATGAAAATGTAATTGCTCCTAAACCTAAAGGCGATTATGTATCCATAAAGTTTCAACAGGATTTTCCCGGAAATGGTGATCCGTATTGCACCACAGAAGGAGTGAACAGAAGAAGCTATTATGCAATCAATTCTATACCCCGTATGGAAATTGATGGCGGGTGGGATCAAAACGCTCAATCATTTACTGATGCGCTCTATACTCAATACCGTTCGGTTGCTGCTAAAGCGACGCTTACTGGTGTGTATAGCATAAGCACTTCTAACAGGGTTACCGTAAAGGTGGATTATAAAGCCATTGGCAGCGCTTTCCCTGCAGGCACCAAGCTTTATGTTGGGATCGTTGAGGCCCGCACTATTAAGAACATTAATGCACAGACGAATGGTGAGACTGTTTTTTATAACGTAATGAAGAAGATGATGCCTACTGATGGAGGTACTGCTGTTACAGCGCTTGCTGCCGGTGCGTCAGAATCTAAAACAATGACTTTTACTTTTACCGGCTCCTATAGGTTGCCTGCTGATGGCAAAACTGCTAACCGGATCGCTCTTGCTACAGAGCATTCTGTCGAGCATTTCGATAGCCTGAAAGTTGTTGCATGGATCCAGGGTAGCACTAAGGAAGTTTTCCAGGCTGGTAATCTTTCAAAAGTTGCCGCTACAGCAATTGCAAATGTATCCAACAGCGTGGGCGAAGTAATGGTTTTCCCTAATCCTTCTTCCAGCAATGTAAATGTTAGCATCAATATGAAAAGCGCAGATAACGTAACTGCTGTTATTTACAACATGAATGGTGCGGCTGTTATCACTAAAACTGCTAATCTTGCTGCTGGTGCAGGACAAATAGGCTTCGATGTTTCCAACCTCGCTGCCGGCCTGTACAATCTGGTTATTTTTGATTCCAACAATAATTCATTCTCTGAGCGCCTTAGCGTAGCACACTAAGCTCCCGCATCAATTTCAAAAAAGGCTGCCACAAGGCAGCCTTTTTTGTGTTCAAATTTTATGAGGTTATTTTCGCCTGCATAAACGAATTACGCCCCCAAAACTTTATGAGACAATTTACCGCAAAATCCACTTTCATGGGCCTCCTTACTCGTGGACTTTTCTGGAGCATTTTCACGCCCTGGAAAATCGAGATCGATCTTGATCGCAAGCGGGTGAATATTACTAAGCGCAACTGGTACCTGGTAAGCAAAGACACCGATGCATTCCAGTTTAGCTCTGTACGCCACATCAAAGTGGATGAATCGCTCTTCGGTGCCGATCTGCACATCCGGATGTATGCGGGCGAGGCAAGCGTAAGGGGCATCAGCAAAAAAGCCGCAAAAACAATCCGGGATCTGCTTCTTGACAGGCAGGCAGCGCACGACCGCCGCGATCTAGCTAATGGCGGCGACCGCGAGGTATATAATGACTATGGCTATGATGAGCCTACATCCTGAAAACATTTCCATTCATTTCAAAACAAAAAGCGCATGCTCCGTTTTGCTTACACTATTTTATATGTTCCGGATGTAGAAGTTACCATAGATTTCTACGAAAGAGCTTTTGGCTTTAGGAGAAAGTTCATCGCGCCCGGTGGCCAATATGGCAAGCTCATCACCGGCGATACTACCTTGTCTTTTGCATCCACAATACTTGCAGCCGCTAACCTCAAAAATGGTTTTATGGAGAGTAATATAATGAATAAAACTTTTGCTATGGAGGTAGCATTTACTACCCAGGATGTGGCTGGTTCCTACAACAAAGCCTTAGAAGCGGGGGCATTAGCCGAAGCCGCGCCTGCTAATAAACCGCATGGGCAAACTGTAGCTTATATCCGGGATATAAATGGCTTTCTTGTAGCGCTATGTACTCCGATAGAATGATAATAATTTACGCACTGGCTCTTTGGTTTTGCTTGCTTATCTTTGCGGGCGTAAAGCAAAAAAACTTCGCCATTTTATGGGTTACGTTAAAGACCGTTTCAAAGTAATTGCCGACCAGCAGGCGGCTGAGATTAAAAAGCTGATTGCCGAGCACGGTGAAAAGAGCCTCGGCGAAGTAACGATTGCGCAAGTGTACCAGGGTGCCCGCGGTATTCCTGCACTAATCACCGAAACATCTCTCCTGGATGCGAATGAAGGCATTCGTTTCCGTGGTTATTCCATTCCTGAGCTTCGCGAAAAACTTCCTAAAGCCGATGGCGGACAAGAGCCCTGCCCGGAAGGTCTATTTTACTTAATGCTTACCGGCGAAATACCCTCTGATGAAGATGCCGGCCACGTATCGACTACATGGGCGCGCCGCTCGCATGTACCCAACCATGTATTCGATGTTATTGAATCGTTTCCCGTATCCGCTCATCCGATGACGCAGTTTTCCGCTGCTGTGCTTGCGCTGCAAACGGAATCCAAATTTGTAAAGGCATATTCTGAAGGCATTTCTAAAAAGGACTACTGGGATTATACCTATGAGGATACTATGAACCTCATTGCCCGCCTGCCACGTGTTGCAGCCTATATATACCGCCGCAAATACAAGAATGGCGAGCATATACAACCTGATGGTATGCTCGATTGGAGCGGCAACTTTGCACATATGCTTGGCTACGACACCGATGGCTTTAAAGAGCTGATGCGCCTGTACCTTACCATACATGCAGACCATGAAGGCGGTAATGTGAGCGCTCATGCCACACACCTTGTAGGCTCTACCCTTAGCGATCCTTATCTTGCCTTTACCGCCGGCATGACCGGCCTTGCAGGCCCACTGCACGGCCTTGCCAACCAGGAAGTGATTCGCTGGATCGAAGAGCTACAGCAAGAGTTGGGCACTGATCGCCCATCCAAAGAGCAGATTGCAGATTATATAAAAGAAACGCTCCTGAAAGGGAAAGTGGTGCCTGGCTACGGCCACGCCGTACTGCGCAAAACAGACCCGCGCTTTACCGCACAGATGGAGTTCGCACAAAAGCATTGCCCCGATGATGCTACCATACAAACGGTATGGAATGTATATGAAGTCGCACCACCGATCCTCGAAAATACTGGTAAAATCAAGAACCCATGGCCTAATGTTGATGCGCATTCCGGCGCGCTGCTAAAGCATTTCGGGCTGATGGAGGAAGATTTCTATACCGTGCTTTTCGGCGTTAGCCGTGCCCTTGGCGTACTTGCATCCCTTTGCTGGGATCGTGCGCTCAACTTCCCGATAGAGCGCCCTAAGAGTATGACTACCGAATGGATCAAAAAATTTATTGCTAAAAGTGAAGTACCCGCTTAATCAGCATTGACTATTGAAATTGGGTTTGTATTTATAGAAAAATCTATTTCATCATTAAAAAATTAAGCAGAGACGCACCAGTTGCGTCTTTGCTATTATTAGTAATTGATTAATTCAAAAATTCTATTTCCAAAATGAGTAAAGGACCGGTTTCCCAATTTATACAGCACCATTACCGCCACTTCAACGCAGCCGCACTTGTCGATGCTGCCAAAGGTTATGAAACCCACCTGATGGATGGCGGTAAGATGCTGGTATCGCTTGCCGGTGCCATGAGCACAGCAGAGCTGGGCATTTCGCTGGCGGAAATGATCCGGCAGGATAAGATTGCAATTATCTCCTGCACAGGCGCCAACCTCGAGGAAGATATCATGAACCTCGTAGCGCACAGCCATTACAAGCGCGTGCCAAACTATCGAGATCTGAGCCCGCAGGAAGAATGGGATCTTCTCGAAAACCATTATAACCGAGTTACAGACACCTGCATTCCTGAGGAAGAGGCTTTTCGCCGCATACAGCAGCACATAGTAAAAGAGTGGAAAGACGCTGAAGCGGCCGGTGCGCGTTTCTTCCCGCATGAGTTCATGTATAAGATGCTCAATAGCGGCATACTGCAACAGTATTATGAGATCGATCCCAAAAATAGCTGGATGCTGGCAGCGGCAGAGAAGAATCTCCCCATTGTATGTCCGGGTTGGGAAGACAGCACCATGGGCAACATCTTCGCATCCTACATCATTAAAGGTGAGCTCAAGGCAAGTACCATGAAGAGTGGTATCGAGTATATGGTATGGCTGGCCGATTGGTACCGTAATAACTCATCCGGCAAGGGTGTAGGCTTCTTCCAAATAGGTGGAGGCATTGCGGGTGATTTCCCAATCTGCGTGGTGCCTATGATGTACCAGGATCTTGAATGGCATGATGTACCGTTCTGGAATTATTTCTGCCAGATTTCCGATTCCACGACATCTTACGGCTCCTACTCCGGCGCCGTGCCCAATGAAAAAATAACCTGGGGCAAGCTGGATATCCATACGCCGAAATTTATAGTAGAAAGCGATGCTACGATCGTAGTGCCGCTGATATTTGCATATTTGCTGGGCTGGTAGTGCAATTCACTCCAACGCCGACAGGGTTTTGAACCATGTCGGCGTTTCTTTCCTGAAATAAACAATCACTGCTCTACAGCAAATGATCCGTTTTGGTACCGGTACAGATAGAGATGCGTATTCTCGTTGTACATGAGGTCAAAATCTTTCGTATAGCGCGGCTTTATATCAAAGCGCGTATAGCTTGCCGAGGCATTGTCCGAAATCTTTTTGTTGAATACCGGGCCGTACTTATTGAGCAGGTAGCAATACCAGTACAGCGTTTCATAGCCTCGGTACACCATTTCGCCAGGCTTACGCGCAAAGGTCCGGTAATACCCGCTTGCAAGATTCTGGCCGCCGGCAGTAGAAGCATCAAAAAAGAAGGGAGCAGTAAAATTCACAACAATATTCTCCAAGCCGGATGTTTTTTTAATAGCATTCAAACCCTTCCACGATGGCATGCCATACACTTCAAATTTGTAGCCGGGGAAAGAGGTATTCAATTGCGCCAGCAGCAGCTCTGCATAAGCCACATCCAGAATAGGCATGGCAATGATATTCACTTCGGTACTGTCTAAGAATATAGATAGCTGCTCCTTTTTAGGCAAAGCATTCGCATTGATCTGGGTTGTTTTCAGAATGCTGTCCTTCATCAGGCTTTTGTAGGCAAGTTCATCTGCCGGTACGGTGTTTCTGTGGTAGATCAAAACCCGTGTATTGCCGTGCTTCTTATCGATAGCGCGCTCGAGCCATTCACAATTGGTTTGCAGTGTGGGCTGGAGCAACGTAAAATAGGGGTTGTCTTTCACGCTGCCATCCGAGGGCGACATGGCCGATACAAAATTGATCGTATGCTTTTTTGCAAATGCTGCCAGCGTGCCAATCTGCGCCGCACCAACCGCGCCGATGATAAGATCGGAGGAATCCAGCGCTTTGGTTGCAATGAGCTGTTCGGGCATATTGGTGGCATCTGTAATGTCATGTACATATATATCCATCTCGTAGCCGCGCTTATCCACCGAATCTATTGCCAGCTTTACGCCTTCGTAAAAGTTTACGCCTGGTAATACTTTATCCGGCATCTTATCTTTATAAACTGCTTTCCCGCCTTTTACCAGCTCATTAAGGTACAGCGGCACAAGCACATCAACACGGTAGCGCTCCTTCCGATAGGTTTCCGGATAGATGATCTCATCGGGCTCTGTCTTACGGGTTTTTGCTGCTGCTTTCTTGCCGGTAGCGGCAGGCTTTGATGCCGGCCTTGCTATTGGCTTGCGCTTGGGCTCATCGTTTCCAAAAAGCCTTTTAAAGAATTGCGCTTCTGCCTGCGGCGCTGCAATAAAGCATAGAAAAAAGGTGAGCGTAAAAAAAGTAAGGATTCGTTTCATAATAAGATCTTGAAAAATAACTTATTCCCACTCTATCGTTGCAGGCGGCTTGGAGGAGATATCATACACTACCCTGTTTATTCCCCGCACCTGGTTAATAATATCGTTGGATACCTTGCCCAAAAACTCATAGGGAAGATGAGCCCAGTCCGCCGTCATGCCATCTACAGAAGTTACCGCCCGCAGCGCAACGGTAAACTCATACGTCCGCTCGTCACCCATTACGCCCACACTCTGCACCGGAAGCAGGATTGCGCCGGCCTGCCATACCTGCTTATATAGTCCGGTATCGCGCAGGTGTTGGGTATAGATGGCATCCGCATGTTGCAGCATCGTTACTTTCTCTTCCGTAACGGCGCCTAAAACGCGTATGCCAAGACCAGGGCCGGGAAAGGGGTGACGGCTCAGAAAAAGATCGTCGATGCCCAGCTCCGCACCAATGCGGCGCACTTCATCCTTGAATAGAAAGCGCAGCGGCTCTACCAGTTTCAGGTGCATCTTCTCCGGGAGGCCGCCAACATTATGGTGCGATTTAATAGTGGCAGATGGCCCGTGAACGGACAGCGATTCAATCACATCCGGATAAATAGTGCCCTGGCCAAGAAAGCCCACATCGGTCAGCGCAATAGCTTCTTCCTGGAAAATGTCTATGAATAACCCGCCAATGATCTTGCGTTTTTTTTCGGGGTCGCTTATGCCGTCAAGCGCTGTATAAAAACGCTGCTTCGCATCAATGCCTTTTGTATTCAGCCCAAGATGCTTGTAGCCGTCGAGCACCTGCTCAAATTCATCTTTGCGCAAAAGGCCGTTATCTACAAAAATGCAATACAGGTTATCCCCGATTGCGCGGTGTACGAGCGTTGCAGCTACCGTACTGTCCACACCGCCGCTGAGCGCCATCACAACTTTTCCGGCTCCTACCTGCTCCTTTATACGGGCAATTGTTTCCGTAACGAACGCAGCAGGCGTCCAGCTTTGATCGCAGCCACATACATCTACAATAAAATTTTTGAGCAGTTGCTTGCCGTCCGTGCTGTGCGTTACTTCCGGGTGAAACTGTATGCCATAAACCGGGTGTTTCGCAAAGCTTTCTGAGGCTTTATAAGCGGCTACCGGTATGCTGTCCGTTTTTGCAATAAGTTTAAACCCTTCGGGCAATGCCTTTACGGAATCCGAATGGCTCATCCACACCTGCGAGCCTTCGCTAATGGTGGCCAGCAGCGGATCGGGCACCAGGCTTTGCAAATGCGCACGCCCGAATTCCCGGTGCGCTGATTGGCCAACTTCGGCGCCGGATAGCTGCGCGATAAGTTGCGCGCCATAGCATACTCCCAGCACCGGCAGCTCGGCGGCCATTGCCTTTACATCCGGCTTAGGCGCCTGCGGATCATTTACAGAAAAAGGGCTACCGGAAAGAATGATGCCTTTGAGCCCCGGCTCATAAACCACCGGCTTCGTGCAGGGCTGTATCTCGCAATATACATGCAGCTCGCGGATGCTGCGCGCAATAAGCTGCGTGTACTGTGAGCCAAAATCAAGAATAAGTATCTTATGCATTTCGGATTTCGGAAGTTGGATTTCGGAAATGGGATTCCGGATTGATTTAGTAAAATAATATAATTCCCTTTCTGAAATCCGAATTCCGAATTCCGAAATCCGGAATTCAATTAAGCCTGCGCCGTTGGCCCGCCAAACGTAAACGGCATATTCACCTGCTCGCCGTCTTTTATCTGCCCGTTGGCAGCTTCAAAACGTTTTACATTATCCACCAGCGCTTTCATGAGGCGCTTGGCGTGGTGCGGCGTCATAATGATGCGGCTCTTTACTTTTGCTTTCGGCACATTGGGCATTACATTCACAAAATCAAAAATAAACTCTGCAAATGAATGGGTGATGATGGCGAGGTTGGCATATTGCCCATCGGCCATTTCTTCGGTCAGTTCTATGTTGAGCTGCTGCTCCGGCGTTGGATTCTCCTGCATGGTATTAGCTATATTATTAGACCGCGAAAATAAGTCCCATTCGGGAGCTTTAGGCTACTGCTTTAATTTTATTCCTGCTAACTCCGAATTTTTATCTTTGCGCCCCCATGCGCTTACTTTTATTCCTGCCCGTTACTGTACTTGCACTCGCCTCTTGCCGGCCGGATACTTATGTGCCCAAGCCCAGGGGCTATGCACGGATAGAGCTGCCACAGCATGCCTACCAGCCATTCAGCGATCCCGCGTTCCCCTACTCTTTTGAATATCCGGTATATGGAAAGATCACCCGCGATACCGCATTTGGCGGACAAAAGCCGGAGAATCCATACTGGATAAACGTCGATTTTCCATCCCTCGGCGGCACCCTCTACCTTAGCTATAAGGTAATCGATGCGCAGCATCCCTTTGAAAAGCTGCTGGATGATGCCCATGAGCTTTCCTATACAGCACATGGCAAGAAAGCCGATTACATCAACACCCCATCTTTCGACAACGGGCACAATGTGAAAGGGGTATTCTATACGGTTGGCGGCAATACGGCTACACGCTACCAGTTTTTTGCTACCGATACCTTTAAGCACTACCTCCGTGCCGCTCTTTATTTCAATGTATCACCCAATGTAGATTCCCTGCAGCCTGTAAACGACTTTCTTAAAGCGGATATGCAGCACATGATCAATACGCTGCGATGGCAATAGAATTCGGATTCCGAAATGCGGATTCCGGAATTGGGCGCTGAACATTACATTTGCAATCCGAAATCCACCTTCCGAAATCCGGAATACAATTCCGGCTGCGTAGTTCAATGGATAGAATAGGAGTTTCCTAAACTCTAGATACAGGTTCGATCCCTGTCGCGGCCACTGATAATGCTTGTTTGCTTGTTGAAGGCAGGCAGGCATTTTTTTGAATACAACCTTTTGAGCGGTATGCTGATGCCCAACTCCTTTCGGAAAAACAGTAGCGTTTAGCATTTAAAATGCAGCGCCGGGAAACAAATACAGCTAACACGTATAAAGTATGACCACGTTAAAGATCGGTATCGTAGAGGATGACCTCATTATAGCTGAAGCCATTGCGGAAATGTTGCTGGAAAGCGGCTATAGAATTTCCGGGCCCGCTACCCGCTACAGCGAGGCCATTGCCATGATAGAGGATGAAAGCCCCGACCTGCTGCTGCTCGATGTAAACATACGGGGTAAGCTCGATGGCATCGAGGTTGCACGCACTATCCGCCAAAGCTGGAATCTCCCCTATATTTTCCTTACTGCCAATACGGATTATGATACCATTGCCCGTGCCAAAGAGGTAGCGCCGGCGGCATTTCTTGCAAAGCCCATTACCAAAGCGCAGCTTTTTGCAGCCATAGAAATTGCTGCTGCCTCGTGGAATGCAGGCCCTGTTATACCTTTGCAAGCCATACAAAAGGCAGAAGGTAATCCCGGATACCTGTTTGTAAAAGACGGCTATAATTTCCGCAGGGTTCAATACAGAGACATCATCTTTGCCGAAAGTGAGCAAAACTATATCCGCCTCTACCTTGCAGATGGCTCGAGGCCGTTGGTGCGCAGTACCATTTCCGAATTTGAAGAGCGCATAACAGGCTGCGGTCTCCTCCGCGTACACCGCTCTTATTTTGTACAGCCTGCCAAAGTAGAGAAAGTATTGCCGGATAGCTTATTGGCGGCAGGCCATACCATCCCGATAAGCCGCGCCTACCGTAGTGCGCTCGTTGCCGCGCTGGGCATAGGGTAAAGCAAAAGCCTGTGTACTACTACCAAAAGAGCGAATCCACGCAGCGGTCATGCTGACGCGAGGAAGCATCCCACTGCGGCCTGTGTTATCCATGGGCTCATGTTTTGTAGGAGCCCACGTGCTGTGAGATGCTTTCTTGCGCCAGCATCACCTGGGCAAGCCTTTGTTGGGTGGGCCGCACTTGTACCTGCGTTATCCGGCAGGCACGTTCACTTAATTCCCGCTCACCGTTACGCTTATTGCGTCGCTCCACTCCCCTACCTGTGCATCATGGTAGCGGTAGATGGCTCTGTACTGCCATACTTCGGCCATTCTTTGGGCGGGCAGCGGTGCATTATCTATATAATTAGGGTAGCTGTCTATGGCCAATAGCTTCCAGTTGCCGGTTGCGGCATCGAGCTTATGGATTTCCAGCGTGTCCATGCCTGCCTTTTTCCAAATAATCTCCGGTAAGCCGCCGCCAATAAGGCGGATGGAGAGGGCGGGCTTCATTGCCTGCGGATCCAGGCTTACTTCCGCACCAACGAGGCCAAGATCGCGGCCGTCATCTTCTGTAAAATCTTTATGGGCTTTAATGCGGTTACCGAGGGATACGGCACGCCCCATCACATCGGGCATAACTTTGGTCTCTTTCGGTGGGGCGGGCACCTCGGGCAGCACCGGCTTTTCTGCACCTGCGGGTATTCCGTTCATCAGCCCGTCCTTATAATGGTTTACTTTCTGGTTATACTGGTTGCTCTCCTGCTGATAATCGAGCCAGTATTTCAGCGCCTCTGTGCTGTTGGCCTGGTCGGCCAGCTCTTCCTCCATAATAGAATAGCGTTTGGCATACTTGCCGAGCTTGGCGCTAAAGTTTTTAAGCCACACGATCCTGCGGGCATCGGTACGGGGCACAAATGATTGCTTTTTCATAACTTTCTTTTGAAGTTTAGTAATACCTATATAATATCAATAACCATGCCAAACTCATTTTCATAAATTTAAAAGAGCATATTTTATCAGAAAATACTGTTAAAGCGTTAAAAACAGGCCACTGCGCTGGTGCAGAACGGATTTGCACCGGTGCAAATCCGTTCTGCACGCGTCCGGATTGGATTTGGACCCGTCCCATGATTCATTGCACGCCTCCCGCGCGGCGGCGGACGGGTGCAGTTGTACGCCGCACCGGTGCAGACCTATTCCGGGCCGCGCAAATCGCTTTTTGCACGCGTCCGGTGTGGTATTGCACGCGTGCAAAAGCATTCTGCACGGGTACAAAACGGTTTTGCACCCGTCCGGAATGCTGCAGGGCGGGTGCAATGCGCTGCCGGACGCGCCCTGCGGAACGCCGGACGTGAACGGTTTAACCGGGAATGAGGGCCAGAAGCTACGGAACGGATGCAGGGTCAGCCCGGCAGGGGAGATAATATGAGTTGATGGGTTTATTAGTAAGGTGAAGGGCCTTTTTTATTCTGTAGCATTTGCTATACCCAACTTTGCCATCCCGCAGGGATCTTTAATACCTAAAGCTTACCGAAAGATCCCTGCGGGATGACAAAGCCGGGGTAACAAAGCCGCTGTAAAAAGTTGCTCTAATAAGCCGGTGTAATAAACCCCTTTGTTGCCTTTTGCTATTCCCTGCCCAAACTTTGTCATCCCCCAGGGATTTTTTAGCCCAAATTCATATCCCAGCGGCTTACCGAAAGATCCCTGCGGGAGGACAAATTTTGCGTGGCCTGTGTTGGAGCGAAAAAGCTTAGGTGCTATTGTAAGTTCAGTGCTTGTGTTTTGCAAGGCTACATTAACTGTGCTACACCCAACTTTGTCCTCCCGCAGGGATCTTTCGATAAGCCACAGTACTGAATTTGCTGCAACAAGGCAGTTGTAAACGGCAGCATGCAACAGTTCTACCCTTTGAAAGAGGTGGAAGGTTCCAGCAGCCATATTACAGCGACTTTTGCTATCGGGCAACATTGTCATTCCCGAAGGGAATCTATTTATGGCCTGCTACCAGCTCTTTATTAGGAACAGATCCCCTTCGCGAATGACAAAGCCGCTGCATAATAAAGTCGCGGGATGACACAGCCGCAGTAATAAAGTCATTAAATAATGCAGTCGCCGGATCGTTCGTCCCTAAAAAGCGTTCGTTCGTCCCAAAGTTCGGTTATCTGTCCCTCCGGCTTGCAATTTTTTGGCTGCGCAATTATTCTTGTCTCCGAAAAAAGCCGTTGCCGGATCTTCAAATATTTATTTACAACTACTACAGGAAATATTTTTTAAGTAAACCTCTTTCATCGCTACACCGCTCAATATCGCTTTATGAACGTACTGCTTACCCGCCTTACTGTTATTTTTTTCTGCCTTGCTTTCGCTTCCTGCTCATCGACCCGGAATGTAGCGCGGACCTATTACAGCCCGGAAGACAGCCTCCCGGCGCTTAAGCCCAACAGTATTATTGAAAGTAAGGTAACGGCCATCAGCACCAACTTTACGGTACCTGTAGTGCGCTTCAACCGCCACATAGACCCGGAGATTTCGGTTGATAACAGTAAGGGCAGCGTTGCCTTCTTCAACTCCGTAGGTGCCGGCATAGGCATTGTGAAGGGCCGACTCCGGGAGATCACGGATGCCAATTCAAAAGTCATCAGTACCGAAATGGACAATACGATTGGCTTCCAACTCGGCGTTCTATTTGCCGCAAATACAGAAGATGCCAACCGGCAGGACATTTTCGCCGTTACCGCAGAGCTCAACTTCCTCAATTTTCAGCTGGGCGGCGGCTATGAATTCGGGCATGTAGTGCCCAATCAGCGGCGCATATTTTACACCATTGCCTATGGTATTTCCGTTGCCAAGCTTACAAGAGGCGGCTTCTTTATCCTGCGCAATAAAAATAAAAGTCGTCCGCAATCGTATTTCCCTAATTAGTCATTTCTCTTTTTTAACCAAGTATTCAATCTGTTTTCAAACCATGAAAAAACAAATCATCCGCAGCTTAGCCATGTTGCCAATTGTATTAGGCATCGCGCTCAGCAGCTTTGCACAAACTAAAAAAACTTTTAGCGCCGGTGAGGAACTGGCCGCAAAAAACCACAGCGATGGTAAGTGGTATGTGGTAAATTACGTAAAGAAGGAAAAAAGCCTTCACGAGGTAACCTGCAACCACCACACCTTCTCTACAGAGGATGCCAATATCATGACTAAAGCCGAAGCGGAGAAACAGCATATCGTATTTGAAAATGCAGCTCCATCCGGGCGCCCGGTAAAGGAAAGCTCCTACGGAAAAAGGCGCTAAGCTTATTGACCGGACAGGCTTACAGATGTTTCTGCCGGTTGCCATCAATAGGGGAATGGCAACCGGCGGGGCTTCTGAACAATGGAACAGTAAATGAAGATATTTACCTTCCGGCCGGCAATGAGGGTTGTGTTTTACACTTCGCGGGAAGAAAGGCCTATATAGCGCCCAATCAGTGGGGGATTTTCTATCCGGTTGCCGCTGGCATACCATTTTCCGGATTTCCAACAGGCCTTCGCAGCCTAAATTCCTCAATTAAATGAACGTTGATGTGGCTACCACGGGCAGTAAGTTGGGCCCTGAATTTCAATACATCAACAAAGCATCAACAGTTAAGCCACACCTTTTAACAACCAAAACCATGAAAAAGAACTTAGTCTTATCTCTATGCACCGTGCTGCTCCTGGTTGGCTCCGCCGGGAATAGCTTTGCCCAGGATAAAACCGCTGCAGTTGCCGGCACCTGTGTTTCCGCCGAAGAGCGTAAGCTGTATGATCTCATCAACGCTTACAGACAGGAGAAGGGCCTGCCTGCCCTCCCACTTTCCGCTTCCCTCACTTATGTGGCCCAAACCCATGCAAAAGACATTACCAACAACCCCATTGTAGCTCCCTGCAATTCGCACAGCTGGTCTGATAAGGGCTCCTGGACTGCTATGTGCTATACCAGCGATGGTAAAGAAGCTGCGAAGATGTGGAGCAAGCCCAAAGAGCTTACCAATTATACCGCCCACGGGTTTGAAATATCTTTTTTTACCGGTGGTACTGCCCAGGCACAAGTGGCACTGGATAACTGGAAAAAAAGCGCCGGCCACAATAATGTGATCATCAATGAAGGCACATGGAAAAAATACACCTGGAATGCCATGGGTGTTGGAATCTATCGCAAAAATGCCTATGTGTGGTTTGGTACAATGGCCGATCCCGAAAAAGCGGCGCCTGCCACCTGCAAGTAATCTGCAAAGCGACCCGCATCATACCGGCCGGTCTGCCGGATATTAATCTCATTAATTCTTAACTGCTACACCAAACTTATGTGTACAAAAGTATTTAAATCAACTAAGCGCTTCGCTTCCTGCGCTTTTCTGTCTCTGGCTGCGTTAGCCATGAGCACCACTACGGCCATGGCTCAGGCCAAAAAATTTACCAGCGGACAGCCGGTAGTTATCAAAGAAAACAACACCTGGTTTCTTGGAAAATTTGTGGAGTATGCCGTGGGCAATTACTGGATTGAAGTAAAATCCACAAAAACAGGTGACCAGGTAAGTGTTGATGAGCGAGGAACCAATCTGGATGCCAATGTTTTATCGCTTGATGATGCAAAAAGCCAGAAGATCGCTTATACCGATCTTAACGCCGGCAATACAGCAGCACCACCGCCAAAGGTGGATGTACCTGTGCCTGCACCTGTGCATAATGCAGCACCACCAGCCAATATAGCAGGGAATACGCCGCCTGCCGTTAACACTGCAACTCCACCCGCAAACGTTGGCAAGCTGCAGGGGGGCGATCTTGTTTTCGTAAAGAAAAATGGCAAATGGGAACGCGGACAAATAAGGGGTTTGGGCAGCAGCGGTGGCAAAACGACTTACCATGTGCAGCTTTTTGGCGGAGCAGTAGAACCTGTCGATAATGCGGATAATATCGTTACTGCAGCAGCCGGACTTAAAGCTGGCTACTATACGAAGCAATATCCGTCAATGACGATCAATGCGCCTTCCAAAGCTTACGCAACCACCGGGGTATCCTGCAGCAATTTCTGTGTGATCACCTATACCGGAAGCTTTACACCAACCCCGGCAGCAGCAACACTCACCGGCAAGCCCGGCACTGTATGGAGCGGCGCGCTTACCGATGCTGTGGTGCGGGTGACCAATGAGGTGCGCCAGAATCCGGTAGCTTTAGCTAACGAGCTGGATAATAATTTAATGAAATACTGTTACGACTGGGATCAGATGTCGGACGTCTTGGATGCTATCGCGTACCTGCGGAAAGTAAAAAGCGTAGGACCGCTCACTAATTCTGATGCAATGTCTAAAGTAAACAGCGACTATATCAGCTGGTATAAAACCAGTGGCACTGTTCCGCATCAGGGGCCAGGTGGCAATCAGCCCTGGGACCGGGTAAAAGATTACGGGGCTTTCACTGCCGGCTTTGGCGAAAACATGAGCGGTGGTGGCGCAGATGCTGCAAACATTAACCAGCTAACAGCCGCACAGGCCGATGAAGTTGCCCGTACAGTAGTTTATGGGCTGATCATTGACGCCGGTGCAGGCAACAGGGCAACACGCGGCCACAGGGTAACGATCTACAACGGACAAAGCATTAAGTACTAAACGATTTTACACGAGTCCGGCAAGCCTGCCGGCATTAAAAAGCCCGGATATTTTCCGGGTTTTTTATTTACTGCAAGCCCGTGGCCTATCAGGCTTTGAGGTATATCATCACTGATTCAGTCACTTCTCCGCATCGTCACTCCGCACAGCGTTCATCACCGTACCACCCCGGCCCGTGGCACGGAGTGCGGCTGGTATTGAAACCCGGTCAGAAGATTTGGCTTCCGTAAGCGCAGCCATTTCGTCTTTCTGTATGCGCTTAAAAATGGTGAGTGCCTGCGCAACCACCTGGTCCATGTTGTAATAT
>CBDFFZ010000031.1:0-97322 GCA_965246905.1 Chitinophagaceae bacterium
TAAAAATGCGCTGGCTTCTCCCGGCGGTACGCTTAGCCATCATTTCTGGTACGCCGAAACCATTGGCCTTATTGGCTACGACATCGAATGGCCTTACCGGTTTGGGCGCAATAAACGATAAGATTTTCTTTAGCTTTGCCTAATATTAATATTTTTTCTTTAGCCAACTACCTATCTTTGCGGCGCATTATGCTTTCTTTTGTTTAATCGCATTGTACATATTGTTTGCTCGCTCTGGCTGGCCGTGTTGCTTATCTTCGGCACTACGCCCAAAGAAGCACTGCACCTTTTTGCAGGGCATACCGATACGGTACACGTAAAGCACAGCAGCAGGAATTATTTAGAAAAGGAGCACCATCACTGCGGTTTCCTGGAGCTTGCACTATCGCCCTTTGCCGCGGATGCGTTTGTAATAAACTATCGATTTTATGTACCGGTCGTTTTCACATGGTCTAATATAACCGTTGAAAACCGTCTTAGTACTAATCCCTTCCATACCGCATTGCGCGGGCCGCCTGCTTTAGCCTGATCTCTCCTTTGCCTGGCTGGCAATATTCAATTTAAAAAGCCCGTCAGGGCCATGCACTCCTGTAAGCAGCAGTGCGCATTTTATTACCATTAAATTACTGCAAACGATGACTAATCGTTTAGCCGTTCTTTGTTTTTTGCTGTGCATATCCGTGCAATCCGCAAAAGCACAGCCGGCATGTACCGCCCGCTTTTCGGTGTTGGTATCAGAAACGCATACCGGGTTGCCGGTAGCCTCCGCAACGCTTTATCTTAATAATGGCCCACGTGGCTATGAAGCAGATGAAGCTGGAAATATCCATGCAGACAGCCTTTGCCCCGGAACCTATAATTGGGTGATTCAGGCGGAAGGTCATGCCCCAGATACCGGTACCATAATTCTTAAAGAGGATGCAATTATTAAGATAAAGCTTGCCCATTCAGCGCAATCATTACAGCAGGTAACGGTAAGGGATGATCGTGTGCGTACTATCCTTCAAACCAAAGAAACCATTACCAAAACGCAGCTTGACGAGGGCGCGGGCAAAACGCTGGGGCAGCTATTGGAAAAGGTGAATGGCGTAAACATCTTCGCCAATGGCGGCACGATTGCAAAGCCGGTCATTCACGGCCTGCGCAGCAATCGTATCCTTACGCTCAATAATGGCGTCCGCCAGGAAGACCAGCAATGGGGCGATGAGCATGCCCCGAACATCGATCCTTTTCTTGCCAATAATATCACGGTGATTAAAGGTGCAGCCGGCGTACGGTATGGCACCGATGCAATTGGCGGGGTGATACTGGTAGAACCTGCTGCCCTGCGTGCGAAGCCGGGCTGGGACGGCGAGGTAAATCTGGCAGCGTTCAGCAACAACCGCATGGGCGTGGCGGAAGGTATGGTGGAGCATTCATTTGCAAAAGTTCAGGGGCTCGCCATTCGCCTGCAGGGTTCTGTGAAGCGAGGAGGCAACTATCGCATTCCCGGGTACTGGGCAGCCAATACCGGTGTATCGGAAGTGAATTATTCGGCTACGGCTGGCTATAAAAGAGCGCACCAAAGCTTTGAGCTATTCTACAGTCATTTTGATACCGATCTTGGCCTTTACCGCGGCTCGCACACCGGCAGCAAAGAGGATCTGCTGAATGCAATTAAAAGCGATACACCGCGCGTATCGGCAGGGTTTACTTATGATATCGGCAGGCCACGCCAGCAGGTAGTGCATGATCTGATCAAGGCAAAAGCAAATACCGATACGCGCATTGGCAAGCTCGGGCTTACCTATGCTTTTCAGCACAATTTCCGGCAGGAATATGATGTGGTGCGTGTGGAAACCGGTAAAGCGCAGCTCAACCTTACACTCAATACCCAAACGCTCAATCTTAACCTCGATCAGAAACCGGTAAAGAATTTTACCGGGCAGATAGGTATCGATGGCATCTATCAGGATAATTCATTTCAGAATGGAGACCGCCTGTTTATTCCCGGTTATACCTCTGCGGGTGGTGGCGCGTATGCTATTGAGCGCTGGAAGAAAAATAGCTGGACGGTAGAAGGTGGTGTGCGCTTTGATTACCGCTATTATGACGTAACCAACCATGAAGGGAACGACCAGCACGCGGTGCATTACCAATATAGCTACAACAGCCTTTCCAGTACGCTGGGAGTAAACAAGCCTGTATTGCCGGGGCTGGAGCTTAGCGCTACGGCTTCCTCTGCATGGCGCGCGCCGCAGGCCAATGAGCTCTTCAGCGCGGGGTTGCACCAGGGTGCGGCAAGAATTGAACTGGGTGATAAAGACCTGAATCCGGAACGAGCCTATGGGTTAAACCTCGAAGGCAAATGGACCAAAAACAAATTCAATGCCGAGCTGAGCCTGTATTCGCAATATATCAAAGACTACATTTTCCTGAAGCCGGGGCCGGATCTGCTAACCATCCAGGGTTATTATAAAACATTCAATTACAGTCAGACGAACGCCTGGCTTAACGGTGCTGATTTCAGTGCCGGGTATAAATGGTCGGACCACCTTCAAACGGACTTTAAGGGCTCTTTTTTACTTGCAAGAGATGTTACACAGAAAGGCTGGCTTATACTTATGCCTCCCGACCGGTTGCAGCTTAGCACACGCTATACCACCACTTTAAGCAGCCATTTCAGGAATTGCTATGCTGAGGTGAATGGCCGTTATGTATTCAGCCAGACGCGCGTTCCATCCAATTTTGATGCCGTTGATTACCCGCGGCCGCCGGCTGCTTATTTTTTGCTGGATGCCTCTGTTGGGTCAACCATTATTCTCCGGAAGCAGCCGCTAATGGTGAGCTTATCGGTTGACAATGCCTTGAACCAGCGCTACCGCGAATATCTCGATGCCTTCCGCTATTTTATTGACCAGCCAGGTACGAATGTGGTACTCCGTATAAGGGTACCATTCAATGCCGATTAAAATTTTATACAAACATTTAACAACAAAAATTAAAAAAAATAACATGAAAAAATCAATTTTTAAAATGGCCGCTATGGCCCTAATTGCAACAGCAGCTTTTTCATCCTGCAAAAAAGGAGACGACCCGGTACCCGTAGAGCAAGAGCTCATAACAACGATAAAGCTTACGCTTACAAATAATGCCAATACCAGCGATATGCACACTTACACTTATAAGGTGGAGAACGGCTTTAACAGCAGCACGCAGGGAACGATCATTGCAGATACCTTACAACTAAATGCCAATGCCTCCTACAGTACATCCCTGCAGGTATTAAATGAAAAAGCATCGCCGGTTGAAAATACTACCCTGGAAATAATAAAAGAGCAAACTGCGCATCTGTTTCTTTTCAATTCTGTACCTGCCAGCGGCGCAGGCTCCGTAGTATTCAGTAATGGCAATAAGGATACCAATGGCAAGCCCTTTAACCTAACCGGCACGCTCACTGCGGGTGCTGCAGGCGGCGGCAAGCTGAACCTCTACCTGATGCATGAGCCAACCAACAAAAATGGCACAACGCCGGATGAAGCAGGCGGTGAAACAGATGTGGCATCCACCTTTCCTGTGCATATAGGTTCGTAGATACCTTATTAGTACGCATATTCTTTATAGAAATCTCCTGTGGTAATTGCTGCAGGAGATTTTTTTATGGGGAATGTTACATTCCACGATCTGACACCGGAAGGCAACTATTCACCACTGGCGGGCAACTATTTCACATTGGCAGCCTACTATTCACCACCGGCGGCCAACTTTCTCCCACTGAAGGTAACTATTCACCACTGGCGGGCAACTATCAGGCACTGGAGGGTAACTATTGGACGCTGGCAGGCAGCTATTTCCCGTTGGCGGCCAACTTTCTTTCACTGGCTATCAACTATCAGCCACTGGCGGCTAACTATTGACTACCGGCGCAGAGCTATCTATCAAAAAAATGGCACAACTGATTGATTAATAAGTCCCGTAAGGTAATAAACAGTATTAACCTTGCCAGGTGATTTCTATAAACCGTAACTGCCGGAAGTTGAATTTCCGCTTTCCAACTTTTGGTATCTTTGGCTTCCCCTTAATAGAAATGATGGATACAGATTTTTCAAACCCCCTTTTTGCCCTTGCTGCTTCCTACGTAAACCATACCAGCCGCCATGTATTTCTTACCGGCAGGGCGGGCACCGGCAAAACCACCTTCCTGAAATACATCCGCGAGCAAACGGCAAAAAATACGCTGATCGTTGCGCCGACCGGCGTTGCTGCGATCAATGCCGGTGGTGTTACGGCCCACTCGCTTTTTCAGCTTCCTTTGGGTGCCTATATTCCGGGCACGCTCAAGGGTTTCGGCATTACCAGCTCACTCGTTACCGACCGCCATTCGCTGTTTAAAAATATGCGCGTAGGCGCCGAGAAGCGCAAGCTTTGGCAGGAGATGGAGCTCCTTATTATCGATGAAGTATCCATGCTGCGCGCAGATATGCTGGATGCGATCGATCAGATACTGCGATCGTTCCGGCGGAAGCAAAATGTGCCTTTTGGTGGGGTGCAGGTGCTGTACATCGGCGATATGCACCAGTTGCCGCCCGTAGTGAGCAACCAGGAATGGGAGCTGCTGAAAGAGCATTATGCCAGCCCTTTTTTCTTTGATTCGCTGGTTGCGCGCGAGGCACCGCCGGTACTCATCGAGCTTAAAAAGATCTACCGCCAGAACGAGGCGGGCTTTATACGCATCCTCAACAATATCCGAAACAATCAGTGCGATTATGATGATATGGATACCCTGCACCAGCGGTATCTCCCGGATTTTAAGCCTGCGGCAGATGAAGGATATATCCTCCTTACCTCGCACAACAATAAAGCGGATACAGTAAACCGTGAGCGTCTATCCGCGCTGCCCGGTCGCAGCCACTATTTTGAAGCCGAAGTAACCGGCGATTTTTCCGACAAAGCCTATCCGGCAGAAAAAGTGATGGAGCTAAAGGAAGGCGCGCAGGTTATGTTTCTAAAAAACGATAAAGGCGAGGAGCGCCGCTTTTACAACGGGCGCATCGGCACCATTCGCAGCATCAATGAGAAAGGCGTTTCCGTAGGGTTCAACGACAGTCCGGAGATAATTGTGCTTGAAAAGGAAACCTGGAAAAATATCCGGTATAAGTACGATGAAAAGAATGGAGGCATTGATGAGGAAGAACTGGGCTCTTTTGTGCAGTTTCCCATTCGCCTCGCCTGGGCAATTACGATTCATAAAAGCCAGGGACTAACGTTTGAAAAGGCCATTGTAGATGCCGGGGCGTCCTTTGCGCCAGGCCAGGTTTATGTAGCGCTGAGCCGGCTTGTTTCTCTCCAGGGGCTGGTACTGCATTCGCGCATCGAGCCGCGGGCCATCAGCACCGACCCACGCGTAGTAGCCTTCAACGAGAATGAGCAGAGTGAAATGCAGCTGGAGCGGCAGTTGGAGCAGGAGCAGCAGCTATTCCTCGCGCAGCAATTGATGGCCTGCTTTGAATGGGCAAAACTGCGCGCAGCATGGCAGGAGCACCAGGATGCCTATATATCCCGCACTATGGCAGAGCGTGATAAGGCGACTTTATGGAGCGCTGAGATCCTTAAAAAAATAGATGTGCTGGAAGGCACAGCGGCAAAGTTCCGGCAGCAGCTATGGAATATTATTGCCGGTGCCCCTGCTGATGGATACAGCTTCCTGCATCAGCGTACGGAAGCTGCCGCCAACTATTTTCTGCAAATTTTGCAGCAGGAATTATTCACTGAACTACAGGCTCATTTCAACGAATACGAGCCTAAAGCAAAAACCAAAAAGTATATGAAAGAGCTGGGCCTGCTCGATCCGCTGCTCCGGCAGAAAGAGCACCAGTTGCAGCAGGCAACCCGCATTACCGCTGGCCTCGCAGCCGGCGAGCGCATTGGCGATGTGCTGAACCTTACGGTAAAGAAGGCATCGGCAGGCACCCCGCTGGTAATGCAAAAAGGTGGGGCATCCTATGCCGGCGAATCCGATACAAAGATCATCTCTTATGATATGTGCATGGAAGGTAAAAGCATATCCGAGATTGCAGCAGCGCGTGGGATGGTAACCGGCACGATTGAAGGGCACCTGCTGCATTTTGTAAAGACCGGTGAGCTTGGCATCGAAAAGTTTGTGCCTGAAAAAAAGAAATTAGCCATTATCTCTGCAATGAATGAAGCGGCGAGCCGCGAAACCGGCGTCATAAAAAATATGTTGGGTGATGAGTACAGCTACAATGACATCCGCGCGGTGCAAAATTATCTTGCCTATAAAGACCGTAAAGAAGGCATACAATCCTGAAAAGGAATAGTTTATGATAGCTTGATATAATGTTTAGAATATTTTTTATTGCCGTACTTTATAGCCTTGCAAGCATTGTGCAATGCTGCGCGCAGGCAAAGCTGTTTTATTTTATTACGAAAGAGGATAGGGTTGGCGTAAAGGATGGCAGTGGGAAGATTATTATCCCGGCAGATTATACGGCGCTTAGTGAGTCGGACGGCGATACGATAAACGGGCAGATCATTTTTTTAATTGATCCAAAAAAGAGGGGAGATGCTTTAGTGCTTATTACGCCGTACAGCGCGTTTAATCGCAAAGGAGAATTTCTTTTTACCCCTTTCTTCTTTGATAACGGGCCGGATTACATTTCCGAAGGTCTCTTCCGGATTGTAAAAAACAACAAGATCGGTTTTGCAGACCGGGAAGGAAACGTCGTTATCCCGCCAAATTTCGGATTCGCTACTCCCTTCCAGCATGGCTTGTCTTTTTATTGCGTAGAATGCAGCTTTTACAGGGACAGTATAGATGCCGATGTAGAGCATAACCTTCGCCTCAACCCGGATAAATGGGGGATATTGGGAAAAGACGGAACCATTCTAAATAATTATGTACAGGCGCGGCGAGAAAAAACAGATGATTGCCTGCCAACAGATTTCATTCCGCCCGGCTTTATGGATGATGTCCCGGAAATTACAGACAGCCTGCTCGCTAAGCTGCCACCGCAGTTTGTATATTCCTTAGAAGAAAAGAAGTTGCTTAAAAAGTTTACCTCTGCTGCCTATCACCGCGCAATGGTCCTGGCAAAAGTGCTTACGGATTCCGGCACAAAGGTGAGCTATGAAATCGTGGAGCGCCCGAAATCTACCTTTCCGTTTTACTGGATTAAAGGCTTTCGCCTGATTGGCGGTGTATATACAGATGCTGAGGAAAACTTCCTGATCAGCAGTAACGGGATTGATATTTATAAATATGAGCCTGTGCTCAACGGACGGCAGCTGCTATTGCCCCGTAAGGCGCGGTTGCGGCGCAAATAAAGTCTTGATTATAAAATCTGTCTGCAAAAATTCATTGCAGGCAGGTTGGTTAATCCTCTTTCTTCTCGTCTTTATTTACTGCGCTCTTCCGCCCACTATCTTTTAGCGCTTTATCAATAAGCCATTCTATCTGCCCGTTTACAGAGCGAAAGTCATCGCCGGCCCACTTTTCGAGGGCTTTGTAAACAGCTTCGTCAATGCGGAGCACAAAGTTTTTCTTACTGCTCAACGTGGCGCTTATTGATAAAGAGTACCTGTATTCAAAACCGGCTGTGCGCCCTTCTCACCGCAGAGCACTACCATCAGGTTGCTTACCATTGCGGCTTTGCGCTCTTCATCCAGCGTTACGATATTTTTTTTGCTGAGCATCTCTAAGGCCATTTCTACCATGCCTACAGCGCCTTCCACAATCTTGGTACGTGCAGCTACAATGGCAGATGCCTGTTGGCGCTGCAGCATAGCCCCGGCAATCTCAGCAGCATAGGCAAGGTGGCTGATGCGTGCTTCGCGGATAGAGATGCCTGCTTTTGTAAGGCGCTCATTGAGCTCATGCTCTAAAAGCTCATTTACTTTTTCGCCGCCATCGCGCAGGGTGGTAGTAGCCGTTTCATCCTCGATATTATCGTAAGCGAAAGATGTTGCGAGGATGCGGAGCGCGCTTTCGCTCTGTGTTTTTACATAGGTCATGTAATCTACCACTTCATAAGCCGCTTTATAGGTATCAGATATCTGCCAGACCATCACCGCAGCAATTTCAATCGGGTTGCCCATGCGGTCGTTTACCTTCAAGGTAGGAGTAGCCATATTCTGGCCGCGCTGCGTAATACGCACAGAGGCGTAAAGCGGGTTGATGAAAAACATGCCATTATCTTTGACGGAGCCCACATATTTGCCAAAAAAGCTAAGCACACGCGCATGATTTGGCTGAATGATCATAAGGCCTTTCCATATAAAGAAGGCGAAGAGCATGCATATAATTGCGGGGACTGCGTACCTCGGGTTTTCCGTCTCGGTAACGTGTACCACACAATAAATAGCGGCAAGCATGAGCACTAACGAGATGAGGAGCGCAGCATAACCATTAAGCGGTTTAATAACTTTTTCCATGGTGATTGTGTTTTGATATTGATTTGATATCAAAGGTAGCATCATTTTTTATTTCGCAAAATTTTCTTTAGGGTGATTTTTGGGGATAAGGATGCTTAACCGGCTGGCAGACCTAATAGGTTTCCCGGAATGAAATATTTCCCTCAAATTTGTAGGATGTCTTTATTTATTGCTTCGCTCAATTCCGGGTCTAATGGCAATTGCTATTACATCGGCAATAGCGAAGAAGCGGTGGTGATAGATGCGGGTTTATCCTGCCGGGAAACAGAAAAGCGGATGAAGCGGCTTGGCCTTTCGCCAGCTAAGATAAAGGCCATTTTTATTTCGCACGAGCATACCGACCATATCTCCGGTGTGGATGCGCTTGCGCGTAAATACCACCTGCCTGTATATGGGAGCGCCCTGACCCTCGGCAAGCTGTATAATAATGGCTATAAAGCCGTTTCCTTTTGCAAGGATGACATTTTACGGATTGGTGGCCTTACGGTAAGGCCATTTTCCAAACGGCACGATGCGGTTGATGCACATAGTTTTACCGTTAGCGGCAATGGCGTAACGGTTGGCGTGTTTACGGATATTGGCAGGGTGTGTGACAATTTAATCTATCATTTCAGCCGCTGCAACGCTGCTTTTCTCGAAGCTAATTACGATGAGACCATGCTTGAACAGGGTAGGTATCCCTATTTTCTTAAACAACGGATACGCGGTGGCAACGGGCATCTATGCAACCGGGAGGCGCTGGAGTTGATGAAAGCGCATAAACCAGCAGCGATGAGCCATATCCTGCTGGCTCATTTATCTAAAGACAATAATGATCCTGAGCTTGCGAGGAACTTTTTCCGTGCTCATGCAGGTACTACTTTAGTAGATGTGGCTTCGCGCTTTCACGAATCTCCGGTTTACCATATCTCCGCTTCCCGATCTTTAATTGCCAGGCAGCAGCGGCCGCAGCAGCTCGCCGATCAGCTTTCTCTGTTTTAGGCATTCAGAACTTTGTAGATTTAATTTCCCAATAACCCGTTAGAATTCAATAATTCCGGGCGCATTGCACTTTAGCTTTAATGGCCGTTCCTTTGTATTGTTTCTCGCAGAGCTTTCCTTTCTTAAAATGTTGCACTATTCAATGTCTCTTTCGCGTTTGCGTTCCTGTGGGGTGCTATTTATATTCTCCTTTCTGCTGCTATCATGTGGTCCTGAAGCCACTACTATAGTATCAAAGCTGGGTAATTACGATCTTGCCCATCCTGCTAAGGTGATGAAGCTACCACCACTTCTCGATGAGATTTCCGGTATTACCTACTATGCAAAAGATTCCAGCCTCTTTGCCGTTCAGGATGAGGAAGGATTTATCTACAAAATATCTCTTGTTCGTCCGGACTCTTTGCTCCGGTACAAGTTTGCCGGCCACGGCGATTTTGAGGATGTAGCGCTTGTGGATTCCACCCTTTACGTGCTTCGTAGCAATGGCACCATATACGCAACCACCATAGGTACAGCCGTAAACAGCATTAAGTATCCATTGCCGGCTGGCGGGGATGAATTTGAAGGATTATTTTTAGATGATTCTCTGCACCAACTCAGATTGCTCTGCAAGGATTGCAAGGAAGATGGCAAAAAGCACGTAAGCACCTGGCTGTTCAACCAGCAAAGCAACCAGTTTTCAAATGACTCCATGCGTGTAAATGCAGGCGAAATTGCCCAAATGCTGGGTGAAAAAAAGATTAAGTTCAAGCCTTCAGCCATAAGCTTCAATCCGCGTAATCATAAAATTTATGTCCTTTCTTCTGTAAACAGCGCTATTGCTGTTGTAAACCGTGATGGCAGCATTGAACAATGTTGCGCTCTTGACCCGAAAATTTTTAAACAGCCGGAAGGGCTGGCATTCGCTCCTGATGGTACTATGTTTATTAGCAATGAATCAGCGGATGTCGGTGTAGCAAATATTCTTATCATCCCTTATCACACAACCAGATAATTAATGAGATTAACATTGACAGGGATTTTATTGCTGTTTCCATTGTTCGTATTTGCTCAGGGCGGTGATTCGCTTGTGTCCCGGATTGTGCTGATTGGTGATGCCGGTGCGCTTACGCCGGATAAGCATCATACAGTCGTGGAAGCTGTAGAACGGACCATACCGCTGGACAAGAAGACAACGGTTATTTTTTTGGGAGATAACCTTTATCGCCACGGCCTGCCCGATGATCAGTACCAGGCTTATGAGCAGGCTAAAGCTGTGCTGGATAGCCAGGCAAATATTGCTGACCATTCCAAAGGGATGGTTTATTTTATTCCAGGCAATCATGACTGGATGAATGGTGGGTCCGGTGGCTATCAGGCTATCCTGCGGGAGCAGCGCTACCTCGATGGGCTTGGCAAGAAAAATCTTAAATTTTATCCTGAGGATGGGTGTCCGGGCCCGGTTCAGGTTTCCGTTACTGATAATGTGGTATTGATCATGATGGACAGCCAATGGTGGATCCATCAGAATGATAAGCCTGGTTTTGAGAGCGAATGCCCTTTTAAAACAAAGGAAGAAGTGGTGGATGAGATCAAGGACATCGTTGCTAAAAACCAGCGCAAGCTTATCATCTTCGCCTGTCATCATCCATTCAAAACAAATGGATCGCACGGCGGATATTATACCATCAAGCAGCACATTTTTCCATTTACCGATATAATTCCTAAACTGTACATCCCTTTGCCCGGTCTGGGTACTATTTATCCAATCAGCCGCAGTGTATTTGGAAGTCCGCAGGATGTAAAGCACCCCAACTACAGCAATATGATTACGATGGTGGATGAAGTGCTGAAAACACATCCGAACGTTATTCACATTGCCGGCCATGAGCATGCGCTTGAATGGATCGCAGATAGCAACAATAATTACATCGTTACAGGCTCCGGATGCCGCACGGCACGCGTATCTAAAAGTAGAAATTCTAAATTCGAAGCATCGCAGCTTGGGTTTGCAACGCTGGATATCTTTCAAAGTAAAAAAGTTACCTGCACTTTCTACGGCGCTTACCCGGATTCGGTTGTAAAGCTGTACTCCGATCAGGTGCTAGACTTTAGCAAGCTGCCAAAGCAGGAAGAACCGGATACCGTTTTAAAAAGTTATTATGGTGATAAGGTGCAGATAGCTGCAAGCAACAAGTATAAAAATCCGGGCTGGT
The DNA here is from genome assembly GCA_965246905.1 of Chitinophagaceae bacterium. Lineage (GTDB taxonomy): Bacteria > Bacteroidota > Bacteroidia > Chitinophagales > Chitinophagaceae > UBA1952. The sequence goes on from CBDFFZ010000031.1 coordinate 11,607, forward strand.
TCCGCAAATTTATGCTTGGTGAGAACTACAGGAAGGAATGGAGCCAACCTGTTACATTGCCAGTAATGCACATCAGTTATACCAATGGCGGCTACAAAATAACAGGTTCTGGCGGTGGCTTCCAGACCAAAAGCCTGCATCTTGTCGATACAGCAGGCAATCAATACAATCTCCGCACGATAGATAAAGACCCGAAAAAAGTGCTTCCCGCCGGTATGCGGTCAACATTTGCCAAAGATGTTGTGCAGGATGTCATATCCGGCGCGCATCCTTACGCGCCCCTTGCCGTTTCGCCAATGGCGGATGCTGCCGGTATTCTGAATGCAAAACCTGTCTTTTATTTCGTGCCCAATGATCCTGCGCTGGGGTTTTACCAGGCGCAATTTGCTAATAAGATCGTATTGCTCGAATCAGGTAAAAAGGTGGAGAATGATGTAAAAACAAGGAATACAACCAAGGTGATCAATAAGCTTACCGGCGAGAACGATCATTTTGTGGATCAGAGTAAAGTGCTGCAGGCAAGGCTCCTTGATATGACTATTGGCGACTGGGATCGCCACTTCGACCAATGGCGCTGGGCTGTTGACGATACAGGGCGTGGCAAGCTGTATTATCCAATTCCCCGTGATCGGGATCAGGCGTTTTTTCGCCCGCAGGGAGCAATCATGTTTATTGCCACTAAGCGTTTTTTACCATGGATGAAAGGATTTGGCGAGCACTACAATAATAAGTTTTTATGGCTTGCGCATTCACCCAGAAACTTCGACCGTATCTTTATGAATGAGCTGGACGCAGACGCATGGCGTACAGGCATTGCCCGCTTCCAGCAGGCAGAAACAGATAATGTAATTGACAGCGCGGTGAATAAGATGCCGCCTGAAATTACGGCCATCGATGGAGCACAGATTACGAGATCGCTGAAGAACAGGCGCGATGAGCTTACTGGTAAAGGCATGGATTATTACCGCTTCCTGAGCCGGGAAGTAAATGTGTTGGGCAGCAATAAAGATGAATATTTTACCGTAAAAAGTAATGATAGCGGCATTTTAGTGCAGGTACGCGCAAATGAAAAAGATACTTCACTGCTCATGTACACCCGCCTGTTTGACCCAAAAGTTACCAGGGAAATAAGGCTTTACGGTTTTAACGGGAATGATAATTTTGATATTGATCCATCAGTGCATACGCGCATGCGCATTCGGATGATTGGCGGCCGCGGAAACGATACTTTTAATGTGGCGGGACGCGCACGCAGCAGCATTTATGATCTGAGCACCGAGTTAAACCCGATACTTTCTTCGCGCCATACAGACATCTATAAATCCGCTAAGCCCGCTATCAATGATTACCAGGTAAATGGCTACGAGTATAATTACGTTCGCTTTCCACGCATCAGTCTTGGGTACAATCCTGAAGACGGGCCATTAATAGGCATAGGGATTCTTCAACGCAAATACGGGTTCCGCAAAACTCCTTACCGGCTACAGCATCTCCTCAGCACCTTGTATGCGCCCTCTTACTCTGCCTTTCAGGCGAAGTATCGTGGCGGATATATGCAATTTTTTCGCAACTACGATCTGTTATTGAATGCCGATCTGCAAATGCCGGCATTGCGCAACTTTTTTGGATATGGTAATAATACTGAGTTTGGGCCAGGCAAAGACAATAAATTTTATCGTGCGCGCTATAAATTCGCTGCTGCTGATGTGCTGCTGCAAAAACGCCTTTTCGGCGTTGGCGTACTACGCCTTGCCGCAGGCCCTACTGTATTTCATTATTGGAACGAACAGCGCCGTAATACGGATCTTGTGCTTGAATACCCCCAGAATATTGGTCTTGACTCTAACGCTGTATATGCAACGAAAACATACATTGGCGGTAAAATTGTGGCCGATATAAATAATGTGAATAATGAACTATTCCCTACGCGGGGAATTTCCTGGCGTACTGTTTTCACGGCATTGACTCCGCTTACGTCCTCAGCAAAATCTTTTACCGATATTCATACAGATATGAATATCTATGCAAGCCTCAGCGATCCTGCACGGCTTATCGCAGTGCTGCGCCTCGGAGGTGGGCATATCTTCAGCGATAATTTTGAATATTTTCAGTCCGAAAGCGTTGGTGCTGATAATTTTCTACGGGGCTTCCGTAAAAACCGTTTTAGCGGCCGTTCTATGGCTTATGGCTCTTTTGAGCTTCGAGGAAAAATTGCAGATGTATCTTCATACATATTACCGGGTACTTTTGGCGTTGTAGGCTTCGATGATGTGGCGCGTGTATGGACGGACGACGAGCTTTCCAAAAAGTGGCACAACTCCTACGGAGGAGGGCTTTATTATATTCCTTATAACCTGTTTATCATCTCGGCAACCGTTGCCAGAAGCAGTGAGCAGCTGTTATTTAATGCTACAGTAGGCACCAAACTGGGCCTAACATTTTAATAAAATAATTGAAGTATAGACATCATGAATCATCCAGAACTCGTACCGGAAGCTGAGGCTTTCGTTACCTACTATTTTGCGCAGCATGCTTTTCCTGAGCTATACTTTCATAATCTGGAGCACACGCAGATGGTCGTTCGCCGATCTGCAGAGATTGCGGAGCATGAAGGCGTTACGGAGACCGATAAAACGGTAACGCGTATTGCGGCCTGGTTTCATGATACCGGCCATCTTACAGGTGGCATTGAAAATCATGAAGCACGCAGTGTAGAGATAATGGAAAGCTTTATGGAGGAGCACAAAGTGGCCGACAAGGAATTTATAGATTGCGTGCGCAGTTGTATTATGGTAACGAAATTACCGCACGCACCAGACAATCTTGCTGAAAAAATTATGTGCGATGCTGATGTTTATCACTTTGGCACTTCCGATTTCCGGAATACTAATAAAGCAGTAAAAAAAGAGCTGATTGCACGCGGCTATGGAGAGGTAACTAATGATTGGTTGCAAAAATCTTTCAAGATGCTTGCCGGGCAGCACTATTTTACAAATTATTGCTTAGAGACGCTTTCTACCGGTAAACAGGAAAATTTAGAATGGCTCACAGATAAGCTCGAGAAAAAAGGTAAACTACCTGACCCAGCGCTGATGCACCAAATGGTAGAGGAGCAGAAAGCGGCGAAGATGCTCGAAAAACAGAATAAAGGGCTTGTAGCGAGGGGAGTACAAACGGTGTTACGCCTCGCATCATCCAATCATATGGATCTTAGCAAAATGGCGGACAGTAAAGCGAATATCCTGATATCCGTAAATGCCATTATTATATCCGTTATTCTATCTGTGCTCATCAACCGGCTGGATATCGATACTTACCTTACGATCCCTACGATCATTTTTCTAACATCGTCTGTAGTAACAACCATACTGGCTATTCTTGCCACGAGGCCAAAGCTTACTGAAGGAACTTTTACAAAAGAAGATATCATGCAGCGTAAAACCAACCTGCTTTTCTTTGGTAATTTTTATAAGTCCACACTACCGGAGTATGAATGGGCTATGAGCAAGCTGCTGGAAGATAAGGAATACATTCATGGTACACAGATAATGGACATCTACTTTCTGGGAAAGGTGTTGGGTCGTAAATACAAGATGATCCGCCTTGCTTACACCATTTTTATGATTGGGATAATCGTCTCTGCGATTGCCTTTACCGTCGCCGTGCTGCTCAATGTACCCAAAGGTAATATTACTGTAATTGATAGTTCAAGGTCTCCCTTTTGAACCAGCCCGCCTTCTTCCTGAAAATCACGCATAAGCTAAAGCAGACCTTTACGGTTATCCGGCGGTACAGATGGCGTTGGGTGCTCATTATCGCTTTTAGCTGGATGATGATAGACCTGCTACTATGGCGGATACGGGCTATACTGCCCCAATCCGGTAATTTTGAGGATGCGGCTGACAGACAGCGGCTTACCTATGCTCTTCTAAGAATGGCCATTGTATTTGTAACAAGTGCCGGAATGGGATATCTGCTGGTATTTAAGTTCCGCCTTATGTTTCGGGAAAAGCCATTATGGGCCAATTTTCTACTCAAAACCCTGCTGTTGATGGCCGGAAGCTTTATCATGAACTTTTTCAACATCATTGGCTACTTCTACTTCATTAAAGGACGGGCAATGTGGGTATCCATAGTTCATTATATCCGCCTGCCTGCAGAAAAAGTCTGGTTGGTTCACGGTCTACCGCTTTGGCTGCTTATTTTCTTAACTACACAGTTGCTCATTGAGATGAGCGAAAAATATTCGCCGGGTATTTTTGCTGATATTCTTTCTGGTAAATATATCCACCCGCAGAATGAACGGCGAATTGTCGTGTTTCTTGACTTGAAAGATTCCACACCAATTGCAGAAAAGCTTGGACATAAAAATTATTTTCTCTTTATCCGCGATTTCATTCAATTTACTTCAATGGCATTATTGGAGCATGATGCGCGTATTTACCAATATGTGGGGGATGAGATTGTGCTATCGTGGAGCGCAAATCCCAAAAATTCGGAGAAGTGCATCCGCGCCCTGATCGATGCCCGCAAAATGCTACAGAAACGCAGTGAAGACTTCCGCCGGAGGTTTGATGTAACGCCGGAATTTCGTGTGGGCATACATGTAGGTGAGGTAACCGTAGGCGAGATAGGCATTATGAAAAAAGATCTTGCTATGAGTGGCGATACCATGAACACCGCGGCCCGCATACGCACTGCCACGAGGGAGCTCAACCAAAAATGGCTTGCCTCAAAAGATTTTATAGAAACGACGCGCCTTGAGGAATGGCAGACAGAATTTATGGGCAGCGTGGAGCTTAAAGGAAAGGCAGAGGGTATTGAGCTGTACGGCTTGAAGATCTAAAGCGCTACGCAAATTTAGTTTTCGAGCACCCGGATTTCTACGCGCCGGTTCTTATCGGCATCTTCTTCCGTATGCTCTTCAACAAGCGGGCGCGCGCCGCCGAAGCCGGCAAATTTGAGCCGGTCTTCATCAATGCCTTTTTTCAAGAGGAACACATACACCTCACGGGCACGGTTGAGGGATAAAAACAGGTCGTGCGTGTCAATATCCAAGGCATCGCCGGCATCTTTGGCTACACAGCATACATGGCCTTCTATGCTGATCTTAATTTTTGGGGAGTTTTCCAGTACTATTTTAAGCCGGTCGAGCACAGCGCGCGATTCGGGGCGGATAATGTGCCTGCCGGGATAGAAATACAAATTTTCTAAGCGGATGGTTTCGTTGGGCTTTACAAGGGCAATATCTTCCAGTTTACGCACTATAGGTTTTGGTTTGGGCGGTGTTGGTTGCGGAACCACTGCCGTCTTTTCGGCAACCGGCAGCCATGCGGCATTTTTTGGATTGATTACAATATCTACACGGCGGTCGCGGGGGAAGCCTTCATTGCCCTGCATTCCCTGCCGCTCAATTTCTCCTTTGCCTATACAAATGGTAATATCTTTTTCTTCAAAGCCATAGCTAAGCAGGAAGCGCTTCACAGCGGTTGCGCGTGCTTTAGATAGCGCATCATTGGCCTTGCCGGAGCCTACATAGTCGGCATAGCCAACAATTTGCAGACGCTGGCCGCTGTGCAGTACATCTTTATAAATAGCGGCATCAAGGCCGTCTTGTATCTTTTCAGAGAGTATGGATTTGCCTGTTGCAAAAAACACAGGTATCGTATCCCGCTGTGCATTTGCCGTAAGGCAGCAAAAAGAAATCATGAAAAATAGCAAGGTTTGTTTCATGGTGGGTATTTGTAAGACAAGATATAAATTTCTGTTGCTACTGTACCGTGAATTAAAAAATCCCGGTACAAAAGCACCGGGATCAAAAAATTTTATTTGTAAAGCTGATTCTTTCTCAGTAGCAGGATATCAACTAATCAGCAGCGCTCGATAACCCATTTGGCTACGGCAGGCGCCAGTTCTTTCTGTGAGCGGCCACCTACGAATACGCCGATATGGCCTCCCGGAAAAGGATATTCTTTCTTGTCTTTAGAGCCAATCTTGGCCATCACCGCCTGAGAGCTTTCATTCGGGATAATCTTATCATCTGTAGCATATACATTGAGGTAAGGCACGGTCATATTCTTCAGGTCTATCGTACGGCCGCCAAGCGTCATTTCGCCCTTAATCAGCTTATTGTCGCGGAAAAGATCCTTAATGTATTTACGGTACATTTCGCCGGCAATGGCAGGCAGATCCTGCTTCCAGTGCTCCATGCGCAGGAAGTTCAGCATCTTGTCCTTATCTTCCAGTGAATCCATTACCCCAAAATATTTGCTGATGTTCATGCTTGGGTTCAGCATACCGAATGCGCCGTCGATCATTTCGCCGGGGATCACGCCAAGGTTGTCCACCATCGCATCTACATCGATGTCTTTAGTCCATTTGAAGAGCATACACTTATCGGTATCGAAATCGAATGGCGCCACATAGGTGGTAAGGCTGGCAAGCTTTTGCGGATACAGGGAAGCGTAGATCATAGAATAAGTACCGGCCTGGCAGATACCCATTTTATGAATCTTCTTTACACCTGCTGCCTTACGCACAAAATCGACGGCGTCATTCATATAGCCGTCAATATAATCTTCCATGGTAAGGAAGCGATCTGACTTGGTAGGGTAGCCCCAGTCCATAATATAAATATCCAGGCCTTCGCGAAGCAATTTGCCCATCAGGCTGCGGTCTTCCTGAAGATCAAGTACATCGTGGCGGTTGAGCATGGCAAAAGATACCAATACCGGCGTTTTGCATTTAGGTGCTTTACCATCGGGGCGGTTGTAATGGTAAACCTTAACCTTATCACGCTGCCATACAAGCTCTTTGGGCGTAGTGGCTACTTCAACATTGCCAATTTGTTGCAGTGTTTCATAGCCTTTGGCTAATTTCTGGGTTGTCGATGAAAGCTCCTCGAGCAGATCTGATGTATTGAAATTCATAAGAAAAATGGTTCTTTTTTACGGGCGCAAAGGTAGCGAATCTATTGCTGATTTTTGAATTATGATTTTGTATTTGAATAGCTCAAGACGAGGTGCTGTAACGCTTCAAGTTATCAACTAATGGCCTTAATTTCGCTGCCTCAAATTTTCAAAAAAAGAGCATAATTTATGGGCCGCATATTTGAAGTAAGAAAGAGTACCATGTTTGCGCGTTACGACCGCATGGCCAAGCAGTTTAGCCGTATAGGCAAGGAGATCGTTATTGCTGTAAAAAAGGGAGGTAACGATCCGGATACCAACCCAATGCTGCGCCGCGTGATGCAGAACGGTAAGGCTGTGAATATGCCGAAAGACCGCATCGAATCTGCCATAAAGAATGCGCTTGGGAAGGATACGAGCGACTATGATGAAGTGCTGTATGAAGGCTATGCGCCGCACGGTATTGCTATACTGGTAGTAACTGCTACCGATAATACAACACGTACTGTAGCCAATGTGCGTACTTATTTTAATAAAGGCGGAGGCAGCTTAGGTAACAGCGGTTCTGTTGGCTTCCTGTTTAAGCATCTCGGCGTTTTTAAGATTAAGAATGAAGGTATCGTAATGGAAGACCTTGAAATGGACCTTATAGATGCTGGCCTTGATGAGCTCGGTGAGGACAGTGAAGGAAACATCATCGTACGCTGTGGGTTCAATGACTTTGGCAATATGCAGAAGGCGCTGGAAGAGCGCGGCATTGCAACAATATCTTCAGAGATCGAATGGCTTCCGCTGAATACGATGGATATTACCCTGGAGCAGCAGGAAGATGTGTTTAAGCTCATTGCCAGGGTGGAGGAAGATGACGATGTGCAGCAGGTGTTTCATAATATGGGCTAACCGGCAGGCATTAAAGATCAAAATACATTTGTTAGCAGCAGGAATCACTGCTGCTTTTTTTCTCCGGATAAATCAATAAAATTTATGGTTCCTGGCAAACCAAAGTTCAACAGTAAACCCGCCCGCTTCACTATGCCGCTCATCATAGGGCGCAAACCCTTACTCGAGGCCATCCAAAACGGCACGGCCGTCGAAAAGATTTTCATGTTACGCTCCGCCACCGGCGAAGAAATCTCCGAAATAAAAAGGGCTGCACGCGAGCTGAATATTCCCATCAGCCAGGTACCGCAGGAAAAACTGGATGGCATGACCAAAGTCCAGCATCAGGGCGTAGTTGCATGGGCAGGTGTACTCACTTATATCGATCTCCAGAACGCCATTTCTCATGTCGTGGAAAAAGGAGAGACACCATTATTTCTTTTGCTGGATGGTGTTACCGATGTGCGCAACATCGGCGCTATAGCCCGTACTGCCTGGTGCTGCGGTGCACAGGGATTGATATTGCCCACATCGCACAGTGCGTCTCTTTCCGAAGATGCGATCAAAACATCGGCAGGCGCCTTGCGGCGGATCATGCTTTGCCGCATTCCATCCGTACCGCATGCGATGGATGTGCTGCGCCTGAACGGCATCCAGATTCTGGGAACGGAAATGCGCGGAAGCGTACCCGTTTATGAAGCCGATCTTCAGATACCAAGCTGCATTGTAATGGGCGCAGAAGACACCGGCATCTCGAAAGATGTATTGAAGCGTGCTGATCAGCTTATAAGAATCCCGATGCACAATCAGTTCGATTCGCTGAATGTTTCAGTTGCAGCGGGAATGATTCTCTACGAAGCCGTGCGTCAGCGGGCAAATCAAAATTCATAAATCAGCAATCAAAAATCAGCCTATATTTGCGCTGCAAATGGTCCCCAACGTTGTTGGGGTTAATAGGGAATCAGGTGTAAATCCTGGACATTACCCGATGCTGTAAGCTTCATCAAAAGCTTTCTGCCAAATTACAAGCCACTGTTTTAAATAACGGGAAGGCGGCAGAGAGTGAAGCGAGTCAGAAGACCTGCCTCTTGCAATAGTTACTTATCCGGCTTTCGGGAATTAAAAGCAGGGATCAGGCCGTAGTGTTTCGCTCCGTGCGGCACTGTTTTCTGTTCCGTATTTTCTTCCCCGGCGCTGTATAAGGTTTTTTTAAACTGTCACTTTAAAAACCAATATATTATGCGTAAACTACTACTTTTTGGATTGGCCTTTTTGCCGCAACTTGCACAGGGGCAAACCATTACTTTTGAAACCTTACCACTGCCGGGCACAGACACCTTTTACGTAAATTCCCTTCATCACCTTACCGATGACGGATTCAATGCAGGAAGTATCCGTTTTCCATACCTATACGATACTTCTTTTCACTCCTGGAGCGCAGGCTTTATTTATTCCAATAAGAAGGATAGTATAAGAAGCGGCTATACCAATCAGTACGCGGCAAAGGCAGCCAAAGGCCACAATGGCTCTGATAAATATGTAGTCTGGACGCCCGGCTTCGGCACAACGCAGAATCTATACATCCCCCAAAACCCAAACGACACCGTAGAGAATACGAATTGGTTCCGGGGCATCAGCATGTATGTAAGCAATTGCACTTATGCGTACAACAGCATGCGCGATGGCGATGGCTTCGCAAAAAAATTCGGTGGGGTAAGCGGCAATGATGCGGACTGGTTTAAGCTGCACATCCAGGGTTATAAGCATCGCGGCCACCTGGCTCAGGCAACCGGCAGCATGGATTTTTATCTGGCAGATTTCCGGTCGGCCAACAATACGCAGGATTACATTATTAAAGACTGGACAATGGTTGACCTTACTCCTGTAGGTGCTGTAGATAGCCTGGCCTTTTCTCTTAGCTCCTCCGATACTGCTGGCGGCTTCGGCATGAATACGCCGGCTTATTTCTGTATTGATGATCTGTCGATAGCCATGCCCACAACTATTAATGCTTTACCCGCGCAAAGCCTCGCCAAAGTTTATCCCAACCCTGCAACAGACCGCTTATTTGTGGAAGTAAATGACCCGGCCATTAAGCAGGCTTCTGTTTTTGATGTAACAGGAAAGCTCATTGCTACGCAGGAAGTTACCGGCAGCAGCCTCAGCTTTAATACAGCTACATTCGCCAATGGTATTTACTTGTTGAAGCTGGAAGGCCCTTCCGGCAATGCAACTGTACGTTTCGTGAAGCGCTGATAATGAAGAAAATTATTTTTATCACTTGTGTTTTGCTGCTCGCAGTAGTTACTGTACGTGCGCAATATACTCCGCAGGCAGGCCTGCCGGGAAGTGATGCCATTGCTAAAACAAGTATAGCTATTAGTGGCTGGGCTACCGGCTGCCATATCCGGCGTGGGCTACAGCAAATGGGCAATAGTGCGGGCGGCTACGCGCAATCCGGGGATAGCTCGCTTGCGCTGGGAAGCGCTGATGGATCATTGGTGAGCCTGGGTGATAGCGGAATAGCTACGCTCACGTTTGCAGCGCCGGTTATTAATGGTCCCGGACCAGATTTTGCTGTTTTTGAAAATGGCTTCGCAAATCCTGATAATGCAGAAGAAGCGTTCCTTGAGCTTGCATTTGTAGAGGTGAGCTCCGATGGCGTTAACTTCTTTCGCTTTCCGGCAACTTCACTTACACCGCTAAATAGTCAGCTTTCCTCTGTGGCGGGATTGAATTATATGAATGCGCGGCACCTCCATAACCTTGCAGGTAAGTACATTGCAGGGTTTGGTACACCATTCGATCTCCAGGAGCTGGCAGGAACAGCCGGGCTGGATATTGCCCGCATCACGCACATCCGCATTGTGGATGTGATTGGTGATATCAGCACCTATAAAAATTTTGATGCTGGCGGAAGGATTATCAACGATCCTTACCCTACCGCTTTTCCTACGGGTGGATTCGACCTCGATGCTGTAGCCGTTTTAAATAGTGCTGCAACAGGCATCGGGAATACTGAAACTAAATTACTGGTAATGGCCTGGCCTAATCCTGCTACCGACAAGCTTTATATAACCGCCGGAACAACCACCAGGCTGAGCGTTGAACTGAGCGATGTTACCGGGCGTAGCGTGTTCCGGCAAGCCATGAACGGCAATGGTGAAATTTCAATGAGCTCCTTCCCTGCGGGAATGTATTATTTAAGCGCGCAAGATGAAAACGGTGAAAAATGGAAAGGAAAAATCTACAAGCAATAATCCTTCTGCTCTGTGTTGTATTTAGCGGCTGCAAAAAGAAAGATGTTCCGCCTGATGCTTTACCGCCGGTAACTACCGGTAAGAAGGTCTATATCGTCTGCGAAGGCAGCCTGGGCAACGGTAATAGCTCACTTTGCCTTTATCTGCCCGATAAAGACAGCGCCTACCAGGATATTTATAAAACGGTAAACGGTGAGGCGCTGGGCGATGTTTTTCAGAGCATGGTACTGATTGGCAGCCAGTATTTTTTGTGTATCAATAACAGCGATAAGATCATTGTGATTGATAAGGACAGTTGGAAGAAAAGTGATCTTGCGGTAAATAATCATGGCGTAATCGGCATCAACAAGCCACGATACATCCTGCCGGTAAGCGATGAAAAGGCTTATGTAAGCTCGCTGTTTCATAACAGCATTTACCTGATAGACCCAAAGACACAGGTAAACTATGGCTCCATCATCCTGCCTTATAAAAATGCGGAGGGCATGGTGAGGATAGGGGATACCGCCTACGTAGCCTGCTGGGATACTGCGTGCGCTCAGATACTTGGGTACAATGTGCTTAATGATGCTCCTGAAAAGTCCATAAATATAGGCACCGGTGCACCGCAGGAATTATTAGTAGATGCAGAGCAGAAACTGTGGGTTCTTTCCGGCAATGTATCCCAGGGAACAGCGGCAGCGCTTACCCGGATAGATCCTGCTACGAGGCAGGTGTTGAAAAGCTATGCATTCACCGCAGGTGCCGACCCTTTGCGCCCTGTATTTAACGCGGCAAAAGACACGCTGTATTTTATCGAAGCGAACTATAACGGTGGCAGCACCAATAATGGAATCTATCGCATGGATATTCATGCCGGCTCATTACCGCAGCAGCCGTTCATAGCAGCGCACGGCTTCCAGTATTTCTGGGCATTAGGCATTGAGCCGGGTACCGGATATATTTATGTGGGCGACCCAAAAGGCTTTACCCAGCGAGGCTCCGTAAGCATTTACCAGCAAGATGGTACGCTACGGAAAACCTTTCTCACGGGCGTTGGTCCGGGGCATTTTTATTTTAATTGATGAGTAGGATATTCGCGCTGTGTCTATGGGTTTTCGGCGCGCTGTATAGCTCTTCAGGCAGCGCTCAGGCTTTGCGCGATACGTTGCCGGCAGTCGAAAAAACAGCCAGCAGCCTGACGGCAAAGGAAAAGCAAAGCACCCCTTATACCTTGGATTACATTATCCGCAGGCTTGAGATAGATAAGGAAGTCTTAGCCGTTTATAAGAACGACCAGCTTGCAAAGCTCCTGGCGCAGCAGCTTCCTGTTTTTGTACGTACTTACGGAGTAAATGGCCCAGCTAATCTTACATTGCGCGGTGCCTCTGCAGCCCAAACTTCCGTACAATGGAATGGCGTGCCCATGCAGAATGGGGCAACCGGGTTGGTGGATCTGCTGCTCATTCCGGTAAGTGTGATTGATGAGGTAACAATTTCCTATGGAAGCAGCGCTGGCATTGGCGGTAATGGCAGTGTTGGCGGAACGCTGAGCCTTAATAACCTTGTTGAGCCATCAGGGGCATCTTTGAGCCTTGCGGCGGGCAGTTTTGGCCAGTACATCGGAGGTTTTAAACTGGTAAAAATGAATAAAAGATGGTCCGGGCGGATAAGCGCCTCCTGGCAGCAGGCGGAAAATAACTTTAGCTATACGGATAATGGTGGAACAGACCAGCAACTGGTTAACAGCCGCTTCTCGGCCCGCAATGTACAAGGCATGTTGAGCGCGTTTCTTACAGAACGGGATGTACTGATGGGAAACATTTGGGTTAGTGCTAATAAACGCGAAATTCCGCCTGCCTTGTTTGAAAGCTATTCTGTAAAGGATCAGAATGATGACGCTATCCGCAGCCTGATAACCTATATGCATGGCTCGAAAACTGGCCGTACACAAGCCGGATTAAATCTTTCTCTTTTTGATGAATGGTTTAGTTACCGGGATACAGCTGCGGCGATCAACAGCCATTACCAAACGCTGCAATGGTATGCATCGCCGTACCTTAAAACGCGCGTAAAATCATGGACGCTCAACTTTTCTTTTCCGCAACAATGGAACAAATTTGCTGGAGAGTCAGTTAGAGAAATCAGGCGCTCCGCGATTGCCGGGGAAGCAATTGGCCGGCTTAAGAGCGTAGCTATAAATGCAAACGGAAAGGCGGAGATCGTAAATGGCAAATCCTATTTTGTCGGCGGATTGAATGCCCAACTATTTACTAAGAAAATTTTCACCCTCCGCGCAAGCGCCGGCTATACTTACCGTACCCCTACGCTCAATGAGCTTTACTATAATCCTGGCGGCAATGAACTGCTGCTGCCAGAAAAGGGATATGCCGGTGAGGCAGGTTATGGCGTGTGGCTGAGCAATAAAAATTTGGGGTTGGCATTCCGGCACAATACGACTGCCTTCTACCGCAATATCAACAACTGGATCCTATGGTTTGGCGGAGCTATCTGGACACCTCACAATATAGCCCGCGTAGTAAGTCAGGGTATAGAAACAGAAAACAAACTTACCTGGACGAGGCCCAAAATAAAATGGCAACTCACTGCGAATGGATCCTATATTTCATCCCGCACTAACGAAAGCAAAGTCTCTGGCGATGGAAGCATTGGCAGGCAGATACCATACGCTCCCCATTGGATAGGGCAGGGCAACTTCGGCTTTACTGCAACCCGCTGGCGGTTTAATTATAACCAGACCTATACAGGCATCCGGTATTACAATACAGATGAAACAGGTGTGTTGGATGCCTATGCACTAAGCAACATGCAGGCAGGATATTTATGGACAAAAAAACACTGGAGCTTCGATGTATCTGCGCAGATCAATAATCTCTGGAACCATCGGTATATAGAAGTTTCCGGCAGGCCGGCACCCGGAACTAACTGGCAGTTGGGCATTACCGTATCGGAATCATCCCCCAAAAAATAAAAAAGCCGCCCGCTTACAACGGACAGCTTTTGAATCCCGGCTTTTTACAAGCAGGCTCACATATGCAGGCGCCCTTTCTTTTCAAGCAGGGCATCAACGGTTTCCAGGTACATTTCATCTGGTATGCAGCAATCGACCGGACAAACAGCAGCACATTGTGGCTCATCATGAAAACCCTGGCATTCGGTGCATTTATCCGGAGTAATGTAATAGGTATCCACTGCACGGGGCTCATGGCGTTCACCGGCTTCGGTAGGAGTTCCATCCATTCTTATAAAAATACCTTTTACAGAAGTTCCATCTACCACAGCCCATTCAACCCCCCCTTCGTAAATCGCATTGTTGGGGCATTCCGGCTCACAGGCTCCGCAGTTAATACATTCGTCCGTTATCTTGATGGCCATAAGTTGTCGTGATTATTTAGATTATGTGCGGCCAAAGTTACAATTTCGCAAACAGTATAAAAACACAATGCCATTATGGATATCAATAGAAGAATAGACGTGCTCACGAAGCTTGGAAAGTATTTGCGCAGCAGGGAGGAATCATGGGAAGCTGCAAAGGATCTGGCAGTAAGACAAAACTCATGGTTTACGCCGGAGTACGTGGACCTGGCTGTTGAAAATATAGTTGAAAATTTCCTGCAACCGCACTTGTTAGAAAAATGGATGAGCGCCTATACGCCTGCGAACGAGCCTAAAATAGTTGGTATCGTAATGGCGGGCAATATTCCGCTCGTAGGGTTTCATGATTACCTATGCGGCTATATGAGCGGGCACTATTTAAAGCTAAAGCTATCCTCGAAAGATACAACGCTGCTAAAGACGATCATTGATACAATGACTGCCTGGGAACCGGATACTGCACGGCAAATAGAGATCGCCGAGATGCTAAAAGGCTGCGATGCCTATATTGCTACGGGCAGCAACAATACCTCCAGGTATTTCGAGCAATATTTTGCCAGGTTCCCGCACCTAATCCGGCGCAACCGTACTTCTGTAGCGATACTCGATGGTACAGAAACTGTTGATGAATTGCAGTTGCTTGCGCGCGATGTATTTACTTATTTTGGTATGGGCTGCAGGAATGTTACGCAGCTCTGCGTGCCGGAGGGCTATAAGTTTGATGAATTGCTCAGCATTTTCGACAGTCATGAATCGCTGATGATGCATCATAAATATCATAACAACTACGAATATCATCTTGCCGTGTACCTGCTCAATGCAGTGCCCTGCCTTACCAATGGCTCCGTGCTCGTGGTGCCGAATGAGATTCCGTTTTCCGCAGTCAGCGTGCTGCATTATCGCAACTATTCAGATAAGGGCGCGCTCCTGCAGTCACTAAAGGAAAGCAATGATATACAGGCAATAATAGGGCACGGGATGCTGCCTTTCGGCGAAGCCCAGAAGCCTTCCCTGAATGATTATGCGGATGGAGTGGATACGATGGAATTTTTGTGTAAGCTATAGGGGTATCCCACGCCTCTAAGGGCGTGGGATACCTTGTACCCGGGAAATGAAGTTCAGAAAGGAATAGTTATTTCCTTCCTCTTGAATTTCCACGGCCCTAATCATCAAACCGCATGACAATAGCAATTGGATGAATTTTTAAATTTTAATAGTTTGCTTTAGAGTATGTTGCCTAAAAACTCCATACCCATATAATAGGTGCTCCTTATCCTGGGGATAGGAGCATCTATTATACCAATTGGACATCTAATATTTGCATCCAGATTCCTCTTCCCTCCTTTTCGGCTATTGTGTACCCTCATTCTATAAGAAACCCTATTGTAGGGTTAAGGCCTGGCCCCGTAGGGTGCCCAATGTTTGTAGCAACAAGCATTTACAGGCCGTCCCGTAAGGGCAATGTCATTAAGTTAGTGTGGGATCAAAAAAGGAATACGTTATAAGTTGTAGCGTAGGGGTATCTGACATCCTTAAAACCATCACGCTAACGTGTTCAACGTAAATATAGCCATCATTGAAGAAATGAAGACCTTCCTTTCGATAGCCACCTCCCAATACCAGCTTCACAGACACTTCTGCTTCGATCCCCCCCAAAGACTTTTCCCGACAGCGCAAGCTCACCTTTCCCAGGCTCGCCCTGTTCATCATCAGGCTGTGTAAGCGAACCCTGAGCCTGGAGCTCGAACGCTTCTTTGGTGACCTACAGGACGCCTGTGACCCCGGCACGGCTGCATACCAATCTCAAAAAGTCCCCCTACTGCCCTGCTCGGTAAGCGCCTACAGCCAGCAGCGCAAAAAACTTCCTTCCTGTTTCTTCCGCCTCTGGAACGAAGTGCTCTGCAGCAGCTTCTACCACTACAGCCGCCAATTTGAGCAGCCACTCAAAACATGGCACGGCCTGCGCGTGGTAGCCGCCGACGGGTCCTCGGTAGCCCTCGCCCACACCCCGGCCCTTTACAGCCACTTAGGCGGGCAGCCCAATCAGAACGGAGAATGCTGCATGGCCAGGACCTTTTATTATTACGATGTGCTCAACGGCCTGATCCTTGATGCCCTGATCCTGCCTTACCGTACCGCCGAGCTGGCCATAGCCCACAATAAGGTTGAGGCCCTGGCCGATGACACGGTAACGGTCTATGACCGCAACTTCTGTTCCTGGCGGCTCTTCGCCCTGCATCTATGGGCCGAGCGCCCTAAACGATTTGTCATCCGGGCTAAGGAAAGCCATCTGTTCGTCAGGCGGTTTCTGGCTTCGGGCAGTAGCGACCAGGTGGTGGATTTGCTGCCGGGTGGCGGCACAGAGGTGCTGGCCACCAATCTGCAGGCAGAGCAGGGCTATAGCGGACAGGAGCTTAAAGAGCTGTATTTTCTGCGCTGGGGGGTGGAGACCCCGATCGACTTTCAGAAGAATACATTGATGCTGGAATCATCCAGTGGTCTGAGCGTGACAAGTGTAGCGCAGGATTTTTATGCAACGGCAGTGCTGGCCAATCTGCAGATGTGCGTGATCAGGGATGCGCAGGGGTGCCTGGATGAAGAGCGTGCTACGGGGTGGCGGAAAGGGGCGAAGCATGCGGTGCAGGTCAACCGTAACAAGGCCTCGTTCCGGGTAAAGGACCGGTTGCCGGATTTATTTATGGGCTCTTCACCCCGGCTTGTCCTGCAGGGGCTGCATAATCATTTTAAGCACGACGTACTACCGGTGAGAAAGGGCAGGAGCTTTGCACGGAAGCGAAAGAAACAGCAGACCAACAGTAAGCACCGCACCTTTACAAATTATAAAATGGCTTAGACACTAACTTAATGACATTGCCCGTAGGGACGATACCCTAACAGGTGGTGTGTAAATGCTACAAACATTGGGCACCCTACGGGGCCGCAAGCCGTATGCCATTGCAGGTGAATATTCATACACACTATTCATATCAACTGAACTGGTGGGTACACGGTAGCCGAAAAGGGGGAAGGCCAGGATGGGGGCTAAACAAAGCAAAAGTTAGTTGTCTTCTATACAACTAATCAATTCCATCGGCCTTAAGTTGCTGTAACTTCCGTTCCAGGTATTTGATTTTGTGCTCTTTGCGTTTGCGCTGATACTCGTCTTGATCTGGTGGGTTGAAGGCTGTCTGATAGCGCACCATCTTGTAGTAGATGGTAGCGAGCTTGTTGGCTGTAGCTACGATCGCATACTTGTTTCCTCCCTTGGCTTTCATGCGCCGGAAGTAGTCGCCCAGCCAGTGATCGCTTCGCTGTACGGAATTGGCCATAGCCCTGAAGGCCTGTCCGGCTATGGAAGGGCGGCCTTTCATTGTTCTTGAGCTGATGAGCTTGCCACCCGACAATTTATTGTTCGGGCACAGGTTTAGCCACGATACGAAGTGCTTTTCTGTAGCCCACTTGCTCATGTCTGTCCCTGTTTCAGCAAGAATCTGCAGCCCCGCGCCATCGCTGAGACCGTAAATAGCCATTACGTCCACCCCCAGAATGTGGTGCAGGTAGCTGCGAACGTTGAACCGTGGCGCGTTCTTCTGCTTCAGCTTTTTGTTTTGCTGCGCTGCGGCGTCCTTGTCTTTGGCTACTGTTTCCAATGCCCCTTCATTGCGGAGCGCCTCATAGCATTTTAGCTGCTCCTCTATCCGGGCATCGCAGGCAACTATGCGTTCCCTGTAGTAGCAGTACATCTTGTAGGATTCGCTCAAGGTAAAAAGATGCTCACCGCGCCAGGAGCCTTCCAGCGACTTCTTAATTGTCGCGCTGTCTGCCTTGATACGCGTGCTTACCAGGGGTAAAAAGTTTTGTGCTACCCGTTCCCCGGCAATAATGGCTTCTACGATTGCTGTCCCGGTCTGACCGGTGATGTCGGCGATAACGGTATGCAGCTTAATGTTCATTAGTTCACACAACTTCTGCATCCGAAGGACGAAACGGCTGGAGTCACTGACCAGGGTTTTACGAAAATGGACCAGTGTGCGAAGTGCCTCCTGCTCATCATCCGGCAGGTACGAGGAGCATAGCAGGCCACAGGCATGCAGCTTTTGGAGCCAGGCCGCATCGCTTTCATCGGTCTTGCGTCCGCTTACATTCTTCACGTTGCGGGCATTGACCAGAAACACCTCAAAACCTTCGCGCACCAGGTGGCTGAAAAGCGGCTTCCAGTAAACGCCGGTGCTTTACATGGCCACCATATTGATGCTGCATTCCGTGAGCCAATCAGAGATGGCCCGAAGATCGCAGGTCACTCGTGCCGAAGATGCGCACGCACGCTTCGGCTGAAGCGGGCGGCACGGCTACGGCGTGGATGGTATCGCCGATGTCTATGCCTGCCGCATGGGCATTGATGATAGAAAGCGTCTCTACTTTCTTCTTTGGCTTTTGTGTCGCTATGACGGCTTTTTTTACTTTTGCCATAAGAGATATTTTAAGGCAAAGGCGTCCTGTGCCCGGCGGCGCAGCTTCATGTTTTACTCTTCTATACGGCCTCCCACGGCCAATCTGAAAACTTAAAGCGTCTCCGGAACCAGACTAAACGATGGAGTGTAGCTCCAATGACATCTGAGGTCTTAACTGCACAGCGCTTTTGCCATCTCTAATTTACAGCATTCACACACGTTGTTCTTTGCGAAACATCGCAGCGCGTTTGGGGACTAATCGGTATTACATAAATTTGTAAGCGTACCAAATAAATGTAAAATGGCTTTACAGAAACCCGCAAGACAATAAAACAACTGTAAAATATGCTTACAAAAACAGGTAAGGGTACTTTACACACGTAAATAGAGTCGGCAAAAATGTGTAAGAGCATAAAACAAATGTAAGACAGGCCTACACAACTGTGTAACGGCACTTTACACAGGCAATGCCCACTTACAGAAGGTGGTACGCTTATGCAACACAACTTAGCTTAGATTCACGAAATTCAGCCCTGTGGCGCTTGTCATTTTATCGGTTTGTTCTCTTTCCGGCTATTAATAAATGCTTTTTCGTAGCACGCAATCCATTTCTGAGGGGTCATTTTAGCCGCAAGCTCTCCGATCAGTTCAAATGGTATCTGATCCGGCTTTTTAAAACGGATGCAGCCCTTACCCATATCCAGCTTTGCTTTTGAATGTTTGGGATATTCGGTTTTAAACCACTCAAGCAGCGACTCATCCGCATAAATGCCCATATGGTGAAGCGCAATAAAATTTTTCTGCGAAGCAATATTAATAAAGCCAAGTGGCAGTGCGGGGTCGCAATGGTAGCCGGCAGGGTACAGCGTGTGCGGCACCGCATAGGCAATCATACCATAAGTCATACATTCAGTAAAGCCTTGCGGCAGATGCTCAAGCAATATGGATCGTAGTTGCTGCATGGGCGCGCGGCGCTCTTCGGGCAATTCTTCAATGTATGCCTGCGGGGATGTTGCGGTTGATTTCATGATCAATATTCAGCTAAAATAAAAAAGCCATAGCCAAAGATATTCTCCGGCTATGACTTTTTTAACAACGATGAAAACTTTCTTTAATGCGCGCTCGCTGCGGCTTCCATATCTACCTTCTGCCCTTTCTTGCGCCGCACCAGCAACACCAGCGGGATGCAGCAGATAAACAAAATGCCAATGTACATGAACACATCCATGTAAGACAATACGGCGCTTTGCTTCATCACCGTTCCTTCGAGTGCCTGGTAAGCTGCGCCAAGCGCACGGTTGGGCGACATGCCCTTGCTCATAAAGCCCGCCTGCAACACATTGATCCTGTTCTGGAAGGCCGGCTCCGTAGTATTGTAGCGGGTGAGCAGCGTGGCCCGGTGCGTCTGCATCTGGTGCGAAAGAAACGTTGTAACGAGCGCCACGCCAAACGACCCGCCAAGCTGCCGCATCATACCGGTAAAGGAAGCGCCCTGGCCAATCTCCTGGCCTTTCAGCGTAGAGAGCGAAAGGGTAGTAATGGGGATGAAGAGCAACCCCATACCCACGCCCCGTACAATCAGCATCCAGAAAAAATCATCTTTGCCGGTATCGGGCGTAAGGATGGTATATCCCCAAAAGCTGTATAGGGCAAAGATGAGAAAGCCGCTGCCAACGAGTATTTGCTGCGGTACTCCCCGCTGTAGCGCCTGTCCTATCAAAGGCATCATGAAGGCAGTAGTAAGCGCCGCAGGTATCATGAGCATACCAGATTGCTGGGCCGTCCACCCAAGCAGACTTTGTGTATAAAGTGGAATGATGAAAACGGAGCTGTAGAGCCCGAAGCCGAGGATAAAGGAAAGAAAGGTACCCACGCGCAGGTTGCCATTCTTGAGTACGCGCAGCTCTACGATCGGGTTGCTGTAGGTAAGCTCGCGCCAGAGGAAAAGCACGAATCCAAATACAGCCGCCGCAGTGCAGGCTATGATCAGCGGACTGGCAAACCAGTCTTCCTCCTGCCCGCGCTCCAATATAAACTGTAGTGCTCCAACAAATACAGCCAGCAGAATGATGCCCCAGTAATCCACCTCGCTGGCAGATTTTTTAGTAGCATATTTAGGGCTGCGAACGAATTGCAGGATCATCATAGCCGCCATTATACCGATGGGTATATTGATGTAAAAGATGTAAGGCCATGAAAAATGGGTAACGATATAGCCACCGAGCGGAGGGCCGAGGGTAGGGCCGATGATCACCCCCAAACCATATATTGCCTGGGCCATGCCGCGCTTTTCAGGAGGATAGCTTTCGGTGATAATGGTTTGGGAAGTAACGAGTAGCGCGCCTCCGCCAAGACCTTGCACAAACCGGAAGAATACCAATTCCCAGATGCCATTTGCATTGCCACACAGAAACGAGCAGATGGTAAAGAGGATTACTGAAGCGGCAAAGTAGTTGCGGCGGCCAAACTGGGCAGAGAGCCAGCTCGTCATAGGCACAATAATTACATTGCCGATTGCATAAGCGGTGATCACCCAGCTTACCTCGCTGAGTGTGGCGCCCATATTGCCTTTCATATCATTGAGGGCTACGTTTACAATCGTAGAATCCACAATTTCAAGCAGCGCACAGAGAATGGCCGTTATCGTAATAATGACCCGCCTGCTGCCATATTCAACTAATGATTCCTGTTGCATTTTGAGAATTAGCTAATTGGCTAATTAGCAGATTAGCTAATTAGTTTAAATGAACATCAACATCCACATTCATGCCCGGGCGCAGGTTTTTGATCAGCGCATCATTCTTGTCGGTAAATTCGATCTTCACCGGTACACGCTGCACTACTTTTACAAAGTTGCCTGAGGCATTATCCGGTGGGAGAAGCGAGAAGCGCGCGCCGGTTGCGGGTGAGAAAGAGGCCAATGTACCATTGAACTCGTGGCCGCCGTAAGCATCCACATGCACGATAACCTTTTGGCCGGGAACCATCTTTTTCAGCTGCGTTTCCTTAAAGTTGGCTACTACCCACATGCCGCTATTGGCAACAATCGCAAAAAGTGATTGCCCTGCCTGCACAAACTGGCCATTTTGTACATTCACCTTACTGACTAACCCATCGGAAGGTGCAGTGATGATCGTATAAGAAAGGTTGAGCTTTGCATTTTGAAGATCAGCTTCGCGTTGCTTGATAGTAGCATTAGCCACACTAACCTGCTGGCCTGTAGCCGCAGATTGTGTAGATGCAGCGCTGGTTTGGCGGCTGGCAGCATTGCGCTGCTCTACCAATACCTGTACTTGGCGCTCAGCACTTTGCTTGGCAGCTACTGCCTGCTCGTATTGCTGTTGCGTAATGCTGTGGTCTTTGATAAGATTGGCATAGCGGTTAAAATCCTGCGTAGCGCGCCACACATTCACTTTCGCGGCTTCTATCTGTGCGCTAACAGTGGCTACATTTGCCTCGGTAGTAGAGATATTCGAGCGGGATGCCGTTGTAGTAGCTTCGGCAACGCCTAATCCGCCTTTAGCTGCGCTTAAAGCTGCCTCTGCCAGATCAACGCGTATTTTAAGATCGCGGTTATCCAGCACGAGAAGCGTATCGCCCTTCTTCACTACTTGGTTGTCGGCCACTTTTACAGCATCCAGATAACCACTTATGCGCGGAATCACCGGGTTGATGCTGCCTTCTATCTGTGCATCATCGGTCTCTTCATGGCTTTGCGCATGGTTCCATTTGGTGAAGCCAAAAAGGCCGCCGCCAATAACGAGTGCGCTGAGAATGATGATAAAACGCTTGTTTACTTTTTTCTTCGGTGCCGCAGCATCGGGCACTGCAGCATCGTTATATACAACCTTAGGCTGGGTTGACGATTGATTTTCCATTATTATAAATATGGGTGTTTGTGAGTTGAATAATTAATTGCTACTGAGAATTCCGGCTATTTGCTGAAGCTTTTTATAGGCAACAGCAGCATCTGCCCTGGAATAAGCAAAGTTGAGGCGTGCCTGGAGCTGGGCAACATCGGCATCTAAAAGATCGGTAGTTGTAGCAAGGCTGTTGGTGTATTTATTATTGGTGATGCGGTAATTTTCCTGTGCCTGCGCTACTGCTTTCTGGTAAACGATAATTTTCTGCAGGCTGAGGATATAAGCCTGGTAATATTGATTTACCTGCATCCGAACCTGGTCATCCAGCGAAGACTGATTGATCTGCACCTGTAAAAGCTGTGATCTTGCCTCGGCTACATTAGTACCAGCTTTCCAGAGAGAAGATGGATGGTAGCTGAACCCAATACCGGCATTCAACGCATTGGTGATGGTAATAATATTGGGCACATAAGCTGCAACATAGCCGCCGGTAAGCGCAAGGGCAGGATAGTAATCGCTCTTAGCAAATTTGATGCGGGCGTTAGCTGCCTTTTCGCGGGCAGCTAATGCAGCAATATCTTTACGATTAATGAGCGCATCGCTTTCCCACTGTGTAAGGTTTTTCGGATCTTCCTGTGGCGTGCTGAAGGAGTTGTTATCTGTAACGAGCAGCGTTGTTTCCGGTAGGCCGAGCATCAGGTCCATATTCACTGTTGCTATACGCACATTGTTTTCTGCATCAAGCAGAGATAGCTCGAAATTGGATTCCTGGAGCTGCGCTTTGAGCAGGTCATTGCGCGCCATAAGGCCGTTCTTTTCCAGATTGGAAAAATCCGCTGTGCGCTGCCTTGCACCTTTAAGGCTTTCCTTTACAAGATCTACCGCCTCACCGGCTTTGTAGAGATTGCTGTAGGCGGAGATCGTATTCTGAATCACATCTTCCCGGTTCTGCTCTGCATCGAGCTTTGCTGCCTCGGCAAGAAATTTAGCAGACTCAATGCCTGCCTGTATCTTAAATCCTGCAAAAAGTGGTAACGAAATATTAGCAATGCCATACATAGCCTGAGAAACCTTTTCAGGATCTGTACGGGCAGTTGTAGAATCGGATGAGCTGCTATTGCCCAGTTTTAGCTTCAGATCGATAGTTGGCTGTGCCAGGCGGAGATAGGAGCCGCTGATGCTTACATCGGGTAACTGATTATTATGTGCGCTGCGTAAGCTATTGGTTGCTTCTTCGATACGTACCTTATTAAGGCGTATCTGCTTGTTGTTCTTAAGGCTCAGATCAACGGCTTCCTGAAGTGAGAGCTGCTTTGTTTCCTGCGCGTCCGCAGGCAAATGCAGCGATGCAGGCAAGTGCAAATGCCGGGATGAATTTATTTAGCTTCATTGGTAAGTAATGATTTAAAAACATTTTTCAGATGGGTAATTAATTTTTTTTTCAGGTGCAGGTGTACGTCTTCTTCAGTATGATCATGCAGCTTATGGAGTGATTGATAAAAGGGTAGGTTGCCGAGCATAAAATAAGTAGTGCCGAGTAGGGTAACAATCAGCATACCAATATCTACTCCCTTTACAAATTCTTTATTGCGCTGGCCCTTCATGAACAATTTTTTTAACAAGCTCAAGGTTTTGCATCTTGTTTTCATTGATCATAGTAGCAATGCCTTTCATCTCTTTTGCCTGATCTGAGTTGAGGTTAATGCGATGGAAATGCGGGTTGCGCATGATCTTTTCCACATAGCTCTCAATAAGCTGCTCAATCTTTTGCGTGGAAGTAAGCTGTTTTGTCTTACAGCAGTGTTTCAAGCGTTTGCTTGCTCAGCGAAATACGATAAGAATAGATGCTTCAAAAAGTTTTTCTTTCGACCCGAAGTAGTATGAAATCATTGCAACATTCACACCTGCCTGTAGCGCTATATCCCGCACAGAAGTACCTTCATAGCCTTTCTCTGCAAAAAGACGCTCTGTAGCGGTGATGATCTGTATTTGTTTTTCGTTGAATTCCATTTTGCCTCTCTGTTCCGGTATCACGATGCGAAGTTAAACGATTGTTTGAATTAATCAAACGTTTGTTTAACTTTTTTAAAAACATTATTAAATGCTTGTTTAAAATACGTGCCAGGATATAGAAAACCTGCGTTTAATTTTGGTTGTTGATAGCGTGAAAAAGAAATCTTCAAGACCTAACTATTTAGTTATTAATGCCTGCTATAAGGAGTCGATGTGGATAATTAACTGATCTGCCCCAGAAAGAAGACTGCCCTTGCTGCATCAATAATGCGCGTAGCGCCGCATGTTCGGGCAAGGAAAGGTTTGTATCTTTCCCAATAAGCCATTGCGCTGCCTGCCGTGCCTCCTCCATGAGCGCGGCATCATTTACAATATCAGCCAACGGAATTTAAGTGCGCCACTTTGCCGGGTGCCATACATATCGCCGGGACCGCGAAGCTGCAGATCCTGCTCTGCAATGATAAAGCCATTGGTAGTGGACGTCATAATGTTCATACGCTTCTTACTATCCTCACTTACTTTGCTGCCCGTAAGGAGGATACAATAAGATTGTTCGGCGCCACGCCCTACACGGCCACGCAACTGGTGCAACTGTGATAGCCCAAAACGCTCGGAGCTTTCCACCAGCATTACGCTGGCATTCGGCACATTTACGCCAACTTCTATCACTGTTGTGGCTACTAAAATATGCGCTTCACCGGATACAAAACGCTCCATGTTTGCGTGCTTTTAACGCAGGCTCCTGCCGGCCGTGTACCATGGCAATATTGTATTTATGATCCGGGAAGAAGGTTTTAACCTGTTCATATCCCTCCGTAAGGCTTTCAAAATCCAGTTTTTCGCTTTCTTCTATCAGGGGATAAACGACATATGCCTGCCGGCCTTTATCAATTTCGCTACGGATGAAATCCATAATCTGTGCCCGGTGAATGTCGGTGCGATGGATCGTTTTGATCTCCTGCCTCCCCGGTGGGAGCTCATCAATTACCGATACTTCCAAATCGCCATAAAGGGTCATGGCCAACGTGCGCGGTATAGGCGTTGCCGTCATTACGAGAATGTGCGGCGGCAGGTTATTTTTCTTCCAGAGCTTAGCACGCTGGCCTACGCCAAAACGGTGCTGCTCATCTATTACGGCAAATCCAAGATTTTTATATTGCACCGGATCCTCGATCAGCGCATGAGTACCAATTGTTATAGAGACTGTTCCATCTGCCAAACCGGCAAGAATGCCTTTTCGCTCTTTGCCTTTAATGCTGCCGGTAAGCAAAGCTACCTTAACCTGCATAGGCTCAAGCAAAGTTTTAACCGACAAATAATGCTGCCTTGCCAAAATTTCGGTTGGCGCCATCATACAGCACTGGTAGCCATTGTCCAAAGCAATTAACATTGCCAATACCGCTACAATCGTTTTACCACTACCAACATCTCCCTGCAAAAGCCGGTTCATCTGTCTGCCGGTAGCGGTATCATTGCGTATTTCTTTTACCACGCGTTTTTGGGCGCCTGTTAGCGGGAATGGCAGGTATTTACTGTAAAAATCATTGAAATGATCCGCCACTTTGCCAAAAATAAAACCTTGCTGTACCGTATGCTGCTGGCGAATACGTGCTACGGCCAATTGCGATAGAAAAAGCTCCTCCCATTTCAAGCGGGCAATGGCGGCCTGGAGCTGCTCCTCGGTTTTAGGAAAATGAATCCAGTGCAGGGCCTCAGCTCTTGAAGGGAATTTTAGCTGTGCAAGAAGCTCCTCCGGCAGAATTTCAGGAATATCCTGCGGCTTTATCTGCTGGAAAAGGGCCAGCGTAAGGCGCGCAAAAGAACGGTTGGAAATGCCACGCCCCATAAGCTTTTGGGTAGTAGAATACATAGGCTGCATTCCCGCTACGGTTGGCGCGGTTGCAAGGCCCTCTACCTCCGGGTGCGCCATGCTCGCGGTTCCATTAAAAAAGCCGACTTTTCCGAAGATGACATATTTGCTGCCATCTGTAATCGTTCTGAAAACACCTGCCCGGCCCTGGAACCAAAGGAGCTCCATACGCCCTGTTTCATCATAAAAAGTAGCAGTAACCCGACGCTTCGGTCCCTGGCCTTCTTCGCTTAGATTTACAATGGTACCGGAAAGCTGCACATAATCCATTTCCGGGGTCAGGTCAGCTACTTTGGTGAAACGGGTACGATCATAATATCGGTAGGGATAATAGCCTAAAAGATCCCGGAACGTGGCAATTTCGAGCTCGGATCGAAGCAGAAGGGCACGTTGCGGGCCAACGCCTTTCAGGTATTCTACCGAAGAATCTAATATTGAAGGGTGGGGGCTGATGGGTATTGATTTGCTGGCCCAAAATTA
Organism: Chitinophagaceae bacterium; assembly: GCA_965246905.1. GTDB lineage: Bacteria > Bacteroidota > Bacteroidia > Chitinophagales > Chitinophagaceae > UBA1952. The sequence continues at coordinate 38,706 of CBDFFZ010000031.1, forward strand.
TTTTTTCTAATAGGATTTAATGCCTGTCGAAGGAATCATTTTGCCATTATTATTACCTGTTCAAAAAATATTCTTTAAACCCGGCGATCTCACTACTTTCTGTTTCAAGGTATTTACCAAATATATTGTCGCCTACTTGTTTTTGCAATGCAGATATTCCTACGTCTATTAATCGCAGGCCGGTTGTAGTAAGCAGGATATTGTCATAAGCGAGTCCGCCAATGTTTGAAGGTCTTTTCAAATCACGATGCACGAACCCTGCCTGATGCAATTGTTGTAGCTCATCTTCAAAAATATCCAGCCATAGCGCTCTAATTTCTACTTCGTATGCCCTGAAATCTATAGGATAAATGCGCTCCATAACCAGCATTTCAGCTTGCAGAAGCTCATTGTATTCTAAGCGGATAAATTTGACCACCAAATTATTCACTGAATTGGCAAACTGCATTTTTCCCGCCTCGCTGCCTATTTCTGAGCGCGTATCGCCTGCATACAATTTCCCAACTTCACTTTCGCCCAATACAATTACGGTGTTGTTTGCGCCGGCAGATAGTTTTCGTGGATATTGCATATCAATTTATCTTTCTATCGGTTGCAACATTAATCAAAGCAGATAGCCTAACCATTACTTCTCTTTCCCCACCGCAAGCACTGTACGCAGCTTCTGCATCCGAGCTGCTTTCATCACGGTTACAATGCTTTCGGCATCGGCTTTCTTATCTGCATTGATAACTACAGTTTGCTCTGCATCCTGCTTTGCCTTACTGGCAGCCACGCCAATAGCACCCGATAAAGAGTCCTTTAAAACTACCTTCGTGCCTACATAGAACTGCTGTGCAGAGTCTATGGAAACTACCACCGTTTGCTTACTTTTAGTATCGCTCTTAGCCTTTGGGTTAGTAAGCTTTATCACATTCGGGTTTGCCAGCGTCGATACGATCAAAAAAAAGAAAAGGAGGATAAACAGGATGTCATTCAGCGTGCCGGTATGTGGCCCCTCATCATGCGGGCGAAGCGTTTTTCTTAAATTCATTCTTTTTATGGAATTTGGAACTCGGAATTTGGAATTAGGATGGATTTTGTAGGAAGCGGCAACACAGGCCAAATTCCCAATTACAAATTACAAATTCCATAAAAACTACTTAGCCGGTTCCATTAAAATATCTACAAATTCTGCCGAGGCTACTTCCATGCGGTTTACCTGGCGGGCGAGCTGCGCATTCAGCGCTTTATAGGCTATGTACGATATAAGGCCAATAATAAGTCCGGTAGCCGAAGTAATCATCTTGGTATAAATACCGCCTGCAAAGCTCTGCAGCTCAAAGCCCTGATGCTGGATGTCAAAGAACAGGATTAGCATGCCCACAATCGTACCCAGGAAACCAAACATCGGGGCAATGCTTGAAATAGTGGCAAGCACGGAGATATTTTTCTCCAGCTTAAAGATTTCCTGTCTGCCGGTTGCCTCCATAGATTTTTCGATCTGGTCAATGGGTTTACCGATACGGGTAATGCCTTTCTCCACCATCCGTGCTTCGGGCGAAGCCGAATTGCGAGCGAGCGATTTTGCCGCCTGCAGATTACCCCCAATTATTTGCTCTTTTATGCGGGGCATAAAGCTGTCGTCCTGCGCTTTAGCCCGGCGCAGTGCCAGGAAGCGCTCTACAAAAACATACACCATTATTATGGAGCAGATGAGCAGCGGAATCATGAGCAATCCGCCTTCCTTCAGCAGGTAAAAAATGGAAATTTTTTCGGGGGCAGGTGCCAGCGAATTAGCGGCGGCTGCGATAGACGTATCTGCCTGGAGCAATAAGGTGAGCAGGTGCATTGATGATTTTTGGGATAGCTACAAAAGTAAGGTGATAAGGCGCAAATGTGCGGAGGCGAAAATACAGGATTAGCACAAACAGGAAAGCCGGCAGCTAATAAACTACCGGCCCCCAATAATATTGCACTGCTTTATGAAATGGTTACTACTTCGATATCGAAGGTAAGGGCCTGGCCGGAAAGTGGATGATTAGCATCGAGCACAATATGGTCTTCTGCAACTTCTGCAATAACCACTGGGAATACGTGGCCCTGATCATCGCTCATTTGGAGCTCCATACCTATTTCCGGCACCATATCCTCTGGAAACTCCGTACGCGGCACCTGGATGAGCATATCCTGATTGCGTTCGCCATACGCGTTTTCTACAGATATATTTACCTTCTTTTTATCGCCTACCTTCATGTCCAGAACGGCATCGTCGAAGCCTTTGATCACCTGGCCTTCACCAACTTTAAATTCAAGCGGCGCACGGCCTTCAGATGAATCGAACATTTCACCGCTATTGAGCGTACCCGTATAGTGAACGCCAACTGTATTACCTTTTTGTACTGTATCCATAATGCTTTTGTTAGAATTAAAAAACGCGCCGAAGGTACGGTTTAGATTCAAAAACGAGAGATTATCTTTAAGGTCTTAAAACCCGTTATTGCTTAATTACTGATGATCCATATTTTTGAAAAAAGAGGCCGGGTGAAAAAAAAGGTTTTGAATAATAGTGGGACAGGATGGTGGTGGATATTGATCCTCATGGCCGTTCCATTTATTGGAAATACCCAACGCATCCTACCTGGAGCAGAGAATTTGGCTCAATATTTACCACTTTTAGAGGGCAAAAGGGTAGCATTGCTCATAAATCAAACCTCGCGCATTGGCAATACACTGCTCGCAGATACCTTGAAAAAGCGTAGCGTAAAGCTCGTAAAGATTTTTGTGCCGGAGCATGGTTTCCGGGGTACTGCCAATGCTGGAGCACACATTGGAAATAGCCGCGATAGTGCAACTTGGCTGCCGGTGATTTCGCTTTACGGAGACAATAAAAAACCAAAACCTTCGCAGCTCGAAGATGTAGATATAGTCATATACGATCTACAGGATGTCGGTGTACGATTTTTTACATATATATCCACATTGGAATATATGCTTGAAGCATGTGCCGAAAACAATAAGCAAATCATCATACTCGATCGGCCGAATCCGAACGGCAGCTATGTGGATGGGCCCGTATTACAACCATCTTTAAAATCTTTTGTAGGGATGCAGCCTATTCCAATAGTGTATGGAATGACACCCGGTGAATATGCGCAGATGCTTCAAGGAGAAGGTTGGTTCAATAAGGCTAAGCAGTTGAATATGAGGGTAATTTTATGCAAAGGCTGGGATCATAATAGCAAATACCAGTTGCCGGTTCCGCCATCCCCCAACTTACGAACTCCCGAAGCTATTGCACTATATCCATCATTATGCCTTTTTGAAGGGACTGTAGTCAGCGTTGGTCGCGGTACAGATAAGCCCTTCGAGCAGTGGGGCCATCCATTATTAGCTGGCAAAACAACGGACAGCTTTCGGCCTGCTTCTGTAGTCGGCGCTACTAACCCGCCATATGAGGGCAAAACGTGCTATGGAGTAAACGTTGGGGCAATCAGAAAAATAAAGGAATCAGGGTTTGTATTAGATTGGGTGTTGCAGGCTTACCATCTCTTTCCTCAAAAAGATAAATTTTTTAATTCTTTTTTTGAAAAGCTTACAGGTACTACTTTATTAAAGCAGCAGATAGAGCATAATATGCCCGACGAATCTATTTATAAAAGCTGGCAGCCCGAGCTCAAAGCATTTAAGAAAATACGAAAGAAATATTTGCTCTATAAAGATTTTGAATAGTAGCTTAAACCCCTGAAATCTTTGCATGTTCATCGCCCTCTATAATTTCTTCCGCCGTTTTCCGGCACTCTTCTGGGGCATTTTCCTGGCCACTTTCGGCCTGTTCGGCTTTTTCGCTTCGCGGATAAATTATGCAGAAGACATTACCAGCATGCTGCCGGATAGCAAGGCGATCCATGCAATGAATGACGTAATTTCCCATACGCAGGCGGGCGAACAGGTCATCTTCGTCCTTTCCTTTAAGGACAGCACCATTGAAGACCGCGATAGTCTTATTGCCACTTCTACAGATTTCTATACCGGGATGCAGCACCGCACCGGCAAATGGATCGATACTGTAAGTATGCAGATTGGCGGAGGCGCGGAAGAACAGATGCTGGGCATTTTTCAGAATAATCTTCCACTTTTTCTAACTGAGCAGGATTTTAAAAGCATTGATACCTTACTTATACCGGATCATATAAAAACAACGCTTGAGGCAAATCGCAAAATCCTGCTTTCGCCGGCAAGCGTAGTCTATGCACAAATGGTAGCATCGGATCCTGTAGGGATGAGCCGGCTAGTGTGGAGCAAGCTCGCGGCACTACAATTCGATCCCGGCTATGAAACCTATAATGGGTACATTTTTTCCAAGGATGGCCGCCGGCTTACCTTCTTTCTAAAACCGAAAGCCAAGGCCGCCGAAACAGGCAGGAATACCATTTTCTTCAATGAGCTGAATAGTTATCTAGACGCTTTTCAAAAAGCACATCCTGCTATCCATGTAACTTACTTTGGCGGGCCTGCGGTTGCTGCCGGCAATGCATCGCAGCTCCGTACCGATACGATCGTTACGCTGAGCGTTACCGTTATTTTAATGATTGCGCTTACTTTTTACTACTTCCGGCGAAAGCGCACCCCGTTACTAATGCTGGTGCCGGTAAGTTATGGCGCTGCTTTGGGACTGGCTGTTGTTTATCTCGTGCAAGGCTCCATATCCGTTATTGCACTGGGCGCAGGCGCTATTGTAATGGGCATCGCAATCGATTATTCCATGCATTTCCTGTCGCATGCACGACATACACACAACATGCGTGATACCATCCGCGAGCTGCAACAACCGCTTACCATTGGTTCTTTCACCACGATAGCCGCTTTTCTATCTTTAAGATTAGTTCATACTCCGATCCTACGCGATTTTGGCTTGTTTGCCGCGGCCAGCCTTATAGGCGCAGCATTATGTACCCTCATTTTTCTCCCGCATTTTCCATTAGGCATAGCTGAAGCGCACCCAAGGATAACCATTTTTGATAAAATGGCTAAGTGGCAGCCGGAGCGCAATAAATGGCTGTTGCTATCCATTGTATTGATCACCCCGGTTATGATCTATTTTGCATACGGAGTGCAGTTTGATGATGATCTGATGCACCTGAATTATCTCTCGCCACGTATGCAGCAGGCACAGGATGAGGTAAGTAAGGCAAATGCATTTGCGCTGAGCTCCGTTTTCCTCGTGGCTAATGAAGCCAATGAAGAACAGGCTTTGCAAAAGCTGGAGACTGTTTCGCCGGCCATTGACTCGCTTATGAAGAAAGGGTGGGTGAGAAACGCATCTAATCCTGCCTTATTACTACCATCCCAAAAAGAGCAACAGGTTCGCATTGAGCGCTGGCAAACTTACTGGACACCGGAGCGCATCGGGCGCATTACAGCGTTTGTGAATAAAGCGGCCATAAAATCTGGCTACAACCCCGCTGCCTTCAATGGTTTTTTTCAATCGCTTGGCAGGAAATATCAGCTCCTGGATACAGCATCTACTGCTGCCATGAAAAAGCTTTTTCCGGGCGGATTTTCTGATGAAAAGCATTATGCTGTAGCTGCGCTTAAAGTGGCTCCGGAGCATCGGAAAGCAGTTTTCGAACTTTTGCAAAAACACACTGGAATAACGGTTACAGACCGGCAACAGGGTGCGATCCAAATGGTAAAGCTATTGAATACGGATTTTAATAATATTGCGCTTTATACCACTTTCATTGTATTTTTTGCCCTGCTTATAGGTTATGGTCGCATAGAGCTTGCGCTAATTTCCTTCCTGCCAATGGCCATCTCTTGGGTATGGATTCTTGGCCTCATGAGCCTGCTCGGATTGAAGTTCAATATAGTCAATATCATTATTTCCACACTTATTTTCGGATTAGGGGATGACTACAGCATCTTTACGCTGGATGGGCTGATGGAGCGCTACAAGTTGGGTACGGCAAAACTGGATTCGGTGCGGGCCGCGGTTTATGTGTCTGTATGTACAGTATTGATCGGGCTGGGAGTGCTCTTGCTGGCAAAGCATCCGGCACTACGGTCTATCGCTTTTATATCAGTAACCGGCATTATCTGTGTGGTTTTTATCTCGCAGACTTTGCAGCCTTTTCTTTTTAATATTTTTATTCAGAACAGGGCAGATAAGAAACTTTTGCCATTTACTGCCTTTAGCTTTCTGAGATCCATTTTTGCTTTCGTTTATTTTTTTACCGGCGCGTTTGTACTTACGCTTCTTGGAATTATTTTTATCAAACTCTGGCCTTTTAATAAAGAAAAGGGAAAATTGTACTTCCATACCTGGCTTAGTCGCTATACCTGGAGCCTGATGCATATTATGCTGAATGTTCGCAAGCGTTATATCCGTAAAGAAATTGCCGATTTTTCTAAACCTGCTGTTTACATTGCCAACCATTCCTCCTTTCTGGATATTTTAATTACTACAGGATTTAATCCACGGCTTGTATTGCTTACCAACCGCTGGGTATGGCGCTCACCGGTTTTTGGGAATGTGGTGCGCATGGCAGAATATTACCCGGTTGCCGATGGCGCGGAAGATAGTCTGGCGCCCTTGCAGGATCTTGTAGCCCGCGGCTATTCTATTGTAGTTTTCCCCGAAGGCACGCGCTCTTTTACCGATAAGATCCAACGATTTCATAAAGGCGCTTTTTTTATCGCCGAAAGGCTTGGGCTGGATATCGTGCCGCTCGTGCTCCACGGAGTTCATTATACCATGCAAAAAGGCGATTGGTTGCTAAAGAATGGCACATCATCCGTTTACTATAATGCCCGCATTCCATGCGCTGATACTACGTTTGGCACTACTTACAGCGAGCGGGCAAAAGGATTTAGCCGCTGGTACCGGGCTGAGCTGGAGCACATTAAGGAGGTCGAAGAAACACCTTCCTACTTCCGGGAGCAATTATTGCGAACCTTTACCTATAAAGGCCCATTGCTCGAATGGTATTGCCGGATTAAAACTGCTTCCGAGAAAAATTATGAGCAGTTTCATAACCTGCTGCCACGAAATGGCGCGTTTTATGATCTCGGCTGCGGTTATGGCTTCATGACCTACATGTTGCATTGGGCAGCACAGGGCAGAAGTTTTACCGGCGTGGATTATGACGGAGAAAAAATTGAAGTTGCACAAGGTAATTTCCTGCGCGATAGCCGGATAATTTTTGAACAAGGTGATCTAACTACTTATAATCTCGGCGCCTGCGATGGCATCATCATCAGCGATGTGCTTCATTACCTTTTGCCGGAGCAGCAGGAAGCACTATTGGAAAGATGCATTACAGCGCTGAATGCTGGTGGGAGATTAATTATCCGGGATGGCATAAAGGAACTGGAAGACCGCTTTAAAGGAACGAAGCTTAGTGAGTTCTTTTCCACCAAAATGTTCAAATTCAATAAAACAAATAATGATCTCCACTTTCTAAGCAGGAAATTCATTGAAGATTTCAGCGAAAAGCACCATCTTAAAATGAGTATTGTGGATAATGCAAAGTTTACCAGCAACCTGATCTTTGTACTGGAAAAGCAGTTATAACCAACCGGCTTTGAAATAAGCGCAGTATGTAGATGGGGTTACTACTTTAAACGAATCCACTAAGGTGTAGTCTGAATATAAAATATGAGAAAGATTTTTGCAGTTTTAATGATTGCGCTCACAATTTCGTCCGCTGCACTGGCACAGGATAGTATGCGGCAGCGCAGAACCCCGGAAGAGCGCGCGAAGCATCAGGTAGAAATGTTACAGGATTTAAAGCTTACAGAAGCGCAACAACAGGAAATCTATAAGTTCAATCTGGATTTACCGGCCGGCGACAGGCAAAATGGCGAAGATCGGGAAGCAAGGAAAACACGCAGTAAAGAAATTCGTGAAAAGCGCGGTGCTGCCTATCAAAAGATCATGACTAAGGAACAATTCGCTCAGTATGAGCGGCTACAGGCGCAACGTCGTGCGCAGAAAATTCAGGATGGGAATAAGGAAAATTGATTTGTAGAAATGGAAAGCAACCATTAAATACTCCGGCTATTAAAATGCTGATACAACATGCTGCTGCCCCATAATGTCAGCGCAAGCAGGTTGAGCACAATTACATGTTTTGCAATATTTATCACGCCGCCATCGCGCAGCATGATTTCATTCACGCCATCGAGGCCCCAGTACAGAGGCGACGCCAGGGCAATCTTTTGCATCAATGGTGGGAGAATATCCTTCGGTACGAGTATGCCGCCAATTGCAGCAAGAATGACAATGGAGATGGCCCCGAAAGGCAAAGCCTGGTTGGTTGTTTTAAAAAAAGTGCCGATAAAATACCCGTAGGATGTAGCCGCAAAACCTGTGGAAAGAACAATAGGGATCAACGCTACCGGGTTGGCACCAAGATTTAGCGGTGATAGGCCAAGTAGCGGCAATATCCAAATGCCGATGCAGCACATGGCTACGAATTGAAAGAAACAGATAATTGTGTTGAAAAGGATTTTACCCATGGCCACGCCTGCCTGCGCATGAGGAATCAGTTTCAGTCGCAATGCGCTTCCTTCCACGCGCTCGCCGATCATGTGGCCGGATAGTGGAACAACGATGAAAAACATACCAAAAATAGCCCAGGCAGGCACATTATGCTGTACAGAGCTTATACGGGCAAGCGATTTATTATTATTACCACCTAAAATTTCTTCCTTAATGGTGATACCCGAAAAAAGCGTTTGCAACTCTTGATTATTTGCTGTATCCTCTTTTGCGCCACTGAGCTTTGCAATGCGCTGGAGCAGCACATTGGTGGATGCTGCTGTTATAAATTTATCCAGCGCAAACGAGATCGCTGTGCGAAAAGCAGGCTTAGCAACTGGGTCAAAGTAAAGGCCTATATAAATATTATCTCTATGCGCTCGTGCCGGGAGTTGGCCTATACTTAGTTTTTCAGCAAGCGTGTTGGCTATAATATTTGCCGAGTTTACAGCTTCTGCTGTTGTGCCTTTCGGGATGATTATGCCCACTCTATACTTGCCATTTTGAAGTAATGATTTAAGCATAAAGTCATCAATATGCCTGCCATCCACATTTTCTAATATCCTGAAACGCTTACTGCCCTGAAGTCCCGACTTGATTTCCTTTGCAAGCGCACCTCCATCATTGTCCACAAGTAGCAGATCAAATTTTATTTCCTGGTAATCGCGGAAAGGGGCATCTTGTACCAATGCCATCACTACAATTAATGCTGCCGGCATAATAAGCAATAGCAGCAAGCCGGATACATCACGTCGCAGCAAAAGCCATTCTTTTATTATTGTGGCAATGATTTTTTTCATTAATAAATTTGGAGTTGGGGCCGGCGGCGCAAATTACTTAAATATAACTCAGGCAAGTGCGTGCAAAATATCACAACGAAAGGTAAAATGGATCCGGCTGCAATAACTACCATAATATTAGATTATAATTATTCGATATGCCGAATAACAGATCGTATATTGATACTTTACAAAAAAATCTGCTTTAGGGCAGTATTATTTATTATGATATCATTAGAATTGAAAGTGGCAGCATGCCAGCAGTGCCATAAATTTATCTCTGGAAAAATTATGCTGCTTAAAACCCAGCTTGAAGATATCCGGGACAGCATTATGCTTGATACCAAAAGTACTGCTGGAGATAAGCATGAAACGGGTAGGGCGCACTTGCAGATTGCACAGGAACAGGTAAACAGGCAGTTAGCAGATGCATTGAGCCAGCAATCAAAGCTAAAGCTATTGGATACCAATGCTCAATCAAAAATAATTACTAATGGCAGTATTATCGAGACATCTGCGGGAATATATTTTCTAAGCATTGCAGCCGGGAAATTGTCTGTCGATAATTCAATTATTACTGCATTGTCTGCACAATCGCCATTAGGAGCACAGCTAAAGGGGCGGAAAGCCGGCGAAATTGCAACTTTAAATGGAAAAGAAATCTGGATAGAGAATTTTTTATAGCGACTGATAATCAATCTCTAACAGAATGCCCGGTATAATGTAAGAATACGTCTTCCAACCGATGACAATCAGGCGTTTGAGCTATCATTGCTGCAGGTGGGCCATTGGTTACATATTTACCTTCATCTACAATTACCACATCATCACAAAGCTGCTCGGCTTCTTCTAGATGATGCGAAGTATAAAGAATGGTTTTGCCCTGCGCACGATAATCGTGCAGGAAAGAAAGAATCATGGCCCGGCTTTGCACATCCACACCTGCCGTAGGTTCATCGAGAATAATCATTTGCGGCTCGTGGAGCATAGAAGCAATGATATTTGCGCGCCGCTTCATGCCACCGCTGTACTGGACAATACGTTTATCGCCATGCTTTTCCAGGCCCAGCCGCTCTAAAAGCAAGGCCGCACGCTGCTTTATTAATCCATCTTTCAGTCCGTTGAGCCTGCCAATGTACATAAAATTCTCCCACCCCGTAAGATGCTGAAAGAGTGCGATTTGCTGTGGCACAACACCAATCATCGCACGTATTTCTAATTTATCTTTTACACAATCCTTTCCAAAAATAACCGCCTTGCCTTCATCCGGTTTCACTAAGCCGCAAAGAATATTGATACTTGTAGTTTTGCCTGCTCCATTTGGGCCGAGTAAGCCGGTAATGCTATTTTGTTGCGCAAAAAAGCTCAGTCCATCCAGCGCAGGCGCAAACGCACCCCTGTAACGCTTATGCAGATTGGTAATCTCTATGGCGAAGGGCATTTATTCTTTGATAAAGTTGGGTAATCTTTGATTAACGCATATAGCTCAGGTCCTTGATGAGTGCCTCCGGCAACTTTGGCAACTGCTTGCGGGGCATCAGGAAAGAAGTAAATTCTGCGAGCTCGCGAAAAATATAGTGGCTGTTAGCTGCTTTTTGCAGGTAATCTGCTCCGGTACTGCCGCCTGTACCTACGCGCTTTCCTATAGTACGCTGCACCATGTGTATATGACGGTGGCGCCACATAGATAAGTTTTCATCTACCGCGAGGAGCAGGCTCAACAACTCATAGGGCAACTGTAGCAAAGGATAATCTCTGTAAAGCATGATAAAAAGTGCATGGCGGGACGCATCGATGCTTAGCTTTCGACCGGTAGCATATTCCGTGCCGCTTAAAAAAATTGAATCAAATGCTTCCAGATTCGCGCTTTCTCCGGGCTGCAGGCTATTAGCATAAGCCAGGCGGTATTCCTTCCAGAACGCATCATCGCTAAGCTCTGCCCAATATTGCTTTTCTTTAATAAATGGCATTCGCTCCAGCCAACTATTGATTAGGGTAAGCAGTGATTGCTGTGATTCTGCCTTTTTCACCCGGTCAATATCATCCTGCGTAAGCTGCGATAGATAATAATTTTGCCCATGGCGGTCGTCATAGCTTAGGCCAAGCGCCGCTTCGATCATCTTGAACTGAATACTCTGAAAACCACTGGCCGGCCGGAGGAGATCACGAAAATCCAGGAAATCGAGTGGCGTCATCGTTTCCATTACGGTCATCTGCATTACCGCGATTTCCAGGATGGAGCAGATGCGCTTGAGGCGATGAACGCTGTTATATATATCAGGGGAGCTATTTGCTATATTATCCTGTTGAAAAATAGCACGGATTATATCCAATTCGTGCAATATCTGTTTGAACCAGAGTTCATAAGCCTGGTGGATGATGATAAAAAGCATCTCATCATCTGCTTTCAGATTTTCCTTGCTGCTTTCCGGTAGCTGTGCATTTAGTATTTTATCGAGCTGAAGATATTGACTGTAATATACCGGCTGGCGCTGCTTTTTATCTTCCATGCGGTAAATATAAGCATTGAAAACACAAGACAAAGCCATACATTTTTTGGGAAATGATAGCAGGCAGGGATACTTTTGCTGCGCCCAACACAACGAATCACTATGAAAGACATACACGTAAACAGTCAGATAAAAAAGGACGAAATAAGAAATTTGCTTGCCGGTAATGAACTGGAAGAAGCCTTTACCATTGCCACGCAACCATTACATGAGGCACTGCATGAATATCAATCATTTGATATGCTTGAGCAACTAAATGTAAGCGAAAGGGTAGCACTGGCATTCGATTATATACAGTCGCAGGTGGCGCAAGGAGGATTTATACAGCTTATTCAAAACGGCTATACTACATTGTTGCTTACAGTGATAGAAGGATTGCAGGAGATGAAGTTGGGCGATGCGATGGCAATGGTACTGGACGATGTGCTGAAGGTGTATGTGCTGAATGTAGAAATATTATCTAAAGAGATGAGCGTAGAAGCGTTTGCAAAGCTTTACAGTGAATTCACAGAATTTGAATTGCTGGAAGAACGGTTTAATGCGCTGCGGAAAGAAATAATGCGAATTATTATTGATCGTTTACTTATAACGGAAAATCAATAAAAGGGTGGTTGGCATCTGCATGACGGGATAAGTATAAGCCTGTCCATTCGAATTCCCGTCATCCCGAACTTGTTTTGGGAACTATTGGGCATACGCCAGCCCGTATTGCGGTGCTGGGTTCAGCAGGAAACAATTTATTTAATTCCCGTCCAGAATGCCGGATTGCGCTGCCATGCATCCCTCAGCAAATAAGTTAGTACGTTACTGATTCAATGTCCAACTGAGACACTGCCTATTTTTTACGCAGCGCCTGCGTGAATCACGCTTCCAATGTATATTTGCGCTTTAGCAACTTTTCAGGTTGCCTTTCAAAATTATTTACTTTTAATGTTAGCAGTACAGAATTTATCGCTTCGCTATGGCAAGCGTGTTTTATTTGAGGATGTAAATGCCCGGTTTGTCGAGGGCAATTGCTATGGTATTATCGGAGCGAACGGAGCAGGTAAATCCACTTTCCTTAAAATACTTTCCGGCGAAATTGAGCCGACAACAGGCAAAGTAGAAATTGGCAAAGATCAGCGTATGAGCGTGCTGAAGCAAAATCATTATGAATTTAATGATATGCCGGTGCTGGAAACGGTAATGCGCGGCAATACCAAGCTTTTTGATGTAATGCGGGCAAAAGATAAAATCTATGCAAAGGAAGATTTCTCGGAAGAGGATGGGCTGAAAGCTGGAGAGCTGGAAGGTATTTTTGCAGAAATGGATGGCTGGAATGCAGAAAGCGATGCTGCAACATTATTAAGTAATCTTGGTATAAAAGAAGAATTTCATTATAAGCTTATTAAAGATTTGGATGGCAATCAGCGGGTTAGGGTATTGCTGGCTCAGGCGCTTTTTGGCAATCCCGATATCCTGCTACTTGATGAGCCTACCAATGATCTTGATCTTGAAACCATTGCCTGGCTGGAAAATTTCCTTGCGGATTATGAAAAAATCGTATTGGTAGTATCGCACGATCGCCACTTTCTCGATACCGTCTGTACGCATGTTGCCGACATAGATTTTGGGAAAATCTCGATATTTACAGGTAATTATTCCTTCTGGTATGAGAGTTCACAGTTACTATTAAAGCAGCGAACCGATTCTAATAAGAAATCAGAAGATAAAATTGCCGAACTGAAAGAATTTATCGCGCGTTTTTCTGCAAATGCCTCAAAATCAAAGCAGGCAACGAGCAGGAAAAAAGCATTGGATAAAATTAAGCTTGAAGATATGACCGCCTCTACGCGGAAGTATCCTGCAATTTTATTTAATAACCAGGTTCGCGATGCGGGCGACCAGATTATTGAAATAAAGGGACTGGGAAAAGTATCAAACGGCGAGACGCTCTTTAAGAATATTTCTTTTGATCTTAAACGCGGCCAAAAAGTTGCAATAATTTCGGATAATTCACTTGCTACCAATGCATTTTACAGCATCTTATCGGGGGAGGATACTGATTTTGAGGGCAGCTTTAAATGGGGTGTCACGATCACTACGACTTATCTGCCCAATGATAATTCGATCTATTTTGCCAATGATGATCTTAACCTCATTGATTGGCTGCGCCAGTATTCAGAAGAAAAAGATGAAACATTTATACGCGGCTTTTTAGGCAGGATGCTTTTTAGCGGCGAAGAAACATTGAAAAAATGTACAGTGCTGAGTGGAGGAGAGAAGATGCGCTGCATGATGAGCCGGATGATGATGCTTAAAGGTAATGTGTTGATGATGGATGAGCCAACTAACCACCTGGATCTGGAAAGCATTACAGCGCTCAATAATGGTATGAAGGATTTTAAGGGAACTATTCTGTTTACAACCCGCGACCACGAACTTGCACAAACCGTAGCCGATAGGGTGATAGAGATTACGCCGAATGGTCTCATAGACCGGGAAATGGCTTTCGATGAATATCGTGGAAATGACCGCGTGAAGGCGATTAAGGCGGATATGTATGGCATTGCTATTGTATAGAAATTTGATAGTTACAGAACAATCCGCTTCCTTATTAGGAGCGGATTGTTTTTTTGATAGAAAGAAGGAAGATATTAAAAAACCTATTTAACATAATGTAAATTATAGAACGGACGAAAGGAAAGTATTTATAGTAAACATTCTAAAGTACCTATTGTATATTAAACGCCGATAATAACCCACATAATAACAATAAGTTATACAGGCACCATGACCAAAACAGACAAGCGAATTCTAACGCAAAAACTAACAATTATGCTTACAGAAAGCTACGCCACCCACAGACACATCACAGACAGTGCTGGATTTCCCCGGTATCTCTATAATTCGCGAACCCTTAATGAAGTTTTGCGTCCTGTCAATAAGAAAATAAAATCTATAGAGCACTTGTTAACGCTACTGGAAAAATGATTGTCATATGGTTAATAAATCACCCGCTAAGAAAGCAACTCACCGCGCTAAGTGTAGCAAATGCCATAGAAAAATAATGGTGTCTAAAATGACTATACACCCGCCAATATGGACTGGCAATAACAAACGGCATTACTGGTATACCTGTAATAGATGCTCAGGAAGGAAGGACAATTTCAAAACAAAGAAAATATTCCTTGCATAAATAAAAAAGCCCGGCTTCTCACGGCCAAGCTTTATAAATATGTGGCCCTCTCACAGGCTGCAACATTTGTCACATTCTAAATCCAAAAAGAATGCTTTACAAAAATAGTAAAGGCTGCGCATACAATAGCGCTACCCTTCAAAAATTCTTTAGTAGCAATTCCGCGAACTCTCCGCGAAAATATCCTTATGCATCTGTCCGGTATGTGCATCGGCTCTGCGTGATTTTCTCGCCAAACATTGCGCCCTCTTTTTCAATCCTTTGCTACGATGCCCGTAACTGGCAAACATTGGGTTTAAAACTCTCTGTAATATGAGCGTAATATCCTACGGCTCGAAACAGAGCAATATTCAAAAAATATTCTTCCGCAAACCGAAAGAGGGCTTCAAGTATAACTGCCCTCACGCTTACAATACCTCCTTGCCCTACACGGTTAATCTTGACTGGCTTCAATTGGGTGTAAGCCTTGCTGATGGTGCTTCGGGCCTTGAACTTGGTGAAGATTTTACACGCGGAAAATACCGCTATGTCTGTGCGGCTACCGGCACGCAGCACTATAAATACAGGTACGATATCTATAAGGGTAATGACCTGCACTATTCCCTCGAAGTCTGCCCCCGGAATAAAGGCGCAAAAGACGAATTAAATTCAATTCTTAAGCTGGAAAACTGGTTGCTTTATGCTGACTGGCATACGGAACTTACCGCTTTCATCGCTACCAACATAAAAGAGGTTCTCCGCATATCCCGGGTTGATATCGCTGTGGACGGCGCAAACCATATCTACAACCTTATGTGCGATTATATGACCGGAAAATCGGACACCTACGGTGTGAAAATGCTTGGAAAGAGCAAGATAACCGCGCATGAAATCAACAGGTTAACGAGGCGGCCCAAAGGTTTCTCTATCGGTTCTAAAAAGGGTAATAAACAGATTGCGATATACAACAAAACTCAGGATATCGTACGCACGTCTAAGAACTATATCCGGGACTTTTGGGGCCTTAATGGCCTCGATATCACCGCTGAAAATTACCGCTTTGAAATGCGTGTAAAAAATAACTTTCTCCGGCAGCTATCCGGTGATATGCTACCTGCTGACTATACCCCGCTCTCTGTCCTTAACCTCTTAAAGGATACAGCATTTCAGCTTGACTTAGTACGAAAATCCTGTGATTCCTTTTTTGATTGGGTTTACATTGATGATATAAACGCCACCCGCTGTACCCCGGTTAACCTGCTTGGGTTCCCTTCCTATGACTTTAAAAGAACTCCACTCGTGTACAATGGCACTGCCTATAAGGCTAAGATGCAAGTGCATAATACCTTCTTCCAGGTCGCAAAAGAAATCGTTGGCATTGAGGAAGGAATAGCCATAATCAGCAAGCAACTTGAAACCTATGAATTGCACGACTGGTACACTAATCGTATGCATGACTTTGCAAAACGCTACCGGACGCAAACCCCTGACGCTCTTGAATCCCTTCTAAAATGTAGTTTGCCTACCTCCCGTTCCTCTTTAAAAATAATTAAGGATAGAATGCGGGAAATATACTTCTCTCAAAATGCAAAGCAATTAAAATTAAAACACAAATCATGAACCGAATTGTACGCACTAAGGATTACCAGCGCTTGTTTGACATCGCAGAATCAACCGCAAAAAAGTGGATTGCTAAAGACCGTAAATTTCTCAATATAAAGCGTCTTACGGCCCGGCATGTCGCAGACCGGTATGGCCTCGACATAACCGATATGGCCCCTGTACTGGTCTAAAACGTACCTAAACGAGCATAAAAGCACCACAACGTACCTAAACGTTCCCGCTGTTATTCCTCGCCGTTGCAATCTTGTGCAAGCAAAGGGAATTACCCCGGCGCATAAAACCTCTCACACTCTCACAAAATGCAACACTTAGTTTTCAACACTGGAACCGGCCAAGCCCGGGCCGAAATCCAAAACAACGTTATGAAGCTGCTTATCTCGGCTGACTATACCGTCCCTACCGCCTACCTTGCTCCAGTTTACCCGGGCCTGCTCGGTTCTACCTTACCCAAGATTCAGACCTTCCGCAATCTGATTAACGGCAAAATCACTGTAACCCGCTACTCACAGAACGGCTCGAAGCAACTTATAACAAATATGTCGCTTACAGACCTTGCCGAAATCTGCGCCAACAATGAAGGCTTCATCTTCATTAAAGCATTAAGCGTTGACGGTACAAATACCAACCTGCGCGTTGCATTCAGTATTGAGCTTTCAAACGTTGGTGCTATCCATTCTGACAAGCAAGATTTCTTGGTTGTCGAATTGCAGCAATTTACCACTTGGGCCGGTGCTGATACCGTTCAACGTAGTGCGCAAATTACGCTTTCCTCTCTCGGCAGCTATGTACGCACTCAGGAACACGTAAAGTATGAGCCGCTCTCCATCAATGCGAATGCTATCATGAGCTTTGACGTGCAAGATGCTTACGCCCTTGCCGTTCCTGATGCACTGGATAAGCTTTTTCTTCACTCTGTATCCGGCGAAATTCTGGAAATCAATACTAACGAATTGGAAACGCTTGCTTGTGATTTGAGCGATACCGTTTACAACTGTGACGGTATTACCCTACCCTACTACAAATGGCGTGTATTGCCTATTCAGCTTGCATCTAAGCTGCAAATTCAGTGTAACAGTCAATGTGTCTGCTACATGATGTCTAACCGCGATTACACAAAGAATTAAGCCGCTCATTCTGAGCGATTCCCAGTCCCTCCCTATCTCTCCAGCACCCGGCCCGCTTAAGCCGGGTGCTAATTAAAAACCTCTCACAATGTCCTTTTTCTCTGCATTAAAGTCTCACGCCGCCAAAACCGGCTTAACACGTACCCGGCACGGCATTAAGTTTGGCGGTGTCCTTAAAAACCTGCTCATGCCACATAAAATGCTTGGCAATCTTATGCCACATAAGCATCTCATGCATGCGGCAATGGACAAATTCCATGCACCGGGCTTCCTAAAAGATATGTTGTAATGCTTGGCTTCCTAAAAAAAGATTCATGGGCTAAAATGTCCCTGAAACGCAAGCCCGGCGGTACTATGATGGGAAACCTTTTACGTAATGTAGTTCACAAACAAACTCAAGGCGCTTTCGGTAATGGTGCCATGCTCCAGCATACAGACGAAAGCAACGAAGATTTCAATAACCGTATGATTAAATCCATTGGCGCAGGCCTTTCCTCTGCAAGTGATACCGCTGGCCCCGGTGATACTCACGAAACAGAAAGCAAGGGGGTACACGCATTCACTGCCGGTGTAATCTCTGCCAAAGTAAAGCATTACGCGATCTACGCCATCCCTGCTATTATTATCGCTGGAATCATCTACTTCTTCACTCGCAAAAAGCGTTAAAATGTACAACAACAACAACAATAATTACCGCTCAAACGGTGGCGGTGGCGGTGGCTACCAACAAAATAACTATGGCCGTTCCAACTACAACAACGGCGGTAATTACTACAACAACGGCGGCGGTGGTCAACGTCAAGTTAAAAAACATTCCGGCTCAAAAACCGGCTATTCACACGGCCAGCAAGACCACCCGTATGTAACAGGCTGGAACTATAGCAGGCGTAACGGCATGACTAAAATCATTTGCGGCCCTTACAAAAACACAAAAAAAGTTACCTCTAAAACGGGTAAGGTATGGGAAAACTGGTGTGCTAAAATACAAGTCGGCAACCAGCAGCCCTACCTCTGCTCTTGTATGTTTGATGTTCAAAACAGGAAGGTCGTTATCCACCAGCTCGGGTGGGTGCTTAACCCTGCTAAGAACTATTGCGGAACCTTCACAAAACGTAACTAATGCGCCTCTATTCAATCTACGTAAAAGGCAATTACTACATATGCGATGTAGTGGCAAAAGATGAACGAAACGCCCGTGAGATTGCCCGTAAGCAATTCCCGGCATGGAAAGTAGGATTTATCGCCCGCAAAGCATAGTAAACCCGGTGCATGCCCCGTAAGGCAGAGCCGGTATTTTAACCTTTAAAATCCATCAAGATGGGATATCCTAACAAAACAATTGAATCAGCTAAAACTGCAATCAATGTCATTAAGAACCTACGAAAGTACGCTGGCTATGCACAGGCTGCTATTAATACCATTAGCTATGGTTATGAGCAATTCGAGGCAGCACGTACAGCAACAAATGCACCCGCACCCGCCTTGCAGAATACACCCGACAATGAAGCTTCAATCCCGCTGCAAGGGGAAACGGTAATCCCAAACGAAAACCCCGACCTATAATGTACTACAATGGAACATTACACACTCTTACGGCTATTGGCGCTGGCGTATCGTTTACACCTCTCATGTTGGATGCCGCAATGGGCGCGCAACCCTCTACGTTAGTTACCTGCCTGGGATTTGGCACTGTCCTCTTTCAATTCCTCAACCATATCATTTTCAACCGTAAACTAAAAAAGCAAGCTCAACAAAATGGCTTATCCTAACAAAAAGAAAAAGTGGCTTAAATGGGCCGCTATCGCTATCGCTGCTATCATTAGCCTGCGCTACATTATGGCACATATGAAACCTGCCGAAAAGCACGATTAATGACTAAGCAAGCATTCTACGATAAGTATTATCCGTATGCTGCTGCTGCCACTAAAGGGACTGGAATATTCCCTTTGGTGGCACTTTCGCAAGCCGCCTTAGAATCCGCTTGGGGTACATCTAAATCAGCAACTCAGGGCAATAACTTTCACGGCATTAAAGCCTTTCGTGGTGAACCTTCTTTTACTATGCCTACTAAGGAAAGAGTCAACGGTGAGACGATAACCGTTATGGGTAAATTCATAAAATACTCGTCTCCGCTGGCATCATTTCAAGGTCACGTAAAGTTCCTTCAGGAAAATAAAAGATACACTATACACGGTGTATTTACAGCTAAAACTGAGGCGAACCAAGCCCGGGCAATAGCCCAAGCTGGCTATGCATCCGATGAGAACTATGCAACGCACGTTGTTGCTCTTATTAATGAATTCCGTGGCTTTGGCCCTGCACCTGTTACCATGCTCTCAATCCCTGTCCTCGGGCCTGTAATTATTGCACTTTCAACCTTCTTCAAATATGGCCTACCGCACTTCCACTTTTAATTTTAAAACGGCCTTACCCTTTATTGGCGCTGGCATTGCGCTGATTGTTCTCATGCCTCTCCTTAAGACCGTACACCTTGCAGCATCGGGTGTATCAGATGGTTTGAATAAAGCAGTAACTGGAACGTCTAACGCTGCCCTACTCAGGAAATACAATACTGACCAACTGCACTTAGATAGCTGTACAAATTGGGCTGACAACATATATAGTTCCTTTCATAGCGGTGCGTTTGAAGATGAGGAAAAAGCCGCCATCTATGTAAATAAATGCCTTACACCCTTCCAAGTAAACCTTCTCTGCCGAATATATCATGATAAATACGGGCTCAGCCTTCGTGCTGATTTTGAACAATACGTTAACTGGTATGACGGCGGCATGTTTACTAATATTAAATCACTCGTAAAAACCAACTGGTTCTAAAAATGAAACATAAATTAACCCGCGTTCAGCTTCCTCTGGAACCCGAATTTCGCTTAATCACAATAGAAGACGGCACCAACCTTGCCGTGCCTGTGTACCCCTTTACTGTAAATCGTCCGTTCCTGCCTTACACTGTCTGTATGAGGTATTCAAAAACGGCCTGCTCAATCGTTTATCCCTGTGCAAATTACCCGCTCTTAACCTCCTTTGGCGAATTGGTTTCTCCTACTGAGTGGATGGATGGATATATGGGTACTGAACCGATGCATTGCGATATGGATGACCTCTTTCTCCCTGCGGGTAATTATATGTACAGTTTCGGCGGTGCTTTCATTCCACCGCAGGTATTTATTAACCATTTAATTATAGTCCAAAAACATTAACATGCCTCTACCGCTACTTGCTCTTATCGGGCCTGCTCTTAAGATGGGCAAAAAGCTTTTAGGAAAAATCAAAGCAAACAAGCTGCTCAAGCAAGGAAAAAAGCCTGCCGCTGATATCCCCGAAGGCGTTGAAGATACTGAACTGGCCCGTGCCGCTCATAGTACTAAAAACGCTGCTGCTGCTGCCGGTGATATGTACGGTGGTCAAATGGATAATGTTACCGTCTCTGCATCTCGTCCGTCCCAACCCCTACCCCCTTGGGCCTTGCCTGCTGGCC
Organism: Chitinophagaceae bacterium; assembly: GCA_965246905.1. Classification (GTDB taxonomy): domain Bacteria; phylum Bacteroidota; class Bacteroidia; order Chitinophagales; family Chitinophagaceae; genus UBA1952. The sequence goes on from CBDFFZ010000031.1 coordinate 59,919, forward strand.
TCGGCTTCGGTGCCTTAATTCTCCTCGTTGCTGTTCTAAAAAAATAGCATGGAATTTAAGAATGACTGCGATTATAGTGTAACGGTTTTCTCCCAAAATGGCTTCCTCGTTAAGGTTCAATACGTGCATGATTTGCATGCCCTTTGCCGCTGGTTGGATGAATCGCGTAAATATAATTCATGGTCTGCCATAAATGTTTATGCCCGGCGTTCCCGGCGCTTTATCAGCCAATTTAAAAAGGGATATCCGCTCCCGGCCAAGCCCCGTTAACCACTCACTATGAAACATCTTTTAAAAATATCCAAACCATGAAAACCTACAATTTTTACAACACCCTTACGCAATTCACTATTACCACGATAGACGCAAAAAGTTTAACGGCTGCTAAGAAGCAATTCGCTGTTGCCTTTCCTGATTATACAGATTGGGATGTCTGTTGCTGGTCTTAAATGACAATCCCCGGCCGCGAAGTGTCAAGCGTATGTTAACAATCCTCACTTATTAGCAATTGGGGATTGTTTGCTATTGTGTAATTGAAAAACGTTTATTACTATTGCCGTACAGTATGAGAAAAATACTAATTGTGCTCCTCCTATCTGCGCCATTCTTTGTAATGGCAAGCGATCTTATACCGTACGGTTATTACTATCTCCCTGATAATAACCTCTTGCATCTTCACTATGCTAAGGCATATATCTATCTAAGCGAAGATCATAATTTTGAATTGACCTCTAAGGAAAATGGCCGTATTGGCTATGTTTCGGGTAAGTGGAAGATAATTAAGCCTAACGTAATACGTTATACTTACGATAGCCCACACCCCCCTTATAATAAGCAAGTCCGTGCTTATCGCTACTTCTACGCAGGTAGTTTAATGATGGTTGAATGGAACGGTAAGCAGCTGCGATATGACGGCTTTACCTGTCCAAAACTCTAATGGATATTCCTACCGATGTTATAATTTACAGCTTAACCATACTGTAAATTATAGAACAAAATTGTTAGCTTGTTATTTTCATTGATATTGATTTTACTTGTATTATATTGTTTATTGAAACTTCAGGCAGTATTTTACTTTTGTAGAATCCACAACATGTAAACTACTACAGTACGCGGTTCAATATTCAAACTGAGGCACTGCTAGGCGCTATGCTTTCTGCTAATCAGAAGGAAATATTATTTTTGTCCGCTTCAAGACGCTCCTATCTGTTTCAAAATATGGCCATTAAATCAACTAACGCACTGATATTCATTTTTATTACTGTTTTGATAGATGTAATTGGCCTCGGTGTAATTATCCCAGTCATTCCAAGCCTTATTTCACGACTAAGTGGTGAAGATCTGAGTCACGCAGCAAGATATAGCGCTGTATTACTCCCTACCTATGCGCTGATGCAATTTGTCTGCTCACCAATTGTAGGTGGTCTGAGCGATAGGTTTGGCCGCAGGCCCGTGCTATTGGTTTCACTGCTTGGTTTTGGGCTGGATTATATATTCCAGGCGTTTGCGCCAACAATCGGCTGGCTGTTCCTGGGGCGTGCTCTTGCTGGCATCACTGGTGCAAACTTTACAACGGCATCCGCTTATATCGTTGATATAAGCCCGGAGAAAAAACGCGCGCAAAATTTTGGCTTGCTTTATTCTGCTTTTGGCCTCGGCTTTATCATTGGTCCGCTGCTTGGTAGCGTATCGGTGAACTGGGGATTGCGCGCGCCGTTCCTGGTAGCAGGAGGTTTATCGCTGATAAATTTTCTATTTGGGCTATTTATTCTTCCGGAATCCCTTAAAAAAGAAAACCAGCGCGCTTTTAGCTGGAAACGCGCGAATCCTTTCGGGTCGCTGATGCATCTACGCAAATATCCTTTAGTATCCGGTTTAGTAATCTCTATCATACTTATTAACCTCGCTTCACATGCAGTACAGAGCAACTGGGGCTTTTACACGATGTTTAAATTTCACTGGAATGAAAAGATGGTCGGTTATTCTTTAGTCGTGGTTGGTGTACTGACAGTTGCGGTGCAGGCAGGCCTTATCCGTATAATAACTCCGAAACTGGGTATCAAGCGTTCGGTATATGTAGGCTTTGCAGCATATGGTATTGGTATGCTGCTATTTGCAATGGCCGGTGAGGGCTGGATGATGCTGGTGATACTGGCAGTTTATTGCTTCGGTGGTATTGGTATGCCAGCACTGCAAGGTGTAATTTCTGGTCAGGTACCTGCAAATGCCCAAGGCGAGCTGCAAGGTGCGCTTACCAGCCTTGTTAGCCTTACTTCAATCTTCGGGCCCCTGATTATGAACAATTTATTTTACTATTTTTCGCGGGAAGATGCTCCGGTATATCTACCTGGCGCACCTTTTATTGCGGGCGCAATCATGATGACTGCTGCACTGCTATCTTCTATATATTATTTAAAAAAACGCCTGCCACAAGATCCTGGCGGGACAGAAAATATGCAGGTAGAATGATTGCAACTCGCTAATCTATTATTAGAATAGTTCGTTTTTAATATCTTTCACTTGACTTTAGACATCTTCTTTCCATTCATCACGCAAAGAGGCATCCATGCTCCATTTCCGTCTTTCATTTCCCAATGCTCTGTATAGCTAAGTTTATCCATACTATATACCCTTACTGACCGCTCCTGTGGACCATCAAATTTCCAGGAATTTCCATCGTACATAAGAAAATACCTGCGCTCAAAGCCAAGATTGTCAAAATTACGGGAAAATAATTTTTGTTCCTCCTCATCGAAGCCAAGTATAGAAATTCCAATATGGCTACTGCTTTTAGTAAGATGCTGCCATTTATCCATTAGGAAGAAATTTCCTGGAAGCCAGCTATATTCATCTTCGCCATAAACGTCTGTTTCAAGGCCATTTAATGTAACAGGAAAATTATGGCCGGTAATTTGCCATCTGCCTTCAAAAATTGCTAACATCTGAATTTCCTTTCCAGATAATTCATTTTGTTCTGAGTTCTTAGCATTTTCTGCACTACTTATGGTTTCCGTCATAATTGAAATTTAAAAGCCGGTGACATTAAAATAAATATATTACTTAATGAACTTGTTCAGAAATACCAATTATCACGCCAAAATCTCCGTCTAATTGCAAGCTATTCTTCTCCGGCAAATACGTCCGCGATACAAATCCATCTAAATAAAGTGCATTCATACACCCTAAGCTCTTAAAATAAGCCGCAAAATCATAAAAGTTGATCTCTTTTTGAGACATAACGAAAACCACCTTATTACCGGGTAAAATTCCTACACCATTTCTTATATTAAGGTTCACACTACCCTCTCTAAAGGCAGGATTTATATGGCCATCAATCACCAGCATTGGACCGGATTGCGTAGCACATTTAATTTTTTTGTTGATATTTTCAGAGCCAGCCGAATTTGCAATTAACGGTACATCGCCCCACGTTATACAGAAAATTCCATTCGGCTTCATATAAAAATTCCCCGTCCCACTTCGCGTATTTAATGGGGATAAAACTTTGCCGTTTTCAATATACAATCCTAAAGGCGAATGATCGGTCTGATACATGCCTGCATTCATTGCAAAAATTAGTTTCCGCGATTTTTGAGTCAAAGCCGACTTTAAGTTTTTGATAGACCCAAAATGCTTGCCTTTTTGATCATTCCAATAAAGTTTAATCTCCTGCGTTTTCGGATATGCTATATAAGTAATAAACCTGCGGTCATCAACTCCACTATTTTGTGCCTTTACCGGCCAATATTGCATCGATGCAAAAAGTAGGTACAAGATAATTATCGACTTTCTCATATTCATAAAACAATAATTATTGCGGCTACTAATCAAATAAGGCTAGCAGAAGTTTCAGCATCTGCCCAAGCCTTCTTTAAAAGCATTTCCCAGTCGGCCTTACTATCATCAATTGGCGGATGACTAAAACTTAGGCTATCACTTGCATCGAGCGGCTCGCCTTGCAGAACTTTGGTTACAGAAGCAATATAATAATTGATGTGATATACAAGTGTAGCAATTGTATTAAACGAATATATCCTAAATGTCGCCAGTTCCCAATCTATATTTGCTAAAGTATCTTTCAGATTTACAGCTGTCCGGTTATTACCAAAATGCGTGTCCCGCAAATGCTTTGCTATTTGGAGATTAGCTTCATAATAGTTAGGCTATAAGGTATTTTGAATATCGCAATATCAGTTTAAACATACTATTAGTGTTAGATTTAATCACGCGCCTATTTTGTGGTTTTGCTTCCCATTTGTTTGCCTAACTTTTCATAGGCTATATCATTTGGCTCCCACAATTCAAGTTTATTTCCTTCATTATCCAGAATGTGAATAAACTTTCCATATTCAACAGCCTGCATTGTATCTGTAAAAGTTATTCCTTCCGTCTTTAATTGCCCAATCAGTTCTTCTAAATTTTCTACCCGGTAATTGATCATATACTCCTTAGTAGAAGGTTCAAAATATTTTGTTTTCTCGCCAAAAGCACTCCATTGTGTAAAACCCTTTTTAGATGAATCTGCACCCTGCCGCCATTCGAAAACCGCCCCATATTGATTGGTATTTATCCCAAGATGCGTCCGATACCATTCCCGGACTTTTTTCGGGTCTTTACATTTAAAGAAAATGCCGCCAATACCTGTTACTTTCTTTAGTTGTTGCTCACTGCAAGGTCGTTTTGCAATAATCGTCTTAAAGGCAAAACCTAAATAAAATGAGGTTGTAATCGCTAAAACTACTAATAAGGTTTTCTTCATTTTGGTTGAATTATACCCCGAAATCTGTTTTAAAGGCTATTTACTTTCTTATTCTTGATAAATATTACCATACTCGTAAGAAAAGCGCCAATGCCAATGCCACACGTTAGAAGACTTACAATATAAATTGCCCTTACATTTTCAATGCCTTTAAGTCGCAGTAAGTTTCCAATGCTAATGAATACAAAAAAAAGCGTAGTAATCAAAATTGGTTTAAGTAATCTTTTTTCCATTTTACCTTATTTTAGATGATGTTTAAGTTATACAATTCCGGCTGCTCGCTCAAATAGGCAAACTTACTTCCTGGGTCCTGATAGTTCAGCATTCAGCCGTGCATAATACCACATGAAGCCGTTTGAGATAACATGCTATTTGCATAAGCAGAAACAAAATAATTAAACATCAAAAATAACAGACACATATTCCGCTCTTATACTTAATCCAGACGTTGATTCAGGCTTTCCCGCCTGCAGACTTTTTCCCGCTACCACCGCCGCGCTTAAATTTATTGCGTTTATTGGCGTTGCTGCTACCACTACTGCCTCCGCTTCTGCCCTTGCTCTCCTGCTTGTATTCAGGGCTGGTGCCCATGCCTTCCGGCAATGGAACTTTTTCAACTTCCCGCCCTATAAGTTTTTCGATAAAGCCAAAACGGCGCATATCCTTATCATTTACAAACGTAATGGCTGTGCCAGTGCGTTCAGCGCGGGCAGTACGGCCTATACGGTGTACGTAGTCTTCCGGGTCAGGCGGCACATCAAAATTCAGCACAAGTTCAATACCCTCCACATCAATACCGCGGCTCAATACATCTGTGCCTACGAGCACCGGCACCTTGCGGCTTTTAAAGTCAAGCATTAAGCTCTCCCGTGCATCCTGCTCAAGATCAGAGTGAAAAGCCCTTACGTTTATTCCAGTACGGCGCAGCTCACCTTCCATTTTCTTTACTTTTTCCTTGCTTGAGGAGAAGATGATCGCACTTTTATAAGCGCCCTCCTTCATAATCTGCTGCACTAATTTGAGTTTATGCTCATCATGTACAAGGTAGGCAAGCTGCCTGATACCAGCAGCCGGCTGGGAAACGGCAATATTTATTTGCTCCGGGTTGCGCAAAATGGCAGCCGTAAGCGTACGTATTTTCGGGGGCATTGTAGCCGAGAAACAGAGCGTCTGCCGTTCCTTTGGCAGCTCGGAAATAATACGGAGGAGATCGTCGAGAAAGCCCATATCCAACATGCGGTCGGCCTCATCGAGCACCAGGTGCTTTAGGTTTTTAAAATTGAGTCCACCCATTTGTATCATGGAAATGAGGCGACCAGGAGTAGCAATGATCACATCGGCGCCTTTGGTAAGGGCTTGTTTCTGCTGGTTCCAGGTAACGCCGCTACCACCGCCATACACTGCAGTTGAGCTTACATCCACGTAATAGCTCATTGCTTCGATCTGCTGGTCGATTTGCACCGCAAGCTCGCGGGTGGGCACCAGGATTAAGGTATTGATGCCACCGGCTTCCGTTTGCAAAATTTTATCGAGCAGTGGGAGCACGAATGCTGCAGTTTTGCCGGTACCGGTCTGGGCGCAGGCAATTAGGTCGTGGCCGGCAAGAATTATTGGTATCGCCTGTTGCTGTATGGGAGTTGGCGTACGGTAATTCATAGCTTCAATGCCATCGAGCACGCCGTAATCAAGGTCAAAATCTTCGAAAGTCATTCGTATTCAGTGAAAAGATGCGCTCTGCCGGAGTCGGCGACAAGCGATTATTTGTTTTTAAAATTAAGAAAAATGCGGCAATAAAAAAGGCCGGACAAGCCCGGCCTTAAAATTGTGGTAATTACATTACTGAAAACCGGCGCTGTTTTTAATACAAGGTCTGCTTAACCTGTAGAATTAATTTCATTCGAAAGAAACAGGACAATGGTAATAGCCATGTTACTTTTCCGCACCAAGCTTCCGGAGCATCCTGCCATGCGTTACAAGCGCGCTTACAAAGGTTGGCTCTACCTGGTAAGGAATGCCCCACTGATGTGCCGCCCGCCTTACAATCAGCGATAGCTTAGGGTAATGCACATGGCATATATGCGGGAAAAGATGGTGCTCGATCTGGAAATTCAATCCGCCAATAAACCATGAAAGTATGCGGCTGCGTGGGGAGAAATTAATAGTATTCAGGATCTGGTGTACTGCCCAGTTGTTCTCCATTTTCTTATCGTCATTGGGTGCCGGAAACTCTGCGCCTTCCATCACGTGCGCTAATTGGAATATACAACTCAGCGCAAGCCCGGCCACAAACTGCATGATCACGAAGCCTAAAACCGTCCAGCCCCAGCCTACATGCGAAAAATAAAGCGGCAGGCCAACGAAAATGGTGTAGTAAACAACTTTTGTCCAGCCAACTTCCCAAAGGGCGCGGCGCAGTGTCCGGCGCTCTTTACGCAAGAGACCAAGTTTATCATATTCGATCACCGAGCGAAAATCCTTAATAGTAGCCCATTGCAAGGTAAGGAGTCCATATAAAAACCAGGCGTAAAGATGCTGGAATTTGTGCATTTTATAATGCCGGCTGTGCGGAGAAAACCGCAGGAGGACGCCTGCATCTATATCACCGTCCAGGCCTTCGATATTAGTATAAGTATGGTGCAGGATATTGTGCTGGATGCGCCATGTAACATGATAGCCGCCAACAAGGAAGATGATCCGTCCGAGCCATTTATTCACTGTTTTATTTTCTGAATAAGATCCATGATTGCCATCATGCATTACCGAAGTGCCAATGCCTACCATGCCAATACCCATTGCCAGCCATAGGCCCAAATAAAGCAGCACACTAAAGTGGCCTACGCCGGTAAGCATTACCAGAAAAGGAACGATGTACATCGCGACCATTGCTGCGGTTTTCCAGCGCATAGCGCTGTTTCCGTGGGTATTGAGCTTTGTAGTCTGGAAGTATTCTTCTATCCTGATCTTTACTTCATCATAAAAGCTCTCGCCCCTGCGCGGGGCAAAACGTACAATTTCCAGTTTTTTTGTGGCAGTTGACAAATGATATTGGTTTTATTGGCCCTGCAAATGTACGGTAAGTGCATTTATAAGGATTGGTTAAAGCAAAAGACGATTGCCGGTGGCAATCGTCTTTATTATGATCAAAACGTTTACGCGTTATTTCAGCGCATCCAGCTTTTTGCGCATCTCTTCTGTTTTGGTTTTATTATCCTGGCGGGAATAGATTTCAAGCAATCCGCGCATAGCATTGGCATACGTCGTTTTTTCATCGGGAACTAAATTGTTTCCGCCCTTTGAATCGAGTATCCTGAAGGTTTGTTCAAAATGAGGCTGCGCTTTGCTGAAGGCATCGGCCCGACGGGCAAGGAGTGCATCATATTTTTTCTGCTCTGGCGCGCTCATGCCTTTAATTGAATTCATTTCAACAGTCAAACCAACGGCAATTCCATAATACAGCACTCCGAAATTATAATTATATTCCGGGTTTTCCGGCTGAATGGCAAGTGCCTTGGTATAAGCATTCTCTGCTTTGGTAAAAGCCTCGGCAGCATTAGCAGGCTTGGGGAGCGGAGCGCCTTTTGCATCTTTTGGCGCTGCAACGCCGGCATAAGAATTGCCTAAATTATACCAGAGCTCAGAATTTGACGGATCCTTTGCTGCAGCAGCTTCCAGTTTGGGGAGTAGTAAATCGGCTTTGCCAGAGTTGATGTAGTAGTTGAGCTCTAAGTTCCTGAAGGTGCTGTTGTCCGGAAATTTCTGCTCTGCTTCGGTAATTGTAGCAAGGCGCTCCTCATCTTTATGCTGGCGCTCTAAAAGCTGGATTATATACCGGTAATTGTTCGAATCCGGCACCGGGTTCATTGTATTCAGCTCGCGGAACTGCATAATCGCCTCATTATCCTTCGGGCCATTTGCATTCATTGCGGCAATGCCCGCATTCGACTTTGCAAGGAGCGCCAGCGTAGTAAAGTCCTTATTTTTCGCGAAGCGCTTTCCTTCATTTACCTTATAAAGATTGCCTGCCATTACAAACCGGTCGTATGCAGTATTGTAATCACCTGTACCATAAGCTGCATTGCCTTTTTGAAAGAGTACATATGCAAGCACGTATAACTGGTTATCAATTTCGGCAGGAGCTATATCCTGCTTCAGGGACAGCGCCTTCATATAAGATTTGTAAGATTCATCTGCGGCACTCGGCACCTTTGCTACTGTATCCTGCGCCTGTGTCAGATACACGAGACCGCGTGTACTCCAGGCATCATAGCTTGCACTGGTTTTTTCGTTTACCACAGCGGCATCGATCGCTGTAATCGCTTTTTTGTAATTATTATCGCGTAGGTAAGCTTTGGCGTCAATGATATTGGATCGTTGAGCGAATGCACCTCCGGCAGCCAGCGAGATCATGGCAATCGTCAAAACAGACTTCTTCATGGCAAGGTAAGATTTAGTATAAAGATTATTAAAGAAAGAAGCATCTCCAAATTATGTTTCAGAGATGCTCCACTAAGATAATGTTTGCTTCGTAATAAAAGGTTAAATCGCCTTACTCCACATCCTGTTCAGGATTGCTTTCTGCTTCAGGGGCAGCATCATGATCTACCTCGGTATCCACCTCCGGCACAGGATTCATATCAATAATGTGCGCCGCTTCATCGTCATCACTACCCTGCACTTCCTGCTCATCGATCCGCGCAATCGCTGCAATTTCATCGCCGCCATCTATGTTGATCAGTTTTACACCCTGTGTAGCACGGCCCGCCTCACGAATAGCCGCCACCTTCATACGGATGGTAATGCCGGATTTACAGGTGATCATAAGATCATCTTTTTCCTCAACTGCAAGAAAGCCTACCAGTGAGCCGGTCTTTTCCGTGATGTTTATGGTCTTTACACCTTTGCCGCCTCTATTGGTAACGCGGTATGCAAGCGCATATTTATCCATCTTTCCCTCATCCCCCGGTATCTCCACAATATTATTCGGATCCACTACGTCTTCACCTTCTTTCGAAGCAAACAATTCCAGGAAGGGAGTACGTTTGCCTAAACCCCGCTCGGAAACAACTAATATCTGCGTGGTTATTGCTTCCTTAGAAACGCAAAGCATGCCAATTACTTCATCCTTGCCTTCCTCCATATCGATGCCATATACGCCTATTGCGCCGCGGCCTGTGGTGCGCACCTTATCTTCAGGGAAGCAAATAGCCCTGCCGCTCTTCACGGCCATCATAATATAGCTGTTGCCATCGGTAAGCGATACATCCAGCAATTGATCGCCTTCCTGGATCGTAATGGCGTTAATGCCATTAGCCCGCGGGCGACTAAAATCTTCTAAAAAAGTTTTTTTAATAATGCCCTGCTTTGTGCAAAGCACTACGCAATGGCGGTCTAAATATTCTTTGTCCTCGAGTTGCGGCACATCTATAATCGTGCGGATTTTGTCATCCTGCGGTATCTGGATAAGGTTCTGAATAGCGCGGCCCTTTGTATTGCGGTCTGCTTCGGGAATTTTATAAACTTTAAGCCAGTAGCAGCGGCCCTTCTCCGTAAAAAACAAAAGGGTATGGTGTGTGGAAGCTACAAAAAGGTGCTCTATATAATCCTCCTGCCGTGTCTTGCCATTGGCAGCTCCCCGGCCGCCACGTCGCTGCGCGCGGTATTCGGCGGATGAAGTGCGCTTGATATAACCCAGATGGGAGATCGTGATAACTACATCTTCTTCCTTGATCATATCCAGGAAATCGACCTCGCTGTCGCTGTAATCGATTTCGCTCCGGCGCTCATCGCCAAATTTCGCTCTTACTTCAGCAAGCTCCTCTTTGATGATCTGAAAGCGCATTTCTTCACTGCCGAGAATGGCCTCGAGATGGTTAATGGTTTTCATCAGCGCTTCATGCTCTTCACGGATTTTATCGCGCTCCATGCCCGTGAGCCGCTGAAGGCGCAGCTCGAGTACTGCTTTCGATTGGATCTCGCTCATGCCGAACGTAGTGATCAGCCCTTCCTTAGCAATGTCCGGCGTTGCGGAATTACGGATCAGGGTGATGATCTCATCAAGGTGATCCAGTGCTATGAGGTAACCCTCTAAGATATGCGCTCTTTTCTTTGCTTCGCGCAGCTCGTATTCTGTGCGGCGCACCACTACCTCATGGCGGAAGATAACAAACTCGGAAATGAGCTCTTTTAGGTTGAGCGTGCGCGGACGACCGCCAACGAGGGCCACATTATTAATGCCGAAGCTTGTTTGTAGCTCACTGAATTTATAGAGCTGATTGATCACGACCTGCGCAACGGCATCGCGGCGAAGCTCCACGACAATACGCGTGCCGTCTTTATTGGATTCATTACCTACGTGCGTAATGCCATCGATCACTTTGCTGTTTACAAGAATACCTATTTTTTCAGTAAGCGCATCGCGGCTAACCTGGTAGGGCACTGAGGTTATTACAATTGTTTCCTTGCCGGATTTGCTGTTCTCGATGGTAGAATGCCCACGCAGCACTACCCTGCCACGGCCGGTATGCATGGCCTGTTTTACACCATCTATGCCGTAAATAATGCCACCGGTAGGAAAATCCGGGGCCTTTACAAACTTCATCAGCTCCTCGATCGTAATGTCGCGGTTGTCTATATAAGCAACACAGCCATCGAGCACTTCGGTAAGGTTGTGCGGCATCATATTGGTAGCCATACCTACGGCAATGCCGGAAGAGCCATTCACTAAAAGCTGCGGGATGCGCGTAGGAAGAACGGTAGGCTCCGTAAGGGAATCATCGAAATTCGGGCCGAAGTCAACCGTCTCTTTTTCCAGATCGCTGAGCATGCTTTCTGCAAGGCGCTGCAGGCGGGCCTCCGTATAGCGCATTGCTGCCGGGCCATCGCCATCGGGCGAGCCGAAGTTGCCCTGCCCATCGATCATCCGGTAGCGTACGCTCCATTCCTGGGCCATACGCGCCATTGCATCATACACAGAGCTGTCGCCATGCGGGTGATACTTTCCCAATACCTCACCTACGATACGGGCAGATTTTTTATAAGGCTTGCCGGAGCCCATGCCCAGTTCATGCATGGCGAAAAGCACGCGGCGGTGTACCGGCTTCAGCCCATCGCGCACATCCGGCAGGGCACGGCCCACAATTACCGACATAGAATAGTCGATGTAGGCCGTTTTCATTTGTTCTTCGATATTTACCTTGATGATTTTATTGGTCTCATCAGCGGGCATTTCAGGGGTTTCTTCCGGGGGTATATTCGTAATATCGTCGGCCATGAATTATGTTTAAAAATACCTGCAAATGTACCTAATTACAGGCGCATTTTCTAACCTGAAAGCTACTTAAACAAGCGGCTTCATTTATCATTTTCAGGCAATGTGCATTCCATAAATGCTCTTTTCTAAACATTTCAATAGCAGAAACTTATGAGGTTACCCACAGGCGGTTGGGAAAATTTTTATTGAAGATTTAAATCTTTTATTACATTCGTGTCGTTTCTTGAAATTACCACCAAAAATTGAGCTAAAAAATGGTTAACTTCCTTGTTTGCGATGATCATGAAATGATAAGATACGGAACCGGATTACTGCTTAAAAATAATTTTAAGCCCTGCCAGGTCGATGAGGCGGCAAGCGGTGATGAAACGATTGAAAAGGTTAAGAGCAAAACCTATGACCTTGTAATTCTGGACATGAATATGCCCAATACGGATTCGCAGCAATTGATACAGGCTGTGCGGGTAATATCACCTGATACGCAGATCCTTATTCTTACCATGAATAAGGAGCAGGTGTATGCAAAATCATACCTGAATCTCGGCGCACGTGGTTATCTTGAAAAGACGACAACGAACGATGAGATTGTATATGCCGTACAAACATTGCTTCGCGGCCATATCTATATGAGCCCTACGCTTAAAAATGATCTTGTTTCGAGCAAGAAGAAAACGGATTTCGATAATCCGTTCAAAGCGCTTAGCAGCAAAGAGCTCGAGGTGATGGCACACCTTGTAAAAGGGCTTGGTATTACGGAAACAGCGAACATCATGAATCTGAGCAATTCAACAATTGCCACGCATAAGTCGCGGATCCTGGTGAAGCTTAATCTCAGGAGCATCCATGAGCTCATTGATCTTACCAAGACTTATAAGCTCTATTCCTGAGCTTTCTGATATTTTTTTATTTTCAGGAGATAAGCTTTTGCCTGAGTACGAATTCTAACTGGCCGTTTATCGTCAGTAGTTCTTTATTTTGTTCGCGGTCCAGCTTATTATCTTCATAAACTTTGTAGGCATCCTGTATTGTTTTATCAAGCTCTGCTTCATCCCAGGGCTTGGTAAGATAATGATAGATCTTGCCTTTATTCACAGCGTCTATGATTGCTCCAACATCTGTATAGCCAGTAAGTAATATGCGCATTGGTGCCGGATAAACATCAAGAATCGATTCTAAGAATTCTACTCCGGTCATGCCGGGCATTCGTTGATCCGTAATAATAAGATCAATCGGTTTGCTTGCTAATACCTCTAATGCGGCGGCTGCGCTGATCACCGTAGTTACGTTGTATTTCAAGCGAAAGGTAGCCTTAAAAGAGATCAGGTTATTTTCTTCATCATCAATGTAGAGGATATTAATTTTCATTAGGTCTATTTGAAAATGCTAAAGCCGATTCCTGAAAATAAAGCTAATAAAATAATTTTAAAAAACATAGCTCTGTTGGTGCCTAATTTTGCAGATAGCTAAAGGTGTTATAGAATATTTGAATTTTTAAAATTAATATGAACAAAATTTTAAGTAAATTAATTCTCGATACTGACAGCCTGCGCTTTATTTATCAACCACAATTCTTTTATCTTAATACTGATGAAGACCGTATTACTTTTCAGCAGTTTCTCCAAACGCCTGTTTTTGTATGCGATGACTTGTATAACCAGCTCAAAGAGCTTATTCGTAGCCGCCATCCTGCAGAAAATTTATTACCGGAAGATTATGCACATTTGATCGGGCAACATCTCGGATCCTGCACATTGGATGATTACGGAGCCTGGGTTTATTATCCATGGAGCAAGCGGCTGGTGCATTTATTACCCGAAGAGGAGTTTATCGAATTGCGAACGAGCCGCAACAAATATAAAATTACAGACGCAGAAGAAAACAGCCTTAACAAAAAGAAAGTAGGAGTCGTTGGTTTGTCCGTGGGGCAATCTGTATCGCTAGTGCTGAGTATGGAGCGCAGTATAGGTGAGCTGCGGATAGCAGATTTCGACACCCTGGAGCTCTCTAACCTCAACCGGATACGGAGCGGAGTGCACAACCTTGGCTTGCATAAAACCATTATGGTAGCCCGCGAAATTGCCGAGATCGATCCATATCTTAAAGTGGTGCCTTTTACCGATGGGTTATCGCACGAGAATATGGATAGGTTTTTTACCGGCGGCGGCTTGCTGGATGTTGTAATCGATGAATGCGATGGTTTGGATATAAAAATATTTCTCCGCCATAAAGCAAAATCGCTGAATATACCGGTGCTCATGGAAGCGAGCGATCGGGGTATGCTCGATGTAGAGCGTTTTGACCTGGAGCCGGAACGCCCATTGCTGCATGGTTTTATTGATCACCTTGATGCCAGCAAAATCGGGGAGCTTACTAACGAAGAAAAAATTCCTTTCCTGCTGCCAATGCTCGGCGCAGAAACCATTTCTACAAGGCTGAAGGCATCTATGCTCGAGGTAAGCCAGTCGATCACTACATGGCCACAGTTAGCCTCGGCAGTTGCATTGGGCGGTGCTATAACTGCCGATGTATGCAGGCGGGTATTACTTAATCAGTTTCACGATTCCGGCCGCTACTTTATAGATGTGGAAACGCTGGTTGCAGATAAGGACAAAAAGGACGAAGGCACTTACGAATTCAAGGACGAGCTTGTGCCGCCACTTACCCGGCATCAAATGATAGAAGCGGCCGAAAAAATACCTTTGCCCGGCAGTATTGCTACTAATGAGCAGCTACAAATAATCGCCGCCGCCGGAGCTTCGGCGCCGTCGGCCGGCAACAATCAACCCTGGAAATTTCTAAGCCATAAAGGTGCGTTGCTGCTATTTCATGATGCGCAAAAATCTGTCTCCTGGTTTAATTTTGAGGATGCTATTGCTAATATTTCGTTTGGTGCTGCGATAGAAAATATTGCCATTAAAGCAGCAACTATCGGCCTCGAAGCCTGTATTAATCTTTTCCCGCCTGGTGCGGATCTTGCTTTAGTTGCTGTAATTACTTTTAAAGAGTGCACGAGTAAGGAATTGCATTACCCGGCTCTTGCGCAGTATATCGGTAGCCGTTGTACCAACCGCAAAAAAGGTAACAGCGCGGCAATTGCAGCTGGACAAATCGATGAGCTTAAAAATCTTGCAGGAAATACCGCAGAACCAAAACTTTCTTTTAGTGTTAAAAGTGGGCAAATACAAGAAATAGCTAACATTGTAGGTATTGCAGAGCGCATTCGGTTTTTACATCCGCAAACGCACCACGAATTTTTTAGCCAGGAGCTAAAGTGGCATGGTAAAAATGACCATGAGATAACTGAAGGACTTGACCATACGACTTTAGAGCTTACCGAAGCAGAAGCCACAGGCTTACAGGTTGCCAGCGCACCAGGCGTAATTGCCACCCTCAACTCATGGCGGCAAGGTAAAGGCTTTGAAAAATTATCCAGGAAAGCAATTATAACTTCTGGCGGAATCGGCCTCATCTCTGTGCCGTCTTTCTCTGCCGAAAATATGATTGCCGGCGGGCGCCTGTTAGAGCGCATCTGGCTGAGGGCCACACAATTCGGGCTTGCTTTGCACCCGGTTTCTGCGCCGCTGTTCTTACATAATAAAGTTCATTATGATCGTGCGCATGGTCTTAATAACACAACTGTAACGGAGATAAATTCAATTTACTCATCTCTTTGCAATATTTTTCCAGCCTTAAATGACGAAACCGGAGTGTTTTTATTCCGCCTATCCCATGCAGATGCTCCTTCTGCCCGATCACTTAAGCAACCTTTAAGAACCGTTTTTTATGAATACTGAATATGGAGCCTATTAAGTTTGTTGCCTTCTATCCTAAAACTAACCCTGTTTTATCCCAAAAATTTATTGACGGGCATATGCAAGTACTTCAGGATTATGGCATTACGAACATTACCTCTAATAATAATACTTGGGTTACCAATCCGAATGTGTACGCGGTGGTTGCTATAGATAGTAATGGTACACTTGTAGGAGGTATCAGGATACAAGTGGCAGATGGTATAACGCCGTTACCGGTAGAAAAAGCTGTGGGCCATCTTGATCCTACTATTTATACGGTAATTAATAAATATGCGCCGGAAGGCGTAGGTGAGCTGCATGCCTTATGGAATGCCAAATCAGTAGCCGGGATGGGCATAAGCCTCTTGCTTACGAGAGCCGGCATATCGATTGTAAACCAAACACATTGCAATATTCTGGTGGGCATCTGTGCCGATTATACGCTGAAAATGTTTCGAAAGGTTGGTTTTGTTGTAGATGATACGCTCGGCGACGGTGGTGAATTTGTGTATCCAAATGAAAATTATATAGCCCGTGTACTGGGTATTCTGAATGCGAAAAACATGTCGACCGCCGAAGCGATTGACAGGGACCGCATATTAAGCCTGAGAGGTAACCCGGAACAAACAGAAACTGAGGATGGCGGAAAAGGGCCTGTAGAAATTATTTATAGCCTAAAAATGAATCTGTGAAATTTAAGCTTACTCTACTTTTTTGTTTCTTTCCTATTTTAATTCTTTTTATCAGTGTAAGATTACATGCGCGTACCGGAACCAGTATAATCAATATTGATTCTGTCAAAGAGCGCCTGCTTGTGCGCTCAGGCACTTTTTTTCTAAAGGATGAAGCAGGAAACATGACCGTCAGTGATGCGGTAGCTTCCGATAAATGGCAGCCAAACAAAACAGGCATTCCTAATTTCGGCGTTACAAGATCAGCCTACTGGATCAGCCTGAACCTTAATAATCAATCCAAAATTGAAACTTTTATTTTAAAAATACCGGCGCCGATACTTGATTCTATTCAACTATACATCGAAGCTGGGAATATTCTAAGATTGCAATATTCAATTGGAGAAGCTACGCCCGTGATGAACAGGCCTTATAACAGTACGGATTTTTTATTGCCGCTTACGCTTCCTTCAAATAAAATTTCCCGCATCTATCTCAGGGTAAAGAATGGTGATAACCTTCAAGTACCCATGATTTTAGGTAGTGAAAAAAATATGCTTCGCGAAGACAAGCAAAAAGATTTTTTCTGGGCAATATTTATCGGGCTGTTGGCGTCCATGATCGTTTATAACCTATTCCTTGCATTATCTGTAAATGATAATACCTATTTTGTTTATGTATTATATTTGATTGCTGTTTTGCTCACACAAATCAGTATTCAAGGCTACACAAATTATCTGTTTCCCGGCAGCAAATGGCTAAATGAACATATTGCTACGCTTATGCCTGCATTTGTAGGTGTTTCCGGTATTTACTTTATGCAGCGCTTTTTGCATACGCGGCAAGCCGAGCCTCTGCTCGATAAATGGTTTTTGCCATTCTTTATTGCCTATAGCTGTTCATTTCTGCTCGTTGTTTTTAACCAGATATATTACGGATTTCTTCTTGCAGAGATTACAGCCGCATCTGTAGCTTTCTATATGATGTTTGTGGCTGCACGCATGAGTTACAAAGGCGACCGCGCGGCTAAATTTTTCAGCGTAGCATGGGGTATTTTCCTTGCCGGAATCGTTTTTTACACGCTTAAGGACTACGACATATTCGAGTATAATAATTTTACCCTTTACACTATGCCCGTTGGCTCGGCACTCGAGTCAATCTTACTTTCCTTTGCGCTCGCAGATAAGATCAACATTTTGAAGAAAGAAAAAACTATATCACAGGCACAGGCTCTGCGCGAAGCAGAAAAAAATGCGCAACTTATACGCATGCAGAATACAGTACTTGAAACCAGGGTTACAGAGCGCACAGCGGAGCTTACTACAGCGATGTCGGACTTAAAAAACGCACAGGCACAATTAGTAGAGTCGGAAAAGATGGCCTCGCTCGGCCAGCTTACTGCCGGGATTGCTCATGAAATAAATAATCCAATTAATTTCGTTATATCTAATGTGAAACCCCTCCGGCGTGATGTAACAATGCTTACAGATGTTTTAGCCCAGGTGGAAGAACTTGTAGGTAGCAATCATTCAGCGAAAGAAGTTTTAGAAAAGATCCATTCCATAAAAGAAGATGTTGAATACGATTACCTGATAACGGAAATTGATTTTTTGCTTAAAGGTATCAGCGATGGATCAGAGCGCACGGCAGAGATTGTAAAAGGCCTCCGCATTTTTGCAAGAGTTGATGAAAATGATGTGAAAGTTACTAATATACATGACGGGCTTGATTCCACCATTATTATTGTAAATACCCTTCTATCCGATAAAATCGCTGTAGAGCAGGATTACGGTAGCGTCTCCATGATCGAATGCTACCCAGGAAAGCTGAATCAGGCTTTTCTAAATATCATGAGTAACGGGATACATGCAATCCGTGAAAAATTCGGAGATCGCAAAGGTGGAATTATTAAAATTAAAACATGGACCGAGGGAG
The DNA here is from genome assembly GCA_965246905.1 of Chitinophagaceae bacterium. GTDB lineage: Bacteria > Bacteroidota > Bacteroidia > Chitinophagales > Chitinophagaceae > UBA1952. Next base: position 78,348 of record CBDFFZ010000031.1, read on the forward strand.
AAATGTACAATATCAGCATCGCAGATAATGGGTGTGGTATCCCCAGTGGTGTTGGCATAAAGATCTTTGAGCCGTTTTATTCAACCAAGGAAGTTGGTGAAGGCACCGGGCTTGGACTATCTATAGCCTATAATATAATAAAGAAGCATGAAGGCACTATTAATTATGAATCCGTTATCAATGAAGGCACTAAGTTCATTTTATCAGTCCCGGTAAAGCAATCATGAGCAATATGAATAATGGTGAAAAGCTACAAGTGCTTTATGTAGATGATGAGCAGCACAACCTCAATAGCTTTAAGGCTTTGCTGCGCATGGAGTATAAAATTTTTCTGGCTAACAGCCCGGAAGAAGCCATGAAAGTGCTCAGCGAGCATCCAGCGATTAAGGTTGTAATCAGTGACCAACGAATGCCTGGCAAAACGGGTGTTGAATTTTTTACAGATGTACGTGCCAGGTATCCGCTTCCTGTGCGCATGCTGCTTACTGCTTATACTGATGCTATTGATATCATTGAGGCGATCAACAAAGGCAATATCTTCCGGTATATCACTAAGCCATGGAAGGAAAATGAAATACGGGCGGCAATTGAAGAAGCCTACCAGTTTTACCTGAGCAGCTCGAATTTAAAAATCAGAAATGAAGAACTACAGGAAGCATATGATGAATTGGATACTTTTTCCTATACGGTAGCGCACGATATTCGCGGGCCCATTCTGAGTGTGCTCAGCTCGCTGGATACACTCAAAAATGTTGATGACCGGGAAGAACTCACCCGGTTTCTGAGCGTTCTGGAAAAAACAATGACGAATCTTAATGCCTATATTATCAATACACACAGCTATCACCGCATGCAGCGGGGGGCAGTAGCTGTAGAGGATATAGATTTCGAAAGCCTTGTAAAGTCGATTACAGAGGTTTCGGAGATGCAGCGGCGGCTCTACCAGATTGATTTTGATGTAAAAATAGAACAGCATACATCTTTCCGATCCGATTGCGTACTGCTAAGCCTCATAATTGATAACATCGTTTCAAATGCATTTAAATACCGGTCGCCCAACAAGCCTGTGCATACTGTACGGCTACATATTGTGGTTGATGACGATCAGGTAATGATAACGGTTGAAGATAATGGTATTGGAATTGAACAAAACCAGAAAGATAAAATATTCGACCTGTTTTACCGGGGTGAAAGCCTGGCACCAGGATCTGGCTATGGATTATTTAATGTAAATAAAGCGGTAAAAAAATTGCGCGGTTTGCTGGAAGTGGAATCCACACCGAATGTATTTACAAAGTTCACTGTACATATACCTGCATCAGAAATCTAAAAAGCTATTTCTTATTTTTAATGATAGCTACGGTAAGCCTGCTTACGGCAATTAAATGATTACCTTCATCCGTAATGTTTATGTTCCATATGTGCGCAGTTTTACCAAGATGTAGCGGCCGTGCAGTACCAGTCATAACACCATCTTTCTTGCCACATATATGATTATAATTAATTTTAATGCCTACCGCCTTGTATAAATTTGTTTCTATACAAAGCCATGAGCCTACACTACCGAGACTTTCTGCAAGTGCTGCCGTTGCTCCTCCATGTAGCAGTCCCAAAGGCTGTTTTGTATTTTCATCCACTGTATGGTTACAGCAATATATGATAATCAATAAAAGTAAAATTTATATTTAACGCCTGTGCGAGTGTATTTTTTGATAATTCATTTATTTCGTTAATGGTAAGCTTGGAAAAATTCCACATAAAAAACTATTTTAGTTTATGTTAAAAACAAATATTTAATGAAATTGCAGTTTGGCACGGTAATTGGGGTATATATAGTAACACCCATTTACTCATTTTAAAATAAATGCTGAAGGTAGTTTATTGCTGCCAACTGCGAAATCAAACATTATGCAAACTATATTAGTAGCCGGTGCCGGCAAGTCTTCTATCTTTCTAATCCACTATCTGCTTAGTCATGCTTCGAGGAATGACTGGAAAGTAATTGTAGCAGATGGTGATGAAGAAGCCATCTATGATAAGATTGGCAACCACCCGATGGCACAAGCCATAGTCCTTGATATTATGGATGACAGCGCCCGGAGCAAGCTTGTAATGGAAGCAGATCTTGTCGTTTCGCTAATGCCGGCACACCTGCACCTTTATCTTGCCAAGGATTGCCTGCTGTATAAAAAGAACCTTATTACGTCATCCTACATCTCACCGGAAATCCTGGCAATGGATGCTGCAGTGAAGGAAGCCGGGCTCATGTTCATGTGCGAAATGGGCCTCGACCCTGGCATCGACCATATGACGGCCAGTGAGCTCGTGCATAAGGTAAAGAAAATTGCGGGCACTATTTCTTCTTTTAAATCCTATTGCGGCGGCCTTATTGCCCCGGAAAGCGATGACAATCCCTGGCATTATAAGTTTAGCTGGAATCCGCGCAATATCATTACTGCTGGTATAGATGGCGCACATTATATGGAGCATTCGGAGGAAAAGACGGTCACTTACCGGAATTTGTTCAAAGAGAACAGGGATATTAATGTTGATGGGCTCGGTACACTCGCCTACTACCCCAACCGCGATTCCCTCAGCTACGTTGGTATCTATAATGTACCTCATGCAACGACTTTCCTGCGTGCCACACTCCGCCACCCGGATTTCTGCAAAGGCTGGGATGCACTGATACAATTAGGGCTAACCACTATGGATGATCAGATCGCTGCCAATAACCTTACTTATGCCCAGTGGATACGAGAAAAAAATGACCTCGACAGCACAAAATCACTGATCACTGAAGTGGCCGCAAAGCTCAATACGGAACCATATGGCACGGTAATGAATATGCTGGATTGGCTCGGCCTGTTCAATAATGAGCCGGTTCGTTCCTTTAAAAGTACATCCGGCGAAATATTGCTGGATCTGCTGCTTGAGAAATGGCAAATGAAACCCCGTGATAAAGATATGGTAGTGATGCAGCATGAAGTAGAATACCTGTATAAAGATCAACCTATACAGGTAATTACAACTATGGTTATAAAAGGCGAAGACCGGGAGTTTTCTGCAATGGCCAAAACCGTAGGCTTGCCAATGGGCATATTAGCAAGGATGGTGCTTAATAATAAGATCGCCGACCTCCCGATCGGCGTTCATATTCCAAATATGAAAAACATATATAAACCAGTTCTCAAAGAGCTGACGCACCACGGCATAGAATTTCATGAAGATGTTCTATAAATTAAAAAGCAGCTCTATAATAGCTGCTTTTTAATGTAGATATTGCCGAATCTCACGATCTGCATCCCTGTTTTTCAATGATTCCCGCTTGTCATGGAGCTTTTTGCCTTTGCCTAAACCAATCTCTATCTTTGCCCAGCCTTTTTCGTTTATAGAAAGGCTTAGCGGCACAATGGTCAATCCCCTTTCTTTTACTTTATCAGCCCACTTGTTCAACTCCTTCCGGTTCAGTAATAGTTTTCGTTCGCGGAGGGGCTCATGCGAGGCATAGCCGGCATTTGCATACTCGCCAATATGCAGGCTCTTTACCCAGAGTTCACTTTTTATAAACAGGCAATAGCTGTCATTGAAGCTCACCTTGCTGTTGCGGATGGATTTGATCTCAGAGCCCGTAAGCATGATGCCAGCCATTAGCCGGTCTTCAATAGCATACTCATAAGTAGCAGGGCGGTTTTTTATATATACGGATGCAATCATGTTATTTCTTTACTCAAAAATTGCACTTGTGGATGCGCCGGCAATCAGGACGCAGTAAACCAGCGGATAGCGCAATGAAGCTTTTCGCGGAGCTCTTTACGGTTAATGATAAAATCAAGAAAACCATGCTCCAGCAGGAATTCCGAGCGCTGAAAACCAGCAGGCAGATCTTTACGAATCGTTTCCTTTATAATGCGTGGGCCTGCAAACCCGATCAACGCTTTTGGCTCTGCAATATTTATATCGCCCAGCATGGCGAACGAGGCAGTAACACCGCCTGTAGTAGGATCGGTGATATAAGAAATATAAGGCAGCTTAGCCTTTGCAAGTTGGGTAAGCTTTGCCGAAGTTTTGGCCATCTGCATCAGCGAAAAAGCACTTTCCATCATCCGGGCGCCGCCGGATTTTGAGATGATCATAAAGGGCAACCGGTGCTCAATGGCATAATCGATACCGCGGCTTATCTTCTCGCCCATTACCGAGCCCATGGAGCCACCTATAAAATTGAAGTTCATGCAGGCAACCACAAGCGGCTGTCCATACATATCGCCAACAGCAACAGTCATGGCATCTTTTAGGCCGGTAACCCTTTGCGCTTCTACAATCCGTGCGCTGTATTTTTTTACATCTACAAATTCAAGCTTATCTTTCGGGCCGATATTTTCAAAAAGCAGATGATATTCCTCATTATCGAAAAGAATGGAAAAATATTCTGCGGCATTGATGCGGTTATGAAAATCGCATTTAGGACATACATAAGCGTTTTGCTCCAGCTCGCGTACGGTCGTTGTTGTTTTGCATTCCGGGCATTTGTGCCATAGGCCGTCCGGCGCTTCCTTTTTCTCTGTGGTACTTGTTGTAATGCCCTGCTTTATTCTTTTAAACCACATTGATGACATAGATCCCTTCGATTTTCGTTAAAATACAGGCGGTAAAGATAGCCAAAATAAACGCCGGCAGATTGTATCCTGCCGGCGTTTTAAAATTGAATTATTTTTAGATCAGTTCTGCTCGCGGATGCTTGCCGTAACGGTTGCGCCTTCTGTGCCTGGCACAACCCCAACAAGATCCGCTGCCTCCAGGTAGATGGTAGCGCGGGTGCCATCAACTCCCACCAGTACGGTCCGTGCATCATTGCTCGTGCTGCGGTATGCATTAAGAAGGCTGCCTTCCTGCACAAGTATGCCTATTTCATTAGGCTGCGTAGGATAATCAACGATCTTATAGGTGCCGTTAACGGGTGCTCCTGCAAAAAAGAAAGTAAGTGCAGAACCTGCCGTTCCATTTCCGTCATTTACAAAAACATTGTTATTGCCTATAGCGCGTCCGCTGTTAACCACGTTATGCAATACGCCATTTACCGTCCAGGTGTTAGATACGTAATTATCATCATCGTCCTTGTGGCAGGAAGAGCACAACAAGGTTGCTGCGGCTAAGGATAAAAGGATTTTCTTCATAAACTTTTAAGGTTTAATAATTTGATTTCAGGGCCGCAAAGTAAATAAAAAATACCATTTTACTCCAGCGTTTCACCTTTTCCACTCAATAAATAGATGACTGCCATGCGTATAGCAACGCCATTCTCTACCTGATTCAGAATAATGGAATGCCTGCCGTCGGCCGCATCCGATGATATTTCTACGCCTCGGTTTATTGGGCCGGGGTGCATAATGATAATCTCCCGGTCAAGCGCATCGAGCATTTTCTGATTGATACCATAATATTGTGCATATTCCCGAAGGGTAGAAAAAAGCGGCTTATGCTGCCGCTCCAGCTGAATGCGCAGCACATTGGCCACCTCGCACCACCGCAGGGCTTTGGCCACATCATACTCCACTTTTACACCGAGGCTTTCCACATGCTTAGGTATCAGGGTTGGCGGGCCGCTTACCATTACTTCCGCTCCCAGCTTCTGCAGGCAGAAAATATTGCTCAGCGCTACGCGGGAGTGCATAATATCGCCGATGATGGCTATGCGCCGGCCTTTTAGGTTACCCAGCTTTTCGCGTATGGAAAAAGCATCGAGTAGGGCTTGTGTGGGATGTTCGTTGATTCCATCGCCGGCATTGATAATGCTGGCATCTATATGATTGGCGAGAAACCAGGGTGCGCCGGAAGCGGAATGGCGCATCACCACCATATCTACCTTCATGGCGAGGATATTGTTTACAGTATCCACCAGCGTTTCTCCTTTGGATACGGATGAGCCGGAGGCTGAAAAATTGGTTACATCGGCGCTCAGGCGCTTTTCTGCCAACTCAAAGGATATGCGGGTACGGGTAGAATTTTCAAAAAAGATATTGGCAATAGTGGTATCGCGCAGCACAGGCACTTTCTTGATAGGCCGCTGCAATACCTGTTTAAAATTATCAGCCGTTTGGAAGATCGTTTCAATATCGGATGCCTGCAGCTCCTTGATACCCAATAAGTGCTTTACCGATAACATTTTTATAGCTGATTTGTGATTTATGATTTGTGATTTCCCGGCAGCCTGCAATTTTCAAATGCCATTGCTAATCGATGAGCACCACTTCGTCTATACTGCCCTGCCCTGCCCATTCCACTTTTACTTTCTGGCTCATGATCGTATCTATTGTGCGGCCCACATAATCCGGCTGCACGGGCAGTTCCCTGCTGAAATGCCGGTCTATAAGCGTGAGCAGCTCTATCTGCGCCGGCCTGCCGAAATCCAGCAGGGCATCCATTGCGGCACGTATGGTGCGGCCTGTATGCAGCACATCATCGATCAGGATCACGTTTTTGCGCGCTACAGAGAAGGATATTTCCGTGGCTGCGGGGATGTGCAGCGCGTGGCCCTGGTGCACATCATCGCGGTAAAAAGTAATATCGAGCTTGCCGTAGAGCAGGTGCTCGTTGCCGGTAATCTGCTTTACGATCTGCACAATACGGTCGGACAGGAAGATTCCTCTTGGCTGTATGCCGATGATCACCGTATCCGTAAACGAAAGATGATTCTCTACCAGCTCATGCGCAAGGCGTTGCAGGGTAATATTGAGTTGCGAAGAATCTAACAGAACTTTCAAGGCAGCGCGGTTGTAGCGTTCAAAAATAAGGCGTAAGGGGGAGTTTTGTGTAGTGCTGGCATATTTAATTTAAGAAAAGAGCAGGATTAAACGGTTGGCGAATCGCTCGATTATTCAATGCATGATTTTCAATAATTCCATTTTAGATTACTAATTGCCAAACTTAAAAAGCCCTGCCCAGGACTTCGTCCCCAAGGGAAGTTGGGCAGGTAATTATAGGTTTGAAGACTGGCGAAATTCCTCATAGCGTCTCTATCAGTATTTGGCTCAAGCGGAAGCGGCGGGCCGCGTGAAAGGTGAAGACTCCAAGCTTACATAAAAAAGGCTGCCTGTATTTACGAAACAGCCCATTAATATTTTATCAGCAATATTAATGCTATACCTTAATCATCTGCGCAGCCCCGCCACTGTTATTGTTACGGATGATGAACAGGTAGCAGTCCCTAAGTAGTTTCCCTCACAGCGCTAAAGACGGCCTGCTCCCGAGGTTTAATATTTTAGCAGCAACCAACGCTATAATGGTTTGGATTTCAGCCGGTATTTATGTACGAAAAAGGGCGATTTCTTCAAAGAAATCGCCCTTTTTCAATCAACCTGCGGATGCTTACTTAAAGGCATTCAGCCCTGTTACCTCCATGCCGGTAATCAACAGGTGAATATCGTGTGTGCCTTCGTAGGTAATTACGCTTTCCAGATTCATCATGTGGCGCATGATTGGGTATTCGCCGGTTATGCCCATGCCACCCAGGATCTGGCGGGCCTCGCGGGCAATGTTAATGGCAGTTTCGCAGCTATTTCGTTTAGCCATGCTAATCTGGGCAGGCGTAGCACGGTCTTCATTGCGCAGCATACCTAAGCGCCATACAAGTAGCTGGCCTTTGGTAATTTCCGTGATCATCTCGGCCAGTTTCTTCTGCGTAAGCTGGAAACCTCCGATGGGCCTGCCAAACTGCTCGCGCTGCAGGCTATACCGCAAAGCTGTATCATAGCAATCCATCGCGCATCCAAGCGCGCCCCACGCAATGCCGAAGCGTGCGCTGGAAAGGCATCCCAGTGGGCCTTTCAGACCTTTTATTTCCGGGAAAATATTCTCCTTCGGCACTTTTACATTATCAAAAACAAGTTCGCCGGTGGCGGATGCACGCAGGCTCCATTTGCCATGCGTTTCGGGCGTGGTAAAGCCTTCCATGCCGCGCTCTACAATAAGGCCCCGGATGTCACCAGCTTCATCTTTAGCCCACACTACCGCAACATCGGCAAAAGGCGCATTGGATATCCACATTTTAGCGCCATTGAGCACAACATGGTCGCCGGCATCTTTAAATTTAGTTTCCATACCGGCAGGGTTAGAGCCGTGATTGGGTTCGGTAAGCCCGAAACAGCCCATCCATTCGCCGGAAGCCAGCTTTGGCAGGTATTTCATTTTCTGCTCTTCAGTACCATATTTATATATCGGGAACATAACGAGCGAACCCTGAACGGAGGCCGTTGAGCGCACGCCGGAATCACCACGCTCCAGCTCCTGCATCATAATGCCGTAGGAAATGTAGTCGAGCCCGGCACCGCCATATTTCTGGGGTACAAAAGGGCCAAAACAGCCCAGATCACCGAGGCCCTTTATTATTTGTTTGGGAAACTCCGCACGCTGCGCGTAATCTTCAATAATCGGGGAGATTTCTTTTTTTACATAAGCACGTACCGTATCGCGGATAAGCTTATGCTCATCAGTGAGCAATTCATCTATTAGATAATGGTCAGGGTGTTGATAAAGGTCTTGTGCCATAGAAAAAACTTGGGAAAATGCTTTGGTTGCGACTGTAATTATGTGGCGCAAAGGTAGCATAATGACATCTTCCTTACCTAAGATTTGTTATCTTGTCAGGCAGGATTTTTGGCTGAACGTTAAGGTCGCGGTAAAAACCTTGATAATGGCGGGTTTCACCAATTTTATCCACATTTTGTTCGTTAATATAACGGCGCAAAGAAGTTTGTGGAATGCTATTTGCATTATAATAATCAGAAGACATATCAATATTACGATTTAACAAACTTTTGGTTGCTTTTGCTTGTCTTTGGCAGCAAGGCATTTTACTTTTACCTGATTTTAAATTAAAAATTAATAAATTATGAGGCAGCTCAAAATCGCTACCCAGATTACTAACCGGGATTCGCAGGCTGTAGAAAAATACCTCCAGGAGATCAGCAAGATTTCCATGATTACGCCTGAAATGGAGACCGAATTAGCACAAAAAATTCACGTAGGCGATCAGCGCGCGCTAGAGCGGCTTGTAAAAGCAAATCTGCGCTTTGTGGTTTCCGTAGCCAAGCAATACCAGCACCAGGGTCTTTCCCTGAGCGATCTTATCAATGAAGGTAATTTAGGCCTGATAAAGGCTGCGCAGCGCTTTGATGAAACAAAAGGATTTAAGTTCATTTCTTATGCCGTTTGGTGGATCCGCCAGAGCATCCTGCAGGCCCTGGCCGAGCAGGGACGATTAGTGAGGCTTCCGCAAAATAAGATTGGCACCTATAATAAAGCTAATAAAGCCTATATCGCTTTCGAGCAGGAGCATGAGCGTGAGCCAAGCACCGAAGAGCTTGCCGAAATACTGGACATGAGTGAAACGGAGATCACTAATATTTTCACCTCTAACACCCGCCATACCTCGCTGGATGCGCCGGTGCATGAGGCTGAAGATGTAGCCATGGGCGATCTGCTGGAAGGCAGCAACGATACGGATGATATGGTGATGAAGGATTCGCTGCGCAACGAGATCAAGCGAATACTGCGCTCGCTGAGCATGCGCGAAGCCGAGATACTTTCCGCCTATTTTGGCCTTGAAGGCGATAGCGGCCCGAGTATCGAAGAAATTGGAGATAAGTATGATCTTACCAAAGAACGCATCCGCCAAATTAAGGAGCGTGCGATAAAGCGGCTCCAGAAAGCCCGCTATAGCAACGCGTTGAAGGTTTATTTAGGATAACGAAAGAATTAATAGTTAATAATCGGGTTGCTTCGGCAGCCCTTTTTTTGCATTATACTATTTGTTTTGGTACATTTTTGGAAACCAATTACACCGATTGAACCTCCTCAACTAAAAAACGAATCAACTAATCAACCAATCCTCCTACCTTTGCCGCCCTAAATCTTTAAGGAACGAGCCTTAATAAAATCCATGATCAGCAGAAGAAACATTCGGGTAAAGGTGATGCAGACGCTTTATTCTTTGCACTCGATGAGCGATGGCGCCGGCAGCGAGCTCCACGCCGACATGAAGCAGGGAAATGGACTGCTCAATGAGAAACTCTACCGCTCGCTGGATGTTTTTACTACTGCTATTCTTTATACCCTGGAAGTTGCACGATACGCAGAGCGGGATGCACATCTACGCGCATCAAGATATTTGCCTACTGCCGATGACCTGATAGTAAACATCAAAATTTCCGGTAATGAATTTCTGTGGCAGGTTTTCTCCAACGAAACGTTTAAAGAAAAAGTAAAGGAAAGCGGTCTCGAAAAATATGTGGATGTGGAATGGATCAAAAAGCTCTACACTGCACTCGCAAAAACAGACGAGTACATAGCTTACATAGGAGCGGAAGAGCGGCAGCCTAAAAGTGAAAAAGCGATTATCCAGTATATATGGCAGGAGCTTATCATGAAAAATGATGCGCTTCAGGAGCACTTTACCGATGAGCTTCCGGGCTATGAGGATGACCGCGAAATGGTAAGCATGCTGATGGAAAATTTCTTTCGCAGTCCGAAAGGCATTAATTTCCTGAGTCTCATTTCTGGTGAGAAAAAAGAATACGCGCAAGATCTGCTGAAATCAGTATTACAGCGAGAGGAGTATATTATGGAACTCATAAAGCCACGGCTCGTAGGCTGGGAATCCGATCGTATTCCATTGGTAGATCTTATTCTGCTTCAAATGGGCGTTTGTGAGTTTCTGTATTTCCCAACCATCCCAACCAAAGCTACTATCAACGAATACATAGAAGTATCCAAAATATACAGTACGCCGCAGAGTGGTAATTTTATAAACGGTGTGCTGGATAATATTTTGAAAATTTTGGAAAAAGAAGGCAAGATCCGCAAGCAGGAGCGTACTCCTAAAAAATAATTATCCGCATAAAATGAAGCATATTTCCTGTTTTCTGTTTGTTGTTATAGTGCTGAATACTGCCTGCAATGATGCGAATTCCGATATCAAAGGGCGTAAGGACTTGCTTGATCCTGCTAAAATAGTGCACAATCCGAATACACTGAATGGCATTACAAAAGAAGATGCTGCGAAATTGCCTGTACTTACGTTTACAGACACCACGCATAGTTTTGGCACCATCAACGAAGGTGAAAAAGTGACGTATGATTTTGCTTTCCGCAACGATGGCAAATCTCCATTGCTCATTGAAGGCGCCGAAGGCTCCTGTGGCTGCACGGTTGCCGATTATCCGCGTGAGCCGCTTGCACCGGGCAAAAGCGCAATGATGAAGGTGATCTTCAGCTCGGCAGGTAAGCAGGGCCACCAGGAAAAAGATGTGGCCATTAATGCAAACACCGCGCGTGGTTTGTATCATCTTCATATTGATGTAGATGTGGTCCCACAGAAAAATTAATTTTTTAAACATCCTCATATAACAATGAACATGCAAATTTCAGGTATCATTTTACAGGCGGCAGCTCCAGGCAATGGCTTTTTGATGCCCATCATGATGGTAGGCATGATAGCCGTGATGTACTTTTTTATGATTCGTCCGCAGGCTAAGCGCGCAAAAGAGCAAAAGGCCTTCGGAGCATCTATTGGTACAGGCGAAAAGATCATCACTTCCGCCGGCATTCATGGGACGATTAACCGCGTAAATGACGATGGCACTATCCAGCTCGAAATTGCCCGCAATACTTTTATTACCATAGACCGCGCGGCAGTATCTATGGAATCTACGCTTGCGCACCGGAAGAAAACCGAAGCGGCTGTTGCGGTAACCAGTAATTAATTCGAGAAAGATTTGCTTATTTAGCAGGGATATATTCATGAGTATTTTATGCTTAAAGTAGGCATTACAGGCGGCATTGGCTCGGGTAAGACCGTTGTATGCCGCCTGTTTGAAGTTTTAGGTATCCCGGTTTTTTATGCAGATGATGCAGGCCGCTGGCTTACAGATACAAATGCCGATCTTATTCGTGTGATTAAAGATATTTTCGGGGAAGATATTTATAATACTGCCGGGCTTGACCGTAAAAAATTAAGCCTTACTGTATTTTCAAATCCGGATAAATTGCAATTGCTCAATGAGGTGGTGCATCCCGCAACCCTTTTGTATGCAGATAGATGGATGGCGAGGCAGACTACGCATTATGCCCTGAAAGAGGCGGCCATATTTTTTGAAAGCGGCAGCAGCAAAGCCATGGATATAATGATTGGCATAAGTGCGCCACTGGAAATGCGCATTCAGCGTGCGATTACGCGGAGCAATGCGACACGTGATGAGATCATGCTGCGCATATCCCGCCAAATGAATGAAGCAGAAAAGATGTCGCTATGCGATTACCTGGTGTACAATGATGGCGAGCGCGCCCTTATCCCGCAGATTTTGGAGCTCCACAAAATGCTACTTTCCAGGTAGATCAATTACTGTTCCATGCCTCGGTTGTACTTAGCTCAGTATTGATCATTTTTGTCCAGCGCGCCTGTGCTAAATCATCTGTGCCGTGTCTGGTTTCTTCATCATAACGCTGCTGGCGGTCTGCACATTCCTGAAATAGAGGGCGATAAGCGTCGCGTACAGCAGTTTGCAAATTACTGAGCGTAATAGTCACCTTGCTAATCCGCTCCCTCATCTTGCGTGTATAAAGCTCGCATATATCAAAATGTGTTTGCTCATGCATGAGTACTGAATAGGTATCATGACCGGGCCGCACCCATGATGTTGCCGTTTCAAAAGAATTTACAAAATAGACCTTCGGTACGCTCCCCGCAGAAACCGTACTTGTTTCAACGGCAATGCCATAAGCAGTTTCGGCAGCATTATTAGGTGCCGTTCCGGCGCGAACCGGACCTTTAAAATCTACCCATGCCAATTTCCTGTTGTGTGTCCAGGAAAAGTGCCTTTCTACTGTATGAATATCTGCTACCTTGTAGAATGATACATTTATCTCATCGCAAAACTGCTGCCTTGTACGCTCGCGGTGCTTATCCACTTTCACCACATTAGCACCGAGCGTCCGGGCAACGGTTTGTGCGCTTTGAAGCAACTCCATATAAGAGCAGGCTTTTGCAGGATCATTGCCTGTAAAGACCTGTTTAGAAAGTAGTGCTGCATCGCGCGTTGCAGGCTCGCCTACATACAGGAAGGTAATGAGGCTATCATCTGCACCAGTTGCAAATGCAGGAGCATTGATAAGCACCAGTGAAATAAGGAACAGGAAAAAATTTCTTCTCAGGATCATAATTACCTTCGTATACCCGAAAATACCGGGCATATTAAATTTACGAAAACGCAACGCAAACAGCGCTCAATAAGCTGTTAACAGGCCAAATGAATATACGGGAAACTCCACCGCGCAATATTGTGATCAGCCGTACAGACAGCATCGGTGATGTAGTGCTTACGCTGCCGCTTGCCAAGCTCATTAAGGACCGTTACCCCACAATGCGCATTGCTTTTTTAGGCAAAAGCTATACCCGGCCCGTTATTGAATGCTGCAAATTTATAGATGAATTTATTGATGTAAAGGATTTTTTAGAATGCGCGCCTACTGTTTGTGGAGAGCCAATAGCGGCTATTCTGCATGTGTTTCCGCAAAAAGCCATTGCAAAAAGGGCAATAGCTTTAAAAATACCCCTACGAATAGGCACTACAAACCGTCTTTATCATTGGGCTACCTGCAATAAGCTGATCCGGCTTAGCCGTAAAAATTCTTTGTTACATGAAGCGCAGTTGAATACCCGACTATTGACAGCGCTTAGTATTAATCAGGAATTTACATTGCCGGAATTGAGCACGGCAATCGGGCTGACAAAAATTCCTGTCCTTCCTGCACTATTCAGGCAACTGATTGATCCGGGAAAAATCAATTTGATTCTTCATCCAAAATCTCAGGGAAGCGCGCGCGAGTGGGGGTTGGATAATTTTATTGCCTTGATAAACATCCTACCACAAAAAAATTATAAAATTTTCATCTCCGGCACGGAACGCGAGCGCGCATTGTTAAATCCTTTATTTGGTGCAGTTAGCACGAGCGTGACTGACATCTGTGGTAAAATGGATCTGCAAACATTTATAGCTTTTATAAATGCTGCAGATGGTTTGGTTGCCAACAGCACCGGCCCTTTACATATTGCAGGTGCTTTGGGGAAGGTTGCCTTAGGCATATATCCTGATATTCGCCCGATGCATCCTGGAAGATGGCAGCCTCTTGGTCCTAAAGCTGGTTTCATAACGATCAATAGCTCGGAAATTAACCGCATAAATCCATTGGATGTGAAGGCGAAACTGGAACAACTGCTTCAACGCTAAAAAAAATAAAAAGGTGCACGACGAGCGCACACCTTTTATTTAATCACACACACAACTAATTTTGATTCTCTAGCGATAAGGTTTCTTTATTCTTTGAGAATCCTTAATTCGGTTGCCTTATGGCAGTTCTTACGGGAACAGTCTTAAAGCAATTTCTCCCATCCAGTCGTTTTAATTATAATTTATAATTGATTACTGCTGTCGCGATCGTTGTCACTACCATTATTGTTGCTCCATTCAGCGCCTTTCTCGTTATCCTGGCGATTACTCTGGTCCGGCTGTGAAGATGTTTGCTGGCGTTGACCCTGACTTTGCTCATCGCGGTCATCCTGATCCTCATCTTCGCGGTAAGATGATTGCTGCTGGCTTCCGGCCTGTTGGGTTTCCCGGCCTTGCTGCTGCTGATCTTGCTGCTGGCGGTCTTGCTGATTCTCCTGCCCTTGTTGGTTCTGCTGATCTCTTTGCTGGTCTTGCATAAATTTGGTTTTTTGTTTTTAAAATAAAAAACTCTTTATGTTATCTTCATCTATCCTGAGACAACCTTACAACCACATGCTAAAAATAATGTGCCACTGTAAAACCCGGATTTGCAATAAACAAGTGCGCTTATTACATTTACCATCCTGAGTATAAACTTTCGGTTAGCATCTTGAAGAAACATTTTATAAAAAATATTTATTTAGAATCGTCAGTTCTTGCCCAATACTGCATTTTTATTTTTGTGGATTTGTTGATGTAGAATTGTATTCCCACTCCGGTAATGGCATAGATGTATCTTTGCGCCAATGATTAAATCACCACCGGCTTATCCCTTCCCGCTCAAACACGTTACCTTATATAATGGCTGCCGGGTCGCTTATGTTGATGAAGGCAGCGGCACACAGACGATTTTATTTATCCATGGACTAGCAAATTATAGTGCAGGCTGGAAAAAGAATATAGCTGCTTTAAGCAAAAAATACCGCTGTATAGCGCTTGATCTTCCGGGAAATGGTTTATCCGAAGGACTTACAAAATATTCTATTAAAGATTTTGCGCATTGCATTATTGATTTTATAGGACGATCAGGCTTGACCAATGTATGCCTTGCCGGTCACTCCATGGGAGGGCAGATTGCTTTAAGAATTGCAATTGATGCTCCGTTAGCTATAAAAAGTATGGTATTGTGCGCACCCGCAGGCTTCGAGCAGTTTTCAGAATTTGAAAAGATGATGTATCAAAGCTCTATGCAATATATGAGCTGGGTATCCAACGATGCATATAATCTTGAACAGACCCTGCGTAATAGCTTTTACCGCTACCCGGCTGCTGCCGATACTATGATTAAAGACCTGATAGCGCTAATGCAACTTCAGCCAATTACAAAATACCGGGAAATGGTGGATCAATGCGTACAATCCATGATCTCCGACCCTGTATTCTCACGGCTTGAGGTAATTGCTTTTCCTGTGCTTGTAATGTTTGGCAATAATGATGCGCTGATACCTAATAAAATCCTACATCAGGTAAGCACAAAATCCGTTGGTGAAAAGGGCGTGGCTAAGCTCAAAAATGGTACGCTGAAGATGATTCCGGATTGTGGCCACTTCCTTCAATGGGAGCAGGCTTCTGTCGTGAATGCTGCTATTGATGCCTGGCTTAGCAAATAGCCGTTAGTTCCTGCTGCCGAATAAAAGGCTGCCAATACGTACCATCGTGCTGCCCGCCTCGAGCGCAAGCTTATAATCGCCGCTCATGCCCATGGAGGAAATACAGAAGTAAGATTTGCCTAAAAAATAAGATTGTTGCAGGTTCCGGAATAGTGCATACAGCCGCTCAAACTCAGCTTTTACCTGTACCGCATTGTCCGTATCAGTAGCCATGCCCATTAGGCCGCATATGCGGATATTTTTCAGATTATGCGCTTGCGCGGAATAAAAATCCATCAGCTCAATAAGCTTTTTTTCATCCAACCCGAATTTAGTTTCTTCATCCGCAATGTGCATTTGGAGAAGTACATCTATTATCCGGCTATTATTCGCAGCCTGCCTGTTTATTTCAATTAATAGTTTAAAGGAATCCACGCCATGAATGAGGTGTACGAATGGCGCAATGAATTTTACCTTATTAGTCTGTAGATGCCCTATAAAATGCCAGCGGATATCTGCCGGCAGCATTCCTGCTTTTTCCACGGCTTCCTGCACATAATTTTCGCCAAAATCCCGCTGGCCAAGATCATAGAGCGCCTGTATATCTGCGCCAGGTTTCGTTTTGGAAACTGCTACCAGCGTTGCGCTTTTTGCGCTTAAATCCTGCGTTAATTTCTGCCATAAAGCTTTATTAATCATTGCCCCCGCTTAATATTGCTCTTCCTCGTTTGGAAAATCCCGGCTTTTTACATCTTCGATATATTTTTCCGTAGCTTCCTTAATAACCTCATAAAGTGAAGCGTAGCGCCGCAAAAATCTCGGAGAAAAATCTTTCGTGATGCCGAGCATATCATGCATTACCAGCACCTGCCCATCAACGCCACCGCCTGCCCCAATGCCAATTACCGGAATCGTCAGTTTTTCCGCTACTTCCTTGCCCAGGGCGGCCGGTATTTTTTCCAACACCAGCGCAAAGCAACCTGCTTCCTGAAGAATTAAAGCATTTTTTATAAGCTGCGCCGCTTCTTCGTCCTGTTTTGCGCGCACAGAGTAAGTACCGAATTTATAGATCGATTGCGGGGTAAGTCCGAGATGGCCCATAACGGGTACGCCTGCGCTGATAATGCGCTTTACCGACTCTGCGACTTCTTCCCCACCCTCTAATTTAATCGCATGTCCGCCGGATTCTTTCATAATACGGATCGCAGAGTTGAGCGCCTCCTTGCTATTGCCCTGGTACGACCCAAACGGCAGATCCACCACCACAAGACAGCGCTTTACACCGCGTACCACACTTTGCGCATGATAGATCATCTGATCCAGCGTGATGGGCAAAGTAGTTTCATGCCCGGCCATTACATTGGAGGCAGAGTCGCCTACAAGCAGCACATCCACGCCCGCATCATCCAGAATGGAAGCCATCGAAAAATCGTAGGCCGTAAGCATGCTGATTTTCTCACCCTTCGTCTTCATGCGCTGTAGGGTATGGGTGGTAATGCGCTTTATTTCGCCGTGTACGGACATAGATTTTTTGGGTTGGATAAAGTTGAATGCTTCGCGTTAAATACTGTCAGGTAGCGTTAAAATCATAATAGTCCTATGAATCATAATAAATCATAGTTCAGATAAATATCTCCTCTGCAATCTCCATAGCTTCTTTGAAAGCCTGGCGGTCAATATTAAGTTTTATACCCTGCTTATCGGCCCACCACAGCACGTTTTCCGTGGCAATATTTCCGGTAAGCTCATCGGCAGCCATCGGGCAACCGCCAATGCCTTTCAGGGCGCTGTCGAAGCGGGTACAGCCATTATCATAAGCACTCTTAATCTTCTCTTCCCAGGTTTTGGCTGTTGAGTGAAAATGAGCGCCGATAGATACGTCCGGAAACTGCGGCACGAGCTCTTTATAAACATGCGCAATTATCTCCGGCGTTGCGACACCTACCGTATCCGATATGGCCATAGTTTTTATCCCAAGCCCGGCCAGCTTTTTTACCCAGTTTATCGCTACTTCCGCGCTATAATCATCACCATAAGGATTACCGAAACCCATAGAAATGTACACCACCAGCTCTTTGCCATGCTGTACGCAAAGCCGCTGTATTTCTTCCACCTGCGCCAGTGACTGGGCAATAGATTTATTGGTATTACGCTGCTGAAAGGTCTCCGAGATCGAAAATGGAAAGCCTAAGTATTTTATTTCGCTGTGAGCAACCGCCTCTTCCGCGCCTCTTGTATTGGCAATGATAGCCAGCAATTCGGTATTTGTTGTGCTCAGGTCGAGGCCGGCAAGCACTTCTTTGGTATCCGCCATTTGCGGTATGGCTTTAGGAGAAACAAAAGATCCGAAATCCAGTACACTAAAACCCACGCGGAGTAGCGCATTCAGGTAGCGGATCTTATCAGCAGTAGGGATAAACCGGGACCAGCCCTGCATGGCATCGCGCGGGCATTCTACCAGGGTAATGGGTGCTTGCATAGGGCAAAGATAATTTGTTCGCGCACGTTTAAAGTTGGGCCGGCGCGCTGATTATTTTGAAGCGTCTATTTCTTTTAAGAATAATGCAAGCCCTTCGCGAATGCGGCCATCGAGGTGGTAGCGTATATTTTCTGTGTAATATTTTTTTAGCGGATAATAAGGAAATGGATTAGCAGCTACTACTTCATCAATGTGCATCAGCCCTTCCGCATTGGCCGCGTTGAATGCATCGAGAAAATCACTTGGCAGTTCTTTCGTGGCAATCCATCCTGCAAATAGAAACGGGAGGCCGGAATAATCTTTCCAGGCTCCTGCAAGATCATAGATATATTCAAAATTGGCCCGCTGCTGTAGGGCACGATCGCCAATGATCACACCGGCGCTCGTGCCGTTTATAGACCCGATATAATGCTCTGTAGCCACCTTGAATTCCACTTTTTTCTTCCAGTGCTTTTCAAGCAAAAGCTGTGCAAGCCTTACCGACGAGCGCGACTGATAATCAAGATATACAACCTCGATTTCCTCCATCGGCACCTGGCTGAAAATGCAGACAGAAGCCACATCGCCATCGGCACCAATGCCATAA
>CBDFFZ010000032.1:0-144594 GCA_965246905.1 Chitinophagaceae bacterium
CAAATGATTCATCGGCCTTATGCTTTTCAATAGGCAGCGCATTGGCATCAACGGCATTACCCGTATTTACCGAGATATAGCCACCTGCCTGCACAATGCGGTCGAATGAGTTGCGATCCGTTACCAGATCCTTGATTACCGGGAAGGAATTGGCGCGCCACGGCTCCACAACTACGGTATCGCCGTCTTTATACTCGCGCATGTGTAGCTGGCAAACGGTGGTATGCTTCCAGGGGCCGTGCGCACGGCCATTAATGTACATGCTGCACGAGCCGCAGATGCCTTCCCGGCAATCATGATCAAAAGCGATAGGGTCCTTGCCTTCCGCATTGAGCTGCTCATTGAGCACATCAAACATCTCGAGGAAGGACATCTCGGAAGAGATACCACTCACCTTGTAGTTCTCGAAACCACCCTTTGCATTCTTATTTTTCTGGCGCCAAACCTTCAGGTTGAGGCTCATGTTGTAATGCTCCATGTTGCTAAAATTTTTCGGTATAGGAACGGTTAGTTCGGTATAAAAAGATTTTGGAAGGAATCAATCGAATCAGCTTTCTGTATGCAGGATTGTTTTGAAGTTCAGGAACATTTCCGCTTCCAATAATTCTTACCAATACTTGATAGCTGCCCAATTCATTTTTTAGATAAATAATAGAATCATATGCCTGTTTAACGGCTGTAATCAGGTCGCCGCCTTTTAGCTCTATAAATAGGGCTATCCGTGGATTTCTTGTTTCGAGTTTAAATAAATAATCGCACCTCTTTTGTCCTGATGGCTGAGCTAAACATCCGTCAACCTTTATTTTTTGAATCCTGAACAGAGAGTCGTTCTGTAATGAATACTTTTTACCTTTTTCTTCTGCTGTACAAATTTTCTGTTCAACATCATACTCAATGCATTTAGCTAAAACCAGACTCATTGCTGCCAAAATTGAATGTTGAGCAATTCATCAAACTGGTGATTAATAATTGACGAGACTGTATCAATCTCTTCAGACTTGATTAACCCCTCTTCCCGGTCAAATATATCCTCGCATGTTCCATCAGGTAAAAGCTTGTAAGCAGATACATCAGAATGGTTCAGCCAATATTGCCCTGAAATGATTCGCGCTGTTGCTTCTTTATCTTTTTTTCCTGATTCATAGGCACTCATTAAGTTGTTCAAAGAAGCTAAAACATAAGGGCTATGTGTAGCAATAAGCATGGTGTTTCCATAATTCATTGTTTTATCAACAAGAAACTTCATTAGTTCATTCTGTGCGGTTGGAAATAGATTAAGTTCGGGTTCTTCGATAATGAAAAAATCTTTGTTAGGCAATTCAGCAAGGCCACTAATCATTACAACAATTGGAATTGATGATTGAAAACCGCTCGATGAGTTGCTTAATAAAAATGTTCGACCATTAACCGAAACCTTATCTAGATCATTTTCATAAACGTAATTAACGTTTTTGAGATGTGGTATTGGTAACCTATTTACATTCTTTCGTGCTGCATTGAGATTGATAAAATAATCCATGATTTTTGGATCACTACGTAATATAGAATTGACATCTGCTAAATAACCAGCAAATACTCGTTCCGCTGGAACATAAGTTGTAATACCTATTTCTGCTAAGTACCAATCATCAAGTTTTGAAATTTCATCACCCTCGATCTTTGTTAGTCCTGAAAATACTTTGCTGTATAATTCTATTAACCTTTCTAATTGAAGTTTATGTCTGCCGATTGCATTCACGGTAAATTTCCCCTTCAAATAAACGATGTGAAAATTCCCTGATTGAAACAAAATATCTGTATCCTCTTCAAATGGCAAAGAGTACCTATCTTGCTCGCGATACCTACTAATGTCGGATCCTAAAAGAAAATTTAAATTTCCGAACAGCGCTAACAGCTTGGCTACCGTACTCTTTCCAGTTGCCTGCTCGCCTATAAGCACATTGAACCGGCCAAACGTCAGATCGGCTTCCCTAATAGGTCCAAAGTTCTTTATGAATAGTCTTTCCTTCACTTAGATATTACTTATAGCTACGCGCACTCGGATGCACCACATCATACACAAGCGCTTCTTTATGCAGCTCAGGCTCCGCATTTTCGCCCTTGTACTCCCAGGCAGAAACATACATGTATTCCTCATCACGGCGCATTGCCTCACCATCCTCCGTCTGATATTCCTCGCGAAAGTGGCCGCCGCAGCTTTCATTGCGATCCAGCGCATCAATGCACATCAGCTCGCCTAATTCTATGAAGTCAGCTACGCGGCCCGCTTTATCCAGTTCAGGATTAAATTCATTGATCTCACCAGGGATGCGCACATTGCTCCAGAACTCCTTCTTTAATGCCTGTATTTCCTGTATTGCCTGCCGCAGGCCTTCGGCATTGCGCGCCATGCCGCACTTATCCCACATAATTTTACCCAGGCGTTTATGCATGCTTTCCACACTTTGAGTGCCTTTAATGCCCATCATTTTATTGATGCGGTCGCTCACTTCTTTTTCCGCAGCGATAAATGCAGGATGGTCGGTGCCTTCTGGCTTCTTGCTGATCTCATCCGCAAGGTAGTTGCCGATAGTGTAGGGAATCACGAAATAGCCATCCGCCAGTCCCTGCATCAGTGCCGATGCACCGAGGCGGTTAGCACCGTGGTCGGAGAAGTTGGCTTCGCCTAATGCATAAAGGCCAGGCACGGTAGTCATCAGCTCATAATCTACCCAGACACCGCCCATGGTATAATGCACCGCAGGATAGATGCGCATGGGTATCTCATAAGGATTCTCGCCGGTGATCTTCGCATACATATCGAAGAGGTTGCCGTATTTTTCTTCTACTACTGCGCGGCCAAGCTTATAGACGGCATCATTACTGCCGCCGGTATTGCCCTGCTTGCCTTCCTCGATCCGGCCATAGCGCATGATGGCATCCATAAAGTCAAGATATACGGCCTGCTTGCTCGTGCCAACACCATACCCGGCATCGCAACGCTCCTTGGCGGCTCTGGATGCCACATCGCGCGGCACTAGATTGCCAAAAGCAGGATACCTTCTTTCAAGATAATAATCGCGTTCTTCTTCGGGAATTTCAGATGCCTTGCGTGTATCGTTCTGCTTTTTAGGCACCCAGATACGCCCGTCATTCCGCAGGGATTCAGACATGAGCGTAAGCTTACTCTGATGGTCGCCGCTTACAGGAATACAGGTAGGATGTATCTGCGTAAAGCAGGGATTACCGAAAAAAGCACCTTTCTTATGCGCCTTCCAGGCTGCGGTAACATTGCAGCCCATCGCATTCGTAGAGAGATAAAACACATTGCCATAACCACCGCTGCAAAGCAATACGGCATGGCCGAAATGGCGCTCCAGCGTGCCATCCACAAGATTCCGTGCTATAATGCCGCGCGCCCTTTCATCGATCTTTACCACTTCCAGCATTTCATGGCGCGGATACATGGTTACATTACCTAACGCAACCTGCCGCTCTAATGCCTGATAAGCACCAATCAGTAGTTGCTGGCCTGTCTGACCGGCCGCGTAAAACGTACGCTGCACTTGTGTACCGCCAAATGAACGGTTGCTGAGGAGCCCGCCGTACTCACGTGCAAAAGGCACGCCCTGCGCTACACACTGGTCGATAATGCTGGCCGAAACTTCTGCAAGGCGATGCACATTGCCTTCGCGTGCGCGGTAATCGCCGCCTTTAATGGTATCGTAAAACAGGCGGTAGGTACTGTCGCCGTCGTTCTGATAATTCTTAGCGGCGTTGATGCCCCCCTGCGCTGCAATAGAGTGCGCGCGCCGCGGAGAATCCTGAAAGCAGAAAGCCTTCACCTTGTAGCCAAGCTCACCCAAAGCTGCAGCTGCAGAAGCGCCGGCAAGCCCGGTACCTACTACAATGATTTCGAGCTTGCGCTTATTGGCCGGGTTTACCAGCTTACAGGTGCTTTTATAATCGGTCCACTTTTTAGCGAGCTCGCCAGGTGGTATTCTGTTATCTAATGGCATCTTTTATCGTTGATTCTTTGTCGTAGATGGGTTCAGGAAAATGAAATACCCTTGTAAATATCCGCCAGGGGCAGGCTGATGTTCAATTGTGCGAGTTCTATCCTGGCATCCATTCCTGTGTATTTATGTGCTATCCAGGCTTCCCCCCCGCGCTCATAAACAGTGATGAGTATGGTTTCGGGTTCTGCGATTATGTAGTATTGGAGGCTGGGAATTTTTATATAGTCCAGGTATTTATCAACATAATCATGCGTCTGGCTGTTTTCAGATACTACCTCCACGATGATAGCAGGTGATGAAACAATATACTGATTTGTGTTATTGTCCTGCTCAGCCGAAATACAAACATCAGGATAGTAGAATTTTGTACCCCCCGGTATAGCCACTTTTACATCATGATTGTAAATCCTGTATTCCGGGAATAATTGTTGATGAAGCAGCAATGCTATTGCAAACGCGATCTGATTATTTATTTTCTTTTCTCCGGGTATTTCATAAAGGTTTCCTTCAATGTACTCATGGCGGCGCTCACTCTTCAGCTCATACTGAATGTACTCTTCTGCGCTCATGATCTTTGCCTCTGTACGCATATCTGTCTGCTGATTTGTAAACACTCAAATTTACGAAAATGCCGTTTACCTTTTTTGATTTATGCCCCAAACTGGCGCAGGTGGTGATCCAGGTGTTTCATCTGCAACTTATCCCATTCCGGGTTTGTTAGCGGGCCAAAGAACGGGTGGCGCTTATGCAGGGTATCGGTTTTCCCGGCTTCGCTGAATTTATCAATGGCTGATAGCAGCTTCTTCTTCTCTTCCTCAAACTTCCTCGGTTCTGACACTAAAAACGTTTTATCCGTAGGCTGATTCTTCTTGAAAGGCAGATCGTCTTTCATTAGCTTATTCTTCACCATTTTGCCAATAAGGCGGATAATAAAATTGTACTTTTTCAACTCATGGCTGCCGGTACCTACATTGAGTGGCGCCTGGCAATGCGCCATCATCTGCGCTACCTCCATCTTGCCCCACTGGCGCTGGCTCTCCGGATTAAGGGTATCTATACGTTGCTTCAGGGAAGTAAGGTCTTCGCTTTTAAAAATGCTATCCATAAAATACGCGTTGATATTTGCGGGGATATAAATAATGATTAGTGCTGTGGATATAAGTTGGGATCCACCTGGTGTGCAAATACGGATGGATTCATATGGAACCATTCATTGGCACCACCATAAAACCATAATGGCATCAGTGCAAAAACAAGCGGCACGATAATTGAAAATGCAAAGCCAAGGGTTTGTATCATGCCTTTATAACGGTGCGTGGTGAGGCCAAACGTCTGCATAGCGCTGTAAAAGCCATGCGCAAGATGCCAGCCGAGGGAAATGCAGCCCAGCACATAAACAACTACGATTAATGGGTTGGTAAAAGCCTCTGACATCCTGGTAAAAAGATCGAGCTCTTTGCTGTCCACGATCTGGCTGGCACGGTTAGGAATCCAGAAAGCAGATAAATGCACAATGAGAAATAACAGGATAAGCGTACCCAGAATACCCATGCTGCGGCTGTACCAACGGCTTGTTTTATTACCGGGCTTCACGGCGTATTTCACCGTGCGGCGGCTCATATTTTTGATCCAGAGTTGCAACCCAAGGATAATATGCCAGAGAAGAAAGGCTATCAGCCCAACTTCCACGATCCTCACCAGCGGGTTAGTACCCAGAAAGTGCGCGTAAACATTGAAATTGGCGCCGCCATCATTATAAAAAACCTGTGCATTCACATAACAGTGAACCATAAGAAAAATCACAAGAAAAAGACCGGTAGCTCCCATCAGCAGCTTGCGGCCGATAGCGGTGGAAAATGCAGCTTTCCAATTCATACGTTGGTAATCAGAAAAATTAAGAGAAGATAAGTGAATGACAATTCACCGACAAAGATAAATCCCGGTGGGGAGAATTTTTCATGTTTAATTAAGGGAGTTGAGATTGTTGGATGAGGTTTGACAAAGTGAAAAAACTTGGAAAGAGTTGGACGGAATTGGCGGCGAATAGCCCAAGTCCCAATTTCTAATCCCCTAACCGCAGCATCTGGTTATCTACAAGCTGAAAAAGATGCCCTGGCTGAAAGACGCGCCAGTTATCGATTTCCAGCATCCGCACATAGCGGTCTATATGGGATTTGTGGAAGTCGTATTGCGTTTGCGAAGGCATGTTGATGGAAACGATCCAGCCACCCTCGTCCTTTATATCATCATACCATTCAGCATAATAATCATCCTCGCTGCTGTGAAAGTTGAGCACATTCTCGGTGATCAGGATAAATTTATAGATACCCTGCGCCACCATCACATCGATCACCTCGCGCTTGAGCTGCATAATATCATTTTCCACCGCATCATTCCATTCGCCCAGCATTTCAATGATCGCAAAGTTGAGCTCATAATCCACGAACAGCGCTTTCGCATACAGCGTACGCGAGCCAAATTCATCCCACTGCGGGTGGATGTAATAATTGTAAACCGTGTTCGAAAATTCAAACTCGCTATACTCCCGCCCATAAAAAGGCGAGAGCTCATCCTCCTCGGCCATGTATAAATGGCGCCAGTTAAAAAAAGGTTCTATCTCGTGCATCGCAGGCCGCAAGTTCTGCAAAAAGACCATTAAATATTGCGCCGCGAAAGGAAATTTTTATTGTCCGGGCAGAGGGAAGCCGATTGAGCAGCAGTGGCGTTGGCACCGTTGAAATGAGTGCATCCATTATGCATTTCCTGCAAAGCGTAATTGTCTGAACTTTGATTATTATGATAGTTAGGATTTTTCATGATTCCAACTTCATCCAACACAAAGCATCCCCCGCGCAGCCAGCCATCCGCTGCACCATGCGTGCTGAAAATTAAATCCGCCCGTAATCCCATCCACATCCATAGCCTCACCGCCAAAAAACAATCCCGGCACGATCCGGCTCTCCATCGTCTGCGGGTTGATCTCCGAAGTGGTAACACCGCCGCAGGTTACAAACTCTTCTTTAAAAGTCGTCTTGCCTTTTACCTCATAGGCATCCTGCACCAAAGCCGCGATAAGCTTGTTCTGCGCAGCGGCCGGCAGCTCGCCCCACTTAATATGCTCCTCAATTCCGCAACGGCTCAGCAAAAATTCCCATAAGCGCTTAGGCAGCTCAAAAGGATTCCTGCCATGCAGCAATTGCTTGCCCTGCTGCCTGCGAAGGTTCAGAAACTGCTCCCTGAGGCCGCTTTCAGAAACAGCTCCCAGCCAATTGATTAAAACCATAAAAGCATAATCTTTCTCCTGCAAAGCCCGCGCCGCCCAGGCAGACGTACGGAGCACCGCCGGCCCGCTGAAGCCCCAGTGCGTAATAAGCAGCGGCCCTTCCTGCACAAACTTCGTCCCGGCAATTTTTACGGTTGCATCCGGCACGCTCACGCCCATCAACTGTGTGATCGCATTTTTAGGAAGATTAAAAGTGAATAGCGAAGGAGCAGGCGGCTGGATGGTATGTCCGAGATCGGTAAGCCACCGAAAACTATCCGGCTTTAAAATGCTGCCGCAGGCCAGCATCACTGTATCTGCCGCGTGATCGCTGCCATCCTCAAAGATAATCCGGAAACCATGCTCCGCGATGGTGATACTTTTAACCCCCTTGCCATAGCGCACCTTTACCTGCCGGCGCATCATCTCCCCCCATATCGCATCTATGATCGTCTGCGAATCGTTGGTGGAAGGAAACATGCGGCCATCGGCTTCAGATACGATCTGAACGTCCCTTTTTTCAAACCATGCCACCGTATCGGCAGGCGAAAAATGATGCAGCGATTTCTTCAGCAAAGAAGCGCCGCGCGGATAGCGCTTCACGAGCTCGGCCACCTCAAAGCAGGCATGGGTTACATTGCAGCGCCCACCACCGGAAACCTTCACCTTCTGCATAGGCCGGGCAGCCTTCTCAAAAACAAAAACTTCCTGCCCCGCATGGTAAGAAATATTAGCCGCAGCAAAGCAGCCGGCAGCACCCGCCCCGATAATTGCAATGGTAGCAGGCTGGCTCATTGGTAAGAATATTGAAGGTCTATTTAGTTGAGAAAAACGTAGTGTTGTATGCACAGAACTTCACTTCTTCCTCAGCACCCCCAGCAATAGGCTCACCCAACCGGCAATAAAGAACAGCCCGCCAATCGGCGTAATGATGCCTCCCGCTCCAATGCCCGCCCCTTTGATCTTCAAAAAGGTCATCAGGTACAGCGAGCCGCTGAAGCATACGATGCCGAGTATAAAAAACAGGTTAGCGAGCTGCAGGCTTTTAAAAGGAAACAGGCTATAAAGAATACCCACCGCCAGCAGCGCAAACGTGTGATAGAACTGGTAAGTAACACCCTTCTCATAGATTGCGAGGTATTGCGCATCCACCAAAGCCTTTAAGCTGTGTGCACCGAATGCGCCGAGGATCACGGCCAGCATTCCTGAAATAATACCTGCTATAAGCGCCGGTTTGTACATAGGTCGATAATTTCCGCAAAGGTAGCCACCGTAACCGATGCGGACGGGTAGGTAAAATGCGCCCCCCGGTATATTTCCGTACGCTCACCAAGCAATGCAGCAATGCGCGCAGCCTGATCGCCCTTCAATAAGGGGCGGGCTGTTACAGCGCCCGATAGCCTTGCCTCAAGCTCCTGTAGGGTTGCTTCAATATAGATTACGCAGCCGGCGCGCCTCATCTTTTCAAGATTATCAAAAAAACACGGGGTGCCGCCACCCGTGGCAATGATTGTTTTGGTATGCCCGGCAGCAATAAGCTCATCCAGCACTGCCCTTTCTTCCTTCCGGAAAAAATCCTCACCATATAATTCAAAAATCCCGGTAATGCTGCCATGTTTTCGTTCAATCATAGCATCCATATCCAGGGCCCGCCAATTGTAGGATTGCGCCCAGATCCGCGCCATGCTGCTCTTTCCCGCCCCCGGCATCCCAATCAGAAAAATAAGGCTCATAGCTTTCCTTCCGCAAACTTCCACAACGCCAGCAGGCTCATATTCACCGCAAGCTCCTTATTCCGCACCCTGTCCATATGAAACTGGAACGTCTTGCTGTAGGTTTCCTCCTTGGTTACGATCGCTATACACACTGTGCCTACTTTCACCCGGTCTTCGGCGCTGCCGCTCAGCCAGCCGGTTATCCCAAACCCGATATCCGAGCTTAAAACCTTTCTTGCGCCGGCCGCCATTTCTACGGCCACCTCCTCGCTCACCACACTGTGCTTTTCGATTGTCCTGCGCTTTACGTGCAGCAGATCCTCTTTTACATCTTCCTGGTAGCATACAATACAGCCATTAAAGTATTGCGCCGAGCCCATGATCTGTGTAATGCGGTGGGCAATAAACCCGCCCGTGCAGCTTTCCGCAAGCCCGAGCGTAAGGCCTTTGCTCACTAAGGCTTTTCCGAGAATGTGCTCCAGTGGCAGGTCTTCAAGGCCAACAACAATTGGCTCTATCCGGTTGGCAATTTCATCCCGCCTCATCTCCACTTCCTTTATAAGCTGCAATTCATCCACCCCATGCCCGGTAAGGCGCAGCCGCACCATGCCGTAAGAGGGCAGGTAGGCCAGCTTTATATGCGCAGGCAGCACTGCTTCCAGGTCTTTGATCTGATCCGCAATAAAGCTCTCGCCCTCACCAGCCGTGACAATGCTCCGGTGGGTAATCGCATCGCTCGTAAAGCGCTTACGAAGCTTCGGCAGTGCCTCATTTTCCATGATGCCTATCATCTCGAAAGGCACGCCCGGCAAGGCAATTATCACTTTCCCATCCTGCTCAAACCACATGCCCGGCGCCGTGCCCATCGCATTGGGTAGTACAGTACAAACATCCGGCACTTCGGCCTGTTTTAAATTCACTTCGAGGAAGGGCCGCTTTCTTCTGGTGAAAATGCTTTTTACATGCTCCAGCACCTCCTTATTCACCACCAGCTTCCCGCCAAAATATTCTGCGAGCAGGGGCTTGGTAAGGTCATCTGCCGTAGGCCCGAGGCCGCCGGTAATAATAAGCAGGTCGTTACGCTTCAGCTCTTCATCCAGCGAATTGAGGATGGCTTCCCGCGTATCGCCCACGGCCACGCGCCGCAGGATGTCTATGCCGAAGCCATTCAGCTGCTGCGCAATCCATGCGCTGTTGGTATCAATCGTCTGGCCTATGAGCAGCTCATCGCCAATGGTTATAATCGTTGCCTGTATATTCATTGTGCTTCTTCTTTTTGATCAAAATATTGCCCCAGCCGCTTGTATAGTTCCGGGTGCATGGCCACCTTTTTTTTCTCCTTCGGGTCATAGAATACAAGGCTCGTAACGCCCTTGTTCAGAAATACGCCCTCCTCGTTATAAAGCTCTGAGTGGAACTGTATCTTAGGCCCGTCCGGCAAAGATTTGAGTATCGTGCGTACCGTAATCAGATCATCATAAAGCGCAGGCCGGTAATACTGTACAGTCAGCTCCACCACCGGCATGTTGATGCCCAGCTCCTCCAGCTCCCGATAAGTAAAGCCCAACTGCCGGATGGCCTCGGCGCGGCCCACCTCATAGTAAAGCGCATAATTGCCGTAATAAAGAAAGCCCATCTGGTCTGTTTCGCCGTAGCGCACGCGTATTTTAGTTTCCGAAGTGTACATGCTGCCGCAAAATTAATCCGGCAAAGGGGAGGAGCAGGGTTTAATTTTTTATTGTCCGGGCAGGTGGAAGCCGATTGAGCAGTCGTGGCGTTGGCACCATTCATCTGAGGATTGCTTTTGATCTTTTCCTGCAAGCTGTTATTATCTGAACTATGATTATGATGATGGTTATGATTTTTAGATTCCTACCTATTACAGCACAAAGGCAGTATCGGGACGAGCGCAGCGGACCGCAGGCGTCAAATACTATCCATTCCATCGCAAAAGCTAACGCCGACAGGGTTCAAAACCCTGTCGGCGTTAAAAGTAGCGACAAGAGCACACTAAAAAGCGAATTCACCAGCTCCCGATGATAGCACCAAGAAGGCATCAGCATCACCTGCGCCGGCAGTAGCCTCACCCACGAAGGCAGCAGGTGTTCCCACAGAAGCAGCAGCAGCTACCACAGAGGCAGATGCTTTGTCCATGAAGGCAGCAATCGTTCCCACACAGACAGAAGCTGCTACCACACTGGCAGCAGTTACTACAACGGAGGCGGCAGGAGCTACCACGCAGGCAGATGCCTCTTCCACACAGGCAGCAGTTACTACCACGGAGGCAGTAGGAGTTACCACGCAGGCAGATGCCTCTTCCACACAGCAGCAGCCATCCCGGCAAAGGCAGCAGGTATTTCCACGAAGGCAGCAGCATTTCAGCCATTACAAAAAGGGCCACCGGCGGTTTTATCCACACACTGCGACCTGTTAAATAAATCAAGCCCTACTTTTGCTTCCAAATCAACAGCGCCATGAAACTCGTTACCTACCGCAAAGACGGCAAAGAACAGCTTGCCTTCCTTATAGACGAAAACCTCTTCGACACCGATATGGCCAGCCCCGATCTGCCCAACAACATGGCGGATCTCCTGAAAAACTGGGAAAAGCTAAGCCCTATAGCTAAGGCCGCCGAAGCCGCCATTAAAAGCAAAGAAAATCCCCTCGCGCCATACGCTGCATTCAGCAGTGCAGAGATCCTTGCCCCGGTGCCGCACCCCACCTCCTGCCGCGATGGCTATGCCTTCCGCCAGCACGTAGCCGCAGCCCGCCGCAACCGCAAAGTAGAAATGATCCCTGAGTTCGATCAGTATCCGATCTTTTACTTTACCAACCACAATGCAATTGAAGGCCCCGGAGAAATCAACTGTATGCCGGATCATTTTCAGAAGCTCGATTTTGAGCTGGAAGCTGCGATTGTAATAGGTAAGAAAGGCCGCAACATTAAAGCCACAGAGGCAGATGATCATATAGCCGGCTACATGATCATGAACGATATGAGCGCCCGTACCCTGCAGATGGAAGAAATGCTCCTTAACCTTGGGCCTGCAAAAGGCAAAGACTTCAGCACCGTAATTGGCCCTGTGATGGTAACTCCCGATGAGCTGGAAAGCTTCAAAACAACTCCCAAAGAAGGCCACACAGGCAATACCTACAACCTGAAAATGACCTGTAAGGTAAACGGCAAAATGGTAAGTGAAGGCAATATGGGCGATATGGACTGGACCTTCGCCGAAATCGTAGAGCGCTGCGCCTATGGTGTTGATATCCTTCCCGGCGACGTAATAGGCAGCGGCACAGTAGGCACCGGCTGTTTCCTTGAGCTCAACGGCACCGGCCTGCTCAATGATCCGAATTATAAAGTACAATGGCTTCAGGACGGCGATGAAGTAGTAATGGAAATAGATGGATTGGGCACACTCACCAACACCATCGTAGCAGAAAAAACCGACTGGAGCCTGTTTGCCCAAAAGAAGATGGTGAAAGGATAAGGTTATCCTACCCAGAATCCACTCACCAGATCTACCAGCTGTACTGCCTGCAGGTAAATGCCAACTGCTGCTGCAATCGCAATCCCGGCAACCACAAGCCGGCTGCGCGATTGCAGCAGCCAGGGTATAATCAGCGTAGCAGGTATGAATAGGGCTGCCAGTATAAGTCTGGTAGCATTCGCATACATTTCCCAGCAGATAAACAGGTAAACAAGCTCAACAGCCAGCATAACAAGCAGTTCTTTCCGGCTGAATTTATAAACCGATAATTCCCGCAGGAAAATATATAGAAACGGGGTAGCGAGGATATAACGGTTAAGGCTCGAATAATCCGCTCCGCGCATCAGCAGCGGGAACAATCCATTGCCTGCAAGGTAAAGCAGCCCGAAAAGCGCAGCATCATTCAAAGTGCTTTTCCTGATTGTTTTTGCAAGCCGGCTCAACAGGATTTTTGCAAGACAGAGGCAGCACACTAAGCTTATAAAAACCGCATATTGGGCAAATACCATGTGCCGGTCGTCACCCCACGCACTGAACGGCAGGTGTGGATAGCGCACCCAGGTGCCCCATACGCGTTGCGCCTTTACGAAAGCCAGCCATTCGCCGGTGCGCTGCCATTCGAAAAGAAAGATGAGCCCGATGATGAAAAGCCCGTAGAGCGCGTATAGCAGGTAGGGCAGGCAATTTTTTACAGAGCGAGTATCCAGGTACTTCAGGGTAGCAATAAATAGCCAGGCAGGAACGAACAGGATGCTTACTGGCCGCAAAAGGCAAAGTGCAGTCAGTGCGCAATAAATGAGCATAGTCCTTTTTTCTTTTAACGCGACCAACAGCAATACGCTTGCGAGGTAGAACATGCCTTCGCTGAAAGGAGCCATGTAAAAGATTACGCATCCTGTTGCGAGGCTTATAATCTTTACGCGTAGCGGACTGATAAATTTTTGAAAAAGGAGATAGCTACCTGAAATGTAGCAAAGCAGGTTTACAAAAGAGATGCCCCATTCGCCAAGCCCGCTCCAGCGCCACAGGTAGGGAAACAGCGGAAAGAAGTTCGTATTGCTGCGCACTCCTTCCTTATACCAATAGCCACTTTGCGCAATCGTACGGTAAGAGCGGCAATCGCCTTTGCAAAGCTCAGGATGCGCCACCCAATGTGGATGGTAATGATAAAGCATCCAACCTGCAAGCAATAGCACAAGCCCGCAGAAGCAGGCAGGTAAGCACAGATCATGCACATGGCTGCTTTGGATAGTGGTATTGACGCGTTGGTTAGGGGTAGCTGGCATTTTATAACAAGCCCGAAATGTAATACTTTGGCCAAAAGATTTTAATAACGGAATTATGATTCAGAAAGATCAGGCAGTAGGCATAGTAGGCTCGGGTGCAATGGGCGCAGGCATAGCGCAGGTTGCCGCAGTAGCAGGGCACAGGGTAGTTATTTATGATAATAATGACGCTGCACTACAAAAAGCAGAAAAAGCACTCGCCGCTACACTCAATAAGCTTCAGGAAAAAGGAAAGCTTGCCAATGCTTCTGAAATCACAGCGCGTATTTCCTTCTCCAACAACCTGAATGATCTTGCAGAATGCAACCTTATCATTGAGGCAGTGGTGGAAAAGCTGGAGGTAAAGCAAAACCTGTTTGCCGCCCTTGAAAAGCAAGCCTGCGATGGCTGCATCTTGGCCACTAATACATCTTCCCTTTCTGTTACAGCTATAGCGGCATCCTGCCAAAATCCGGAGCGTGTTATCGGTCTGCATTTTTTCAATCCGCCGCCGCTGATGGCTTTGGTAGAGGTGATTCCGGCTATCCAGACAGACCCTGCTTTGGTAGAAAAGGCAAAGAATTTAATGTTGGCATGGGGCAAGCTGCCGGTAGTAGCCAAGGATACGCCCGGCTTTATTGTAAACCGCGTAGCCCGTCCTTTTTATGGCGAAGCTCTGCGTATTTATGAAGAAGGAATTGCAGATATGGCTACTATAGATTGGGCGATGACGGAGTTAGGTGGCTTCCGCATGGGGCCGTTTGAGCTGATGGATTATATAGGCCACGATGTCAATTATGTAGTTACCGAAACCGTTTTCCAATCCTTCTTCTTCGATCCGCGGTATAAGCCTTCGTTCTCTCAGAAAAGACTGCTCGAGGCCGGCTGGCTGGGCCGTAAAACCGGAAGAGGATTTTATAATTACACGGAAGGCGCTCCTCAGCCTGAGGCTGATAGAAATGAGCTTGACGGAAGGAAAATTGTTGAGCGCATTGTAGCTATGCTTATCAATGAAGCAGTTGAAGCATTGTACCTGAACATTGCCACCGCGCAAGACCTTGAAACGGCAATGACCAAGGGCGTGAATTACCCAAAAGGCTTACTGCTCTGGTGCAATGAGCTGGGCGCAGAGAAGGTATTGCAGGTTTTAGATAACCTGCATCTCCAGTATGGGGAAGACCGCTATCGCGCAAGTGTGCTGCTTCGTAGCCTGGCAGCCAAAGCGGAAAGTATTGCCCTTTAAACAAAGCTTATTTTAGCGCACTGGCCCTGCATTGCAGCATTACCGAGTTGATGGCTGTACTGTCTTTATTTTCGATCACTTCTTCGATGGTGTCGTAATGTTTCATTACTTCTTCCATGGAGCAAGCACAATAGGATTTACGCTGGGTAGCATTAAGACCGGTAGTATTTGGACTGTCCTCGCAGGCTTGCAGGTAGGCCTGTTTGTTTTCCTCATTCCAGCCGCCGGTACAACCCGCCAGTAGTATAACCATGCCTATGCCTGAAATTGTGTTTTTCATCAGTGTAATTTTTAGGGGTTAATCCAGCTTCACCATTTGTTCTTTCAGTACGGAATTGCCTGCTTTGAGGCGGATGTAATAATTTCCCGTTGCAATGTTTTCTGCTTCAAAAGTAACAGTTAACGTGTAGCCGCCTTTAATAAAAGATTCATTGTCTATTACGGACTGTATGAGCTTGCCAGCGCTATTGTAGATGCCCAGATTTAGCTTTTGTGGCTCGCTGAGCTTCCATTCAAAAACGGAATAAATTTTCAGCACCCGCTGCTCCAAAGCTGGTTCTCCGGCTATTGTATTTATCCGGTAATGCTTGTAATACTCAGGTACAGCCCAACCGGTAAGCTGCGACATAAGGGCAATGAGCTTGTTTGAGATGGCCGCGTTGGAAGGGTCAAACAGGCCGCTTAGATTATGGGTATTGGTAAGCGCCCAGATTGCGCTCTGGCCGGTTACATTATACAGCTTGTACTTATTAATGAACTGTGCCACTTTGATCATCGTACTATCTCCTTGCCGGTAAAAATTGAAGTTGACATTGCTGCCCGGTGCGCGCGCATAGCTTTTACCACAAAAAGATTGTAGGTCTATGTCCGTTTCGCCATGAGCAGCAATTGCAAAAATTGTTTCGCCTGGCAAAATTATATCCTGGTAAGAGGTATCTAAAGGCCGGAAAATCAATGCCGGATCGACTTTCAGTTGCAAGGTATTTCCGGTTTTGTTTTTCAGTTTTAGATGAAGTCCTTTATCATGATAGCATTGTCCGGTTCCGGATGCCGTTATAGAAATCTGTCCTGCTTCAAAGGCTGTTTTAAGCGTACTGCGCTCAATAGCGGCATTGCTACAAACAGGCGACAGCGTAAAAAATAATAGCGTACACAGAGCTGTAAGTTTCATTTGCAATAGGCTTTAACACCGTAAGATAACGCATTTGGCGAGCGGTTTATTTATCACCAATATAAAGCCCGGCAACAAATGCTGCCGGGCGTTACTATTAATTCAGGATGAGCAAATGCTAGATCAATCCTTCTTTTTCTACCAACGGATCGGGCAATGGAGATAGGGTATCTTCCTCGTCATCGGTCTCGATAAACGGGCGGGTACCAATCAGCCGTACCAGATCATCCTTATAGAGCACTTCTTTCTTCAGGAGCTCCTCAGCAATCGTTTTTACGGCTTCGATCTTATCAGAGAGCAGGTTCTTGATCTTCTCATATGCTTCACTTACCACACGCCGTACTTCTTCGTCAATCACCTTGCCAGTCTCTTCAGAGTATGGCTTAGTAAAGCCGCCTTCGCTTTGCGGATCATAAAATGAGATATTTCCGATCTTATCGCTCATGCCATACATCGAGATCATTGCATAAGCCATGCGGGTTACGTGCTGCAGGTCGCTAAGGGCGCCAGTCGATATCTTGCCAAAAACCAACTCCTCAACGGCACGGCCACCGAGGCTCATGCACATATCATCCATCAGGTGGTCTGTGTTGCGGATATAAACTTCTTTCGGAAGGTATTGCGCATAGCCAAGCGCAGCAACGCCGCGCGGCACAATGGTAACCTTTACCAGCGGGTGCGCATGCTCGAGGAACCAGCCTGAAACGGCATGGCCGGCTTCGTGGTAGGCAATTACTTTTTTCTCTTCCGGAGAGATGATCTTATTCTTTTTTTCCAGCCCGCCTATCACGCGGTCGATGGCGTCGTTAAAGTCGCTCATTTCTACCTCGCTCTTGCCTTTACGCGCAGCGATCAGCGCAGCTTCATTGCAGATATTGGCAATATCTGCACCGGCAAAACCTGGGGTTTGTACAGCAAGCTTCTGGATATTTAAATCTTTTGATTTCTTGATCGGCTTCAGATGCACCTCGAAAATCTTATGGCGGCCTTTCACGTCAGGTATATCAATCGATATCTGACGGTCGAAACGGCCCGGGCGCAATAGCGCGGTATCCAGCACATCGGGGCGGTTGGTTGCAGCCAGCACAATAATGCCGCTATCGCCCGAGAAGCCATCCATTTCCACGAGCATCATGTTGAGCGTATTCTCACGCTCATCATTACTCACTACCGCATTTTTGCCACGTGCACGGCCTATTGCATCGATCTCATCGATAAATACAATGCAGGGTGATTTTTCACGCGCCTGCTTAAACAGATCACGCACACGACTTGCTCCAACGCCCACGAACATCTCCACAAAATCAGATCCTGAGATGGAAAAGAAAGGAACCTGAGCCTCACCTGCCATCGCTTTTGCAAGCAGTGTTTTACCAGTGCCGGGAGGGCCTACCAGGAGTGCGCCTTTAGGTATCTTTCCGCCGAGCGCGGTATATTTTTTAGGATTTTTAAGGAAATCAACGATCTCCATTACTTCCACTTTGGCTTCATCCAGCCCTGCTACATCATTGAAGGTAATGTTAACGCGCGTACCTTTTTCAAATAGCTGGGCCTTGCTTTTGCCGATATTGAATAAGCCTCCAGCGCCACCACCGGCAGCCCCGCCGCCCATCTTGCGCATGATTAAAAACCACATGGCCACTAGCAGCAGGATAGGCAGGAAAATGGAGCTCAGCAGGTCATGTAAAATATTTTGCCGGCTCTGCACTTCAATTCCGATCCGGTCGCTTTCAGGCCGGTTTGCCTGTGCTTCATCCAGTTTCTTTTCAAATTGCTCAGGCGTGGTAAACTTTACAATTGCTTCAGGTGTTTCCTCTGCCACACCAAATCCACTGTTATTTTCATCCGTCCGTGCAGCCCTCGGTTTTTTGTAGATCTCGGCATATTCTTTATTCACCATAATGATACGGCCAACCTTGCCGGAGTCGAGCAGCGCCTTCTTAAATTCCAGGAAGGTCATTGTACGGTCGGGCCCGCCAAACGAGCTGCCGAAAAACTGCATACCTAGAATAGCGAGAATGATAATACCGTAAATCCAGTAAATATTAAAGCGGGGGCCCTTTCGGGGCGATTTTGGCTCGTTTTGTGGCGCGCCGGATGGCGCTTCCGGGCCATTATTATGATCTTCCATTAATTATAGCGCGCTTTTGAGGCGCTTTCCTGTTTTAAAAGGTGCAAGGCAATTTCCAAGTATAAAACTAAATAGCGTGTTATAATTATCTCTTTTACTCTGAATGCTCGGTGCGCTCAGCATCTGCCCAAAGGCTTTCAAGGTCGTAGAATTTTCGGTGTTCGCGCATGAAAATATGCACTACTACATTCACATAATCTACCAGCGTCCATTCATCGCCGCGCTCGGTATGATATACCCGCTCCTCGCATTTTTCCTTCACTTCAGCCTCTATGTGATCTGCAATTGCCTTGATCTGAACGGAAGACTGAACTTCGCAAAGAATAAAAAAATCGGCAACTGCTTCATCGATCTTGCGCAGGTCCAGTGATACGATGCTTTCGCCTTTTTTATCCTGGATGGCGCTGATGATTGTTTTGAAAAGCTTGCTGTTGCGCGTAAGGCGGGTAGCTGCTTTCTTTCGTCCCTGCAGGGCTGTTATTGCTTTCTCCAAATTGCTTTTTTAAATCTTAATTGTTAGGCGGGGTAATATCTTTAACCCCTATTAATTTCCAACTACTCAAAATTACGCAATATTTTGGCTCAAAATGCCCGGCAGTGGCTTAATGCACCTATCATCACGCTTGATATAACTGAAAGCTCCAATAATGATGCCATGCGGCTTATAGATGCCGATAAGGCACCTCATGGCACAACCATCGTGGCAGACTACCAGACTGCAGGTCGCGGACAGCGTGGAAAATCCTGGATGGCAACCGCTGGTGAGAGCCTTATGATGAGTGTGATTACAGTGCCACAGCAAACTATTGACGCACAATTTATTTTCTCGGCTTTAGTTGCCGTTTCAATAGTTGAGACCATACAGCAATTTGAAGATATGCCGGACGCGCAGATCAAATGGCCCAATGATATTATTGTAAATGACAGAAAGGCAGGTGGTATTCTTATCGAAAATGTCCTGCGCGGGCTATCCTGGCTTTATGCGATCATCGGGCTAGGCCTTAATCTGAATCAGGATTTCTTTGGAGAGGAATTGCCACATGCTATTAGCCTTAAGATTGCTTCAGGCAAAAATATCGGCCGCGATGAAACAGCAACACTGCTTCGTACGGCATTATTATGCGCACTTGATGAGCATGTGCATCCGCAGGATATTATGCGCAGGTACAATAAACTGCTTTTCCGGCGAGGTCGCCTACAGGAATTTATGAAAGATGGTAAAGAATGGGCCGCTATGATCATTGAAGTACATGCAGATGGCCTCTTGGAGGTGCAACTTGGCGATGGCAGCACAGATTATTACACGCACGGCACAGCAATCTGGAAATATTGAGAACAGCCATTTGAGCTATATCAAAGGCAGCATAATCTCAAACAGCGCGCCGGCAGGCTTATTATCCTTCACACATATTTTGCCTTTATGCTGCCGGATGATTTTTGAGGTAAGATAGAGGCCGAGCCCGGTGCCTTTAGTATTTCGGGTAGCCTCATCGCCGATGCGGTAAAACTTCGAGAAGATCTTTTTCTTTTCATCATCAGGTATCCCCTTTCCGCTATCGGCTACATGCAGTACCGCCTTGCCATCTGCCTTGCTTAATGTAATAGTGATGTTGCTCCCGGCAGGCGTGTATTTAATGGCGTTCTCAAGCAGATTATTTACCGCCATTTGAAGAAGGGTAAAGTCGCCATGCACATCGAGGCCTACGGCAAGGTGCTCTGTAAATCGCTCCGGGTAGCGGCTCTGATAGGCGGTAATGCTCTCGTTTACCAATTCACTAAAATCCAGGCTTTCTTTTGCGGGAATATACTGCCTGCCCTCCATCTGGGAAGTGATAAGCATATTATTGCAGAGGTCGTTCAGCCGGTCGCTTTCCTCAATGCAGCGCCTTATAAGCGTTTGGCGCTGCTCATCTGTAAGCACACGCTTTTGTATTGTTTGCAGGCTAAGCTTTATGCCCGCAATGGGTGATTTTAGCTCATGCGTGACAGAAAGCATAAAATTATTCTGTTGCCGTGATAGGCTAATACTTCGCCGGAAGGAATTATAAACCACTCCTGCCCCGATAAGAATTACCACGAAAAAAGTAGCGCCCTCGCCGATGTATTGTTTTTTCCTGCTCACCCGTTTTGCCCGCAGCTTCTGTATGCTGGCATTAAATAGGCCAGGCTGATGCAGGCTGTCCACCTTTTCGATCAGCGCACTCCGCTCAAGCTCATAGATCAGTATGCTTTGGCGGTGCAGGCTCAGGCCCCAAAAGAGCAATGCCGCAATTATATAGGCGAGCAGCAGGGCATAAAAAGTGGTGAAAAACCGCATAGCTTTAAAATTACGCAGCTTAATGCTTAAAAGCAGGAATGCCGAGGTAATTGAGCCTGAGCCCTACCTGCACTATATCCGGCAGCGCGTTCACCCGCATTACCTGTGCCATACGAATGGTGTAAATTCCCTTTTTTTGGAAAAATGCCGGATTTGCCTCTCTATTAATGGCTACATGCTGCTCATAAAGCTCGCCCATTCCTCGACCCAGCCACTGGCCGGTAGGTGCCGCAAGCGGAATCTCCACCCGCAGCTTTTGAAATACGGTATCGCCTGGTGCTTTGGTATCCAGCCTCAGCCAGATATTATTGAAGGGATAATTATCGGTATGGCGTATAAGGAATATAAGCTGGTAAGCGGCTGCTGTATCTTTTATGTCGATATGAAACTCCGGGTGAAAACCGGTATCCCAGCTATTCCCGGGGATATTAAAATACTCCTGGTAGCGGGGCGGGTTACCACAGCCTGCTGTTAAAATATAAAGGGCAATAGGTAGAAGATAAAAGAAAATTTTACGCGGCATGGCTGCAAATATCGCTTTACTGGGTTAGATTCAGGTTTCGGTCCTCACTAAAGTGCATTCAGCACCTGCTCTTTTGCTTTTTCCAGCTCATCTTTCATCTGCACCACCATTTGTTGTATCGTTGCATCATTTGCCTTCGATCCCAATGTGTTTATTTCCCGGCCTGCTTCCTGGAGGATGAAACCCAGCACTTTCCCCTTACTGATTTCGGAATTGGTGATAATTTCCCGAAAATAGCTGCAATGCTGCGTGAGCCTTGTTTTTTCTTCCGAAAAATCCATTTTTTCAAGATAATAGATCAGCTCCTGCTCAAAACGGTTCTCATCGGTTTGTTGGAGGCTCAGCTCATCGAGCGATGCTCTTAATCTTGCCTTGACCCGCTCCGTGCGGCCAGCCTCCAGCGGAATAATCTTCTGCAGCATAGCTTCTATATTGCCGATGCGCCCAAGCAGGTCCTTTTCCAGCGATTTGCCCTCCTGCAGGCGGTGCTCCATTAGCTTTTTTGCCGCTTTTATGATCAGCGTTTTTACTTCAGCCCATTCGCTTTCCGGCAATATATCCTGCTCTGTGCTTAGGATCTCCGGCATGCGCATAATGGTGGGCAGCATTTGCTCTTCGGGCAATCCGAGGCGGCTCGCTACTTCCTGCATACCTTTATAATAAGCCATCGCAAGATCCACATTCACAGAAACCGGCCGCGACAGGCCATCCTGCTTTATAGAAATCGTAAGGTCGGTAGTGCCTCGAAGCAAGAGGGCGGATAGTGCTGTGCGCACTTCCACCTCATAGGCACGAAGCAAATAGGGCAGCTTGGAAGCCATGTCAAACTGCTTGCCATTGAGGGATTTTATCTCAGCACTTACCTGCCTGCCGCCAATGGTAGCTGCGGCACGGCCAAAGCCGGTCATAGAATAAAGCATAATGGCGCGGAAGGTATAAGGTAAAAGGCAAAAGGCAAAATATTGTGGGGCCGCATCACCTAACTAACCTGTTTCCGGCTACTCGGCTAAAGGCAGCATCCAACTAAAAAATACAACCTTTTATACGCGGCGGATTTGGTTATTTTTGTCGCTCATGCTTTTAAGAAACTACCGGATTCCCCGATGGCTTGCTACTGTGCTGCTTTTCCTGTTGTGCTGCTATACCGCTGTAGCCCAGCAGCCTTCCGCAGCCCGCTCCGATCTTGAGCGCCGCCGCCAGAGCATTATTGAATCCATCCGCGAAAGCCAGCAGCAACTCGAGGAGACAAAGCGCAATAAAAACGCCACGCTTGCAGAGCTACGTGCCCTGCAGGCAAAGCTCGATGGACGCTTGCGCCTCATTGGCAACATAAACCAGGAAATAGCAGCTATATCAGGCACTATTCAGAATTCTACCCAGCAGGTAGGCCAGCTCCAGCAAAATCTTACCGTGCTCAAATCGCGCTATGCGCAATCTGTGCGCTATGCCTACAAGCACAGGAGCTCCAACAATATGCTTGCTTTTCTTTTTTCCTCAAAAGACTATAACGATGCCGTGCGGCGGATGAAATATCTGAAGCGCTACCGCGATTACCGCCAGCAGCAGGCCGAGGCAATACGCGCCACCCAGGGCAGGATAGAAAATAAAATTGTAGTGCTGAATACGCAGAAGCAGCAAAAGGATTTACTGCTATCCGCAGAAGAACAGCAAAAACAGGTATTGCAGCAGGAGCGCAATGAAACCAATAGTGTGGTAACACAGCTAAAAGGTCGTGAAAAAGAGCTGGTTGCCGATATTGATAAGAATAAGAAGGCAGCCAAGAAGGTTGAAAAAGCAGTAAATGCCCTTATTGCCCGCGAAATTGAAGAGCAGCGCCGCCGTGCAATTGAAGAGGCTAGAAGAAAAGCAGCCGAAGACCAGCGCAGGCGGGAAGAAGATCAGCGCCGCATAGCGGCAGCCAATGCAGCGAGGGCCGCAGCCGCAACCAGGAATAGTGGCGGTGTAAATGTAACCACAGGCTCCGGTACGCACCCGTCAATGGGCCCGCCAAAACCTAATACAGAGCCTACTACAAACCCGGCAAACAATAATGCCAATTCATCATCCGGCAACCGGCCTGTTGCTGCAACAGTCTCTCCACGCCCTGCAAGAGTAGCTACCGCGCGTGAGCTGAGCATGACACCCGAAGCGCTGGCGCTATCCAACTCCTTTGCGTCCAACCGGGGCAGGCTGCCGTGGCCGGTAGAGCGCGGTGTGATTACCGGTTTCTTCGGGCCGCATAAGCACCCGGTAGCAAATGTAATTGTGGATAATAATGGCATCGATATACAGACAAGCGGCGGTGCTACGGCGAGGGCAGTGTTTGAAGGCACGGTAACCAGCGTATTTCCGGTTGACGGC
This sequence comes from Chitinophagaceae bacterium, assembly GCA_965246905.1. GTDB lineage: Bacteria > Bacteroidota > Bacteroidia > Chitinophagales > Chitinophagaceae > UBA1952. Next base: position 23,478 of record CBDFFZ010000032.1, read on the forward strand.
AGCGGCCTGAATGTGCTCGTGGCACATGGTGAATTTTATACCGTTTATGCAAATCTTGCCTCTGTAAGTGTATCGAAAGGCCAGCATGTAACTACCAAACAAGCTATTGGCACAATTGGGAATAACGAGGAAGGCCTGCCCACCATCAACTTCCAGATATGGAAAGCCACGGGCAAGGGTAGCGCCAAGCTTAACCCTTCCCAGTGGATAGCCAATTAATTTTGATAAAGCGGGAAGGTTTTTGTCCAAACTCTGGAATTGCTACTGGGCAGTCGGGGCGTTGGCACCATTCATCCCATTGCTGCCATTGAGCTTTTCCGGTGCTACGTATGCAGACAAATGCCCGGCGCAGTAGCTGGGCCGGGCATTTGCCTTAAAAAAGTTTATTTATTTATAGTGGCTTGATAAGATAAACAAGTGTTGGAAAGTGGTCACTATAACCATTGATCCAGGTGGTGCCGCTAAAGGAGCGATGCGGATAGCCTTTATACTGTCCAAAATTCGACTTCAAAAATTCGCGGTTAAAAACCTCTGCTTTATAGAAGCGCCATTGCCGTTCATCCCCTTTCAGGTAGCTACCTGATACCATGATCTGGTCAAAAAGATCCCAGGCATCATTATAGCCCAGCGTACCGATGCCCTGGTTGAAAAATGCGGTAAACGGATTATACAGATCGCTCATGCCTACTTTATCCTTACTGCCTTTTGCCCCGAGCACTTTGGTGATGCTGGCATCTGTCGGGTCATCGTTTAGGTCGCCCATTACCACTACTTTGGTAGCAGGGTTTATCTTCATTAAAGAATCAATTATTTTTTTGCTTACCCCGGCTGCAATGGCACGAAGCGGGGCAGAAGCTGCCTCGCCACCTCGCCGCGATGGCCAGTGATTTACGAATACATGCGTAGTATCCCCATTCAGAAGGCCAATTACATAAAGCACATCCCGTGTTTTGCCACCTTTCTCGCCAAATCTGCTGATGTCTGTGTAAAGTGCCTGTGCATGCAGCACAGTAAAGTATTTTGGATTGTACAATAAAGCGCAATCAATACCCCGTGCATCCGGACTATTGAATTGAACAAAACGGTAATGGCGACCTGCAATCTCCGGCTGGTCTGTCAGGTCCTGCAACACCTTTGCATTTTCAACCTCGGCATGGCCTATCAGCGCGGGGCCATCGGGAGTTACTTCTGTAGCCAGCTTAGAAATTACGGTAGCGAGGTTGTGTAGTTTCTGATGGTAAATTTCCTCTGTATAATGATAAGGGCCGTTGGGCGTAAACTCTTCATCACGGGTTTTAGGGTCGTCTTCGGTATCATAGAAATTTTCGAGATTGTAAAAGGCAATGGCTGTTACCTGGTATTGCTTTTTCTGTGCCGAGAGCGGAACAGAATGAGCAAAGATCAATATAATGAAAGGCAGAAAGATTTTCCTCACGGAGAAGATGATTTTAATTGGCTGCAAAGAAATAAAAAAAAGACTTGCGATTTGTAGTGGTAACATATTGATAAACTTGGCTTTCTGCATGGATTGTTAAATCTCCGTACATTTGCACCCGTTAAGACAAAAACATTCCAATAAGATTATATTTATGCAACGAAATTTACGATGCCTACTGGCATTGCTGCTCACTGTGATATCCTTGCCTGCCATGGCTCAGGAAACACGCACAGCGCTGGTAAAAGGCAGGCTCCTGAATAAAGCTACACTTCAGCCAGCCAGCGATGTACAGGTTACTATCCCTTACCTGAAACTGCTCACCATTACAGACGGTGAAGGCAGGTTTACCTTTAGCCGCGTGCGCTACGGTACCCAAACGATTATCGTTGGCGGCCTCACATTTGTTTCCGATACCTTTCGGGTGTTGATCAATGAACCTAATGTTGACCTGAAAGAATTCGGAGTAGTGCCCGGTGAGACGGCTGCGGCACAAGCTACCCAGCAAATACCAACTATTGCCCTCGAGGAAAGTGATGTGAGCAGCGATGATGACGGCGTGAAAGCTTCCAATGTAAGTGGTGTATTAACGGCATCCCGCGATCCTTTCCTGAATACTGCAGGTTTCGTTTTAGGGCAGTATCGTTTCCGCCTTCGTGGTTACGATAATGGGGCTTCCGAAGTGCTGATAAACGGCGCACCGATGAATGATATTGAAACCGGTGATGCCTACTGGAGCCAGTGGGGCGGCCTCAATGATGTATTTAAGGGCCGTAATCTTACCTACGGTCTTACCCCATCTGAGTATGCATATGGCGGCATTGGAGGCTCTACGTATTTTGATGCTACTGCGGCCAATCAGCGTAAGCAAACCCGCGTCTCCTATTCCATTGCCAATCGCCAATACCGCAACCGCATTATGCTCACTTATAGTACCGGCCTGATGAAGAATGGCTGGGCTTTCTCGCTTTCCGCATCTAAGCGCTGGGCTAATGAAGGGTATGTAGATGGTACTTTTTATGATGGCTACTCGTATTATGCCGCTGCCAGCAAGCGCTTTAATTCAACAAGCACGTTGAATTTTACTGCTTTCGGTGCACCCACCCGCCGTGGCAAAGCTGCCCCGAGCTATCAGGAAGCTTATGATCTTGCCGGATCAAACTACTACAATCCTAACTGGGGCTATCAGAATGGCGAGAAGCGCAATGCGAAAGTGGCCAATATATTCCAGCCTACCTTCCTGCTGAACTATGAATACACGCCCAACGATAAATTGCGCTGGAACACTGTAGCAGGCTATCAGTTTGGTACAAATGCAAATTCTACACTGGATTGGTACAATGCCCCTGATCCGCGCCCGGATTATTACCGTAATCTGCCGAGCTACTTTCAGTACTCAACGCCGCCGGACCCTTACGGACAAGCGCTGCAAGGCCCGAATTTCCAGGCAAACAGCCAGATTAACTGGGATGAGCTATACCATACCAACCAGATTAACCACAGTTATGTACCAGGCTATAATGGCCGTGTAACAAACGATTCCGGACTTCGCTCCTTATATATTATAGGCAGTGATGTTGATGATATTAAAAAATGGATTGGCAATACCAACCTGAGCTACGTAGTAAATGAACACCTGACAATGAATACGGGTTTCACCTACATTAACCAGCGCACAGAGAGTTACCGCAGGCTGGACGATCTGTTGGGCGGCGATTTCTATGTAAATATCAACTCTTTCTCAGAGCGTGATTTTGGTGCAGGAAGCGCATCTTCCCGATACAATACAAATGACTCCAACCTGGTTGTGCACGAAGGTGACAAGTATTATTACGATTACCTTGTCCGCTTTCAAAAAGCCAACCTTTGGGAGCAGCTCAATTTTACTTTCAATAAAGTAAACTTTTTTATTGCGGCAAATGGTGGTTTTAATATGTTTCAGCGGGAAGGACTTTACCGTAACGGTATTTATGCCGATGATAACAGCTCTTATGGTAGAGGCGTGAAGCAAAATTTTGCAACATATGGTGTGAAAGGCGGGCTTACCTACAAGCTCAATGGCCGTCATTATCTCTTCGCCAACGCCGCGCTTGCATCCGATGCACCAAGTGTTGATAATACCTACTTTGCCTCAAGGGTTAGAAACCGTACCATTGATAATCCGGAAGCGCAGATGACCTATACGGTTGAAGGCGGCTATCTGTTCAAATCGCCAAAAATGAACGCAAGGGTAGTGGGGTACGCAACCGATGTACAAGATGAAACCAAAGTACAGCGCTTCTACTATACCGGGAGCGGTGGCGCAAACAATTTCGTGGATTATGTACTTCGCGATCTGAACTCAAGATTTATTGGTACCGAGCTTGCACTGGATTATAAAGTCAATTCTGCACTTTCGCTTACCGGCGTAGTAGCACTTGGACAAGCATTTTATACGAGCAACGCTACCGTAGTGAAATACGAGGAAAATACCACCGATACATCAGCATCTTATGATAGGGCATATACAAAAGGGCATTTTCTTGGTGTAGGCCCGCAAAGCGTTTATTCGCTCGGCATCAATTACCGCTCTAAGAATTTCTGGTATGCCGGCCTCAACGCGAATTATCTGGATCGGATGTATGTAGAAATTGCCGCGCCGCGCCGCACAGCCGAGGCCCTGGATCTGGTAGTACCTGAAAGTGCTGAATGGCACAGTATCGTTGATCAGGAAAGGCTTCCGGGAGCGTTTACAATGGACCTCAATGCAGGTAAATCATTTCTGCTTTCTAAATTCAATAAAAAGATCCCCCGGAATACTTATTTGTATATTAATGCAGGTGTGAGCAACCTGCTCGATAACAAGAATATCCGTACAGGGGGTTTTGAAAACCTGCGTTATGACTTTTCCGGTGGAGAAGCCAATAAATTTGCCTCTAAATATTTTTATGCTTTTGGCCGCAATTTCTTCATCAACATCAGCCTTAAATTTTAATTTTAAAAACTACTTTTTATATGAAATCTATGTTTAAATTTCGCAACCTTGCCTCGATAGCGCTGCTTGGCCTTACCGTTGCTATGGGCTCCTGCGTCCGCAAAAGCTTTGATACCCCGCCTGATAATTCAGACTACGATCCAAAGCTTAACGTAACCACCACCATCCAGCAAATGCGGGGAATGATTGGTGCTTATGTAAGCACGACATCCTTCCCGGATACCACCTTCACGCAGGATCTTGTGATTGAAGGTGTTGTTATAGCAGATGACCGTTCCGGCAATTTTTACAAGCAGATTGTAATCCAGGATGCTACAGCCGGGATCGCCATCAATATCGATAACTATAGCCTCTATACCCACTATCCTGTTGGCCGTAAGCTATACATCAGGCTAAAAGGGATGACCCTTAGCTACAATAGTGGTACGCCGGTACTTGGGCTTGGCCTTACGGAGCAAAGAGCAGTTAAAGGCCTGGTAAGCGCTGATATTGATGCGCACATCATTCGCGGTAATATTGGCAATGCAGTTAAGGATACCGTTATTACACTTGCTCAGGCAAGAACGGGCAATCCTTACTTTATCAATCGTTTGGTTACCATTTCTGACAGCCTTCAATTTGCTGATACTGTGCGTCCATATACAGATCCGGAAACATCAACAAACAGATATTTAACGCAGTGCGGAAGCAGTAATTATGTGGGTAACACTACACCTGCCGGAATGATCGCTATTCGTTCCAGCAACTATGCAAACTTTCATGCACTTTCCCTACCACGTGGTAAGGGTATTATTACCGCCATTTATACCACTTTCGGTACAACTGCTCAATTGATCCTTCGTGATACTGCAGATGTTAAGTTTTATGGTCCGCGTTGCGGGTCAGGCGGTGGTCCGGTGAATCCGGGTACGGGCGCGCTGATTACCATTGACAGCATGCGTAAGCTTTACCCAGGTACAGGTACTGTAACATTGGGCAGCTACAAAATCTCCGGTATCATTATTTCTGATATTGATAACAAGAACTTCTCTTCGGGCAATTTCGTCATCGAAGATAACAGCCGTAAAGGAGCCATCATTTACATCAGTGGCAGCTCTGCTTATAAAGTAGGAGATTCTGTGGTTGCCGATCTCACAGGTGCAACACTAAAACTTTTTAGTGGTGCGCTTGAAATTGACAATATGACTGCCGCTAAAGTGAACAAGATTTCCAGTAATAAGTCAATTGATCCACTGACAGTTACTGTAGCTCAATTACTTGCGAACTTTGCGCAATATGAATCAACGCTTATTAAAGTAGTTAATGGTACTGTAAGTGGCGGTAGTACTTATGGTGCATCCAACATCACGCTTAGTGATGATGGTGGTACCAGCAAAATTCAGTTGTACACTACCAGCACAGCGATTTTTGCCAGCCAGTCAGTTAGCACTACACCAAAAACTTACGTGGCTATTCCAACACCATTTAATACAACCAAAGAACTGAAGCTGCGCAACCCTGCTACCGATGTTTATTAATTGAATCCTGTTTTCTTAAATGCCTCAGCCTATGGGTTGGGGCATTTAATTACTTAAAGGTTTCTTAACCTCATTAACGGGCAGTGCAAAAAAAATCCCGCACATTTGCATTTCAAAAAAGACAATTAACTACTATAATACATTGAGTATGAAAAAAATCTCTTTACTTCTTTGCACACTGGCCATAGGATTTGCGGCTCAGGCGCAGATTTCTGTTACCGGCAGTACACTTACCTATACACAGGATTTTAATTCCCTGGATACACTTTCAGGTACAAGCAGCTCCGCATTGCCTGCCGGATGGTCCATTTTTGAATATGGAACGAGTGCTAACGTAAACCAGCAATATAAGGGCAGCAATGGTGGTTCTAATGCTGGCGATACTTATAGTTTTGGTCTTTCCTCAGACCGGGCATTAGGCTCACTTGCCTCAGGTACACTTGCCAGCCACTATGGTGCAAAATTTATAAATAACACGGGTGTTCCGATCAACGGATTTACACTTACTTATAAGGGCGAGCAATGGCGCTTTGGTGGCCCTACTTCACCAGCAACAAGCCGTCCTAATACCGATTCACTTCGCTTTCTTTACAGCACAACAGCTACCGACGTGTCGGATACCACGAGTGCAGGCTATACAGAAAGCACGGCGCTGATGTTAAATTCACCAAACTTTTCCGGTGCAGCAGCCTTAGCTTTAGATGGCAATGCTGCCGGGAATTTTACCACTAAAACAGGTGCGGTTTCTGTAACTATTCCGGTTGGTGGTTCCCTTGTTATTAAATGGATTGATAAGAACATTCAGGGCAATGACGATGGTCTTTCTATAGATGATATAAATATCGTTTTCACTACAACAGGTACTCCGGTTGCAAATTACCGTCCGAATATTACAGCTTTATCCCCGGCAAATGGTGCTTCAAACGTAGCTACAACAAGCAGCCTGATGATCACTTTTGACCGCCAGGTAACCGGACGCGCAGCAGGCAATATATTTGTACGCAACCAGACTGATAATACCACGCAAACCATAGCTGGTAATACTGCAACTGTATCAGGCAACGTTGTGACTATCCCTGGCGTAACGTTGATGAACAGCAAGACGTACTATGTGAAATTCGATTCTTCCGCATTCGATACAGCGGGCTACAAATCTTATGGCCTTTATGACAGCACTTCGTGGAAATTTTCAACCAGCGCCGGTTCTGTTGGTACGCTTACTTCGCTGAATGAAAAATTTGACGCTAGTTGCGCAACAGGTAACCTGCCTGCAGGCTGGAGCCGTCAGAACGTTGTAGGGGCAGGGCAGCAGTGGGGTTGTTACGAAACACCGCTTGCCAGCGGTAATTTTGTAATGCGCATAAATGGTTTCTCCGGCGGCAATAATGCCAATGAAGACTGGCTGATCACGCCAAAACTGGATGTAAGCGCTAATGCTACGCCCACACTTTATTTTAAATTATGGAAGCGTTTTACGGGCGATGAAGTTGCGGTATTGCTGTCTCACAATTATGATGGTACTTCTGTACCATCAACAGCCACCTGGACCAATCTCAATACGATAGGCACCTCACCTGCAGATACGAGCTTTTACAAGTTGTTTACCCAAAGCCTGACTGCGGAGAAAGCTACACCTTTCTTTCTGGCCTTCAAATACATTTCCACAACAACAAATGGCTATGATGCGCGTCTGGACAGCGTAGTTGTTACCAACGGTACAACGGGTATTGCCAGTGTAGGCAGCCGCAACAACACGATTGGCGTAAAGGTGCTCGGCATAGCAACAAGCAGCAACATCAACATCGCATTCGATCTTGAAAATGCTGCACCGCTCCAGGTAGGAATGTACGATCTCGCCGGCCGCGAAGTTTACCATACTGCTTATACAGGCGCAAAAGGCAGCAATAAGCTAAACCTCCAGCCCCAGTCAGTGCAGAGTGGCATGTACATCATCCGCGTTTCTAACGGTAAGGAGCAGGGTATTGCCCGCACCTTTATACAGTAATCACCTTTTTACAGTAACTGCCGCTGCACATTTATTGCAGCGGCAGTTTGCTTTTTCATTAATAACCCAACCCGGGGAGATTTACTATATACAAGCCCCTAAATCACGTCTTCGATTTAAAACCTTACTTCTGATGAACATGATCAAATTCCTTATCAATGAGCTTACGGCAGAAGCTGCTAATTCACGCAACATGCTTGCTATCGTGCCCATGGAACAAGGCACTTACAAACCACACGAAAAATCTATGGCCATGGGCCGGCTCGCATCACACCTTGCAGAACTGCCGGGCTGGGTGGCAATGGCTCTACAAACTTCAGAACTCGATTTTCTCTCTGGTGATTTTAAGCCCTTTCACGCAGCTGATAATGAAGAATTGCTGGCGCATCACGATAAAAATGTGGCCAACGCCCTTGCAGCGCTTGAAGCAACGAACGAAGACGAACTGCGCAAAGACTGGACCCTGCGCCGTGGCGACCATCTTATTTTTACCCTGCCTAAAATTGCGGTGATACGTAGTATGGCCATAAATCACTGCATCCACCATCGCGGGCAGTTGAGTGTCTATATGCGCCTTAGTAATGTGCCACTGCCGGGAATTTACGGCCCTACGGCTGATGAACAATTGTTTGCGGCTGCAGCAACGTTGGCAAGCAATTAGAAAGCAGCACAGGTAATAAAAAAGGGATAGGCCATTTGGCCTGTCCCTTTTTGCATAATAGGTATTTACTGAGCGCCGTTCATGGAGGAAGGCAGAGTGTATTTCAAACGCGTGGGTGTAGAAGTGTTCTCTTTTGCGCAGCAAATATCCGGCAGCAGAAAACCTTTATGATTTGCTCGCTCTAATGAGATTGGAATTGTTTCGAGGTATTGGCAATGAAGCCACTACAATCTTAATTTCTACAACACTGCTTAGCTCTTAAACGGCGAGTACCCGGATCATTTCCATAAGATCATCACTGATTGCTGCGTGTTGCTTTACGGCCTGCTCAAATGGAGTATATACAAGTTCGCCATTCACGATACCCGCCATCAATTGCGTCTTGCCACTGTGTATAGCCTCTACTGCTGCAAAGCCCAGGCGGCTTGCAAGTACCCTGTCTGAGCAGGAAGGCGCGCCTCCACGCTGTATATGCCCAAGTATGCAGGTACGGGTGTCAAGGTCAGGGAAACGCTCTTTTATGCTGCTGTAAACCTCTGCCGCTCCACCGGTTTCATTGCCTTCTGCCACTACAATAATGTGCACCGTTTTTTTGCGCCGCTCATCCCGGGCTATCCTGGCGAGCATACCCTGGGTGTCGCTCGTGTTTTCAGGTATCAGAATGTCTTCGGCGCCGCAGGCTATGCCGCTGTTGAGGGCAAGATAGCCTGCATCGCGGCCCATTACTTCTATTACAAACAGGCGGTCATGTGCCTCAGCGGTATCCCGGATTTTATCAATTGCTTCTACCGCCGTATTCAACGCAGTATCATAGCCAATAGTATAGTCTGTGCCGCCGAGATCTTTATCGATAGTGCCCGGCAGGCCGATTGCCGGGATATCGTATTTCTTAAAAAACTCTACCGCGCCCCGAAAGGTGCCATCGCCGCCGATAAGCACGAGCCCTTCAATGCCGTGTTTCTTTAATTGTCCGTATGCAGCCTCCATACCTTCTGGCGTCATAAAAGCTTTGCTGCGTGCGGTTTTAAGGATGGTACCACCGCGCTGTATGATGTTAGATACATCGGTAGTCTTCATTTCAAAAATATCACCCTCGATCATGCCCTGGTACCCGCGCCGGATGCCCGATACTTTCAGATTATGGTAGATAGCGGTACGCACAACGGCGCGAATGGCGGCATTCATGCCAGGGCTGTCGCCGCCGGATGTAAGCACGCCTAAATGAGAGAGGCTGGTTTTCATAATGGAGATAATGAGTAAAGTAAGGGAAGAAAAGGAATAGAAAAATTCAATTATTTTTTTGGAGGCAGCCATAGGCATTATAGATTTGGGTGCAGCGTATGGATAGGATACTTTTGAATAGTGTGCATGGTGATTTGTTATTCTGAACGGTCATTTCCGTGATTGCTATGATTTCAGTAATTATAGTCATAACGAGCAAGGTGGACGATAATCTAAATCATGTAGATCATGCTAATTAAAATGATCACAGTCGAGACATAAACAGCGAATAGTAAAAGCTGAATAGAAAAGGATTGATGAACGGAGCGACGCAACGAATGCTCAATCGGCGCTCATCGGCTGAGTACAAAAAATATTAAAGAAGAAGATGAACCAACCAACGATTAATACTTTAGGCGCGCTTAAAAAAAGCGGCTATCAATCGAAGACAGTAAAAGAGGAAGTGCGGCAGAACCTGATCCGCTCTATACAAAAAAAGGAGCAGCCTTTTCGCGGGGTGATTGGCTACGAGGATACAGTAATACCAGACGTGGAGCGGGCCTTGCTCTCGAGGCATAATATACTGTTTCTGGGTTTACGCGGGCAGGCCAAAACCCGTATGGCACGCGAGATGACGCAGCTTTTGGATGAGTGGATTCCTTATGTAGATGGCAGCGAGATCAATGATGATCCGCTGCGGCCTATCTCTCATTTTGCACGCAACCTGATTGAAGAAATGGGTGATGCAACGCCCGTATCCTGGCAACACCGGGATGCCCGTTATGGTGAAAAGCTGGCTACTCCGGATGTAAGTGTGGCCGACCTGATTGGTGATGTGGATCCGATAAAAGCGGCTAATATGCGGCTTAGCTTCGCAGATGAGCGGGTGCTTCACTATGGCATTATTCCCCGGTCGCATCGTGGTATTTTTGTGATCAATGAGCTGCCCGATCTACAGGCGCGGATACAGGTTTCGCTGTTCAATATCCTGCAGGAAGGCGATATTCAAATCCGCGGTTTTAAGCTGCGCCTGCCGCTGGATATCCTGTTTGTATTTACTGCCAACCCCGAAGATTATACAAATCGCGGATCGATAGTTACGCCGCTGAAAGACAGGATCGAAAGCCAGATCATCACCCATTATCCGAAAACGATTGAAGTAAGCCAGGCTATTACAGCGCAGGAAGCTGATGTGCTGCCGGAGCAGGCGGCACGTGTGGAGGTGCCAGAGCTTTGCAAAACACTTGTAGAGCAGATAGCCATGGAAGCCCGCAAGAGCGAATATGTGGATCAGAAAAGCGGTGTGAGCGCGCGCTTAACTATTGCTGCTTACGAAAATCTGGTAAGTACGGCCGAGCGCCGCGCCATCCGCGAAGGGGCTGAGAAAACGGTTGTGCGCATTGCGGATTTTGTGGGAGTTATTCCCGGTATTACCGGCAAGATAGAATTGGTTTACGAGGGCGAAATCGAAGGTCCGGGCAATGTAGCTTACCGCTTACTCGGGCTTGCAATACGCACCACGTTTCTGGAATATTTCCCTGATCCGCAATCCTTCAAAAAACCTACGGGTAAAGCGGCTGCGGCAGGGGCAAAGGCAAGGCCGAATCCATACCAGCCTGTCATCGATTGGTTTGGGCGCGGGCATGAGCTGTTGCTTTTGCAGGATGCTACCGATAGCGATTATCGCGCAAAGCTTTACGGTGTTGACGGCCTTTACAGTGCGGTAAAAAGCCTCTATCCGGATGTTGACGATACGCAAAACCTGCTCTTAATGGAATTTATGCTGCATGGCCTGAGCGAATATTCATTGATCAATAAGAAAGGAGTGGAAGCAGGTGGCTATGCGTTTGGAGATATTTTAGGGAGTATGCTGAATATGGATTTTAGCGGTGAGGATGAGGAAGAAGAGGATGATGTGTAATTAGTATGCTCCACCATTGAAATTCTATGATGACCCCACAACACATCCGTGCCGTTTGGATAAAAATTGCCTTTCCGTTTGGCATTGCACTATTCCTGTTGGTTATCGGGTTAGTGCTCCGCTCTGTAGGTAGTCATGCGCTTGCCACGCCAGGAGCTTTCCTCTGCCTCGGCGGTTTAGCAGGCATGCTTCTTTTCGCTATGAAAGCTATCCAGTTTCTCATTTTCCTGCGCAATAATAAGCCGTGATTTATGAGCCTGGCCATTGAAGTGTTTTACCGCACCGCTCGCAGCGGCGGCAAGGGCGGACAAAATGTAAATAAGGTAGAAACATTGGCCGAAGCCTGGTGGCATATAGCGGGCTCAAGGCTTTATAGCGAGGAAGATAAAGAGCGCATTGCGGATAAGCTGCAAAGCCGCATAAACAAAGATGGATATCTGCTGGTAAAAAGTAGTGAGACCCGCTCGCAGCTTGAAAACAAAGGCATTGCGCTGAAAAAAATGGAGGCGCTTATTGCCCAAAGCCTCTTAAAGCCTAAAAAGCGCAAGCCTTCAAAACCATCAAAAGCAGCTGTAGAGCGCCGCCTCGAAAGTAAACGGAAAGAAGCCGATAAGAAAGAAGCACGGCGGAGGGATTGGTAAAATTAGCGCGCATCAAAATCCACCACCACCCGCTCTGTGGTAGGATGGCTCTGGCAGGTTAGCACAAAGCCTTTGGCCACCTCATCCGGCTCAAGCGCGTAGTTCACTTCCATATCAACCGAGCCTTCAGTGATCTTAGCCCTACAGGTGCTGCAAACGCCGCCTTTGCAGGCATAAGGCAGGTCAGCGCCGTGAGCCAGCGCAGCATCGAGAATATTATCGCCGTTGTAGGCCAGCTCCAGCTCAAAAGTTACGCCGTCGAGGCGGATGCTTACCTTGCTCACCGGCCCCGTTGCAGCTGCATGTGCTTCCTGCCATTCCTTGTGTTGCTTTTTAGGCTGATCGGGAGAGGAGAAAAGCTCCAAGTGAATATTAGCCGTTGGCATACCCTGAGCCATCAATTGCTCCCGCACCGACAAGATCATTTCTTCCGGCCCGCACAAAAACACTTCGTCCATGCTTTTCAGATCAATCAGCGTAAGGGCAAAATCACTGCACTTCCGGGCATCGATTCGCCCGTTAAAAAGCGGCACATCCATCAGCTCGCGGCTTAATACATGATATACACGCAGCCGGTTCATAAACCGGTTCTTCAGTCCTTCGATTGCTTCGCGGAAGATGATCGTATTGCGGTTCTTATTGCCATATACCAGTGTAAAGCTGCTGCCCGCCTCAGTTTCCAGCAGGTGCCGCATGATGCTCATTACGGGAGTAATGCCGCTGCCAGACACAAAAGCAAGGTAATTTCTTGCGCTGTTTTCACTTTGCTTTGCAGCAAAATTTCCCATCGGCGGCATTACTTCCAACACCTCGCCGGTATGCAGCGCACGATTTGCATAGCCTGAAAACCTGCCTTCCGTAACAGCCTTTATCGCTACACGAAGTTCGCCCTGTGATGGGCTGCTGCAAATAGAATAAGACCGGCGAACCTCTGCGCCCTCGAGCTGTCGGCGAAAAGTAAGATATTGCCCCGGCTTAAAAACGAACAGATCCTGCAAATGCTCCGGAACCTCGAGCGCTACAGATACACAATCCGCTGTTTCGGAGCGTACATCGGTTACTTTCAGTTCATAAAAACGGGGTGCAGACATGGGCAATCAGGATTTGACGCCGCAAGTTAGCAAGAAATATTTTTGGGGTGGGATTAAGCAGGTGAATTGCTATTATGCAGTAGTGGCGTTGGCACCGTTGATCCGATTGCTGCTATTGAGCTTTCCTGTGGCTTAAATAAAAGGATTAAGATGAGTTGCCTGCTACAGTAAATTTGATGCATGGATATTACTCCCATCTTTGTCTTACGATTTTTGTCTCTTTATTTTATATAATTTACAACAATGAGCAAGCCTGTATTAGTAGTACTAACCGGCGCAGGCATATCTGCAGAAAGCGGACTGCGTACTTTCCGCGACAGCGATGGGCTTTGGGAAGGCTATAATGTGGAAGACGTAGCTACCCCGCGCGCCTTTGCCCGTAATCCTGAGTTGGTACTACGCTTTTATAATGAGCGCCGCAAAAATGTGCAGGAGGTACAGCCAAACAAAGCGCATAAAATCCTTGCAGATTTAGAGCATTATTTTGACGTACGCATCATCACCCAGAATATTGACGACCTCCATGAGCGTGCCGGCTCTACATCTGTGCTGCATCTTCATGGAGAAATTTTAAAGATGCGGAGTGTATATGATGAGGAAAGAATCTACCCGGTAACCGGAGAAATACACATTGGTGATACCGATGATAAAGGCCATCAGCTACGTCCTGCTATTGTTTGGTTTGAAGAGGCGGTGCCTGCTATTGAAGAAGCGGCAACCCTGATGCAGGATATGGATTATTTCCTGCTTATAGGTACCTCATTAGTTGTATATCCTGCGGCTGGGCTGATGGATTTTGTGCCTCCTTTTGTGCCTAAATATGTAGTGGATAAAATCATTCCGCCAGTGAGCAGGTATAAGCAGGTAATACCAGTGGCAAAGCCCGCAACAGAAGGGGTAGCAGATGTGGCAAAGGATTTACTAAAAAATATCGGTGTGCCGGAAGAAAAAATAGCTGCTATCCTTCGAGGCTAAACAGCGTATCCACAAACTCCGCCTTATTGAAAACCTGCAGATCTTCCATCTTTTCGCCCACGCCGATATACTTTACCGGTATCCGGAACTGATTGGCAATTGCCAGCACTACACCGCCTTTTGCCGTGCCATCAAGCTTGGTAATGGCTATGGAGGTAACATCGGTAGCAGCCGTAAACTGCTTAGCCTGCTCAATGGCGTTCTGCCCGGTGCTGCCATCGAGCACCAGCATTACCTCATGCGGCGCATCAGGCATTTTCTTGGTAATTACGCGGCGTATCTTACTTAGTTCTTCCATCAGGTAAGCCTTGTTATGAAGCCTGCCGGCAGTATCGATGATCACAACATCTACGTCTTTTGCCATCGCACTCTGCACAGCATCAAAAGCAACAGAGCTTGGGTCCGACCCCATTTCCTTTTTTACGATTGGTACGCCAACGCGCTCGCTCCAGATGGTGAGCTGATCTACAGCTGCCGCGCGGAAAGTATCAGCTGCGCCCATCATTACGCTTTTACCTGCCTTCTTAAAGTTATAAGCCAGCTTGCCGATGGTAGTTGTCTTGCCAACTCCATTCACCCCTACTACAAGAATGACATAAGGCTTTTTTCCTGCCGGAATATCAAAAGTTTCAAATTCATTTGAGGATGCAGAAGTGAGCATGCCCATCATCTCTTCCTGGAGTATCCGGTTGAGCTCCGATGTGCCTACAAATTTATCTTTGGCTACGCGCTCTTCTATTCTTTTAATGATTGCAACGGTAGTATCCAGCCCAACATCCGCGCTGATCAAGGCATTTTCCACCTCATCGAGCACTTCCTCATCCACCTTATCTTTTCCTGCAATCGCTTTGGTGATCTTGGAGAAGAAGCCTTCCTTCGTTTTTTTAAGCCCCTCATCCAGCGCTTCTTTCTGCTCCTGCTGTTCTTTGTTGCGTTTGAAGAGTTTATCGAATAAGCCCATGATGGTACTGCGATTGATTAATAGCCTTAGCTCCTGCTAAAGCGGCACAAAGGTAGTGGATAAAATAAGTTGTATGATATGGCCTGCTCAACGCTTATAGCGTGAGGTTTCCAGGAATGCTTCAAACTCCGCAAGCGAATAAGAGCTGAGGTTATTCTTAGCCGTAAGCCCGCCTTTCTGCGCGGCCAACACTCCGTAGCGTAGGTCGTCTATACCAGCTATAGAATGCGCATCCGGGTTTATGGAGAGCAAAACTCCGCATTCAAGCGCGTTTTGTATCCACGTCCAGTCCATATCGAGGCGGCGGGGATTTGCATTTATTTCTATTACTACTTGATGTGCTGCACATGCTTCAATGATTTTTTTATGATCAACAGGATAGCCGGGGCGGCGAAGCAGCAGCCTGCCGGTCATGTGCCCCAAAATAGTCGTGTATGGGTTGGCAATGGCTTTCAATAATCGTTTCATTGCCTTGGCCTCGTCCATTTTCAGGGTACTGTGTACCGAGGTGATAACGAGATCAAAAGAAGACAGCACTTGATCATTATAATCAAGGCTTCCATCAGAAAGAATATCTGCTTCAATACTTTTAAAAATTTTAAATGGCGCGAGCTGCTCATTCAATTGCTCTATTTCGCGGTGCTGTAGTAACACGCGATCCGGATAAAGGCCTTTAGCATATTGAGCAGCCTGCGAGTGGTCGGAGATAACCATGTACTCCAAGCCTTTATCCCGCGCAGCGGTAGCCATTTGTAGCAGGGTTGCGCCGCCGTCACTGTAATGAGAATGGCAGTGGATAAGCCCCTTTATGTCTTCCGGCACTATGAGCTTTGGTAAAGAGCGGTTTGCGGCTTTTGCAATCCATTCACCATTCGTACGCAGTGGCGGAGGAATAAATGATAATGCTGCGTTTTCAAAAATAGCCTCCTCGGAGGCAGCGTTGGCTAATGCACTATCATCTTTAAAATAAGCCAAAAATGCAGGCGTGCCTGTAGTCCGGAAATGCGCTTGAACGAGGTCCTCCTTTTTGCAATGGCAGATGCACAATTGTGGCCAGCCATCCGGATTGAAGGATAATATTTCTGCCGTTGGCGGATAATTTTCCGGGCGCGATCCTACAAATTCCGCACCTTTATTTAATTGGAGCCATTCCTTCAGCGATTCGAGGGGAGCATCGGTCAAGAGCTCCAGCTTATTCAATACATCTTCCTGCCTGCGTAAGGCGCCTGTACTGTAAAAATGAAAATCCTGGAAAGCGGTGCCCAGGGCATCTAATAGCTCAGCAGCCATTGCATCTACCTTCGACCACATAAAATAGCCGAGGTTCTTTTTGTAGAATTCAATAGCTTCCGCAATGCCTTCCTCTGTTTTGGCACCGAATCCTTTAATTGGCGCTATTCTTTTTTCCCGCGCAGCAAGCTCAAATTCTTCAATAGTATTTATGCCCAGTGCCCGCCAGATCATCCCGATCTTTTTAGCGCTCAAGCCGGCAACTTTCAGCAGATCCAATATCCCCGGCGGCATGCTGTCGCTTACTTTTTGTAAAGCGTTTATGTGGCCTATTCTTTGCAGCTCGCGTACTTTCTCTCCAATTGCCTGGCCAATTCCTGGTATCTGGTAAAGCGCATCATTATCCAGCCCAAACAGCTTGGCCGGCCATGCGGCAATCGTTTCTGCAGCATTGGTATAGGATTTTATTTTGAATGGATTTTCGCCCTGTACTTCCAGCAGGTCTGCAAGCAGCGCAAAGTGCAGCGCAATTTCTTTGTTGGTCATGATTGGGTCAAAGATAAGGTAGGGTAGTATGCGTTAATAAGGCCCTTTGCCGATAACAATTGCGTAAGCAATACGCTATCAGGCATAGCGTTATTTAGTTGATAAGGTGATAGAGCTGAAGTCAGTGATCTGAATGATAAGCGATCTCTTTTCTCTTAAATTTTGTGACTCAGAATGTAACCATCACCTTTTTTGTCCGTCTCATAATTATTCAGCGCAGCTTCTTATTTTTGGCACCTCATGAATACGCACCAGATTACCTCAATCATAGAAAGCTCTATTGCCGTTAAGCAACAGATATTACAAGACGAAAGCCTGCTCGCTACAATTGGAGCAGCTAAGGAAGCGGTGAGGGCAGCATTTGCCGCAGGCGGGAAAGTGTTGTTTTGCGGTAATGGCGGCAGTGCGGCAGATGCACAGCACCTCTCGGCAGAATTCAGCGGGCGTTTTTATAATGACCGCAATCCACTTCCTTCTGAAGCACTGCACTGTAACACCTCTTACCTCACCGCTGTTGCCAATGATTATGGCTACGATGTCGTTTATAGCAGAATAGTAAAAGGCATGGGCCGGAAGGGCGATGTTTTAGTAAGCCTCAGCACCTCCGGCAATTCGTTGAATATTCTGAATGCCATGGAGCAGGCGCGCAGCCTTGGCATGATAAATATTGCATTTACCGGTGAAACCGGTGGTAAAATGAGAGAGTGGGCAGATATACTGATTAATGTGCCGAGTATTGATACACCACGTATCCAGGAATCGCACATCATGATCGGGCACATTATCTGCCAGCTTGTGGAAGCAGAATTGTTTAATTAAAAAAGTGGACTCAACATGAATTTCGATAGCACACCAACAATAGATAAAAGCTGGACCTTGTTTCTTGACCGGGACGGCGTTGTAAATGTGGAAAATATAGGCTCGTATATAACAGAATGGGCGGAATTTTCATTCTGCGATGGCGTACTGCCCGCTATAAAAGAGCTTTCTGACCTTTTCGGCCGTATTGTGGTCGTTACCAACCAGCGGGGAGTTGGTCGTGGCATTATGACGAGGGACGCCCTCAAAGAGATAAATGTAAATATGACACAGGCTATTCGTAGTGCTGGTGGCCAGCTGGATCGGATTTATGCTTGTACTGCCGTTGAGGACAGCGATCATAACCGAAAGCCCAATACCGGTATGGCGCTGCAGGCAAGAGAGGATTTTCCTGAAATTAATTTTAAGCGCAGTGTAATAGTGGGCAACAGCCTCAGTGATATGGAATTCGGTAAGCGAATGGCCATGCATACCGTTTTTCTTACTACAAAGCATCTGCCTTATGAGCTGCCCAATGATCTTATTGATGAGCAATATGATTCGCTTAAGACCTGGGCAAAAACCTTTACAAATTCTGCTGTTTTAGATTAACATAGGTATTTGTAAACCTTAATCTTAAAAAAATGCTTTATCGGATTTGCTGTTTTCCAAACCTTTAGTACTTTTATTCATCATTCATTTTAAAAACAAAAACCAAATCACATGAAAAAGATCATTGCGCTTGTAGCTGTACTTCTCTTTGTTGCCGGCAGTGCCATGGCACAGGACGGTATGCATCATCGCCATCACCGCATGATGCGCCATCATCGTATGATGCGCCACCATCGTATGGAAAACCGCCATCACCGTATGATGCATCATGGCCATATGCACCACCGTATGCACCGCGCCCGCTAAACGCTTTTCGTAAGTTTTCTCAGATACCCGCTCAAAAGGCGGGTATCTGCTTTTAAGGAATTGTTTCAAAAAAGGATTGAGGTTTTTAAAATAAAACATTACTTTTGCACTCCTTTTTAATATGGCCAAGCAGTCCCTGATCAAACAAGATGGCGTAATCGTTGAAGCTCTGTCTAATGCTATGTTCCGTGTTCGCCTTGAAAACGGCCACGAAATCTTAGCAACCATCTCCGGTAAAATGCGTATGCACTACATCCGCATCCTGCCCGGCGATAAAGTAGGAGTAGAAATGAGCCCGTATGATCTGAGCCGCGGCCGGATTATCTATCGTTATAAGTAGGTAAAAGTAACAGGCAGAATAACTTAGTATTTAATCAACGTTTTCAACTTAGCAACATGAAAGTAAGAGCCGCCATCAAAAAGCGCAGTGCCGATTGTAAGATCGTGCGCCGCAAAGGCATCCTTTACATTATAAACAAAAAAAACCCGCGCTTTAAGCAGCGCCAGGGCTAAAACTAATTGCTGATTTGTGATTGCCGATTTATGATTTATCGAAAATCCCCTTATCTCAAATCACATTTCAAAAAATTAAAAATCCGAAATCAAAAATATGGCTCGTATAGCTGGTATTGATCTTCCGAAAAACAAGCGTGGCGAAATTGCGCTGACGTACATTTATGGCATTGGCAAGAGCACTGCACAACGCATCCTCACCACCGGCGGTATCGACTACGATAAGAAAGCAGGTGAGTGGAATGACGAGGAGCAGGCCCTTATCCGTAACATGATCACCGCCGAAATCAAGGTGGAAGGTCAGTTGCGCTCTGAAGTGCAGATGAACATCAAGCGCCTTATGGACATCGCTTGCTATCGCGGATTGCGCCACCGTAAAGGACTGCCGCTGCGTGGACAACGTACACGTACCAACAGCCGCACCCGTAAAGGCAAGCGCAAGACCGTAGCCGGTAAGAAGAAAGTAGCGAAGAAGTAAATCCAGTATATAGTAAATAGTATTTAGTCCTGAGTTTTAAAGCAGACTATGCTACTATGTACTAAAGACTATATACTTCAAAAAGCCACCACCGGATCCGTTCCAAACCTTCGCTGCGACGGGGAGGCTGCTGTGGCAACTGCAACGGGCACAATGCTCCTGCTTTTAAATTTATTGATTACCTTTTTTACCATCAGAAATGGCAAAAGCACAACAAAACCAGGCCTCAGCAAAGGCCGCCGCTAAAAAGCGGGTCGTAAAAGTGGATACGCATGGCGACGTGCATATCTCTGCAACCTTCAATAACATCATCATTTCTATTACCAACAAGAGCGGTCAGGTTATCTCCTGGTCTTCTGCTGGTAAAATGGGCTTCCGCGGCTCTAAGAAAAATACACCGTATGCCGCACAGACTGCTGCCGCCGATTGCGGTAAAGTAGCGCTTGATGCAGGTATGAAACGTGCAGACGTTTTTGTAAAAGGCCCGGGTTCAGGCCGTGAAGGCGCTATCCGCTCCCTCGCAAACATCGGCTTCGAAATCACGTCTATCAAGGATATTACGCCAATGCCGCACAATGGCTGCCGCCCGCCTAAAAAGCGCCGCGTTTAATTTCAGATTTTTGAATTAGGATTTGTGATTTTAAAAATCACAAATCCTAATTCTGAATTCATAAATCATCAAAAAAAGTTCCATCTCTTCCGTTTTGGCGGTTTTTATGAAGTGTTGGGGCTAATATTCTAAAACCGCTTTTATACAATATCATGGCACGTTATACAGGCCCGAAAAACAGAATCAACCGCAAGTTCGGTGAGCCGATCCTCGGATCAGGTAAAGATTTGGATAAGAACAGCTTTCCTCCAGGTCAGCATGGTAATTCCAAAAAGCGCAAAACGAGCTCTGAGTATTCTACTCAGCTTCGGGAAAAGCAAAAGGCGAAATACACTTATCTCGTACTGGAAAAGCAATTCCGTAATACCTATGTAGAGGCAGCACGGCTGAAAGGTGCAACTGGTGAAAACCTCATCAAGCTACTGGAAAGCCGCTTAGACAATGTGGTTTTTCGTATGGGCATGGCGCCTACACGTACCGCTGCACGCCAACTCGTAGGGCACAAACACCTTTTGATCAACGGGGAAACGGTAAACATTCCTTCTTATCGCGTAAAGCCGGGAGATACCATTGAACTGAAGCCAAAGAGCAAAGCCAATACAGCCATTACCGGTATGATCCGCCCTAAGAACCAGAAAATAAGCTGGGTCGATTTCAACGAAAAAGACATGAAGGGCACCTTTATGGCGCACCCTGAGCGTGATAGCGTTCCTGAAAATATCAAGGAGCAGCTGATCGTAGAATTGTATTCTAAGTAAGCTATTAATACAGCGTAGCTCTATCCTGAACGGTAGAGCTTTACTGCTTTTATCACTCAAGCAATTATCTGCCGGATTAATAGCAAGAATTCTGAAAGGGCGTGAGAACCTGATTTCTGAAGTGTGCTGGCAAGAAGGCAAATAATCATTCCGAAAGGAATAGTTGATTAAATAACCCAATACTCAAAATTTAAAACTTAATACTTAATAATGGCTATTTTAAATTTCCAAAAACCGGACAAGATTGTTCTTCAGAAAGCAAACGACTTTGAAGCCCAGTTTGAGTTCCGTCCGCTGGAGCCCGGGTATGGCGTTACCATTGGTAATGCGCTGCGTCGTGTACTGCTTTCCTCACTGGAAGGCTACGCGATCACTGCCATCAAGATTGCCGGTGCCGACCATGAGTTTGCTACCATCAAGGGCATTATCGAAGATGTTACCGAAATGATCCTTAACCTGAAGCAGGTGCGCTTCAAAGCTGCTGGAGATAGTGATGTAACTACCGATCGCGTAGAGCTTAATATTAAAGGCAAGGATAAGTTTACTGCTGCAATGATTGGTGATGCACTACCATCTTTCGAGGTAATGAACCCTGAGCTAATCATCTGTAATATGGATACATCTGCCAACCTGCAGATTGAAATTCATATAGGTAAAGGCCGTGGTTATGTACCTGCCGATGAGAACCGCGCGGAAGGAATGCCGCTGGGCGTAATAGCGATTGATTCTATCTACACTCCGATCAAGAACGTAAAATATACCATTGAAAATACACGGGTTGAGCAGCGCACCGATTTCGAAAAGCTGATCATGGACGTTTCTACAGATGGCACCATCCATCCGGAAGAAGCAGTAAAGGAAGCAAGCCGCATCCTCATCCAGCACCTGATGATCATTACCGATGAAAACATCTCCCTCGATACGAAACGCGAGGAAAAAGAGCCGGTGATGGACGAAGAGACGATGCAACTCCGCAAAACACTGCATACTCCATTAGAAGATCTTGAACTGAGCGTTCGCGCCTTCAATTGCCTTAAAGCTGCCAAGATCAATTCATTGAGCGAGCTCGTACAATATACACAAGAGGAGCTGATGAAGTTCCGCAACTTCGGCCAGAAAAGCCTTTCTGAAATTGAGCAGGTACTTAATGAGCGTGGCTTAGGTTTCGGTATGGATATCAGCCGGGTTCAAAACCTTGATTAATTTTTTATAGGAGTGAAAGATTGAGCACGCAGCTTACGCTTTCATTCCTTTCTTTTTAGTTCATTTTCATTTCTCTGCAATTCCTTGACACGGTGCGGAGAACTTTTTAAAACAAAATCGTCATGCGTCACGGAGACAAAATCAACAATCTGGGTAGGAAAACTGCTCACAGAAAGGCACTAATGAGCAATATGACTTGCTCACTTATCACGTATAAGCGGATTACAACAACGCTTGCAAAAGCAAAAGCCTTGCGCGTACATGCAGAGCCGCTCATTACCCGCGCTAAAGTGGATAGCACGCACAACCGTCGTATCATCTTTTCCTATCTCCAGGATAAGGCTGCGACAACTGAGCTGTTTACCGTAATTGGCGATAAGGTGGCAGGCCGCCCTGGAGGATATACCCGCATTATCAAGCTTCCACGCCGTATTGGCGATGCTGCTGACATGGCAATGATCGAGCTCGTGGATTTTAATGAAATCTACACGAAAGACGGCAATGCCGCGGATGCTAAGAAGACCCGCCGTAGCCGCCGTTCAGGTGGTGGTGCAAAAGCTGCAACTACAACCGAAGCTGCTGAAACTGTGACAGAACCACAATCAGCCGAAGCGAACATTGAGGCGCACAATACCGCAGACCAGGATATGGCTTCAGATGAAGCTCCTGCCGCACCTGAAATGCCTGCTGCTGATGAAACACCGGCTCCTTCAGCGGATAATGACCATAAAGGCGAAGACAACGCTTAATTCAGCTTAAATAATCACCAATCACAGGCTGCTATCGCAATATAGCAGCCTGTTTTATTTTACCGAAAACTTACGCTATTAGTAAGGCAGTAATGGGAATGCTGGCTCATAATCATTAAATTGCATGTTCTATTCACTATAAGTATTCATCACTAAAAGACAGGAATGATTAAAAAAGCATTATTGCTGATTGGCACTTTATGTACTGTTGCAACCGCATCTTTTGCACAGGGCTGTATCACGGATATAATAAATAATAAACTGCGGCAGGAGCATCCTGAAATCGCCGTTTTTGATGCACAGCTCGAGCGGGATATTGCTGCAAGTATTCAGAATATGAAGGTTCAAGGACTGATGCGTGGCACTGCAAATGATACGGATACCTCGTTCCTCGATATCCCTGTTGTTGTACATATCGTACATGATTTTGGTGCAGAATATATTTCGGACGACAAGGTTTACACTATGATGGCCGAACTGAACGCTGTTTATAGCAAGAAAAATTTATCCGAGCTTACAAATGTCATTCCAACATTTGTCCCTTATATTGGTAATATGCACCTGCGCTTTCATCTTGCTGGTAAAGACCCCAATGGTAATCCTACGCATGGCATTACCCGTACCCGCAGCTATCTTACGGTGGGTGGTGATAACCAGGCAAAGCTTGATTACTGGCGTAATGATTCATACCTAAACATTTGGTTCATTAAAGTGATCGGTCAGGCTGCACAAACCGGTATCGTAGCTGCTTACAGCATGTATCCGGGATCGGCTCAGTTTGATCCCTACCATGATGGCCTCATTGCCAACTACCAGTTCATTGTAGGAAATGGTGGCGGTAATAATACGGTACCCCACGAAATCGGCCACTATTTTAACCTGCAGCATCCATGGGGCAATACCAACAATCCGGGCGTAGCTTGTGGTGATGACGGTGTTGATGATACCCCGCCAACAAAAGGGCATTTTAGCACCTGTGATGTTTATGATGTAACCTGTGCTGTTGGCTATACAAAAAATGGCATCAACTACCCCGATACTACGAATGTGCAGAATATTATGGATTATTCTTCCTGCGAGCTGATGTTTACAACCGGTCAGGCGCAGCGTACCCGTGCCGCACTCCGGAGCTCAGTTGCTGCCCGTAATAATTTATATTCTCCAGCCAATCTCGCTGCTACCGGTGCGCTATTACCCCGCCCTTCGCTGCCGCCGGTTGCTGATTTTTCAAATACCCGTTATTTTGGCTGTGCCAATACCAATGTATTTACGTTCATCAATCGTAGCTGGAATGATACTGTAACAGGCGTTAACTGGACCTTCTCCAATGGCTCTTCACAGGCAACTTCTACTTCTACAGGTTCAGTTGCTTCGCTTTCTTTTACCGATCCCGGTTGGGTAACAGTAGGGCTTACTGCTACAAGTGCAGGCGGCTCAAACACTGTTACAAAGCAGGCTGTTTATGTTGCTGATCCGGTAGCGGTCAATCCTTCCGGATATCTGGGCGAATTTGCGCCAGGTACGGATGCAGGAAAATATCCGGCATTTAATTATTACAATACTCCCCGCAAATGGGCACTTGCTACCAATGCTGGTGTTTATGACCAATATTCCATGAAGTACACGAATATTGATCCGCGCAGCACACCCCAGGAAAAAGCTTCCGGTATGCCACTCGGCGATTACTCAGATTTTTTCACACCGGGTTTTGATCTTTCCGGCTCGCAGTTCTCTACCGTAGCTAATCTTAGCTTTTTTACCGCAGGCGCTTACCGCAGTGCTTCTCAAAATGATTTGCTCGAGATTACTTATTCTATTGATTGCGGTACAAGCTGGCGTAAACTGGATTCTATAAAAGCTGATAGTATTGCTACTGTTCCTGTTAGTTCCTCAGATTTTACACCTTCCAATGCCGGCCAATGGAGGCTTCATAACACAGTGCTGCCTGCAGCGGCAAAAGTGGCGAAAGTATTTTTCCGTTTCCGCTACCGCCCGGGTGTTGATGGTAATCAAATGGGTTCCGGCAATAACTTTTATATTGATCGCATCGTTCTATCGCCAAACTTTGCCGGCATTGACGAGCATGAGCTTGCAGAAAATGGCATCGCGTTAGCGCCAAACCCTACCAGTGGCAATGCGTATGTAATTCTTAGCGCTGCCAACACCGGCACTGCGAAGATTCGTGTTACCGATATAACAGGCAAACTTGTATATAGTACGGCTCAGATTATTTCCGGTACTACTAAAATAGAAATCCCATCGTCAGTGCTTACGGTAAAGGGCATGTATCTGGTACAGGTACTTACCGATAGTAAGCCTTATACACGCAAGCTAATCGTGTATTAAGCGCTGCCGAATTCAATATTAGGAATGGCTGCTTCCGCACGGGAGCAGCCATTATTTATTTAAATGAATAAGCCAGCTATGTAAATGCAGCGGCAATGAAGCATATCCCGGTAAACACTGGAAGCTGCCCGCTGACTCCAAGTGGCCCATGGTATTTGCTGTAAAGCCAGGCACAGGATGCTAAAACGGCCTCTTCGCACTCAAATGCGTGTGCATAGTGTCTAAATCTTCATTCCATGAATATTAATTTCAATACATTGGTCCAAAATATTCATGCACGGAGAATTAATGCTTATACATCGCGCCTAAATCTTTCAGCCATAGAGATTAATATTGATGCATCGGGCCTAAAAACGTGAGCCTTAAAGATTAATGCTTATGCGTTGTTCATAAATACGTGTGCACGGTCTGTAAATGTCACTACACCATGAATAATCCCCTTTTATTAATCTCTGGATGCCTTATTATGCCCTGTCAAGCTGGATTGCCGGGGAACCAATTGCTGTTCATTTGTAAACTAAGTGTCTGGTCCTAAAAAAGCTTTACACTTCTGAGCGTTGTTTTTAATTTTGCCGACACTGCATCGGCTTATCGCTGATTCAAGGTATACCCTTTTATTTTGATCCTGATTTGGTCTTTCAGCCCCCTCTCTTATTCCTGAACTTAGGGTGGCTGTTCTTTCTTATTATGGATTCCCCTTACATCCTGCACCGGTAATTCTGTCAGCCCCTTCACCTCTTTCCTTATTCCTGTTTACCCCCGGCAGGATCCACCCTTATTCCTGTTTTCCTGTCCCCGCAGTGTTATCCACCTAAATGTTTAGGCGGGCAGGCCCCAAAGCCTGCCCGCCGTATAGAACATTTAGGTGGATAACACGGCCACAGGCTTCGCTATGCTTTCCTTTATCACCACTTCCTCAGCCCCGTCCCCGGATACGCTGACCGGTGACTTGCCCCAGCGTTTTCGAAGCACACCCTGACCCTCGTGCGCCACGTCAGGGGTCAGGTAATCGCAGCTCGCGTGCGGACGAAGATTGTTATAACGCACCGCCGCGCTGTCCACCGCCACCGACGCTGCCCCATAATGCTCGAAAGTCTGATCCAGCTCAAACTCGTCTTTAAGAATGCCATTGACCCGCTCGGCAAGTGCATTCTCGTAGGGATCACCGTTCTCGGTCATCGAGATGCGGATCTTATTGGCCTTCAATTCATCCACATATTCCCCGCAGCAGTACTGCACGCCGCGGTCCGAGTGATGGATCAGCGCTTCGGTGACCTTGTTGGCAGCCACGGCCATCTTCAGGGCCAGAAGCGGGCCTTCGGCGTGCAGCCCCTTTTGCAGCCGGTAGCCCACGATCTTGTGGCTGTAGGCATCGGTGATGATGCTTAGGTAACAGAAGCTGTCCCCGGCCCGCAGGTAAGTAATGTCGCTTACCCAGAGCTGGCAGGGGCCGTCCAGCGCCAGGTCCCGGATCAGGTTGGGATACTTTCGGTAGGGATGGTCTGAATCGGTGGTGCGCGCCTTACGCCTGCGTTTTCGCATGAGCATGCCATGGCGGTCAAGCAAATCATAAAGACCATCGCGGCCGAGCTTTATGGCATGGCGCCCAAAGGGTTCTGTGAGCATAAAATGCAGCTTGGCGGCGCCAATGCGGGGTAGATCGCGGCGGATGTCACCCACCAGCTTTAGTACCAGGGTATCGCGGATGCCCCGGTTGTGCTGCCGCTCACCGTAATCGTAGAAAGCCTGTCTCGACTTCCCAAACAGTGCGCACAGGGTACCCAGACCATGGCGGTCGGGATACAAAATGCGCAGCAGACTTACTGTTTGGTGCCAGCTTTTTTTCGGATCTCGATTTTGAACTGGTCTTCGGCCACGTCGATCATCGTATCCAGGGCGGTGCCGCGCAGCCGGGCATGCGCCAGCTGGTCTTCGAGCTCTTTGTTTCTTTTGCGCAAGGCATCGAGCTCTGCCTGTTCGGCCTCGGTCATAGGGGGCAAAGGTAGGGGATGGGTGTCGCCGTAGCGTCTGATCCAGGTGTAGATCAGGGCTCGGCCGCTTGCCGGGCTAAGGCCGAATCGCTCGATGGCCTGACTGGCTGTCAGTTCACCGCAGCGGATCTCACCGACCAGCCAGCGGCGGAAAGCGGTCTCAAATTGTTGTGCTTCCCCCACCTGGCCGAAGCTGTCTGATAACCGGATTGTGTAGCCCGGCTTTGTCTTTTGTTCTTGCATTTACTCTGGTTTTTAATCCCCAGACGTGACAAGCTATTTCAGTACAAGACAAAGCCATTAGCCAACATTTAGTAATATCTCAGTTTAAAACAGATCGCAGTGGCATGCTTCCTGTCGTCCCCATGACTTGGGCAAGTCTGGTTTGCTTCTGGATCAACCCACAGCGAGTAAAAAGCTTTCAGTTGCTGTACAGATTGCGCGGCATAAGAACTTACAGTACAGAGATTCTTTTGTAACAAGCTGCCATCAGTAATACTCGAACCAGGATAATGCCGGGGGGTGAACGAAAGTTTTCCGCCTATTTTTGCCTGTATGAAAACGAAAGCTGAAATTGTGCAAAACTGGCTGCCGCGTTATACAGGGCAGGGCTTAAAAGATTTTGGGGAATATATTCTGATTTGCAACTTTAGCAACTACGTACAGATTTATGCAGAGATGAATGGTGTACCCGTTTCCGGATTGGATAAACCTATGCAGTGCGCTACGGCCAACGGCATTACTATCATCAACTTCGGGATGGGCAGCGCTTCGGCCGCTACAGTAATGGATCTCCTCTCTGCTATATCACCTAAAGCAGTTCTTTTTTTAGGAAAATGCGGAGGTCTGAAAAAGAAAAATAAAGTAGGTGATCTGATTCTGCCGATTGCCGCGATAAGGGGCGAGGGGACGAGCAATGATTACCTGCCGGCAGAAGTGCCTGCCCTGCCTTCCTTCGCGTTGCAAAAGGCAATCTCAACAACTATCCGCGATTACGAGCGCGACTACTGGACGGGCACTGTATATACCACCAACCGCCGTGTATGGGAGCATGATGAAGCTTTTAAAGAATACCTGAAGCGCATCCGCGCAATGGCCATAGATATGGAGACGGCCACCATCTTCAGCACAGGATTCTACAACCGCATACCCACAGGCGCGTTGCTGCTGGTGAGCGACAGCCCTATGATACCGGAAGGAGTAAAAACTGCCGAAAGCGATAGCAAAGTGACCAAAGATTTTGTAGATATGCACCTGAGGATAGGCATAGATTCGCTGAAGCAATTGATCAATAATGGTAAAACAGTAAGGCACCTGCATTTTTAGCACTTAACGCCCATTCTAATTGCCGCAAAAACAGAATGGATCTGTGAAGTACAAAACTTTTTATAACTAAGCAATTGGCTTGCCCGGGTTTTCCTTACCCCTTTGGGGGGGAGGTCGGGATGGGGGGCGTACCAAGGCAAAATGTGAACAATCCTGCAACTATACTATCCATACAGTCGATTCCTTAAAGGCATTACTTTTAGGGCGTCATGAGCGTGTCCTACCCGAAAGAGAAGATCAATATCCTGCTGCTTGAAAACATAAGTGAAGAAGCTGTAGCGGAGCTTAAACAGAGCGGCTATACGTCCGTAACATCCCTGAAAGGCGCATTAAGCGAAGAAGAACTGATAGCTGCTATGAGTGAAGTGCATGTGCTCGGCATCCGCTCTAAAACACAGATCACTGATAAAGTTGTTGCAGCCGCGCCAAAGTTGCTCACCATTGGCTGCTTCTGTATCGGCACTAATCAGGTGGATAAAAAATCGGCAGCTAAGCATGGCGTAGTCGTGTTCAATGCACCTTATTCCAATACGCGCTCTGTTGCGGAATTAGTGATCGGTGCGGCTATCATGCTTATCCGGAGGATTCCGGAAAAGAATAAGGCAGCGCATGAAGGCATCTGGCTAAAAGAATCTGCCAACAGCCATGAGCTGCGCGGTAAAACACTCGGTATAATCGGGTATGGAAATATCGGCAGCCAAGTAAGTGTTCTTGCGGAATCGCTCGGTATGCGTATTGTTTTTTATGATGTAGAAAAGAAGCTTCCCTTAGGTAACGCTACGGCAATGCAGGATATGGAAGGCATTTTGTCGGTCGCTGATATAGTAACGCTTCACGTGCCCGCTACCAAACAAACCAGCAACTTTATCAATGAGGAAACCCTGAAGCATGTAAAAAAAGGAGCATTGCTCATCAATTATGCGCGTGGCGAAGTGGTAGATATTGACGCATTGGGAGAAGCGTTGAAAAGCGGTCGCCTGAGTGGCGCGGCTATAGATGTTTACCCTGAAGAGCCAGAGAAGAACGGTGCGGTCTTTCATACGCCTTTACAGGGAGTCAAAAACGTACTGCTCACTCCGCACATTGGCGGCAGCACAGAAGAAGCACAGGTGAATATCGGGCTGGACGTAAGCGCAAAAATTATTTCCTTTATTGAGCACGGCAATACGCAGGGATCGCACAGCGTGCCGGCATTAAGCTTGCCCCTACAGGAAGGTGCGCACCGCATTCTTCATATACACCATAATGTACCCGGGGTGCTGAGTGCTATTAATACCGCCTTATCGACTCATGGCATTAATATCCTCGGCCAGTATTTGAAAACCAATGAGGAGATCGGTTATGTAGTGCTGGATGTAGATACGAGATTGAGCGGCGAAGCGGTGGGCTTGTTGCGGGAGATTAGTGCTACGATTAAGGTGCGGGTAGTGTATTAAAAATGGCCCTATCCCGGCCTTCCCCCGAAAACGGGGAAAGGGGATGTTTTGTGTGAGCCTATGATATACGCTGACCTGGCTTGCCCGAGTTCCCCTTCCTCCTTTTCGGGGGAAGGCCGGGATAGGGGCGAAACGATACAAGTCGGCAACTGTGGTTTCAACTTTATTATGTCTGCTGAAGGAATCCTATTGAACATCCGTTGCGACGCTCCGTTCATCTTTTACAGTGCTGTTTGGCTTTGCTTATTTGCTGTATATTCGTTTGTCAAAAATACTTTATCCGAGTGCTGCCTTAAGCCGCTTAATTATTATTAATATGGAACAATCATTAAAAGAACTTCGTGAAAACATTGAACAATCATTTTCCTGGTTTAAAAAACTTGGTGAAAATAAACTCCCCGAATATTTTAAAAGTGAATTGGTTAAAGTTTTGAGTAAAATTTTAGCAGGCAATGCTTTAGATGGCGAAGAATGGATAGGTATTGAATTAACAAGAAATTCATTGCGTTCTGAACTTCCAAACAAAAAGGTGATTGCAAGTGCGCTTGATATTACCTATTATCTTGGAATTTGGCTGAATGCAAATCAAAATTTTAAGCTCGTAACTCAAGATAAAGTTAGGCTTGCTAAGTTATTAGAAAATGTAAACTCAATTGTAACTATGTCGGAAAATGAGGTTGGCGATTTTCTTAAGTCAGGAAAGAAGAGTAGAAGTTTTGATTTTGACGAATTGTGATTTGGAAAAAATTCCATAAAGATGAATTCTACAACTTATGTTAACAACGATGCATTATCCCAACAAAAAAGCCTTTCATGCATCACACACAAAAGGCTTTTAAAATCAAGTAGCGGAATCGGGAGTTGAACCCGAGACCTCAGGGTTATGAATCCTGCGCTCTAACCATCTGAGCTATCCCGCCGTTTTTTCGGAGCGCAAAGATAAGGGCGGAATTTTAAAAATCAAACCGCACTAAGCCATGTTTTCAGCGATTTACTGATATTGCTGATTTTCCGGTTTGCGTAGTCAATAGCAGCCATGCCGGTTTTGGCATGGGCAATCTCGATTATTACCCCATTTCGCTTTGTTGATATCCGGTAAAGCAGATCAAAAGTCCGTTCTGTAAGCTCATCTGCATAAATATTTATCTCCAGCACATCGCCGTAAAAGCTCTCGCCCCGGTAAGCGATCATCACATCTGCCATAATCATTCCGGTGCCGCCGGCATTAAGCTCAGTAAAGCCTTGCCCAGACAATGCCAGCATCCTGGCTTCATGAATAATAGAAAGCACACGGTCATTACCCAGGTGCCCGCCGTAATTAATATCGCCGATCCTTACCGGAACCTGTACCGTTGCCAATGGCTTCTGCTCCGGAAACTTTATTTTTACACGTGCCAATTCAAAAACAGGTTGGTATTAAGCGGATGAAGATAATTTGTATCGGCCGGAATTATGCAGAACATGCCAGGGAGCTGAATAACGTAGTGCCCACAGAGCCGGTTATTTTTATGAAAGGCAGAAATGCGCTATTGTTGCCGGGCAAGGCGCTTTACTATCCGGAGTTTACTAAAGATCTTCATTATGAATGCGAAGTAGTGGTAAAGATCAGCAAAGGAGGCAAGCATATCCAGGAAAAATTTGCCCATAAATATTTTAATGAGGTAACACTGGGCATTGATTTTACGGCGCGCGATCTGCAGGAAAAGCAAAAGGAAAAGCGGCTTCCCTGGGAGATTGCCAAAGCATTCGATGGCTCTGCTGCCATAGGTGATTTCATTCCGCTGGATGACCGTACAATCCAGGATCTTGGCTTTCAATTAAAGTTGAATGATAGCATTGTGCAGGATTCCAACACCTCCAATATGATCTTCCCAGTTGTGCAGATCATTGCCTACGTATCCCGATACTTCACGCTCAATACAGGAGATTTAATTTTTACAGGCACTCCGTCCGGCGTTGGGCCGGTAAAGATTGACGACCGGCTCATCGGTATGCTCGATGGGCAAGCGTTGCTGGATGTATCCATCAAATAAATTTTTAGAAAAAGACAAATCCTGTGCCTGAGAACCCTGCAAAATTATCCGCCTTCGAAAACCGTCTGAACAAGGTCTGGAAGCATATTTCCAAAACGGCCAAACGTCAGGAAATTGCCTGTTACCGCTTCTATGACCACGACCTGCCCGAAGCGCCCTTTGCGATTGAATGGCTGGATGGCGTAGTACACATGGCTGAATATAAGCGCAGGCATGGCATGGAAGATGAACAGCATGGAATATGGCTGGAAGAATGCACAGAAATTGTAGCGAATGTATTAGCAATGGATCCAGCCAATATTTTTATTAAAATACGCCAGCGCAAAGCGGGGAGGCAGGGCCAGTATGAAAAATTCGACGAGCAGAAAATAGAGCGCATTGTACCTGAAGGCGGCTTGAAATTCATCATCAACCTCACGGATTATTTGGATACGGGCCTGTTTCTGGACCACCGCATAACCCGCGGCATGGTACGCGATGAAGCCAAAGGAAGGCGCGTGCTCAACCTGTTTTGCTATACCGGTTCTTTCAGCATTTATGCTGCAGGCGGCGGTGCGGAAGAAATAACCTCAGTTGATCTTTCCAAAACCTATATCAACTGGGCGAAGCGCAATATGCAGTATAATAAGCTCTATAAACCGGAGCAGCACGACTTCATCCATGATGATGTGCTCGAATGGCTGAAAGGCGTGCCGCGCGACCGCTACGACCTCATTATCTGCGATCCGCCAACCTTCTCCAACAGCAAGCGCATGGACGAAAACTTCGACGTGCAGCGCGATCATGTAATGCTGCTGAAAAACCTGCTTAAAATTTTATCCGACGACGGTGCCATTTATTTTAGCAACAATTACAAAGGCTTTCAGATGGACCGGGATGCATTGCCGGCAAGCATTGTAAAGGATATTACTGCGCAGACCACGCCGTTTGATTTTGCCGGGAAGCTACACCGATCCTGCTTTTATATCCGCAAATAAATCGTCCCCCGGTGCCTTAACTTTGATAAATGCGGGAAGCAATTATCCGGGTAGCGGATCTTGTAAAAAATTATGGCGATTTCAGGGCTGTTAAAGGGATTTCTTTCCAAGTCTATCAGGGCGAGATTTTTGGTTTGCTTGGCCCGAATGGCGCGGGTAAAACATCTACCTTAGAAATTATTGAAACCCTTCGGGAAAAGACAAGTGGTGAGGTATGGGTGGATGGGAAAGATCTCGACCTATCTCCACATGACATCAAGCAGGTGATCGGAGTGCAGCTACAGGCCGCCGGCTACTATCCAAACCTGAATCTGAAGCAGCTTATCAATCTGTTTGCAGGATTGTATAACCGTAAAGTGGATCCGATAGCTTTGCTGGATACGGTGAATCTACGCGAGAAGGCATCTAATAAATATAAAGAGCTTTCAGGCGGTCAGAAACAACGGTTTTCCATTGCCACAACCCTTATTAACGAGCCGAAAGTTATCTTTCTGGACGAGCCATCAACAGGCCTCGACCCGCAAGCCCGCCGCAATCTTTGGGATCTTATCCGCCAGGTACGCGATCGTGGCGCTACCATCGTGCTCACCACCCATGATATGGACGAAGCCGAAGAGCTTTGCGACCGGTTGGCCATTGTGGATAGCGGAAAGATCATAGCTATGGATACTCCGGAAGCCCTTGTAGATAATCTGCTGGCAGGAGGCTTTAAAAGACAAAAGGAATTAAAACCTGCAAAGCTCGAGGACGTGTTTCTTAACCTTACAGGAAGAGAATTGCGGGAATCATAGTTTGGTGAGCAGTATAAAGGTTTCCGCAATTCAGGCAAGATTAAATTAAAGAACATTTCTCCCATTTTGGGGAAGGCAGTGACAAGGAAAAGCTGGCAGTCCATCTTAAAAAACGAAAAATGAAATTACCCCAGTTTGCAACCGATAATCTTGAGCTTATAGCCCGCCAGGTAGTGGAAGGTTTTATCATCGGCCTGCACAAGAGCCCGTTCCACGGCTTTTCGGTAGAGTTTGCCGAGCACCGCATCTACAACCAGGGCGATCCGTTAAGGCATATTGACTGGCGGGTATATGGCCGTACGGAAAAGCTATTTATCAAGCGGTTCGAAGAGGAGACCAACCTTCGCTGCGCACTTGTGCTGGATACATCCTCTTCCATGCACTTTCCGCAAGATAAAAACAAGATGAGCAAGATGCAGTTTGGCGCGCTCGCTGCTGCCTGTATCATTCAGTTGCTTAAACGGCAGCTCGATGCTGCTGCACTGGCGCTTTTCTCCCAATCGCTCTATTACCTTTCAGAGTGTCGCTCATCGCATACGCATTACCGCCTGCTCATGCATGAGCTCGAAAATTTAATGGACGCTGCCCCGCAAAATGCGCCAACCAATGCCGCTCAGGCACTACACCAGATTGCCGAGCAGATGCACAAACGCTCGCTGATCGTGGTATTCAGCGATATGATGGATGACGCTGATAATATCGAAGAGCTTTTTTCAGCGCTTCAGCATTTGCGTTACAACAAGCACGAAGTGATTCTTTTCCACATCATTGATGGGCAACTTGAAAGCGATTTTAATTTTGAGAACAGGCCTTATGAATTTGTAGATCTGGAGAGCAATGAGCGGATAAGATTACAACCACAGCAGATTAAGGAGCAGTACATTGCGCAGATGCGCACTTTTCAGGAGCTTATCGAAAACCGCTGCCATCAGTACAGGATCGAAAGGGTAGCAGTGGACCTTACAGAGCCCGTAGAGCAGGTATTACACTCCTTCCTGTTGAAGCGCAATAAAATGCTTTAGATTTTATTAAAAATGCCTACCTTTGCCCGCCTGTTTTTTATGGGATCAGGAAAGTTCTTTTTATTACAAGCAGAGCGGAAATCATGAAACATAACCGTGAATTTGAGATTGCATGGCAGGGATTGAAGCTTGGGGTTCATGAATTTACATTCAGCATAGGCAGCGATTTTATGAAGGAGCACGGTGCTCCGGAAGAATTCATGGACTGGCATGCAGAAGTAAAGCTGAAATTTGACCGGCAGACGAGCTTTTTCCAGCTTCATTTTGATATTGCAGGCTTTGTAACAGCGCCATGTGACCGTTGCGGGGATGATTTTAAGCTGGAGATCTGGGATGAATTTGACCTCCTCGTAAAGCTCACCGGCGATGTAGATGATGAGGAGGAAAGTGAAGAAGAAGCTGATATAGCTTTCATCCCGCGCAGCGAAACAGTACTCGATATCAGTAAATGGATTTATGAGTTTGTATTGCTGAGCATACCGATACAGAAGCTGCACCGCGATCATCCGGACGGCTCGCCGGGATGCAACCCCGAAGCCCTGAAGCTCCTTAACAGGCTCTCCGAGCATGAAGAGGCGACAACACATAATACAATCTGGAAAGGGCTCGAAGCCTTTAAGCCGGAAGCAGTTGAAGAAGATAGTAACCTTACAGTAAACAAGAAAAAAAAGAAATAAAATGCCAAATCCTAAACGCCGACACTCACAACAGCGCAGCGCCAAGCGCCGTACACACTATAAGGCAACTGCGGAAACCTTCAGCATCGATGCTGTAACCGGTGAAAGCCATCTGCGCCACCGTGCCCACTGGGTTGAAGGCAAGCTTTACTACAAAGGCCGTATAGTGATGGATAAGAACCCTGCAACAGAAAGCACCCCAACTGATACTACTGCCTAATTCAATCCGGCTATCAATCCAATGAAGATAGGGCTGGATATAATGGGAGGGGATTTTGCCCCGGCGGAAGCCATCGAAGGCGCAATACAGTTTTTGCAGGAAACTGCAGATCCTTCTGTGCATCTGTTGCTCATTGGAGCTCCCGATGCTATTGCTCCCTACGCAGAGGAGCTGAAAACTTTCGAAGGCCGCTATACGCTCGTGCCCGCATCGCAGGTAATAGATATGCATGAGCATCCTACGAAGGCGATGAAGGAAAAGCCGGATTCAAGCATCGCTATTGGATTTGGGGCCCTTGCGCGCGGTAAAGCGGATGCCTTCATCAGTGCTGGCAATACCGGAGCTATGATGGTGGGGTCTATGTATTCCGTAAAAACCATTGAAGGCATTCTTCGTCCTACTATCGCATCGCCGGTGCCGCGTACCGATGGTAAGTTCGGCCTGCTGCTCGATGTAGGCATCAATGCCGATTGCAAGCCGGAAAACCTGGTTCAGTTTGCAGAGCTCGGCTCGCTGTATATGCAGCGCGTATTCGGTATTGAAAATCCGCGCATTGGTCTGCTGAATATCGGTGAGGAAGAAGGTAAAGGCAATATTCTCGCTCAAGCCGCTTATCCGCTGCTAAAAGAAAATACATCTATCCAGTTCATCGGTAATGTTGAGGGCCGGGATCTGTTCTCTGATAAATGCGATGTACTGGTTTGTGAAGGCTTTGTGGGCAATGTGGTTTTAAAATCAGCCGAATCCTGCTACGATATTTTCAAAGTCCAGCGTGGCATTAATGATGAGGTGCTGGAGTATTTCAATTATGAAGTTTATGGCGGTACCCCCATACTCGGCATCAACAGCCCGGTAATTATCGGGCATGGCATATCCTCAGCGCTTGCATTTAAGAATATGATAGATGTGGCGCGGAAAATCGTTGCCTCTAATCTCGTAGATGCATTCCGGCAGCATTTTGCAGTTGTGCCGCAAGCTTAGGCTTTTTATACCTGGAAAATTTTTTGGAACCCCGGCTTATAGTCCGGGGTTTATTTTTTCCCTTTTCCGGTAAAGTTTATAATTGTTGAATTACTTTGCTCTATTCGATTTATGGAAACCATATATTGCCTTAGTGGACTGGGCGCAGATCAAAGAATTTTTCAAAAGCTGGACATACCCGGCTATCAGCTTGCGCCCATACACTGGGCGGACTATGACAAGCATGATGACCTGCCTTGTTATGCCCAGAAAATGGCTGTACAAATCCCTGACGACAACCCCATTATTCTGGGCGTTTCTTTTGGCGGAATGCTCGCTTCGGAAATTGCAAAAATCCGTAAGGTAAAAAAAGTGATACTTGTATCATCTGCAAAGGATTCTACCGAGTTGCCGCCGGTTGGGGGTTTCGTAAACTTTATCGTGCATCATGGATTGCTGCCGGTTGGTATTACTAAACTCCCAAGCAGGCAAACTTACCGGCGTTTTGGCGCACAGACAGATGAGGAACAGCATCTATTGATCTCCATACTTAAAGCCACAGATAATGGCTTCCTTAAATGGGCAACGAAGGCTATGATAGATTGGCGGAGCATGCATCACGAAAATAATCTCCTGCACATCCACGGCACGGCCGACCGGATCATTACACCAAAGCACGTAAAGCCCGATTACTGGATAGAAGGCGGCACGCACTTTATGGTCTATCACAATGCTGCGGAGATTTCGGCGATCATTGCAAAGCATTTGGCTTAAGGGCTTTTATCGTATTTTACTTTTTATAGCTTTTGTTATCGATGCCCATCTACACAAAGAAAATCACCACTCCTGCAGGCACTATGATCATTGGTGCGGATGACAGAGGCATTTGTCTGTTTGATTTTGAGTACCGGAAAATGATGCCTGGCATTAAAGCGCGTATCATCAAGTTGCTGAATAAAGATTTTGAAGAAGGCAGCCATCCGCTGCATCATATGCTGGAGGCCCAGTTGGATGAATATTTTAACGGATTGCGTAAAGTGTTCGATCTGCCGCTGCAATTCTCAGGCTCGCCCTTTCAGAAAAAAGTATGGAACTCGCTGCTGGCAATTCCTTATGGTGAAACGCGCAGCTATAAGCAGCAGGCCATAGCCTTCGGCGATGAAAAGGCCATACGCGCTGTTGCATCGGCGAATGGAGCAAATTGTCTTGCCATTATCGTGCCGTGCCACCGCGTAGTAGGTGCTGATAATTCATTAACGGGTTATGCGGGCGGGCTGCAAAGCAAGCGGTGGTTGCTTGAGCATGAGCGCCGTAACAGTGAAATAGCTTATCAGCATGAACTTTTTTAAAAGACAGCTCTAATAATAAAAATATTCATTTTGATGACAGGATAATGACGCATAAAACTGATTGTTAAGCAGTTCAATCAGAATGTGTTGAAGAAAATCTTCTCTGTTTTTGTTTTACATTTGTAATGACTACAGGCTGGGTTATCGCTTTGCTGTAAAGCAGGGAGGAAAGTCCGGACAGCCCAGAGCAGCGCACTACCTAACGGGTAGGATCTTTTAGCAATAAAAGATACAAACAGTGCCACAGAAAATAACCGCCGCTTGCAAAAGTGGTAAGGGTGAAAACGTAGGGTAAGAGCCTACGGTGTTTATCGGCAACGATAAATACGGGTAAACCTTGCGTGCTGAAATGCCAAATAGGCGTACGATTGAGGGCGGCTCGCCCGATGTACGTGGGTTGGCAGCTAAAGTCCCGCAGTGATGCGGGAACGAGATAAATGATAGCCGTCCTGCGTGATGAACAGGATTACAGAATCCGGCTTATAGGTTTGTAGTTGTTTTGGTTAAATGATGCGAGCGCCGTGGTTTGCCCCGGCGCTCTCTTTTTACAACTTGTTTCTGAAATTGCAAATGGCCTGAGCAGATGATTTGCTCAGGCCATTTTTTTAAAGATGCTAATGGCTTAGTAGCTTACCTCCTTGATGCTATAATCGTAAACCGAAGCTTTCTCTTTTTTAGCAATAAACTGATCTGCAAGATCAAAGCCCATCTCTATAGAATTATCTGAATTATTATAACGGAAAATACCGGTGCGACCCAGCAGGTGTACATGGCCCGATTCAAGAAACGGAACGATTACATCCAGCTTGCTCTTATATTCAAGGTCGTAATAGGGATAAGCATACTTGATGCGCACTACAAGGTGATCCTTTACATCTTTCTCTTCAAGATAATTAATGCGCACGGAGTCATCGATTACGCGTTTTGTAATTTCTTCATCCGTCATTTGCCAGGCCAGCGAATCGGCAAATGAGGTTATATCGAAGCAGATAGAAGTAGTGCCGGGAGGACACATTACCGGGCTCCAGTTGCTGAACTCAACAGCGCGGTTATAGATAATATTTTTATCGGGGAAATAGAGCCAGTGATCATTGGATACCTGTTTTTTATCTAAAAAGAGATATACGAAAATGATGTCCATATAGCGCATACCTGCTAATGCCTGCTCTACTTTTTCGTTGCGGCGCTCTTGTAGCTCATAAATAGTATGCAGCGGTATGGTAGAAATCATATTGCCGTAAGCAACCGTCTCTTCAAGACCATTGTGCTTATAGGTAACTGTTTTAGCGCCGGTATTGACACTTATTACTTCTGCGCTGGTAAGAATTTGCGCGCCTTTCTGCATAGCGCCTAAAGCCATTGCATCGGGCAACTCCTGAATACCACGCAGTGGATAGTAGAATGGGCCGCCATCAGGTGCAAGGCTGTCGTCTTCCAGGCTGTAATTGCTGAAATCAAGTCGCAGCATTTTTTTAAGGATGCGCTTTACGAGCTTCGACATATCCTCCCCCTGGAAACGCTGATCAGCCCAATCGGCAGAGATATCCGATGGGTCGTGCTGCCATATTTTAGACGTGTAAGGATAGCACATTACATCATAGAGGCGTGTGCCATAGATATGTACAAACCAATCTTTGTAAGAGCGCAGCCCGGTCGTTTTCTTGAACTGCTTTTTAATCATATTGCCGGCAAACGAAAAACCCGAAAGGATACTCTGGGAAAGCGGCATGGCACGAAGCAGATTCTGAATCTCAAAAGGATATTTAAGATAGCGGCCAAACATATAGATGCGGCTCTTTTTGATATGCTGCTCCATTGTAAGGCCGGGCAGAGAAAAAATTTCATCCAACAATGCCCTGTTCTTGGTATGAAACCGGTGAGCGCTGTAATCCAAGTAAAAACCTTTATGATTGATAGAACGGGAAAGGCCGCCTACAACATCTTCCTTCTCGAGCACCAGCACGGATGCGCCATTATCACACAAGCGCTTGGCAAACCCAAGTCCGGAAATCCCGCCACCGAGTATAACAAAATCAAAAGTTTTCATGAATAGATCTCGTAATATCCGGCAGAGCGCAATGCATGCGCGGAATGAAAAAAACTGCTCCCGCTACCGTAAACCGGGTTCTGGTTTTTGTACGACGTGCAAACATAATAATTTATCCAAGTTGCCGCTTCAGTGAATATACTGCGATAATCAGCCTTGCCGTATCTTTCTCTATTAGCAGGAAGCATTCTGTAGGAGTGGTGCTGTATCCTCATTTTAAAAGGTCATCCGTAAAACTGCGCTGTTCCTTATCCTGCGCAAACTTGCCAGCATTATAATCATTGCTTTTATTTCTTGGGATAGACAAGGATTCCCAGCTCCCGCCACGGCGCATTCTGGCAATAAATACAATTTGCCCTACGTGATAGCTATAATGGGCTATCTGCCGGTTAATGGCTTCAAGGATCGTGTGGCCGTCATTACGGATAAAAATAATGCGCTCAAGATCTTCATCTGTAATGCTGTTCAATGCCTTGCTCAAGCAATCCCATCCCAGATTCCAGCGCTTTATTACTTCAGTGCGGTCTGCATCATCAGCTTCAAATTCATCATCGCGCTTGCGCCATGGCTTTTCGCCGTCCGTAGTAAGGAAATCCGTCCATCGGCTCATCATATTCCCCCAAAGGTGCTTTACGATCAATGCAATGCTGTTTGTTTCAGCATCCGGCTGCCAGCGCAGATCTTCATCGCTAAGCTGTGCCATCGCTTTTTCACCAAGATGCCTGTAAAGCTTAAATTGCCTTTGTGCGCTTTCTAAATAATTCATAGAAACCGGTTCTTAATATTAATAAAAATTATTGCTTATAAATGCCCTGACTGAAAATGTCCATCAACTATGTCGGAAACGCCGGCGCCTCAAAACCATATACCATTAATTTGTAATTTTCGGCTGCATGCATACCTCTGTTGTCAATCTTCCATTCGATAAGAAGGAATTTCAGATAGAGGCAAAGCCTGCTGCTTATATCCTTTATTCACCAAAAATACGCCAAGCACAATTGCTACAAAAGAGAGCCCTGTATATATCGTAAGTGGCTCATGGAGCAGCCAAAAACCCAGGAGTACCGCCACCAGCGGATTTACATATGCATACGAGAGCACCAGGCCAACCGGCAATGTTTTCAGCGCATACATATAAGCGGTATAAGCGAGCACAGAACCGATAATTATCAGATAGACAAGCGCCCAGAATGCATGCATATCACCGAAATTCGCTGATGTATAATTATCGATCAGCGGACTGCCGGCCAGCAAAAATAAGCCTCCGAAGCCAAGCTGGAGGCCGGAATTGAAGATAGGATTGATATGTGTCTTCTTTTTTTTGTTGATGATGCTGCCCAATGCCCACGCACTGGTAGCGCAGAATGTGGCAATTATGCCAACAATGTATTTCGTATTATGCAGATCCTTAAAACTGTCTTTAAAGTTGAGCGCCACACCGGCAAAGCCCAGCGCCATCCCGATGGCGATGAGGGTATTCATCCGCTCATTTTTATTGATACCCAGATTTAAGATCACCGCGCAAACAGGCATCATAGCGCAAATGAGCGCGGCAACACCGCTTGGAATAAATTTTTCGCCCCAGCTTACCAGCCCGTTGCCCACTGTTATCATCAGGAAGCCGCAAAGCATTTGGTGGCGCAGGTTGGGCCAGGATAGGTCGGCTTTGCGGCTGATGGCCAGCGCTACGGAAACCAATAAAATGCCGGACACCACCTGCCGGATGCCTGCAAAGAGAAAGGCCGGCCATGCCATAACGCCTACTTTTATCACCAGGTAAGTGGTGCCCCAGGCAATACAGATGAAAAGTAGAGCAAGCAGTGGCTTCAGCGGATAGCGCATAAAAAAAGGATAGCGCAAAGGTGCATTTTAAAATGTCCGCCTGCGGTAAAAAGTAGAATAAAAAGGTGTGCAAAGCTTCTGTTTTTCACGGATAGAACTTACATTTGCCACTCTAAATTCATTACACAAATAATCTCTATTATTTATGTCCGTAAAAATCCGCCTGCAACGGCACGGCTCCAAGAAGCGTCCGTTCTACTTTATCGTGGTAGCCAATAGTGTATCACCACGTGATGGCAAGTTTATTGAAAAGCTGGGTACTTACAACCCGCTTACCGTTCCTGCAAGTGTGCGCCTCGATCGTGATCGTGCGCTGTATTGGATGCAGCAGGGTGCAGAGCCAACGAATACCTGCCGTCGTATCCTGTCGTTCAAGGGAGTTCTTTACCTGAAGCACCTAATGCGGGGCGTAGGTCTTGGCCTGTTCAACGAGCAGGAGGCCATGTCTAAGTTTGAAAAGTGGAATGGCGAGCACGAAGAGTTGGTAGCCAAGCGCGAGGAATCGCACCGCGACCAAAAGAACGATAAGCGTAAAGCCGTAGTTACTGAATCTGTGAAGCGTGTAGAAGAAAAGATGGCAGCCCGCGCGGCCGCTGCCCTGCCTACAGAAGCGGAAGTGGATGCAGAAAACGAAGCTCAGCCGGAAAGCGCCGAACAAGCGCCCGCAACCGGCGAGCAGGCAGAAGCATAATTGCTCACATTTTTAATCTGATTAAAGCAACGACGATTCGCGTCGTTGCTTTTTTTATTTAGCCAATGGATCCGCTTCCGGAATACAGCCATACTCGTCAATCACAGGCCGAAAGACGCGCCCGCACTGCGTTTTGGGCGCTATGCGCGCTATTGTTTGTGGGAATGCTCTGGATGGTGCCGCAATATGGCTCATCGGGCGATGAAGTGTTTCAGTATTTGTATGGGAAGATGGTGTATGATTACTACGCCACCTTCGGGCATAACCGGGCCGTGCTGGAAAGCGAGCTCTCTAAGGTGTATATGCTGCGCAATTATGGCGGGCTTTTTGATGGCCTGGCTACCTTGCTCACTATTTTATTTAAACCAAAAGATGCGTTCTTACTGCGGCATTACCTGAATATTTTCTTTTCATTTCCTGCTTTTGTATTTGCAGGATTACTGGCGAAAGAAATAACGGGAAAATGGCGCACGGCAATAGCAGCGCTGGTATTGCTTGTTCTTACGCCGCGCTTCTGGGGTGAATGCTTCAATAACCCAAAGGATATTCCTTTTGCAATGGCTATGCTCTTTTTTGCATGGGCAATGGTGCGCTGGCTGAAAAGGTTGGGGAAGCTGCTATGGAAAGATTCGGCAATTGTCGCATGCTCCATCCTGCTGGGCATCAGCACAAGGCCTGGCGGCATACTCTTCCTCTTTTATTTCCTGTTTTTTGCGGCGATTGCTGTATATCGAAAAGGGCTTTTCGCCCAATGGAAAGCTTTTGCAAAGCATATCGTCTTTATCTGCGCAGCAGGATATATGGGAGGATGCTTATGCTGGCCGTATGCGCTGGAAAATCCCGTGCTGCACCCCTTCCGCTCACTGAAGCTGATGGCT
The DNA here is from genome assembly GCA_965246905.1 of Chitinophagaceae bacterium. Taxonomy (GTDB): domain Bacteria; phylum Bacteroidota; class Bacteroidia; order Chitinophagales; family Chitinophagaceae; genus UBA1952. The sequence continues at coordinate 67,269 of CBDFFZ010000032.1, forward strand.
AAATACCCTGCCTGGAGCCATTTATTGTTTGAAGGACGGTACGAGTTCATTCCTTATCTGCCTCATTATTACGGCGTGAAAATGCTGCTCATTACGCTGCCGCTGCTCCTTGTTACCGGGCTGCTTCTATCGCTGTTTTTTGCATTCCGCAGGATAGAGAATACGGATTTGCGGCGCTACCTGCCCGCCTTGCTGTTCATGGTGCTCTTTCCATTTCTTTTTATGCTGGTCCGTGGCTCCGCACTTTATGACGGCGTGCGGCATTTGCTTTTTATAACCGGGCTTATAACAGTCTCCGCGGCGATTGGGCTGGATAATCTCTGGCATCTTGCAAGGAGAAAAACAGTTTGGGCCGTTCTTTTTCTTTCAGGCTTTTTACTGATGCTATATTCGCCCCTGCGCTTTATGCTGCTCAATCATCCTTATGAATACACTTATTTTAATGAAACGGTTGGCGGCCTTCCGGGGGCTTATTCCCTGTATGAGACCGATTATTATATGCACTCCGTAAAGGCCGCCTACAACTGGCTTTTATCCGCCAAAAAAGAAGAAATACTTGCCGCCGGCGATTCACTAACGCTTACTTCCGACTGCTATGCGCAGCTTTTTTATAATTACAGCAAAGTGACACCGGCAAGGTTGCGGCTGATTGATGAAGGGTTTTCTACACAAAACCGTGCTGATTGGGATTATGGCATTTTCATATCCCGGTTTCTCGATAGCCCGGCATTGCGCAGCGGCTATTGGCCCGCTGCTGCGAAAGTAATTTATGAAGTGAAGGCCGATGGTGTGCCACTGTGCGTAGTGCTAAAAAATGATCCGGAGCGGTTGGGCTGGAAAGCCTGGAAAGCACAGGAGAAGGGGCGGTTTGATACAGCCGTTTTTTGGGGGAGGAAAGCCGCTGAAAAGTATCCAAAGGATTTGGAAATCTGGAGCAACCTTGCAAGATCATATCTTTCGCTGAATCAATTGAGCAACGCAGCATGGGCAAGCGACCAGGCAATGAAGCTGAGCAGCGATAACAATGTGTCTGTTTATTATGCAGGCGAAATTGCGTTCCGGCAAGGTAATATTGTGCGTGCAAAAATGCTTTACAGCAACTATTTAAAGCGCTATCCAAAGCTCTCTATGACCTGGCTCGGACTGGCGCAGGCGCAGGCGATGCTGGGTGATTTGCAAGCGGCAGAAAAAAATTTTTGGCAGGGTTACCTTATCGATACTGGTGATACCTATCGAATTTATAAAATACTATCCATTATCGCGCAGAAAAAAGGTGATTATTCACAGCAGCTTTTATTTGAAAGATTAGCTTTTCGCAATTACAACCGTTAACCATATAAAAATTATTACAAGCTATCCATATAAGTTATTATTATTGCGCATCTTACTGTAAATTCCATTTTATAAAAACTAAATTTATTATATTTTGTGTATCCAGAATTACTTATTAAAAATAGTGACTAAGTGTTATCCGCTTTCAGAGTTCTTTAATGAAAAAGTTATTACATTAGCGCAAAATATGCCCCAGGTACAAAAGATCTCTACCTGCAAATTAAAATAAATGAATATTTATTTATTACATAAGTATAATTCTTGAAAATAAACAAGCTTCTAAAATAAATAATTTTATATTATTAACTGTATGAGTGAAGATCTTAAATATGCCGCAATTTATATCCCGGCTTATAATGCGGCAGCTACATTGCCACTTGTACTTGAACGTATTCCGGATCATGTGCGTAAAAACGTTGCCGAGATACTAATTGTTGATAACCATAGCTCAGATAATACCTCGCTCGTTGCCGTGAGCATTCGAGATAAAGAAAAAATGCATAATCTTGAGGTAATTCGTAATGATAAAAATGAAGGTTATGGTGGAAGCCAAAAGATTGCCTACCAAAGAGCAATAGATAAAAATTTTAAATGTATCGCAATGCTGCATGGCGATGCGCAATATGCGCCAGAATTGGTTGGTGAGCTTATTGAGCCTGTTCTAAATGGTGAAACCGACATGTTATTTGGCTCGCGGATGTCCGGAAATCCGCTCAAAGGTGGCATGCCGCTACATAGATTTTTAGGAAATCGTTTGCTTACCTGGGTGCAGAATAAGTTTCTTGGTACAAAGCTGACCGAGTTTCATTCCGGGTATCGAGTTTATTCGGTCGAAGCATTGAAAAAAGTTCCATTCGAGCGTTTGTCAAGCGATTATCATTTTGATACAGAAATAATTATTCTTTTTGTTGAACATGGCCTGCGCATCAGAGAACGTGCCATTCCTACGCATTATGGTGATGAAAAGAATTATGTAAACATTTGGAAATATGGCCTTGATGTACTTATTACAACAGGAACATATTTTCTTCATCACATCGGTCTGCGCAAATCGCGCAAATGGCTCAAGATTTTAGGACATTGAAATGATTTTGTAGTTTCTAATAGCGGATAGGTGCTGTGTTGTAAAGCAGTTTATTCAAAAAATGTCCATGTCGTCAATAGGACCTGATTATTATCTGTTGTAAATAAAATACTGCTCGTCATTCTGTATCGGAGACTGCGGTGTCTGATATACAAGCTTCCAGTCTTTAGCAAGCTGTGGATCCTGTATAGGTGCATTCAATAATAGCAATACATCCTTTGAAGTTTTTTGGCCAGGTTTAAAGTAGGTTGTATCGGCTACATAAACAGCGTAATCCTGAGGCAAAAATTGATTGGTCAAGTGACATGAATCATCAAGTAAAAAAGAACCCGTGCGCATACATTCGGGATAGAAAAACCTTACATCTTTGGGCAGATACGGCAATACGGAAAAAGCCGCGTAAGAGCGGTGAGCAATAACTAATTTCTGCTTGATATTCTGCTCCATCAGGTATTCTGCTGCGCCTTTCCCATCGGAATATACTTCGTCATTGTCTCCGATCCATGTTTCTATACCAGTTCTCATCTGCACCAGTAAGGTTAGAGAAAATACAATAGCTGCAAGCTGTGCGCCATCGATTTTAAACTTGGGATTCCACCGGTCATTTTTGTAATAATAGGCGAGCCCTACAGCGCCGAGTACAAGAACCGTGATCATCCCCTGATGCCGGACAGCTCCGACATATTTATAACCAAGGATATAGAAAATACCTACAGTGCCCAGCGCAAGCGCCAGCAATGCTTTTGGCCGTGCCGCCAGGCAGATGCAGATTGCAATGAAAGCAATCACTCCCCATGAAGGCTCAAAGTATGTAAGAAGCCCGTTTCCAATAGCCTTTGCCATTTCGCCGCCGTGATCTTTTATGCGGTCTATATAAGCATTGATTGAGGGAGCCCTGAGCAGGAAATATGGAATGAGGTAGCCACCGCCAAGAGCCATCATACCAAAAGCACCGAGCACAGCACCATTAAATCGCTTTTCCTGTAGCGCATCTATTGCGTACAGGAGTGCAATGCCGCCTGCAAAAGTGAATGCAAGTGCGTGGCCATTAAACAGCCCGACAACCATTGCGGCAAACAGCCACGGCTTTGAAAAGCGCGATGGATAGAGCGCTATAATGGCAACCGTAAATAGAGGTACGAGACAGTAATTCCGCGCGAACTCTGCATACTGATAAAAGAAAAAGTAAGAGAAAAGAAGGGCGATCTTTAAATAAACAGGAAGCCCTGTTCGGAAAAGCAGTAGCCAGGCCATCAGGATCATAAATGCAGCGGCAAGAAAATTTTGTGCAGCATAAGGCGCACCCATTTTTACAAGCGGCATAATAATAATATACCATAGTGGCGGGCCACCCTCTATTGGCAGGAATTTAAAAAGTTCTGTAAGATTCATATCGCGGCACATAAGCCAGCTCAGCGCCTCATCCCTCCAGGGTTCATGGTTAGAGGTACCGTATAAAACCAATAGTGCATATGCGGCCAGTACCGCCCAATACAGCGGCTTCAATGGAAATTTGTTGTGTGTTGGTGCAGTACTCACCGTTGCTTGTGCCATATAAGGCTGCAACATAAAAAAAAACGGCGGCAAATACTTGCCGCCGTTTTCGAAATTTTCATTTAAGTTGGAACATTGAGGAAAGTCAGCCTATAATAAATTTAGGCACCTTAATTGTGTACGCAGTTACCCAAATCATTAAAACTAATGCTGCAAGCAGGACAAGGCAAGGAGCACACAACGAAATGAAACCAATAAAAAAATAATGCGAAAAACCCCCCAACGTGCGATGTCAACTTTCTGTGTTACTTAACGACGGATGATCCGGTGGGTGGATACTACAGTGCCATCTGTAATCCGGATAAAATAGGTCCCTGGTGTCAAATTGCGGAGACTAATACCGTCTTTCACCTTACTGTAAGCGGCTACTTTTTTTCCGGTGATATCTGTTACACTTACGTCAGACGGTTGTATAGCATTGCGGATGTACAAATAATCGCTGGTTGGTACCGGATAGACACTTATTGGATTGTTTCCCTCAAAACCTGGTACCAACAGTTGCGGATTATAAATTGCAACAATCTCCGCGATGGGAAGCGCTCTTTTGTAGATACGAATATCATCGATCTTACCTGTAAAATTGCAATCGCTAGCATGGTCGGGACGGCTCCCGATAAACAAATCTGTCAATTGTGTATTGATGACTTTGTTTTGGGAAGCCGCCAGGTTGCCATCTACATAAATCTTCATTACAGGCTTTTGATAAATTGCCGTAATCATATGCCAGTTGGTATCGGCAACAATGCCGGAAGCCAGATCATAACCATTAGGATAATCGTATGAAATTTCAAACCAGTTATTGTTCTTGTAAATACCTATACCAAACATTTCGCCGGTATTAGAATTGCCCCAGTTAATACCATGAGCAGCATTTATAAATGGGGTGCCGGTCCATTTTAGCCATACATTAATCGTTCTTGCCGAATCTCCTGTTGGTAATGTCGTTACTGCGGCGGAAATGTATTGCCCTATACTTCCATTAAAGTTATAGGCTCTGTTGGGCTGATTATAACGGTCTGTAGTAAGCGTTGCGCCACTTACGGTGGCGTTATATCCATGGCCAGACACGTCATTGGCATTGCCGGTGAAATCATACCTCGCAATAAGCGAAGTATCCATGGACTGAGCCATACAGGTTGATGCGCATACAGCGGAAAGACATAAAACAGAAAGTAATTTTTTAACCATAAAATTTTTTTTAAAAATAACTATAAATCAATAAAAATGCTCAAAATCGGGTAAGATGGCCATAAAAATTTATTTTAAAACAACAAGAGCAAGATAATTATGGGTGCTTCTATTAATTTTGGCCGATTGTCAGCCACAAAGAGCGTAATTAATTTATGTCGAAGGTCAATAGTAATGATAAGTTGAAAATAAAAGATAAGGTTGTCCTAGCAAGTCAGGATAACAATGCTATAAATCAGAGCATTTTTAATTTTATTTTCAAAGAGGCCCGTCAGCGCAACCTGCTGCTAATTACACTCATTGTAAATGGGCTGTTGCTTGCCGGGTACAAATATTTTTACCCATTGCCAGATTTTTATTCTGATTCCTACGGCTATGTGATCGCGGCCGTAAATCATTTGGAAATTTTTTACAGGCCACTTGGCTATTCTCATTTCCTGAATTTCCTGCATAATTGGTCGGATTCTTCCTTTTTTGTGGTCGCGGTGCAATATTATCTACTCTCACTGGCTTCGCTATTCTGCTTTTTTACGGTAGATTATTTTTATAGATACCGCCACAAAGTCATTCGTATAGCGGTCTGGGCTCTTATCACCTTCAACATCTTATATTTACCACTGGCCAACCAGGTAGCGAGCGACAGCTTGTTTACGGCATTAACAATTATCTGGTTCACCCTTCTACTATGGGTGATTAACCGGGGCAACTGGCTTTCACTCGGGTTGCAGGTTATTGTTCTTATGTTCGCTTTTGAAGTCCGTTACAACGCGCTATACTTTCTACCCGTAGCCTGTATATGCTTCCTGATTTCAAAAAACAAAAATGTGGTTTATCGGATTGTCGGCACTGCAATTACCGTCTTTGCCATTACATGGTCGTACAACCGCATTAAGGAGACAACGGAGCAATATACCAATGCGCCAATATTTGCAGGCTTTAGCGGCTGGTTGATAGCTAATAATGCGCTATACATTGCGCCTTTCATACACCTTGATACAGTAGAATTTGAAGAGCCTGAACTCCGCACCGTACAGCAGTTTGTAAATATATATAAGGATAGCCTTGAACCCGGCGAGCTACAGATGGTGAAGCGCAATGACCTATACGGAAGCGTATATTTATGGAGCAAAAAAAGTCCGCTTAAAATGTACTTGCGGTATTATTGCAATAAGAACCGTGTAGATTATATGGCTGGCTGGTATCAGGTTTCCGAGACTTTTACTGCCTATGGAAAGCATATTATTCAGCGCCACGTCGGCGAGTATATTCGCTACTTTCTTATCCCCAACACTGTCTGTTACTTTTTTCCGTCGGGTGGTAAATTGAGTACCTATAATGCAGATGGTACAACAATTGCCGATGATACCCGCGCATGGTTTCATTTTAATTCGATTGAATTGAAACCACGCGGCAATACCACCCTCCAGCAAAGGATCGTGGCGGTTTATCCAGCATTTCACGTCGTTATAACTGTACTCGGATTGCTACTACCGGCTATCCTTTTATTACGGAACAAAAGAAAAAAAATACTGCAAAAAAGGCAAGCTTTATTTGCACTTTACTGGTATGCCTTCTTCCTGCTGGATGCAGGCTTTTCCATCATAGCTATTGCTATTGAACTTCGCTACCAGGCTGCATGGTTTGTGCTGATTTTTTGTGTGCCACTGTGGTTCCTCAGCGAGTTAATGTCGCCTGGCCCCTCAGATAGCACTGAAGAATCCTTAAAATAGCTATATCGTTGTAAACGGATTCCCAATTCTTACCTTATTCTGAACTTTATCTTTACTGTAATTATCACGATAGCTTATCATGTACCTGTCACAATCGGCCAATAGTCGCTGGAGGCTTGGCTTCTTTATCTTCAGCGCATTCATAATAATCCTCATGCCGCTCCTGAGCCACAGCTATGGGCAAACGGGCGATGAATGGCTGCAAATCGAATACGGCCGAGACATCTGGAACTATTTTTTCCATAATAATCTACAGGCGCTGGATTATTCGGCAGGCAACCTCCAGCACCAGAAACAAGAGCTATATGGTGGCCTGTTCGATTTTGGTACCGAGATCCTGCATCACTGGTTCCCTTCCATTCATCAGCTCGTGCTCCGGCATTTTTTCAATGCCTTATCCGGAGCTGCCTTCATGATTTTTACAGGTTTGCTAGCTTATCGCCTCAGCCTGCGCAACTGGCTTATTGGTTTTGTAACCCTGCTCTTTATGTTCTTTTCTCCACGCATATTCGGTGAGAGCATGAACAATCCTAAAGATATTCCTTTCGCTGCCGGTTTTATTGCAGGCATCTATTTCCTGATAGCGATGTTGCAGGATTATCCGCGCAAAAAATGGCAGCATGCTATTGGCCTTGCGCTCGGTTTTGGTATTGCATTCGGTGTGCGTGCGGCTGGCGGAGCTTTACAGATTGCCTATTTCGTGGTATTCGCCGCCGGCTATTATTTCTTTGAAGCATCATTTAAAGAGCGCATTAAGGCAGACCAAAAGATGATGAGGCGTCTCCTGCTTTTTGCTGGCGGAGCAATCGTAGCAGGCTATATGATCGGGCTTGTTTTTTGGCCGTATGGCTTGCAATCGCCAATAGGCCACCCGCTCGAAAGCCTTGCCGGCATGACCAATCGGGAAACGGATATCCCGGTACTTTTTGAAGGGCATTATACCTCCGCACATCACATGCCGTGGTACTATGAGTTCAAGTGGATATTTATTTCCAATCCGCTGGTCATTATTGTTGGGTTTGTACTTTTTGCTGCGCTCTCTTTTTCCCTGATGAAAGCCTATGGCCGCTTTATCGTCTTATTCCTTGTTTTCGGCGCTGTCTTCCCGATTGCTTACATGGTCTATAAGCACTCAACGGTGTATGATACCTGGCGCCACGTATTCTTCGTGTATCCTTTCTGGGTAATGATGGCTGCATTCGGCTGGTCGCGCCTTGGTGATCTCATTAATGCAAAGCTGGCAAAAGGAAGCGAAACTCCGAGGGAAAGATTCATTTGGCCCGCTATAGTTGCTTTAGGCTTGCTGCCCGCAATTATCTGGACGGTGCGCACGCATCCCAATCAATACGTTTACTTCAATGAAACGGTAGGCGGCATTAAAGGCGCTTACGGTAATTACGATATGGATTATTACCAGAACAGCGGCCTGCAGGCTGCCGACTGGATAAAGCAGCATGTACCAAAAACGCCCGGTAAGCAACTCGTGGTTACCTCTAATATGTCGGGCTACGGTAATTATTTTGTGGATGATACGGTCAGTTACCGTGTGCCTTATGTGCGCTATGCAAATCGTCATTCCAAAGACTGGGATTACTATGTAGCATCCCCGCGTTTCCTGCCTAAAGAGCAGCTACAGCAAGGCATATGGCCTCCGCAGAATGTGGTGCACCGCATTGAGGTGGATGGTGTGCCGCTGAGCGTAGTGCTGATACGTAAAAATAAAGACGGTATCGAGGCCAACAAGGCTTATGAGGCCAAGGATTATGCAATTGCCGCGCGCCTTTATAGCAGCTTCCTGCAAACAGATAGTACCGATGAGTATGCGCTGGTAAACTATGGTATTGCGCTTGCTTCAACCGGGCAAATGGATCCTGCAATTGCGGCTATGCAACGGGCTACAAGGCTGCAGCCGGGCAACGGGCAATTTTTTGAGATCCTTTCGCAGCTTTACGGTTCCAAAGGCGATGCTGCCAATGCACAGCAGGCTAAGAACAGAGCCCAGGCTATAGCCGCAGAAGAAGCAGAGAACAGCCCGGAAGAAGAATAGCTATTCCGGTTTCGGTGCAGGCTTGTCTTTTATGGGTGCAGGGTAGGGCGCCGGCGCAACAAGGCCGGTAATATGCTGCGGACGCTTCACCACTTTAGGATGCTTTACCGGAGGCCGCACGGGAGCAATCATTTTGCCCATGATCATTGGCTTCACGGTATCCTGCAAAACGGGCTTTTGGGCTTGCGCACTATTGGCAATAAATAGGGCAAACACTACAACAGCGGCAATCTTTTTAAGAAAATCCAACCCCGATTGCATTACCTGGTAGAGGTAAGCAGATGGCGCAACCACATTTGTATCTACCTGGTCTTCGCGCATCCGGCCACATACGCTGGTGGCCTGCTGCGTAAAAAGATAGGCTTCTATCGCTGCCGGCTCCCAATTGCTGAAATCAACTACTACCTTGCAGCATTGCGCGCAGTGGCGGCCCTGGCTGGCGGGTGTCATGCTGTTCCAGTCTTCGTGGCAGGGCTGTGGAATCGAGAATGTCTGGCTCATACGTTTTCTTTTTAAGGTAGATGCATGGCTCCGGAAGAATCCATAAATGTATTCTGTTAGTTTGGTTTCCCCGGCCTGAAGTCCGGGGTTAAGGATATCTGGTCATTGGCTAAAGCCGGCGGCAGTGTATCATACAACGAAGCTTTATTGATCGCAATTTTATCAGAGTGTACTCCACCATACATTTTTTGCAGCGCCTTTACCCCAGTCTTTCAGGCTTTTCTGAATGGTAGCTGCAAGCTCCATCCGGCTTACTTTTTTGCCTTTTTCAAAAGGCGGAGTTTCAGGATTTTTTATAGTGGATACAATTATTTGAGTTGCGATCCAGGTGGTATGCAAGCGTGGTATTGCCAGCTCTAAGATCATGCCCGGCAGGCCGCCAAACTGCTCCGGGCCGCCGCTCACCGGTATATCATCGGTATAGAAGGCGATCACATAAACGGAGTCGCAGATCTTACTGACGGCCTTCCTGCATTTATAATCCGCAATGGTGCGTACTTCATTAGTGATGCGCCATTTGAGCCTTCGCGTGCTGTCCTGAATAAGAAAGCGCTGCTCATAGATCTGCTTATTGGCTATAACCGTTCTGGTGGCAAAGTCGGTAAACACTTCATTCTCGGCGCCGGGAGGCAGGCCCCAGTTCATCTTAGGGGCTTCCACTTCCTTACCGGGTTTATAGTAGGCAGATGCAGGGGTAAAGCTGAGCTCGAAATAATTGCTCATAAACTGTGGCGACCGGTCCTTAAACCGCTCCATCCATTCATCGCCTTCCCAGAGCTTGTAAAGGTTCACTTTGCGCTCGTAAGTGATCTTACCCATGAAAGTATATTGGGCGTTTACAATGCCGGTATTCACGAGGATAAATGATAAAAGCAGGATAAGGCGTTTCATAAAAACAGGAGTTTTTTAGAGAATTTAATCAGAGAAAAAAGAAGTTAATCATCATCATCCGAGCCCGGAGCTTTCATGCCACCCGGCATTTTGGCAAAATTCCATACAAAAGAAAGCAGCCCATAGCGGCGGATGGTATTATAGCTATTCTCGGAAACATAATTATCGGTGCCAAAGCGGTTGTAGCCAATGTTCTGGTTCAGGATATCGAAGGCCGAGATACGCAGCTCTGCTTTGTCTTTTTTGCCCAGCTTGCGCGCGCAGTAGGCATCCCAGCGCACCACATTATTATTACGGTCAAAAACGCCGTTTCGCTGCCGCAGGTTGATCCATAAAGATGTGCTGAGCCGGAGCTTCCAGGGTAACTCTACAGAAGCCGAAGCCTCGCTTTCAGAGCTCCAGTAAGAAGTGGTATTCGTGCTGATAGAGGCACGGCTGTCATTGTAGGCAATGCCCGGCTCCAGGGTGATCTCCGCTATGGTCTTATCTTTTTTCTTCCATTCTTTAGAGATGGAAAAGCTGCCGCCGTACTTATTGTTATTGCTTGTATTGGCCATGTCATTCACGATATTATTCTGGTGCGATAGGTTGATATTGGCATTGATGCCTATCTGCATATCCGGCTTTTGCAGCTTGCCGCCCAACCCGCCATGCACCCAGGCATTATAATTTCCGGCCACATTGATGTATTGAGAAGTACGTACACCGCGCTCATCGATCGTTTCCGCCCGGCTGATCGCATCTTCCACAAAATTGACACCGCCGCCTGCATAAGTATAAAGACCGGTGAGCACTTTATAATCATTATAGTTCAGGTAAACGCTGTTATTAAATTCCTGTTTCAACTGCGGGTTGCCAATGGCGATATTCAGCGGATCCGTGTTTTGGCGTAAGGGCTGCAATTGCTCGATTGTAGGTTGTTTTGTGCGGCCATTGTAATTGAGCGTGATCCGCTTTTGCTTCGAGAAATTATAGTTGAAGGCTGCTACCGGCGCAAAGTTGGTGTAGGAGCGCGATACCGCTGTATCATGCATCAGATCGTGCTGGCCGAAATGCGTAAAGAAGGCAGAAGTGCCGAGCGAGAAATTATACTTCTTATACACGAACCGCAGGTTGGCGCTGCCCTTATGCGTAGCCACATTGAAATCATACTTGCTGCTGAAGCTGTCGTTGGGTACATCGCTGTAGCCCTCCGTTATCTGCCGGTCGTAAGTAAGCCGGTCGGCACGGCTGTTGTTGATGCCGATGCCGTAGCTCGCCGTAAGAAATGCTACTTTGGAAAGGGGCTCCGTATAAGTGGCTGTGCCATTAATGCTCAGCGTTTGGGTAGCCAGCTCTTTGCGCTGATCGGTGCTGTCTGTACTGCTTACGCTGCCATCCGTAAAGTAGGCATTATCTGCCCGCAGGAAAGAAGTATTGCCGGATGCACGGTAAGCTTCATTCAACGAAATATTGAAGTTGCGGCCCTTCTTTTTGAATTTTTTCCGGTACACAAGGCTGCTGTTCAGCGTCTGGCTGGTGCCGGTTGTATTCAGCCAACGGTTGCTGGTATTGATAAGCGCGTCATTGCCACCAAGCGTTTCCGTATGAAAGGCTGAATTGTTGAGCGTGCTCGTATAGCCGCCATCAACTGTTACCTTAAGGTTGGAGGTCGTATCGATCTTCCATTCATAGCGGGCATCGGCGCGGTGGCGCTCGCCGCTGCTGAAGCTGCTGCGCTGCTGTGTACGGTAAAAGGTAGAGTCGGGGAGAAAGTACTGCGTAATTGTATTGCCGACGGCCTCGATATTCTGCTTACTGTACCGGTAATTGCCGGCAAGCTGCTGTGCGTCCTCCTTCCATTTATTTGCATAATGCACGCCGCCCGTCCAGGCTGTGGGAATGCCCTCCCCATTGTATGTGCCCTGCCAGCCTACCTGCTCATCGTCCTCGCCGTTATTGATGTAGGAATACATGGCACCGGATTCTTCATCAAACTCATGGTTGTTGCCACTGCCGTATTTATCGCGGTCTTCCCATCCAAGTCCTATCTTTCCCGTATTGGCTACAATGCCGAATGCCGAAATCTGTCGCTTGCCTTTAAAGGCATTGATCATTCCCTGGTTCTCAAAATAGCCGTCTGCGCCGCCGCCGGCCTGTATCTTGCCAAAAAAACCCTTCTTCCGGTCTTCCTTCAGCTTCAGGTTGATGGTCTTCGTTTTCTGCCCGTCGTCGATACCGGTAAAGAGCGCCTCATCGCTTTTCTTATCATATACCTGCACCGATTTTACAGCATCGGCATCCATATTTTTAGTAACCACAGCCGGATCATCAGAGAAAAACTCTTCGCCGTCCACCAGTATCTTTTCTACCTTCTCGCCCTGCGCGGTAATGCCGCCATTCCTATCCACCTGCAAACCCGGCAGCTTTTTGAGTAGCTCTTCCACACTGGCGTTTGCATGAAGCTTAAAGCTATCCGCAACATATTCGGTAGTGTCGCCATTGATCTTGATAACGCCCGTACGCTGCTTGAAGATGAATTCATTTAGGAGCTGCGCTTTCGAGTACATGGATATTACGCCCATATTCACCGGGTCCTTTTCTTTCACATTTACCTCCTGCAAATAATCCGCGAAGCCGGGATAAGTAGTGATAACGAGGAATCGCCCGCCTGTGTCAGGGCTCAGGGCAAATGCGCCCGCAGCATCTGTACGGGTAAAAGTGCTGAGTATTGAATCGGGCAGATGGATCAGTGTGATCGCTGCATGTTCCAGTGGCTTATCCCGCAAAGTATCTTTTACGCTGCCGCGGATGCTGAATGTTTGGGTATGAGCTGTACTGCCACAGAGCAATGCAAACAATAATATTGAAAGAAAGCTAAAAATGCGCACAAGGATCGTTTAGGCAGGTGAATAAATGAGGAACGTAAAATTTGCGTAAAAATTTCATTCAGGGCTGACCTTTTTTCTAACCCTGCAAGTTCATAAAGCAAAAGGGCTTTTCTGCAGGCCTATACTTCTACCCCCGCGCAATTAAACATTATCTTCGCGCCCATCCCACCAAATCATTGCTGCCCGTATGACTTTTACTGACCTCAACCTCAATCCGTCCATTCAAAAAGCCCTTGCCGCTCTTGGTTATACAACGCCTACCACCATCCAGGAGCGCGCCTTTCCGGTGGTTATGTCGGGGCGGGATGTTTGCGGTATCGCACAAACAGGCACCGGTAAAACATTCGCCTACCTTCTGCCGCTGCTTCGCCAGTGGACCTTCTCCAAAGAAAAATACCCCCAGATACTCATCCTTGTGCCAACCCGCGAGCTGGTTGCCCAGGTAACGGACGCTGCAAAGGCGCTTGGCGAATACATGAATATAGTAACCATCGGCGTATTCGGCGGGGTGAATATGGCCCCGCAGGCCGCAGCTATAGAGCAGGGCTGCGATATCGTTGTGGCCACGCCCGGCCGCCTCATGGATCTTATCCTGAACGGCTTTCTCAAAACCAAGGCCATCAAAAAGCTCGTGATCGATGAGGTGGATGAAATGCTGAACCTCGGCTTCCGCAGCCAGATACAGCGCGTGATAGAGCTCCTGCCGCCGCGCCGCCAGAACCTCATGTTCTCTGCAACCATAACCGGTGAAGTAGAAGCTCTGCTCGCCCAATACTTCAACGACCCGGAGATGATCGAGGCCGCGCCAACAGGCACGCCGCTTGGGGGCATCGAGCAGGCCATGTATAAAGCGCCGAACTATTACACCAAGATCGATCTGCTGAAGCTCCTCCTGCATAATGAAAAATCCATGAAGCGGGTGCTTATTTTCACGGCCACTAAATCCCTGGCGGATGAGGTATTTGAGGAGGTAGCAAAAGATTTCCCGGAAACTGTTGGCGTTATCCATTCCAACAAAGAGCAGAACCACCGCTTTACCACCGTGCGCAAATTTGCCTCCGGCGAATACCGCATCGTCATTGCAACCGATATTGTGGCGCGCGGCATCGATATTTCCGGCGTATCGCACGTCATCAATTTCGATGTGCCGGAAGTGCCCGAGCACTATATGCACCGCATCGGGCGCACGGGCCGGGCCGATGCAAAAGGCCATGCGCTATCTTTCGTAACCCCGAAAGACGAGCCGCATCTTGCAAAAATAGAAGCGCTCATGAATTACAGCATGGCCGAGCTGCCGATGCCCGAAGAGGTAGAAATATCGGACGTGCTCACCGAGGATGAAAAGCCGAAGGTGCACATGAAAGTCATCAAAATAAAACAGCCAAAGCGCGAGGATGCGGGCGCAGCCTTCCACGAAAAATCTGCCAAGAACAGTAAGGTGAACGTAAAGAAGCCCCGCCATTCCGATGTCATGATGGCCAAGTACGGCAAAAAGAAAACCAGGGGCGCAAAGAAGAAATAGGATGATGCTCCCTACCTCCGCTAAATGGCTTTTCACAGCCATCGTCTGCCTGCTCTGCACAACCATCTACGCCCAGAAACGCACCGCAGTATTCAAGGTAGATGTTAAAGGGGCCCCCGGCCACCTGAAGCCCGCAGACATCCATGTACACATCCGCGAATCCATAGACCGCGAGCGCTTTCTCAAAGCCGACGGTACGCTCGACGAAGAGAAATTCACCGCGGCAACAAGCGGCAAGCTCGATACCAACATCGCGCTCAGTCCCGAGTTCTCCTTCCGCCTGCGCGATCTTATCACCGGCGCCGCCTACAGCATGAGCATCTATTATTGGGTACCGCTCAATGCGGTGCCGGCCCCTGAATTCCGCCGCTTCCGCTCCACCTATCAATCCGTAAAGATCAATAGCTGGGCCTTTGAGTACACCATTGCGCCGCCGCCGTTTTGCGCCTATGATAATACCTTGAACAACCCCACCTGCCCCAAATGCCGCCGGAGCGACAGCGTGCTGCCCGTATTATACGATGGCGAAGAGGTAGAAACCCCCGCAGAGATCACCTTACCTGCGCCCATAAAATCCCACAAAGCACTTGTGCCCGATAACGGCTGCAACCCCAACTGGTATTGCGGGCGCGACAAGCTAAGCTTCTAACTATAGGGGCAGAAAATTTTCTGCCCTGTATGGATATGGGCGCACCCTGCGGGCCGGGCTATCCGTTCCAATCTCCCGGCGGAAGGGCCGGGAGGATTTCCACTACTATCCCTTGCGCGGGCTCCTACACACTAAGGAAGCCTTCGCTCTAAGCGAAGCCTTCCTTCACAAAAAAAGCGCAGGCCTCAAAGCCCGCGCCAATAAAAAACATCCAGCCTCTAAGAAATACTACATTATTAATCCATCCCGTGCGCTATCCACGTGCCCCGCAGCAGCATCCACAATGATCCGCGCCTTCTTGTATTCCGCTACAAAATCAGGATACTCCTTAGCGAATGTATTGATCATCTTATCCATCACATGGAGCGCCTTGTTGCCCATGCGCGCAATGGCAGGTATATCATCCGTAGCTACACTCCGCTTCACGATCGCCCCGCGCGGTGCATTGATCTTTCCCTTAAAAGCCGCTGCGTATTCCGCCAGCTCTTCCAGGTCGCCATCCTGCAGACCGTATTCAGCCAGCTCCTGCTCGTATTTTTTTCCCAGCCCGTGCACCTCCATAATTTTATCATAGGCGATGTTATCCCGCAGGTGTACTATATCATACACCCCAAACATCATTGCCCGGTACAGCTCCTGGTTGTCATTATCCAGCGCAAAGGCCTGCAGGATATCGCCTATATAATCCGCTTTTTCCGCAGCGCGCATCTGCCATGCATCCTTATCATCCCGGATGCCCGTCAAGTCCTTTCCCTGCTCTAAGCTTGCGGCATCCATCTGCCGCTCCGCTTCGCGTAAGGTAGCCACATGGCGCATAAACGGTGCGCGCTTCCGGATTACATCTTCATACTTCGTAAGCACGCCAAGGGTAGCCCCCCACATGTTCCGGGTGTTCTCAAACTTGCTCTTCATTATTAACTATTTAAGGGTGAGATGAAAAAGCTAAGCTATAACATCCCTTTCAATGGAAAATACATTGAAATAAAAATATCCAAAAGTGAAATACACCTCGGTCCGGCATCGATACACCACCGTCCGCATCCGATACACCTCAGTCCGGCATCAATACACCACCGTCCGAGGCCGATACTCCGGAATCCGCAATCGATACACCCGCAGCCGGAAGCAATACACCGGCGGCCGGAACAGATACACCATCAGCCCTTCTGAAAACACCGCAATCCGGTACGGATACACATCAGGCCGCAATCAAAACACCACCTATTCCCACTTAAACAGCCGCGCAGCAGCAATATAAACCACCACACCCCAGATGCCCAGCGCCAGCAGATCCCAGCGGAGCTCCCATAAGCCGGCGCCCTCAAAGGCCACCTGCCGCATCGCATCATTCAGGTAAGTAAGCGGCATCGCCTTCGTAACTGGCTGCAGCCATTTAGGGAAAACATCTACCGAGAAGAACGTACCCGCCAGCAGGAACTGCGGCAGCGTAATAAGGTTGGATAGCGGCGGTATCGTAGCCTCCGATTTTGCCACCCCGCTGATGATGAAGCCAAAGCCCATAAACACCATCGTAGCCAGCATACTGAGCCCCAGCAGGGCCATAAACGTAGCAAACCCATGAATAAGCGTAAACCCAAAGGCAAAATGCCCTACGGAGATCACGATTACTGAAGTAAGCAGCTGGAAGATAAGGCGGGCGATGCCTTCGCTTAAAACAATAACCTCCCGGCGCACCGGCGTGGCAAAAAAGCGCTTCAGCACCAGCGTCTGCCGCAGGTTGAAGAACACGAATGCCGTACCGAACACCGAGCCGGCAAGCAGCGAAAAGCCGAGCTGTCCGGGCAGGATAAAATCGATCGTCTTGTACTCGCGCACCGTCTGCTGCACCACCTCCATATTGGCAAGCTGCGCCGTGCGGATCGTGATCTCCGGGTCCATCCGTTGAATGGCCTGCTGTATAATGGCCTGTAGCTGCGGCACCTTATCCATCCGCGAGGAGGCGCCGCGCAGCACTATTTTATAGCGCGGTGCCGTGCCGGCAGGCTGCGCATGTATCAGCACCGAAGCCGTAATGTCGCCCTCACTCAGCGCCTTGCTTACCGCAGCAGCATCTTTCAGATCACTCCATTTAAGCACGGGTACCTGCCGGAGCGCGCTGTAAAGCGCATTGGCCGTATCCGAGCCCGGCGCATTAGCCACCCGTATGCTGAAGCCATTGCCTCTCCCGATAAACCCGAAAACAAGAATAAAGATCAGCGGGAAGGCAATGCCGAAAACAATAGCGGAAGGCGAGCGCAGGATAGATTGTAAACTGGCGGTAACAAGCGCCCGGAGCGCACGGGCATTGCTGTAAGTAGGCATAAGAAAGGCAAAAGTGAGGATTAAAATCTATTCCCGGTAAAAGAAAACGGCGCCTGTAAAACGATTTTAATTTAAGCGCCCGCCGATTAGAAATGAGAAGCAAAAGCCACAGTAGCACAAAACAGCTAAACAAATCAACTAATCGCCCTAATTTTACGCCTCTTACAAAAATTGCTATGCAGGATTTCTCTTACGTGATGAGCGCCGACCCCGCCGCCATCGAATCCCTTTACAACGATTATACAAAAGACACAAAATCAGTTGACCCCGAATGGGTGCGCTTCTTCGAAGGCTTTGATTTTGCCTATGCCAAAGCGCCCGCAAACGGCTCTGCTGCGAAGAACGGCAGTGTAAACGGCGCATCGGCTCTGCCCGGTAATATTGAAAAGGAATTCGGCGTTTTCCGCCTCATCCGCTCTTACCGCAAGCGCGGCCACCTCATCGCCACTACCAATCCCATCCGCGCCCGCAAAGACCGCAAGCCTTATCTCGATCTGGCAGACTTTCACCTATCGGAAGCCGATCTCGGGATGCCTTTCGCCGCAGGCAAATTTGCCGGTATGGAAGGCGCAAAGCTGGGCGATATCATTGCACATCTGAAGCTGGTTTATGCCGGTGATGTAGGCATAGAATACACTTACATTACCGACAAAGCGCGGTGCGGCTGGATAGAAAGGGAGTTTGAGCAGTTACAAACATTACAGCTCACCACAGACCAGAAAAAGCGCATTCTTTTTAAGCTGAATGAAGGCGTAATTTTCGAAAAGTTCCTCCATACCAAATACATAGGCCAAAAGCGGTTCTCGCTCGAAGGCGGCGAGAGCACGATCCCGGCGCTGGATAGCATTCTTAATGAATCGGTGTTAGCCGGCGTACAGGAAGTAGTGATCGGCATGGCCCACCGCGGCCGCCTCAACGTGCTGGCCAATACGCTCGGCAAAACCTACGAGCAAATATTCTCGGAGTTTGAAGGCAATATGCCCAAAGATACCACCATGGGCAGTGGCGATGTAAAGTACCACCTCGGCTTCCGCGCCAATATCAAAACGGCTTCCGGTAATGAAATAAATGTACAGCTCACGCCAAACCCTTCCCACCTCGAAGTGGTAGATCCGGTAGTAGCAGGCTTCGCGCGCGCCAAAGCGGATGTGCTTTATGCAAATGAGTACGATAAGGTGTTGCCGATTATCATTCATGGTGATGCGGCCGTGGCTGGCCTCGGCGTAGTTTATGAGCTGCTGCAAATGAGCATGCTGAAAGGCTACAGCACCGGAGGCACTATTCATTTCGTGATCAATAATCAGATTGGCTTCACAACAGATTTTGAAGATGCGCGCTCTGCGGATTACTGTACCAGCATTGCTGCGATGGTTCAGGCTCCGGTACTGCATGTAAACGGCGATGACCCTGAAGCAGTGGTAAAAGCCGCGATGATGGCGGTAAAGTACCGGCAGGAATACAACCAGGATATCTTTATAGATATGGTGTGCTACCGCCGGCACGGCCACAACGAAGGCGATGACCCGAGCTTCACGCAACCCAAAATGTATGAGGTGATTAAAACACACCCTAATGCGCGCGAGGTTTACAATAAGCAATTAATAGAGCGTGGCGATGTGGACGCTGCACTGGCAAAAGAGATGGAGGATTCCTTCTGGAAAGCGCTGCAGGAGCGCCTCGATGAGCTGAAGCAAAAGCCGCTGCCCTACCAGCTGCAGGGGCCGGAACAAGCCTGGAAGAATTTAATGCGCGCAACGCCTGCGGATTTTGAAAAAAGCCCGGAAACAGGCATCGGCGGAGAAAAAGTGGAAGAGCTATTCCGCGGCCTGATGAAGATTAAAGAAGGATACAAGCCGCTGCGCAAAATACAGAAGCTGCTCGATGAAAAAGTAAAGCTTTATGAAGAGCAGGGCCTGCTCGACTGGTCCTCAGGCGAGCTGCTTTCTTATGCATCTATCCTGAGAGATGAAAAAGAAGTGCGCTTCAGCGGGCAGGATGTGCAGCGCGGCACCTTTAGCCATCGCCACGCTATTCTTCATGATGAGGATACCAATGAAGAGTATAACCGCGTAAATGCCGCAGTAGGCGGTGACCATAAATTCCATATCTACAACTCGCCGCTCAACGAGTTTGCGGTGCTCGGCTTTGAATATGGCTATTCCATAGCCAACCCCGATACGCTTACGATCTGGGAGGCGCAATTCGGCGATTTTGCAAATGGCTGCCAAACGGTGATCGATCAGTACATTATATCCGGCGAAAGCAAATGGCAAAAAATGAGCGGGCTGGTAATGCTGCTGCCGCACGGCTATGAAGGGCAGGGGCCGGAGCACTCCAGCGCCCGCTTAGAGCGCTTCCTACAGCTTTGCGCGGAGAATAATATTATCATTACCAACATCAGCACGAGTGCCAATTTCTTCCACGCTATGCGCCGCCAACTTGCCTGGAATTTCCGGAAGCCGCTCATCAATTTTTCCCCGAAGGCCAATCTGCGCCAGGGAAGGGCAGCCTCTCCAAAGGCAGCATTTGCCGAAGGCTGTTTTCAGGAAGTGATCAATGATCCGGAAGTAAAGGATGTAAAGGCCATAAAGCGGGTGATCCTGTGCAGCGGCAAGATCTATTATGATCTTACAGAAAAGCTTGTGGCTGACAGCCGTACCGATATTGCCGTGGTGCGCCTCGAGCAGATATATCCTACGCCGGTTGCGCAGCTTGTTGCATTGCGTGCGTTGTACAAAGAGGCCGAATGGGTATGGGTGCAGGAAGAGCCGCGCAATATGGGCGCCTTATCTTTCCTGAAGCTTAACCTGCCGGACGAGCTTGCCATGAAGAAATACATATCACGGCCAGCAATGGCTGCATCTGCCACCGGCTTTAGCAAGATGCACGCTAAAGAACAGGCTGCTATTGTTGATGAGGCAATCGCTATGTGATTCCGCAGAAATTTAATAACATTACGGAAGTAATCAGATGCTACGCGCTGAGTTGCTAATTTTGGTGATCATTAAATACCATTCATGAAAAAAATTATTACACTGGTTTTGTGCGTAGCAGTTTTTACTCCTGTACATGCAAAACAAAAAAATACCGCAAAGCTGCATAAGGAACAGGGCGCTTCAACGCATGTTGCTGCTGCTAACCGTGGCAACGCAACTACAGATACTTTGCTTATGCCCGCAAGCTTTATGCCCGGCTCACCCTGCTACTCATCCCTCGGCATTTATTCAACTGCCGCGGGCGATCATCTTGCCGGCAACAATTCCTACAATGACAAGGAGGTGCTGATGCGTTATGCGCTTCATGATTACAATACACTTCTCCCTGCTGCTGTAGATACGGTAAAGGCGCTCTTCGGCAGAAAGCATATATTCGGCAACGGCAACCTGAGGGCAAAAATTTATGCCTGTGATACAGATGGCAACCCAACTGCATTGCTTGGCACAAGTATGGTCATAACAGTAAATAAAGTAGATACAGCCGGCGGACTGACCCGTTTTGGCTTTGCAACACCGGTTACAATTACTTCCGACAGCTTCTTTGTTGCTGTAGATTTCTCGTCGCTGTATGCAACGGGCGATTCCGTTGCGTTGTTGAGCACTGATTCAGCTTGCGCCACTGCAAAAGCAGGAAGCGCTGCATGGTCTCGGATAAGCGATGGCAACTATTTTGCTTTTGCCGATACGGTAAACAACTGGGGCAATGCCTATGACGTTGGCATCTTTCCGCATTTATCCGCAACTGCCGGTCCGGTGGTACCTACCGGTATCAGCAATGTTGCCCAAAATAGTTTCGCAGCAACGGTGTACCCTGTTCCTGCAACAAATAAGGTAACTGTTGCCTATACTGCTCAGGATAACAGCAGTACAGTGATCTGCTTGCGCGACGTAACAGGTAAAACTATTGCCACCTGCAAAATGCAAACTATAATGGGGAGCGTTTATGAAACTTCATTTGCTGTAAGCCACCTTAGCCGTGGGCTTTATTTTGTGGAGCTTTCATCTGGTAATAACAAGAGTTTGATTAAGCTGAGTGTTCAGTAGTCCTAAAAATATTTTGAGAAAGCCTGTCTGCATTATTGCAGGCAGGCTTTCTTTTTGTACGATGCATTTTTTTGCGGTTAAGCTAACTTTTACCGCCAAAAGAAGCAAGCTTTAAAAAACGCAGTTGAGATAATGTAAAATTGCGGGAATCAATGTTTTGTGTTATTTTGATTTGTAAATTTGTCGTTAACAATAAAACTATCTAATGAAAAACTTAATTGCAATTGCGCTTTGTACACTGGTTTTTGCTTCGGCAAATGGGCAACAGAAAAATACAACTACGGCAAAAACCATGCACGCTTCCTTGTTTAATTTTGCCGTTGCCCAACAACGCGGTACAGCATCAGTATCAGGCACGCTTTATCCGGAAAGCTTTACATCTGCTTCTCCCTGCTCGGCGCTTTTGGGTGCCTATGCTTACGATGGCGATTATCTGGCAGGCAACAACAGCTTTGGAGATAAGGAATTTCTGATGGGCTATCAGCTTAGCGAATATGGTTTAGGTCTTCCTGCAAGAGTTGATACCGTAAAAATGTTCGTCGGATTCAAGTATCAAGCCGGGAACGGCTCTGTTCGTGCAAAGGTTTATGCAGATGATGGTACAGGTGCGCCAGGTGTTTTATTAGGTACAAGCGCTGCGAAGACGGTATCGGTATTGGATACAACGAACGTTACAAACTTTATCTTTCCCGCACCAGTTGCGCTTACCACCAACAAGTTTTTTGTGAGCCTTGATGCATCTGCGATATATGCTACAGGTGATTCGGTGGCGCTGTTAAGTACAGATGGCGAATGCAGCTCATCAACTGATATGGGTGCTTATTTACGCCTTAGCAATAATGATATTGTGGCCTATTCTGCCGCAGCAGCAGATGGTGGATACGAAACTAATTTTGATCTTGCCGTCTTCCCGGTAATTACGGCTAATACAACTGGTATCAACAACATCGTAAAGAATAATTTCAGTGCGTCCGTATATCCGGTACCAGCTACGAATAGCGTTACGATTTCTTTCACAGGCCAGGATAATGGTAACACTATCCTCAATCTTAAAGACATTACCGGTAAAACAGTAGCTTCTAATTCGCTGCACACAGTTAACGGCAATGCTTACAAAACAACTTTCGATGTGAGCAGCCTTGGCCGCGGCCTGTATTTTGCGGAGCTTTCATCCGGCAATAATAAAGGCATGATCAAAGTGAGCATTCAATAATCAATATTATTTTTCTTTTAGGCCTGCCTGCAATTACCTGTAGGCAGGCTTTTTCTTTTGCTGGATGACCAGGGCTTTGTGGAATCTTTAACGTGCGGCAGGTCGTTACCTTTTGGCGTTCCCGGCATAAATAGTCAACCATCAAATCTTAGAAAACGCATTTATGAAAGCCACAGCCATTTTTACCATCCCGGTTCTATCCTTTATACTCTTTTCATCCTGTAGCAATAGAGAAAGAAAGGACGCACGTTACGCTCAATCCAGCGAAAGCGCCCCATCAACGGCTGATACAACGGCAATGCCGGAAGAGGCTGCCATTGCTGCCCTGAATGATCCTGCACGGAAAATAATTAAAACGGCCTCCATGCGCTGCCGTGTAGCCAATGTTTTAACAGCGGTTACGGATGTGGAGCATAACGTGCTTGCAGCAGGCGGGATGATCGTGCAGAGCGATACCCGAAATGAGCCTGCCAGTTTGCACCGGCTACCCTACGGGCATGATTCACTTATACAGGTGCAGGCATACACTACCACATCTTCACTTACCCTGAAAGTTCCGGTAAATGCTTTGGATACGCTGCTCAATGCGATAGCCAGAGATGCTGCATTCATTGATAACCGCCACTTAAACCTTGACGATGTTACCCTGCAATATTTATCCAACCAGCTTAAAAACGAAGCCATGCATAATGAAGGTACCAAAGCGCAACAGCTTGCCCGCCGCACTTCCGATGCCATTGATGCCGGTGAATGTGGAGACCAGAAAAAACAGGAATCCATCGACCGTAAAATCGCCAACCTTGGCATGCAGGAGCAGGTTGTATATGCAACGCTGCATCTGGAACTGTATCAACCCGATCGTGTTGACAAGGTTATGATCCCCGACACCGATAAGTTAATGAAAGCACCATTTGGCCTCCGGTTGCGGACCTGTCTTGCAGGTGGCTGGGTACTTTTACTTGATACACTTTTGCTTCTTATCCGTCTTTGGCCACTCTTGCTTGCAGCTTTTGCAGGGTGGATGATCTACAAATCCCGGAAGGCCAAAACAAGGACCTTGCTTACTGCATTTCCGCCAACGTTAAAATGATGTGTCGAGGTAACTATTCAAATAAGGAATTAGCTCTTGCGGATCCAGAATCGCATCAGGTGTTAGCGATTTAATAGCATGTTCGGGCATAAAAGGCGCCGTTGCAGTAGCCGGCAATTGTATAATGATGTGTGCTCCATGTTTCCGGGCAATCTTCAGGCCATCTGTGCCATCCGCGTTAGCACCAGAAAGCAGGATGCAAACCAGATGCCTGTGATAGGCGATGGCTGCCGTCTCGAAAGTAGCGTCAATGCTGGGCCTGCTATAATTGATCTTCTCAGAATAATCAAGAGAAAAAGTGTGGTTGGTTTCAATCAGTAAATGATAATCCGCAGGGGCAATGTAGATATTGCCAGGCAGGATGGGCGCTTTATCCTTTGCCTCTTCCAATGGCCAATTGCTTTTAGTGCGCAGAACCTCTGTAAGCTGAGATTCGCTTGTAGCCCTGCGGTGCAGTACCAGCACAATAGCCGTGAGCGGGGCCTGCTGCCAATGAGATAATAATTGCAGCACAACATTCAGGCTCCCCGCCGAACCTCCGATTACAATAAGACGGAGTAAAGAGCCTACAGGTTTTTCCGCCATATTTTTTCGTTTTCCAGCTGACTGTAGCCCTTCGCGATGTTTGTAAAACGCAATGTTTCCTTGCTGCCTAATGCCAGATAGCCGAGGTGGCTCAGACTGGCATCAAAGAGGGTCATTACCTTATTTTGGAGATCTTTTTCAAAATAGATGAGCACATTACGGCAAAGAATGAGCTGGAACTCATTGAAGGAGCTGTCTGAAACAAGATTGTGCGTAGAGAAAATCGTGCGCGCCGTGAGGCTGTCGTCCATCTTTACATGATCATAATTAGATACATAGTAATCCGAGAGACTGCGCCTGCCGCCTGCCGCCGTATAGCTGGCTGTATATTGCTTTATAGCATTGAGCTTATAGATGCCGGTGCGTGCCACTTCGAGCGCCTCAGGGTTGATATCTGTAGCATAGACCAATGTTTTGTCTAAGAGGCCTGCTTCCTGGAGCATTATAGCCATAGAAAAAACCTCCTCGCCTGAGGCGCAGCCTGCGTGCCAGATACGGATATGCGGGTAAGTAGCAAGAGACGGCAAAACCTTTGTGCGTAGGGTATGGTAAAATTCCGGGTCGCGGAACATCTCCGTTACATTCACCGATACCTGCTCAACGAACCGGGAGAGATAGTGTGGGTCATTCATCATCCGGTAACGGAACTCTGCAAAGCTTGGAAATTTGTCTATGCCCATCAGGCGCTCGATCCTGCGGCGAAGCGAGGCTTTGGCATAGGAAGTAAAATCGTAGCCGTAAAGCTCAAGAATATCCTGCAAAAGGAGCGTTATCTCATCGTCACGGATCAAGGCAGGGCGTTTAAAAGTACTGCTCCAATAATCGCACCAATAGGTCAATATTTACCGGCTTGGATAGATAATCATCTGCACCGGCGGCCAAGCAGCGCTCCCGGTCGCCCACCATTGCCTGCGCCGTAATAGCAATTACAGGTAAGCTTTGGAGCTTTTTATGAGCCCTAATCCTGCCTATCGCTTCATAGCCGTCCATGTCGGGCATCATCATGTCCATAAGCACAACGTTTATTACCGCCCCACCTTCAAGCAGCCTGATACCACTGGCAGCATCGGTTGCAGAGCACATTGTATAGCCACGTGCCTTCAGTACCGCATTTAGCGCAAATACATTGCGGCTATCATCGTCAATAATCAGAATCGCGCCGTTTTTCATAGTTGCAAAATTCAAAAAGAGCACTTCAGGAAATGTGTAGGGAGCGCTCATACAGCCATACGCGCAGCAGGGAAAGCAGCTGGTCTATATCCACCGGCTTTGAAATATAATCAGAGGCACCTGCCGCAATGCATTTCTGCCGGTCGCCCGTCATTGTTTTTGCAGTTACGGCAATCACTGGCAGGTTTTTTGTTGCGGGATTTTGCCGGATGCGCGCTGTGCTTTCATAGCCATCCATTTCCGGCATCATCATATCCATAAGCACAAGGTCTATGTTCTTCTGCTTTTCCAGCAACTGTAATGCTTCTCTTCCATCTGTTGCAGCGATCACATTGATGCCATGCTGCTCCAAGGATTTGGTAAGTGAGAAAATATTCCGGATATCATCATCAGCAATCAGGATGTTCTTGCCCTGAAGTATATTGGTGAGCGCGCTAAGGCGGGGCTTCCTGGTTGCTTTTTTCTCCGGCTTACCGGATTCTTCCATGAGGTGGAGAAACAGAGATACTTCATCGAGCATCCGTTTGTAGGAATGCGCGGTTTTGATAACAATGGAATCTGCATACTGCCGGATGCGCTGCTCCTCGGCCTGGCTAAGGCTTTTGCCGGTAAAGATGATAATAGGCACATCCTCCAGCGCAGGATTCTTCTTTATATTATCAAGCGTGTCATAAGCGGATTTGTCGGGGATGCCCATGTCTAAGATCACGCAGTCCACTTCTTTCTTCTGTAGCAGCTCAATGCCGGAATCTATTGTGCCGGCCGTTTCGGAGGAGATCTGAAACGTTTCGAGAAAATGGGAAAGCGCTTTTGCATGGCGTGGATTTTCCTCTACAATCAGCACCTTCTTGCCATCTTTTTTAAGCGCCTTCTCCAGCTTATCAAATACCTCTTTCATCTGGTCGAATGAGAAAGGCTTATTAATAAAATCGACCGCACCCTTCTCCATACTCTCGCGCTTGCTTTCGTGAGAGGACATGATATGTACTGGAATATGCCGTGTTTGCGGGTCGGCTTTCAGCTCGTCCATTACCTCCCAGCCGTCCTTTACCGGCAACTCGATATCCAGCAAAATAGCTACTGGTTTTAGTGTACGTGCCAGCGCTAAGCCTTCATCGCCCCTTACCGCTACAATACCTTTGTAGCCTTTGCTGCGCGTATAATCGAGCAGGGCTTTGGCAAACGGTGTATCGTCTTCCACAATCAGCACCACCTTGTCTTCTACAGTGAGAATATGGCGGTCATCGGGTACGGCGGCTGGAATTTTAATAGAAAGAAAACGTTTGCGCTCAAGCGTAAGAGCGGTCTCCGGGGGCGCAAGCGGAGCATTAGGTACTTTAATTACAGCTGTGGCCGGGGTGGCAATATCGCTTATTTCTGCAGGCTTGCCCAGCGGTATATCCAGTATAAAAGTTGATCCTGCGCCGGGCGTACTATCGAGCGTAAGATTGCCACCTAAAAGTCGCGACAATTCCCGGCTGATAGATAATCCAAGACCAGTACCGCCGAATTTCCTGCGTGTAGAGCCATCGGCCTGCTGAAAGGCTTCGAAAATGAGCGATTGCTTTTCAGGCGCAATGCCTATGCCGGTATCTGCCACGTTGAATTTAATGCGATCGTTGCCATTTCGCGCAATTACTATTGTGATGCTGCCCGCGCTGGTAAATTTAATTGAATTCGACAGCAGGTTTTTGAGGATCTGCTCTAAACGCAGCTTGTCGGTATCTAACAGTTCCGGCACATCTCCGGCTATCTGTACCACTAAGCTGAGTCCTTTCTCCCGGGCCATCGCGCCAAAAAGGCCCTTCATATCTGCTACGATTTCAGCCACGCGCACAGAGCTGTATTCAAGCTCCATCTTCCCGGCCTCTATTTTAGAAAGGTCCAGAATCTCATCTATAAGCGTAAGCAGGCCATTGCCGGAGCTTTGGATTACCTGCGAAAATTCTATCTGGTCGGGTGTAAGATTTTCCTCGCGGTTCTCGGCTATCAGGCGCGAAAGCAGCAGTATGGAATTGAGTGGTGTGCGCAGCTCATGGCTCATATTTGCCAGGAACTCCGATTTGTATTTTGTGCTTTGCGCAAGCTCCGCAGCCTTCTGCTGGATGTCTTCATTGCGTTGTGCAATGATTTCATTGCGCTCCTCCAGCATATGAGTGCGCTCTTCGAGCTCCTGATTGGCCTGGAGCAATTCCTCCTGCTGTACACGCAGCTCCTCTTCCGAAGCCTGCAAATTCTGGCTCTGTGCTTCCAGTTCTGTATTCATGTGCTCCAATTCGCTGTGCTGCGCCTGTAGCTCTTCCGATTGAGCCTGTGTCTCTTCCAGCATTTGCTGGATACGGATGCGGTTCTGCGTACTGTTGATCACTATGCCTACCTGGCGGGTAATAGATTCCAGAAAAGTAAGCGCGTTCGCAGAGAATTGCTTTATTGAGCTAAGCTCTATAACCCCGAACGGCTGCTCGTCAAAAAGTACGGGTAGGGCAATAAGGCTGCCTGGAGTAATCTTTCCTGCGGCATGATCGATAGTATGTGTGCCGGCAGGAATTTCTTTGAGATGAATGACCATATTGCTTTTGACTGCTTCGCCGGCAGGCCCGTCGCCCGGCCTTATCTGTCGCCGCTCATTCATACCCGATAGTGCAAAAGAGCTTTGCAGGTGTAGCAATCCACCACTGCCCGTCAGGTAAAAAGCTCCGGCTTCACTACCGGTATAGGTTGCAACAAAACGGATAATCTTATCTGAAAGCGATTGGAGATCCTGCTCGGCAAGCATTTGCTGGTTAAGTGTGGCAATACCCGCTTGCAACCATTCCTTATCGCTCAGGAGGCCAAAAGAATAGCCGAGTGATTCCGCCATTTTATTAAGGCTCATTGAAAGGCTGCCCAATCCATCATCGCCGGTATCCGCAGCCTGCACCGTATAATCGCCATCACTGATCCTATTGGCAATATTCCGGATGATGTTGATGCGGCGGGTAATGTCCTCGTCTTTTGCCTGAAGCTCGTTTTGCAGCTCTATACGATTAGCAAAATCTTTGCGGATGCGTAAATAAAAAAAGACCGTGATAAGTAGCGCAAGAAGGCCTGCATTAAAAATAATAAACGGGGCTGCCTTTATAAACATCTTCATTTTGGCGGTGCGGATAATCATCAGCCGCTCTTCTTCCCCATTCATTCGGTCTGCCTGGCTACGCACTTGCCGCATCGCTGCGAGGCCTTTATTCAACTCTTGCAACAAATCTACATTACCGCTCTGTTTCAGGTTTATCAGATGCTTTAGTTGCATCAGGCGGCGGCTTATCAGTGTATCCAGCACAACAGTGTTGCGTTGCTGTACGGGATTATCCGCAGTGAGCTCCTGCACCTGCCGCAGCATGGCCTTTGCATCACTGCTACCTTTCTCAAAGACTTCGAGAAACCCCGGGCTGCCCGTCAGGAGGTAACCCCGCTGCCCTGTTTCTGCATCCTTCACCGCAGATAGGGTTGCTTCCAGCCGCTGGAGCACAACATTGGTATGATCTACCCAACCCGATGCATCGATAAGCCCCCGGATGCTGACGAAAGAAGCAACAGATGACACGACAAGGAGGAGCAGGGAAATACTGAACCCCAGGATTAGATTTCGGTTAAAGTTCCTGTTCATTCAAATTAATTGTAAGGGCACTGAGCCCTGATAAATACACTACTCAATAGGTGCAGATTGGCGAAAGGGCAGCACCATAATAAACGTAGCGCCTTTGCCCGGCTCACTGCTTGCGGTTATAATGCCATGATGCCGGTCTATGATCTTGCGGGTAATAGCGAGGCCGATACCGGTTCCCTCATATTGCTCCTGCGAATGCAGCCGCTGGAAAATGGTAAAAATGCGGTCGAGGTATTGCTCCTGGAAGCCGATGCCGTTATCGCTTACCGTAATGCGGCACCATTCACCTGCGCTATCATGGGGCGCTTTAAAATCCTGCGTGCCAATACGGGTGCCCTGAATATGCACCACCGGCGCAGTATCTTTCTTAGAAAACTTAATGGCATTGGAGATGAGGTTCTGAAATACCTGCCGTAATTGCCCTTCCGTGCCATCAAGCACCTCGAGGCCGGCTGTCGTTACTGTGGCGCCTTTCTCCTTAATCTGAAATTCAAGATCGTCGAGTATGCCCCCTATTACCGTATTAATATCAGTAGGTACATAAGTGGTCAAAGCTGTAAGGCGGGAGAAGTTGAGGAGGTCGTGAATGAGCTGCTCCATACGGCCCGCAGAGGCAGATATGCGCGTGAGGTAACTATTTACAACTTCATCCTGCACCAGCGCTTTTTCTTTTACGATCGAGGAAAACATCTGGATCTTGCGCAGCGGCTCCTTTAGATCGTGCGATGCTACAGAGGCAAATTGTTGTAAGTCATGGTTGCTTGCCTCAAGCTTCTGGTTGGATTCGGTTAGCTCCTTTGTACGGGCCGTAACGGTAAGCTCCAGGTTCTGTACCAGGTTGTCGAGCGCAGTTTGGGCTTTCTTGCGGGTCTCGATTTCTTCGCGGAGCTTTTGCTGCACTTGCTCCAGCTCCTGTGTTTGCTGCGAAAGGCGAATGAAATTTTTAACTTTCAGCAGCAGTATATCCGGATCCACAGGCTTGGTGATATAATCCATAGCGCCGGATGCATAGCCGCGGGTAATGAACTTTTTGTCTTTATTGACCGCAGAGAGGAAAAGTATCGGAATGTTCTTCGCCTTATTGAAGCCTGCCAGCGTTTCTGCTACTTCATAGCCATCCATTCCCGGCATCTGCACATCGAGGATGATAAGATCGTATTTGGTTTTCAGTATTTTTTTGAGCGCTTCCTCACCCGATGAGGCAGTATCGGCATCCAGGTTGTGCGACTTGAGTGTCTTCTGCAGGGAAAACAGGTTCTCCGGAGTGTCGTCAACAATAAGAACCATTTGTCAAAAATACTATTTCGAAGCTGTAATGTTTAAAGTGCGGCAAAAATGCCGGTCATTATATTTAAGAAAGAATGGCTCACACAATCAGTCCCAATCCCAAAGTGCTAATTCCAAATTCCTTAAGAATGACCAAGCTCCTGCCATGCTGCCATCCCGCCAACTAAATTCTTTACGTTTTTAAAGCCCATAGTCTCCAGCATAAGCCCTGCCTGCATACTGCGTTTGCCTGCGTGGCAATGAACGATAAGCTCCTCTTCTTTCCAGTCCTCGATATCGTCCACTTGCATATTCATAATCTGGCCAAGCGGTATCAGCTTTCCACCGATGTTGAACAATGCATATTCATCCGGCTCGCGTACATCGATAATATGAAGATCTTCGCCTGCTTTCCGGCGTGCTGCTACTTCTGCTGCGGTAATATCCTGCATAATAATTTTATTGTTTAATAATTTTTTGCGGCGATGTCCAAAAGCCATTTCTGCCAAAGCGAACAAAGTAAATGCCCGGCATAATATCTGTAAGTGAAATACCACTATCCGTAATCGTTGTATGGATCACTTCCCTGCCGGTAATATCAGTAACGGAAGCTTCGCTGTACCGGCTGCTCTGGCGTACATACAAATAGTTGCCTGCCGGATTGGGATATATGCCAGGCGCTGCATCCTGCAAAGCAACCTGCGCAACTCCTGTACCGGTAATAGCTCCGCCCATAAGTGGCCTTACCATTAGCGCGCCGGAGATCGTAGAGTTATTCCATACATCAAGCACATTGAAGTAAAGATGATTGGCAGTATTACGGGCTACATCAAGGCCTATATACAGGCTGTCGCTGCCGCTATTGGCGGGTTGAATATAGCCCACATAAAAATACCCTGGAAAAACGTGCACGGGCTGCAAAAATTTATAGACTGTAAATCCATTTATCGAATCCGTAAACAGCGGTACCAGGTTGTTGCGCCGTGCCATTACCGAGTCTGCATTGGAGCCATTTATGCCGGCAAGCTCTTTGTAGGCAGCAATGGAAAAAAGCTTGGAAGATGCGGTTGGCACTTGCTGGCCGAAATAAATGGCTATACCCTGCAGGGTATCGGCAACATTTGTATGAAACTCGATAGCCGTTTTACCAGGCAGGGTAGAGAGCAGGTTCAGGTAGTAGCTTTTCTCGGCAGAGCCATCATCGTAGGCAAAGTAATTATCAAAAACCTGGTTGTGGATGATGGTGTCATTGGCCTTCGGCTCATTTGGGTTGCCCGACTGGAGAAAGAATTTATTCTCAAAAATAACCTTGTTGTTTGAAGCCGGCGCAAGTGCGGTATAATTAGGAAAAGTAAGGGTACGCTGATTGTAAGCCGGAATATTAATGGTGGAATTACTGCCGCTGAGCGGAAAATTATTAACGGACTCTCGCGCAATGAATCCGTAATTCACGGTTGCATTGGTAGCATAATGGTTCCAGATAAAGGCGCTGAAATTTGGCGCCTGCTCCGCCGCTGTATTGGCAAGGAAATGCCGGTAAGGCATAGAGGTATAGTCTTTGAGCAGGTTGGTAGGTTGTGTAGTAAATGCAAGATCATTTACTGAAGTATCCGCCGGACTGCGGTTTACTGCCATGCGGATATAATCAACATTCCAGATATCATCATTGGAATTGATGGATGCCTTTGCCACAAAGCGAAACTGAAAATCGGCAAAAAGATAGCTTGTATCGCGCACCGGCACAATCACCTGCCGGAACGGCTTTACCGTAGATCCGCTATCTGCCCATATCTGCGCCCAGCCACCATTTTTTTTCCGGAAAAAGAGCATCAGTGAATCCTGCGGCTCCGGCGAAAAGCCCAGACCCTGCGGCTGATAGAAAAAGGACAGGTATATATTATCTGCCGCTGTATAATTGCTAAAGTCAAAGCCCTGAGAGGTAAGCGAATCGGCATAATTCAAGGCAGTAGCGTTCAACGTATCATAAGGCCGGCCGCGCTTATTAAGCGCATCGAAAGTAGCTACGCCCCGGCTGATTGGCGCTAAAGCCATCGTATTATTGATATACACATTGCTGTCCACCCAGCGTGCCGGGTTCGGATAGGGGCTGCTATCAGTAAAATCTTCAAAAAAGGGAAGCGTAAGCGTAGCCGTGCCACGGACGGCAGGATGAGCTGCTGCGGCAGGCAAGTGAGTAAGCGCTGCATTGCTGCGCAAAGGTGCTGTGCGCTCCTGGGCAAGTGCCCGCTGCGCAAAAAGCGCAATCAACCCTATTATCAGCCATCCCGTCGTTCTGCTCATCATCTGCTTATTTTCCTCGCGTTGGCGTATCCTGCGGTATATCCGTTTTTAAATTTTCTTTCCAGAGATTCCGGTAGTAATCCATCAGACTGTCAGTTGGAGCCTGGCCTATATAAATATCAATCCCATCGCCTGCCCGGATCATGCTGGGTACACCGAGGTCTGAAATCGAATTTGGCGTTTGACGGTAGATCTTGGCGTTCGCTGTATCCCGTACATCCCCATCATAAACGGGAGTAACCAACAAATTATTGCTGCTAAGCATGGCCACGGCTTCAGCTACCGTCATGCCAATTACATCCGGCACTGCAAGCTCGGTATTGCCCAGCCCATCGCCAATTACGAGGCTGATGCGGCTCCCCTGTGGTATCATAGTGCCGGCCTTTATAGGCTGCCCGTTGTAAGTCTGTTCTAAAATCGCATCCTTCGCAATATCCGGACGATAAGTGGTATCACCCAGCACTAAGCGGTTGCTTTGCAGGATGAGTGCTGCGCTGCGGAAAGACAGGTTTACGAGATTGGGCATAGCCGTTGGCGGAGGGGAAGCCCTGTTTACTGTAAGAAAGAGCGTACGCCCCGTTTTTACTGTTTCCCCGACTTCAGGCGTTTGCAGTATAACTATAAAAGGTTTCTTCGCAGGGTCATAATTGGAATCCACTTTTACCTCAAAGCCCATTTCCTCAAGGGTTTTGATGGCCGCTTTCATAGGTTTGCCAGTTACATTGGGCACCTTGATCTGCTCGCCGTGGTGGGTAATCAAACCCAGCAAAGCGAAAAATAAAAAGTACAGCGCAATGCATACTCCAAACATCAGCAGGAGGTTGAGGCCAAGCGACCGCTTGATCCTGCTTTGCGGGGCTATTTTCTGATAGCTGCTCATGGGTGCAAAATAGGTATTTTAATCAAGCGGCTGCTTCAGCGTATCTGCCAGCAGGCCTCCGTAAAATTGCTTTAGTGTGCGGCCGCTTGCCAGCACTTGCTGCGGCACAATGCTGTTCTCGCTCTGGCCGGGCATTGTATTTACCTCAAGAAAGAACAGCTTGCCGGTGGAGCCCTGTAGAATGAAATCCATGCGCACCACGCCCCGGCAGTTAAGGTGGCGGTATATATAAGAGGCCTTCGATTCGATATCGCGCAGCAGTTTCTCGCTGATCTCGGCCGGGGTAATCTCTTCGGTTACGCCCGGCGTGTACTTTGCCTCGTAATCAAAGAATTCATTTTTGCTTACTATTTCTGTAGGTGGCAGGGTTATGAGTCGGCCATCTTCTTTATAAACGCCTATGGTAAGCTCGCGGCCTTCGATAAATTCCTCGATCAGTACCTGGTTATCTTCTTTAAAAGCTTTTTCAATAGCAGGAAGGAGTGCTTCCACTTTCTTTACCTTGCTCACGCCAAGAGAGGATCCGCTTTCATTGGGCTTTACGAAAACCGGCAGCCTTAGCTGGTCCAGAATGGCTCCCATAGAATAAGGCTCGCCTTTTATAAGATGTACGGAATTGGCAATATCTACAACATTAAATGCCTTGACAACTTTATTGCAGTAGCTTTTATTGAAGGATATAGCGCTTACAATGGCATTGCAGGTAGTGTAGGGAATGCGCAGCATATCAAGGTAGCCCTGCAGGCGGCCATCCTCACCGGGCGTGCCGTGTACGGCAATAAACACGGCATCAAAATTGACCTTCACCCCTTTAATAGTCAGGCTGAAATCATTTTTATCCACCTCAGTTTTATCACCATCCTCATACCACCAGCTATCACGGGTAATGATTATTTTATAGACATTGTACAGCTCCGTATCTAAGTTCTGCTCAATTGTGAGGGCTGTTTTCAGGGAGATGACGTGCTCGCCGGAATAGCCGCCGGCCACGAGGGCAATATTTTTCTTCATCAGGGAGGAAGCTTGTTGCATGGATATAGCTGCGAAGATAATCCGTTCTCAGTGTTTTAGAAATCCGGGAGCGGGCAATTCGCGCAATGCATCATTACAAATTCGAGCTCCTATACATGATAGGAAACAAAAAAGTTAATGGATGCGTCAAAAATTTTGTCACATCGTAGAGCCGTTGCATTGCAACGGCGCTACAAACCAACGTCTATGCATCAAACTGCAACCTATAAGCAACAACAAAATTTGCAGCCAGTTTGGGCGTAAAAGGGAGTAAAGTGAACTATAAAATTGAACGCAGCGTCTGTTACAGTAGGTACACCAACCAATTTTATCATCGAGACTAAAAAAATATTACATATTATTCTTTACCTACCTGAAAATAATTTCAAATTTTAATTATTCAAAAATAGTTCGCAATACATTATTGTAAAATTTCTTTATTATTCTTCTTTTCGCGTTAAAGTTTAGCATGGTTATTGCAGGTATATAAGTATTGAAATCTTTTTGTTTTTCTTACTTAAAACACCACGCAAATGGCAAGTAGATCAGAAACCGGCCACGGTAAAAATGGCGCCAACTTTAATACACTGTCCATTCTCCTGAAAAATATGGGAGAAGCGTACAATCCCGTAAAAGGCAGCATCCAGCTGAAAGCTGTACAGGCGCAGAGCAATGCTACCACTACCGTGCTCGACCGGCTCAGGGATACCCTCGCTGCCGGCAGCAAGCTTACCAACGAGCGCAAAGCCGCCTTTAAAGCGCTCAGCCCTTTCCTGCCGCGTATCGTCAGCGCCATCAGGCTCGCAGATGCATCCCGGGAAACCGTTGATGATGCTATGGGCTTTATAGCAAAGCTGCGCGGAGACCGCCGCGACGATACCGGAGATTCACCTACTGACTCCCAAGCCAGTAATGAGGAGACACCCGGCAAAAACCGCCATTCCGTAAGCCAGCAAAGCTTTGACCTCAAGGTCGAGCACTACAAAAACCTGCTTGCGCTTATAGAAAAATTGCCTGCCTACGCCTCCAATGATCCGGAGATTTCCCGGGAAGGGCTGCAACAAAGAGGGCGCATGCTACACGACCTCAATACACTTGTTAAAGATGCCGATTCGCTGAGCATGGAAGATCGTTTATTGCGCGACAAGCTGCTCTATATGGATGAAACAGGGGTACTTGCCACCGTAACGGATATTAAGAATTACCTGCGTACCCTCACCGGCGGCACCAAAAACCCGCACTATAAAGCAGCCGTAGCGCTAAAATTCAAGCGCCGCGCGGAATAGCTTTCAATAAGAATATAAAAATTATAAGGAAAGATGCGCCTGCAGTTCAGCGCGCATCTTTTTTTAATAATTACCCCGTTGCAACCACATCAGCACCTGCCGCTATTGTTTTATCACCTGCCTGAGTTGTGCGGCAACCTGCCACCATTTTTTTACTACCGGCTGTAGTTGTGCAATCACCTGCCGGAGTTGTTTTATCACCTGCCGGAGTTGTGGCAGCACCGGCCACCCTTCTTTTTCTACCGGCAATGATAATACAGGCACCTGCCGCAGTTTTTCTCCTACCTGCCGTAATTATATAAGCACCGGCATCATTATCGAAGCACAAAGATCAGTTTGTAGTAACTATATTTAAATAAAATCAATACACAC
The DNA here is from genome assembly GCA_965246905.1 of Chitinophagaceae bacterium. GTDB lineage: Bacteria > Bacteroidota > Bacteroidia > Chitinophagales > Chitinophagaceae > UBA1952. The sequence goes on from CBDFFZ010000032.1 coordinate 103,819, forward strand.
GCAATTTTTTTAAGGATTGCCTGTCCCTTTGGCCTATTCATATACAATTAATATTGGTCGTTCCTTTAAAAATTCTCCTCCATCCCTAACTTTATCTTATCATGAATCAAAGTCTCACACAAAAGGAAACCGCTGCAGCAACCATCCATCGCATCGAGTCGCTTACTGCCATGGCAAAACCCTTCTGGGGCAGCATGAATGCAGCGGAGATGCTCCAGCATTGCCGGGTGGTAAAGAGCTCGATCCTCACCGCAAAGCCCACGGAAGTAAAGGGCACCTTAAAGCAGGCGCTCATCAGGTTTGCCTTCCTCAATTTCATAAAAAAGCTACCGCAGGGCAGGCAGGCACCCCAGCGGATAAAAGACGCAACAGCCCTTACACCTTTAGGATCGTTTGAGGAAGAGCAGGCAGCGCTGATAAGCATTGTTAAAAGCTACCCCAACCACACAGCCGCCATAGCAGCTGCGCATCCGGTCTTCGGCCCCATGAGCACGAAGCAGTGGGGCGTTTTCGCATGGATACACTTAGATCATCACCTGCGGCAGTTTGGGGTGTAGCGCAAAGCAGTAAGTATATATTAAGCGGCCTTGCAGCAGTGGTTTGGGGCGTTTATTATATCCTTTCGGGGATGTTGCATTTCTGATATTCTTGCCTAATATTTATCATCCCGCAGGGATCTTTAGCACCGCTGCTATGCTTACAGTTGCTTACTGAAAGATCCCTGTGGGATGACAAAGCTGGGGTATGAGACCGGCTGATGATGCCATGTAATTAGCTATACTTAAACGTTACACAAGCATCTAAACTTTGTCATCCCGCAGGGATCTTTAGCACCGCTGCTTTACTTACAGTTGCTTACTGAAAGATCCCTGCGGGATGACAAAGCTGGAGGTAACAAATTTTGGTAAACCTCAGAACGCAACTGCCCTGTCTCAAAGGGAAAGTATGACTCGTATAAGCCCGGAGCTTAAAATGCGAAAGCCCGTTTCGCCCACCTTTCTTACAAGAGGTCCATGCTCAATATTCAGGTCATCGGCTACTGTATTACTCAATAAAGGCTTTAATACTGTCTATGGTAGTGATCATACTGAAGGTTTTAATGAGCTTGCGGTCTTTATCGTAAATATTCACCTGGGGCAGGCCATTATAATTGAATGCCTTATCGATAAATTGCGCGCTGTCCACACCAATCTGCAAAGCGGGATAATTATCGGCTTTTACATCCTTGCGGAAATCCTTCAGGTAGTCAAACATGCCAGCCGCAGCTACCAGCACGATGGGTGTCTTTTTAAATAAAGACAGGTTTTGCTCCATAGCCATCGTCATTTCTGCGCAGTGCCCGCATACCGGGTTAAACATCATCACCACAAGGCTTGAATTGCCTGCAACAGAGGCCGTGGTTACAGACTTCCGGTCTATGGTAACGATGCGCAGCGGTGGCATCGGCGAGCCAAGTACTTTATAGTCTATGCCCGCTACAGCTACAGGTTTTGCTTTTTTAGATTTCTGGCAGATGCCTGCAACAGGCAGGGCAAGCAGGGCACACACTATTATTTTACGGATCATGATTTGCGGTTGGGCAGTATAACCCAAAGATAAGGTACCCGCAGGCACCACCAAAAGGCAGATTACCTTTAACCATAAATTCAGGATTACGAATTATGGCAACAGAAGCTTCCCATACGCCGCTGGCAGAACGTATGCGGCCTAAAACCCTGGCAGATTTTACAGGCCAGGAGCACCTCGTAGGCAGGGGGAAAGTATTGGAGCAGATGATTGGAGCGAGGCAGGTGCGCTCATTGATCTTCTGGGGGCCGCCGGGTGTGGGCAAAACCACCCTCGCTATGATTATTGCTGCTTCGCAGGATCTGCCTTTTTTTACCCTCAGCGCTGTCGATAGCGGCGTAAAGGAAGTACGTGCGGTTATTGAGCAGGCACGTTTTGCCGGCCATGCGCTCCTGTTTATAGATGAGATCCACCGCTTCAATAAAGCCCAGCAGGACAGCCTCCTCGGTGCAGTAGAAAAAGGTATCATTACCCTCATCGGCGCTACCACGGAGAATCCTTCGTTTGAAGTGATCGGGGCGCTGCTGAGCCGCTGCCAGGTCTATGTATTGCAACCGCTTACAGAAGATAACCTCAGGGCGCTCGTTTTGCAGGCTTTAGCGCAAGATGAATGGCTCAAAACCAAGAAGCTGCAATTGCAGGATTGGAGCGCATTGCTGAAGCTCAGCGGCGGCGATGCCCGCAGGCTCCTCAATCTCATAGAGCTTATTGCCGGCTCCGTACCCGAAGGTGCAGTTGTTACAGATGCCGTAGTACAGGAAACCGTGCAGCAAAAAATGGCGCTCTACGATAAGAATGGCGAGCAGCATTACGATATCATTTCGGCATTTATAAAAAGCCTGCGCGGCTCTGACCCCAATGCTGCCGTTTATTACATGGCAAGAATGATAGAAGGCGGGGAAGACCCAAAATTCATAGCCCGCCGCATGGTGATCCTCGCCAGTGAAGATATTGGCAATGCCAACCCCAACGCGCTGCTGCTTGCTACTACTGCATTCCAGGCGGTACAGCTTACTGGCTGGCCGGAGAGCCGGATTATCCTTTCGCAGTGCGCTACCTATCTTGCCTCATCCGCCAAAAGCAATGCAGCTTATATGGCTATCAACAGCGCCCAGAGCCTCGTAAAAAAAACCGGCGATCTGCCGGTGCCGATGCACATCCGCAATGCGCCCACAAAGCTGATGAAAAGCATGGATTACGGCAAAGGCTATAAATATGCCCACGATCACGAAAACAATTTTGTACAGCAGGAGTTTCTGCCGGATGCTATCGCAGGCACTAAGCTTTACGACCCCGGCGATAATGCCGCAGAATCCAAGATCCGCGACTATCTGCGCAATTGCTGGAAGGAGAAGTATGGATATTGAATTTATGGAGTTAGCACAGCTGCCTTATTTACAATCGCTTACTGAAAGATCCCTGCGGGATGAAAAAGTTGGGGTAACAGACTTTGGTAAACCTGAGCATGCAACAACCCTGCAAACCGCGCTCCCGTATCAACAAACTGCCCTGCCAGGGGCACAAATAAACCTCACATGCACACAAACGAAGGTTACAGCACTACATTGTCGCGCAGTGGTTTAGGCTTTCTTCCATCCATTTATCCCGCATTGCGGGCGATACTACTTCCCCTTGCTGCCTTATATTTACATCCTGCAAAAAAATTATGAATAAAAGTTTCATCCTCGGCTTGTTGCTCGGCACAGCCCTGCTTCCTTATATTCCTGCTATGGCGCAAAAGAAAGCTCCTGTAAAAAAAGCCGCTGCTGTTGCTAAGCCAACTCCGGCAGCAGCAAAATCTATCGACCCCACCAACCTCGACCTGAGCGTAAAGCCGGGCGATAACTTCTACCGCTATGCCAATGGCGTATGGCTGCAGAACAACCCGATCCCTGCTTCAAAAACAAGCTGGGGCAGCATGGATATTATCCGCCTTACTAACCTGGAGCGCCTGCGGCAACTGTGTGAGGAAGCCGGCAAAAACAGCGCTGCCAATACCATCAACCAGCGCGTGGGCGATCTCTATGCCAGCGCTATGGATACCATTACGATAGAGCGCATCGGCTATTCGCCTATAAAAAGTGAGCTTGTGCGCCTGAGCTCCTTATCCACCAAAAAAGAAATCCTTCATGAGATTGCCACCCTCCGCATCAAAGGCGTTGGCGGTCTCCTCTATAGCTTCTCCATCGGTCAGGATGATAAGGATGTGAATGTCTATATTGCTCGCCTCAGCCAGGGCGGCACTACCTTGCCCGACCGCGATTATTACCTCAAAGCCGATCCGCGCAGCGAAACCATACGGAAGGCTTACCTGAGCTACGTAACCGATATGTTTAAGCTCGTAGATGATGATGCCGTAACTGCTGCTGCAAAAGCAACAGCGATTATGCGCATAGAAACGAGCCTTGCGCAGGCGCAGATGAGCCGCGTAGAAATGCGCGACCCGGTAAAGACGTACAACAAATTTTCTGTAGCAGCTTTCAGCAATACTACTCCCGGCCTCGACTGGAAAATACTTTTGCCGCAAATGCAGGTACGCGGCGCGGATAGCCTGCTCGTAAATAACCCCGCATTTTTCAGAGCGGCCGATTCTCTCTTCAATACCGTGCCTGTTGCCGACTGGAAAGCTTACCTTCAATGGGCTACCCTGAAATCAAAGGCTGGTTATCTAAGCAGCGCGTTTGTAAAGCGCAATTTTGAATTTTCCCGCGTGCTTTCCGGCCAGAAGGAAATGACCCCGCGCTGGCAGACGATGACCAGCGTTGTGGATAACAACCTCGGCGAGCTGCTGGGCCAGCTTTATGTGGCAAAATATTTTACGGCAGATGCCAAAGCGCGGATGTTGGCAATGGTCAAGAACATCCAGCAGACTTTCGGCGAGCGCATTAAGCGGGTAGATTGGATGGAAGAGGTAACCAGGCAGAAAGCATTGGAAAAGCTGGATGCCATCGTAAACAAGATCGGCTTCCCCGATAAGTGGGAAACCTATGATGGCGTGATCATCAGCCGCACGGACCTCGTCGGCAATATCAACCGGGTAAATGAGTGGGGCTACCAGGATAATGTGCGCCGCATGGGCCAGCCGGTGGATAAAACAGAGTGGGGTATGACTCCACCTACGGTGAATGCCTATTACCGCGCATCCAATAACGAGATTGCCTTCCCGGCAGGCATCCTGCAGTCGCCGTTCTTTGATTTCAGCACCGATGATGCGGTGAATTATGGCGGCATCGCAGCCGTAATAGGCCATGAGCTTACCCACGGTTTTGATGATAAAGGCCGCCTCTACGCCGCAGACGGCAACCTGAAAGAATGGTGGACTCCAAAAGACGCCGAGCGCTTTACCCTCCGGGCAAACGAGGTAGCCGAGCAATTTGATGGGTTCACGGTAAATGATACCATTCACGTAAATGGCAAGCTTACGCTGGGCGAGAATCTTGCCGACCTCGGCGGCCTCAACATTGCCTATGAAGCCTTTAAGAAAACACCGCAGGGAAAGAGCGGGAAAAAGATAGACGGCTTCACGCCCGATCAGCGGTTCTTCCTTAGCTGGGCGCAGGTATGGCGCAAGAATATCCTGCCCGAATCTGCAGCGCAGCTCATCATCGTGGACCCGCACAGCCCGGGCATGTACCGCGTAAACGGCCCGGTAACCAATATCGATGCATGGTACACCGCCTTCAATATCCAGCCGCAGGACAAGATGTACAAGCCTAAGGAAAAACGGACGGTTGTGTGGTAAGGGATAAAGCCATTAACCGCAAATAGCAAAAGGGTCGCAAAGAGCTGGCAGTACAGCATCTTTCGACCCTTTTTTCGTGTTCTGTATTTTGCATTTGGGTAAGTGCAGCGATAAATTTAGGATTATCCTTCCGGGAAACGTCTGCCGAAACGGGTTTTTCCAGGGCATTGCAAATCCTTCCTTCTAATGAAACAAAGCCACACATTAAAAATCAACTGATTTTCCGCACTATCTTTCATCTCCTTCCATCGCTTTTTTAAAGCTGTTGATCATTTTGCGGCAGGAGATGATCATTTGTTCCCTGATGTCCGCATGGATCTTTACTGTTTCGCGGGCGCTCATGTCCGGCGCTTTTTGCACTTCTTCGTCTTCCATTATAATAAGGCCAAAATCTCTCGGGTCGTTCCGGTCTTTCGAGGTGTGGCGGAAATCGCTTAACCGGTAGCTATAGCTACCATCTTTTATTATAGTGCTGATCCGGAACCGGACCGTACCATCTACAAGCGGTGCTGCCGTCCCGTCTTTTGAATGATAGGGGAGCACTGCATTGCCCGCGAGCTCACCGGTTTCATCATTATTGACCTCTAAAACCTCTTTATTATCCCCGAAGCTTTTATCGATCCATTTCCTGGCTCTTTCAAGCAGCACTTCTTTTTTTGCACCATCTGCTGCCAGTACAGATTTTGAGAAAGAGAGCGGTGTGCCGGATTGGGCCTGCGCGATAGCGAAATAAAAGAATGCCGTACATACAAGGAATATTTTCTTCACGGTTAGAATTTTGCTTACAAAATACTGCCTTCCCCGCATCGGTACAAGAACGGTTGAACGTTGTTGTGTTAAGTGGATGTTTAAGGATTCATGAAGCCTCCGGCCATTTTTTTGGTAACGTAACGGTAATATCATGATAATGCGATCTTTTTAATATTGCGCTCCAATCATGTCTGTAGCTATGCTGCAGATCATTCAAACAAATTTAAGCATGCAGCGGTTTTTTACAAGGGTGAAGTGGGCATTAGGTGTGTCATTATTAGTATTATCAGCCGCAGGCTTTAAGGCAAATGCCCAGATGCGGATCACCGAATTCATGTATAATAGTGGATCGACTACGGGTGAATTTGTAGAGTTTACGAATGTGGGCAGCGCGGCTATAAGCATGAGCAATTACAGCTATTCGGATGCGGCAGCAACACCAGGGTCCATAAGTCTTAGCGGCTTTGGTACCGTGCAGCCGGGAGAATCTGTTGTATTCTGTGAAGCTGCTCCGGCCACATTTCGTGCAGCATGGAATATTTGCTCAGGCGTTAAAATCGTTGGCAGCCATACGACCTTCAGCCTCGGGCGTGCCGATGAGATCAATCTTTATAGCGGTTCTACTTTGGTTGATAAGCTGACTTATGATGACCAGGGCACCGGTACGGTAAAAGGACCACGTACCAATGCTATCAGCGCCTATACAACGGAGGCTAATCTCGGTGCAAATAATGCTTCAGGCTGGATATTATCCGCTGTAAACGATATTGAAGGCTCGGTGACCTCAACCGGCGGCGATATCGGCAGCCCCGGTAAGACAAAAGTAAATGCCATTACCCAGACCTATTTTCCCTGCACGAGCACCGGCACTTTGACGCTGAAGATTAATAACAGCGCTACAACCGACTATATCGATGGCGGAGCTACGACTGCGGCAACCGGTCTGAGCCATAGCGGTGTGATCAGTGACCCTACCGATCCCGGCGCCACTGCCGGCATTACGCTCGATGTGAAGAACAGCAACGTAAACGTAGCGGCTGCCAGCTATACCCTTACCGGCGCCAGCTCCAAAACATCCGTTGTGCCGAATGCGAATATCCTCATTACGAAAAGCGATGGTGCTGCTGTTGTGAAAATCGTGCCTGCGGGCGTAGGCTACAGCACCATAACGCTAACCCTTACCGTAGGGGCAGCCACCCAGACATTCGTAATCGATTATGCGGCATCGGCAGCCTCCTCCACACCCGCACAAACAGTATTTCATACCGGCTACTCCGATGGCTCTGCAGCGCTGGCTTTAGACAACGATTACATGGTGATTGGCGATGATGAAAAAAATATACTGAACGTCTATTCACGCGACCAGTCCGGCCTTCCTGCAAAATCCTTTGATTTCAGCGGCATTGCAGATCTTGCCCTTACCGACATGAGCGGCGGCGTGCCGAGGGAGATCGATGTGGAAGCCGTAGCTAAAAGCCCGTCTGCCACGACCCCCAACCGCTCTTACTGGCTCGGATCATTGAGCAATAAAAGCTCAGGCGCGCCCTTTAACGACCGCCCCAACCGCAACAGGCTGTTCGCGGTGGATATCACAAATACCGGCGCGGCAACGGCGTTCAGCTATATAGGCAGCTATAAAGGACTTCGCAGCGCATTGATCAACTGGGGCAACACCTACAGCCTGGGCCTTAGCGCTAGCGCCGCAGATGGTAAGGACCCTAAAGTCATTGACGGATTTAATATAGAAGGCATGGCTTTTGCGCCGGATGCCGCCACGATGTACATCGGGTTCCGCGCTCCGCTCGAGCCTACTACCAGCAGGGTGAATGCGCTCCTTGCGCCTATCCAGAATTTTGAAACCTGGTTTGGCGCTGGCACTACCGCAACACCAACCATCGGTGCGCCTGTGCTGCTCAACCTCAATGGGAGGGGCATCCGGGATATTGCACGGCTCAGCGCAAGTCTTTATGTGATCCTTGCCGGCGATTATGATGATGCAGGCGCTATTGCCACGGCAGTGTACCGCTGGAATGGCAATATTGCAGATGCTCCAGTTGCTGCCTCCGGCTTCAATGTAGCTGCCCTCAACCCGGAAGGCGTGCTGCCTATCTACAACAATGGCATTATGAGCGGCACCCGCCTCCAGATGATCAGCGATAACGGGGCTGTCGCTTTTTACGGCGATGGTACCAATGCCAAGGATCTTGGAACGTCCGCCTTTAAAAAGTTCCGGTCGGATTTTATAACCAGCGCTACGCCGCTGCCCATTGTTTTCGAAGACTTTCAGGCCCGTGCCGGTAATGCCGGGCAGGTAATTGTATCCTGGAAAAGCGCCGCGGGCGCGCAAACGGATCGCTTTGTAGTAGAGCGGTCAACAGACGGAAAAGCCTTTGAGCCCGCCACTACTGTTTTTGCAGCCAACGGCGCCACGGCATACAGCCATACAGATAACGTATGCTGCGCCCCGGCGTTTTTCTATCGCATAAAGCAGGTAATGACGGACGGCGGCGAGTACTATACCAATATAAAGATGGTGCGCCTGCAGGATGCAGGAGCCGAAGGCATCCTGATTGGCTACGACAATGAGCGCAGCCTCCTTCATATTGGGGGAAGCACCTCTGCAATGAAAGCCGTACAGGTAAGCAACCTTTCCGGTACCGTTCTATTAAAATCCGCCTTTACTGATAAGGAGCAAACAATTTCCCTGGCCGACCTGCCCGCCGGAGTACTGCTGGTGCAGGTAAAGGATGGCAATGGGGTGAAAAGCGTGAAGATTGTACGGTAAGGTTTGCTTTTGAATATCGCTGTAGCTTAGAAGCTGTTTGAGTTATTTATAAAAGCTATCCAGTTGATACCTAGCTTGCCCAAACTTTTTGTCATTCCGTAGGAATCTATTTTAATGCGTGCCATTGGCTCTTTATTAAATTGATTTTTGCTGCGCAAAGAGAAAAGTTCGTAGCTAAGCACGACTTACATTTCCTTGCGGACAGATGGGAGGCAATTTCAAACTTTTCAACGACGATTTAGCTGCCATTAGCGATTATCCCAAACAGCGGGATAGTTTCTGAAAATAATGTGTGTCCGTTTGAAAGCGAATCAGCTGATTGATATGCCGATCTACTTTTTAGAACAAGGCGTTGTCAAATCGAAAAGCAAAAGCTTTACCAACTCCGGTACGAGTCGTGCTTTTACAAGCCCGAAAACCGGAATATCTTTAACCCGATATGGCACTCTCCCGTTTCTGGCTCGCGCTCTTCCTGCTACCCATCCTATTCCTCATTGGCAGCCTCTTTACAGGCAACCGGTATTCCCTCGAATTTGCCGTTAACGGCAAGCGTGATGAGCCCATGCTGCGGGCCGAATATTATCCTAACCAGGTCTCACCGGCATTGCGCGATTCGCTTGGGTCCGGCAAGGATGCCAGGTTCGCGTTTGGCAAAGACAGCCTGTATAAGCTGGAGGCCGGCATCGTTAAGCTCTATGTGGGCCGGCAATCGGCAGATGGCCTGCTGCCCACTGCCCGCTATGCCCTGCTCGATATACTGCTGCCCCTCATTGCCTACCTCTCCTTCTTTGCCGGCATTATGCAGCTGCTTATCGACAGCGGCGCTTCGGAGCGGATTGCGAAGCTGCTGAGCCCGGTTTTTGTCCGGGTCTTTCCGGAAATCCCGCGCGGCCACCCCAGCATCTCTTATATGATGCTCAACTTCGCCGCCAACTTCCTCGGCCTCGACAGCGCAGCCACGCCCTTTGGCCTCAAGGCCATGGAAAGCCTGCAGGAGCTCAACCCGGATAAGGAGCGCGCTTCCAACTCGCAGATCATGTTCATGTGCCTGCACGCAGCAGGCCTCACGCTCGTGCCTACATCCATCATTGGCTACCGAGCGGCGCAGCACGCAGCCAATCCTGCGGACGTGATGCTGCCCTGCATCATTACCTCTTTCATTGGCACCATAGCTGCGCTGATTATCGTGGGCATCCGGCAGCGCATCAATCTGCTCAATGCCGCATTAGTAGGTACGCTGGGCGGCATCATTGCACTTATTGCCCTGCTGCTGGTGTATATCACGCGGCTCGATCTTATCGGCAAGGGCTACTTCACCGGCAATCTTTCCAATATCCTGCTGCTCGGCATCATCTTCCTCATCCTCGGCTACAGCCTGCTGCGCGAGCGGCGCTTTTCGGCAGCGGGAAAAACCGTGTTTAACTCATTTATAGAAGGCGCTTACAACGGCATGGATACTGGCCGGGTCGTCTTTCCCTATATCCTTGGCATGCTGGTGGCCATCTCGCTGTTCCGCAATAGTGGTCTTTTTGAAATGCTGTCTGGCGGACTGGGCTGGGTATTCAGCAATATAGGCGTGCGCAAGGATATTGTGGATGCGCTGCCTATTGCCATCCTGCGGCCCTTCAATGCGGCCGGCTCGCGCGGATTCCTCATCGATGCCATGAACACCTTTGGCTCGGATTCCTTCACCGGCAGGCTGTCTTCGGTATTCCAGTGTGCCGCCGAGACTACTTTTTACGTGATCGCCGTGTATTTTGGCAGCATTGGCGTGAAGAATACGCGCTATACTTTGGGGACGATGCTGTTGGTGGATCTGGTTTGTGTGTTTGCGGCGATATTTGTTTGTTTGTTGTTTTTTTAGAAGATAGAAAAGCTCTAATTATCATTTATGGAGTGGCCTTTTAAGAATCGCAACCCTGAACGCTTATACATGTAGTTTGATTGAAGGCCTAAATATTATCTTCACCCCATGGCTAAAGGATCTTCATTTGATTCAGATTCGGAAGTATGCAGACTTAAATAGTGCAGTGGATTTGCAACAACAGTTTACTATCATCAGTGGAGCTGTGAAAAAGGTTAAGGAGCGGCTTTGGGAATTGTTGGTGGGAGAAATTGGGTATTTTAAGTAATAACTTGAGTTCTGTTTTTCTCGCGGCTAGTTCATAATAGGAAATCTTTAAGGATCATCTGAGTATAATAGGTTATTTTAAGTGAACTTCTTTACGGACCCAATCTTAAGCCGAAAACTATAACAGTTGACTTAAAATCAATGTGTTAATTACTACTCACCCTTCCCATAAGCAGTATTAAATTACTAGCATGAGCCAATTTGACGATGTTCTCACGAGCCAAAATATTGGATTGGCCTTTACAAGGTTAAAAACTGCCAATAGTAGTTTATATAAAACTTTGTATTATGAAGATTTGAAAATATTTGAGGAATTTTTGGATTCTAATATTTTTACATTGAGTATACATTTACAACAAAGCATCTATAAACCTGAGGACAGTTATAAATATTATATTCCTAAGAAGAATAATTTAGTAAGACCTATAACACTATTAAAATTCTTAGACTTATTAGTGTATCAAGCAATTGCAAATGTAATCGCCGATCATGCTTTAGATATCATAAATCCATACTACAACCACGTTATTTTTGGCAACGTCATCAATTCGACAAAAGCAACTCAATCAAACAACCTCTTCTTTTTTAAAAATTGGAAAAACCAATGGAAAAGATTTAAAGAACTCTCAAGAGAGTACCATAGCATGGGATATAAATTCATAGCAGAGTTTGATATTGCCTCTTTCTTTGATACAATCGACCACTCGATATTAATTCAGATTTTAAAAAATGAATTTGGTATTGAAGATGAAATATTACAATTGTTGGAGCACTGCCTAGAAACTTGGACCTGCGATGCAAATCACAAAAAGTTTAAATGTCGCCATGGAATCCCACAAGGGCCAATTGCATCTTCGCTTCTTGCAGACCTTTATCTATTTTATTTAGATAGAGAGGTACTTGACCGTAAAAATTCTCATGACTTTCATTACATCAGATATGTAGATGATATACGGATTTATACAAAAACTGAAGGAACTGCACAAAAGATTATTGCTCTACTAGATTTGGAATCAAGAGATTTGGGCCTAATCCCTCAAGGAGGTAAAATTAAAATTAAGAAAGTTGAGGATATAGAGACTGAATTGAAAGAACAAGATGAATCTTTCTCAAAGATTACAAATGAATACAAAAAGGATAATGACGGTAAACCCAAAGGGCAGCTAAAAACTAAAACGCACAATAGACTTAAAAAGCGGTTTTTAAATTGTTTTGATAAGAAGAGCAGTACTTATTTAGATAAAACAATAATTAAATTTTCTCTTTTCAAGCTTAATGAAGATAAGGAAGTTAAAGAGATTTTGCTTAATAAATTTAGTGAAGTCAACTTACATGCTGAAGGTATCTTCTTTTATCTCCGAAAATACTATGGTAACGATAAGGAAATTATAGATTTTTTGATCAGCATTATTCAGGATCCTGATTTATTGTACCATCATATTATTGCTTTAATATTTAAAGAATTTCCTGATTTACCTTTCAATACGGCTTTATATCATAAATATTATGTAGAAGGTAATAGGCATTGGCTCATTAGATATTACATGATAGAATGGCTATACAAAAATGGGGCACAGGAATCTATTATTCTTAGAAAAGAAGATAATTACTTTGTTAATAGAGAAATTAATTATAGAAGATTTACGTCAGCTAAGATCAAGGAAGTACGTGAAATTCAAGTACAAGGACTAATATTAAATTTAGATGGAATGACAGCCTTACAAGGAATACAATTGATTGCTTCTGATTTTTCATTATTTAAATCTATTGAACCTGGGTCAAATTATAATCCATATATAGCAGGAATTCTCACCAATCAAGTTGATGATTATATAAATCATACAATAAACCTTTTTTGGGAAATATCGTATACTAAATCCTTATTTAATAGCTCAGTTTGTAAGAACGTTTTAGTATATAAGGAACTCAATATTTCTTTTAAACTATTTTACGACAATAAAGAAAAGGATGCATCAAAATCTTTGATGAACTTAAATTTATTTAATCATCTGCTATTTGATACAATTTGTGAAAATCTTAGGATAAGTAAACCTGCTAATGAATATGGATCAAACCTAAAGGCTAATATTATTGAATCAATATTACCGATTTGTAATCAATACTGGACAGAAATAAATGATGTTAGAAATCAAAAAACAGAAGCCCACCCTTTCGACAAAATTGGGCAGATTAGAATTAGAGTAACCCAAAAGGAGCTATTAACATTAATTGAAAAGGAAAAAAAATGCATAAAAGAGTTAGCTGACTTTTATAATCAACATTCTGAAAAAGCTGTAATCTAGCATTAGTAGTGATCAATGGTGTCAATTGGCGTAGGCTGAAGTATAGCATTCACCGTCTTATTATGCACATAGCTTCCAGCATCTACTTCTTACACCAAGTCATTAACCAAAGCCTTCACCCTCCCAATCCGCAAAGCATTCTAATCTATATGGGCTATAAAAACGTTTGCTTTAACTGTCAAACCGCTCAAAATTTGGGAATGGATCTAAGGAATTTTCGTGCCGGTAAATGTCCGGAATGCGGTAAGCCTATGATCTTCCTGAATTATGCTTTCAGGCCTCCCCGAAAAGGAGATGACAAAGCCTGGCAAGTTGTAGCATTCCTGGTGGAAAAAGGCTTCCGCTTTCAGCATATATACCAGCCAGGCAAAAGCGAATATATCAGGATGAGTGCAAACAATTATGTACCCTATCCACATACCATGCAGGAAGCGAAAGAGTTTGTAGAAAAGTACAAGGATCAGGCAAGAAAAAAAGAGTCCTAACTTTAACCGGCTTGCCTGAAAATGAATGGCACCGCGGCATCCTATGCCAAACTAAGACTAATATGCTGAAAGAATAAGGATGGAGAAATGCCAGTTCTTCGGGGTGTTCCGCAGGATACCCCGAAGAAGGGATAAATAGGCATTTGCAATGTCAGTACTGCATTCGATATACTGAGAAGCCAACTTCGACAAAATATGGTCGCACCACGCTATGCCCGGTTATCCAATAGCAGGAACAGCCATTGACTCCCCTACGATACCGCCGTAACAAACGGCAACTTCATCCCGCATTCTGGGTGTGCGGAAAAAGCAACACCCCGAACAACTGACAAGGCCGCAGCTAGGCGCGCTTTCGGGGCAATGATGCATATGAAGAAGATTGACATCGCCGCGATAGAAGACACAAGGAACAATGCAGGTAGTACTCAATAACCTATCATCTCTATTCATTTTACGTCAGTAAACGTCGGTATTCTCATATATCGTGGTCCTTCCAACAATGATCTACCACCGGAACTTCTATACCGTATAGTAAAAAATCATCTTTCAACATCCCTAACCCAAAACAAAAAACCCTAAATAGAAGAAAAAATAAATGTTAACCAAAAACATGTATTTTTCAAACGCCTCACAATCATACCCTAATTTTTCCTAACAAAATCTTCACATTCGCAAAAGGAGTTTGGCACGGTATCTGCAATATAGAAAGAGTACCAAATACTTTTTAAAAATGGAATACACACCCAACACAGTAGCGCACGACCGCATCTACTCCGAAAGCGACAGCACCTGCCTCGTTGCCGCCATGACCATTGCCGAAAGCGCGGGCGACCGACAGGCAGCATTCGAGAACGAGGATTCCACCCTCACCCCGGAGCACTTCAGTGCCCTCAACAAGCGCATAGACGATGTCGCAGAGTATATCCTCGGTGCCGATAATGCCGCTGCCCTTCGTGCCAGCACCCTCGAGCTCGCCAGGCTGCACGCCGGTGCCGTCGTGGATCTCGGTTTCACCAAAGACATCATCGAGACAAAGTTCACCGCCAATCCCATCCGCCGCGATGAGCTGCTTAGCGTCCTCGGCTTTAAAGCCTGGTACGCCGCCGCAGTAAAGGGACGCCAGGAAAAAATGGGCGAGCTGCTGAAGCATATCAGCCAGTTCATGTCGGGCGACGTACAGGAAGACCTGATGAGCAAAGGCCTCACCAAAACCCGGATAGCGCGCCTGCGCGAATACGCCGCCGGCTACCTCAGGAAGGATGCATCCCAGGAAGGCCACAAGGAAAACCGCAAAGAGCTTTCCCTCGAACACGTAGCAGAGCTCAACGCCATCTACCAGGAGATCATGGTGCTCTGCCGGCTCGGCAAGCGCATCTACAAAGGCAATGCTGCCATCCGCGACAGGTTCGTATTTAATAAAGTAGTGCGCCAGCAAAGCAGCTATAATACCGGCAGTAAGAAAGCAGACGGCGAAAGCCCGGCAGCATAGCCCGCCCGTTCCTCAACAGCACAGCGCAGCCCGCCCTATAGCAAGCTGCGCTTTTTTATGCCCGCCATAAAGATGGAGCATGCACGCCGCCGGGAGCAAAAGTCCGGCGCGCGGAAGAAATGTTCCGGCCACCGGGAGCAACAGACCGGCAGGAGAAAGCAGGATACCGGCAGCCGGGAGGAAGGTACTGGCCACCGGGCGCAGATCACCGGCGTGCGGGAGTAGGGCACCGGCCACCGGGAGCCGGAGGCCGGCGGGAGAAAGCAAACGACCGGCGCAAGGGAGGAGCATACCGGTGCAGGAAAGCAAAAGCCCGGCACACGGGAGCCGGCAAACGGCGTCCGGGAGCAAAGAACCGGCGTGCGGAAGGTGTATAATAATCAACAATTTAGATAGCATAAAAGCCCGTAAAGGAGCCAAAAGCTTTAGCCGTAATAAAATACTAACCCACGGTTTTAACCGTGGGGCACACCGCACCAGTTCTTCAGGGTGTTCCGCAAGACACCCCGAAGAAGGGATAAATAGACATTTGCAATGTCAGTACTGCATTCGATATACTGAAAAACCAACTTCGGCAAAATTTGGTCGCGCCACGCTATGCCCGGTTATCCAATAGCAGGAACAGCCATTGGCTCCCCTTACAATACCGCCGTTACAACCGGCAACTTCATCCTGCATTCGGGTGTGCTGAAAAAGCAACACACCGAACAACTGACGATAACCTAACGTTTCCAAGAATGCCCCGACGACTCCCAAGTTGACCAAATGAGCATTACGCCTATCTTCCTAACCCATTTCCCGGCAGAAGATGCGCTCTTCTTTGCTATGGAATACAGCGGGAAGAAGTACAAAGGCAAAAATGTACTCGATCACCTGATGGAGAAGGCAGGCTGTAAAAGCGGGGTGTAAGCTATATTTGCATTAACGCCAACTTCATGATGCCTGTAACTTTATTGAATAAAATAATGCGCATTGTGGGCGCGTTGCTGGCCGTCATCATCGGCCTTTACCCGGTGCTTTATTTCGTGAGAGGGCATCATTTCCGGCTGCTGGCAACCAAAGACGTGCAGCTACTCAGCAATGTCCTTTGGAATGCCGGTTTTTACACGCATATCGCTTTCGCAGGCATTGCGCTAATAATTGGCTGGGCGCAATTTAATAACCGCCTCAGGCTGCGAAAGCCACAGGTACACCGGCTTATCGGTAAGATTTACATTATTACTGCCATACTCAGTGGATGCGCAGGAACGGCAATTGCCGCCAAAGCTACTGGCGGACTTATACCGGCGGCAGGCTTTTTCTGCCTTGGAGTTATCTGGGTTTATACCACTATCAAAGGCTTCCTGCTTATCCGGGAAGGAAACATAGCGGCTCACCGCCGGCTGATGATCTACAGCTATGCCTGCTGCTTTGCAGCGGTAACACTGCGGCTCTGGCTCACAGGTCTGCGCATCTGGCTGCCCTTTGGCGTGGCTTACCCGATTGTTGCATGGCTTTCCTGGGTGCCCAATCTTGCCGTGGCGGGGCTAATTGTGCGCAAAAAGCCTGCTATTGCTGTTTTATAAAACGTGCTATTTTTTGATGGCGGCAAGCACCTCATCGCTCTCGGGCTTTGTGCCGGGGTAGAAAACGGCTACCAGCTTCCCATGCTCATCGATCAGGTATTTCTGGAAGTTCCACTTCACTTTTGTATCATCGTAGCCATTGTACTTTTTGTTAGTGAGCCATTCGTAGATAGGCGCCTTATCACTTCCTTTCACGGAAATCTTTGCTGCCATCGGAAAGGTAACGCCGTAATTCTTCTTACAGAATTCCGCGATCTTATCATTAGAGCCAGGCTCCTGATATAGAAAGTTATTAGCCGGAAAACCCACGATTACGAGGTTGTCTTTATGGGCTTCGTACAATTTTTCGAGTCCTTCGTACTGGGGCGTATAGCCGCATTTGGAGGCCGTATTTACAATCAGGATTTTCTTGCCCTTAAATTTAGAGAAGTCGATAGTGCCGCCTTCGAGTGATTCCACTTTGAAATCATAAATGGTCTTTGGGATGTCCGTATTCTTCGGGGCTGGCAGGAAGAAAAATTTGAACATGAAAATCATGGAAAGCATCATAGCTGTGGGAGATTTAGGATACGAATATAAGCTACGATCATGCTCCTTGTTTGGCTTTAATGAATTCCATGAATTCCGGACCGGTTATATCCCCATCTATTCGCCTAAATTTGCGCCCTCATGAATCCGCGTGCCGTCCGGCTTTTTCTTTTTTCTTTTATAATAATGCTTGCTGCAGGCTGCGCCAATATTGTGCCGCCTTCCGGGGGCATAAAAGATGTACGGCCGCCAAAGCTTATGAAAGTAACTCCGGTGGATTCCGGCCTGAATATCCGCACCTCTAAAGTGCGGTTCGATTTTGATGAATACATTGCGCTTTCCGATCCGGCTACGCAGATAATAATTTCCCCGCTGCTGCCCATTAATCCTACGGTTACTGCCCTCAGCAAGCATCTTATAATCCAGTTTCCCGATAGCCTGCTGCTGCCCAATACCACTTACCGGATAACGCTTGGCAATGCCGTACGTGATCTGAATGAAGGCAATATTTATACTGGCAAGGGCTACATCTTCAGCACCGGCAGCTACTTTGATTCCCTGAGTATCTCCGGCAAAGTGGTCAATGCCATGACGGGTGGGGCGGATACTGCGGCAACCATCCTGCTGTACAACGCAGCAGAAGGGGATAGCGCGGTGGTAAAGCACCGGCCACTATATGCAACCCATGTGGATAATAAGGGTAGCTTTTCGCTTCAGGGATTGCCATCGCGCGAGTTCCATATTTATGCGCTTCGTGACAAAAATGCTAACCTTGTTTTTGATGACCGTACGGAATGGATTGCTTTTAATAATACAACGGTGTTTCCTGGAAAAGACAGCAATAAACAGATCGAGCTGAGGACCTTTCCGCTTTCCGTTACTGATACCGTCAAGCTGCCAAAGCCTGTAGTCCGCAATACGGTATCTGGCATCGGCTATAGCCTCGTTATTGATACAACAGATACTAAAAAGCGCTCGCAGGATATTACCCAGCCACTCGCTATTTCCTTTGCCATGATGCCGGGAGCTATTGAGCGGGAGAAAATATTCCTTACTTACGACAGCAGCGGGATTACTGTGGAGGCGCCGATAAAAATTGCGATGGACAGCGCCAGGCAAAGGTTGCATATAGCTACCGTGTGGTCGGAGAATGCACTATATACTTTGCGCCTGCAGAAAGGCTTTGCAAAAGATTCTGCCGGTAAGGATTATCTGCCTGGCCGCTACACCTTCCGCACTAAATGGGCCGACGACTATGCGAGGCTTTCCATTCATCTGCCTACTAAATACTTTGGAGATACTTATGTACTGCAGGTAAGCAATGAGCAGGATACAATCTATAAAAAGCCGGTGCTGGATAGTAATATCAACCTTGTAAGAATACCGCCCGGCAATTATAAGCTGCTTGTGATCGGGGACAAGAACAGGAATGGCTACTGGGATACCGGTGATCTTTTTGGCAGGAAACAGCCAGAGATCGTATATCCTTTTGAACGCACTATTTTACTGAAACCAGGCTGGGAGAACCAGCAGGATTTTGAGCCCGCTCCGGAAACGGCTTCGCCAAAATCCCCCAAAAAAACCACCGCTCCACTAAACAGGTAATGCTACTTGCGTTTTATCTTACACGCATGAAATGCATTTTACTTTCACTATCCTTACTCGCCGGCCTGCCGGCCCTGGCGCAGGACCGCATGACACCTGAACTGCTTTGGAGCCTTAAGCGTGTAAGCGCAGACGGCCTGAGTGCTTCAGGAAAAACCCTGTACTATTCTGTAAAGCAGGTGGACTGGCGCACGGAGAAAAGCACCGTAAAGCACTACCGTATGCCGCTTGTGGGCGAAGAAGGCCGTGAAATGATGACCGGCGAAGGGATGAGCGTGGTGCAACGCGACGCCAATTCCTGGTATGCAACCGGCAGCGATAATAAGCTCTACCGTAGCGGCAATAGCGGCGAAAGCTGGAAATCCCTTGCTGTAGATGTGGATAGTGCCAACGATATCCGTATCTCTCCGGATGGCCGCTACGTTGCTTTCTCGAAAGAAGTTTCCATTCATAAAATGGATGGCACGGATCTTTATCCTGATCTGCCAAAAACTACCGCAAAAGTGTACCGCGACCTTAACTACCGCCACTGGGATACCTGGGAAGACGGCAAATATTCGCATATTTTCATTGCAGCGGTTGGTCGCGAAAGCGCAGCTATTGATATCATGGAAGGAGAGCCTTATGACGCTCCGCAAAAGCCTTTCGGCGGCGCTGAGGACTTTGTCTGGGCTCCCGATAGCAAGGGGCTTGTGTATGTGTGTAAGAAAAAAGAAGGAAAGGAATATGCGCAAAGCACCAATACCGATATTTATTTCTACGAGATCCAAACCCGCGAAACGGTAAACTGGAGCGCAGGAATGGAAGGTTATGATACCAATCCCACTTTCAGTCCGGATGGCAGTCGTATTGCCTGGATCAGCATGAAGCGCGATGGGTTTGAAAGCGATAAGACGGACATTATGGTTATGGATGTGGAGCACAGGCGCATGGCCAAGCTCAACCTTACCGCAGGCTGGGATGGCGCCGTCGGTGGCTTCGTTTGGGGCCGCAGTAATAAAAATATTTATTTCAATGCAGCCTGGCGCGGCACCGAGCAATTGTTTGAAGCACGCGTGCCCGCCAATCTGATGGTGCGCATGATGCCGGAGATTAACCAGATCACCAAAGGTCAGTTTGATGTGAATGGCATTGTGGGCCAGGCAGCGAACGGCAATGTGATCGTTACCCGCACCGATTTTAACCGGGCTGCAGAAATCTTTTCGGTGAATACTGAAACCGGCAATCTGAAAATGATTACCCATGCAAATGATGAAACGTATGCCGGCATCACCCCGAGCGAAACAAAGCTGCGCATGGTAAAAACGTCCGACGGCCGGCAGGAAGGCGTTTGGGTCATCTATCCGCCCAACTTCGACCCGAAGAAAAAGTACCCGACCCTGCTATATTGCCAAGGCGGTCCGCAGAGTGCGCTGACTCAATTTTACAGCGTGCGCTGGAACTTCCAGCTAATGGCAGCCAACGGTTATATTGTAGTGGCACCCAACCGCCGCGGCATGCCGGGCTGGGGCGTGAAATGGAATGAGGATATTTCTAAAGACTGGGGCGGGCAGCCAATGCGCGATTATCTGGCAGCCATCGATGATATGGCTAAAGAAGATTATGTGGATACCAAGCGTTTGGGCTGCGTAGGTGCTTCTTATGGTGGCTACAGCGTATTTATGCTGGCGGGCATGCATGGCAACCGCTTTAAAACATTCATTGCCCATGATGGCCTTTTTGACCTCAAAAGCTGGTATGGCACAACCGAAGAGCTGTGGTTTGCCAATTGGGATATCGGCGGCAATTACTGGAGCAAAAATCCATCCAAAAGCTACGAGGCTTTTAACCCGAGCAACTTCGTGGCTAAGTGGAACGCGCCAATTATGATCATACAGGGCGGGCTGGATTACCGGGTACCTATCGAGCAGGGGCTGGAAGCTTTTCAGGCAGCGCAATTGCGTGGCATCAAAAGCAAAATCTTATACCTGCCCAATGAAAACCACTGGGTGCTGCATCCGCAGAACGGCATTGCCTGGCAGCGCGAGTTTTTCGGCTGGCTGAAGGAAACGTTGTAGCACACCGTATCCCACGCCTCTAAGGGCGTGGGATACATTTCACAGCTATAAGAATGCTCAGAGCCAAAGGAGCCATTAAGCACCGAAGCAAGATTAAGCTTTGGTGCCGGCCATCCATTCCAAGTCCCGCGAAGGGGCGGGAGCTTTCCATTCCTGTCCGGGCTATTTGAGCAGGTGGATTGCCATTGAGCTTTTCTTAGCAGCTGCATTTCTGAACGGTGATTTTTTTGATTCTAATGATTCTACAATTCCTGTAAGCTATACAGTGCCGCAGGATCGGAACTTGCGCAGCCGTCCCGATCCACAAAAACGATCATAGTGCCTTACGTTGGCAGGGTGTAAAAATTTTTCGGCGTTTGCTGCTTATTCATGATGTTATTTTTTTATAAGTTATGATTAGTGCGATTAGGATACCGCAAAGTTCAGCCTTATTCAATTATCGCACAGGACGTGGCTGTATTTCCGCCGTTATCCTTATTCTACAGGAAGGCCATGATTTCCGATGCGCCAATTCTCTACCCCCCCCATTTCCCCACGTAAAACTTTTTCCAGTCCCGTTCAATTAGCATTCTTTTATACTAATTCAATTTCATTTCCAACCTCATTTTTGGTAATTTCGCGGCACTTCCAAAAACTAAATCACATAGCCATGGCCTTTGATCTCGACCTTATTCAACGCTTATATCAGCAGATGCCGGACAAAGTGGCGCAGGCCCGCAAATTGGTAGGCCGGCCGCTTACGCTCGCAGAAAAAATTCTGTATTCCCACACGTTTGAAGCACCAATCCGCGCTTATGAGCGTGGCCGCGACTACGTAAATTTCTCGCCGGATCGTGTTGCTATGCAGGATGCCACCGCCCAGATGGCGCTGCTACAGTTCATGACAGCTGGCCGCGATAAGGTTGCGGTGCCAAGCACAGTACATTGCGACCACCTGATACAGGCAAAAACTGGTGCTGAGCAGGATCTGCACACTGCAAATGAAGTAAATAAAGAAGTATATACCTTTCTTGCATCGATCTCAAATAAATACGGTATTGGTTTTTGGAAACCCGGCGCAGGAATCATCCACCAGGTGGTGCTGGAAAACTACGCCTTCCCCGGCGGCATGATGATCGGTACCGATAGCCATACGCCCAATGCCGGCGGCCTCGGCATGATAGCCATTGGGGTAGGCGGCGCCGATGCTGTGGACGTAATGGCAGGACTCGCCTGGGAGCTGAAAATGCCTAAGCTAATTGGCGTAAAGCTTACCGGTAAGCTGAGCGGCTGGGCCAGCGCAAAAGATATTATCCTTAAAGTAGCAGGGATCCTTACCGTAAAAGGAGGAACCGGGGCGGTTGTCGAGTATTTCGGCGAAGGCGCTAACAGCCTTAGCTGCACCGGCAAAGGCACTATTTGTAATATGGGCGCTGAAATCGGCGCTACCTGTTCGCTGTTTGAGTACGATGAAAAGATGGCTGCCTATTTGCGCGCTACTGACCGCGAACAAATTGCCACGGCGGCAAATGCCGTGAAAGATCATCTGCGCGCGGATGATGAGATCTACGCCAATCCGGAAGTATTTTACGATCAGGTAATTGAGATCAATCTGGATGAACTGGAGCCTTATGTAAATGGGCCTTTCACACCGGATCTTGCTACGCCGATTAGTGAGCTTGGCAAAGCAGCCGCAGCGCACGGCTGGCCGGAAAAGGTTGAAGTTGCCCTTATTGGCTCCTGCACCAATTCTTCCTATGAAGATATTTCCCGCGCGGCTTTCATCGCTAAAAATGCAATGGAGAAAGGCCTTAAAGTATCATCGGAATATACGATTACACCAGGCTCCGAAATGGTTCGTTTTACCGTTGAGCGGGATGGGCTGCTGAAGACGTTTGAAAAGCTAGGCGGCATAGTGCTGGCAAATGCCTGCGGGCCGTGTATTGGTCAGTGGGCGCGCCATATCGATGATCCGAAGCGCAAGAATACGATCGTTACTTCCTTTAACCGGAATTTTGCCAAGCGCAATGACTCTTTTGCCGGTACTCATGCATTTGTTGCCTCCCCGGAAATCACTACTGCCCTTGCCATTGCAGGCCGTTTATCTTTCAACCCACTTACGGATAAGCTTATTAATGATAAAGGGGAAGAAGTAATGCTCGACGAGCCAAAAGGCTTTGAGCTGCCTCCACAAGGGTTTTCTGTCGATGATCCCGGCTACCAGGCACCTGCAAAGGATGGCAGCACTGTAGAGGTGATCGTTCACCCCATGAGCGACCGCCTGCAATTATTGGAGCCGTTCAAGGCATGGGAAGGCACCGATCTCATGGGCCTGAAGCTGCTCATCAAAGCCTTCGGCAAATGCACGACAGACCATATATCCATGGCCGGCCCATGGTTGAAGTATCGGGGCCACCTCGATAATATATCTAATAATATGCTAATAGGTGCGCTGAATGCTTTTGGCCTTGAAACCAACAGGGTAAAAAACGAGCTCTCCGGAGAGTATGGCGAAGTGCCTGCTGTTGCAAGAGTATATAAGGGTGCAGGTATGGGTAGTGTGGTTGTAGGTGATGAGAATTATGGCGAAGGCAGTAGCCGGGAGCATGCAGCAATGGAGCCGCGCCACCTTGGTGTAAGGGCAATTATTGTTAAGAGCTTTGCGCGCATTCACGAAACAAACCTTAAAAAGCAAGGAATGCTGGCTCTAACTTTTGATGACAAGGCGGACTATGACAAAATACTGGAAGATGATACAATGGACCTGACCGGGCTTACCGTAATGGAGCCCGGTAGCAAGATAACAATGGTACTGCACCATGCTGATGGCACAACTGAAAATGTTGCACTTAACCATACGTACAACCAGCAGCAAATTGGATGGTTTAAGGCAGGCGGGGCGCTGAACGTAATCCGCCAAGAAGCGGCGAAGAAAGTTGCTGCATCAGCCTGAGCCAGCTAAAATTTGTTAAGTGCCTGCAGCCATTCCTGCAGGCGCTTTTTTAATGTCGGATATTTATTTTATTTTAGATAAAATCAGACATAGTTACCCAACCTCTCGGGAAAGGCTATGGTCTTATCATTCAACAATTAGTTTAATACTCCATACTTGTCATTAGCCTTGGCATATACAGTACCTGGACAGACAACTGAACTGCAGGAGCTGATTCAGGGATGCATCCGTAACGAACGGGCTGCACAGGAGAAGCTGTATCATCTTTTTTATCCGAGGATGATGGCAGTAGTGCGGCGGTATATAGACCATATGGAGCAGGCTGAGGAAGTGTTGAACAATGGTTTTTTGAGAGCTTTCCAAAAGGTGCAGCAGTACACTTTTCAGGGAAGCTTTGAAGGATGGCTTCGTAAGATTGTCTTTCACGCAGTATCGGATTATGTAAAGCAGCACGCGCGCTATAACCAGCATATTGTGCTTGCAGAGAAGGATGAATTTATACAGAAGGACCATGCAGATAAGCTCTACTACAACCAGCTATTAGCATTAGTACAGGCCTTACCGGATGCTACACGCACGGTTTTTAACCTGTATATAATGGAAGGACTGGCGCATAAGGAAATAGGAAAATTGCTGGGCATTAGTGAGGGTACCTCTAAATGGCACCTTAGCGAAGGCCGGCGACAGTTGAAGGAAAAGATTGAACGTCTTCAGCTGCATTATAAACAATAAAAATTTTATCCCAGATGGATAAAAACCATATAAAGATTGATGACCTGGTGCGCAGCCGTTTAAGCGGCGCAGAAGAGCGTGAGCCTGCGGGAGCATGGCAAAACATGAGGGAGCTCTTAGATAAAGAGATGCCGGTACGCGCAGCTGCCTTCGACTGGAGGAGAATGCTGGGCTATGCTTCTGTGTTGATTCTTGCTTCTTCCGTTACCGTTGGCGGCTATAATTACTATCGCCATTCCGTTGCGCCTCATTCTGGTGTTACTATTGCTCCGGCCGCTACAATTCCATTTGCTGACTTTTCAAAAAGGAGTGCTTTATCTACACCAAACGTTGTTTCGGATGCGTTCGTGGCAACTAACAGTACACCTACGCATTCCTCGAAAAAATCAAATCGGGCAAACACCATTAGCAGCTTACCGGCTAAGCATTCCGGGATCGCTAAACAAACAAGCATGGCAATGTTACAACAGCCTGCCAATAATGCTTCAGAGCCTGTCCTTGCCGCTAATAATGAAAACAGCCATAGCTCGCTTGCAAAAAAGGTGCAGGAATTTAAGCAGCCGGAGGTTGATTTTACAGGAAAAACTGGCACCGTTCAAAGTTCCACATCTATTACTACAGATCAGGCAGCTAAAGCTAATCCTGCTACAAATACTGGTGGACCTGCTGTTGCAGGTGCAGATATGCGGGATCAGCGTGGCGTAGCATCTCTGCCTGTGTCCGCTCAACGGGCATCTGCGCAAATTGCTGATAACAATATCCAACAAGCACCAATGCTTGCTTCTGCGGCAACCTTTAATAATCCTGGTACAATGCCTGCTTTAAAGGGAAATATTGCAGCCAGCAATGTGCGTAAGGATACCATCCGGCAGATTGAAATTGCCTACCATACGGAAAGAAATAACAGTTCCAGGGCCACTACTTACCGGAGAGATACCCTTTCTGTTACAAAAATTGTGGTTGACAGGCAGAAGCCGGAAGCGCTTGCAAGTGTGCAAAAACCAGCCACATCTGGCCCTCAGTTATCGCCAGCCCCTACAAAAACTACTGCTCTACGAAATTCAGAAGCAGCAATCGCTTCATCGGCGATGAATCCTGCTAATCCGGTACCTCAATCGGCCGCCAATGTTGCAGCCTCTGAAAACATCCAGCTTGTATCCTTATCAAAGTTTAAAGTTGCCAGCAGGTTCCGTAATATCTGGAATGCCGAGCGCTTCAGCTTTATGGTGCAGCAGGTTAAAGCAGATCTTTCTAAAGCGCAATTTTATGCCGGCATTACAGGTGGCATCAATGCATCGTTATTTGGCTCAAGCTCGCTTGCGGGCATCCAGGCCGGCATTACAGGTCTTCTTGCTTTTAATGATCGATGGAGTGTAGCAGGGGAGCTTAAATTTTATCAACGCTTCAATACCGGCGGCTCTATCAAAGACAACTATGTAACTGTTTCGGAAGCTGTGGCGGGCAACTATACCACAGTAAATGGTATGCCCTACCGGGAATGGACTTGGAAGCAGGACACTGTTTCGCATTCCTATAATTTCACTGCTATCCAGACATTGGAGCTTCCGGTGCTGCTGCGTCGCAACTTTGGGCGTTTTCTTGCAGAAGCAGGCCTCAATATGATGTATGCATTCGCGGTAAATACCGAAGAGATTGACAAGCCGAATGGTAATCCCGCTATGGTGTCGCGCCAGTTGCCGGCAGATGCAACCAAAGAAAGCCTTAGTGGCAGCAAGCAGACTATAAAGCCGGGCGATTTTGGCTCCCGTTTCGGCATCGGCTATGCGCTCGGCGCAGGGTACCAGCTAACGCCTGCTTTTCAGATGAACCTGCGTATGGTGCAGTCTGTTTGGGATAATGCAAACTCTACTGGTGCTTCAAGGGTTTCTCAGAACCTTTATCAAACGCCATCTTTGCAGATATCCGTGGGCTACCGTTTTAAGCAGGGTAAGGGAAAATAATACTATTACTCCATAAGTTTTTTGAAAGCAATCCGGAAGGGTTGCTTTTTTATTGCGAATTATGTAGCTAATGGTGCTCGTGCCTAATTCCGGATTGCTTTTATTTGATTAGGTACTCCTATCCTAAGATTCGGTAATATCTAAGTTTGAATATTGCCCCGCTCAATGTACTATTTTACCTGCTGTGGGATTCTTCATTGTGCAATCCGGCATTCGCCGGAAAGCTACATTCAGAATGACAAATTGTTGTGATTTAGGTTGTACACGGCCTCATCTTGCCCAAGTCATGGTGACGCCAGGAAGCATCCCACTACGACCTGTTTTCAAACGGAGACACTACCCCAGGTTCTACTTTTCTGCACTATGCAAAATACCTCACGCTAACATCATTGGGATAGATGCATCCTTAGTTTTATAACTGCATGATTGCACCGCTGCATATTACTATTCAGCACCGGCAACATTCCCGGTAGCGGCAGCCTTCATTTCAGCAGTCATTTTCTTACCAAGATAAGCTTCAATACGCGCTTCAATGAGGTATAGGAGCGGCGTCAGGGCTACAGCCATCAGGCATTTATAGGAATAGCTGACGAGGCCCTGTGCAATTACACGCTGCCAGCCCCACACGCCACCAAACGCAATAAACAGCACGATAAACGTATCTACCAATTGAGAAATGAGCGTAGAGCCGGTAGCGCGCAGCCACACCCATTTCTCGCCGGTAATCTTTTTAATACGATGAAAAATATAAACGTCCAGCAATTGGCTCACAAAAAAGGCTACAATGCTGCCAATAATGATACGCATACTTTGCCCGAAGATGCTTTGGAAAGCGGCCTGCATATCCGGCACTCCATTTTTCGCCTGGCTGCCTTTCCAAAAGAAATTATCTCCAGGCACTTTAATCGCTAGAAAGAACATAATGAATGCATAGCCGATGAGACCTATTGCGGTGTAAGAGATCCGGCGCACGGCCCTGGGGCCATAGTATTCATTTACAATGTCCGTCATTACAAACTCCAGCGGCCACAGCAGTACGCCGCAGGTTAGGGTATAGGTAAGCCCGGCCTGCCCAAGCAGCGTGAACGGGTGTACCTGCATTCCGAGCAGGCGCTCGAGCGAGAAAAGCTTGTTACCAATGCACTCTGCAATGAGCGCATTTGCTACAAAAAAAGAAGAAAGAAAGAGAAAGAGCCGCGTAGGCTTATCACTTAGAATACGATGGATCATGGGGCAAAGCTTGCAGCAAAGATATTTTTATCGCACAGGTGCTGTTGCATTGGCTTTCTGCTCCAGCCAGTCGTTCTGCTGCATGCTTCCAAGACGCATACGGACAGGCACCGGTAAAACTTTGTCTCCTTTCAACTCTTGCCTGCAAAAGAAGCCATAGCATTTTGTAGCAGCATTGGGCTCAAGCAATGGTGCCGGAGCGGCACGAAAGGTAGTGCCTGATGGCGGATGAACGAGATCGATGCGCACGGCACTTTGTGCATTTGATGCCACACAAGCACCACAAATAATGAGTCCTGCCAGCAAAATCATTCTCAGAAACAGCATAGCATGAAGTTAGTCATTTTTATGGAAAGTTATTGATATACACCAATGAAACCCACTATTGCCGCAGCTTTATAAGTGTGGCACGGTTTTGATTTAATATAGGCAGAGACAAGAGCAACGACAAAAAGGATAGCCATTTAAAACAGCGGATCATGAAAGCAAATCTCCTTCCAATAGCCAAAAGCGCGATGAAATATTTCTTCGACATTGATCCTGTGCTTACTGAAACGGTCATGGTGCAAGCGCTTACCAGTGGTCAGCTTATTCAGAAAGAGCTGCGCCATGCAATACGCTCCAATGTAAAACAAACCAGGACGATGATCATTGAGCTTATAAGCCATGATGGAAACCACAGCTACAATGCTGCCTAAACGCAGTAACTATCATAGATTGAAAATGCCGGAACAATTGTTCCGGCATTTTTTTAGCCTAATAATTATTGATCAATCTCTGCCCCTGAAATTGCCTGAGCGGCGTGGTGTGCCACTTGCTGGTGCCGGCGCATGAGCCGCAGGGCGCTTACCATTACGGTGCTGGGAAGCTGGTTTTGGTCCGCCCATTGGGCTGCGGCGGTTACCGCCACCACCTTGTTTTGGCTTTAGCGCATCCGGCGTAGGGCCTTCTTTCATCGGGAAGCCGTGACCTGTAACCACAGGAATATCTTTTTTAATCAGCTTCTGGATGTCTTTAAGGAGCGGTAGCTCATCCGCATCACAAAACATAATGGCTTTGCCGCTCGCACCTGCACGACCTGTACGGCCAATCCGGTGTACATAGGTCTCCGGCACTTCCGGCAGCTCATAGATTATTACATGGCTCAGCGCTTCCACATCGATACCGCGGGCTGCTATATCAGTAGCTACCAATACACGCAGGTCGCCATTCTTAAAATCGCCAAGCGCACGCTGGCGCGCATTCTGCGATTTATTTCCGTGGATCGCTGCGGCGTCTATCTGTACATGCTGCAAATCCTTTACCACTTTATCGGCTCCGTGCTTGGTGCGGGTAAAAACCAGCGCGCTTTTAATGGAATCATCTTCCAAAAGCTGTTTCAGCAAGTGCCGTTTATTGCCTTTATCTACAAAATAAAGCGCCTGATCAATGGTTTCTGCTGTTGAGGATACAGGAGTAACTTCTACCTTTTGCGGAGATTTAAGGATCGTATCTGCCAGCTTCTGTATCTCAGGCGGCATCGTTGCCGAGAAGAACAGTGTTTGGCGGTGCTCAGGTATTTTTGCAATTACCTTCTTCACATCATGAATAAAGCCCATATCCAGCATACGGTCCGCTTCATCCAGCACAAAAATTTTAAGCTGGTGCAGATGAATGATTTTCTGGTTGATCAGGTCTAAAAGCCTGCCCGGTGTGGCAATAAGAATATCAATTCCAGCACGGATCGCATTTACCTGCGCATGTTGGTTGACGCCACCAAAGATCACCGTATGCTTCAGGCGAAGATTACGGCCGTAAGCAGCAAAGCTCTCACCAATCTGTATGGCAAGCTCGCGCGTTGGCGTAAGTATAAGGCACTGAATATACTTCTGGCCGGGGCCGCTCACATGCTTTGGGCTGGAGAGTAGCTGGAGGATTGGAATGGCGAATGCTGCCGTTTTGCCCGTGCCTGTCTGCGCGCAGCCAAGCAGGTCTTTCTCTGTAAGTACAATAGGTATGGCAGCTTCCTGGATGGGTGTTGGAGTGGTATAGCCTTCGGTTTGTAATGCCTTTAGAATCGGGTCAATTAAATTAAGTTCACTAAATGTCATAAATAAAAATACGCCGGGAAAGAAATTTTTTGTTCCGGCAAAAAAGGAAATGAATAATAGATACGAAGATAGGCTATTTAAAATGGATGCCTTTTAGCGTAATGGTTTGGTGTAAATCCAGGCCCACCATATCAGCAACGCTTGCAACGGCAATCTTCCAAAAGCAATCCATAAATGCGGATGATGGGTCCGGTACCAATCAAGCGCCATTTGAATATTGGCAGGGAAAACGGCAATAAGTAAAGCAATGATCAGCCATGCACCCAATCTCCTCGTGGCGGGAATCAAAAGCAGGACTCCAAATAATATTTCACAAACCCCACTCAATGCAACCAGCGCAGCAGGCCGGGGGAAATAGGGCGGCATAATTTTTAGATAAACTTCTGGATGGATAAAATGGTTTGCGCCTGCTGCCATGTAAAGCAGGGCCATTAGGTAAAGGAAAATTTTCATCATTGCCGGAGCCGTTTATCAGGATGTTTAAGGATCGCGCCAATGCCTGAGAAAGACGATGATTCCACATCATAAAAAGTGAAAATTGAATCCGGTTCCGCCTTATGCAGCATCCCGCTTTGGCGCTTATCTTTGCCGCCCAATGCAAAAAATTCTGATTGCCAACCGGGGCGAAATAGCTCAGCGGGTGATGCGTACCGCGCGCGAAATGGGTATAAAAACAGTAGCGGTTTTCTCGGAGGCCGATCGCAATATGCCTTTTGTTCGCTATGCGGATGAGGCGTACTGTATAGGGTCGGCGCTTTCTGCGCAATCCTACCTCCGCGGGGATAAGATCATCGAAGTGGCCAGAAAATGTGGCGCTGATGCCATTCACCCTGGCTATGGATTTTTAAGTGAGCATGCAGCTTTCTCGCAGGCTGTTACAGATGCCGGGCTAATATTCATTGGCCCATCAGCACATTCCATTAATATGATGGGCGACAAAATATCTGCGAAGCAGGCGGCCAAAAAATTCAATGTGCCCATGGTGCCAGGCACTGAGGAGCAGATACAATCCTTAGCGGAAGCAAAAGCCATTGGCAGCCGTATTGGCTATCCTGTTTTAATCAAAGCCTCTGCCGGTGGCGGCGGTAAAGGCATGCGCGTAGTAGAGAAAGCGGACGAGATGGAAGAGCAGATGCGTACGGCAAAAAGCGAGGCGCTGAATGCATTTGGTAATGACGCTATATTTATAGAAAAGTATGTAGGTGCTCCACGCCATATAGAAATACAGGTTCTTGGCGACCAGCACGGCAATTACGTTTACCTTTTTGAGCGGGAATGCTCCATTCAACGGCGCCACCAGAAGCTCATCGAGGAAGCGCCATCTTCCTGCCTGACGCCGGACATCCGCAAAGCAATGGGCGAAAGCGCTGTCGCTGTTTGTAAAGCCTGCAATTATTATGGTGCAGGCACCATCGAATTTCTGGTGGATGAGGACTTGAACTTCTATTTCCTTGAGATGAATACCCGCCTGCAGGTAGAGCATTGCGTTACGGAAATGATTACCGGCATTGATCTTGTAAAAGAACAGATCAACGTAGCGCGCGGCGAAAAACTTTCTTTCTCACAAGAGGATTTGAAGATCAGCGGGCATTCTATAGAGCTGCGCGTTTGCGCCGAGGATCCGATGAATAATTTCCTGCCCGATACTGGCACTTTGGAATTATATCAGCCTCCAAAGGGCCCTGGCGTACGTGTGGATGATGGCTACGAGCAAGGCCAGGACATTTCTATCTTCTACGACCCGATGATCGCAAAGCTCGTGGTGCATGCTCCTACGCGCAATGAAGCCATCGAGCGTCTGTGCCGGGCAATTGATGAATATTATATCAAAGGCTTTCAAACCACGCTTTCTTTTGGTAAATGGGCAGTACAGACGGAGCCTTTCCGCACTGGTAATTTCGATACAAAATTCATCGAAAAGTATTTTAAGCCCGAATTTCTTATTGAAGATAATACAGATGCAAATGAAGTAGCGGCGCTGCTGGCGAATGCTATCTGGCAACAGGAAAGTAAGCCTAAAAATGCGGCAGCGGGGCTTGCTGGTACCACTTCAAAATGGATGATGCGCAGAAAGTAAGGAGTAGCTAAATAGGGCAATACTAAAACGTTTGCCCGCATATTAGCAATAATCTACGGAATGCAGACTGGCATTCCTCTAATTGTGAAGGAGGTGATTTATAGGAGCCTGTATTTTGTAAAAAATGACTTGCCCAACTTCCACGTTTTTCTTTGGAGAAGAACCAAGGATGAGGGTTTCGTAGTAAATCCTACCTAATGCAATACTTTTTTTTACCCGTGGGTATGAAGCTGAAATTATTACGGCAATACCGCTATCAACTGCTCATTTCGCTCAACCATATATCCGATAGGTTCCAGGAAATCGCTGTAGCCTGCATTTTTTAGGCAATTCTGTAGCTCCTGTAAAGAACCGGCTTGTACTGCAATCAACAATCCACCGTTCGTTTGCGGGTCGGGCAGGAAGGAGAAGCTCTCCATGGCATCCACACCGGCACCGAAGGAAATGTCTTTGCTCACTGCATTCCAGTTGCGGAAGGTAGCATCGGGCGAGATACCTTGCTTAGCATACATTTTCGCGGAAGCAAGTAAAGGCATTTTGCTCCAGAAAAGTTGTGCTGAAAGACTGCTTCCCCGTGCCATTTCTGAAAGGTGTCCTGCCAGCCCGAAACCTGTAACGTCGGTCATTGCGCTCACACCCGGAATAGCACCTATTGCTTCGCCAACATTATTCAGCTTAGTCAATTGATCCAGCAGCTCAGGATAATGTGCTTCATCCAGGAGGCCGCGCTTTCGTGCAGTTGTAAGGATGCCCGTACCTAAGGGTTTGGTAAGCAGCAGCAGATCTCCGGCATGAGCCCCGCTATTCTTCTTTAAATTTTGAATGTTTACGGTACCATTTACCGAAAGTCCGAAAATGGGCTCGCCCGTGATAATGCTGTGTCCTCCGGCCAATGGAATTCCTGCGCCCGCACATATGGCACGTGCACCCGCAAGCACCTCTGCAGCAAGCGCGGATGGCAGGCTATCCACCGGCCAGCCCAAGATTGCGAGCGCCATCAAAGGAGTGCCGCCCATAGCATATATATCGCTTATAGCATTTGCAGCAGCAATACGTCCGTAGTCGAAAGCGTCATCTACAATCGGAGTAAAGAAATCGGTAGTCGCGATAAGTGCCCGATGCTCATCTATCTGGTAAACGGCTGCATCATCAGCCCCATCATTGCCCACTAATAAATTCTGAAAGGGCGGCTGAATGCCGCTCGCAGCAAGGATCTCCTGTAGCTGCGCCGGTGCTATTTTACAGCTGCATCCGGTTGCTTTTGCAAACTGGGTGAGCTTAACAGGTATATTTTCCGGTGTTTCCTGATTCATGGATTACTGTTAATAAGTGTTGCGGATATTGTTTCGGGATCGATGGAAGCAAAGGGAATTTGTATCGTTTTATGTCTGCCAGCAGGCTTGCTATCTAATGCTTTTGCGTAATGTTTATCATAATAGCACAGCAAAACACGGAAGGATTCTTTCGTATTGCCTTCGATCAGATAATTGACAGCAGTCTTAGTTTCCAGGCCACCAAGGCGTTTTTTAATTCTCAGAATACCATTCAGGATGCTTTCCGTTGAATGCCTGGCGTATTCATTTGTAATATGGTCCAGGCGGGCTTCAAAGGCTATCTGTAAAACTACCAACGGCTGGGTGTTGAAGTAAAGAACGAGCTCATTCGGAATATTTAGATTGCCGATGCGCTGGCTTTCATCTTCCACCCAGATCTTTTTTCCGGGATGCGTTTGCGATAAATGCTGGATTTGTGCTGCAATTTTGTTTTCAAACATTTCTTGTGTTGGCTGCGGCACCCGGTCGAGCCCGCCGAATGCGGAACCCTTATGCTGTGCGATGCCTTCGAGGTCAAGCACGGCCTCGCCTTTTTCCTGTAGCGCATGTAGCACTGGAGTTTTTCCGGAGCCTGTATAACCACCCAGAATGCAATACGACACCGGCTTTTGCCAATGTGAGATCACCCATTGCCGGTAAGCTTTGTAGCCGCCATCGAGGAGGCATACATCAAAGCCATAAAGATCCAGCAGCCAGGCTACGGCTTCACTGCGCATCCCGCCACGCCAACAATGTACAAGCACTTTTTGCGCAGTACATTTTTTAGCAATCGCTTCAACAGTTTCAACCATCCTGCGCATATTAGGGCCAAATGCATCCAGACCTATTTTAATGGCCAGCTTACGGCTTTGCTGCTTGTAGGCAGTACCAATCAATGCACGCTGCTCGTCCGTAAATAACGGCAGGCTATGCGCGCCGGGAATATGGGCCTGCGCATACTCACCCGGACTGCGTACATCCAGCACAGGTGTTGCGCGGGCGGCTTCCAAAAATGCTTCAATATTGAGGCGGGTTGCGGCCATTTTTCTGCTTAGTAAGCCAGCAACTCAGTTATTTTCCGCGTTGTTTTTTCTGCATTGGGCAGCATGGCCGCTTCGAGCACGATGTTCATCGGCACAGCGGGCAAATCCAGCGCGCCAAGTGTTGCCACCGGCGCATCGAGCTCGCGGAAACACTGCTGTGCAATACGACCTGCGAGGGCTTCGCAGAAGGAGTTGCGCAACTGCTCTTCGGTAAGCACTAAGCATTTGCCATGCTTCTTAACCGTTGCAAAAACCAGCGCTTCATCCAGCGGAAAAATGGTGCGCAGATCAATAACCTCAACCTGCCCGGGAAAATTTTTGGCTGCGGCCTTTGCCCAGTACACACCCATTCCGTAGGTGATAATGCATACGGAAGTGCCGTTCCCGATGTACTCACTTCCTGCTTCAAGCGCTACGGCGCCTCTGCCTAAAGGCAGTACGTAATCGCGGTCTGGCTCGGGCATCATGGCCTCGCTGGTACCGGGCACTTTGCTCCAGTAGAGGCCCTTGTGTTCCAGCATTACCACCGGGTTCGGGTCGAGGAAGGCAGCCTTCATCAAGCCTTTCATATCTGCTGCATTGCTTGGGTAAGCAATCTTTATACCTTTAATGGTTGCCAGTGTGCTCTCTATGCAGCCGCTGTGATAAGGGCCGCCACCGCCATACGCGCCGATGGGCACACGCAGCACCATACTTACCGGAAATTTACCGCAGCTCAGGTACGAGCTTTTACTGATTTCGGTAACCAATTGGTTGAGGCCCGGGTAGATGTAATCGGCAAACTGAACTTCAACAATCGGCTTTAAGCCTACCGCGCTCATGCCGGCTGTAGAGCCCACGATATACGCTTCCTGAATTGCAGTATTGAATACGCGGTTGTCGCCAAACTTGTCGGCAAGCGTGGCCGCTTCGCGGAATACGCCGCCGAGTCGCTTGCCTACATCCTGACCGTAGAATAACGCTTCCGGGTAATCTTGCAAAATTTCTTCTACCGCATGGAGCGCAGCATCTACCATTACAGATTTTTCCTTGCCTTCCGGACTACGCACACCTGTCTCTTCCGTGGCCGGCGTAGGAAGGAATACAAAGTCGGAAACGGTTGCAGGGTCGGGCTCGGGTGCAGCAACAGCAAGCTCAAACTCACAGGCTACAAAATCTTTTTCTTCTGCTTCGATGGCATCGAGGAAGCTTTCCTCTACACCTTTGCCTATCAGGTGTTTTTTAAGGCGCGGACCGGGATCATCGGCGCCATGCTTTTCCAGATCTTCGGTTGTGCGGTACCATTCCTTGCGTACGCCGCTTGTATGATGGCCAAGCAATGGCACTTTTGCATGTACGAGTACAGGTTTACGGGTTTTGCGCACCCAGGAAATCGTTTCTTCCATTACCTTATAGGAGTCGCCGAATTTGCTGCCGTTTACGCGTACGCGGTCGATGCCTTTAAAGCCTGCGGCATATTCATAAGCATCCATCGTACGGGCTTCGTCAGAACTTACAGAGATGCCCCAGTCATTATCCTGTACGAGGTAGATGATGGGTAGCTGGTGCAGCGCGGCGAATTGAAAAGCCTCGCTTACCTCTCCCTCTGTTACAGAGCCATCGCCCAGTGAACATATAACTACGGGTGGGATAGGCTCTTCTTTTAAGCCCTGCTTTTCTATGTACTTAATGCCCTGTGCTACGCCTGTGGTAGGGATGACCTGCATACCTGTGGCACTGCTCTGGTGAATGATTTTCGGGAACTGCTCCCTGCGGCTATTAGGGTGGTTGTAATATGCGCGACCTCCGGTAAAAGGGTCATCAGCTTTGGCGAGCAGTTGCAGCATAAGCTCGTAGGGCCGCCAGCCCATGCCCAGCATCATGCTTTCATCGCGGTAATAGGGGCTTACCCAATCCTGCGGGCCAAGGAGCATGCCGGTGGCGAGCTGTATAGCTTCATGGCCGCGGCTGGTGCTGTGTACATATTTGCAGATGGGGCGGTTGGCGTCATAAATGTCGGCCATAGCGCGGGCCGTCATCATGTAGCGGTAGGCCCTGAGATATATTTCCTTTGGAGGCATTCCGGTGTTTTACTGGATGGGCGCAAAGATAGTTGTTGGTTGGGCAATTGTTAGATGCTTTGCGTTGGACGTTGTTGGACGCTTTGCGTTGGATGGTGTTGGATGAATGGGTAATTGATTGGTAGCCGGGCTTTGCTGTCCGGGGTAATGCTGTGGATATTTCCCGGATGCAATTTTTTGTCTGAACCATGATTTTTATTAAGGCTATGATTTTCCTGATTCGAATGATTGCATCATGGTGTAGGGAGACTACAAGGAAGCGCCTGTGCGATAGCTTTATGGCATACCTGATGGTTTTAAGGTACAGCTTTCGTGTTTTGGCTGCGAATGTTGTTGTTGGATGTGCAAACATCGTTGTCAGGGATGCGCGTTGCCTTGCCTGCAAATATCCTTGCGGGATATAACCGGCATATTGATGCTTTGCGGGTGGAACCTGCTACAAAAAGCGTGATTGTTTGCCGGGAATGATGGTAAGAAGCTGGTGGCAGGAAACTTTGTGCTGATAGGAGCCGGAATGATGAAAAATTATTCGAATCAGAAAAAAATCATAGCCATCATAAAAAATCACCGTTCAGATAATTACAGCAAATAGGAAAAGCTCAATAGCGATGCTCAGATGAACGGTGCCAACGCCACGATTGCTCAACCGGCTTCCACCTGCCCGGACAATAAATATAGTTATTGTAATTGCTCAATAAAAGATCCGGGGTAAATTTTGTGTGATAAACCCTGCTGCCTGCGCTTTATCGAACAGTGTTTGAATAGCCCGCTCACCGATTTCGCCAAGATCGGCGGTGTATTCATTTACGTAGAGATCTATGTGCTGCCGCATAACCGCCTCTTCCATTTCCTGCGCATTTTGGGTGATGAATGGTGCAAGCGCCGGATACTGCGACCAGCTATATGCAACGCTTTCCTGGATCAGCGCATCGATGGTGGCGCAAAGTGAGTAATCGAAGCTGCGACGAATGACGATGCCTCCGAGCGGGATGGCAGCGCAGGATGCGCCTTCCCACCAGTCGCCGAGGTCCATGATCTTTGCAAGGCCACGCTGCGCATAAGTAAAGCGGCTTTCGTGGATTACCAACCCACAATCAAATTCGCCATTCAGTACCCGTTCTTCTATCTCTGAAAAAAGCACTTCTGTTTTGTTCTTTACTTCCGGATGCGCAAGCGTAAGCAGCAGATTGGCTGTTGTTTGCAGGCCCGGAATGGCGATGCGAGCATTGCTCAGATCAGCGAACTGCTCCTTGCCAATTGCTGATTGCGTGGTGATCAACAGCGGGCCAACACCTTTGCCGAGGGCGCTGCCGCTGTGCAGGAGCGCATATTTATTTACATTGTGCAGGAAGGCATTGTAGCTGAGCTTCGTGATGTCTAATTTGCTTTCGGATGCCCAGCGGTTAAGGGTTTCCACGTCCTCAAGCACGTATTCAAACTCGAGGCCGTGGGTATCTATTTTGCTATTTACGAGGGCATCGAATACAAAAGTATCGTTGGGGCATGGCGAGAAGCCGAGGGTAAGTTTCATGCGTTGCGGTGTGCTAAAATGCAAAGCTACGCCCGTGCTTACAAAGCTTCCATCCATTTTATCAATTGCGCATTCAGCGCGCCAATGGCTTTGCCGATCTGCCAGGAGGCCCGGTTGCGTGGAGTAATGTAATTGGATATGGCACGCACTTGCAAAAAAGGAATGCCAAGCCTGAGGCATACGTAATGCAACGCCGCGCCTTCCATACTCTCGATCATTGCGCCGGATTGACTGTAACGCTGTATAATCGTGGCTTCACTGCCACTTACGGTATTTACGGTAAGGCTGTCGCGGATGGGCAAATCCATTGGGAATGGCAAGGCCTCCATTTGATTGGCGAGGCGGGCATTAGTGAAGGGCGCTTCATCGACACCAATAAAGCCGAGGTCGAAAATATCGATGAACTGATCGTGGTCTTCTGCGCCAAGATCTCCCAATGTTTCAGTACCTACTGCGATTACTTTGCCCAGAGCAACGGTTTGATCATAACTGCCGCCGATGCCTGCCTGCAGTACGAAATCATACTTTCCCCCCAAGAGCTGTTGTGTCAAGGAAAAGGTTGCTGCCATCATCCCTACGCCGGTAATACATATATCCACTTCCCATCTGCCGCAGGCGTAGTAGCCTTCTGTAACTGCTTTGGATTGTAAATGATCCAGGCAGGGCTGGATCTCAGTTGCTGTGGCTGCTGCCAATAATAACTTCATAGAGAAGGGCAATTAAGCACATTTTTGCGATACCGATATGCAACGGTACTTTTGTGCGGTTATTTAGCCCGCAAATTATGGTTTACCTGACTCGTGTAGAACACTTCAACGCTGCCCACCGGCTCATCAACCCGGCTTGGGATGAAGCGAAGAACCGGGAGGTGTTTGGCAAATGCGCTAATGAAAACTGGCACGGCCATAACTATGAGCTGCACCTCACTATAAAGGGCGAGCCTAACCCGGATACCGGTTTTGTATTCAATGCAAAGACTTTGGGCGATATTATAAGAGATGTGATCGTGGAGCAGGTGGACCACCGCAACCTGAATATGGATGTGCCTTTTATGAAAGGAAAGTTTACCAGCGCAGAGAATTTTGCCATTGCCATCTGGGATGAGCTGAACCCGCATGTACTTGCGGCCGGCGCGCAGCTCCACTGTGTGAAGCTTTATGAAACGCCGCGTATTTACGTGGAATATTTCGGTTAATTTTTAAGAACACAGATCATCATGATCTTTATGATCCATCATGATGTGCTGCACCCCCAATAAATCCTGAAGATCTTTATAATCTGCGTTCCGACCCAATGAGCTATTCAAAAACAGAAACTTACGATGAAGCGCAGACGGCTGCGCTGACGGATTGTTATCGCACAATTATCGAAAACCTGGGTGAGGATGCTGACCGTGAGGGCCTGCTGAAAACACCGGAGCGTGTGGCTAAAGCCATGCAGTATGTAACTGCCGGCTACAGCATGGATGCCAAAGCTATCCTGGAATCTGCCAGATTTCACGAAGCTTACAGCGAGATGGTGATCGTAAAGGATATTGAGCTTTACTCGCTCTGCGAGCACCATATGCTGCCCTTTTTCGGGAAGGCGCATGTAGCTTACATACCCAACGGCTACATTACCGGCCTCAGCAAGATAGCGCGGGTGGTGGATTGCTTTGCCCGCCGACTGCAGGTGCAGGAGCGCATGACGCACCAGATCGTGGATGTGATACAGGAAACCCTGAACCCGCTCGGCGTCGCCGTAGTTATCGAAGCGCGGCACTTGTGCATGATGATGCGGGGAGTAGGGAAGCAGAACAGCGTTACCACTACATCGGCCTTTAGTGGGGAATTTAAAAACCATGTAACGCGCTCTGAATTTTTACGGCTGATCTCTTCGAAGCTCAGCTAAGTTGCTTTATATTTGCCGCTTTATCAGCATCGGTTTCGGGACGTAGCGCAGGCCGGTAGCGCACTTGGCTGGGGGTCAAGGGGTCGCAAGTTCGAATCTTGTCGTCCCGACATTGAATTATTGCAAAACCCGCTGTAATGGCGGGTTTTTTCGTGTCTATTAGTATTGATGTTTTTAAATGTCTTTCGTTTCTAAATACTTGTGATTCGAATCCGATTTGATTATTTCCAGGAATGTGAAAAACGGCTGAATCCATCCTGCCTTCTCCAAAAATCAAACCCAATTATTCTTATGCGCCAGATTGATAACCTGCGTTTTTGAATTTACATGCAGCTTAAGGTAAATATTGGCAATGTGCTTTCTTATTGTGTGCGAGCTTAAGAACAACTTTTCCGCAATGCTTTTATAGTCTTTCCCTTCAACCATCAATTTCAAGACGTCTGTTTCCCTTTCCGACAAGTATTCTTTAAGATCAATGGCAGCGCTATCGCTGCCCATATCCTGCAGGGATGCTTTTGATAATAGCTGTAACGACTTCCGCGCTATGGCCGGGCTCATGGGGGCGCCGCCCATCTCAACCAGTTGTTGTATAAAATCGATGATGGTACTTGTTTTTTCATCTTTTAATAAATATCCGCTGGCGCCGGCTTTTATGGCTTCAAAAATCTTTTCATCATCGTCGAAAACGGTGAGCATCAAAAAATTTATTTCCGGATAGTATTGCTTTGCGCAGGCTACGGTTTGGATGCCGTTCATTTCCGGCATTTCTATATCCATGAGCACCACCTGCGGACGTTGAGCAGCGGGCAGCGCTTTTACCTCTTCCAGGAATTGAACGCCATTTTTGGCCATAAGTGTTATCTCCAACTCGTCAGAGAATTTGATTTGTTCGGATAGCGTGCGGCGCATCT
>CBDFFZ010000033.1:0-131983 GCA_965246905.1 Chitinophagaceae bacterium
CCGCACGATCATCGAGGAAGGCCCGATGGGAATTGGCTTGTTTACCGGCAGGGATCTGGTAATTGACGTAGCAAACGATATGATCCTTACCCATTGGGGCAAGAACCGCACGATCATAGGACGGCGCCTGGAGGATGCGCTGCCCGAGCTTAAAGGCCAGCCATTCCTGGATCTGCTGGATACGGTATATACCTCCGGAGCTCCTTATAAAGGCGAAAGCATCCCGGCAACACTTGTATTCAATGGCGTTCCCGCCGTTCATTATTTCGATTTTATCTACAAGCCGCTCCGCAATTTATCGGGCGATGTATATGGCATCATGGTGCTGTCTGTGGATGTTACCGAAAAGGTGCTGGCAAGCAGAACGCTGGTAGCAAGCGAGGTGCGCTTCCGCAGCCTTGTAATGAATGCGCCGTTTGGAGTGGCCGTATATCGGGGAGCATCGCTCATTGCAGAAACGGTAAATGAAAAATCCCTGAGCCTGATGGGGGTAACTCGGGAGGAAATGCAGGGCAGGCCGCTGTTTGAAGCGATGCCCCGGATAAGGAAAAGAATGGAGCCGGTGATCAGAGACGTTCTTCAATCGGGAGTGCCGGTGGAAAGGAAAGAAGTACCTACCCCCGTGATCCGTGATGGAAAAGAAGAGATAGCCTACTTTAACTCTTTATGGACGCCCTACCAGGAAGGTGATGGCAGCATTGGCGGTGTGATGGTGGTGGGCTATGAAGTAACAGAGCAGGTAAGGGCACGCAAGAAGATCGAGGAAAGCGAAAGCCAGATAAGGAGCCTCGTGGAAAGCGCGCCTTTTCCCATTGGCGTATATACCGGCAGCGAAATGCGCATCCGGCTTGCCAATGAAAGCATTATCGGGGTATGGGGCAAGGGTAAGGATGTGATCGGAAAACTTTATCGTGAGCTGCTCCCGGAGCTCGCAGATCAGGGCATTTTTGAGCAGATCGGCGAGGTGTATGCTACCGGTAAGCCTTTTCATAGCGGTACCCGCAAAGTAGTTGTTATAGTAAAAGGGGCGCCGCAGGCTTCTTATTTCAATTACAGCTTTACCCCGCTGTTCGATAGCGCAGGCAAAGTGTATGGGGTAATGAATACCGCAGCAGACGTAACCATGCTGGAGACGGCCCGCCTTAAAGCAGAAGAAGCAGAGGCGAGGCTTCGAGGTATCATCGCTGCTGCACCTGCCGGCATAGGCCTCTTCGTGGGCAGCGATCTTATTATCGAAAACCCGAACCAGACGTTTATAGACATTATAGGCAAAGGCCCGGATATTACCGGCCTGCCCCTGCGCGAGGCCATGCCGGAGCTTCTTACCGAAGGGCAGCCTTTCCTTAAGATACTCGATGATGTATTTACTACCGGCGTGCCTTTTACATCACCAGCATCGCTGGTAAAGATCGTGCAGCATGGCGTACTCAATGATAACTACTACAATATTTCCTATACACCGCTCTACAATGCGGAGGGCAATATCTATGCCATCCTGGATATTGCCATAGATGTAACTGCCCAGATAAAAGCGCAACAGCAGTTGGAGGAGAGCGAGCTATTTGCCCGCAACATTATTGATAACTCACCAGTGGCCAAAGTGGTTTTTACGGGCCACGATATGGTGATCTCCATTGTGAACCAGAATATGCTGGCACTGCTCGGGCGGGATGAAAAAATCATAGGGAAGCCCTTTATGGAAGCTATGCCGGAGCTTGTATCCACTCCGCTGATGGACCGGCTACGCCATGTATTCACCACCGGTGAAACCTACTACCAGCCGGAGGAGAAAATAGATCTTATAAAGTTTGGCGAGCCCTACACCGGCTACTACAACTATATCTATAAAGCATTGCGCAATACCGCAGGCGGGATATACGGGGTAATGACAACCGCAACAGAAGTAACTGACCAAGTAGAAGCAAGGCAGCAACTGGAAGAAGCAGAGTTGAATCTTCGTGGTGCAATAGAGCTGGCACAATTGGGCACCTGGAGTATAGATGGAGCTACCAATAGCCTTACTTATTCAAACAGGCTGATCGAATGGTTTGGCTACGACCCTGCCGCGCAGGACTACAGCAAGGTAATCCCGATACTCGAAGAGGACGATCAGGAACGGATAGCCGTTGCAGTTGCAAAAGCCTTCGATCCGGCTTCGGGTGGTATATACGATGAAGTCTTTACCGTAATCCATCCGCATACCGGCCAGCGGAGGATACTGCATGCACAAGGCAAAGCCATATTCGGCCCGGATGGCCATGTCATCCGTATGAACGGTACCGCGCAGGATATAACCATCCAGCGGGAGCTGCAGCTTGCCTTAGAGCAACAGGTGCAGGAGCGCACTGAAGAGCTGGCATCAACCAATGAAGAGCTGCAGGCTATGAATGAAGAGCTGGCAGCCACAAACGAGGAGCTTGCAGAAGCCAATACAAGCCTCACGCATTCGAATGAGGAGCTGGCGCAATATGCCTACGTAGCCAGCCACGATCTACAAGAGCCGCTGCGCAAAATCCGCATCTTCTCCGATATGCTCACCAAGCAGGAATCAATGGCTCCTGCGCAAATGCAGACGGTGCAAAAAATAAGCGGGGCAGCCGGCCGCATGAGTATGCTCATCAATGACCTGCTGGAGTTTTCCCGCCTGCTAAAATCGGAAACCCTGATGCGGCCTATTGAGCTCAATGTGATACTCAATGCGGTGATCAATGATTTTGAGCTTGTAATCAAAGAGCGGGAAGCGCAGATCGAAATCGCTGTGCTGCCGGTAATTGAAGCCGTAGGCCTGCAGATGAACCAGCTTTTCTACAACCTGCTCAGCAATTCCCTCAAATTTATTGCGCCGGATGTAGTGCCGCATATACGCGTGGCTGTTACAGTGCTCACGGCGCTTGATGTAAGCAGGTATATTGGAAAACCCCTCCCTTTCAGCGAATATTACGACATCACTTTTACAGACAATGGCATAGGCTTCGAAGCAAAGTATGCGGAGCAGATTTTTGAAGTATTCAAGCGGTTGCACGGGCGCGAGGCTTATCAGGGCTCTGGCATAGGCCTGGCACTTTGCCGCCGCATTGCCGCCAATCACCACGGGCATTTATATGCCGATTCCAATCCGGGCGAAGGCACAACTTTCCATATTATTTTACCGGCGCAGCAAAGCCAGTCCTATTGGGCGGCACATGAAACCTACAACCTTATTCCATCATAAGCACAACACATACACACAACTATGGCATTACATGGCCCGATCCTGATTATAGAAGATGATGCTGATGATACGGAAGTGATCAGCGCAGCTATCAAAGAACTTGGAGCAGAGAATGCTCTTCTTAAATTTACGAATGCTGAGGAAGCGCTCGAGTATTTGCTACGCACCACCGATAGACCTTTATTTATTCTTTGCGATGTAATGATGCCGCGGCTAAATGGCCTGGACCTGCTAAAGCAGATTTCATTAAATGAATACTTAAAAAAGAAAGCTATTCCTTTCATTTTCTTTACGAATGCGGCAGGGCAGGAAATAGTGGATGAAGCCTATTTGCTGGGTGTACAGGGCTTCTTTAAAAAAGCCGGCAGTTTTAACGTG
This sequence comes from Chitinophagaceae bacterium, assembly GCA_965246905.1. GTDB lineage: Bacteria > Bacteroidota > Bacteroidia > Chitinophagales > Chitinophagaceae > UBA1952. The sequence continues at coordinate 3,590 of CBDFFZ010000033.1, forward strand.
ATGAAGGAGCAGCTCTATGCTATCCTCATGTACTGGAACCGCTGCCTGCATCCCAATTCCGGGCTTGGCGGGCACCCTTCCGAAAGCTGAAAGAACGGAGGGTATTTGGAAAGCACAAGCGCAATCCCATAGAACACTACCTTTTATTCAATTTATTTGCACTCAACTAATTAAGCTACGCGAAAATTTATTCCCGTAGAAGCACACGCATATTACCGACACATGCCAGCAAAGCACAAGGAGAAAGAAAAAAATAGTACAGCGCATACTATGCTGCAAAAATCGCCTACCGGCATTGCCGGCCTGGATGAAATAACCGGTGGTGGCTTGCCGAAAGGCCGGCCTACATTAATATGCGGGGCTGCCGGGTGCGGCAAAACGCTTTTTGCCATGGAGTACCTTGTGCATGGAGCGCTGCAATTTGGTGAGCCGGGTGTATTCATCGCTTTTGAAGAGAAAGCCGAAGAGCTCATTTTAAACGTTGCTTCCCTGGGCTACGACCTCGCTAAGATGCAGGCCGCCAAGCTCCTGAAGATCGACTATGTGCATATTGATCGCGGCGAGATCGAAGAGACCGGTGAGTATGATCTTGAAGGTCTGTTTATCCGCATCGGCTATGCCATCGATACCATTGGCGCAAAGCGCGTAGTGCTCGATGCCATCGAAAATCTGTTCAGTGGCTTAGAGAATGAAGGCATCCTGCGTATGGAGCTGCGCCGCCTCTTTACTTTCCTTAAAGATAAAGGCGTAACGGCGGTAATTACCGGCGAGCGTGGCGGCGGTGCCCTAACCCGCCATGGCCTTGAAGAATATGTAAGCGACTGCGTTATACTGCTCGATCACCGTGTTAGCAACCAGATATCCACCCGCCTCCTCAGGATCGTAAAATACCGCGGCTCCGTACATGGCACCAATGAGTACCCATTCCTGATCGATGAGGAAGGCATCTCCATCCTGCCCATTACCTCATTGATGCTGAACCGGGAAGGCTCGGCAGAGCGTGTATCCACCGGTGTACCCTCGCTGGATCATATGCTGGGCGGCAAAGGATATTATCGTGGAGCATCCATCCTTATATCCGGCACTGCGGGTACCGGAAAAACCAGCCTTGCAGGGATGTTTGCCGCAGAGACCTGCCGCAATAAAGAGCGCGTACTTTACTTCGCTTTTGAAGAATCGCCGCAGCAGATCATCCGCAACATGGCTTCGATCGGTGTGGCGCTACAACCTTTTGTGGATAGTAACCTGCTGCAGTTTCATGCCTCCCGGCCTACACTCAATGGGTTAGAGATGCACCTCATGCACATCCATAAGCAGGTAAAAGAATTTAAGCCATCCACGGTGATCTTGGATCCTATCACCAACCTCATTACCGTTGGGGTATTTGCAGAAGTAAGGAGCATGCTCATCCGCCTTATCGACTTTCTCCAGTCTGAAGGTATTACGGTAATGCTCACGGCCCTCAGCCTTAACGCAGTGCTTCATGACCAGACGGATGAGAGCATATCCTCCATGGTGGATTCCTGGATCATGGTACGCGATATAGAAAGCAATGGGGAGCGCAACCGCGGGCTGTATGTAATGAAAAGCCGCGGCATGAACCACTCCAACCAGGTGCGCGAATTCGTGATCTCGGATGATGGCCTGGAATTAGTAGATGTATATCTTGGTATTGATGGAGTATTGATCGGATCCGCCCGCCAGGCGCAGCAAATGCTGGAAGAAACCAGCCAGGTGATCCGTACACATTCCGCAACACGCAAGAATAAAGAGATTGAGCGTAAGCGTGCCGTGCTGCAGGCAAAGATCAGCAGCCTGCAGGAAGAATTTGAGTCGATAAAGGATGAGCTCAACAGGAGCTTTGTTGAAGAAGAACTGCGTAAAGAAGTAGCAAACAAGAATAGAGATGCCCTTACGAAAAGCAGGCATAATGGCAAATAAACAGGATCAATAAGTTGCTATGAATGAAGAACCAACAAAAACATACGAGCTACGGCTCTATATAGCCGGCCAGACGGCCAAATCAGTCGCGGCGCTGGCCAACCTTAGGCGATATTGCGAAACACACCTTAAAGGCCAGTATCAGCTTGAAATAATAGACCTCCTGCTACAGCCGCAGCTTGCAGAAGGGGATCAGATCCTGGCTGTGCCTACGCTCGTGCGTAAAGTGCCTTCACCAATCCGGAAAATAATAGGTGATCTTTCCAACGAAGAAAAAGTATTGGTAGGTCTTAACATCCGCCCTGTAAGTACCCGTGCATGAGCAGTGATGGAGTAAATATAGCCCCGCTACGGCCCCATCAGTATGAGCTGTGCCTGTATATAACAGGGGCTTCCCCCAACTCCGCGCGTGCTATCGAAAACATCAACGTTATTTGCGCGCAATACCTGTCCGGCAACTATACACTCAGCATTATAGATGTGCATCAGGAACCCGAAGCCGCCGCCCGCGAGCAGATCATTGCACTGCCGCTGCTGGTAAAGAAAGGCCCGCTGCCGGAGCGCCGCCTTATAGGAGATCTGAGCGATACGCAGAAAGTACTGTATGCGCTCGGCATTCAACATTCAACTATCTAAAGGGATTTTTTGTGGACGCGGGGAAGATGACATATGATGAGCTGCTAAAAGCATATACCCGGCTGTGCGCCGAGCATACAGAAATGGGCTGGCAGCTCGAGGAAGCCAGGGAAACCGTACACGCCATACGTACAGGCCAGGTGGATGCGCTCGTAGTACAAACCGAAGCCGGCAATGAGCTTTACTCCCTCAAAACCGCAGACCAGACCTACCGCGTGTTCATCGAAAAGATGAATGAAGGGGCGCTCACGCTCAATGAGTCGGGCATCATCCTCTACTGCAATTCGCAATTCGCAAAAATGGCCGGCATACCGCTCTCGAAGGTAATTGGCCGTGAGCTTTCTTCCTTTTTTACGGAGGAATACCAGCAGGAGTATAAAAATTTTTTCCGCGATGGCTGGGATGGCGATACCCGCCTCGAGGCACCCATAAAGGGTATGGACAGGCTTGTGCCCTGCCAGCTTTCTATTACCAGCCTTCCGCTTTCGGGCGCTACATCGCTCAGCGTTATTCTCACAGATCTTTCTTACCAGAAGGAGGTGCAGGGCCTGCTCAAATCAAATAATGACCGCCTTGAAGTAAGCAACCAAGCATTGGAGAAGAGCAACCTGGATCTCCAGCACTTCGCCTCCGTTGCATCTCATGATCTGCAGGAGCCGCTGCGCAAAATGGAGATCTTCAGCAATATGCTCAAGCGCAACCTGGGCACTGAAATAGGGGATGAATCGGCAGTTTATTTAGAGAAGATCATTATTTCGGCAAGCCGGATGAAACGTCTCATCTCCGATGTGCTCAGCTATACCCGCCTCGATGCGGGGCGCCCGGAACCGGAGGATGTAGACCTCAATGAGCTACTTGCCGAAATAGCGGAGGATTTTGAAATAGTAATCGAAGAGAAAAGCGCACAGCTTGAAATAGGCACGTTGCCGGTAGTAAAGGCGGCGCGCGGGCAGATGCGGCAGGTATTTCAAAACATTATCTCCAATGCCCTGAAATTCTCCAAGCCCGGCGTAGCGCCACATATTACCATACAACAAGCTGCCGGTACCGAAGGCTACTGTTCCATCGCCATAGCGGATAACGGTATTGGCTTTGAGGTGCAATACGCCACCCGGATATTCTCGCTTTTTCAGCGGCTCAATACGAAAGATAAATATGAGGGCTCCGGCATTGGCCTGGCCGTTTCCAAAAAGATTATCGAGGCGCACCGGGGCACCATCCGTGTGGAGAGCATACCCGGCAGCGGCAGTAAATTTTACATAAACATTCCCTGCGGGTAATTTTTTTGAATAATGCTGCTGGCCCGTAATCCTATAATTAAGCCAGTCAGAAAACGGGCATGTAAGCAACCCCGGCCTCACTGAATCAATGCCGCCCTGCCTCGTGCTCAATGGCATCGCTGACAGCGAGCACCAGCCCATCTGGTATATTTGGAGCATCGCCCGGTATAATATCAAAACGATCCAGCTCGCTCCACTTCATGAAAAAGCGCGGGTAGCCGGAAATATTGACCTCATAATGCATCCCGTTTTTTCGAAGGGCAGGCAGGATAACTGCACTGAGTATGCGGCCATCGTAGGGAATGGTGGTGGTAAAGTTTTGAGGCATTTATTGAGGTGGGAATATACCGCATCAAAGATATGGGTTGTGATAGCCCTTGCCCTGCAAAGCCATCCTGAAATAAATATTACCAAAATAGATTGCCCCGGATTTTTGGAGCATAATGCGGGCAGCATGATCTCCTAAGCCAAATATATACCAAAAAATCCACCTGATAAGCAGGCGCTAACGCCCTTTGGATAATAATTTTTTCTATTCCAGTTATCTCTTACCCAAACTACCTGAAAATTAATTTCTGCTATTTCACCGCACTATTAATTCATTTTCATGTGTTTAGGATTCCGGCAGCTTATTGCGCAAAAATTATTTTAAAAATATTTCAATCAACAATGAGTTTGGCAAGATAATTGCGGTAGTAATAGGTAGCGCTCTTCCTCTTAAACTATCCCCTTGTGCTGCTATTTATTTTTACATGCATCCCGCACGTCTGCCCGTGCTGCCGCGGTTCCCCCTAATCATTTTTACATCGGCCTCAAGGACTGAGGCCGATCCCTCAGTGGCTGAGGCCGAAGTCCTGGTCATCGGGGCCGAAGCCTCGACTATCGAGGCCGATCCCCCGGGCGCTGAGGCCGAAGCCCCGATGACCGGGGCCGATCCCCCAACCATCGGGGCTTCGGCCTCAGAGACCGGGGCCGAAGCCTCAGCAGTTGAGGCCGAAGCCTCGACTACCGGGAACTTTGCACGCAGGCATCCATCCTGTATTGAAACAATTATAAACACTCATTCAACTCATTTTTTTAAGACCATCTAATATGGCGGATTTCATAGTAAGAGACGATGCGGGCTTCAACAGCCAGCTCAAAAATTTCAAAACCAAGCTTCCTTCCTACCTCGAAGAGCTGAGCCTTACCAAAGAAGACCTCACGGAAGCGGCAATCATTTCCAATTTCTACGATTGGGTGGCTACCAATACCGTACTGCAAAACGAGCGCAAGCTCCGCTGGAATTCATTTAAGGATATGCTGCGCCGCCCCGGTGCCGGCCAGCCGCCAATGAGCCTGCCACCAGACACGCTGATCGTTGCGGCACCGCCGGAAACCGCCCCACTGGGGGCTGAGGACTGGCTGCGCAGGATTGCAAAGCGGATCAAAGGCAGTAAAAACTACACGGAAGCCATTGGCCTCGACCTCGGTATCGTAGCCCCGGCTGCCGCAAAAGCTACCCAAAGCAAAAAGCCGGTGTTCAGCATTCAGCTGGTAGCCGGCCAGCCGCTCATCGTCTGGAAAAAGGACGGTATGGACGGTGTAGAGATCTGGAAAGACAGCGGCGATGGCCATTTTACGCTGCTCCTCTTCGATCAGCGCCCCAACCACCTCGATACCAGTGAGCTGCCCGCACCGGGCATCACAGCCGTATGGCGCTACAAGCTCATCTACCGCTTGCGGGATGAGCGGGCCGGCGAATGGAGCGACCCGGTTTCCGTAACAGTAACGGGTACGGTATAGGCTAAGCAGGATTAGTGAAAGGCTTTTGGGGGGGCAATGCCTTCAAAAGCCTTTTTTTATTTTTGGGGAAGATTAAAAAAGATGCACACCTAAACTTTGTGATCCCGAATTCACAGCCGCTTACTGAAAGATCCCTGCGGGATGACAAAAGTTGGAGTAGGAGCACAGCTCGCGCAAGCGATTGAGCGTAGGTTAGGGTGGGGTAGCACATAGCTGGTACAACCTACAACTGGGAGACGCTCCCTATTCTAAGCAAATCAAAAAGAGCCATTCCGTAATAGGAATGGCTCTTTAAAATCATCAGTTCCAATCATCAATTCACTACCGGCAAATACCCGTAATTCTTCCCATAATCCATCATCTGCTCAAAGAAAGAAGCCGGGTAAGTTACCTTTACATCCGTAATTTTTCCGCCGCTCATCACGGCTTCCAGCTTAGGCTGCACAAAGCCGCGGTAGGGCTTTACATTCAGCTTTGCATAGCGTGTCAATATTTCATTATGTAATTCCGTATCCACCTTTACACCGTAGGTTTCAATAAGGTCGCGGCCTGCTTTATAATCTCCTTCGCTTTTAATGCGCTGTATCTCGCGCAGCAGCTGCCCGAAAAGATCGCGCAGCCTATTGTAATCATTCACCTGCACATAAGTCTTGCCATCCCTCTTTACAAATTCCACCACCTTGTCTTTTTTGCCTTTTTCGTACACCCAGTACGCATTGAGCGCACGGTTGCGCATGTGAGCCTCCTCTATCTGGTCGCCCGGTTTGAGGCGCGTAAGCTGTGTCATCAGGCCATTCATCATATAGCTGTCATACTCCGCCTTGCCTACTTCCAGCGTAGTCATTACGCCAATATCAATCAGCTTCTGATCCATTACATAGTAGAGGCCGACAAGGTCGGCGCGGGCTTCTTCAAGCGCGCTGGCGTAGTTCTTCAGTGTTTTGTCCGTTGTTTCCACGCCGGGGTTTATCTGTCCGCTTGCGTGGCCTATGCACTCGTGCATATCCGTGTGCAGGTCGGCAGCGAGCGGGCCCCATTTTTTGGCGCGTGCCCTTACTTCTTCATTCACGGCAAACTCCTCAAGCACGCCGCTCTTGGCACCGGCTATATTGTAAGAGTGGATGATGTTGCTCAGGGAAACACTTTTCGAGCCGTGCTCCTTGCGTATCCAGTCGGCATTGGGCAGGTTGATGCCAATAGGTGTGCTGGGCGCGGCATCCCCGCTTTCCACGATCACCGTGATGGCCTTTGCAGTAATACCTTTTACCACTTTCTTTTTGTGCTCCTGCATCAGCGGACTTTTATCCTCAAACCACTGTGCCTGTGCGGCAATGGCAGCCAGGCGCTTGGTAGCCTCCATATCTTTTATAGAGATGGTGCTCTCGTAAGAGGCCTTCTTGCCAATGGCATCCATATATACTTCAATAAAGCCGTTCACTACATCGATGCGGCTGTCCACATCTTCCACCCAGGCAATGCTGTATTCGTCGAATGTTTTAAGATCACCGGTTTTATAGAATTGGATCAGCAGGTCGAGCGCCTTTTTTTGCTTTGCATTTTCGGCAACGCCGCTGGCTTTCTCCAACCAGTAAATGATCTTATCAATAGCCTTGCCATACATGCCGCCGCTCTTCCATACGCGCTCTGTAACCCTGCCATCCTGCATCACCACCTTACTGTTGAGGCCCCATGATGGCGCATTGCCTTTGGTATCAAAAGTGTTGTAAAATTCCTCTACCTGCTTCTGCGTAACGCCCTCATAAAAGTTGTTGGATGAGTTCACGATATTATCCACATCCGCACGCTGATCCACCAGCTTGGGTTCTATCTGTAAGTCATAAAACAGCGGGCGCACCCGCGTCCAGAAAGCATCAGGGCTTTCGCCGGGGCTGAGCGGCAGCTTTTTGGGATCGCATTTGCGCAGCAGGCTTACAAAGTAATCTTCACTACAGGCAGGGATGAATTTTTCATTGCCATAATGGTGGTGGTTGCCGTTGGAGAACCAGAACCGGCCGCAATATTCCCGGAAATTGGCCCATTCACCGGCGTCCGTATTACTGCCGCCATGCGCATACATTGCCTCCAGGGTTTTACGGAGGGTAAGGCCATACCTGCTCTTCTGGTCATAAATAATATCCCGGCCGCAAAGCGCAGACTGGAAGAGGTAGTAGGCAAGCTCCTTTTGCTTTAGCGTAAGCTCATTAAAGCCGGGCACTTCGTAGCGCAGGGTTTGGAGGTCGGCAAAGGCTTCGGCCTCGACTTTAAAGCCGGTGGCTTTCGTTGTAGTTGCTTTCACAGTGGTTTTCTTTTTTGCCTGCGCCGCTACAACCTGGTGTTGGCAGAGCTGTGCGCCGATCAGTGCGATGGGCAGGATCCATTTTTTCATTTATAGAAAAGTGTATGAGGTGTGCAGATTTTTAAGAATGCCTAAAAATAGCCCAAACAGCCGATGTTTATCCTGCCCCGCAACTTTTTACCGCTAATTGCGGGATATACCCACCGGTAGGAATAAATTTGCGGCCTTTATGAAGCGCCCCGTTTTTTTAGCTGCAATCATTTGCATGGCATCCTGCAATAATCCTCCTGCGGATAAGAACACCCCGGATACCCGCAGGGATGTGCGGGGGTGGGAGCCGCCGCAAACCGGCGTAACCGTTGCCGCCGACAGCATGAAAACCAACGACCCGCTCAATGCTTTTTACTTCGCAGTAAAGCTCACCGTAAGTGCCGACAATGAAGGCGCAACCGGCGATTATGGGTTCGTGTATGATATTGTTACCCATTACGGCCCCGGCGGCATGGTTGGGAAGCTTATTATGCCTGCAGGCGGTAAATCCCTGAAACCTTTGCTGCAAAGAGATCCGCAAGGTGGCTACCGGTACATCATCGGGTTTATTGCTGGCAAAGAGCTGGGTGGCGATGGCAAGACATTTCAGGAGTTCTATTCCGTGACCGGCTCAAAAGAAACAGTAGAAATAAAGCCGCTTAAAAGCTACCGTTTCCACTGAATGCCTTTGAAAAAAAGTTAGCTCACCTGCTGCTTCAGGCTATCCCGGCCTTCGCCGATGCCCCGATATCTTTAGTTCTGCCCTTCCCTTTGGAGACAATAGAAATCCCCTTATCTTTTCACTTCTTAAAAAAAATCATTCTTCATGAACATCCCGGTAGTAGATCTCGCACAATTTTCCAACGGCACTCTTTCAGAAAAGGAGGCCTTCGTACAGCAGCTTGGCAAAGCCTACGAGGAAGTAGGTTTCGTAGCAGTAAAGAACCACGGCATCCCCGATGCGCTTATCAAAGACCTGTACGATCATGTGCAGCAGTTCTTCTCCTTATCCACCGAAGAAAAAGAAGTTTATGAGAAGAAAGAGCTTGCAGGCCAGCGTGGGTACACCTCTTTTGGCCGCGAGCACGCCAAAGGATATGATGCGCCCGACCTGAAAGAATTTTTCCAATATGGCCAGGAAGTTGCAGACGGCGACCCGGTAAAAAGCGAATACCCTGACAATGTAGGCGTAGATAAAGTACCCGCCTTTTCGCCCACTTTAAAAGCGGCTTACCAGGCCTTCGAAAAGAGCGGAACTGCACTATTGCAGGCCATTGCCCTTTACCTCGGCCTCGGTGAGCATTACTTCGACCTGTATGTGCATAATGGCAATTCTATCCTCCGCGCCATCCATTATCCGCCCATTACGCAGGAGCCTAAAAGTGCTATCCGCGCCGAGCAGCATGAAGATATCAACCTCATCACCCTCCTCGTAGGAGCCTCTGCCGATGGCCTACAGATACAAACCAAAAACGGCGATTGGGTATCGGTAACCTCGCTGCCCGATCAGATTGTGGTAAATGTGGGCGATATGCTCCAGCGCCTTACCAACAACAAGCTCAAGAGTACTACACACCGCGTAGTCAATCCGCCGCGCGAAAAATGGGGAACGCCAAGATTTTCTATCCCGTTCTTCCTCCATCCTAAAAGTAGCATGAGCTTAAAATGCTTGGATAGCTGCATCGATGAAAAAAATGAAAAGGCGTATGAAGACACAACAGCGGGTGCATATCTTGATGAGCGGCTTAGAGAGATTGGACTGAAGAAATAAGGCGATAATTATTATCCCGGCCGGAGGATGATCATACAGCAGTTGTGGCGATGGCACCGTTCATCTGCCCTTTTCTGTTGAGCTTTTCCTGCAAGCTGCAATTGTCTGAACTGTGATTTTTTTGATTATTATGATTTCTGCAAGCGACATTAAAAAAACAGGATCCGGACATGGCCATCCTATTGGAGCCGTCAAAGACAATTCGTCCCTACTGTAAGTGCTATTAAAAAGACGGCCCCGCAAAATGATTGCGGGGCCGTCTTTATCCTATAGTTTGCCATGCCTTTGTAGCATTGGGAGCAAATATCTATCCCTTAAAATGTTTCAGGTTTATAATCTCTTTCTCGGTAAGAAAGCGCCATTTACCGCGCGATACATTTTTCTTTGTAAGGCCGGCGTACACTACACGGTCCAGCTTCTCCACCACATAGCCCAGCGATTCAAAAATACGGCGTACAATACGGTTCTTACCGCTGTGTATCTCAATCCCGATTTCGTTTTTCTTATCTAAATAGGCCAGTGTATCCACCGGGGCAAGACCATCCTCCAGCTTCACATTGCCTTCTGCGATATAATCGAAATCGCGCTTGGTAAGTGGCTCGGTAAGCGTTACCTGGTATATTTTTTTCGAATCGTAGCTCGGGTGTGATAGCTTCTGTGCAAGATCCCCGTCATTGGTTATCAGCAGCACACCGGTAGTAGCGCGGTCAAGGCGCCCAACCGGATACAGGCGCTCGCCTCCCGCATTGGCCACAAGATCCATAACGGTACGCCGTCCCTTTTCATCATCCGTAGTAGTAATAAAACCTTTAGGCTTATTGAGCAGGATGTACACGAGATTCCGTTGTGGCGTCATCACCTTATCCTCGTAGGTAATCTTATCCTCCTCCTTTACGCGGTAGCCCGGCTCCGTAAGCACGTGGCCATTCACCTTTACCTTGCCATCCTTAATAATGGAGGCAGCCTCCCGGCGACTGCTTACGCCGCTGTGTGCAATGTATTTATTGAGCGTCATCGGGCCTTCCTTGGCCTGCTCATCCCACTTGTTGCTGCGGGTAAACGGGCGCTCATCTTCATAGAAATCCTCGCCTTCAAACGGGTTATCCTGCTTTTCCTCCTGCGGCTTTGCGCGGTCGTCGGGCCGCTGGCGTTCTGCTCCGGTGCGGCCTTTACAGGAAGGCTTACGCTCGCCACGGCTGGCATCTTTATCCTTATTGTCAAAAGTGCGCTTTGGCCTTTCTTCACCTTCGCTGCTCCCTTCCCGCTGTTCGAAAGGCACATATTTCCTGAAAGGGCGGTCGCCTCCGCGGGGTCCGCCATCGCGCGCTCCACCGGGCTTACTGCGGTCGCTGCTGCGCTCGCGTGAGAAAGGCTTGTCGCCATCCTCACGGCGTGGTCGCTGCGGGCTGTCATCCCCTCCTTCGCGCTTTTCGCGGTATGGCCGGTCGCCATCCTTGCGGAAAGCCGGCCGCTCATTGTTATCCCGGTTGCTGCGAAACGGAGGTTTAGCATCGCCATCACGCTTTTCGCGGAAAGGCTTATCCCCATCTTTCCGGTATGATGGGCGGTCATTGTCTTTCCTGAATGCTGGCTTGTCTCCACCTGCACGGCCCTCACGGAATGTGCGGTCGCCTTCTTCCCGCTTACGGAATGCCGGCTTATCACGGTCGCCGCCCCGCTCTCTTGAAAAAGGCTTATCGCCATCCTCACGGCGCGGGCGCGGGGGGCGGTCATCGCCATCCCGTTTTTCGCGGAATGGCCTGTCGCCTTCTTTACGGAATGGGGGCTTATCCCTGCCTTCACGAAATGGCCGGTTGCTGCGTGGCTCATCGCGGCTGCCGCCTTCCTTTGCGCTGCGCTTGGATTTATCTTTGGCCCGGTCGGCCGATAATGGCTTGCGTGTACGGCTGCTTTTTTCATTGCCGCCGCCTTCCGGCTTATTGTAGTGTGTTTCGTTGTCTCGTGAGCTCATGTGTAACCCGTTCTTCTTTTAGCGCAGCTTAAAAAATTCTTTTGCAGCCGGCAAAGGTACAAATGTTTGCACCGGTATTGCGGTTGGATGAGGGTTAAGATGAATTTTCAGGCGGGTCTTTTACATCCTGTTCATAAGTTTAATCCCCTGGACATCGTAATTTCATCTTCTCCTAAAAAGAAAAGTGTGCTAAAGCTATCAACCGGCAGCGGATTATTAGAGGCAGGATGCGATGAGGCTGGTCGCGGATGCCTGGCCGGGCCGGTATATGCCGCTGCTGTAATCCTGCCCGATGATTTTTATCACCCCCTCCTCAACGACAGCAAGCAGGTTACAGAAGCTGCCCGCAATGAGCTGCGCCTCTTTATAGAAGCAAATGCGCTGGCCTGGGCGGTAGCTATGGTGGATCATAAAGAGATCGACCGTATCAATATTCTCAAAGCATCTTTCAAGGCAATGCATAAGGCTGTAAAAGCATTGACTACAAAGCCTGCGCACTTGCTAATAGACGGTAATAGGTTCGCACCTTATCGTGGCATATCGCACCAGTGCATTGTAAAAGGGGACGCGCTCTTTGCCCCAATTGCGGCAGCCAGTATTCTTGCCAAAACCCACCGCGATGCTTTTATGTTGGAGCTGCACCCTAAATACCCGCATTATGGCTGGGATGAAAACAAAGGCTACGGCACCCTGAAGCACCGTATGGGAATCGTAGGGCACGGCTTGTCAAAATATCACCGCAAAACCTTTAGTATGGGCACCAACCAGTTGATGCCAGAGCCTGATGCTGTCGTTTAAGTGATGCTCCTGTAAACAGTATTGCGCAGCAGGATCTCCAATCCAAGCGCGGCGATAGCGAGCAATGCAAACGGAAAAAATAATTCTGCATAATGCTTGAAGCTATTCGTTTCCACAGCGGTTTTTTCCAGCTTATCTATTTGCTGGTAAATTTTTTCGAGCGAATTGTTGCCCGTGGCGCGGTAGTAGTTGCCGCCAGTTTCCCCGGCAATCTTCTTCAATAGGGGCTCATCGATCTGCACAGGCGCCATCATCCGTTGGATGCCCTGCGGTGTAGGCACCGGGGTAATGGCCTGGCCAATAGTGCCCACCCCAATCGTATAAACCCTGATCTTGTAAGCCTTCGCAATTTCAAGCGCCGTTTCCGGGCCTATCTTTCCTGTATTGTTCACGCCATCCGTAAGCAGGATTGCAATACGGCTTTTGCCTTTTGTATTCCGCAGCCTGTCAACAGCCGTTGCCAGGCCGTCCCCAATTGCCGTTCCATCTACCAGCATACCGCTTTCTATATTGGCTACCTGTTCTTTGAGCACTGCATGGTCAATGGTTACCGGGCACTGCGTAAAGCTCTCGCCAGAGAAGATAACGAGGCCGATACGATCGCCCATGCGCCGGTCTATAAACTCATTCGCTACTTTTTTAGCAGCTTCAATGCGGTTGGGCTTAAAATCTTCAGCCAGCATACTGCCGCTTACGTCTATTGCCAGTACAATATCGATGCCATCGCTGTCAATCGTCTCGGTTACATTGCTGGATTGCGGACGTGCCAGCGCAACAGTAAGCGCTGTCAATGCTACTACGCGCAGCACCGTAAGCACAGGCCGGAGGCGCACACGGAGGGAAGGCTGTATTTCCCTCAGTCCACCAATGGTACTCAGCCGGAAGGCCGTAACCCGCCGCCGCTGGTACCAGCTCCACCAGATGATGACCGGCACGAGCAGCAATAGAAAAAAATAAAGCGGGGAGGCAAAAGAAAGGTGCTTCCAGTCCATCAGTGCGTTCATGCCTGCGGGGTAGGTGTTACGGGTGGAGGAATAGTTGCGGTGATCAGATCCTTAGCCAGCTCCATGCTTTGAATATGCTCCTGCGGCAGGGGCTGTGCCTTGGCAAACTTGGCAAGGTCAGCAGTGCGAAGAATGGTTTCGAGTGGTGTGGCGATGGCTAATAATCCAGGCGTGATCTTTGCCTTACCAATAAGCTCATCGGTAGTGAGCTCCAGCGCCGGTGTATCATATCTTGCCTCTATGTAGCCGCGCAGAATATCCGTGAGGCGCACATAGTATTCCTTTACATAGCCTTTTTGCCAGCGCTGCTCCGCATCCAGCGCAGCTAACAGCTTTAAGGCTTGCTGGTGTAATGGCTCAGCAGGCATTACAGTCTGCACCGGTATTTTCCTGCGGCTCTTTCGGATGAAATAAATAAGCGCCACTATTATCAGCAGAAGAAAAATAATCCCGCCAATGATCCACACTATATAATCCCGCCAGGTATATTGTACCCCGATAATGCCTTTGATAGGCCGGAAATTTTTGGTTGTATCTACTGTAACTGTTTGCACTAAAAGCTGCTCGGAATCCGATTGAATGGCATAAGGCATCCCGCCCTTAGGAGTCACCGTAAAGGCAAACCGCGGAATCGTAAACATGCCGGAATCAAAACCGGTAATAGCGATGCGCTGCTTATAAGTCGTAGTTCCTCCTGCCTTGAGCGTATCGATCTTCCCGCGTTCCATAATCTCCAGCTTGGAAAACGAATCCGGCAGCGGCGCCCATTGCACGCTGCTCTGCGCCGGGCTGTGCTTTACCTCGAGAAAAAGATAAGCGGGATCGCCCACGGTAATATGCGTTGCATCTATGCGTGTGCTTACTGCCGCATCGCCTGCCTGCGCATGTAGCCCCGTTGCTGCAATCAGCAGCAAAGCGCCCAGCATAATAAGTTGTAGTCGGTTCATCTTCCTTTAAAAAATCCCTGTAGCACTTTTACATAATCTTCATCCGTGCGCACACTCATGAGCCTTGCACCAGTTTTGCGGAATACGTCAATGGCATACTGCCGCGTTTGCTCAAAGGCTTTGGTATATTGTGTGCGTACCGTTTTATCATCCGTATCTATCCATCGCTGCTCGCCGGTCTCCGCATCGCTTACCTGCAGCAATCCTGCGGCGGGCAGCTCACGGTCATATTTGTCATATACATGCACGCCTACAAGGTCGTGGCAACGGGCGGCTACCTCTAGGGCCGTATCGAATGGCGCGCTCACCATATCGCTGAGCAGGAAAGTGATGGTGCGCTTTTTCAGCACATTGTTCAGGTAATCCAGCGCTTCATTTACCCGCGTATCAGCCGTCTTTTTAGGCTCAATGGAAAGCAGCTCGCGGATGATGCGCAGGATATGGCTGCGGCCTTTCTTCGGCGGGATGAACCGGTCCACTTTATCAGAAAAAAACAGCACACCAACTTTATCATTATTCGTGGCGGCAGAGAACGCCAGCACCGCGCAAATCTCCGTGATCAGATCCCGCTTAAGCCTTTGCTGCGTGCCAAACAGCGCGCTTGCGCTCACATCCACCAGCAGCATTACGGTAAGCTCCCGCTCTTCTTCAAAAACCTTTACAAACGGAGTTCGCATCCGGGCCGTAACATTCCAGTCGATAGAGCGCACATCATCGCCGGCAGCATACTCGCGCACCTCGCTGAACGACATGCCCCGACCCTTGAAGGCAGAGTGATACTCGCCGGCAAAAATATGGTTGCTCAGCCCGCGCGTCCGTATCTCGATGCGGCGCACTTTCTTCAGCAGTTCGGTGGTGGTGAGCACAGGGTTCTAAATTTTTATTGTCTGGTCAGTTGAATCTCTGTTAAGCAGTCGTGGCGTTGGCACCATTCATCAACTCTTTTCTATTAAGCTTTTCTTAGCTGCTGTTTCTTCAACAGGAGCAGGCAGGCGCAAATGTAGCATAGCCCGCAACTACCCGCGATTTATCAATACTTAAATTTTTCTGAAAATAAGCCCTGCTGCTGTAGCTTTGGCACCAAACTTACTCATTCCATGTTCAAACCGGCACACCTCCTGCTTGCAGGCACCTTTGCGCTCTTAGCAGCATCCTGCAATAACAGCACCACTACAGAACAGAAAACAACCGACACCACGGCAACGGCCTCTACAAAGCCAGCCGCAGCCATCGCCCTCGCAGATGTACCGGCCTCGCCAGACTTTCCCGGCGCGCAGCTTACCATGACTTCCTCTACTGCCGCTAAAGCCGGCGCTGATTCTGCCAAAGTATCCTTCACTTTTGCCGTGAAAAACTACGAGCTCAAAAGCCAGACGGGCGATGCCGGCGATAAGCGCTGCAACAATTCCGATAAAGGACAGCACATCCACTTCATCCTCGATAATATGCCATATGTGGCCCTCTATGAGCCTAAGCACGAGGTAACCCTGAAGGCCAATACCGAGCACAGCCTCATCTGCTTCCTCTCCCGCTCTTACCACGAATCTATTAAAAGCGATGGCGCGGCCGTAGTCTATAATTTTAAGATCGATGAAGGCGGCAAGCTCGCCAAAGCAGAAACCCCGAAAACGCCGATGCTTTTCTACAGTCGCCCGAAAGGCGATTATCTGGGCAAAGACACAGCCAATATCCTGCTTGATTTTTATCTTGCCAATGCGAAGCTTGGAGATGACCTGATGGTAAAGGCAGATGTTAAAAATGAAACAACCGGCGCAACAGCCTCTTTCAATCTGAAAGAATGGAAGCCGAAATTCATCCAAAATCTCGGCACTGGCAAATGCATGGTAACCCTCACGCTTGTAGATAAGGATGGCAAAGCAGTAGCCGGGCCAAACACCACAATGAGCCGCAACTTTAACCTTGCAGCCAGCGAGCCGATGAAGTAAAGGCAATCACAACCAGGCACTTACATAACACAGGCCGGCTTTAGCCGGAACCGAATCCTAACCCACGGTTTTAACCGTGGGTTATTTTTGTGAGAAATGCTGATCGGGAGGTAGGCTTCCTACCTCCCCTGTGCAGTTGCTTATATAGGGAGGTACGAAGCCTACCTCCCTTGTTGAGTTACTTATATAAGGAGGTAGGGGCCCTACCTCCCCTATGCAGTTACTTTTATAGGGAGGTAGGGTGCCTACCTCCCCTGTTGAGTTGCTTTTATAGGGAGGTAGGCTTCCGACCTCCATTCTTCAATTTATGTAAATAGGAGGCAGGCTTCATATTCTATTTTTCAATTACATTAATGAAATGGGAAATCATCCCCGAAGGGCAAACAGATGTGCTAAACGGGCGCGGAAGGATTGCCGGGAGAGCAAAGGATAGCTCTTATCTTTGCCGCGTTTATAAATAAAAATATTCCATGTTGCCGATTACCTTATTCCGACAGGATAAAGCGCCTATACTTGAAGGCCTCCGCAAAAAGCATTTCAAAGAGCCGGAGCTCGTAGATAAGATCATCGATACGGACGAGCGCCTGCGCAAAATAAAAGTAGAGAGCGATAATATCGCCGCCTTCATCAACAGCTCGTCAAAGCAGATTGGACAGCTCATGGCTCAGGGCAAAAAAGACGAAGCGGAAGCCATAAAAGCACAGGTACTCGAAAAGCGCGCAGGAGAGAAAGCAACAGCTAATCAACTAAGCACGCTTGAAACGGAGTTGAATGACATGCTTATAAAGCTGCCCAACCTGCCGCACAGCACTGTGCCGGAAGGAAAAACCCCGGAAGACAATGTAATCGTGCGCGAAGGCGGGCAGATGCCGGACCTCAGCGCGCAGAACATGCCCCACTGGGAGCTCGCAGCAAAGTACCGCCTAATAGATTTTGAGCTGGGCAATAAGCTTACAGGCAGCGGCTTCCCTGTATATATAGGCCAGGGCGCACGGCTGCAGCGAGCGCTTATTTCCGCCTTTCTCAACTATAATATCGATGCTGGCTATTTAGAATACTACCCGCCGTATATGGTAAATGAAGCCTCGGCTTTGGGCACCGGACAGCTACCAGATAAGGAAGGCCAGATGTATCATGCAACGGTGGATAATTTCTACCTGATACCAACGGCGGAAGTGCCGGTAACCAATATCTACCGCGATACCATAACGCCCGATGCGCAACTCCCGGTAAAGATGACGGCTTACACCCCGTGCTTCCGGCGTGAGGCAGGGTCTTATGGCAAGGACGTGCGCGGGTTAAACCGGCTGCATCAATTTGATAAAGTAGAGATCGTGCAATTAATACAGCCCGAAAAAAGCTATGAGGCGCTGGAAGGCATGGTAGCGCATATTGAAGGACTTTTGCAGCAGCTCCAATTGCCTTATCGCATCCTGCGACTTTGTGGCGGTGATATGGGCTTTACTTCAGCGCTTACGTATGATTTTGAAGTATGGAGTGCGGCGCAGGAGCGCTGGCTCGAGGTAAGCTCTGTTAGTAACTTCGAATCCTTCCAGGCCAACCGCCTGAAGGCGCGCTACCGGAATGCAGAAGGCAAAACGGCGCTGGTACATACGCTCAATGGCTCATCACTGGCGCTGCCCCGTATCATGGCATGCCTTTTAGAGAATAACCAGACACCGGAAGGCATTAAGCTGCCGGCCATCCTCCAGCCGTACTTCGGGAAGGATATGATCAGCTAATCGTAATCCCGGCCCATCTTTTAAATCCTGATAAAATCTTAGTCTATGATACAAAGAATACAAAGCCTCTGGCTTTTTCTGGCCGCTGCGCTGAATGGGTTGCTATTTATCTCGCCGCTCTACCGCTATAATTATGGTACGCTCGGCCTTGCCTACTCGCCCTGGATCGTTGAGCGCGTGAGCACCTTTACGCCCCTGTTTGCCATTGCGGCCGTCATTACGCTGTTGCCCTTGGTTACGATCTTCTTCTTTAAAGACCGGAAGCGCCAGAAGGGGATGACGATCATCAGCGCGGTATCGGTTATCACGTTTATTACGGTGATGATGATGCATGTGGGCAACCTGAAAAACGGCACCCCGCCGGCCACCAATTTTGAATACCTGCTGCCGGGATTCATTCCCTGCATTATTGCACTGGTGTTTTTATTCTTCGCGATTGCCGGGATAAGGAAGGATGATAAGCTCGTGAAATCAATGGATAGGCTGCGTTGATTTTGCCGGCGTAGTTTAAACAGATCCTTCACTTCGCAATCCGGCATTCGCCGGAAAGCTACGTTCGGCATGACAATATTTTGTAAATGATTTTGGTAAAAGCTGCATTCATTAAAAGGTGTTTTAGAGCCTTATCCCAAACTTGTCATGTTGAACGTAGCTTTGAAGCGCAGCTTCATTGCGCAGTGAAACATCTGTTCGGGCTGTGAACAGCATCTTCTAAAACCAATTTACTTTGTACTGCTCCCTTCTTCCTTATGAAGCTTTATTTCCCAGCCATGCATTCATACCCACGTACCCAAACCTATCATGTTGAACGTAGCTTTGAAGCGCAGCTTCATTGCGCAGTGAAACATCTGTTCTAACCTATATATACCCGGTACAATATCTCTCTTCATTATGAAACAATCCTCACAACACCGCTATTATACTTACATGCTCACAAATCCTTCGCGTACCGTTCTTTACACAGGTGTGAGCAATGATATTTTAAACCGCCTGCAACAGCACAAGGATGATGCGGAAGGAAATCGTTTGAGCTTTGCCGGTAAATACAATTGCACGCACGTCATTTACTATGAAGAAAGGCAATGGATCAATGACGCAGTTGCAAGAGAGAAAGAAATTAAGGGCTGGACGAGGAGTAAGAAGCTGGAGTTGATCAGTTCTGTAAATCCGGAAATGAAATTTCTGGAAGATGATTTTGTTTGAAAGGCGTATGTCCTTGCCGGAACAGATGCTTCATTGCGCAATCCGGCTTTCGCCGGAAGCTACGTTCAGCATGACAATATTTTCCAAGCATTTTGTTAGCGATAAAGCAGCAATAAAAAGCCCGCAACTTTCGTCGTTGCAGGCTTTTTATTAAGGAAAGAAAAAGCTTAGTGCTTCATCCCGGCCTCGATCTCCTCAACTGTAATCGGGATGTTCTTGAAAAGATCAATGCTGCCATCCTCAGTGATCCATACATTGTTTTCAATACGGATGCCCATTTGTTCTTCCTCGACATAAATGCCTGGCTCTATGGTGAAGAGCATGCCTGCCTGTACCGGTAGCACACGTGTACCCACATCATGCACATCGATGCCGAGGTGGTGCGTTACGCCATGGTAGAAATACTTTTTGTAGGCCGGATTATCAGCATCCTGCTGATCGATCTGCTCCTGGGTAAGCAGATTTATTTTCAATAGCTGGCGCTCCATTTCCTCACTCACCTTTTTGGTATAATCCACAATGGAGATGCCCGGCTTAAGGATGGTTTTTGCATAATTGTACACATCGAGCACCGCATTGTAAACTTCCTTCTGGCGGTCGGTGAATTTGCCGTTTACGGGGATGGTGCGGGTAAGATCGGCAGCATAATTACCATATTCTGCGCCAAAGTCCATAAGTATGAGCTCGCCGTCTTTGCATTCCTGGTTATTATCCACATAATGCAGCGTACGCGCCCGATCGCCCGATGCAATGATACAGCCGTAGGCGTGGCGGGTAGCGCGGTTGCGCAGGAACTCATGGGTGATCTCTGCCTCTATCTCATACTCCATTACACCCGGCTTGATAAACTGCATCACGCGGCGGAAAGCCTTTTCGGTAATATCTACAGCACGCTGGGCTACTTCAATTTCTTCCACAGTTTTTACGGCACGCAACTCTTTAATGATCCTTGCTGCGCGCTCGTAATGATGCAGCGGATAGGTATTCATGAGCTTGTGCACATACTCAAGGTCGGGACGGGAAAGCGAGCTATCCAGCCGGTCATTTTCATTGCTGTTGAGGTATACGATATCAGCATGGTGCATCATTACCTGCAGTACCGGGTCAATGGCATCGAGCCACTGGATATTTTGGATGCCGGAGATGGCGGTTGCTTCGTCTTTGCGCAGCTTATGGCCTTCCCATTTTTCAAGATCGGCATTGGGCCTGAGCAATACCAATACTTCGCGGGCTGTTTCATCAGGGTTATCCGGGTAAAGGATCACCATGCTTTTTTCCTGTACCGCACCGGAAAGCCAGAGCACATCTGAATTGGGCACATAGACATAGT
The DNA here is from genome assembly GCA_965246905.1 of Chitinophagaceae bacterium. Taxonomy (GTDB): domain Bacteria; phylum Bacteroidota; class Bacteroidia; order Chitinophagales; family Chitinophagaceae; genus UBA1952. Next base: position 24,271 of record CBDFFZ010000033.1, read on the forward strand.
TCTGATCGCCATTGGCCAACAGTACGGGATTGCCGGGGAAAATGGCTACACTATTGGGCTTCATCTTTTCGATAAAGCGCTCACGGTTCTGGGTAAAGAGCCTGGAATTGATGGCTTCGTATTTCATTCTTTATCTGAGTGGTGAAGTTGCTTAGTGAAAAAAGTAGTGAAGGGCATGAAGATAAGAAGTTGTACAGGTTTGCAAAATTTCTTCTCTGGCATTAAAAGAAAAATCCCCCGGCGGGCGGGGGATTTAAAGTTTACCATTCAAAAGTGTGCTGTAAAAGCCGGGATTCCAGTTTGCGAAAATCTTCTTTTGCCAAGACGTACTTTCCATCTTCCAGATAATGATGAAATGTAAGACCGCTTTCCGGTTCGATAATGTAGTATTCCTTTACACCGAATTGCTCATACAGATCTTTCTTGCGGATAAGGTCAGCCTGCTTGTTAGTAGATAGCACCTCAATAAGTATATCCGGTACTCCGTGAATAGCTCCCTCTTCATCAACAATCCCTGCGTTTTCGGACAAGACAATAATAAGGTCCGGCTGCACGGCATTTGACCTTTCGTCAAGATAAACGTCCATTGGCGAAAGCAATACTTCACCAAGGTTATTTTTCTCAACGAAGGCTGCAAGCGAAAGAAGCAAAAGTTTAATTGTTCTTTGATGGCGGGAGTTAGGGGCGGGAGACATATAAATGATGTTGTCGATAATCTCCGCACGCGTGCCCTCAGGCAGTGAACGGTATATGTCCATCGGCGTTTTGGGAATGGTAGCAGTAGTTAGCTCAGACATGATTTAAAGTTACGCCAAACGGGCTATTTAAACATTGAACCGGAAGTGCATCACATCGCCATCGGCAACAAGATATTCCTTGCCCTCGATGCGCAGGCGGCCCTTATCCCGCGCAGCGCTTTCACCGCCGAGCGTAATAAAATCATCATAGCCAATCACCTCTGCCTTGATAAATCCCTTCTCAAAATCCGTATGGATCACGCTTGCCGCCTGTGGTGCTTTCCAGCCTTTATGAATGGTCCAGGCACGTACTTCCTGCACACCTGCGGTGAAGTAGGTGATGAGCTCTAAAAGATTATACGCTGCGCGGATAAGGCGGTTGAGGCCGGGCTCCGTAAGCTCGTATTCAGAAAGGAAAAGCTCTTTATCTTCCGGCGCTTCCAGCTCGGTGATCTGCGCTTCGATCGAATTGCTCATTACGATCACCTGCGCGCCTTCCTCTTTGGCCGCTTTCGTAAGCTCGTCGGAATATTTATTGCCTGTGTGTATAGCTGCTTCATCCACATTGGCCACATAAAGCACGGGCTTTGCAGTAAGCAGGAAGATGTCATAAATGGCTTCAGCATCCTCACCTTCCAGGCCGAGTGCGCGTATGTTTTTGCCCTGCTCCAAATGCGTTTTACACTTTATTAAAGTCTCGTGCTGCCGCTTTGCCTTCGGGTCGTTCTTAATCATCTTCTCCACCCGGCCAATCTTCTTATCAACAGAAGCAAGATCTGCAAGCTGTAGCTCGGTATCGATGATCTCCTTATCGGAGATCGGGTTGATGGCGCCTTCCTCGCGCAGCACATTTTCATCCTCAAAGCAGCGGATCACATGCACAATAGCATCCACCTCGCGGATATTGCCCAGGAATTTATTGCCTAATCCTTCCCCTTTACTGGCACCTTTCACCAGGCCGGCAATATCTACAAACTCGATGGTGGTGGGCACTATGCGGTTCGGCTGCACAATGGCGGCAAGCTTATCCATGCGCTCATCCGGCACATCCACAAGGCCTACATTCGGCTCGATAGTGCAGAAGCGGTAATTGGCGGCCTGCGCCTTCGCGCTGTTGCTCACTGCATTGAACAGGGTTGATTTTCCTACGTTGGGCAAGCCCACGATACCTACTTGTAATGCCATTATATCCTTCTTTGAAAATTTGCCGTGAAATTAGGCGATTTTAGGGGGAAAGAAGATGCTTAGCCCTGTTTTGCCCCATCCTCGGTCTTTCCCCGAAGGGGAAGGAGGAAGTCGGGCAAGCCTGTAAATAGTGCTTTAATTATGTATCATCTCCTTACCCCTTTTCGGGAGGAAGGCCGGGATGGGGGGGCGCAGGGCCGGGCCTATCCCACCCGCTCCGGGTTCGCCGCTGCAAACGTAGCCCAGTTCGTATTCTTTCCCGTCTTACGCTTCACCGGCACCACATCGGTAACCCCCGGTATCCGCTGCTGGTAATGATGGCAGAGCGCTACCGACACCGCATCCGCTGCATCCATATATTTCGGGATATCTTCCTCAATTTTCAGCGTATGCTTCAGCATCTCCCAGACCTGCTCCTTGGTGCTGTTGCCCTTGCCGGTTATGGATTGCTTTACCTTCCGCGGCGCGTACTCCGCTGCCCGCAGGCCGCCAACCATAGCTGCCGCAATAGCCACGCCCTGCGCGCGGCCCAGCTTCAGCATGCTCTGTACATTCTTCCCGAAGAACGGCGCTTCAATAGCTACCGCAACAGGCTTATGAATATTGATAATGCTCAGGATCTTGGTAAAGATCATCTCTAAGCGCTCGGCATGCTCCTGCTTACGGGCAAGCTGCAGCACACCCATCTCTACGAGCGTTATGCTATTTTTGTGCACGGCAATAAGCCCGTAGCCCATTACGAGCGTGCCGGGGTCGATGCCTAAAATGATCTTTGGTGCCGTGCTTATCAAAAGGAGAACTGTTTAAGACTTTGAGCAAAACTACCAAAATCGCGCTGAACTATGTTTTAGGCCCGGCCATTACTGCTTTGTTATTGTGGAGCTTATACCGGCAGGTAAGCACGCAGCTGGCAACTTTAGGTAGCAAAGCCGTGCTGCCGGCTGGCAATACAGCCTGGCTCATCGCCGCGCTGGCGCTGCTGCCGCTAAACCTCTTCATCGAGGCTGCTAAATGGCGGATGCTTGCCGGCAGTGCTTTCCCGCTCACCTTTCTCCAATCCTTAAAAAGTATTCTGGGCGGCATCGCTTTCTCTATCATCACACCAAACCGCATTGGGGAATATCCGGGGCGCATCCTGTTCCTCAGTAAAAGCAACAGCACGAGGCTCATCAGCGTTTCCGTACTGGGCGGCTGCTCGCAGTTGCTTACCGTGATGATCTTCGGCCTGCTTGGGTTATCCTATTATTGCTGGCGTTTTCCGGGTGTGCTTGCTTATGCATTGCTTTCAGGCTGTGCTGTGCTAACCCTTGTTATTGGCTTCTTTTACTGGCGCTTTGAGCGCTGGGCTCCGCGCCTGGAGCACATACGCTGGCTGCGCAAATTCAGGATGTATGGCCGGATGCTTGGCCGGTTTTCATCGCGACAGCAAATAATTATCTTATCCCTGGCACTGCTGCGCTTTGCCGTTTTTACCCTTCAGTATTACCTGCTGCTCCGCTGGATGAACATTATTATGCCGCTTGCCGATGGCTTTCTCTTATGCGCGCTTTTCTTCTGGGCCATGGCTATTATTCCATCTATTGCACTGGCTGAGTTGGGCATCCGCGGGCAGGTAGGCCTCTTTCTTTTTCATACATTCAGCGCCAACAGCCTGGGCATTCTTGCCGCTACTTTTGGCCTTTGGGTCATGAATCTGGTGCTGCCTGCCCTTATTGGCAGCATTCTTTTACTGAGATTAAAGTTATTGCGTTAAATAAGTGTTTATGCTGCTTTCGCTCTCCTAAAAGAACGGACATTTGCCAACAATTTATGAGAAAGCCCCTGCTTGCAATTATCTTACTCTTTACCGCATTCTTTGCCCGCGCCCAGCAAAACGAATTCTGCGGACTAAAGAACATTTCCTTCCTCGAAGGCGAGCATCTCTACTTTAAAGTCTATTACAACATGGGCCGTATATGGGTGGGCGCCGGCGAGGCCAACTTCAATGTAAAAGGGGAAGATATGGCCGGCAAGCGCGTGTACCACATTACCGGCGATGGCGCAACCATGAAATCATACGAGTGGTTCTACAAAGTGCGCGACCGCTATGAAAGCTATATCGATGCCGGCACGATGTTGCCGCTACGCTTCGTCCGTAATGTAAATGAGGGTGGCTTCAAGATATACAACAACATTACCTTCAACCAGGGCATCGGCCAGGCCGTAACTACCAACGGCATTTTTTCTACCCCTAGATGCGTGCAGGATGTGCTCTCGGCTATCTATTATGCCCGCAATATCGATTACAATAAATACCAGCCCGGCGCAAAGATTCCCTTTACCATGTTCCTCGATGATAAGGTCTATAACCTCTACATCCGCTACGTAGGCAAGGAGCAGATCAAAACGCGCTACGGCACCTTCAATACCATTAAAATTGCCCCGCTCCTCATCGAAGGCACCATCTTCAAAGACGGCGAGAAAATGCTCGTTTGGGTAACTGACGACAACAACCACCTGCCCGTACGCGTGGATAGCCCTATCCTCGTAGGCAGCGTAAAAGTAGATCTCATGGGGTTCGACAAGCTGCGCAACCCGCTCACCAGCCTCGTAAGCAAGCGGTAAGCCGCGTTTATAATTATTGTCCGGGCAGGAGGATTGCTATTGAGCAGCAGTGGCGTTGGCACCGTTTATCGGATTGCTGCTATTGAGCTTTTCCTCCAAGCTGTAGACCGCTGCATGTGTCTGAACTATGATTTCCATGATTAAATGATTTTTCATGATTCCGGTTTATCCAACACGAAGCATCCAACTTCATCCAACGCAAAAGCATCTAACAACCAGGTTATCCGCCGCAAGTATGTTTGCAGCCATGGCAATAGCGTTTGCGGCGCCAATAACATCGTTGTCATACATCACAACAATATTTGCAGCCATGACAACAGTGTTTGCACTTACAACAACGTTTGCATCGCTAACAATAATGTTTGCATCCATGACAACAACGTTTGCAGGCATGACAACGATGTTTGCACGAACGGCGTCAGTCCACATTCCACCCACAACACTTATGCGTCAATCTGCAGCAGTCAGGCGTTCATCCGGCCATTAGCAGGTGAAAACACACAGCTTGTTTTAAGTCTCGTCACCTCTTGCCCGCAACGCAGTCCCGTCCATAATAAAGCTTACGGTAAGCGGCCCCCAGATGGCATCCGAAAAGCCCAGCATGGCACCAGCGGCAATAGCAATATTGCGCACCGTCTCCTTTACCCCGGAGGTATCCATATTAGGCAGCTCATTGCGGCCATAATAGGCCGATGTTACTATATTGCCGGAACGGGTAAGCAGAAAAGAGCTGGAAGCGCCTTCCGAGAAAAAGTGGGCAGTATTTTCTGCGCCTTGCATAGGGCAGGGCTGCAGCGTGAGCAGGCATTGCTCCTTTCGCCTGCCGGTAAGAAATTTCAGATTTACCACGCGCACCCAGTCAAAGCCCGCGCCATCCGGGTTCTCCGGCGCGGGTATGCCGATAGCAATAAAATCATTCAGCTTTGCCCTGCGCTTTTGCTGTTTAAAGTTTTTGCTCATAATGCGAAATGTGCTGCGCATCGCAGTAAGTTCATGCCAGTGGTTTACATTCATCAGCCTGCTTACCGCGGTGGCATAGCAAAGCTGGGCATCGGCAAGCGTGGTAAACCTGCGGGCCGATGTGAATTCCTTTTTGATTCCCTGCTGCTGCACAGGTATAGAGCGCTCAATTGCATTCATAGTCTTAACCATTAAAGCACCTGCCGGATCATTTAAACAGAGTGATCTTAAATACCCTGCCATCCTTCCGGCTTAAAATAACAGCCATAAAAATGGCTGCCCGAAGATAATTCAGGCAGCCATTTTCTTGAAAAAATTAATTGTCGGCCTTATTTCACAACCTTAAACTGAGCACTGCCGGATGCCGTCTGCACATGCAGGATATATACGCCGGAGGGCAAGGACGCTGTTGCAATACGTACCGCCTGCCCCTGGGTAAAGGTCTGGCAGGAAATGAGCGCGCCGTTGATGCCGGAAAGCACTACCAGCTTATCGCCATCCACTTTATTGAGCCCGTTTAGCTGCACATAATCCGCAGCAGGTATAGGAGATATGCTTACTGCATTCAGGGCAGCGCTGTTGCCCAGGCCCAGCGAGCTGATATGACCTTTGAACTGCGTATTGTTCTCCTCAAACTTTATGTCGCTTACCGTTGCCTGTGCTGCGGAAATGGTAACAGTAAGCGCAGGGTTCAGCTTGCCCATGGCATCGCCGAAAATCTTGTAGGTACCGTATGCAATATTGGGAAAAGAGAACTGGCCGGCGGCATCGGAGTAAGTATAAGCCACGGCTTGTCCGGCAGCTGTGGTAAGCAGCAGGATGCGGCTATTTAATGGATCGCCCACAGCAGTACCCCTGTTAGCGCCCTGTGCAACAAGGCCGCCAATAAAGCCCGGCCCGCCGGGATTGGTGCCCAGGATAACCGGCACCCCGATGCTGTTGGTAAAATCTGCAGTATTCAGGGTTACGGCGCCGCTCCAGCTAAGGCTTCCCGGGCCCCATTGGCCACTCGTGCCAACGCGGGTATAATAGCTGGGCATTCCTAAGGCATACTGCGGGTGGCCGGGCATGAGCGCAGCTTTCAGCAATAGCTGCCCGGCAGGTATTTGTGCATAGGCTTTATTGAAGATGCCCATACTGTTTGTTGAAAAGCTGTCGATGGCAGTGAGCTGCCAGCTTGCAGCTAATGAATCATAGGTCTTGCGGATCAGGTACAGGCGGATCAGGCTGCTGTTGGGATAGCCCGCAAGGAAGGCATCGCCTTTCAGGGCATACGCAGATGTGCTTCCACAGATTGAAAAATTGGAGGTGATGCCTGTGCCTGTATAAACATGATAGTTAGTGTACGATTGGCCGCAAGCGCTTGTACGCGCATACACATCATCATTAAGCGGAAGCGCAGGCAGCACAATGCTGTACTGGCCGCTGGCATCCGTAGTATCCGCAGCGGTAAAATTGGTGAGGGAATCCCATACGTGTATGATCTGATTGGCTACCGGGTTGCTCTGCGCATTGAGCACCGTACCTGAAATAGAGGCTGCCCGGCCAGTACCGGCAAGCAGGCATAATAAAAGCCCGAGTAGTGAAAGTTGTTTCATTTTGTTTGGTTTTTTATGGATGGTGAAGGTTGAAAAGAGAAGGCAATTTTTTCCGGAAAATAGCTACCGGAACGATAGACGCAAAACTTTTGCGGGATGTTAGAGCCGCTGCAAATAATTTCTTTCTCCCTCCGGCACGGGTGCCGGTGGCTGGCCGCTCAGTATCCTGTACCCGATGCTTATGCGGAAGTAAGGGCTTTGATATACTTTCTGCAATGCAGGATTTTCCGCCTTGTAGCCGGTAAGCTGCTGTTGCAGACTTACATCTACAAGCAAACGCTGCCAATGGTATCCGGCGCCCACTGTATAGCCGATCCGTATAGGTGATAAAGTTGCATTATAGGGCTTGTAGCTACTATCGGTCTTTAGCGCTATGGTGTTATAATGCTTCAGGGAATCGGTAGAAAGGGGCCGGCCGGTGCGGGAAAGCTGTATCTGCCGGGTCACGCTGTATGACTGCAATGTGCCGGTTTCGGTGCTTATCCTGCCGCCGAAATTTACGGTAGGCCCGCCATGTAGAAACCACCTGCTGCCGCGCGCCTGGTAGCGCAGCTCTAAGGGCAGGGATATATCCCAGTATTTGCCGCCCGCATTGATGGCAGATGCCTTTACGCTGTCGTAGGATTGATTGAGGTAATAGAAATAAGTAGTCAGGCCGGCGCTGTCCGTTCTCGATGTGCTGTCGATAATCGTTGCATGAAGCCGCCCATAAATATCATCTTCGGAGAGTGCCTGGCTGGCAATATTGCCAAAACGGTATGCCGGCGCTATTCTTATGCCAAGCGCAGCGCTGATGCGCCAGCTAAGCTGTAGTGCCAGTACGCCCATATTTGGTGCGGGTTTTTGAATACCCCAGATATAGCCTCCGAATACATCAAGAGACAGAGGTACGCGTATCGTAAACTTTCTACGGCTTTTTTGTGAAGAGGCGGTATCAGGGGATCCATTGTCACTCCCCGGAGCTGCGGCAGGCTGATCTTCATCTGTGGATCGTGCTGTCCCCTTTACAGCAGGAGTCGGTTTGGCCTGTTGGGTTTTACCTGAAATTGCGGGCTTCTGCGTTTCCTTATTTTGCGTAAGGACTGGCTTTTCAATTAACCTTTTGGATGTGTATGAATTATCCGCTGTTTTCTCTTTGACCCTATTCTTAGAAACCGTAGTATCCAGCACTTTTTGCGAAGCCATTTTTTGCACCGGCCGGTTATCACTAACCATTTCCCCGGCTGGATTTGAATGCTCCATCTTTTCCCGGCTCTGCTTTTTCCTGTGTGCTATTCCGGATGCTCCGTTTTGTTCGGGCACGCCTTTCCGGCGCTTAATGGCCACTGTTTTTTCTTCTTTATTTCTTTGAACAGTATGTTGTGGTGCTTTAACTAACTCAACTGCGATCTGAGCATCTTCAACCGTTCTATCCTTTTTATTTTTTCTCCCTGCAATAAGTACAGGCGGTGTTGGCTTTTTGTTTTGATGCTCTTCAGAAGTTGCCGTCGGGCGGGTTAAAACAATTGCTTTCGCTGTGCGATGTTTATTGCCCTGTATGGCATTTTTATCGTGCATTTTTATCCGCGAAGCTGAAGTTTGAGCAATAACGGCTCGTTTATCCGCGAAGCTGTTATGCCGGTGCCTGCGCGTATTGCTATTGCTGCCTGGCGCTTGCGATATGTTCGAAGAGGCCTGCACAATGCCTTGTTTATCCTGCCTGCTTTTTATAGATTCCTTTTGCGCTGTTCGGTCGTCTTTTTCAGCATTCGGGTGAGCTGCTAAGGCAGATGATTTAGTAGGATCATTTGCCAGTTGCGTATTAGTCCGGGTAAGTGTGGATTTATTTGCTGCTGAATGATTTAAAATAACTGTTGCAGGTTTTGAGGTATGGTTACTGGTTATTGTTCGTACAGTAAACCAGATGCCGCTTATAAGCAGCAAAAAAAGAGCGATCCACGGCCATCGGAAGAAGGAGCGGCGGTCAGGCGCATCCTTATCCAGCTTCTGCTCCACATCATTCCATGCGGCAGGTGGCGGCGCCTCCCGGTAGTTGCCGAGCGCTTGACGGAAGATTTCGTCTATATTATGTTGTTGCTCTTCCATGGTTAACGGTCCGTTGCAATGATCTGTTCTTTAAGGCGGCGGCGGGCGTCATTGAGCTGCCAGCGGCTGTTGTTTTCGGTGATGCCTAACAGGGTGGCTATTTCGCGGTGTGTATATTGCTCGAATACAAAAAGGTTAAAGACGGCGCGCTGAGTAGCAGGCAGTCCGTGAATCATTGCCAGCAGCTCCTGGTACACGAGTTTCCCCATGCCGCCGGAATCATAATAAGCGGCTGTTTCCTCGGTATCTTCAGGTAAAGACGTAGTTACAAGGTGATGCTTCCGGAAATATTCGGCAACTGCATGCACGGCAATTCTGCGTATCCATCCTTCAAACGCGCCTTCAAAACGGTATTGCTCCAGCCGCGTGAATATCCGGTAAAAAGCATCGCTCTGAATTTCCTGTGCAGCATCGCTATCCTCCGTATAGCGGCGGATGATGCCGAATATAAAGGCGGCATAGGCATCGTAAAGCTGTCGTTGGGCCTTTCGCTCTTTACGCACACATGCGGCAATAAGCTGCGCCAGCCCGTCATCACTGAGACGGCCTGATGTTACTGTTGAGGTATATGTTGCCTTATCTGTCAAGGACTTCCGGAGTTATCATGAAGGCTGCCGGATCAAAGGACGCTCAGCCGGATGAAAACGTTAGTAAGAACCCCGGAAATAATTTTATTCTTCTGAATAAATGGGATTGTACTGTTGATTAGGGAAAAATAAAAAGGCTGACAGGATTGGAGTATCATGTCAGCCTTAAGGCTACCGCTTCAGAAAAGCCAGATGGGAAGGGCAAGATCATTGAAGTGCCGGAAGCTATCTTCAATATTAGTCTGTGCGTGTAGTATAAAAGTTCATTAAATGGTTTTCCGCCGGGTGATCATCCTGTAAATTGCGAGTACGATGATTGCTCCCACTACAGCCATCAGGAAGCTATACAGGCTCCAATCATTTACATCGTGATGCCAGATCATCATACCAATCCAGCCACCCACTACACCGCCGATAATTCCGATTATAATAGTAACAATCCAGCCGCCGGGGTCTTTGCCGGGGTGAATGGCTTTTGCAATTGCGCCTGCGATGAGGCCAAAAATGATCCAAGATAAGACTCCCATAGTGCTTCAGTTTTGAGTGTGAATGGTTCATTTTTCTCTTTCTAAAACCATACCACGCGCATCTTTTTACGCACAAAAAAATAATTATGCCCCATTACACAATAAGCAAAATAATCTGCGTTACTTTCATAGCGCATAACGCACAACCCTATTTATGAAAGCTCAACTCTGGCTTCCCATCATTCTGATCGGTAGCCTTTTCTTTGCCCAAAGCTGTGGCAACCGCAATGGTGTGGAAGTTTCTTCCCGGAATTTCGACACAGAGGTGGACCGGCAGCAGAACCTGCAATTCACCTTCAGCAAAGATGTGTACCCCGACAGCCTGTTACAACAATGGGACAGTATCCCGTATATAGAATTCCAGCCGGCCGTGCGGGGTATGTATAAATGGAACAGCAGCAGCGAGCTGCAATTCTCACCCGCTGAAGGCTTCCTGCCAGGCACAGAATATACTGCCAAGATTACCCGGCAAATTTTAAAGCGCTCAAAGAAACCGTATAGTTTGGGAAAGGAAACAGAATTCAAATTCCACACAGCGGCACTGCAGGTAGCTGCTACACATCTTTCCTACGCGCGCGGGCAGGGCGGTGGCAATGTTATGGCTCAGCTCGATCTTGATTTTAATTATGAGGTTCAGGTTACGGATGCCGCAGCCAAAGTAAAGCTGAGCGCAGATGGCCGTCCTGTAAGCTTTAATGTTATCAACGGAGGCAAGGGTAAAACCGTATCACTGCAATTCCTGCCGCTTACCGGCGAGGATAAGGCTGTACCGTTAAAGATAGAAGTAGCCAAAGGAGTAAAGCTCGCTACTGCAAATTATCAGTCGGCAGCAGATACTATGATCATTGCGGATGTTCCATCGAGATATAGCCTAAGCATTACCAGCATTGCCTCACAGCACTCCGGCACTGAAGCCAGCGTAACACTCACCACCTCGCAACCGGTAAGCGAAGAAGGGCTTAAAAATTTTATAACGATAGAGCCTGCCGTAGCCTTCGAAGTGCAAACGGTAGAAGGCGGCATTACGCTCGCCAGCGCGGAAATGAAGCCTGACCAAACCTATCAGCTCACTGTAGCGCACGGCCTCGAAGGCTCTTTTGGTGGTAAGATGAAGAGTGATTATTCCGAACAGATAACCTTCGGCAAGCTGGAGCCAGCGATCATATTTGCAAATACCAAAGGCATGTATCTCTCCCCGCGCGGCTACAAAAACCTTGCGCTCAATATTGTGAATGTGCCGAAGGTGGAAGTAACGGTAACGAAGGTGTACGAAAACAATATCGAACAGCTCATGCGGCGCGGCTCCAGCGGCGATTACGCATCCGATGACGAAGGAGATGAAGGCGGATCATTTACCACCTATAAAACGGAAAACCTGGGCGATACCATCTTCCACAAAGATTATGAAACGGCAAAGCTGCCCGGCCTGAATGCCGCACGTGTGCTGCATCTCGACTTTCAGGATAAGATAAAAGGCTACAATGGCGTATATGTGATTACAGTGGCGAGCAAGGATCATTACTGGGTGCAGCAAAGCAAGATCTTATCTATTTCCGATATCGGGATGATCGTGAAGGAGGAGAAAAACAATATCTATGTATTTACGAATTCTATTCGTGATGCTTCTGCTATGAAAGGAGTGAATGTATCGTTCGTTTCTACCAATAACCAGCAGCTCTATACCGCTACGACAGACGCGGACGGTATGGCTGTTTTTAAGGACATCAGCAAAACATCCCCCGGCTTTAAAACCGGCATGATCACGGCAAAGAACGGCGATGAATTTTCTTTTCTCTGGATGGACGGCAGCAAGGTAGAGACTTCCCGCTATGACGTGGGCGGGCGCGAGCAGAATGCAACCGGGCTGAATGCCATGATCTATGCCGAGCGCAACCTGTACCGTCCCGGTGAGGTAGCGCACGTAAGCACCATTGTGCGCGATGAAAGCTGGAACAATCCTGGTGAAATACCTGTAAAGCTCCGGCTGATGATGCCCAATGGAAAGGAATTTGCCAGTATGCGCAAGATACTGAATGAGGAAGGATCAACCGAAACTGCTTTCCCTATTCCGCCTGCGGCTATTACCGGCACTTACACTTTGGAAGTGTACAGCGGCAACGACATCCTGCTCAACAGCTACCAGCTAAGCATCGAGGATTTTATGCCCGATCGCCTCAAGGCCGATCTTAAAATCGATAAGCAGGAGTATAATCTCAGCGACAGTGTACGCGCCACCATACAGGCAGATAACCTCTTTGGCACACCGGCCATGAACCGCAACTTTGAGTGCGAGCTGAACTTAGAGAAAGTGGCCTTCACCTCCGAAAAGTACGATAGCTATAACTTCACGATCTCAAAGGAATTTTCCTTCTCCTCACAATTAGTGAACGGCACTACCGATGAAAAGGGGGGTGCTCATGCTGCTTTCGGCTTCAGTGCAGATTATGCGGAAGCAGGCATGATTAAAGGAAATGTAGCAGCTACGGTATTTGATGAAACCGGGCGCCCCGTGCACCGTTACGAGCATTTTAAGGTTTATACACAACCCGTATTTATTGGCGTCAAGGAGGGATACGATTATATTTCTACGCGCGCCCTCATGCGCATTCCGCTTATTGCGCTGGATAAAAAGGGCATCCCGCAGAATGGAGTGAATGTACAGGTAACGGTGATCAAAAAAGAATGGAATACCGTAATCGAGCAGAGTGGCGACCACTACCGCTATGTAAGCCAGGAGCAGAAAAAGGTATTGTTGCAGCAGGGTTTAAAGATCAGTGGCGATGCGATGTATTTCAGCTACGTGCCTATGCTCAGCGGCTCTTACGAGGTGCACGTTTCGCTGCCCGGTCATGAAGGCTATGTATCCAAATCATTCTACGCCTGGGGTTTTTCCGATTCCCAATACACTTCGTTCGAAGTAAATAATGAAGGCAATGTGGACATCAAACCTGATAAGGAAAAATACAGCCTCGGCGATGAGGTAAAGCTCCTTTTCACCACGCCGTTCGAAGGCCGGATGCTCGTAACCGTGGAGCGTGATAAGCTCCTGAAGCATTATTACCTGAGCACTTCCAACAAATCAGCTTCGCTATCCTTTAAAGCGGATGATATCTGCGTGCCGAATGTGTATGTAACTGCTACGCTCTTCCGCCCTATGGATGGCGCAGATATGCCGCTTACTGTTGCGCATGGCTTCCGCAATGTAACGGTTGAGAATGTGAAGAATCATATTCCCGTAACCATAAATCTTGCGCCGAAATCGCGCAGCAAAACAAAGCAATCGATTACTGTAAAAACAGCTCCTGGTGCTTATGTAACCATTGCAGCAGTAGATGAAGGCATACTGCAGGTAAAAAATTATGAAACGCCGGATGCGTATACGTACTTCTATCAGAAGGTGGCGCTCTCCATGATGAGCTACGATATCTACCCGCTCCTGCTGCCGGAAATAAAGACCACGCGCAGCAGCACCGGCGGTGATGAAGCAGGAGCAAATGCCAATCTACGGGTAAATCCGCTCTTCGTAAACCGTGTAAAAAATGTATCCTTCTGGAGTGGTATCCTGCAGGCGGACGGCGGCGGTAACGTACACTACAATATAGATGTGCCGCAGTTCTCCGGCGATATCCGCGCTATGGTAGTGGCCTATAAAGGCAAGGGCTTTGGCGGCGCCGACCAGCACATGAAAGTGGCCGACCCGATCGTGATCTCAACGGCATTGCCACGTGTACTGAGCCCGCGCGATGAAGTAGTGATGCCGGTAACACTGAGCAATACAACGGCCAGGGATGCAGTGGCAAATATCAACGTGCAGCTGGGTGGACCGCTAAGCCTTGCAGGCTCGGCTACGCAACGGGTTACTATTCCTGCAAACCGCGAGGCGCGTGTCGTATTCAACGTAATGGCGCAGAACTCTATTGGCGCAGCCAAAGTAACGGTAGCCGTACAGGCTATGAATGAAACCTTTACCAATGAAACGGAGATTGGCGTCCGTCCACCTGCATCCCTGCAAAAGCTTACGGGTAGCGGCACTGCGCCTGCCGGGGCAATTACTGCTATTTCGCCTTCGGCAAACTTTATAGCATCATCCGCATCCGGCAAGCTCATTATTGGCAAGTCGCCTTTGCTTCCGTTCTCTAAAAATATGGAGTACCTCGTGCAATACCCCTACGGCTGCGTAGAGCAAACAACATCAGCAGCTTTCCCCCAGCTTTATTATGCCGATCTGGTGAAGAGTATGACCGGCATCAGCACCGGCGATGCTAACCCGAGCTACAATGTGCAGCAGGCCATATTGAAACTCCAATCCATGCAGTTGAGCAATGGCGCGCTTATGTACTGGCCCGGCACGGGCGGTGAGAGCTGGTGGGGCAGCATCTACGCCACCCACTTTTTATTAGAGGCAAGAAAAGCTGGCTATGATGTAAATGCCACAACGGTAGATCACCTGTTGCAGTACCTGCGCTTTAAGCTGCAAAAGCGCGAAACGGAAGTGCTCTATTACAATGAAAAGCTGAGCAGGGAAATTGCGGCTAAGGAAGTTGCTTACTCGTTGTATGTACTGTCGCTCGCAGGCCAGCCTCAAACGGCTACTATGAACTATTATAAAGGCAATCCCGGTATGCTGGCCATCGATAGCAAGTATCTGCTTGCGGCGGCCTACGGGCTCAGTGGTAATCCGCAGGCGGCGCGGCAGGTATTGCCGGCGGCTTTTGCCGGGGAAAAAGCTAATAAGGCATTTGGCGGATCCTTCTATTCCTACATTCGCGATGCGGGCCTTTCCCTGAGCGCTTTGGTGGATATTGACCCTTCGAGCCCACAGGTAGGCAGCCTGGCACGTACCGTGAGCGCTATGATGCGTACACAGTACCTGAATACGCAGGAGAATGTTTGGGGTATCCTCGCATTGGGCAAGATTGCGCGCAGCGCCAATGCTACGGCGGCTACGGCATCCGTATTTGCCGGCAGTAAACAGTTGGGCAGTTCTAACGGCGCGGCAACAACAATTGATCTGAAGCCGTATATCAACAAGCCATTGCAAATGCAGGTGAAAGGGAAAGGCAACTATTATTATTTCTGGGAAATAGCCGGCATTACAGCCGATGGATCTTTCAAGGAAGAAGATTCCTACCTTAAAGTGCGCCGCTCGTATTATGACCGTAATGGCACCCCGGTTGCAGGTAATTCCTTCCGGCAAAACGACCTGATCGTGATTAAAATTTCCTTGCAGGCACAATTTAATACACCGCTAGAAAATGTGGTAGTTACAGATATGCTGCCTGCCGGATTTGAGATCGAGAATACAAGGCTCAATGATATGCAGGGCATGAAATGGATCAAGGAAGAAGCTACGCCGGATTACTTAGATTACCGGGATGACCGCCTGAACTTATTTACTACGGCAACAGGTACGCAAAAAGATTTCTACTACATGGTGCGCGCAGTATCTCCCGGATTATATCAGCTTGGCCCTATCCAGGCAGATGCGATGTACAATGGCTTTTTCCATTCCTATAACGGCGCAGGCGTGGTGCGGGTGAATTAGCATTAGGGAACGCAGATCATCATGATTTTCATGATTAGCGCTGATTTTTATCCAGCCTATAAGATCCTAACGAATCTTGAGCGTCCGCGTTCTATTTGAATTTAAAGAGGAATAAAAAAACCGGCTGAATCCTTGATTGGATCCAGCCGGTTTTTAATTTTTTTGAATGTGATGCTTGTCGATCTCGGATCATCATGATTTTCATGATGATCTGCGTACTGTTTTAAGCAGGGATATGATCGGTTTTACTGGCCTGGCGGTACACAAAAGCATCATAGATATGCCTGCGGCCAAACCGGGTAGGCGAGGGCGCATTCGCAAATTTGATGTACAGTTCTTTGGGTACGCCAAAATATTCATAGGCGCTGCCATCGGCAAACTTCACCTCCAGCACTTTTTCCTCAAACTGTATAGCTACAATAGGAGATGAATTGGTGGTAGTTGAATAACCGGGCGCCTGCACTGCAAGCGTTTCCGGGGCAATGCTTACCAGGAAGTGATAGGCTTCGATAATAGCTTTACTGTGCTCCTCGGCATGGTGGCGCTCTTCGCTATCCTGTGAAAATTTATCAGGGTGAAATTCTTTTACAAGGTTGCGGTAAATGGTTTTGAGCTCTGCAAGCGTTGCAGCTTTGGTAACGCCGAGGAGCTTGCGGTAATCTCCTATTTTCTTCATGATAAATATTTTAAAAGGCGTCGCCTAAGAAAGCGCAACCCTATATTTTGCTTTAGCGGGCGCAAAGGTAAGGGGGAATGTGCTTTTGATTGTCTGAAAATTATAAAAGCAGTTTACCTTATTGGTATGCCCAACAACGCACATTCTGTTAAGAAATCCTTACGCTTTCTATCTATCTAAAATATTTACGATTTCTTAACTTAGAACTCCTACCTTTGCGCCGCCAAAAGGAAGCATATCCCTTTTGTCTAATTACAAAAAAAAGTTTAAAAACAAATAGCTATGGCTAACGACAACAACAACGGCTTCATGGATACCATGATGGATGCCCAGAAGCAAATGGTGAATACCGTACTGGAAAACACCAAGAAGCTGACCAACGGCAACAGCCCGATCACAGAAACGATTGAGAAGGGCAGTGAGTGGTACAAGAACTGGCTTGAAAACCAAAAGAGCGTACTTGGCCAGACTGCCGAAAAAGCTACTACTGCTACCAATACCATGCAGGAAGGCGCCAGCAAAATGAACGATTACTACCAAAACTGGATGAACACTCAGGGCAATACCGCTAAGCAAATGTGGGAGAATACTACCAACTACATGAAAAGCGCTACACAGCCTCAGGCCGCCAACCCAATGGAGCAAATGACCAACCAGTGGAACGGCATGATGAGCCAGTACAACAACTGGATGAGCAACATGAGCCAGATGAACACCTTCATGAACAATATGCAGCATATGCAGAACATGAACCCGTTCAATCAGAACAACTTCAAGAGCGCTACCGAAACTACCAACAACTTCTTCACGCAATGGAGCGAGATGCTGCACAGCAATTTCGCAGAATTCCAGAATAACCTGAAGAGCGGTACTATCCAGGACGCTTACAAGAACATGGTGAACACTACAGATGGCTTTACGCGCTTCACCGAAATGATGCAGCCTATGTGGAAGAGCATTCAAGACAAAACCTTCAACATGGACCAATACAAGCAGATGATCAACCCTGCGATGTACAAGGAATTCATGGATAAGTTTTTCTCTTTCATGCCGGAAAATTCCCGCACTTACATGAACCAGATGACGGAAGCCATGAAAGGCGGCTTCACCCAAATGGGCGGCATGAATATGAACGGCTACCACCAGATGCGCGATATGATGAGCAGCATGCCCGGCATGAACACCGGCGACATGTTTGGCAATATGCTGAGCACTTACAACAATATGCAGAACATGATGCAGAGCGCTGTAAGCCCGATCAGCCGCATGATGACGCCAAACAAATACACCAAGAGCGCTGCTGAATGGCAGGACCTGATGAACCGCTACACGGTGTACAGCATCAAGAACGCGGAGCTCCAGTATATGATGTACAACCAGGGCACCAAGGTAATGGACGCACTGGCTGAGAACGTAAGCAATAAAATGCAGCACGGCGAAGAAGTAAAAAGCATGATGGCCCTCTACCAGGAGTGGATGAGCATCAGCGACAAGACTTATGTAAGCCTGTTTGAAAGCGAGACCTACAGCAAGCTGATGGCCGAAGTGAGTGCCCTGCAGCTGAAGCTGAAGAAAGATACCGAGCTTCAAATGGAAAAGATGCTGGTAAATGTACCGGTAGCTACCCGCACAGAAATGGATGAGCTCTACAAAACCATCTACGACCTGAAGAAGGAAGTGCGCCAGCTCGAAAAAATGATGGAAATGGACAGCGACGAAGAAACTGCTATTGTTCCTGCTACTTCTGCAACTGCCACCCCTTCTGCTACAGCAAAAACTACTACTAAGAAAGCTTAATTGCTGACGGTTTTTTTAAAAGTATAATGGCTGCTTCGCGAGAGGCAGCCATTATTTTTTGTGTCCGGGCTGGAGGAAGCAGGTTGAACTTTCGGGGCGTTGGCACCGTTCATCAGACTTTTTTAGTTTAGCAAAAGGGAAGATTTCATTTGCTTGAGCACTCTTGAATTATTAAGCTGTTTAAAGATCATATTATACAGGTAGCATTGAATTAACTTTGGCCTAAATAATCATAGAAGGCGATGTTCAAAACCATGAAGGAGGCAATCTTACAAAGTCTTGCAGATAAATCTGATGGTACAGTGACTTCGCTAGAAATATATACTCATATTGCGAATAATGATTACTATAGTTTCGGTAGTGCTAAAACACCCGAATCTACTATCTCTGCATTGATGGGTGATTTTATAAGGCAGGGTGACACTAGGGTAAAACGAGTAAAACGAAATGGGAGTTACTCGTATTATTTAGCAAAAAATGAACAAAACATTGGCATTAGTTTTACTGACTATAATGTTGAAACTGCCTCTTTAAAACTGCCAAAATATAAGGGAACAAATGGCTATGAAGAAAGAGATCTGCATATACTGCTTAGTAGCTACTTAAAAAATACAGAAGTATATTCGAAAACTATTTTTCATGAACAGTCAAATGGAAAAGACAGTAATCAGATATGGACACACCCTGATATGGTTGGGATTACCTTTTTAAATTTGCAAACAAAAGCAAGTCAAAATTTCTTAAAATCCATAAATAGGATTGATACTTTCAAGTTGAGCTCCTACGAGATCAAAAGGGAGATTAACAGCGATAGTGAATTGAAAAAAGCATTTTTTCAGGCAGTTTCCAATTCAAGTTGGGCGAACTATGGCTATTTAGTGGCGTTTGAATTCAGTGATATTTTGATGGAAGAAATGTCAAGGCTAAATCAGTCGTTTGGAATAGGTGTAATTAAGTTAGATGCAAATCCATATCAAAGTAAAGTCTTATTCCCCCCTACTTATCGAGATCTAGATTTTAAGACCATTGACAAACTCTGCAAAATCAATCCTGAATTTGAAAAATTTGTTGAACAGGTAGAAAAGCTAATGACAGCACATGAGCGTTACTATAAATCAACAGAGAAGGAACTTGATGAATTTTGTGATAAGTATTTTGCAAATGATACAGAAATAGAAGATTATTGTAAGGATAGGAAAATTCCAATGGAAAACTCACCATACCCAATTCAAATACTTACATAAGCGGCGAGCCACCTTTCTAATAGGCCCGCCGCGTTCATTGATGGAGTAATATAGCCAGGTTCTCTATCGGGA
Source organism: Chitinophagaceae bacterium (assembly GCA_965246905.1). Classification (GTDB taxonomy): domain Bacteria; phylum Bacteroidota; class Bacteroidia; order Chitinophagales; family Chitinophagaceae; genus UBA1952. The sequence goes on from CBDFFZ010000033.1 coordinate 43,888, forward strand.
GGCCCCGGCTGCCCCGTGAGTACGATCCTGATTGCTTGTCTGAGATTGCTTCGCCTCACCCGCACTGGAATCTCCCTTAGCAGATTTCCTAAAAATTCTGCTCATCCGCACTTGGGCCGTAAGTACCGGGAATCGGGATATCCAGCAAGCGCAGATATACGCCCAGCTGCGCGCGGTGGTGCGCCGTCTGCGCAAAAGAATGGCGGATAGTTTCATACTTGGAATAGTCGGCATGAATATGCTCACCGGTTTTTAGTACCCACCTCCCCGTAAGGTCTTCTTCCTTAGCTGCTGCAAGCGCTACCCGGCCTGTTTTGCAGCATGATTCAAATAGGGCAAGCAAGGCAGTGCTATCTGCTGCTACCGTTGGCTTATAGGGCATTGTAGCAAAATCCATTCCTTCCGTATGGAGCGCCAGGCTTAGCCAGGAAGGCAGCTCGGCAAGGTGGATAGCCAGCGGCCCCATCTTCATGCTCTTTACATGCGGCTGCCAATCGTGCTTATCATCCGGCACCAGCGCCAGCATTTTACGGGTTATGGCGGTTTCCGCTTCCAGCTCTTTCAGCAGGGCAGGAATAATCTCGAAATATTGCGTTTTATTTTCCATACTGCAAAGAAAGCAGGCGCCACTGACAGCCCTATGGCAGTCTCAAAAAAATAATCAGGAAAATTATGCCTGTTTCAAACTCCCTAATAAGCAACCGGCAAATCCTGTCGCAGCTCATCCAGCGATAAGTGATCCTGCTTTAAAAAAGGCTCACCGGTAAGGTGTACCTCGCCAATGCGCGATACCCGGAAATCGCGGTAGGCCAGGCGCTTATAGCACCAGGCCATCAGGTGCCAGGCCATCGCGTAAAACATCAGGCCAACAGGCTCTATTCTGCGCCGGCTTCGCGCTTCGCTCTTTGCCGTGTATTCGATTTCGAGGATGTGGCGCTGCGCAATGGCCGACTGCAGTGTTGCCAGGTGATCATTATCCGCTTCCAGGCACGGCGGCAACTGGATGCCCGTGCCGGCAATCAGTGCCTCTATCCCATCTTTCTGAGAGGCCCGGAGCACCGCTTTTATTTTAGTAAGCGCCGAAGCGTATAATTGCTGGATGCCCCTATCGGCAAATACTTTCGCAGCGCCCTCCATGAGCACCAGCGCAGAGGCCTCCTCCGTAGTAAAGGAGACCGGCGGCAGGAAATAGCCCTGTACCATAAAATAGCCCCGCGCCGGCTCAAAGGACACAGGTACCCCGCTATCGCAAAGCGCACGGATATCCCGGTAAACGGTGCGTACCGAAATGCCGAATTTTGCGGCAATATCCTCCGCCATACAGTACTTGCGCGACTGGAGGAAAGTATGTAATGCAAACAGCCGGTCGATGCGGTTCATAAGCAGGCAGGGATAGGAACGCAAAGAAAGGAATTGTTTAGCGCTTTTTATTGTCCGGGCAGGCGGAAGTGCGGTTAAGCAGTGGTGGCGATGGCACCGTTCATCAGCTCTTTACTATCGGGCTTTTCCTCGTCGCTGTCAGAAATGCCGACAAGGGTTCTAAACCTTCCCGGCGTTAGTGGCCTCATCCACACGATACACATTTTCCAGCATCCTCCAAAGTTCCGGATGATGCTCCTGTAGCTGCTCCGGCCTCTGGAAAAAATACTCAGATATCACGGCGAAAAATTCTGCTTCATTCGTACCGGCATATCTGTCTATTTCGGATTCACCCTTCCTGATCTCCTCAATCGTCCGGCGCATGTATTGCACCCATGGCTGTAGGAGTTCCGGTGGCAGCATCGCTTCCGGAATACCATCCACCGATCCATCTGCTTTATCCAGGAGATGCACGAATTCATGGACACCGGTATTATGAGCCCCGGCCTGCTCGAAGCCGGCGCGCAGCGAGCCAATCGACAGGATCATCATCCGGTTCATAGCACCATTGCCTACCATGCCCAGTACATCGCTGTCCTCCGGCCTGCCGCTGAAATCTTTGGTAAAAGCATTAGGATAGATGAGCACTTCATTCAGGTTGTTATAAGCCCAGTCTTTGAACGAGAAAATAGGAATGATGGCTGAAGCACCAACATATAGCCGGTCAAGATCTGTAAGCACTACATCGCCCACAGGCGTAATGGCAACGGTATCCAGGAAATGCTGCACACGGCTGCGGAAAAGCTGCTGACCGGCAGCATCCAGCTTTGCATAAAACCGCACATGCTTTACCAGCAGATCATGCTTTTTGTCTTCCGGTATCGGGGGCACTTCCCGCTTCTTGCCGCGCACCATTTTCAGGGCCACCAGCACCACCACAATAATCAGGATCAGGATAAAGAATTTCATAAGGGCATTTTGCCCAAATGTAGGCTATGGCAATCTTCAGAAAACTCAAAGATTGCTGGGAATCATTATAGCCATTACCCTTACCTTTCGGTTATAAAAATTAAAGCAACCGAACAATGAATTATCAGCTACGCGGCGGGTTAACCGTAAACAGGATGGGCTTCGGAGCCATGCGCATTACCGGGCCCGGAATATGGGGGCCACCTGCCGATCATGAAGAGGCGGTCCACGTATTCAAACGCGCCGTAGAGCTGGGTGTAAACTTTATAGACACCGCCGATAGCTACGGCCCCAATGTGTCGGAAGCGCTCATTGCGGAAGCGCTCTATCCTTATGCGCCCGGTCTGGTGATCGCTACCAAAGGCGGCTTCATGCGCACCGGCCCCAACCAATGGCAAATGAACGGCAACCCCGGCTATTTGCGGAAAGCCCTCGAAGGTTCGCTGAAAATACTGAAGCAGGATAAGATACAGCTCTATCAGCTCCACCGCATCGACCCGGCCGTACCCCGTGCCGATACCTTCCGTATGCTGCAACAGGCACAGCAGGAAGGATTAATTGAGCACATTGGCCTCTCAGAAGTAACGATTGAGGAGATCAAAGCCGCAGAAGAATTTTGTGAAGTAGTATCCATCCAAAACAAATACAGCTATGACTACCGCAGGTTTGAGCCGGAGCTGGATTATTGCCGCGAGCAGGGCATTGCTTTCATCCCCTGGAATCCGCTCAATGCAAATAATGTGCAAACGATGGCAAGGCTGGAGGCAGTAGCGCAAAAGAACAGCAGCACACCGCACCAGGTAGCATTGGCCTGGCTGTTGCAACATGCGGAGAATATCCTGCTTATTCCCGGCACCTCAAAAGTGGCGCACCTGGAAGAGAATGTAAAGGCAGTGAATTTGAAGCTATCAGCGGAAGACATGCTTGTGCTCGATGACATGGCCTGAGCACGTTCATAGTTACATTAATTGACCTGTTCCTTTATGGTTAGCGTCTCAGTTTGAAAATGAGTCGCAGTGAAGGATCCCACAGCAGGTAAGTTAGTACATTATGCGGTTCAATATTCAAACCAAGACACTACTTCTTTATGCATTACAGGCTATTTCTCCTACTCTGCTTTCTGATTACGCTAACCCAACCGGCCTGCACCCAGCCTGGCTATAAGGAAAAAGGCACCCTGACCGGCCGCGCCATAAAAATAATTGACGGCGATACCTTCGTTCTCCTTACAGAAGATAATGCTACTTACCGCATCCGTCTGCATGGCATCGACTGCCCGGAGCGGGGCATGGACTATTACAAAGTATGCAAAACAGCGCTGGGGGGTTTCTGCGAAGGCCGCCAGCTCAACGTTATTGTAAGAGATAAAGACCGCTATAAGCGCACGGTTGGAGATATCTATACCGAAGACGGAAAATGGATCAACCTGCAAATGGTAGCCGGCGGCTTTGCCTGGCATTATACCCACTACGATAACGATGAACGATTAGAAAACGCAGCTCAAAATGCACAAAATGCAAAGCTCGGCTTATGGGCACTGCCCAACCCGATGCCACCCTGGGAATGGCGCCAGGCACATCGGCAAAAACGAATCAGGTAAGCAAAGTTCCGGGAACTAAGAGGTGCGCCCATAGGCCGACTTTAGTCGGAATAAAATTATAGCCCATGAATTTATTCATGGGTGAAGAAAGGAATCAGTAAGCGCAGCAGAATTAAACGCCGGCAGCAATCACATCTGCGGATCATCGTACTGGTTGTTCCAGTGCCATTTTTCACCCGTCTTGCCTAAGCCCGTGAGTTTGCTCAGCGAAATGTTCAGGCCAAACTCATTATTCGCACCCGCAAGATGATAGTAAGAGCGTGCATAGTAAATCTGGAGCTTATTCAGGTGCAATCCCGCCCCGAAAGAAAAGCCGGATAAGGCACGTTTCTCAGCAAGGCTCAATTCGCCGCGGCGCAGGTGGTTGTAGGCAACCGTTACCGTAATGCGCTTACCCACCAGCAACTCCGCACCAACAATAAAATGCCGGAACAGCTTATCTCCAAAATGTGATTTCGTATCCATAGTATCAGCCGTGCCAAATACATTGCCGCGGTCAATATCCTCCGGGTTGTTGTAGCGCACATCCCATTCATAAAGGTGATGCACCGTGCCCAGCAATCGTAAAGGCAAATGCGCAAAGCGCTTGGAGATACCCAGCTGGAGATCAAAAGGAAGCGGCTCTGCGGCTCCTGATGGGTCATATTTCTGCACCATTGCTCCCATATTCTTAGCAGTTACACCTATAGAAAGCAGGTTGGCCGTATCTGTATATACAACACCTACATCGGCCAGCAGGGCAGTGGCCCGGCGGTCGTACAGGTTGGATTGCGCCCACTTCAGCGCAGCGCCATAGCGCCACCGCTCGCCGTAAGCGCGTGAGGCGCTCAACGTAATGGCATAATCCGCCGCATTGATATTGCCGTACTGGTTGCCGATATTATCCGTCTGTACAAAATTGCCGTAGTTGAGGTACTGTACGCCGAGCGCAAAAGAAGTAGCCAGCTTTGGGATATGATAGCTATAGGCAAGATTGGCTACCGAGATGCCGGCATAGTAAGCATTGTAATTTACCGCAAGCTCATTGTGCAGCCCGGGCCGGTTGAGGGCAGGGTTCTGCATCACTAATGTTACATCTTTTTCGGGGTTCGATACATTGATGCCGCCGAGCGCTGTAGTATGGGGCGACTGCGACAGGTTCAGAAACTCAAAAGCCGCCTGCCCACCGGTAACCTGCGCCTGCGCAACGGCCATTCCAAAAAAAATAAAAAGCAGCGCGCTGCGCCTTAATAATTGCATACCCTCAAAACGGTTCATCACAAAGAAATATTGCCTTTAGCTGCCTTCTGCCGCTGGCGCATTGGCCATCAGCTGCTCCACGATCGGGGTGCTTACACCGGTAAAGGAGAAGCCGCCGTCATGAAATAAATTCTGCATCGTTACCATTTTCGTATAATCCGAGAACAGCGTTATGCAGTAATCCGCGCATTGGTCGGCGCTCGCATTGCCCAGCGGGCTCATTTTCTCAGCATACGCGGTAAAAGCATCAAAGCCGGCTACTCCGGAGCCGGCCGTAGTAACAGTCGGCGATTGAGAGATGGTATTGACCCGCACCTTTTTGGCGAAGCCGTAATGGTAGCCGAAAGAGCGCGCAATGCTTTCCAGGATCGCTTTGGCATCGGCCATATCATTATAGCCGGGGAAGGAGCGCTGCGCTGCGATATAAGTAAGTGCCACCACAGAGCCCCATTCCGTCAGGGCATCTAGCTTCATCGAAGCCTGGAGGATACGGTGCAGCGAAAGCGCGGAAATATCGATCGACTTATGAAAATTATCATAGTTGGTATCGGTGTAAGGTATGGACTTGCGCACATTCGGGCTCATGCCTATAGAGTGGAGCATGAAGTCTATCTTGCCGCCAAAATGATCCATGCTTTGCTGCAGGAGCTTTTCGATATCTTCCATAGAAGTAGCATCGGCGGGGATAACCGGCGCATTATTGCATTGCGTAGCCAGCTCCTTTATCTTGCCCATCCGCAGGGCGATCGGTGCATTGGTAAGTACGATTTCCGCGCCTTCCTCCACGCAGCGCAAAGCAGTGCGCCAGGCAATGGAGCGTTCATCGAGCGCGCCGAAGATGATGCCTTTTTTTCCTTTCAATAATTGGTGAGCCATGAGTGATATTGGTTACAGGGCTTAAAAGTAGAAAAAAAGAGGGGAAAGGGTAGGTAAAAGGATGGGGGGGACTGACGCTATTGTAATATACACAGAGGCTCCTGCAATTTGCTGCCCGGCGCTGTGTGCCCTGATGCATGAAAGATCGCTGCGCCAGCGCCTGAACTGAAGAACAAAGACGGGCATATATTAATCTGCCTATATACAAGAATTCTTTCCCTTCGGGGGAGGCAAGGCTTATACCTTAAACAGCTGAATATCAGCTCCGGAAAGCTTCCCACTATCCGCTGCAAGCTTTCCGGAAGATCGGAAAGCTTCCTGCAACCTGCGGCGCACTTTCCGGCGCCGGATAAGCCGGCAATGCGCGCTATGGCCCGCTCTGTTTACAGGCAATTCTGCAAATCCAGTTGAGCGAAGTCCCCCGACCTTATCCTGTCCCGTAAAATTGGCTTATCTTAGAATTTGAGGGGGAATTAAGAAAAGTGCAGCGTTCAATAAGTGGTTCGTGGGTCAGGGAAGAGTTGGAAGGCCTGAGCCCGCCCGACAAAAGATTCATTAAGAACATCATTTCCATCACCGGGCATCTTGCAGATAATATCGGAAAGTCTTTCTCTGCGGCCTGCGGCGAGGCACTAAGAAAATCAGCCTTGCGCCTGTTCTCCGGCCGGGAACTATCGCTCTTAGCGGTCTATTATCAACAGACACTTGCCCGCTGTGCTGATGAAGAGGTAATTCTTATTGCCGAAGACACCACCGACTTTTCCTACATATAGAAGCAAGAGCAGGGCCCCGGTTATCTGGGCGGCCCTAAAAGAGGGACGGAACATGCACACGGCCATGGCGCTGACACCTGATGGTGCAACGCTGGGCATGTGCACCGAAGAATAGAGGCATCCCCTTCAGGCAGGCTTAAAAATGAGCAGCGCCGTCTTCCAATCGAAGAAAGGGAAAGCTTTAAATGGTTGGCGGCTTTGAGGAAAGTCAAAAGCCTTTGGGAAGCGCCCGGGTCGTCAAAAAAGCAAACCGTTATTCTCATTGGTGACAGATAGGCTGACTTCTTTGAGCATTATGCAAAGCTCAGAGTAGAGGCGATGGAACTGTTGGTAAGAGCCAAAGATGCAAGAGGCCCGCGCGAGAGATTGCAGTGGAAATCCTTTTTTGCCCCTTCCGGCAAAAAGATTGGAACATGCAGTGCAGCCGAAGCTTTAATAAAGCTTTGGGCTGTGCCGCGCGCGAAGCGTAGCCCGGTGTTTGAGCATGCGCCTAAATCACCCCTTTCTGTAACGGACACATACCGGATGCCCACGCTCCAATCCTATAGATAGTTTTGCACCAGAACCAACCCACAATTTTTAAATTTTAAAGTTTAATTCTTAATTGAAAAACCTTACCTTCGCGCTCCAAATTCTCATATTGCTCTTTTATTAAGGTTGCATTGGGAGAAAGCGGATGGATATGGCACGGTGCCGGCCCCATCAATTTTCGTTAAAACCAAACATTAAAACATGGCCAAAGAAATCAGCGGCTTCGTGAAGCTGCAATGCAAGGGTGGCGCTGCCAACCCCGCACCGCCAATTGGTCCCGCACTGGGCTCCAAAGGCGTTAACATCATGGAATTCTGCAAGCAGTTCAACGCGCGCACGCAGGATAAAGCCGGAAAGGTGCTACCGGTACTCATCACCGTTTATGCCGATAAGTCGTTCGACTTTGTGATCAAAACCCCGCCTGCCGCTGTGCAGCTGATGGAAGCATCCAAAGTGAGCAAGGGCTCTAAGGAAAGTAACCGCATCAAGGTGGGCAAGGTAAGCTGGTCGCAGATCGAAGAGATCGCTAAAGACAAGATGCCCGATCTTAACTGCTTTACTGTGGAAAGCGCTATGCGTATGGTTGCCGGTACGGCACGCAGCATGGGCCTCACCGTAGAAGGCGAAATGCCAAAGGCGAGCTAAGCGTAGCTCATTGTTCACTTTCCTTAACTCATTCCCACAATGGCAATCACTAAAAAAAGAAAGGCCGCAAACGCCTTAGTTGACATAAACAAGCAATACACGCTTACCGAAGCAAGCTCATTAGTAAAGAATATCAACTGCACCAAGTTTGACGCTTCTGTAGATGTGCACATCCGCCTTGGCGTGGATCCTAAAAAAGCCGATCAGGCGATCCGTGGTACGGTATCCCTGCCGCACGGTACGGGTAAGACCAAGCGCGTGCTCGTGCTCTGCCCGCCGGAAAAAGAAGCCGAGGCAAGAGCTGCCGGCGCTGATTTCGTAGGCCTCGACGAGTTCGTAGCCAAGATCGAAGGCGGCTGGACAGACGTTGACGTGATCGTAGCTACTCCATCGGTGATGCCAAAGATCGGCCGCCTTGGTAAGGTGCTCGGCCCGCGCAACCTGATGCCTAACCCGAAGACAGGTACGGTAACCAACGATGTTGCTGCTGCCGTAACGGAAGTAAAGGGCGGTAAGATTGCCTTTAAGATCGATAAAACAGGTATCATTCACGCATCTATCGGCCGCGTATCTTTCGATCCTGCCAAGATTGCCGAGAATGCACAGGAGCTCATCAACACCCTCGTGAAGATGAAGCCTGCAACTGCAAAGGGTATTTACATTAAAGGCATCAGCATGGCTGCCACGATGAGCCCCGGCATGTCCATCGATACAAAATCTGTTAGCTAATTTTTCTTTCACCTTCGTTTGCTGGTTTGATTTGCCGCAACTGTTTATTCAGCCACAGGTAAATCAACAATCACAAATCAGAAATCATAAATAAAATGACACCTGCTCAAAAAAATGAAGCAATTGAAGTGCTGAAAGGGAAGTTTTCTCAATACAGCAACTTTTATATTACTAATACAGAGTCCCTCACAGTTGCGCAGAGCAATAAACTGCGCCGCACCTGCTTCGAGCAGGGTGTAGAGCTGACTGTTGCCAAAAACAAGCTCATCCGCAAGGCCCTCGAAAGCCTGAACAGCGAAAAATACGCTGGCGTTTTCGAATCACTGAAAGGCGTTACGGCGCTGATGTTCTCTGATTCTCCGAAAGAGCCTGCGGTGATCATCTCTTCTTTCCGTACTGATACAAAAGGCGAAAAGCCGGTATTGAAGGCTGCCTTCATTGGCGAAGATGTGTTTGTTGGCGATAATCAACTGGCTAACTTAAAGAACATCAAGACGAAGAACGAGCTTATCGGCGAAGTGATCGGCTTGCTGCAATCACCCGCCCGCCGCGTACTGGCCGCGCTCCTCGAGCACGCAGGCAAGCCAAAGGATGGTGGCGAAAGCGCTCCTGCAACAGAGGCTTCTGCTGAAACTCCAGCTCCAGAAGCTGCTGCTCCGGAAGCTGAAGCTCCCGCCGCTGAATAATTACATGGATGAAGATTTAAGATTCCATGATTGTATAAATCCGGAATCCGATTTCCGAAATCCGAAATCCAACCAAGTGCTTCCAAGTCGCATTATATCCAAACAATTCATTCACAAAAAAAATTTAAAAAAGTAAATACCATGGCTGATATTAAATCTCTCGCCGAATCACTGGTTAACCTTACCGTTAAGGATGTACAGGAACTTGCTGATTTCATGAAATCCGAATATGGCATCGAGCCTGCTGCTGCTACAATGGTAGCTGGCCCTGCTGGTCCTGGCGCTGGCGCTGTTGAAGAAGAAAAGACTTCGTTCAATGTAGTGCTGAAGAATGCCGGTGCTTCCAAGCTGGCTGTTGTAAAGCTCGTTAAGGATCTTACAGGTCTTGGCCTGAAGGAAGCAAAGGAGCTGGTTGACGGCGCACCTAAGAATATTAAGGAAGGCGTAAGCAAGGCAGAAGCAGAAGATCTGAAGGCTAAGCTTGTAGAAGCTGGTGCTGAGGTGGAAATCGCTTAAGTTTTTCTTCTCACCGATTATTGAAAAAGGCTGCCGTCCGGTAGCCTTTTTTAATTTGCTGATTATTCTATTGCTAATGCTGATAATCTCCTATCGCAAAGCGCTTTACTTTGCAGCCTTCATCATAAAACCAAAAAGAAAATGAAAAAAGCAGGTATCATGGGATCCGGCGCTGTTGCGAAAGCGCTGGCAAAAGGATTCATAGATCAAGGATACGAAGTAATGCTGGGCTCCCGCAGCCCGGAAAAGCTGGCCGACTGGAAATCAGGCGCAGGCGACAGCGCCCAAACAGGCAACTTTGCCGAAACAGCGCAATTTGGCGATCTGCTGGTGCTGTCAGTGAAAGGCGGCGGAGCGGTAAATGCTATCCGGGAAGCAGGAATAGAAAATCTGAAAGGCAAAACGATCATCGATACCACTAACCCGATTGCCGATGCGCCGCCGGTGGATGGCGTGCTGCAATTCTTTACCGGGCCAAACAGCTCACTCATGGAGCAGTTGCAAAGTGAAGCGCCGGAAGCGCATTTTGTAAAAGCATTCAACAGTGTAGGTAGCAGCGAGATGGTAAACCCCCGGTTTGATGGCATAAAGCCAACTATGTTTATCTGCGGTAATGAGGACAGTGCGAAGGCTGAATCAGCAGGGATTTTGCAGGAGTTCGGCTGGGAAATAGCCGATATGGGCCGCGCTACTGCTGCACGGGCTATTGAACCACTGAGTATGCTCTGGTGCATACCGGGCTTTCTGAGAAATGAATGGAGTGGAGCTTTTAAGCTGCTGAAATAATTATATAATTTATAGAAGTGAAATCCTGCAGCTTTACACTGTAGGATTTATTTTTTCAGCTCGATTTACAATAATCTGAAAACAAACAAAGGCCGCCCTTTCGGACGGCCCTGCCAACCAATAAACCATCTTTGGCCTTTACATCTGTTTTTTCAGATCTTCCAGCTTACTTTTTTCTGTTGTTAGAATTGCTTCTCTTTTGCTTTGCTCTGTTTTGTTCTCGGCAATCTGCTTTTCTATCTTTTCCTTTTCTTTTACGAGCTTATCACCGTCTTCAGCAGCATTGCGCTGCTCTTTTTCTGCCTTTTTTACCACTTCTTCTTGTGCAGCAATGGCGAGCTTAAGCTGATAGGCACGTGCATCTTTAATAAAGCTATTCATAAAGGCTTCGATCTTCTGCACCTTATCGGCATCGGTAGCTGTAGAGATGAAGTTGTCATAGCCTTTAGAAGCGAGCATGGTAATAGTGCTCTGATCGCCCTTACCTTCTACTTTGGCATATACATCCATTTTGTCCGGGCTGATATTTGTCCATACTGTGGCTTTATAAGCCATAAACCCTTTTTCGGATCCCCGCTTGCCGAGACCTTCCTTTTCAAGACGCTCCTTCAGGGCGTCTTCAACAACGCCCTTTGGGAGGTCATAATCTGCGACGATTGCATTTTGCTGGCCTTTCATAAACTTTATGCTGGCTTCGCGTGCATTCTGCGCATAGGAAGGAAGTGCTCCAATAGTCAGGGTAGCAATGGTGAGCGCCTTCAGTACTGTCTTCATAAAATATCTGTTTTTTGAGTTTGGATTACACTTAGTATAGTTCAAATACTATGCCAAACTCTAATTGTAATCGATTAAAATTCAAAGAAAAGGCACCGTAATATTTACGGTGCCTGATAATCAATTTTATTATAAAAAACTATTTTTGTGGGCTTCGAAGCACTTTTTGCTCTTTACCGCGCCATTTAGCAATTCTGTTCTTAAACCGGAAAGAAAGCAGCATAAGCACCGGCACAATAATTAGGGTAAGAAAGGTCGCAAAGCTCAATCCGTAGATCATGGTCCAGGCAAGCGGGCTCCAAAAGGCGGCGCTGTCGCCCCCGAAGAATATATGAGGATTAAGCTCTGATAACAAAGTGCCGAAATCTATATTTAATCCTATGGCAAGAGGTATCAAACCAAGAATGGCTGCAATAGCCGTAAGCAAAACCGGTGTCATCCGGGTTCGGCCTGCTTCCACAATGGCATCATAGGGCGCCATGCCGTCGGCAAGCATCAGATCCATAAATTCTATAAGCAGGATACCATTGCGCACCACAATGCCCATCAGCGCTACGATACCAATGCCCGACATTACAATTGAGAATTTGGTGCCAAATATTGCCAAGCCAAGCATTACCCCGAATATGGAAAACAAAATCTCGCTCATTATAATAAATGTGCGTGAGAGCGAATTGAATTGTATAATAAGAATAAGGAATATTAATGCAATAGCTGCCATGCCGGCTTTGGAAAGGAAGGCCCCCGTTTCTGCCTGCTCTTCCTGCTCCCCGCCCATTTTTACAGCTACGCCGGAAGGTAAGTGAAATCCGTTGAGCTCACTTTGTACTGCAGCAACCACTTCATTAGCATTTGCATCACCAGTTACATTGGAAGATAAGGTAATAATGCGTTTTTGATTCTTGCGCTTAATGCCGCCGTAAGTGGTTGAATAGCGCACACCGGCAAATGCAGAAACCGGCACCTGGCGGATGACGCCGCCCATGCCCATATCCCGGTAGGTAAGCTGCATATTCCGGATCGCATCGATATCCGTCCGCTGGTCGGCCAGATAGCGCAGCGTAATCGGGTAGTCATCCTTTGCATCGCGGAAACGGGATATTTCTTTGCCGAATACGGCAGTGCGCAGTGCCGAAGCTACGGTTGCAGTAGTGATGCCTTCATTATTCATCCGCTCACGGTCTATATCAAATACGATCTCCGGCTTTTCCGCCTGGAAGTCTGAGCGTAGCTCTTCAAGTCCGGGTATCTGCTTTTGGGTCAGGTATTTCTTCATCCGGTCTGTAGTGGCCACAAGCGTGTCCAGGTCATCGCACGTTACTTCTATAGCTACGGGCTTGCCGGTTGGCGGGCCGCTGCCTTCTTTATCTACGGCAACTTCTGCGCCCGGCACCCCTTTTACGGCTGCGCGTATTCTTTCAAGATAATCCTTGGTGGTAAGCTTGCTGCCCTGGCGTTTGGAAAACTCCACGAAAGCCACCTGTATGCGGCCCTTGTTCGGGAACTCGCCCACCTCGCCGGATGTTGGATCTACGGCATTAACTGTGACGTTGGCAATAATGGATTTGACGATTGGGTTCTTTTTACCGCCTTCCATATCCAGCGCTTTTGCTACTCGGTTCTCTAAGCGGCCAATACTTCGCTGGTATAAGCCTGATCGGTGCCAACGGGCATATTAAGATATACAAATGCAAAGTTGGGATCACCGCTCGGGAAGAAATCTACCTTCGGCTTACGGATCATTACGCCCACGATGGCCAGTATAAAAATGAGCACTGCAATGCCCATCGTTTTACCAGGATGCTCCAGCGCGCGGTGCAGCCATTTGGCGTACCAATCCTGAAAGCGCGGCCACGCATTGTGCTGGAAATTATAGATTACTTTCTCGAGCACAAATTTCTCTAAAAGAATAAAGCCGTAAAGGAAAAGTACGAACGTGCCAGCGCCGGTATTGCGTGTAAGGAAGCTGATCGCCGCAAGCGATAGTGCAATGATCAGCGTGATCTTGTCTTTACGTGCCCAGCGGCGCTGCCCGTGATCGGCAGGATCGTGCGGCTTCATAAAATCTACCGCAAATACCGGGTTGATCACATAGGCCACCAGCAAAGACGCTACCAGCGTAATAATGAGCGTGATAGGCAGGAACACCATGAAGTTGCCGATAAGGCCGGGCCAGAAAGCGAGCGGCACAAAAGGCATCAGGGTAGTAGCCGTACCGGAAAGCACAGGCAGGAAGATCTCTGCCGTAGCCATTTTCGCGGCGCTTTTAATAGGCACTTTGCCATTGTCAAATATCCGGTGCGTATTCTCGATTACCACAATGGCATCATCCACCACAATGCCCAGCGCAAGCAGGAAAGAGAACAGCACGATCATATTCAGGGTAAAGCCAATAGTAGGCATCACTAAAAAGGCCAGTGCGCAGGAAAGCGGAACGCTCATGGCCACGAACAAGGCATTGGTAACGCCCATGAAGAACATGAGAATGATCGTAACCAATATAAAGCCAATGATAATGGTATTGACCAGATCGTGCAGGGTAGTGCGGGTGCTTTCACTCTGATCGCCGGTGATATCGATGCTCAGGTCTTTGGGAAGCTCATCCTTTTCCATTGTTGCCACCACCTTTTGCACCTTGTCAGATGCATCGATGAGGTTTTCGCCCTTCGCCTTAATAATATTGAGGGAGATAACGGGCTTGCCGTCTTTGCGGGCATAGCTTTTCTGCTCTTCGAAGGCATCGCGGATATTGGCTATATCACGGAGGTAAATGCTGTTGCCTTTCCCGTTCTTTATGATCACGCTGCCTATCTGCTCAGCAGTCTTGAATTCATTTTTAAGGGAGATGATGCGTTTCTGGTTATTGCCTGCAACCTCTCCTGCCGTAAGCGAAAGATTTTCGCTGGCCACCGTGCGCTCCACATCATCGAATGTAATGCCTGCGGCCTGCATCCGGTATGCATCCATATTGATCTGTATCTCGCGCTCCAGCGCACCTACGAGATCCACACGCTTTACTTCTTTCAGGTCTTCGATCTTATCCTTTATCCTGTCGGCATATTTTTTCAGGCGGCTCTGGTCGTAGTTGCCGGATACATTCACGTATAATATAGGCTGCTCGGAAAGGTCGATGTCTTTTACCTCAGGCTCATTGGGCAGGTTTTTAGGCAGGTCTGTACGGGCCTTATCCACAGCGTCCTTTACATCGCGCTTTGCCTTATCTACCTTCACATCGCTCTGGAACTCTACGATCACTACCGAGAAATCCTGAAAGGAATTGGAGGTAACGCGCTTGATGCCGGTAAGGTTCTTTACTTCTTTCTCGATGGGCTTCGTTACCAAGTTCTCCATATTTTCGGGAGAAGTACCGGGATATAAGGTCTGCACTACGATCTGCGAGAGCTTGATCTCAGGAAACTGCTCCTTGGGCAGGGAAAGATAGGTGGCGAACCCGATCAGCGTAATGAGAATCGTAATTACGTAAACCGCCGTGCGGTTATCGATCGCCCAGCTCGACAGGAAAAATTTTTTGTTTGCGTCTTTCATAAACGGTAGGTGCCTGCGCCGGTCCCGGAGGTATGGAGCAGAAAGAATTTATTAGAATGGGAAAAGAGGCTCTATTTAATCTCCACAGCCTCGCCGTTATCCAGTTCCTGGATACCTTCTGTGATAAGCTTATCGCCGCTATTGAGGCCAGATAATATTTCTACCCGGCCATCGGATATGCGGCCGGTTTTTACGATCACGGATTTGGCTACGCCATTGGCAGCGATGTAAACTATATCTCCACCGGCGGTTTTCTGAACCACCGATACGGGCACTGCAATCACATTCGAAGCGGAATAGTTGATGATCTTCATGCGGCAGCTCATGCCGGGGTGCAGCTTGCCATTGCTGCCTAAGCGTATCTGCACATTAAAGGCGCGCGATACCGGGTCGATTGCCTGCGCCACATAGGTAAGCGTAGTGCGGATGGAATCATTGATATCCGGAAGAAGAAGCATTACCGGGTCGCCAGTCTTTACTTTACCGAGGTAGTTTTCACCGAGGTTGGCTTCCGCTTTGATCTTGTTGTTGTTTACAATGCGAATGCCCGACATGCCCGGTACAGCCACGTCGCCGATCTTCAGGTTTACCTGGTCCACCGTGCCGCTGATGGGAGATACAATGCGGGCCATATTGCGCTGCGCAATGAGGGATGCGTGCTGCTTCTGAAGACCTTCATAATTGGATCTTGCCTGCAGCAGCTGAATTTCAGTACCAATCTGCTGCGCCCAGAGCCGCTGTTGCTTTTCATATACTGTGCGTGCAAAAGAAAGCTGAACCTCCTGGGCTTTTATCTGCTGCTCCGCTGCGGCGGCATCGAGCACCGCCAATACCTGGCCTTTACCTACGCGCTGTCCGGGATGAGCGGATACCGAGGTTACAATGCCGCTTGCCTGGGATGTAGCGAGCACATTTTCATCTCCGGTGATCTGTGATTGTACTTCGATGAATGCATTGAAGGCGGATGGCTGTATTTCCATTACAGAAATAGGAGTTGCCTTGCGCGAAGTGTCCGGCGTTGCGCCTTCCATTTTCCGGATCTGCTCGTCCAGATTAGAACGCTCTTTTTTGAGCTTTGCAAGGTCTGCCGCGTTTTTATCTTTTTTATCTCCCCCGCAGGATGCCAGTGTTGCGGCCGCGAGCAGGATGGTAAGGATGCGTTTCATATTTCTTTCTGTGTATGGTAGTTAGGATTTTATTTGAATTGGCCAAGGGCGCGCTGGAGGTCGGATTGTGCATTGATCACATCCAGCAGGGATTGGAAATAGTTATTTTGGCTGATAAGCAGGTCTGTCTGTGCCTGGTTAACCTCGAGTGAGCTGCCTACGCCGGCTTTATATTTTTTATTGGAAAGATCAAGAATGGAATTGGAAAGCTCTAGGGTGCGCTCCGAATTTTTTAATGTCAAAAGGCTGTTGCGAAGCACTGTGCGCGATTGAGCGGATTGGAGATCGATGACCAGCTTCAGGTTATCAATATTGTTTTGGGTTTTTTCAACATTAAGTCGTGCCTGCTTTACCTGATTGGTACGCTGGAAGCCGGTGAATATGGGCACGTCCAATCGAAGACCAATCAGCGAAAAGTTATTGTAGATAGATGGGGTGGCAATATCGCTAAAGGCATTGGATGAGTAATTGTAGGTATAATTTCCGAACGCCCCGAGCGAAGGAAACGCTTTATAGCGATAGCGTTTAAGATCATATTTATTTAGCTTAAGCTGATCCTGTAGCAGGTTGTAATCTGTTCGATTACTATATACAATCTCATTCTCAAGCGCCTGCGATGCCTTTTCCAGATTCTCCGTAACCGCAGTGTCTGTAAGGATAAGACGCTGATCAATATTCATACCCATATTAAACTTTAGCAACTGCTCGCTGAGCAGGATGAGATTGCCTGTACGTATACTGTCAGTAGCCAGGTTATTTACCTGTACTGTTGTACGGTCAATATCGATTTTCTCTACAAAGCCCTGCTGGCGCATAATTGCCTGATCATGTAGTATTTCCCGGGCATTAGATAAAGAGGAGGCCAGGATGCCAAACTGTTTATAGGCAATAGCCAGTGCATAATAAGCACGCTGTACATTATATCGTACATCCTCCTCGGTAGAAAGCGCACCAAGTTGAGCAAGATGCAATAGTGTTTTCTTTGCCTGGAGCGCTACGATTATAGAGCCGTCAAACAATAGCTGGGATCCGGAAAGGCTGGCGCTATTTGAAAATCTTGGAGTGAAGGGCACATAAATAAACCCAACAGTATCTCCAGAATTAGGGTTGAATGCTTTATTAAAGATAGCTGGCAGCGCGGTAAGCACCTGTTTAGGATAATAATTGAATTCCTCTCTGCCACTTATTTGTGGTAGGGCCATGCCTGTGATCTCCGCATTCTTGGCTTTTTGGATATCTATATCCAACCGCGCATTCTTTACTGCTACATTATGCTTCAACGCATAGGTAACTGCATCAGAAAGGCTTAAGGGAATTACATCCTGCGCTTTTGCATTAAAGGCTGCAAGGATCAGCAGCGGAATTAATAAAAGGAGTTTTTTCATAGTAATCATTACTTCTTCAGGTATTTCTCTTTGTATTTTTTATAAAGCTTTTCGCCCTTCGCCGTCATCAGGCCGTAAATGAAATGCTCGAATATTTCCTCGCTTACAATCTGGGTATTGAAGCGCTCATTCATCATGAGGCCGGGCTGCATCATAATCAGGCAGCTTTCGAGGCGGTAAATAGCCAGCAGCTCTGCATTCAGGCCCTCCCGGTAATAGCCTTCCTCGATTCCCCGCAGAATATTATCGCGTATGGCAATCATATCCCGCTCAAAAAGCGTTTTGCGGAACAGGTCGTGCGACTCCGGGAAGAACCTTTGAAGCTCCAGCATGGCCAGCGGATTTACCTGCTTGAACATCTGGGTCAGGAGCTCGGCCAGCTTCACCATCGCCTCTACGGCATTATCCGATTGGCTGAGCGCCTCGTGGCAATCATCCGATACACGGCACTGGTACCAGTTGATCGCAGCCTGCACTACTTCCTGCTTGTTTACATAATGCTGGTAAAGCGTTTTCTTTGAAATACCCGCCCGGCGCGCAATATCATCCATCGTAATGGTCTTAAAGCCGTACTGGCGGAACATTTCGGCGGATACACTGAGTATTTTCTGTTGTACATCCATGATTCGGGCCCAAAACTATGGAAACTATTTATCCCGCCAAAGTTTCCTAAGTATTAATTTTATTATCTCCTATAGCGAAATGAAAACGTTGTTTTTAAAAGAAGCTGTTTCTTACTGATTATATTTGCGGCTTATCTGATCGCTTTATGGGCTTTATAAAGGAATTCAAGGAATTTGCCATGAAGGGCAATGTCATAGACCTCGCTGTAGGTGTAGTAATAGGCGGGGCTTTCGGCAAGATTGTTACGGCAATGGTAGATGATGTGATTATGCCACTGATAAGCACGATCACTGGCGGTGGGCGTTTTGATAATTACATGATCGTTCTACACACGGGCAAAGATGGTGCTGCAACCTATCCTACCTTAGCTACAGCGAAAGCAGCGGGCGCCAATGTTTTTGCTTATGGGAATTTTATACAATCTATCATTGATTTTTTGATCATAGCACTATGTATTTTCATCGCAATACGTAGCTTATCGCGCCTTCAGCGAACGAAGGACGAAGCTCCTCCCGAAGCCCCCGCAGCAACCAACGAAGAAGTGCTGCTTACCGAAATACGCGATCTTTTAAAGAGCCAGAACCGCGCCTGAGCCGCCACCGTAAATAATAGCAAAGCACCGACCCATGGCTACCGGAAAGATATATGAAGCGCTGAAAACCCGCAAGCAGGAAGGCAGCAGCGGCTTTGCCGTACTTGCCGACCCCGATAAAATATCCCCGCTACAAATGGAACATCTTGCAAAGCTCTGCAATGATGCTTCGGTGGATTACCTGCTGATGGGCGGCAGCCTCGTCATTGCCCAGCAGCTTGATGCCTGCATTCAGCGCTTTAAAGCCGAGAGCGATATACCGGTAATCTTATTTCCGGGAAGCCCCGCCCAGGTCACGCCTTATGCCGATGCTTTACTCTACCTCTCCCTTATATCAGGCCGCAACCCGGAGCTGCTCATAGGGCAGCATGTAATATCTGCGCCACTCGTAAAGGCCAGCGGACTCGAAGTGCTGAGCACCGGCTATATGGTGGTAGATGGCGGCCGGCCTACCACCGTTTCTTACATCAGCGGCTCCGCCCCGCTGCCCGCCGATAAGCCGGATATTGCCCTCTGTACAGCATGGGCAGGCGAGCTCCTCGGCCAGCACTTATTATACCTCGATGCCGGGAGCGGCGCACGCTACGCGGTATCTCAAGAGATGATCAGCAAAATAGCTTCGCATACCGGCATTCCGCTTTTTGTAGGCGGGGGCATCCGCACCGCCGAAGCCGCTGCCAGGGCGGCAAATGCCGGCGCAACCATCGTAGTGGTCGGCAATGCTATAGAGCAGGATCCGCTGCTCATCCGAGACCTTGCGCAGGCAGTGCACGGAACTAAGATATCCGGTATTCTGCGATAAATTATCCATGCAATAGTACTGTTACATCTCCTTCTGAGCCTAACATACGCTTTACTTTCATGCCACATTATGCCCCTGAGCTGCAATCTTTTCTATTTGGCGAAGTAAGCATAAAGCTATGGGTTCCAGCTCCGGAAGCGGTACAGCATC
Organism: Chitinophagaceae bacterium; assembly: GCA_965246905.1. Taxonomy (GTDB): domain Bacteria; phylum Bacteroidota; class Bacteroidia; order Chitinophagales; family Chitinophagaceae; genus UBA1952. Next base: position 63,636 of record CBDFFZ010000033.1, read on the forward strand.
GTGTAAGCCTCGAGCCGGAAGGCGCCACTTTTCCTTATTGGGCTAAGCTGTGGCCTGCCGCTATCGCTTTGTCCCGTTTTATTACGGCCAACCCTGCGCTGGTAGCGCATAAAAAGGTGCTGGAGCTGGCCGGAGGTCTTGGCCTGCCGGGCATGGTCGCCGCGCATTGCGCCCACGAGGTAATGTTTAGTGATTATGTGCCCGATGCTGTGACAATGATGCAAGCTTCTATTGCGCTCAATAGTCTTACAAACACAACCTGCCGGCTGATCGATTGGTATGCGCTGCCCGGAGAGATAACTGCGGATGTGCTGCTGCTGAGCGATGTCAATTATGATCCCGCCGCTTTTGAAGTGCTGTACCGTGTGCTCAAAGGCTTTTTGGATCGGGACACTACTATTATTCTCTCCACGCCGCAACGACTGATGGCCCGGCCGTTTATGGAACGGCTGCTCCCTTATTGTATAAAGCAGGAAGAAATGCTGGTAGATTTAAAGCGAGAGGAAGCCTGGATCAGTGTACTGGTGCTAAGGTCGCGGTGAGCATCCGATGCCTTAATAATTTCGCTACTTCAGCGCATTCCAAAGCTCATCCTTCAAAGCATCCAGCCCATGCTGCGCTACAGACGAAATAAAAAGATGTGGCACATCCTTCGGTAAAGTGGCAGAGATCTCCGTTTTCAGCTCATCATCCAGCATATCGCTTTTAGAGATGGCAATGAGCATGCGCTTATGTAGCAGCTCCGGGTTATACTGCTCTAATTCTGAAATGAGAATACCGAATTCGGCGGCATGGTCGGCACTATCGGCAGGTATTACAAACAGCAGCACGGAATTGCGCTCAATATGCCTGAGAAACCTGTGGCCGAGGCCCTTACCTTCTGCCGCTCCTTCAATAATCCCGGGAAGGTCAGCCATGGCGAAGCTCTGATTATCGCGGTAGGCAACAATGCCGAGCTGGGGCGTGAGGGTTGTAAATGCATAGTTGGCAATCTTGGGCTTTGCAGCACTTACCACGCTCAGCAAGGTGCTTTTACCTGCATTAGGGAAGCCTACCAGACCTACATCTGCCAGCAGCTTAAGCTCCAGCACCATTACCGCTTCCACGCCTTCCTCGCCCGGCTGTGCATGCTCAGGAGCCTGGTTGGTAGGCGTAGCAAAATGCTGGTTGCCCAGCCCGCCGCGCCCGCCTTTCATCAGGATGATCTCTTGGCCGTGGTGCAGTACTTCCGCAGCAATTTCTCCGGTCTCCTCATGGCGCGCTATGGTGCCGAGTGGCACATTGATAATGATATCCTCACCCTCGCGGCCGCTCATATTGTTCTTATTACCGTTCTGCCCGTTTTCGGCATGTACATTCTTATGGTAGCGAAGGTGCAGTAAAGTCCATTGGTTGGTAGAGCCGCGCAGGATCACGTGGCCACCACGCCCTCCATCGCCGCCATCGGGGCCGGCCTGCGCATTGAATTTGGTGCGCGCAAAATGCGCCGAGCCGGCCCCTCCATGACCGGAGCGGCAGAACACGCGTATGTAATCGACAAAGTTGGCTTTTTCCACAGGGGTAAATAATTAGCTAATTGGCTAATCAGCAAATGGGCTAATTTAAGCTACAGGCATCAGGAACTTCTCTACTTCCCGGCTCAGCATTTTAAAGGTTTCTTCGATGGTGCCGTCGCCTTTGATGCGCTCGAGCTTATCGTGGCTGTCATAGTATTCGGCAACCGGCATTGTTTTGGCATGGTACTCAACGATGCGCTCTTTGATCACTTCCGGCTTATCATCACTGCGGCCGGAGGTGGCGGCGCGGCCCAGCATACGGCGGGTCAACTCCTCTTCCGGCACTTCGAGCGAGAGCATGAGATGTATCTGGGTATTCTTGAATTCGAGGAGCTTATCCAGCGCTTCGGCCTGCGCGCGGGTGCGTGGAAAGCCATCGAAGATAAAGCCGCGGGTGGCAGGGTTATCGTCAATAAGGGAGGAGATCATGCCAATCACTACTTCATCGGGCACAAGCAGGCCCTGGCTCATATATTTGTCAGCTTCCACACCGAGGGGCGTCATGCGGGCCTTTTCATCGCGCAGGAGATCGCCGGTGGAAACATGCCTGAGGCCGTAGGTGCTCACCAGGTTGGCCGACTGTGTGCCCTTGCCGCTGCCAGGAGGGCCAAACAAAATAAGATTAAACATACAATAAGGTAAAAGACGGGCAAAAATAGCGGAATGTGGGGGATTTATGATTTGTGTTTTACGATTGGTGATTTATGGGAAACGCCGACAGGGTTTTAAACCTTGTCGGCGCTGGCGCTGTGAGCGAGTAACGGCCGGGGAGGCTGCAGGAATCAGAAAATCATAACAATCAAAAGAATCACAGTTCAGACAACGGCAGCGGCTAAGAAAAGCTCAATAGCACCGCTTCCGCTGAAGTAGCCCAGACAGGAATGGAAGCCCCCGCTTTTTCTGCGGGGCTGGAATGGATGGCCGGCACCCAAAGCTTAATGGATATTTTCATGCTTAATAGCTCCTGTTCCTGCAAGTTATAACCGGATGGCATTATAGCGTAAGCAGCCCGGCACGATACAAACCCGTTACCGGCTTATTATCCCAGAACAATTCAAAGTCCTCCAGCCCCGCAGCTTCGTAGCTTTCACGCACTTCCTGCAGTGACCATATTCTCAGATTGCCTGCGGAAAGCTGTGGTAATATGCCAGAGAGCCACCTGCCCTGCTCCGGGGCCACTTTGATATTGATGGTCTCTTTCCTGCTTTCGAAGGTGAGCGAGGCTACCTCCCACTGCGCACCCTTCTTGGATTTAGTGATCACTTCAATGTGCGGCGCTTTGCCAAGCCATACCACCTTAGCCGCAGGCTTTGCCATAGCATACTCCTCTTCTTGCAAAGCCTTCAAAATATAATCATTCGGCACGGACGTTCTGGGCACCTTGGCCTCAAACCATTTGTGTAGCGGATGATCTAAGCAGGCGCCGTGCATAAAATTGAGCAGCGATTTTTTGAGCCCGTAGCTGAAGGTATCATGATCGGCGCCGGTTGGGTCGCGGTGCACGAGATCATTGTTGGCAAATGCGCCGGTAGCTATGGTTTCATTGATCACACCAAACTTTGCTGGCTCAAGGCCTACCGGGCTGTGCGCGGTCATGGCAAACTGGTGCCAGAAGGCAGATTGCAGCACGCCTGCGGCAAATAGCTGGCGCACCATCTCTAAAGAGTCAATGGTTTCCTGTGCTGTTTGGGTAGGGAAGCCATACATGAGGTAGGCATGCACCATAATGCCGGCTTCGGTAAAATGCTTTGTAACGCGGGCCACCTGGGCTACGGTAATGCCTTTCTGTATGAGCTCCAGAAGACGGTCGGAAGCTACCTCGAGCCCACCCGATATGGCTATGCAGCCGGCGGCTCTGAGCAATAGGCAAAGGTCCCGTGTAAAGCTTTTCTCAAAGCGGATATTCGCCCACCATGTTACCGTAAGCTTCCGGCGGATAATCTCTAAAGCCAGTGAGCGCATGAGGGCCGGCGGCGCAGCTTCATCTACAAAATGAAACCCGTTCTGCCCGGTCTGCGCAATCAATTCCTCCATTCTATCCGCAAGAATGGTGGCCGTGAGCGGCTCGTAGCGCTGTATATAATCGAGCGAGATATCGCAGAAGGTGCATTTGCCCCAATAGCAGCCGTGCGCCATCGTGAGCTTGTTCCAGCGGCCATCGCTCCAGAGGCTGTGCATAGGGTTTACAACTTCGATGGCAGAGATGTATTGGTCTAAAGGCAGGTCGCTGTAATCGGGCGTGCCTACCTGCCCCTGACGATAATCCGCGCAGGCTGCATTGTTGATAAATGTTACGGCGCCATCCACCAGTGCGAAGGTGCGCTTTAGCTCCTGCAAAGTCTTATTGCCTTCCACAAAATGCACTAAGCATTCCACCGGCGCCTCACCGTCATCCAGCGTAATGAAATCGAAGAACTCAAAAACCCGCGCATCGGATAGCGCGCGCAATTCCGTATTCGGGAAGCCGCCGCCCATAGCCACCTTTATGCCCGGATAGTGCGCCCTGATCCATTGCGCGCAGCGGAAAGCCGTGTATAAATTTCCGGGAAAAGGAACAGAGATGCACACGAGCTTAGGCTGCACTTCCATCATCTGCCCGGAAAGCTTTTCAATAAGCAGCTCATCGATGAAGGTAAGTGGCTGGTGGAGGGCTCCATACAATTCATCGAAGCTGACCGCGCTGCGACCCAGCCTTTCCGCGTAGCGGCTAAACCCGAAATGCGGGTCTATGCACTCCACGATAAGGTCGGACAAGTCTTCGAGGTACATCGTGGCAAGATGCTTGGCCTTATCCTGCATACCCATGGTGCCGAAGGCCCAGGCAAGATCATCGAGCTGCGCAAAGCGGGCGGCTTCCGGCAGTAAATTCCGCCGGCAGATAAGATGGGCGAGGGTAGGGTTTTTGCCTTGCAGGAAAAGGATCACGGAATCGATGGTCTGGATATAATCGTCCTGCAAGGCAAGCATACGCCTTACATTGGCAGACCACTCTGGTGCTGTATCGATTCTTTCAAATAAATGCGTCAACCCGGATTTAGAAAACAGCGCTACCGTTACCTCAATACCCAGATCCGACTGGTAGGCCGTAATGCCTTTTGTATTCAGGAATCCCTTCAGGTAAGCCGTAGCCGGGTAGGGCGTATTGAGCTGTGTAAATGGCGGGGTGATCATGTAAACGGCGGCGGGCAAGAGGAAGCTGTTTTTTGCGGAAGGAAGAGCGCAAATTTAAGGAGGAATGCCGCGCCACAACAGAAGGGCTGGTTAATTGAGGGTTTACACGACACAGGGACCGGCTTTAGCCGTAATGAGATACTAGCCCACGGTTTCAACCGTGGGTAACCTGCTGTGGAAACCCCATCCTCCTTCCCCCAAGGGGAAGGAGGATGGAGCGTATGAGCCTAAAGCTTACAAATCATAGGCTTGCCCTACTTCCTCCTTCCCTTGGGGAAGGACCGAGGATGGGGTTTCCACAGGCATATACTCAGAAATTCAGGTTTTGCCTTATGCACCAACCCGTGCATACGGCAAGTACGCGGTTTTGCCTTATGTACGAACCCGTGCATAGGGCAAGTACATGGTTTTGCCCTATGTACGAACCCGTACATGGGGCAAAACCGCGGTTCCGTGCTTTCTAGCACTAACAGTAGCGGCCTAATGCTTAGATACAGGAATCTTTCCGCTATCGCCGATCTCTGCCGTCATCAGTTCCCTGATAAACTTTACCGGTGCGCTGCCATAGCCCAGGAATTTTTCATGAAAATCCTTCAGATTAAAGCCTGCGCCCAGCTTCTTTTTCAGCTCATTGCGATAATCGTAGATCTCGGTATAGCCTGTAAAGTAGCAGCAAAGCTGTACCTGCGTTACCGATACACGCTTCCATTTGCCCTCGGCCTCAGCCTGCTGCTGGAAGGCCTCATTTACCAAAAGGTGCATGGCGTCCTCCCTGCTCATATCCTTGGTGTGCACACTGTAATCGAGAATGGTATTGCAGGTGCTGCGCAGGTTCCATTTATAATACATCAGCCACATCTCCGGCTCATTGCCGCCGTAGCCTTCCTCCAGCATCATACGCTCGGTATATACCGCCCACCCTTCGATCATCGAAGAGCTGCCGAAGAGGGATTTGATGAGGCTCGGGCTCTGGTTGCTGTACACCAGCTGCGTGTAGTGGCCGGGAATGGCCTCATGGATATTCAGTATCTGCAGGATATAATGGTTATACTCGCGGAGATAGCTTTCGGCCTTTGCGGCATCCCAGCCGGCAAGCGAACCTACATTGTAATAGGTATTGCCGCCTTTATCATAAGGGCCGGGGGCGGAGATGCTCGCACCGGCAACGCCTGCCATATAATCCGGCTCGCGGCGCACCACCAGCGGCTTTGCAGGGTCAATGTAAATAAGGTTCTTCTCCCTGATGAATGCCTGCAGCACCGGCAGCTGCGCCTCGATAGCGGCCTGGAACGAATCCGGCGCCACATGCTTCAGCGATATCTTATCGATCACCTGGCGGATGAGCAGCAGGCTATCGGCAGGCTGCGGGGCGCCGCCCATATACTTGCTCCAGAGCCGGCGCGCCAGCTTAGCCATTTCGGTATGCAGCTCTTTTTTGTGGGCAATGGCCTTGTCATAGATCTGATCGGCCGTGTAGCCGGATTGTATATCGAACTCAAACTTTTTGGCATACAGTTCCTTACCCAGCCGGAAGGAGCGCGGATGATCATTCTTCAATGCCTTCAGCCAGCCGGTATAATCCTGCATCGCCGCAACCGCCTGTGCCGCGCGTTCTTTTATCGCAGTCTTTTCACTTTCCGCAAGATGTGATTTTGCCAGGGCATCCGGCAGATCCTTCGTAAGAACGGAAGCGCCGCCGCCCACCTGGTCTATGGCAAGCTGCGTATGCTCCAATGTAGGGTTCTGAATGTTTTTCTTCGCTGCGGTATAAAAAGCCGGGATGTTTGCCATGCGCAGGTACACGCTGCGGAGGCGCGCATCGAGCGAGTCGTAATTATTGCCCAGCATCTCGGCAAAGGTGCTGCTCACATTATACGATGAAGGATCCCACTGCCATGCCTTCTGCTCCTTGATACTCCACACCGCGCCGGCAAGCTGGTTTTGGATCATGCGGTAATCCGTCTTGTTGTTATCATTCAGCTCATCCTGTTTGAAGCCTTTCAGGGAATCCAGATTCGCCTGCGCAAAATCAAGCTCCCGGCTGCGCGCCGCATCATCCGGCACCATCAGTACGCTATCATATTTATGGTAGCCCTGGCTGCTCGCCCAGGTAGGGTACACCTGCCAGAGGCCCTCCACAAAGCGGCCTTTATAGGCATCGAACTCAGCATTCATAGTTCCGGTTTTTTGAGCCTCATGGGTGCAGGCCGCAAAAGAGCAGATGCAGGCAGCGGCGAGGATTAGTTTTTTCATAGCTGGATGATTGTTGGATAGTTGTTGGGGGCTTCGCGTTGGAAAGTTGGAAGCTTCGCGTTGGATTTTTGTTGGATGATATTACCGGTTGAGCTCCTGCAAAAGGGGGTTATACAAGGTGTATTAAGGGCCAATTCTTTCATTAAATATGGGCACATGCCGCGAAGGGCGGCACCGGGCTATCCGTTCCAAGCCCTTCGCTATCGCTGCGGGGCTTTCCACTACTATCCCTTGCGCGGGCTCATACCCTCACCGGTAGAGACGTTGCATTGCAACGTCTCTGCTATTCCTTCCTTCTTTCATTAAAATGCGTTTCCACGATAGCGCCGTCGCGCATTACCAGCGTGCGGTCCGTACGTGCGGCAAGCGCTTCATTGTGCGTGATGAGAATAATCGTTTGCCCGAGGTCGCGTTTTAATTGAAGGAATAAGTCATGGATTGCCGCGGCATTCGCCGTATCCAGATTTCCCGTAGGCTCATCCGCCATAAGTATCGCCGGCTTATTGATCAGCGCCCGCGCAATGGCCACCCGCTGCTGCTCCCCACCCGAAAGCTGCGAAGGCTTGTGCTCCAGCCGCGCTTCAAGACCTACCCGCTCCAGCATAGTGCCGGCCTGCTTCAATCCATCCTTTTTCCCCAATCCGGCAATCCACAGTGGGATCGCCACATTCTCAACAGCGCTGAACTCCGGCAACAGGTGATGAAACTGGAACACAAAGCCAAGCTCCTTATTCCGGAAAGAGCTCTGCCTGCGCGAAGCCAGCGAAAATACATCGATACCATTGATGCGCACTGTGCCGCTATCCGGCTTATCCAGCACACCGAGCAGGTGCAGGAGCGTGCTCTTGCCCGCACCCGATTGCCCGATGATCGCAATCATTTCCCCTTTATCCACGCTAAGCGATACATCGCGCACTACAGTGAGGGTGGAATATTTTTTGTAAAGGTTAAGTGCGGTGAGCATTGAGCGCTAAAGGTGGAAGCCTCAAAAATAGTATGTTGCGGGAGATATTGGCATCAAACGATTTTGAAGAAGAAGCAGTCATCAAAAATGTAAACGATACCCGGTTAAAAAATAATTTGGAAATCCTGCCGCAGGGCTTACATTTGCGAAACTGAATAATAAAGTAATTAATTAATATATGTTTTGGACACTTGAACTTGCCTCTCATCTTGAGGACGCACCCTGGCCCGCCACAAAGGATGAGCTGATCGATTATGCAATCCGCTCCGGCGCGCCGCTCGAAGTGGTAGAGAACCTGCAGGAGCTGGATGATGAAGGCGAAATCTACGAAGGCGTAGAAGACATATGGCCGGATTACCCAACCCAGGACGACTTCTTCTTCAATGAGGATGAGTATTAGAATAAGCGCAGTATAAAGCATAAATAAACAGCCCGCGAATATTATTTCGCGGGCTGTTTATTTTAAGATTAAAGCTTTAATATCCTATTCATAGATATCCTTACGATGACCGATCTTCCGTACTTCTACAATCCGGATAATGTCATCCACTTCATAAATAATGCGATAATTTCCAATCCGGATTCGCCATAATGCTGTATGAGCACCCTTCAGCTTTTTGCAGCCTTGAAGGCCTTGGCTGAATAACTAAAGCATCAATAGCAGAACTTATGTGGTGCACTACCGCTATTGGTAGACGGCTTAGCTCTCTGAGCGCCTCGCGTTTAAGTATGATGCGATACATCAGAGCTTACCTGATTTCTTAAGCAAAGTCTTTGCATCTTCCCACGAGATCGATTCATCATCTTTCCTGTTTTCTGCAATAACAATATCAAGAAAATCCTCCACAGCTTCCTGGTGTTTTTGCAACATCTTCAAGTCAATCTGAACAGCAATGCGCTCATTTTTTTCATTCATCACAAAGCTTACTCCTTTCATTTTTCTGATTATTAACCTCAAAAATAAAATGTTCTTATTACAGCCAATTTTCTGTCAGTAATTCACCGCCCACACCGCTTTCTCCATTCCTCACGAAACGTCTTGCGCTCTTCCTCGCTCATACCATGCCATTTTCTCATCATCGGGTTGCCGCCCATCCTGCCGTTTGGCCTTCCGCCTTTACCTCCAAAATTCCCGAACAGGATGCGGCACAGCGCCAGTAATCCCAGCGCCTGCGCAAAGCCGATCTTCTTCAGCCCGAAAAGCTCAGGCATTAGGTTGTTCCAGAGCAGCATTACCACACCGCTCAATGCCGCCGCCACAGCAAGGATCACCGGGATGAAAAAAAGAAAACGGCCACGCGGGCGACGGTTAAAACTGGGTTTGCCGTACATAATCGGGGGTTTGTTATTTAATAAGAGATAAACTCCTGGTATAAATTATTAAGGCGCATCCGCAAGTGTTTTACCGCATAGCCTTTACGCGATATCAGCGTTTTAATGTTCTCGCCTGTTTCATCCGCAATTTCCTGAAAGGTGCGCTCCTCGAGCTCATTCTGCACAAAGATATATCGCTGCGCTTCGGGCAATTCATCCAGCGCAGCAAACAGCTGCTCCCAGAATAATTGCTTTAGCTGCGCAGCCTCCGGGTGCTCCTCTACCGCTAGCAGCAGGTCCTTAAAGTCCACTTCGCCATACTCATCTTCATAGCTGTAATCATCCAGCAGCTCGTCTTTACGCTTTCGGTATTTATCGGTAATGCGGTTGCGCGCCACGCGGTGCAGCCAGCCGCTCAGCTGCTCTATGGCACCTGCCTCGGGTACATTGCTCAGCTGGTACCAAACATCCTGCAGTATATCCTCGGCATCCTCATCCGTACCCACGCGCCCGCGGATGAAGCGGAACAGGCGGGTGCCATATTCCTTCACCGTCTGGATGATATTGGGGCGTGAGGTTTGATCCATGTATAAATGCGGGTGCAAAGTATTTTTTCTTGGTGGAGGAGAAGAATGTTTAGTGCTTCTTTAATTACCAAAGCCGCCTGAAGCAGTGCTCCGGCGGCTTTGATTTCTGGTAAGGGATTAGCTTACGGTTACCGTCTGAGCCGGCTTATTGGTCTCAGGGTTTTTAGGCAGCGTAACTTTTAAGATGCCATCGCTGTAAGCGGCGCTGATGCTATCGGTAAGCACCTTATCATTGAGCTGGAACAGGCGCTCGAAAGAGCCCGCCTCATACTCCCGGTGCGAAAACTTACTGCTATCTGTGCTTTGCTCCGGCGCTTTGTAGGATACGGAAAGCACATCGTTTTTCACAGAAAGCTGAATGGATTCCTTTACCAGCCCTGCGGCATAAAGATGCAGGTAGTAGGCATCATCGCCCTCTTCGATATTCACCGGAATACGGTTGCTGAGCATATTACCGAAGTGCTTCATCCACGGTACCTGTCCGCCGAATTTGCGGCCCCACCCGCGGCCTCCGCAGCTCCGGCCCCATCCACCGGGAAAGCCTTGTTGCTGATTTTGTTGTGTGCCTGCTGTTGTCTGATTGTTGCTGTACATAAGTGATTGTTTTTTGTTTTAAAATTGATGATGATTAATTGATCGGGATAATGCCGGTATTGCGCTGCGCATTAGTTACGGGCACAACATTGTTCCCGAAGGGGTTAAAATGTTTGCCACCCTGCATTTGCGGGTTATGGTACCCATACATTCCATACTGTTCCCGGCCCTTCCAGTGCCTGCCGCCGAAGCGTTTTATAGCAAGGTGTACTACAGTGCCCACCAATGCAATAGCAAGCAGGGCTTTAAAGATCATAGCCAGAAGAAAAGCGCCGATACCGGCAATGAGCGCAAGGCCAAAGAGCCTCGGAAGAATGAATTTCATGTTGTTTGTTGTTTTTGAAAGATGAACTGTTTAATAAGAAGACGGCCGTCTCAACCTTTTACTTTAAATGCAGGGAAACTTTTTTTCAGGATATTCACTGCGTATAAAAGAGAAGACGCGCAGCATAGAATTTTACTTTAAATTTTCGAAAGAATTTTTTCAGGCCATGAAAAAACCCTGCAACACGGGGGCTGCAGGGTTTTATAATCAATACTTTAAAAGTCATTTTCGATGCTGATACCAGCTCATCATCCGGGCATTCCATGTTGCCTCACTGGCAGTATCCTCAAGCAGCGCATCATAAGTCAGCTTATCCACATTCATGCAATACGTAACGAGCAGCCATGATTTATAGTAGGGTATAACAGTTCCGGTGCTGTCTTCAAATTGTATCCAGCCATTATTATTCTTGTGCTCAACTGTACTAAGCCGCCCGATATTTTTTGCTAAATCTTTTTGATCCTGGCTTTGCCGCGCTATGTATTCCGGGTAGCCTTCCCATTTCCACTCAGGTATTCCCGCTATGGGATTAGAATGCCAGAAGCCTCTGGCATCGAGTTGATAGCAGTGCGTCATTTCGTGCGCGAGTAGTTGCGTGAAATTCCATTTGTAGCCGCGCAGCTCCACATAATTATCTTTTAAGTCGGCTTTACCCATCAATACCACTTTATTGTAAAAGCCCCAGCCAAAGGCATCTCCGCGAAGCGCGCGCATTAGTTGTGGATACTTGTTGCCATCATTCAGGCAGATCTGTAAATGAAGTTCGGGATGGTAATATTCACTCTTGCTTACGAGCGCAGCAGCATCGTCAATGCGTGTAGTTAAAGCGCTATCCAAAGGTTTATTATGGTAAATGGTATTGCCTGTATAAGCAGTGTGGTTTGCATAAGTAAGCAACGGATTCAAAATTATAATCAGCAGCAATACTGCAAGGAGAACACCAATTGCTGCCAGCCTCATTGTCCATTTCCGTAATTGTCTTTTCATAGCCCTGATTATAATTAAGTGCTAAGCTGTATCGCCGGCAGGCTCTGTTAACTGCTCCACCCATTCTGCTACGCCCGGAGCATCATCTACCGTAAAGCTCCCGATCTTTGTGCGCCGCAACGCTTTCAAGTAGCCGCCACAGCCAAGCGCAGCGCCAAAATCAGCGGCCAGCGAGCGGATATAAGTACCCGTGCTGCACCCTATCCGGAAGTGTACTTCGCCCCCTTCGATCTTTGTGATCTCAAATTCAGTGACTGTTACCGGGCGGGGCTCCAGCTTTAGCTCAATGCCTTTTCTTGCCATTTCATAAGCACGCTTACCGTCTTTTTTTATAGCAGAATGGGCAGGCGGTGTTTGCAGGATATCGCCGGTGAAAGGCTTTGCCGCACTGCGAATATCTTCTTCCGTAAGATGATTTATCGGTTTAAAATCTGTCGGCTCGCTTTCAAGATCATATGTAGGAGTCGTGGCTCCCAGTTGTATGACGCCGGTATATTCCTTTGGCTGCTTCTGGTACTTTTCTATTTCCTTCGTCATCCTGCCGGTGCAGCAGATCAATAGTCCGGTAGCCAGCGGATCCAGCGTACCGCAATGCCCTATTTTGGCGTTGAAGAGCCGCCGTAATTTATTCAAAGCATCAAAGGAAGTCCAGCGGTAAGGCTTATCGATCAGCATTACTGCGCCTGCCTGCAGCTCCTCTTTGGTAGGGAAATTTTTCATCTGCCTCAAAAGTAAAACAATGCCAATTGACCAACAGTAGGAAACAATAGCTGGCTCAATGCCTGTGGCGCTACCTTTGCGCTGTTATGTCGTTTTTCTATTCCGAACAAAAGCCTTTCCTGATAGCCGGTCCCTGCAGTGCTGAATCCTACGGGCAAGTGATGGCAACCGCTCAGGCGCTGAAACCATTGCCCATAAAGCTTTTCCGCGCTGGCATATGGAAACCCCGTACCCGTCCCGGGCATTTTGAGGGCATGGGTGAGGTAGCCTTAGGCTGGCTACAGGAAATGAAAAAGGAAACCTGTATTCCGGCAACGGTAGAGGTTGCAGAGCCGGCACATATTGAGCTTGCCCTAAAGTACGGCATCGACGTATTATGGATCGGTGCGCGCACAACCGTAAATCCTTTCCAGGTCCAGCGACTGGCAGATGCGCTGAAAGGCGTAAAGATTCCGGTAATGGTGAAGAACCCGGTAAACCCGGATGCTGATCTTTGGCTCGGGGCTATTGAGCGGATGGAGCGTGCCGGTGTAGCAGAGGTTGCCGCCATTCATCGCGGCTTCTCTACTTATAAAGCTGCATCTGTGTACCGGAATCCGCCCAACTGGCCAGTACCGATTGAGCTGCGCCGCCGCCGCCCTGGGCTTGTTATTATTAATGATCCCAGCCATATTGCCGGCATTGCCAGCCGCGTTGCGGAAGTTGCACAAAAGGCTATGGACATGGACTTCGACGGGTTAATGATCGAAACGCACCCCAACCCCGAAGCTGCATTGAGCGATGCCGCTCAGCAGATCACCCCGCAAGCCTTAAAGACTTTGTTGGAAGGCTTGGTCATCCGCCGGGAGCATACAACAGGCACCACAGATGAGCTCGAGTACCTGCGCCAGCAAATGGACAGCCTCGATGCCGAGATCATAGATCTGCTTGCGCGCCGCATGGAGCTTACCGTCCGTATAGGCAATGTAAAAAAAGAGTTGGGAATGACAGCCTATCAACCGGAGCGTTGGCGGGAGATTGTAGAGACGCGTGGAGGCCGTGGGGAGCAGGCAGGCTTAAGCAAGGAATTTATTATAGCCATCTACGAAAAGATCCACCACACCAGCGTAAAGCGGCAATTGGAAATCCTGCAAAGCCCCTGATAGTGCCTGCTTGTAGCCGGTACCCAAAATAGTGCGGCTTCTTAGCTGCAGGAAAATTATTGCGTAATTATTTTCAGATCAGTTTCTGGCATGTACCTATAATGCCGACCAGATTTTCCACGAAGCCTCTGCCTGCAAGTGCAGCATTTCCAGCCCATTCTTTACTGCTGCGCCATGCTTCCGGCCAAGCCTCAGAAACAAGGTCTCGGCAGGATTATAAACCAGATCATAAAGGAGATGCCTGGTGGTCAAAACATCATAGGGTAGCTCCGGCGCACGACCCTCATTCGGGGCCGTACCTAAAGGTGTGGTATTGATAAGGAAATCATAATCCTGTAACAAGGAAGGCGTAATGCTTTTATAATCCAGAAAGGGCCCGCTGCTATTGCCACGCGACACCACTTTGTAGTCAATGCCCATCTGCCGCAAGGCATAAGCTACCGCTTTTGCCGCGCCGCCATTACCCAAGATCAATGCCCGTTTATGCTGCGGCTTCAATAACGGCTGCAGGCTATCCCGGAAGCCAGTCCAGTCTGTATTATAACCTATTAGCTTTCCTTTATTAATTGCAATGCAATTCACTGCGCCAATCGCTTTCGCGTCTTTATCAAGATCATCTAAAAAAGGTAATACGGACGTTTTATAAGGTATCGTAACATTAAGCCCGCACAGTTCCTGATGCCCGGCAATAAGCGCAGGAAACGCGCTGATATCTTTGAGCGGGAAGGCCTCATACGCCGCATCGATGCCTTCCCGGAGAAACTTCTCCCCAAAATATCTGGGCGAGAAGGTGTGCAATAGCGGATAGCCAATAAGGCCGTAAAATGACTTTGCCAAAGCTTTGAAAACTTTGGCAAAGGTTATAAAAGCAATCCCGTAAAAATTTACTTATTCAGGTAAAGAAAGAAAGTATCTCCCCGCAGGCCGATCCGCATCGTTTCTAATGGAATCACTTCTGAGGGCGCGATATTGCCCATATTCACATTCGCCCCCAACAATTCTAAAAAGTATAGCTGCTGCGCTTTCTGCGGTGCCTCCCAAATGATCTTCTCCGCAGGTATTTGCGTAAGAATTTCCTGCACCAGCCCTTCGCGCACCTCGCCGGAGCCTCTGTAAATACCTACATTGCCCGCCTCGCGCGCCTCAGCGATCACGTAGCTTGAACCAGCCTCAAGTTCTGCGCGCATCAGCTCGATCCATTTATAGGGCGGCAGTATATGTGCTGCATCCTTCGAGCCTACTTCGGAATAAACGGTAACTGTCTTTGCCAGCTGCTCTATATAACCGCACTTTTCGGCATGAGGAATGGTAATGGACCCATCGGAAACTTCTACGTGCTTCACGCCATAATCTTCCATCATCCGCACATAATCATCAAACTGATTGCGGATGAGGAAAGCCTCGAACAGTGTGCCACCAAAGTAAACCGGTATATTATGGCTTTGATAGAATTCGATCTTGGCGCGAAGGTTCGGAGTTACAAATGAAGTGCCGAAGCCCAGCTTTATTACATCCACGTGGGGCAGCGTAGCCGATATAAAGTTGTGCGCCTCTGCAAGGCTCAACCCTTTATCCATCACCATTGTGAGGCCGTGGGTGCGGGGCTGCTGCGTCCGTGCCGGAATATCATTTAGCTGGAAATTCATCATCGGTTTTCGTTTACGTGGGCAAAGGTAAGTCCCGGACAGCAAACCCGCGCTCCAGTATGTATCTTCGCGGCCATAGAAAAATAATATGCGCATCAACCGCCCCGTTATCGGTTTTCTCTTAGGCCTTATCCTGCCATTTATCGGTTTCCTCATTGTATTCCTGATATTGGGCGGCGGCCATAATTTTGGCCCGTTCTTCCAGCGGCTGCTTACCTATCACAAGGAGTTGGCTACGGTCATCTCGCTCAGCATTCTTGCCAATCTTATCCCATTCATCTATTTCAACAGCAAACGGCTCGATGCCGCAGCGAGAGGCGTATTCATTGCTACGATGCTTTATGCAGTAGTCATTGTTTTGCTGCGCTTCGTATGGAGCTGAGTTTTTTTGTACTTAGCTGGAGGAATACTATTGAGCATCCGTTGCGTCGCACACTGCATCCACCCCTTTCTATTCAGCTTTTACTATTCGCTGCAGCTGTCTGAACTATGATCTTATCAGGATTGAAATGATTTGCAGGATTCCAACACCATCCAACGCGAAGCTTCCGACACCATCCAACTTCACTCCTCCCCCAAAAACTTAATGTCTCCGCACGGAGCCACGACTTATTTTTGTAATTATTGTGAAAGCAACCAGGCAAACCATCGTCCGCGACCTTAGCTGGCTCGCCTTTAATGCACGCGTACTCCAGGAGGCAAAGGACCCATCCGTACCGCTGCTTGAGCGGCTCCGCTTCCTCGGCATTTTCTCTAATAACCTTGATGAGTTTTTCCGTGTTCGTGTGGCAACGCTCAGCCGCATGGTGCGCCTCGGCAAAGCCGCTAAAGTGCATCTTGAAGCCAACCCGGCCAAGATCCTGAACCAGATACAGCAAACTGTACTGCTACAGCAAACCGATTTTGACCATACCTATGCCCAGATCATCGGGGAGATGGAAAAGCAGGGTATTTTCATCAAAAATGATACACAGCTTACGGAAGCGCAACGGGAATTTATCACTCATTATTTTGATGAGCAGGTGCGCACCCAGATCGTGCCGCTGATGATCGAGAGTATTCCGGTAATGCCACTGCTTAATGATAAGGCTATTTATATGGCCTGCGTACTCGGCAGCACGGAAAATGCCGCGCTCCAGCGGTATTCGCTTATCCCGATTCCTACCAGGGTGCTTCCGCGCTTTATCATCCTGCCTTCAGAAAACGGCACGAAAGATATCATCCTCCTCGAAGACATTATCCGCTTCTCGCTGCCGCACTTGTTTGCCCCGTTCGGCTTTAACCGTTTCCTCGGCTATATTATTAAGGTAACCCGCGATGCTGAGCTTGAGATCGATGCCTCTGAGCTGAGTGACAACATTATAGAAGAAATTGAAAAAGGCCTGAAAAACCGCAAGCGGGGCCGTGCTACGCGCTTCGTGTTCGACCGGAATATCGATGCCAGCCTGCTTGATTACCTTATCAAACGCCTATCGCTTACTGGTAAGGACAATCTTATTCCCGGCGGGCGCATCCATAATTTTAAAGATTTTATGAACTTCCCGGCAGCCGTGTTTACACAGCCGGAAGTACAGCGCAACAGGCCATTTGTGCATCCGCTCTTAGTACAGCCATGCCGCATTATGCACGTGCTCGATAAGCGCGATGTGCTCCTGCACATGCCGTATCACTCCTTCGATTCCGTGATTGATCTGCTGCGCGAATCTGCCATCGATCCTTTGGTGCAGAGCGTCAAGATTACCTGCTACCGCCTTGCCAAAGACTCCAAGCTCATCAATGCGCTCATCAATGCCGTGCGCAATGGCAAGCTGGTAACCGTAGTTTTAGAGCTGCGCGCCCGTTTTGATGAAGAGGCCAACCTGATGTGGAAGACACGCCTTGAAGAAGAAGGCGTACACGTTATTTTAGGCTTGCCGGATTATAAAGTGCATGCAAAGATCTGCCTCATTAGAAAGCGCGAAGCCGGCAAAACGCTGCAATACGGCATCATCTCTACCGGCAACTTCAATGAGGGTACAGCTCGCTACTACAGCGATCATTGCCTGCTTACCGCCAATAGAAATTTGCTGGCAGATGTAGCCCGTGTATTTGCGTTCTTAGAGCAGGTGCACCCAAAGCCGGAGAGCCTGAAAACCTGCCGTACACTGGCCGTTGCTCCTTACAATATGCGCGAAATTTTTGGGGAGCTGATTGAAAAGGAAATCCGCGCAGCGAGAAAAAAGAAAAAGGCTTCCCTGATTATTAAGCTGAACAGCCTTGTCGATGCCTCAATGGTTAATTATCTTTATGATGCAGCTCATGCGGGAGTAGCGGTCTCACTGGTGATACGCGGTATCTGCGGTGTCTATACCGATCAGAACAGCTTTAAAAAGCCCATGAAGGCGATCTCAATTATCGATGAATATTTGGAGCATGCGCGGGTATTTATCTTTCATAATGCAGGCAAGCCCAAAGTCTATATTTCTTCTGCGGATTGGATGGTGCGCAACCTGGATCACCGTGTCGAAGTGGCTTGCCCGATATTTGATCATCGCCTGCAGCAGGAGCTGATCGATATTATGAAGATACAGCTTGCCGAAAATGTAAAGGGCCGCCTACTGGATAATGGGCAGCAAAACAAGTATATCCCCCGCAATGAGGAAACGCCGGAATTGCGCTCGCAGGTAGCTATCTATGATTACCTTGCAGCCAAAGAATACGAAGCTTGATCCTCGCAGCTATTGATATCGGCTCCAACGCAGCCCGCCTGCTTATCAGCGAAGCGTCGGTGTACCACGATGGCTCGGTAGATTATACGAAGCTGAATTTGCTGCGCGTGCCTTTGCGCCTCGGGGTAGATGTTTTCAGTAAGGGCCGCATTGGTGAAGATCGTGCCCGCCAGCTTATCGAGACCATGAAAGCCTATAAGCTGCTGATGGATATTTACAAAGTAACGGCCTTTAAAGCCTGTGCCACTTCTGCCATGCGCGATGCCGAAAACGGGCCCGCTATCATCCGGCAGGTAAAGGAAGAGACCGGTATTCAGATCCATATCATTACCGGCCAGGAAGAGGCGAATATCATTTACGAAACACATATTGCCGAGAACCTCGACCTCCTCAAATCCTATCTTTATATTGATGTTGGAGGCGGAAGCACTGAGGTGACCCTGTTTGCCCATAATGCCATTGTATTCAAGGAATCTTTCAATATCGGTACCATCCGCCTCCTACAGGACAATGTAAGTGATGAGCAATGGGAGCGCATGAAGTGGTACCTGAAAACGCACATAAAAGAGTATGCTCCGGTAGAGGCCATCGGCTCGGGCGGCAATATCAATAAGGTATTCTCTATCTCAAAAAGAAAGGAAGGGAAGCCGCTCTCTTTGGATCTGCTGCGCGATTACCATAAGGAATTGAGCGCCGCCACGCTCGAAGAGCGGATGCACCGTTATCAGCTCAAAGAAGACCGTGCCGATGTAATTGTACCCGCGCTGCAAATATTCATTGCCATCATGCGCTGGACGGAATGCGATGAGGTATATGTACCGAAGATCGGGCTTGCAGATGGGTTGATCAAGATGCTTTATAAGGAAGCAGTAAAGTAATCTGCAATACAGTCGGTACGCTGGTTGCGCAACGTACCCCGGCGTTACCTATTTGTACCGCGTAAACGCCTGTTTGCCCTCCGTAGGATAATATCCGGGCTACTTATTACAAATGTCACTATTTGATGACCATTTGCGCCGCTTAGTTGCAAAACATATGGTAGAGATTACTTAACCAAGGATAGATTTTGGTCTTCGAAAGGCTTCAAACGCATTACGGAGGATGGGTTTTGAGCTGCGGAGGATGGATTTTACCCTTCGAAAGGTGTAGGACGGGCAACGGAGCATGCCGATTGTATTACGGAGGTTGAGGGGTGGGTTGCGGAGGATGAATTTTGAATTCCGGCGGTTGGAGCAGGTGGTATCAACGATGCAACCCTGTTAAAGCAATGGGCTGTCGCTCCTTTGGTGGTTGATGATCTGCCGGCTATATTTTCCGGATATAATTAAAATTCAGCAGGGCCTGTGCCGGCGCTGCCTATGAGCCCGCGTGAGGGATAGCAGTGGAAATCCTTTTTGCTGTGCGCCAGGTCCTTGTGCGCGGCGGCAAAAAGATTGGAACGGATAGCCCGGCCCGGCAGGGACACGCCCGGATAATAAAACAGCGGTACTGATACGGGATGACTTTTAAGACGTTGCCGGACATGAAAAGCCGTGGCACAGGGCCACGGCTTCCTCTTTTACTTAGATCTATTTTTTTTAATAACGATAGTGCTCGGCTTTGAAAGGGCCATTCTTTGAAATGCCCAGGTATTCAGATTGTGCTTCAGTGAGCTCGTCCAGCTCCACACCAATCTTAGCGAGGTGCAGGCGGGCTACCTTTTCATCAAGGTGCTTGGGAAGTACATATACCTTGTTCTCATACTTGTCCGTATGCATCCAGAGCTCCATCTGCGCCAGCGTTTGGTTGGTAAAAGAGTTGCTCATTACAAACGATGGGTGGCCTGTAGCGCAGCCCAGATTCACAAGGCGGCCTTCAGCCAGCACGATTACGTCTTTGCCATCAATGTTATAAAGATCAACCTGTGGCTTAATCGTATCTTTTGTATGTCCATAATTAGTGTTCAGCCATGCCATATCGATCTCGATATCGAAGTGGCCGATGTTACACACAATGGCCTTGTCCTTCATCAGCCGGAAATGCTTTTCCGTGATCAGGTCGCGGCAGCCGGAAGCGGTTACGATGATATCCGCTTCTTTTACCGCATCGATCATTTTCTTTACCTCAAAACCGTCCATAGCAGCCTGTAGCGCACAGATTGGGTCAATTTCGGTAATGATCACACGGGCACCTGCACCGCGAAGGCTTTCTGCAGAACCTTTTCCTACATCACCGTAAGAGCCAACAACGGCAACTTTACCAGCCATCATTACATCGGTAGCGCGGCGGATCGAATCAACCAAAGATTCCTTGCAGCCGTATTTATTATCAAACTTGCTTTTCGTTACAGAGTCGTTGACATTGATAGCAGGAACAGGCAAAGTACCCTTGGCCATACGCTCATAAAGGCGGTGGACGCCGGTTGTCGTTTCTTCGGAAAGGCCTTTAATGTGCTGTACCAGCTCAGGATATTTATCGAAAACCATGTTCGTCAGGTCACCGCCGTCATCGAGGATCATATTCAGCGGACGATCTTCTGAACCAAAAAATAGCGTCTGTTCGATGCACCAGTCCGCCTCTTCCTGCGTCTGTTCTTTCCAGGCAAAAACGCCAATGCCTTCCGCAGCGATCGCAGCAGCAGCCTGATCCTGTGTAGAGAAAATATTGCAGGAGCTCCAGCGTACTTCTGCGCCCAGGTCTATCAGGGTTTCAATAAGCACAGCTGTTTGGATGGTCATGTGCAGGCAGCCAGCTATACGTGCGCCTTTCAGCGGCTTTTGCGTTCCGTATTCAGCGCGGAGGCTCATGAGGCCAGGCATTTCTGCTTCGGCGAGGCGAATCTCTTTGCGGCCCCAGGCAGCGAGGCTGAGGTCTTTTACTTTATAAGGCAGCTTAAAATCTACCTGCGGATGGGTTGCAACATTCATCATGGTTATTGGAAATTTTTGCAAAAATAAGGAATGTTCCTAAGTCTTATCGCCCGAAAGAAATGTTATATTGAAAAAGCTCCATTATCCTGTAGTAAGCCAGTACGTATCTTGGCGGCTCCATGGCTATTACTGATCCTTCAGCGCATTACGCTACCCGTTTACAGCTTCATCGATCCGCACTCGCAGTTCTTACCCGGAAAATTGGCGTGATAAGCAGGCTGCGACTGGCATTTGTACTCGCTGCTATCGGTTTCGGCATTGCTGCCATACAGTCGGGCGGCTACTGGAAATGGGCAATAGCGGGGGCGCTTATGGCCGTGTTTCTTATATTGGTGCGTCTCCACAGCCGTCTTCACGATGAAAAGACCCTGCTTGATATCCGCGCCAGCCTGCTGGAAGGTGAGATCAATGCGCTAAACGGCGATTCCAGTCATTTCCCGAAGGGAGAAAAATTTACCGATCCTACCCATCCCTATAGCTTCGACCTGGATATATTTGGGGAAGGCTCTGTTTATCAGTTGCTTTGCCGCACTGTTACGGATAATGGCGCAGACGCGCTGGCTAGGATGCTGATGCAGCCGGAGCGCAAAGAAAAAGATATCATTACTCGTCAGGAGCTCATTAACGAGCTGAGTGAGCAGCCAGTTTTTCTAGAAGATTTTCGCGCTGCGGGATCGGCTGCACCTAAGGAGCCCGGCGATTTTGCGCTGGTGATGGCCTGGCTGAATGCCCCGGAACATTTCATTAGCAACCCGCTGGCAAAAGGCGCTATTGCGGTAATGCCTTTAGTAAATACCGGCTTCCTTGTTTATGGCGCTATCACCGGTTCGTTCCCTGCACTGATCTTTTTGGCCATTGCAGTCAATTGGATAGTGCTGGGCGTCTTTTCCAAAAAAATTAAAGCGGCTAATGCGCAGGTGGGCCGTACGGCGCGGCTGGTGGAGCAATATCAGCGGCTACAGGAAACCGTTGCCCATGCTGCATTTCACCACCCTGAGCTTGCCGCAGTAAGTGCTGCCGCGCTTAATGCTTCTCTACAGGTAGGGCGCTTTCGCAAGCTGGCCAATATGTTTGACAGCCGCAATAATAACCTGGCCGGCCCGGTGGTAAACAGCCTTTTCCTGTTTGATATTTATTGCCTCTTGCGGCTGGAGGGCTGGCGGCGTGCGCACAAGGAGTTGCTCCTGCAAACAATGGAGGCGATGATTGAGCTGGATGTACTGGTAAGCTGCGCCATTTATGCCTTCAACCACCCGGAAAACATTTATCCTGTCTTTGGGCATCTCGGGCTACAGGCTGTGGATCTCCGGCATCCGCTTTTAGCGAAAACTGCCGTAGGCAATGATTTTAGTATCGGGAAAGAGGAAAAGATATACCTGCTTACCGGCGCGAATATGACAGGAAAAAGCACGTTTATCCGGACGGTGGGCACTGCAGCTGTGCTGAGCTATGCCGGCCTCCCGGTACCGGCCACCCGGCTTTCGCTGCCACTGATGCAGCTTTATACTTCTATCCGGGTTACCGATTCTGTACAGAATGACGTGTCCTATTTCCGGGCAGAGCTCAATCGCATTAAGCTGATTATGGATACGGTTAAGGCTGCTGCTACGCCCTATCTTATATTGCTGGATGAGCCTTTGCGTGGCACAAACTCCGGCGATAAGCAACAGGGTACACGGGCTATTATCGAGGCGCTTTTACGCGAGCAGGTAATGGGTATTGTGGCTACGCACGATATAGGTCTTTGTGTTTTGGAGGAGGAGCACCCCGGAGGAGTGCGCAATTATCATTTCGAGAGCACGGTAATGCCGGATGGGCTTGCTTTTGATTTTAAGCTGCATCCCGGCGGCTCTACTTCCAATAATGCTACGATACTGATGCGGCAAATGGGTATAATCAGCTAAGGCTGCTGTTTTGCCGGCTTGCAACGGCCTTACTTTTGATAGTTATTTATTCGCCACATCCTATGCTATAACCAACACAGGCATTACTTTATTTCTAAGGAACCGGATCATAGCCATGACCACCGCCGGGCCGGCAGGAAAGGATTCGCTTGATAGTAAGCCGGCCACCTTTTATAAGGCCATGCTTTTTAATTGCAGTTATTCCATATTCACTACAAGTAGGCGTATATCGGCAATTGGCGCCGAGAAATGGTGAGATAGCCGCCTGGTAAAACCGGATGAGCAGTATGAATGGCGCCCGGATCAGCTTTTTCATAGCAGGGGAGGAGCTACCTGAGTAGGAGGTAATAACAAGGGCTCTTCAGCAAGAAGTGCCGACAGGCGGGCAAGGCCTTTAGCCACTGCACTATAAATTACTTTATAATCTGCTTCCTTATTATCTGTATAGATGAAAAAGAGATGGAGCTGGCAATCCGGAAGTATATGATTGTAGAATATGCTCTTTTGCAGGCGCCAGGCTTCCCGCATCAGGCGCTTGAGGCGGTTGCGGCTTACCGCATGTTTAAACTTTTTTTTAGGAGCTACAAATCCTGCGCGGGCAGGGTAGCGTTCACTACCGCGCGCAACAGGCAACCAGATAATACGAAGTGGGAAAACAGAAAACGCTTTCCCGGTACGGAAAAGCGTTTCAATATGTTGCTCACGCTTTAGCCGCTCGTCTTTACAGAATGTAGAACGAAGAGCCATGCGGGTGGGCTGGTATTTTAAAGCAAATTATTTCAGGCGGCTCTCGCTGGAAACAGTCAGCTTATGGCGGCCTTTGGCACGGCGTGAAGCCAGTACTTTACGGCCATTTGCAGTTTGCATGCGCTGGCGGAAGCCGTGTACTGATTTACGGCGGCGGCGGTGTGGTTGGAAAGTACGCTTCATGTGCTACACAATTTTATCGCCCTGCGGGCAATGATTATTTTTTAATTAAGGAGCGCAAAGGTAAGGTGAATTTCTGGGAATTTAAACAAATTAAGGCATTAAATTAAATACCCATGCCCGCCAGCATTCCTTCATTCAAATAGTAGCAAATAAACTTAATATTTATAGTTTAATCTGTATTATAAAAAATGCCGCTCAGATATTGAGCAGCATTTTTATAATAATCAAACTCATCAACCTTATCCACCAAAATTCTGGTCATCTGCAGTAGGCCCATAAATGCCGGGTACCTTATTGCCGGTAGCCCGCAGATAAACGATCATTTCACCGCGGTGGTGGTAGAGATGGTTCATCAGGAAGCCGCGTGCTACCTGTATGCGCGGCATAGGTGGCATCAGTTCTTTGCCATCACGTACCATCGTCCAGTTTTCCATCATGCCTGCATCGGTAGATTTTTCAAGAGCAGCTTTTGCTTTAAGCATGTTCTCCTCAAATTTTGCTACAATATTGGATGCCTTGCTTACATCGCCTTTATCGTACTTGTAAACGTTCATATCGAACACCGGCTCGAGTAGCGTGCCTTCGTACCAATTGTAGATCTCAGCAATGTGCGAAGCAAGCTGCGCAGTAGTCCAGCTTATTTCAGCCGGCTTATAATTCAGGGCGCTATCCGGGATAGATTGTAGCAGCTTGCGGGTGCTTTCTGCCTCATGCATAAATTCGCCCATCAGGGCCTGTACCATCATTTCCATTGTTTCGTTTTTTTGTGTGTGTCTCAAAAGTAGTAAGAATAAAGTAGTATCCGTATTTCTTTATTCCACAGTCTTCAACTTCCTTCTGCATACTTTTTAAAGTTGTCCAGGATCGCCTGCCAGCCTGTTTGCTGCAGCTCGCGTGGGTTCATGCCTTCGGGCTCAAACGTTTCCGTTACCGTACAATGGCCATCGGCCTCTTCAAAATGAATTTCCACTTTACGGCCGTCATCCAATTTATAGCGTTGGTATTCGTTTGTACGGATCTCCTCATTTACCCCGCCGAAATCAAAACCAAAGCTGCCGTCCTTTGCCTCCATACGCATTACAAAACGGCCTCCTGCGCGCAGGTCATTTTCAGCGCGCGTGGTATGCCAGTCGGCGCTGGCATGGTTCCAGTTTACAACGTGCTCCGGCTGCGACCAGCGCTCCCAAACCTTCTCAACAGGTGCGTTGATGGTTGTAGTTACAGTTATAGGTGTTTTGTCGTCTGCGCTCATTGTGCAATATTTAGCAGGTGAATAAGGTGCAAACATCCTTACTTTACCCGTAAAGTCAAAACAACCCGGCACTTTAATTTACGGGCCGCTACAGAACAACAATTCCTTATTATTTTTGCGCCGTTCATTACCACAAAAAATCTTTACATGCAGCACGCAAACGGCTACGTTCGCCACGAGATCAGCCACGGCATTGCCACCATCGAGTTCTTTCATCCATCCTCCAACGCACTTCCCGGGGCTATCCTTAAAGATCTCGCAAAGACTATTAATGATATCGGGCTTGATGCAGGGGTAAAAGTAATTGTATTGCAGAGCGCCGGCGATAAGGCTTTCTGCGCAGGAGCTTCTTTCGATGAGCTTACGCAGATACAGACCAAAGAAGCCGGCCTTGAATTTTTCAGTGGCTTTGCCCATGTGATCAATGCTATGCGGAAGTGCCATAAGTTTATTATTGGCCGGGTGCAGGGCAAAGCCGTTGGTGGCGGCGTCGGCGTAATTGCTGCTACTGATTATGCCATAGCCAAGGAAGATGCCGCAGTAAAGCTCAGCGAGCTTGCGGTAGGCATAGGCCCTTTCGTAGTTGGGCCTGCGGTGGAGCGCAAGATTGGCCTCAGCGCCTTCTCGCAGTTAGCCATCGATGCCACCGAATGGCGCAGTGCCGACTGGGCCAAAAAACATGGTTTGTACTCAGAGCTCCACCACAGTATGGATGAAGTGGATGATGCTGTAAAACATCTTGCAGATCGCCTTTCACACAGCAGCCCGGAAGCTACAGCAGCCCTTAAGAAAGTATTCTGGCAAGGCACTGAAAACTGGGATACACTGCTTACAGAGCGTGCTGCCATTAGTGGCCGCCTTGTACTCAGCGATTTTACACGCAATGCGATCGAGGCTTTTAAAAGCAAGTCCGCCCGTTAAATTTCTTCTCTTTGCTTATTAATTATTGAAACCCGGTTTTGCACAGCACTACCGGGCTTTTCTTTGCGGTAAAAGCATTGCCACCTTTTTTTGATAACTTCCGCACCCAATTCACCACAATATGCCAACTATTCTTGTAGCTACCGATTTTACTGCCATTGGCACCAATGCTGCTCATTATGCGGCATCGGTGGCGCAAAGCTGGGGGTGCGATCTGCTGATGCTTCACACCTACTTCATGCCGGTTACTTTTAATGACCCTGCCATGCCTATTATTCCCATCACGGATCTTCGCGATGCAATAACCAGCCGGATGGATAAAGCCGAAACAGAGATGAAGCAGTCTTTCCCCGGCCTGGGTATAAGCACGCGGACGGAATACGGTGATATACAGGATACGCTTGCAGAGGTGATAGAAGATGTAAAGCCTTCGCTCCTTATTATAGGAACGCATGGTGAGGAAGGCGATGAATCCTTCTGGGCGGGCAATACTTCAGCAGATCTGCTGCGCAATACGCAGACACCTATTCTTGCTGTGCCGGGCACTTATATTTACCGGCCCATAGCCCAGGTGTGCATAGCGGTAGATTCCGCAGGCCTGAAGGAAGATGCTTCGCTCACCGCGCTTCAGTCTTTTCTTAAAAGCAATAATGCCGCACTGCATATCGTACATGCTGCTACCGCCGCAGATTCCGGTGAGCCGATCGCTATACCATCCTTAGGCAATGAGCAAAAAGTAATCCTGCATCCAGAGCAGGCCACGGGCAATGTGGACGATGCCATCGCAGAATATGTTGCGGCCAATGCCATTGATTGCCTGGTAGTGATCCCCCACCATTATTCTTTCTGGGAATCCCTGTTTCATAAAAGCCATACAAAAGCACTCCTGCACAAGATCCACGTGCCGGTGCTTGCGTTGCATTGACGGCTAAAGGTTAATAGCAAAAAAACCGACCCGGATACACGATCTATCCCATCCCCTGCAGGGCTGTTGCGTTCTAAGGTTACGAGTAGTTTGTGACGCCAACTTTGTCATCCCGCAGGAATCTTTAGCACAGTTCCTTACTGAAAGATCCCTGCGGGATGACAAAGCCGCTGTAACAAAGCCACTGTAACAACCTACCTGTACCAACCGCTGTATAAACCTTTTTTTGCAAGGCTACATCAACTGTGCTAACACCCCAACTTTGTCATCCCGCAGGGATCTTTAGCATCTAAAGCTTAGTCAAAGATCCCTGCGGGATGACAAAGTTTGAGCGGGAAAATTAGCATGCCCATTCATGCCAATCATCGTATCAGCGTTACATTACCCTTATATTTCTCGGTAGCACCGCCGTTTATCTGCCCTTCTATCAGGTATATATAAACTCCCTGTGGCTGTGCCTTGCTATTAAATCGCCCGTCCCAGCCGCGGCCATCGAGGGTTGCAGTTTCAAATACCTGCTCACCCCATCGGTTAAATATCTGCATCCTGAATTTTGTAAGCCTGCTGCCCAGTAGCTCTCTTGGGAAGAAGTAGTCATTCACGCCATCGCCATTCGGCGTAAAAGCATTGGGGATGTCTAAGTAGCATGCAATGCGCACCCGTGCGCTATCGGCGGCGGAGCATCCACCGGCATTAGTAACCTTTAGCCACACCGTATCAGGCTTACTGAGGTAAATGGTCTGGCTTGTCTCGCCGGTGCTCCATTCATTGGTATTGGTACCCGGATTGTAGGCGCGGTTAGAAAGCACGAGCGCTTCGCCATTAGGGCAGATGCTTGTATCCGGACCAAGATTCACGTTCGGGAACGGATAAACATCTACGCTCTTTTTAATGATAATGGTTGGGCATTGCGGGTAGCCCACCGTGAGTGATACGGGGAAATTTCCGCTTTTATCGTAGGCATGGCGCGTGGCGAGGGTATCCTTAATGATGGTGCCGTCGCCATAGTTCCAGAGCAGCGTATCATATCCTGTGGTAGCGCTGGCGGAGAAATCAATGCTATTGCCCGTACAGATGGCTGTTGGATTCATGCTGAATGCCGCCGTAGGTGCAGCTACCACGATCACGGTAACCTTTGCTGTATCGGCACACGGCACGGCATCCGTAATTGCATGCCTTACGTTATAAGTGCCTACAGCCGCATAGGTATGTGTAGGGTTGGGCGAAGTGCCGGTACTCCCATCGCCGAAATCGTAAAAATAGGAAGGTGTAGTGGTGCTGTTATCTGCACTGTTGTCGAAGGTGAAGGTGCCGCCGAGGCACAGGGTGTCCTTATCCACTTTAAGGCCAACGGTAAGCGGGTGCCGGGTATCAATTGTGGTGCTGGCAGAATCTGCGCAGCCGCGTTTCCTTGTTACGAGCTTAATGGTATAAACTCCCTGGCGGGTATAAAGATGGGTAGGGTTGCGTACAAGGCTGCCGGTATTATCGCCAAAATCCCACACATACTGGTCGGGGTCATCGCCGCCGTTGTTGAGCGCGGTAAAATGTACCGTGTCGGCCACGCAGCCCGGCTTCAGCATCTTATCGATGCCCGGCTTCATATTCGTAACGCGGATAAACACAGAATCGCTAGCGGCACAGATGAGGCGGAACTCAATATCATCGATCGCAAAGTCATTACCCGAAGGGGCCGTTTGCTGATCGTTGATGCAGATAGAGATTGATGTATTGCTGCCGCTGTTCCAGATAGCATGGAACTGCGCCCATTGCCCGTTTACGCCCGGCAGCGAGAGCGGCGTGCCCAGCAACACGCCATTGATGGCAAACTGTATAACCGCAGGGTTGGTAGGAGTAGCAGAGGCGCCCCAGGCGCTGAAATCATATTGCGAGTTGGGCACCACAGTAATTGTCTGGCACCAGATATTGGTATTCGGCGTAGCCGATCCGTTTACGATCAGCATCTGCCCGTTAGCGTTGCCGGTATGGTCGGGGAAGTTGGCAAAGTTGGTATGCACAGCGCTCGGGTTGCCCGCAACGGCATAAGTGCCTTCATTGGAAAGAAGGCCGAATGAGCCGCCGAAGCCGGGTGTATAGGAAGTGGTAAAGCCAACAGCCCCGGCGCTGAAGTTGCCGTTGTTTACAAAATTATTAGCCGTAAGCGCTGTAACCGTAAGCTTATAGGTAGCTGAAAGGGTACCAACAGTAGCTACCGGGTTAATAATATCCGGGTTGGAAAGGCCGGCTGCCGGTGTCCAGAAAGTATCGAGGGTGCGCAGGGTGGTGCCTGCACCTGCTACCGATGGTGAGAGCTGCACTGTGGTGTTCTTGCAGGCATCCATGGTATCCGGCAGGTTGATGATGGATACGCATTGCGCACGTGCCCCGAAGCCGGCACCGGTAAAAAAGATCAAGAGTAAAGAACGTAGAAAAGATCGCAACATGACAGCAAAGATATTACTTGAAAAAAAAATTGTTTTAGTTATTAAACAGCTTCTGATCAGTGCAGCCGCAGCAAGGCCACCAGCAAGCCGATCATCAAAAGAAAAAGCAGTACCATAAGCGGGAACCGCTTCTCCCAGGCCGCCGCCTTCTCCCGCTCTGCATATACGGTGTCTATCATCCCTCGCAGCCATGCCTCATTGCCTGCCAGCAGGAGCAGCCTTGTTTGTACCGGCCCCAACAGGTCTAAGCGCAGGTAGCGGGTAGCCGCAAGAATATCTTCCGTTACCTGCCCGGCTGCTTTAGCATCGCCGTGCCGGCGCATTACATCCAGCGGCTCATCGCTGAGGAGGAAGAGCACATATTGCTGTAGCGCGGGCTGGTTCATGCGGTAGGTATCCATCTTATCCATGTGGGCGCGGAGGCGGGCCGCCTCGTGCAGGAGCCATGCCGGTGTAGTGCCGGCTGTGTGCTTTGCGTGGCTGGTGCTGCCCTCAAGCCAGCGCTCCTCGTTGTATTTACGGCGGTTCTTATCATTACCCAGTATGTTATAAGCTTCTTTAATCTCTCGAAAATGGCCTTCGGCAAATGGGTTGTCTGCATTGCGGTCGGGGTGGTATTGCAGCGCCAGCCGGCGGAAGGCTTTTTTGATTTCCTCGCCTGTAGCCTGCGGCTGCATTTCCAGTGTACGATAATAGTCCTTAAGACGCATGGCGTGTATAAAAGGCTTGGTGCAGATAAATAAAAAAGGAGGGAATGATCATCATCCATAAATCTACAGCGGCGAATGCTGCGTATCTAGGGTTACAAAGATCAATTAAAACCAATGACAACAGCAACGGCACAATTACTGATATCCATGCCAGGTGGCGGCGAATGGCTCTGGATCATCCTCGGGGTGATCATCCTTTTTGGTGGTAAAAAGCTGCCCGAGCTGGCCAAAGGCATTGGTAATGGCATAAGAGAATTCAAGGAAGCTAAGGAAGGCGTTAAGTCAGAAATAGAAGAAGGAATGAAGGGCGACAAGGTCGTTTCTTAAAGACAGGGTGATTCGATAAAAAAGCCGGGAAGTTGCTGCTTCCCGGCTTTTTCGTGTTGCTGATATATATCGTGCAGGGTTTATGCTGATATGTATGCTAAGGGGGCAAACTCTAAGGGTAGAAGTCTTTACATTGCTGTCATTTGCACTGGTTCTGTGCAGTAGCTCAGTAGTAATTTTGCTCGAAATTCTGGCACGCCTTGAAGAGTATCTGTAAATTTATGGTAGATGGCATGCCTTAGCAACTTTAATATAAGGGCAAACCAATAGTTGATATAAAATATATATCCGGAAGATGACCGTTGCCCGCTGATGCCAGCCATATTTTCAGATTGAGAAGGAGAGAAATATGCTAAAGTATTTCCCGCCTTTCATTCAGGGATTTATGTTTAAAGCCAGGTTTAAAATTATTTTACTTTATGCGGGCCACTAACACAAGGATCATTATAAGGAGAAGCAAAAATGATTGATACTCTTGTACATGCATTTTTATTGATCAATGCGCTTACTATGGCAACATTCGGAAATGTGCTCACAGGCTGAACAGCCGCGCAATATGGCTGCTACCAATGATAAACATTCTGTTCATTTATAAAATCGCGGCGCAGTATGCCCACGGCCGGCAACGCAATACTCTAAAAAAGGAGCTCGCTCAAACCTCACATCCCCGGAAACAACCCCCGCCCAACGCTCTCGCGGAATGGCCATGGAATACATGCTACGATAATCAATAAGGCAGCAAGCGTACACCAGAACAGCCGGCTGAATTTTGCCTTGTCTGCACGTTTGCCTTTGGTACCGGCATAGCCAATATGTACCAGCACAATGGCAAGGATCATCACCGGGCCGTGTTCTATCGTCCAGAACCGGGCTACCGGGCTTTTCATCACCGCGCCCATAGTACCGCCTGTATAATTTTGCAGGTACCCTTTCAGGTAATAAAGGACCAGCCCCAGCAGCAACTGCACATCGCAGGATATAAGCAGGTAGAGTGCCGTGCGCTTATCGCCAGCGGTAAATAACTTTTTGCCACCCAGCCCGCGCGCAGCAGTAAAGAGGGTGAGTAAACCGAAAAGGAGCACTGCCCAGCGGAGAATATTATGTAGGTGAAGGAGGCCGGTTTGCATAATTAAAATTTTGGCTTGAATGAATAGGACAACGAAAATACAGCCCAACAGTGTAAAACCCGCAAGATAACCTTGGCCCTGTGTTTCCACCCCCTCGCTGTCAAACGCTTCGCTGGCGGCGGTGTTTAACAGCATGCCCCCGCCAGCGGGGGAAACCCGATTACTACTGCGCCGAAAGCTTATTATGAATCAGGGCATCGCGGTAAAGCTGTAGGAATGCCTGGAATTCTTTGTGCTGCCTTACACCATCCGCCGGAAGCGAAGTAAGAAGATCATGCAAGCAGGTACTGTCATTTGGGAAGCGGAAAAGCCCTGTTGGCGTTGTCTCTTTAAGCCGGAGCAGGTAGTGATCCGTAAGCCACTGATAGCTGCCGTTGCTTTCATTTACCGCATAGCGCATTCCGCCCGGCCGGAGGATGCTGTTGCCGAAAGCAAAAAAGCGCTCATCATAATGAAGGTAATCCAACACGGTAGGCAGGATATCCAACTGCTGTGCCGGCGCAGGGAATACGCCCCTGAGGGTAGTATCGCCGGGAGCATAATACAGGATAGGGATGGCATAGCGGCCCATATTGCCGCCGTAATAGCCACCACCGGTTTGCGGTGAGCAATGATCTGCGGTGAGCACAAAAAGCGTATTGCGGTACCAGGGCTGCTTTGCAGCAGTGGCAAAGAATTGCTGCAAGGCATAATCCGTGTAGCGCACTACGGCATACACAGGCAGACTGCCCTGTGGGAAACGCGCCCTGTATTGTGCCGGCACGGTATAAGGCGGATGCGAGCTCAGCGTAAATACTGATGCTGCAAATGGCTCCTTCATCCGGCCCAGGCCCCCGGCAAAATATTGGAGGAAAGGCTCATCGGGGATACCCCAGTTGCCATCATAATCGGCCTCGTTATTGTATTCCTTACGGCCATAATAATGTGCATAGCCTGCAGCAGCCGAGAAAATATCGAAGCTCATGGTACCATTCGTGCCGCCATGATAGAAGGCCGTCTCATAGCCTTTTTTGCGCAGGAGGCCGGGGAGCGCATCGATGCGGTTGGTGCCATAATTGGAAGTGGTAAAAGCCTCATCCATAAGGCTCGGTATGCCGGCCATGATTGCCGGAATACCGGCTGCAGAATTATTGCCATTGGCAAAACCCTGCGTACAGACCAGCGAAGCATTCATCAGCGAATCGAGGAAGGGCGTAGCGGAAGCGCCACTGCCGAGCTTTGTAAATTCCTTTGAAAAGCTTTCGATGATAAGGACCACCACATTCATCCTGCGGAAAGGTTGCTGCCCGCGATAATCCTTTACCGGCCGGATGATGGAAGCTGCTTCGGCCGCGGGTATAAAATGAAATTCCTCGAGATCGGGTGTGGCATAAGAGGTTATGATGCTGAACGGCGTATTGAGTACAACAGGTACATACCTGCTTTCCGTAACCTGCACAGCATTGCGCAGCCCGATAGGAATGTATTGCGCCCCGCCGCGAATAGCCAGCACAGATATACCTGCCACAACTATAAGACTCACAGCCCGCGCTCCAAACAGTACTATCATTTTTATGCCTTGCGGCGGAATAGCTAAAGGGGTAGCCTTACAGATGCGCTTATTAATCCTGATAAAAATAAAAGTAAACAGGGCAACTGCCAGCGGCACATACCAATAATCGGTGATAAAGCGCGGCAGCAGGTTCCAGAAGTCGCCCTTGCGGCCAATCATCTTCAGCACATCGGCCGTAGCGCGCTTGAAGTTGTATGGATAATAGGCCCAGTCGCTCAGCTCAAACAGGAAAGCAAGCACATTTACCGCGATGAACAAAACCTGGGTAAAGCCCCGCCAGCGCGGCATTCGCCACAGGGGCAGCGGCAACAGCAGGAGCAGCATATAAAGCGCATTCAGCGCAAAGATGGCCGAGAGATCGTAGCGCAACGCATAAAAACAAAGCTGTAAAAATCCCCCAAAAGAAAGCCCCCTGAACTGCGCGGCATTGATAAGCGTAAAGAAGCAACGGCTTACAAAATAACAGCCCAGCAAGAGCCATATCTGTAGCAAGATTCTTTTAAGGGGGGTAAAGAGTGGCTTCATCTAACAAAGAAAATTGCTTACCAGCCCATACGCTCCCGAAGCTTACGGATATGCTCCATATGGTGGCGGGAATGCCAGGCATACATTGCTGTCATCTCCCAAAGAGGCACATGGCGGTTATGCTCCGGGTGAAAATAAGTAAGCGCCCAATCGGCAGGCTGTAGATGGCGCAAGAGCGTACCCCAGCGGCGGTGCAGGGCATGAAGCAAGGTGATGGATACATTCACCGGCACGGCTTCGATTTCCGGCGTAAGGGCCCATAGCTTTTCCTCATAAGGCCGGATGACCGGCGCCTCTTCTGTAAGTGCAAGCTTCAGGCGGATAAAAGCATTCAGGTGGCTATCGGCAAGGTGGTGGATCACCT
Source organism: Chitinophagaceae bacterium (assembly GCA_965246905.1). Taxonomy (GTDB): domain Bacteria; phylum Bacteroidota; class Bacteroidia; order Chitinophagales; family Chitinophagaceae; genus UBA1952. Next base: position 97,493 of record CBDFFZ010000033.1, read on the forward strand.
GGTTTATTGTCCACCCATCCGGACGATAGGTAGTATCGAGCTGTGCGGCATCCAGGTTTTCGATACATACATCCAGCCATGCGGGGAGTGCTTCTATGATAGCTATCCACTCGTTGTGAAGGCCGGGCAGATAGGTGTCCGGTACTGTGAAGCGGCCAATAGGGTAGCGCAGATCTTCGGATTGCTGCTCCTCCATAATTAAAGTTTTTTAGCAGAAAATTGGTGGGAACGGGCTACTGCTTTATCCGCAGCGATATTCATGGCAACGCCACTGCCCGCCGAAAGCTCCATCCGCTTTTTAAAATCTTCTGTAAGCAGCGAAGCAATTTTCCCGAAGGGGATAAAAAGATGCACCGGCCCGTCTGAGTATGAAGCTAGCTCGTAAGGATTATATACCAGCGTGAGCCCCGCAGGTGTGCAGTAAAAATTTCCGGTTACCGGCACAGCTTCAGTAAGGAGGCGGCTGCTCAGGTCTTCCGTGCTTTTTATATTGAAATAATCGCGCACCGCCAGCTCTAAGTAAGGCTTCAGCGCAGCCGTATCGGTGATCACTTCTTCGATAGGCCATTCCCGGTGCCCCTTCATATCGAGGGTATGGAAGCTGCTGCTGTACGAGGAATGAGCGCCGCCGGTGTAGATGCTTTCCGCATCTTCAAGCACCAGCCACTGCCGGTCGTTATAAAGTACGTGGTGGAAGAACGTGCTGCTGTAATGATAAGCGATGTCTTTTCGTTTGGCTTCAGGCCAGGCCCTATCCACCACATCGCGCAGCTCATTCCGGTAACCGGAAAAATAGCGGAACGCGCGTGTTTTGAGCCCGGCGGCCACACCGGCGGCACCTTCAAAGCGCATGGCCGTAGTAAGCCGCGAGCGGGTAAAGGCAGACTCCTCTGCGCTCCATCCGGCAGCAGGCCATACCATGCCATAAGCGGCGGTGGCTTTTGGCTCCATCATATCCCGAAAAAGCCGGCCGGTATCCTGGAGGTACCAGGCATCCAGCTTATAGCTTCCATCGGGGTAGGCTTCCTCTAATTTGAGCTGTTCTGCTACTCCGGTGATGGTGTTGGTTATAGTGCCTGTTACTCCATTGGCTGTATTTTTTAACATCCAGATCCGGTCGCAATCGGGCCCTTCATTAAAGTAGTAGTCATGTGCGGAAGAGGTATCTGCGGTGGCGCTAAGATGTATGGGCCGGTTATCCGACAGGGTATAATAAAAAGCATCGCGCACCCGTCCGCCGGCATACTGTGTGAGGTGCAGCACAATATTGCGGGTGCCTGCAGAGCCGCCATAGCGCTTATAGAAAGAGCCGGTAGTACCACTTAAAGTGTCGGTTGTGCCCGCCTGTGCTGCGGTTTCGCTGCCACTGCTTTTCTGCGTGTTATTGCAGGCAACGCATGTGAGTGAGAATAAGAGTAGCGCGTAAAAGATTTTCATAATAGAGGCAGGCCGGCGGCAGATGCCAGCGCAAAAATAAAGCCTTTGGCCACGCCTGCACCCGGAAATATTCCTGAAACATTTGTATTCAGAATTCAAACTGCTCCACCTCGCTGTTATCGAGCACCTCATTAATAAAACGGTGGTGGGCTTTTTCCGGGCCTTCTATCTGCCAGGTTGCGGTGATCATGCCGCTTTCCCTCTTATGGTGTGTGCTGTGCTTATGCAGGCCGCAATGCTTTACGAGGCCGGTTACATAATGCGCTTTGAAGAGATGCAGGGGATAAGTCATCCGGTAGGTACGCACACTGTTGAGCTTTTCTATCAGTACCTCAAGCTGGTGCAGCGCAAACAGCACCAGCACTACCACGCCCGTAGCCATACACGCTACCTCCCAGCGCATGCATCCTGCCAGCATACCGATGCCTGCCGTTACCCAAATAGTTACAGCCGTAGTAATGCCTTTTATGCCTGCATCGCCTTTAAAGATAACGCCGCCGCCCACGAACCCAACACCAACAACTATATTGGAAGCTATGCGGGAATGATCATCTTTAGCGCCCAGAAACTCGGAGCAGACAGTGAAGATGGCTGCACCCAGGCATATAAGCATCATAGACCGCAGGCCGGCAGATTTATTGAACCATTCCCGCTCAATACCGATAACGCCGCCGAGCAGCACTGCCAGCAGCAGCCGCCAGAGTATATCGAGGTCTAAGCCTGTATCCATCCTGCTTAAATTTTAAAAGGGTTTGAGCTTGCCTTTGCGCAGCTTTATCTTAAAATCATCCAGATTGTCCTCCCCGCGGATGTCGATGCGCTTCAGCTCATATATATCTGCAGCCGGCATGCGCTCCGGCTTATTGCCTATCCGGAAGGCAGCAGCCAATCCCGCCTCTTTAAAAGCTCTTTTCATCGCCGCCGATACGGTTGAATCTTTTGGGCGGGCACCGTAAGGATAAGCAAGTATTGGCTCATACTTAATATCCGCATGTTGAAAGGCTGTAGTAGCATTCGCCATTATCGCTGTAATCTGTGTGGCAGTACGCTTCGAAAAGTTCTCGTGGCGGTACCCATGAAAACCCAGCTGTATATACTTCGCGTCCATGCTTTTCAATTCAGCTACAGTCAGTTTTCTGTTTATTTCTTCGCCTTCGGCAGATGCTGTGCCATCCAGCGTATCTCCAATGATAAAGATCGTTGCGCACCAACCCAGCTCTTGCAATAATGGATAAACATAAGTGAGGTTGTTGCGATAGCCATCATCGAAAGTAAGCAGGACGGTTTTATCCGGCACTGGTATTCTGCCTATGCAGACGGACATAAATTCCTGCATCGATAATGCGCGGTAGCCTTCGTCTTTCAGGTACATCCACTGCTCGCGCAGCTGATCAGGTGTAAGCGTAAGCCCATCCTGCTGCCCCGGCCAAATCCGGTGATACATAAGTACAGGTATTCCTTTAACGGCAGGGAGAAGCCAGTGCAGGCGCATGTTGTAAAGGTATTCCGGAATTCGGAGTTCGGATTGCGGATTTCCTATGTATTGGTTTTAATTTTTGAATTCTGCTAAGCTGAATTATAAACTATTTCGAAAGTTCGATGACTCCTTTAATCCGGAATGCGCCAAAACTGCATGTTCCGCTTTCCCGGCTACAATAGTACTTTTGACGCTCTTTCAAATCCGAATTCCGCAATCCGAATTCCGCAATCAAAATGATCTCCGCCATTATCATCGCTTTTAATGAAGAGCGCAATATTGCCCGCTGTATCCGTGCGCTGGATGGAGTGGCCGATGAGGTGATTGTTGTGGACAGCTTTTCTGAAGATAATACGGTTGCTATTGCGGAAAGTCTTGGTGCACGCATTATTCAGCATGTATTTGAGGGCTATGGCGAGCAAAAGCGTACTGCCATAGAGGCTACAATTTATAATTGGATCCTTTCGGTAGATGCTGATGAGGAGCTTTCGCCCATCTTGAGGCAGAGCCTGATTGCGTTGAAAGGAAAGGAAACCCATGCTGCTTACCAGTTTCCTTTTCTCACCAATTACTGCGGCCATTGGATCCGGCATTGCGGCTGGTACCCAAACCCTAAAGTGCGCTATTGGGACAAAACTAAAGGTGAGATGACGGCTGATAAAGTACATGAAGGCTGGCTGATACACGATCCTGCCGATACTGTTGGCGATCTTAAAGGCGACATCCTGCATTATAGCTTTCCTACCATCTCATCGCACCTTAAAAAAATAGAGCATTACTCGGAGAACGGCGCCCGCTTTGATGTGGCACGGGGCAAAAAGGTTTCTCTTCTAAAATTATTGCTTGCGCCGCGGTGGGCTTTCATCGTGCAATATCTTTTCCGCGGGGGCTTCCTCGATGGTTACTATGGCTATATTGTTTGTAAGAACTCGGCGTTTGCAGCCTATGCCAAGTATGCCAAAATCCGACAATACACGCAGCTTAAAAAGGACGGCTTTGATTTTTAAGGGGATGCTTATTCCCGCTTGCCGGGGCCGTGCCGGTACACCTATTTATTGATCATTTTTTAGCATTGCCCAAAGCAATACATAGGATACAAGAAGTAAGAGAAGCCTTTCATTGCCTTGAAGTAAAAAACCATTCATTCGCCGCAGGCATAACTTTTACGGCGGCAAAGAAAAACACAATTTATGAACCTTGGCTATGCCTGCATTAACCTTACACTTGCCGAAGAGGGCACTACTACCAACCGTGGTATGATAAAGCGCACTTTTATGGAGCGGGGAGTGGCCTACGCCTCGGAGCTGGCGCTGCACAATGTACAATCGCTGCTAAAAATTCTGGAATGGAATGTAGCCAACGGCATCAAGGTATTCCGTATTACTTCAGAGATTTTCCCGTGGGCGAGCGAGTACAAGCTGGAAGCTATGCCGGACTTTAGCGAGATACGCTCGGTACTGGAGCAGGCAGGCATGCTGCCGGTGCGGGTAAGTACGCATCCCGGCCCGTTCAATAAGCTGGCAGGCACTGGCGCTACGCTGGATAATACGATCAAAGACCTGGAGATCCATTCACAGCTATTCGACCTGATGGGTCTGAACCCTTCGCACCAGAATAAGATCAACATACACGTTGGCGGCGCTTATGGTGATAAATCGGAAACACTGAAACGCTTTGCCCAAAACTTTAAGCTGCTTTCCCAAAACCTGCGGGAACGCCTTACGGTAGAGAATGATGATAAACAGGGGCTTTACTGTACTGCCGATCTGGTGCCACTTTCGGAGGAAACGGGCATCCCTATCGTGTTCGATTATTTTCACCACAGCCTGCATCCGGGCCCGCTATCCGAGGAGGAAGCCTTTACTGCCGCTTATAATACCTGGACGGATGCAGTGCCCGTATGCCACTTCTCCTCTTCCCGCAGGGAATATGAAGACCCCGGCGCAAAAAAAGAAGCCCACAGCGATTGGGTGCATGGCACCATCAACGATTATGGTCGCGCAGAGCTGGATGTAGTATTGGAGACGAAGATGAAGGAGTTGGCGATGCTGCGGTATGTTTCCGGTGTATAGGAATCAGGAATTAAGAGGCCGGGAAAGTTGCCTGGTATAGAGACGTCACAGTGCAACGTCTCTACATAAGTGGGTAAATCAGGTTTATGTATGAGCCCGCTCAAGGGATTTTTAAATGCGGACTAGGATTTAATGAGCCAAATGGCACGTACGGGTGAGGCAGGCTTCGCTCCAGCGAAAGCTTTCTTGATGTGTCGCGCGAAGCATAGACCGGTGCCGCCCTTCAGCAGCATGCACCCAAAAATGTTCCGCCTTTACGGCGGGATGGATCGGGAAAAACCCGCGCAAATAAGAAAAGCTGCCTTTTTAGAGTTCAGCTTTTAAAATGTTTTTGAGGTGCTTTATAACTTGATCAGATCATCTGTTTTGCGGTCTAAGAAAAGATACTGAGTGAGGGGGCTGTTGGTATCTTCCGTTACTTTAAGCTTAGTACTGTATTGGGCATTCCACTTCTGGATGAGCGATTTTGTGAGCAGGGTTTTCTTGCCGAGATAAGCGGCAATAATGGGGTTTACCTGGATGGTAAGCTCGCGGTGGCCCTGGTTTACGAGGTATTTTATGTCTTTCTCCATATCATCGGTGAGCAGGATAGACGGGCCTATCTTGCCGGTGCCTTTACAAGTGGGGCAGACTTCGGCAGTTACAATATTGATCTCCGGGCGCAGGCGCTGGCGGGTGATCTGCATGAGGCCGAACTTGGAGATGGGCAGCACGGTATGGCGGGCACGATCGGCAGCCATAGCGGTTTCCATTGTATCAAAAACCTGCTTTTTATGATCAGGCATTTTCATGTCGATCAGGTCGAGCATGATGATGCCGCCGAGGTCGCGGAGGCGCATCTGGCGGGCTATCTCATGTACGGCCTCGAGGTTGGTGGTGAGGGCATTGGCTTCCTGGTTGGCTTCTGCGCTGCGGGTGCCGCTGTTGATATCAATTACGTGCATGGCCTCGGTATGCTCGATGATGAGATAGGCACCAGATGCCATATTCACCGTTTTGCCGAAGGAGGCTTTTACCTGCTTGGTGATGCCGTAGGTATCGAAAATGGATTGCGGGTTATTATGCAGCGTTACAATTTCCTGCTGCTCGGGCATGATGCGGCCTACATACTCACGGGTCTCGTCCATTAGCTTTTTATCATTTACTACGATGCGCTGGAATTTATCGCTCAAAAGATCACGCAGTATGGAAGTGGTTTTATCCTGCTCGCCCAGGATTTTCTGTGGGGCTTTAGCGCCTTTCAGGTTTTCCTGGATCTTCTTCCAGCTATTTTCAAGATCAAGGATATCTGCATGCAGCTCGGCAGTGTTCTTGCCTTCTGCGGCAGTGCGCACGATAATGCCGAAATTTTTGGGCTTGATGCTTTCTACAATTCTCTGAAGGCGCTTGCGCTCCTCGCCGGAATGAATCTTGCGGGAAACGGCTACGACATCATTAAAAGGCGTGAGCACGAGGAACCGGCCGGGCAGGGAAATTTCGCAGCTAAGGCGCGGGCCTTTGCTGGAGATAGGTTCTTTCAGGATCTGAACCATCACTTCGGGCTTCTGCGTTACCACATCTACGATCTTACCGTTCTTAACGATCTCAGGTTCATTGGCGAATTTGCTGAAATCGGTGCCCCAGGTTGAATTCCCGTTGATGGATTCGCGGGTAAACTTGACAAGCGAGCGGAAATAAGGGCTAAGGTCCGTATAATGGAGGAAGGCGTCTTTTTCAAAACCTACATCCACAAAAGCGGCATTCAGGCCCGGCATCAGCTTTCTTACTTTGCCGAGATACAGGTCGCCTACCGAAAATTGGTCTTGCCCGCGCTCATAGTGCAGTTCAACCAGCTTTTTATCTTCGAGGAGGGCAATTTCCACGCCATCGCCCGAAGATGCATTGATAATTAATTCTTTGTTCATGCTACCGTCTGTTTGTGCAAGCGGCCGGTGCATTTTTCATTTACCTCTTATGTAAAGAACTATTGTATGGCTGCAAATTTCCCGGGGCCCGGAAGCGCAGGAAAATGGTGCACGTAATTGAATGCCGGGATGCCCGGTACAGTGGCGGTGTGCCGGATGATCTGGAAAATCATGTGCCGGATTACCTGTACTGTAATAAAATTTTTAATAAAGAGGAGCCGGAAAATGCGGAGCTGCCGTTTGCGAAAAGCAAGGAAATGGCTGCTAATAAAGCCTATACCACTATGCACCAAAAAAGCCAGCGCTCCAATGGCCACATGAATAAACAGGATCGAAGCAGGCACACCGAAGGGCTTGCCTGCTGCTTACTGAAAAGTATTATCTACTATAATAGACCTATCCTACCATTGAAAGGGCAGGATAGGCAATTAAAGATGTAGCATAACGGTAATAGCCGATAAAAAACAGCAAAGGGAATCAATACCCTAAAAAATCTATTTCTTCTTATGACGGTTCTTACGCAGGCGCTTTTTGCGCTTATGGGTAGCAATCTTATGGCGTTTTCTTTTCTTACCGCAAGGCATGTGTTCTGATGATTTTAAAAAGTTACTTAAATGTCTTAATATACTTATCAATATCGCTGCTGAATGCAGGGTTATTTACTACTTTTTTGCAATGCTCCAGCATTTCGATGGCTTTCGCATTATTTCCTTTTCCCTTCCAGGCTTCCGCTCCGAAATAAAGCGCCTCGCGGTTGTCCGGGTCCTGCTTCAGTACGGTTTCGTACCGGATCACCGCTTTATCGAACTGCCCGCTCTGTATGGACATGCGCCCCAGCATCAGGTTGGCAGGAATATGGTTAGGGTCTTTTGCCGTGATCTCGCGAAGAATGCCTACACCCTTCATGACCTCACCGGTACCGTCAATATATCCTGAAGCGAGTGCAAGCTTTGTTGTGTCATTAGAAGGATTTATTGCTAAAGCCTCAGTAAAACAGCTGATTGCGTTCTGCGCTTCCCACATCATCACAGGTGGCGAATCGCTGCCCTGACGAATAAGGTCCAAAAAGAATTGGCCTGCGAAATTGAGGTTTTTTTCTGAATGCGCCAAATGTGCGGCTTTAGCCCGGGCGTAAGCCGCCATTTGCAGGCTTTTATGCTCTTTATAGAGCAAGCTTATCTCTTCAAAAACCGGTGCCATCGCTGCGGAATCCTTTAAGCCTGCAAGGTTTTGCTCTAACCCCTTCAACTGCTGGGCGGCATGTGCGGGGAGGTGCATAAGTGCTGCAGTAGCAAGAGAATCCGTTGAGGCGGGCTGTACGGTTGAGCCCGGCATCCCGCCTTCATGTTTGTGCGGTGCATCGCCTGCAGCAGCGGCCGCCGGCACTTTAGGAGGAGGAATGGTATTAACCCCAAAATAAAGAGCGGCAATAAGAGCTATTGCCGCCCCTGAGGCTATATAATGTGGTGTGCGCAAGAAAAATCAGATTTCTGCGCGAAGGTAGCCGAAAACAGGCTTACTCGACTTCAGCAAGCTCCGAAACTTTCGTTTCCTTGAGCTCGTGCTTAGAGGTTTTTACGGATACCATAAATTCCTTGGCAGGCTTGAAGGCCGGAATAAAGTGCTCAGGAATCGCTACGGCAATGTTCTTCTTGATATTGCGGCCGATTTTGGCTGCGCGCTTCTTAAGAATAAAAGACCCGAAACCCCGTACAAATACAGGTTCGCCTTCTGTAAGCGAGGTTTTTATTTCTTTAAAAAAGCCCTCAAGAGCTACCAGCACATCCACTTTAGGAATGCCAGTTTTTTCGGAAATGGTGCTGACTACGTCTGCTTTTCTCATGGTTTGGTATTGGTTGGTTTGGTTTTAATTGGTTGGTAATGGTTGTAACTGGCCTATATTCCAAGGGTAAATATTTCTAAAAGAGCGCAGCGCAAAAGTAAGGCAAAAGACTTTTTAATACGCTGAATACACACAAACATACACTAAATAATAAATGATAACACAAATTTTTTACGCTTGTCTTATACCTTGATTTTCTTTAAGACCAGAATTTGAGACTGCGATTTAGCGCATAATTATCTTCCTGTCAATACCCAATAGCAGGTATTTTCAATTTTGCCTACTCCCCGCAATTCCCACTTACTTTTGCAGTCAAATTTACCGCTTTGCATACACCGGATATCGAGCATAAAAGAAAAGTAGTAGCGCACTGGCTGCTTATTGGTGTGGCGATGCTTATTATTCAGGTGCTTTTAGGGGGCATTACCCGGCTTACAGGCTCCGGATTAAGCATCACCGAATGGCAGCCGCTTCTTGGCGCTTTACCGCCGCTCAATGAAGCTGCATGGCAGTCCGCTTTTGAAAAGTACAAAGGCATTGCACAATTCCGGTATCTCAACAGCGGCTTTACCCTTACCGATTTTAAGCACATCTACTTCTGGGAATGGCTGCACCGCGATTGGGCGCGTATCGGGCTGACCCTCGTCTTTGCAATCGGTTTTATTTACTTTCTTGCAAAAAAGTACTTTGATAAAGAGATGGTCGTGCCATTTGTCGTGCTTTTCGGGCTCGGAGGCATACAGGGCGCAATAGGCTGGATCATGGTAAAGAGCGGGCTCAATGATACTGACCTTTATGTGAGCCATATTAAGCTGGCAGTGCATTTTATGATGGCATTGTTGCTGCTGAGCTATACCCTTTGGTTTGCCCTTAAATTATTGGTTCCTGAAGGTCGCAGGATCATTAACTCAGGTCTCCGCACACTTACTCTGGTTTCCATTTTTCTGCTATGCGTACAGCTTACTTATGGCGTATTTATGGCCGGTCTGAAGGCGGCCACCTACGCTCCTACTTGGCCGGATGTAAACGGTAGCTACCTGCCCGGCGGCTTCGGGACTTACGGAGGGCATATTTATACAGGCATTGCCCGCTATATTTCCCATCCTATCGCTGTGCAGCTTATACACCGTACGCTGGCGTACACGCTTGCAGGATTGCTGATTGGTTGGGCAATTGCTGTGGCAAAACACCTGCGCAACCGTACTTCGCTCATTGCAGATTGGCGCAAATGGCCGCTGATGCTTATCGTATTCCAGGTGATTCTTGGTATCATCACTGTTGTAAATGCAACCGAAACCAGGGCAGGGCACTTCGGGTTATTTGAAGGGCTTGCCCTGTTGCACCAGTTTTCGGCCATGCTACTGTTGGTATCCCTTGTTATAAATCTTTATGGCTTCAAAAAACGGCGCAGCTTCTAAAGGTTTTTATGCAGTATATTCTGTTTATTCGTAGTTTTCTCCATTGAATTTTCCGGGCGCTAAAATAAGGCAGCATATACACGTGCTGTATCGTTTCCTGCCGGTGCAGCTCTTCCTGCTGCATTTTCGGAAATACCAGCTCCTGCTGTTTTTCTGGGCCATCCTTACACTGGTTATTACCGGGAGGTTTGCAGCGCATTTCGGGGCAGCATCGCTTTTTCTGGCACCTGAGTACAATGGCCGTATCAACTTTTTGAGCATGCTGCTATTAGGCGGCGCCATGGGCATGTTCACGATGTCGTGGCATATTACCACGTTTGTTATTCACAGCAAGCGCATACCTTTTATAGGTGCGGCACGGCAGGCATTTCTCAAATATTGCATCAATAATTCGGTACTGCCACTGGCCTTTCTTATATTTTACAGCATTATAAGCATTCGCTTTCAATGGTTTGATGAGCGGGCGCAGATGATGCGTATTGCCCGTATGCAGCTTGGGTTTTACCTCGGCTTGGCCATCATTATCCTTATTTCTTTCCTGTATTTTTTTCGGGTGGGCAGGGATTTATTAAAAACGGTGCTCTCGAAGCTTACCGGCCCGGCAGCGCTCAGGGAGATCATACCGTACGATGCGCTCGATATAGAGTTTGACATGATACAGGCGGATACCTACCTATCAGAAAACATGCAGGTAGAGCGCATAGAGCACTTAGAGAAATATGCGCCGAGGCTCCTTACCACCATCCTCCGCAGGCATCACCGCAATGCGATTGCAGCCACTATTCTTGCTCTCATCCTGCTGCTTGTGCTGGGGATTTTTGCCAACAGGCCTGCACTACGTATCCCTGCCGGTGCTGGTTTTCTTATTCTTTTTTCAGTGATGATGAGCGTAGTAGGCGCATTCAAATACCTGCTGAAAAGCTGGGAGATGATTGGCTGGATCCTATTTGCAATGCTCCTTTCCTGGATGGTAAAGCAACAGCTTTTCGATCTGCGCAGCGTAGCCTACGGCATGAATTATAATAAGCAAAGCGCAAAGCCTGCTTATGATTACGCTCATGTAAAGGACCTGTTTACACCACAGCGCTATGAGCAGGATAAGGAGATTGGCCTGCACCGGCTCAATGCCTGGAAAGCACGGCAGGAAAGCACGGCAAAGCCCCCGCTCATTATTCTTTCCGTCAGCGGTGGCGGCTCGCGTGCGGCCTATTGGACTTTTCGCAGCCTGCAATATGCCGATAGCATCAGCGGTGGTAAGCTGTTTAAAAATTGTGTGCTCATTACCGGTGCCTCGGGCGGTATGATGGGCGCTGCTTACTGGCGCAGCATTCACCAGGGCGCACAGGATGGCAGTATTCCTGATGCTTATGCCGCGCGCTTCCAGGAAAATATCGGAAAGGATCTGCTCAATGCCATCATCTTTTCCCTTGCCAGCGGCGATCTGATCTCTCCCTTCAATAAAATAAAAGTCGCCGGCTACAGCTATTCCAAAGACCGCGGCTATGCAATGGAGCAGGAGTACCTTCGCAATACAGAAGGCTTGCTGGATAAGAACTTGGGCGACTTTACCGCTGCGGAGGCTTCCGGCAGCATTCCGGCTATGATCATTAACAGCACTATTGTGAATGATGGCCGCAAGCTCCTGATGGCCGCGCAGCCGGTGAGCTATCTTACACAGCCTGCTTATGCTTTAAAGGACAGCTATACGCCGCCAATAGATGCTGTGGATTTTGTTACTTTCTTTAAGAATCAGGACCCTTACAATCTGCGCCTGGCAACGGCTTTGCGGATGAATGCCACCTTCCCCTATGTGCTGCCCGTGGTAAAGCTGCCGTCCGAGCCCGCCATGAATATTATGGATGCCGGGCTGCGCGATAATTTCGGAACAGAAGTCGCCTCGCGCTACCTGTACGTATTCCGCGACTGGCTCAAAGCCAATACCCGCGAGGTGGTCTGGCTACAGATACGGGACACGCGCGAGTATGAAGTATTCCCTTCTTCAGGGCAGGAAAATGTAGGCGCCATGCTTGCCGATCCGCTGTTTGTGATCCATAATAAATGGGAGCCTTTTCAGTCTTACAATCAGGGCTACATCAAAGATTATGCGCCTTATTTCCTTGATGGCCGGTTGCGCTTTCTTACGCTTCAGTACATCCCACAGAAAAAAGATAAAGTGGCTTCGCTCAATTTTCACCTTACGCGGCAGGAGAAGGAAGACCTTTATAAAGCTATCTACAATCCATACAACCAGGCCGTGGTGGATACTTTGGTGCGCCTTTTAAGATAAATTGTGGCAGCGACTACTGTTCAGGTCAACTGTTGTATTGCCCGCTGCCAGTCGGGTATCTGCGGTTCCCATTGCGCTTTTTTAATTTTGCCGGCAAGGCTGCGATTAATATAAAAGGAGGTTTTTTCCTGAATGAGCACCGGCAGGGGTATGAGCTGGCTATAATGCACCAGGTCGCTCCAGGAAGCGCCCTTAAAAAAAGAAAAGAAAGATGCCAGCATGGGCTTGGCTTCGCTCAGGCTCCAGTAGTGCAGCACATATGCGGTAGTGTTATGAATCCTGCCTTCCCGTCCGAAATAATAGGATACTGCGAGCTGCTCGGTGATGTGCTTTTTATAGAGCGGATGCACGGCATCGGAAAATTTCAGTATTTCTTCAAGCAATTGCTTGTCGGCTGTGCGAAACCCAAGCACGCCGGAGTTCCAAAGCTCAAGGTCCGGCTTGAAGGACAGAGAATGGCCAGCTACTTCAATAACCGGATGGTGAGCCAGGAACTGCGCGGTTTTTTTAAGGATAGGATTAGTGCCGTTGCGTATAATGCCTTCACATACATGCATGAAACGCTTGCCGGAAGCCACTTCGCTGTACAGGTGCGCTAAGGATTGCATTACCCAAACGTCTGTATCCATAAAAATAATATTGCCGGATACACTCCCCGCAAAATCATTGATCACCGCAGATTTTACCCGGTGCAGATAATCGGCGGCGCCGCGCCATTCCTGCGCCTGCTCCGGCAGCAGGGTCCTGATCTGCAGGCTGAGCGGGCAATCCGGGAAGGCCGCAAACCATTCCGGTTTATCTGTGTAAATGCACACTTCAAGAGCGGCAAGCCCGGCAGCATTCATAACGCGGCAAAGCGAAAGCAGGGCAAGCGTGCACTCATGCAGGTAAGCCGGCCGGCCATAGGCAAGGAACAGCAGGTAATTATTACCGGTAATGCGCATAAGCAGATTGGTGAGTTATTAAAATTCCGGTTCTGCATTCAGAAAATGCTCCGCAGCGATAAGGTCCTCATGCAGGATGCGGTCCTTATCCATGAACGGTACGCTAATACGAAACCCGGCCCATAATTTTTCTATTGCGGGAGATGACTTTTTCGGGTGGCGGAATTCTAATGCCTGCGCTGCAGTGAGCAATTCTATCGCTAATACCCTTTGCACATTGAGCACTACTTTGCGCAGCTTCGTGGCTGCATTGGCGCCCATGCTCACATGGTCTTCCTGCCCGTTGGAGCTTACAATGCTATCTACCGATGCCGGCGTGCAGTACTGCTTGTTCTGGCTTACGATGGATGCCGCGGTGTACTGCGCGATCATAAACCCGCTATTCAGTCCGGCATCCGGTGCGAGGAAGGGCGGCAGCCCGCGCTGCCCGGAAATAAGCAGGTACGTGCGGCGCTCGGAGATGCTGGCAAGCTCTGCCATGGCGATTGCCAGGAAATCAAGATGCAGCGCTAAAGGCTGCCCGTGGAAGTTGCCGCCGCTTACAATCGCATCCTCATCATGAAAAACGATGGGGTTGTCGGTTACCGAATTGATCTCTGTTTCAATCACTTTTCTTACCGTATCGATCACATCCGCGGTAGCGCCATGTACCTGTGGTATGCAACGGAAAGAATAGGGATCCTGCACCTGCTCTTTGGGAATGGCCTGCAGCTCGCTGCCTTCCAGCAGGGCCAGCATTTGCTGCGCGGTGCTCACCTGCCCGGCATGTGGCCGTACGCGGTGAATGGAATGCCTGTACGGCTCTGCCTTTGCGCTGAATGCATCTGCGGAAAGCGCGCTGATGATATTGGCCCAGCGGGAAAGACGTTTAGAAGCGATAACTGCCCAGCTACCGTAGGCGCTCATAAACTGGGTGCCGTTGAGCAGCGCCAGCCCTTCCTTTGCCGCGAGCGGCATCGGGGCAAGATCGGCTTCCTGCAGGATGGCTGCCGCCTGGTGCTTTTCGTCTTTATAGTTTACCCAGCCTTTACCGAGGATGGGCAGACTCAGGTGGGCGAGGGGGGCAAGATCGCCGGAGGCGCCGAGGGAGCCGAGCTCATAGATGACGGGCAGCGCGCCGAGATTGTAGAAATCGATCAGGCGCTGTACGAGCTCTTTGCGCACGCCGCTGTAGCCCTGGCTAAGGCCGTGCACTTTGAGCAGGAGCATCAGGCGTACGATCTCTTCCGGTACCTCATCGCCCATACCGCAGGCGTGGGAGCATACGAGGTTTTCCTGCAGGGCGGATAGCTCTTCGGGGGCGATACGCACGTTGCAGAGGGAGCCAAAACCGGTATTGATGCCGTAATAGGTACCACCTTTTTGCAGCACTTCATCGAGGTAGGCGCGGTTGGCAGCGATGCGCTCCCAGGCTTCGGGGGAGATGGATAGCGTGGCTGCGGATTGTGCGGCGAGGTGTGCAAGCGTGAGGTGCTCCGGTAATTGCATGGTGCGGTATGGATGAAGGCTCAAAAGTAAGGTTATGGCATTGCAAATGCCGCTCCGCTTGAAAATCCTTTCCGACCGTAGAGACGTTGCATTGCAACGTCTCTACAGCGTATTATATGTTTTGAAAGGGAAGTAAAGGTTGCTTACTGTCCGGGTTCTTTGGGGTTGTAGCGCGTCTGCGCCGGATGTTTGCACGATAAGCTGTTGTTACAGTGGTAAAACCTTCCCGCGAGGTACGGCGAGCGTTTACTTGTCAGGTAAAACCTTCGCGGGCTGGGCAGCGACCTTTTACCTATCGTGTAAAACCTTCCCGCAGGGTACGGCGGGCATTTCCCCGTCAGGTAAACACTCGCCGGGCAGCGCGGGGGCTGAATTCCTGTATTGTGATGGTTCCGGTAAATAAGGATTGCTTCCTGTATGCTTATAATGAATGCCTTATGGGTTTAAGGGACTACCAACTATATAAGGATCACAATGTTCAGGATGTTCATTTTGGAAGCGTTTTAGCCCCCGGTTCATGCTTTTGGCGGATGTATCCTGTTTCCTTGCAGCGGATAGGAAAAGCTCAATAGAAAATCCATTGATGAATGGTGCCAACGCCACGACTGCTCCATGCGGATTCACCTGCCCGGACAATAAAAATTGCTGCTTTTAATTTTGCCGGCGCGGATAAGCTGCCGATCGTGCAATAACGCCCTGTTTTCGTAGATAAAGGGGGCATTTGAGACGCTGTTCCGCTTGTCATTCCGGCTGTATTTTATTACCTTTGTGTATCTTTTTAAGCAGCTATTTCACAGGCTGGCAACGGCCTTTAGCTGCAAGGGAAACCGCATCTGGTTTCCGCAATATTTTGATCTGAAATTATGAGTGTAGAAAACGACGTATTACAGGCCCGGGCATCGGCCGATTATGGTGCCGGAAGCATACAGGTATTGGAAGGGCTGGAAGCGGTGCGCAAGCGGCCGGCCATGTATATCGGCGATATTGGCGTGAAGGGGCTGCACCACCTCGTGTATGAAGTGGTGGACAACTCGATCGATGAGGCGCTTGCCGGGCATTGCAAGAATATCCAGGTGGCAATACATGAGGATAACTCTGTTTCGGTACTGGATGACGGCCGCGGGATACCTACCGATATTCATGAAAAGGAAGGGCGCAGCGCGCTGGAAGTGGTAATGACGGTGCTGCATGCCGGTGGCAAGTTTGATAAGGATTCCTATAAAGTATCCGGTGGGCTGCACGGCGTGGGCGTAAGCTGCGTGAATGCGCTGAGCAGTATGCTGCATGTAACTGTTTACCGCGAAGGGAGGGAATTTGAGCAGGAGTACAGCAAGGGCGCTCCGCAATATCCCGTGCGTGAGATTGGCACCACGGAGCTCCGCGGCACCCGCGTACATTTCCTGCCGGACGCCACGATTTTTACCGAGCATATCTACAACCGAGAGATTCTTGCCGGCCGCCTGAGAGAGCTTTCCTACCTCAATCGGGGCATCAATATTACGCTTACCGATTTGCGCGAGCAGGATGAGGAAGGGAATAATATCGTAGAGCAGTTCCACAGCGAAGGCGGCATCAAAGAATTTGTGCAGATGCTGGATGCCAAAGGCAAGCGCGATCCGCTGCTGCCGGAGCCGATCTATATGGAAGGGCATGATGCGGCAAGCAATGTAGCAGTAGAGGTGGCGCTTTCCTACAATACCTCTTACAGCGAGCACATCTTCTCGTACGTAAACAACATTAACACGATTGAAGGCGGCACGCACGTAGCCGGGTTCCGCACGGCAATCACACGCGTATTTAAAAGTTACGGCGATAAGAACAAACTATTTGAGCGCGCCAAGGTGGATATCCTGGGGGATGACTTCCGCGAAGGGCTGAGCGCAGTGATCTCGGTAAAGGTTCCTGAGCCGCAATTTGAAGGACAAACGAAGACGAAGCTTGGCAACTCCGATGTGAGCGGTACGGTGAATGTAACGGTAAGCCGTGTGCTGGAGCATTACCTCGAAGAGAACCCCAAGCAGGCCAAGCTCATTATCGATAAGGTAATTATTGCTGCCCAGGCCCGTGCTGCGGCCCGTAAGGCCCGCGAGCTGGTACAGCGCAAAAGCGTGCTCACCGGCGGCGGATTGCCCGGCAAGCTGGCAGATTGCTCCGACCGCGATCCGTTTAAATGCGAGCTTTATCTTGTGGAAGGAGACTCTGCCGGCGGTACTGCCAAGCAAGGCCGCAACCGCTCTTACCAGGCTATCCTGCCGCTTCGGGGCAAGATCCTGAATGTAGAGAAAGCACAGGAGCACCGCATCTATGAGAATGAGGAAATAAAGAATATGTACACCGCGCTCGGTGTAACGGTAGGCACACCGGAAGATGCAAAAGCGCTGAACCTTACCAAGCTCCGCTACCACAAGATCATCATCATGACGGACGCCGATGTGGATGGCTCACACATTGCCACGCTAATTCTTACGTTCTTCTTCCGCTATATGCGGGAGCTGGTGGAGCAGGGCTACCTATACCTCGCGCAGCCGCCACTCTACCAGGTAAAGAAGGGCAAGGATATGGATTATGCCTGGAGTGAAGAGGACCGCAAGATGCTGGTAACGAAGTTTGGCAATGGCAAGGAAGATAATGTGCATATACAGCGCTATAAAGGTCTTGGTGAGATGAATGCCGAGCAGCTTTGGGAAACAACCATGAACCCGGACACGCGCACACTGAAGCAGGTAACCATCGATAGCCTGGCAACAGCAGATGGCGTATTCTCTATGCTAATGGGCGATGATGTGCCGCCACGCAGGGAATTTATCGAAACGCACGCAAAGTATGCGCGGATCGATATTTGATGTTTAGAAGAAAAGATTAAGACAAAAGAGAAGGTTGCAGAGCTCATAGACAAAAGCGGTTGGCATTTGTGCCTTCCGCTTTTTTATTGTTTAGTTTTTGGTCTTATTGAATTGAATGCACATCCACCCGGCTTTAGCCAATGACCAGATCTTCTGAACCCCGTGGCTTTAGCCCGGGGACAATAAACCAAGACACTACTTTTGCCTTTGCGCTGTCTTTGCGGCACCTTTGCAATCTTTGCGGTGAATAAACACTGCGTGATTAGAAGCAACTTTTAATGTATGAGCCAATCCTATACCATCCCTGCCAAAACGCGCATCGGTCATGTGCACCTTAAGGTAGCCAACCTGCAGCGTGCCGAAGATTTTTATTGCGGCCTGCTGGGCTTTGAAATAACCACCCGCTATGGCACGCAGGCTACTTTTATTTCTGCCGGAGGCTACCACCATCATATCGGGCTCAATACCTGGTACAGTAAAGATGCGCCGCCTGCGCCGGTACATAGCGCGGGGCTGTTTCACACAGCAATTCTGTTTAGTGAGCGTAAAGATCTTGCAGTAGCATTAAAGCGGTTGCTCGATGCCGCCTATCCAATCACCGGCGCTTCTGATCATGGCGTTTCGGAAGCCATTTATCTGGATGACCCGGATGGCAATGGCGTAGAGCTTTATTGGGACCGGCCCAAAGAGCAATGGCCCAAACACGATGACGGCACCCTGGAAATGTACACGAGCCAGCTGGATGTGGAAGGGTTGCTCCGGGAAATATAAAAGCGAGACGCTACCTTGCACGGACACCCAAACTCAAATCATTGGCTACTAAACAGAATTACAGCAACCACACCCGCTGGTATCCGCTGCACCACTTCGTTCTATTGCCGGCTGCGATGATCTTTACCATAGCCGCTGCATGGCGTACTGTCAAGGCTGGGGATACTGATCGCCACCTATGGTTTTTTGTAACAGCGGCCCTGTTGCTGATATCGGCCTCCTTACTCATGATGCGGCAGCATTACGCGCTGAATAACCAGAACAGGATCATACGGCTGGAAATGCGGCTGCGCTACTACCAGCTAACCGGTAAGCGCCTCGAGCCATTGGAAGCACAACTGACCTTTGGCAGAATTGCAGCCCTGCGCTTTGCGCCGGATGACGAACTACCCGAACTCACAGATCGTGCATTAAAGGAAAACCTTTCGGCAGATGATATAAAGAAGGCAATCAGGAACTGGCTGCCGGATGACATGCGTGCGTAGATACGTTGCAGTACAACGTCTCAACGGATTACGGTTTTTGCGAAATCAAAATGCCGACAGGGTTTCGGAACCCTGTCGGCGTTAATGCGATTACAGCCGCATTACAACTACGTATTCATCCCGCCGCAAGTAGAGATCACCTGCCCGGTTACATAGCTGCTCAGATCGGAAGCAAGGAACAGTGCCACATTGGCAATCTCCTCCGGCTTGCCAAAACGCCCTAAGGGTATTTTAGAGAACCATTGGTCGGCACTTGCGCCATCCTTCAGGTAATGTGTCATATCTGTTTCCACGAAGCCGGGTGCAATGGCATTACAGCGGATGTTGCGGCTGCCGAGCTCCAGCGCAATGCTCTTGGTAAAACCAATAATACCCGCTTTCGAAGCAGCATAGGCCGACTGGCCGGCATTGCCCATAATCCCGACAATTGAGCTGAGGTTGATGATGCTGCCGTTGCGGGCTTTCATCATCGGGCGGATCACCTGCTTTGTGAGGTTGTAAACGGATTTTAGGTTAGCCTGCATTACATCATCCCATTGGTCGGGCGCGAGGCGGAGCAGGAGATTGTCCTTGCTGATGCCGGCATTGTTTACGCAGATGTCAATAGCGCCGAAGTCCTTTGCTACTTCTGCCGCCAATGCCTCTGCCGCTGCAAAATCGCCCGCGTCGCTTTTATAGGCTTTTGCCTTTACACCGAAGGCTGCCAGCTTTTCTTCCAATGCCTTTGCACGCTCTTCGGATGAGAGATAAGTAAAGGCAATATTGGCACCAGCCGCTGCAAATTTCAAGGCAATAGCTTCGCCTATGCCGCGGCTGGCGCCGGTAACGAGCGCCGTTTTATTTTCGAGCAGTTTCATGATGCTGTGAATCCGGTAGTGTTTGGGGTGCTAAAGTAATTCCTTGCGCGGTAATAATGGATAAGGGCGCGGAGGATATTTTATCCTTCCTCATCCGCAAAAAGCGCGCCTGCAATGCCATCCGCAAAAAGCTTTCCGTAATTGGTGAGGGTCAGTGTACGCTCATTCAATACCAACTTTTCTTCTTTTATAAATGGCTCAGCGCGCTCCAGGATCATTTTTACGTATCGGCTATCCCATTCCGCACTTACTTTCGCCAGCTTGCAGCCCCATTGCGTGCGCAGGGAAGTCATCAGGTATTCATTGAGCCGCTGTACGGGAGTAAGTATTTCTTCTTCAAAAGGAATAGTGCCACCTTCTATGCTTTTCAGGTAAAGGGCATTATTGGCTACATTCCAGCGCCGTTGGTTCGCGCCATCGAATGAATGGGCGGAAGGGCCGAGGCCGAGATATGGCTTACCCTGCCAATAGGCGGTATTGTGCACCGCGTACATGCCACGCAATGCAAAGTTGGAAATCTCATAATGCTCGTAGCCCATAGCAGGCGCAGCTTCCATCAATAGGTCAAACTGCGCGGCACTTTGCGCGGCATCAATAGGAGCTGCTTTCTTTTTAGCAATGGAATGATACAAAGCGGTGCCTTCTTCCACGGTAAGCGCGTATGCTGAGAAATGCGGAATACCCAGCGAGTGCATTTTTGCAAGATTTTCTTTCCAGGTATTATCAGTAAGGCCGGGCGTGCCATATATGAGGTCAATGCTAAGATTGGTGAACCCTGCATCCTGCGCAGCTTTAATAGCATAATCGGCCTGCTGCGCGTTGTGCGCACGGTGCATATAGCGGAGATCTTCTTCGCGGAAAGATTGAACGCCGATACTAAAGCGGTTGACCGGTGTGCTGCGCAAGGCTTTCAGGTAATTAGGGCTCAGGTCGTCCGGGTTTGCCTCAAGCGTTATTTCTTCTAAATCCCCTGCGGGGAATGTGCGGAAGATTTTATCAAACAGCCTGTTCAGCTCATCTGCGCTTAATAGTGAAGGCGTTCCCCCGCCGAAATAAATTGTCTCAACAGGTGCATCTTTCAGGTATTCTCTCGCCAGTTCAACCTCACGGATGATTGCCGCAAGCATTTCATCTTTCCGCTGAAGCGAGGTGGAAAAATGAAAATTGCAGTAGGTACAAGCCTGTTTGCAGAAAGGAATATGCAGGTAGATGCCGGCCATCGGGCGGTGTGGTTATTTGAGTAATTTTGAGGAATATAAATGCGAAGATTCCGGCTGTTCTTTTCTCTCCTTGTGCTTGCGATACTCCCGCTGGTTGTGAATGCGCAAAGTTACCGGGTACGCCTGCACGGTGTTGGTGTGCCGGATGAAAAATTAGCAGAGATCGTAAAGCCTTTTACACCGTTCAATACTTCTACAGATGCCTACAATGCCATCCGGCAGATAGTGCCGCAGCTTCAGGAGCGCGGCTACCTTGCTGCCTCTATCGACAGCATAGGAATTGCTATGCCGGATTATGAAGTTTTTGTTTTTACGGGCCAGCAATATCGCTGGGCGTCAATTTCCCTCACTGCGCTGCCGCCACAGCTATTTTCCGCAGCAGGCATCAATGCACAGCAATTCCAGAACCGCCCTCTTTCGCCCAAAGCGCTGAGCCGCTTTACAGAGCGCGTACTCACCTGGTACGAGAACAATGGCTATCCTTTTGCACGCGTATGGCTGGACAGTATATCCATAGAAAAAGCCGGCGGCATCAATGGTAAAATAGCGCTGGATGCCGGCTCGCTGCGCCTCCTGGATTCGGTAGTGATCAGCGGCGAGGTGCGGATCGCTAAATCTTACCTGCTGCGCTACCTCGATATCGCCGAAGGCAAGCCTTACAATGAAGCAAAGCTGAGAACGATCTCTGCGCGGCTGCGGGAGCTTACTTTTCTGCAGGAGGCGCAGCCGTGGTCGGTACAGTTCCGGCAGGCGCAATCGAAGCTGCAGCTGAGCCTTAAAGAGCGGCCTGCCAACACGGCGAATGCGATCATCGGCCTGCTGCCCAACAGCCTAGAAACCGGCAAATTCCTGCTTACAGTAGATGCCCAGCTTGCCCTGCAAAATATTTTAGGACATGGCGAGTCGCTGTCGGCCACCTTCCAGAAGCTTCAATATAAATCTTCAACGATACAGGCAGATGCCGCATGGCCGTACCTCTTTGGCACGCTGGTTGGTGCAGACGGCCATTTTGAGCTTTACCGGAAAGACAGCACATTTACGCGCACGGATTTTCAGCTCGGCGGGCGCTACCAGGTTAAGGCAAACGATTACCTACGCGTTTTTTATGAGAATAGAAGCAATCGTCTTGGCAAGCCGGATACGGCTTATGTAATAGCCAATAAAAAGCTGCCGGATAATGCGGATGTTACTGCAAACGGTGGCGGAGCAGAGTTAGTTGTAAACCGCACCGATTATCGGCTCAACCCACGCAAGGGATGGCAGATAAGGGTTTCCGGGAATGCGCTGCTGCGTAAAATAAGGCGCAGCGACGCTGTTACAGGCCTGCGCGATGGCTCCGGATTTGATTACGCAATCCTGTACGACAGCCTCGAAAACAATGCCTACCAATACCATTTTACCGGTGATGTGGCTTACTTCATTCCCGTAGGGAAAAAAGCAACTTTTAAGGCAGGCTATGCCGGAGGCTGGGTAAGCGGTACGCAGCTTTTTCAGAATGAGCTCTACCAGATTGGCGGGTTCCGGTTGCTGCGCGGCTTTGATGAGCAGAGCATTTTTGCCAACCAGTACCATGTGCTCACCTTAGAGCTAAGGCTTTTGCTGAGCCGTACTTCAAATGTCTATGTATTCAGTGATAATGCCTGGCTGCAATCACAATTTGGAGATACGCGCACGGAAGGTCTGTACAATGGCTTTGGTATTGGTACCTCGCTGGAAACGAAGACTGGCATCTTTACGATCTCGTATGCGCTTGGCCGCAGCGATTTCAACCCGCTGCAGGTGCGGCAGTCGAAGATCCACTTTGGGTATGTAGCGTATTTTTAAGCGCTTTTGAGCTTTGCTACGAGCTGAATATATTCTTCCATAGCCTCCTCATTGCTCTTGCCTTGCAGTGCACTCCACGCTTCGTGCTTTGCCTTTCCTACAAAATCAAACATATTGGCAGGGCCATCGTCATCCGCATCGCCTTCTGTGGATTGCTTGTACAGGCTATAAAGCTTTAGTAACGTTTCATTGTCCGGCTTTGAAGAAAGATTTTTACTTTCTGCGATGGCGTTGTGGAATTGCTCGGTTGTTGTCATCTACTGAAGATAAGGGTTGAAACGTACGTCTCATTCATTTAAGGAAAATAATGAACTATATTATACACCGCTATCCATCCTATTCTACACACATCCAAACCAAAAATGAACTACGATGCGCTTTAAAATACTATTGCCCCTCATTTTCTTACTTTCCGCATTCCTGACTAAAGCTCAGATGCCTGCCCTCAAAGTAGATGGCAAAGAATCATCCAAAGTATATCTTGAAAAGCTGGAGGTTGCCGTGAAAGTAACCGGCAATATTGCTGCCACCACCTGGACCATGACGTTCCGGAATACCACCTCACGCATACTGGAGGGCGAACTTACTTTTCCGCTGGGTGAAGGCCTGACCGTATCGCGCTACGCACTGGATATAAACGGCAGGCTGCGGGAGGCAGTGCCGGTAAATAGAGCCCGCGCAACCGCAGTACTGGAAGCAATGGAAACGCGCCGCATAGATCCCGGATTATTAGAAAAGATTGACGGCAACAGCTTCCGCACCCGCATCTACCCGATCAACCCTGGCATGACCCGAACTGTTTTGATTGGCTACGAGGAGGTGCTTCCCTACGTAGCCGGAAACAAGATCCGCTATCGCCTGCCGCTTGCTCTGAGCTATACGGTAGATACCGTAAGCTTTCAAATAAACGTATCAAAGGGCGGCGCGCAGCCACAAATGGAGGACGGCAGCCTGCGTGGCCTGGATTTCAGGGAAGGAAAGCATGCATACGTTGCTAAGCAAACTTTCCTAGGCTATAAAACTACCCGCCCTATTGCCTTTACCATTGGGCAGGATGGGGAAGATGGCACTGCCCTCGTGCAGGAATCCGGCTACTACTATTACTACCTGATCAATACCCCACCGCAAAAGGAAAGCCGTTCTAAAGCGCTGCCGGATAGTATCTCCGTTGCCTGGGATGCCTCGCTGAGCAGCCGTTTCCGCAGGCGGGATGCTGAGCTCGATATTCTGGACCGCTATTTCAGAAAGCTGCGCAATGTGCAGGTGAACGCTATCGTTTTCAGCAATGAGATCCGCCAGACTAAAAGATTTACCGTAACAGACGGCCACTGGGAAACGCTGCGGTCAATGCTTGAACAGGCCACACCGGATGGCGCTACCAACCTCGGCGCGCTCAGTCCTGCGCTGCTTTCCGGGAAGGAAGTGCTGCTTTTTTCGGATGGCAAAAGCACCTGGGGAAAGGGTGCATTCCCCGCAGGGAGCAAGCCGGTTTATTGCATTGCTTCTTCCGTGCAAACCGATTATCCGGCCTTGCGCTACATTGCCCAATCAAGCGGCGGCGCCTTTATTGATCTTTCCCTGCAGGAAGGTAAAGCCGCGCTTTCCGTGCTTACCACGCAGCCGCTGATGCTGCTCGGCATCCGGAAAAGTAAGGATCTGGGTGAGGTATATCCATCCATAGCCACCTCGGCCGCAGCCGGGAATACACTGGCTGGTGTGAGCTATATGGAGACGGGTGAAGTAACACTCCTCTATGGCTACGGCCGGGAAATAACCATGGAGAAAAAGGTGCGCCTGAGTGCGCTGGATAAGGAAAGCGGCGGACTGAGCATCCAGCACATCTGGGCGCAGAAAAAACTGGAAGAGCTGGATCTGAACTATGAGCTGCATAAAAAGAGCATTGAGCAGATAGGCAGGCAATATGGGTTGCTTACCCGCACTACTTCCCTGATCGTGCTGGAGAATCTGGCCGATTATCTCCAATACCGTATAGAGCCGCCGGAGGAGTTGCTGGATGCCTATCGCGCAGCTACCAGGAGCAAAGGAGAGCAGCAGGCCGCTGAACAGAAAAACAGGGTAGCACGTGCAACGGCATCTGTAGCCGGCCTTACAGCATGGTGGAAGAAGGAAGTGATTGTAAGGGCACCACGATACCAGGCACCTATAGTCGATTTCAAATCATCCTCGTCAAGTACGAGAATCTCTGAACAGCTCGAGCGCGCGCCAATGACTAATCAGGCAGACATGGCCGCTTTGACCACGCAATCACATCAGATAAGAAATGGCGCTTCCTTAAGTCTTGGCGGTGGCCGGAGTTCGAATACAACTTATGTAGTAGATGGAGTACAGCTTGCACCGGGCAACGCCGGCTTCGTCTATCAGCCTAAGGGAACAGTCGATCATTTTTCTGATGATGAAAGTGGCACACCGGCACGCTATGGCAGCGTGGATGGCGGCATAGCTTCATTTGATACGGTTACCGGTGTGGAGCAGGGCAATAAGACCACTGCGGCGCACTTCGGGTATGACACCTCACTCATGGGTATGATGCAGCATCTGGCGCCGGAAGATCAGTATCCGCGCTACCTCCAGCTTCGTAAACAGCGCATGGTGGCCCCGGCTTTCTACTTCAATATGGGAGCCTTCTTTATCAATGCGGGCAGGAAAGATATCGGCCTGCGCATTCTTTCCAATCTTGCAGAGCTGGATATGGAGAACTATGAGCTTTACAAGATGCTGGGCTATAAGCTGAAGCAGGCAGGCGAAACCGCCGAAGCCGTCAATGCCTGCCGGAAGGTTGCGGAATGGCGCCCGATGGACCCGCAAAGCACCCGCGATTATGCGCTTGCGCTGGCAGATGACGGCCAGTACCAGGCTGCGCTCGATACACTTTATTCAACGCTCGCCAACCCCGCCGAAGAAACAACGGAAAGCAATAATGAGGGCATCGAGGAAATACTCGTAACAGAGATCAACAACCTGATCGCACTGCATCCGGCGCTGGATAGATCCCGTATCGATGCTGCGCTCATTAAGCCGCTGCCGGTAGATATCCGCGTGGTCATTAACTGGAATATGAAGAACACAGACATTGACCTCTGGGTAACCGACCCGAATGGGGAGAAATGCTTCTATGGGCATAACCAGACGAAAATAGGCGGGCGCATTTCTAAGGATTTTACCACGGGCTTCGGGCCGGAGCAGTTCATCCTCCGCAAAGCGATACCCGGCACTTATAAGATCGAGGTTAATTATTACGGCGACCGCCAGGTAAAAATTGCCGGCCCTACTACCGTAATGGCAGAAGTATATACCCGCTAGGGAACGGCAAAGGAAGCGCGTAAAATTCTAGTGCTGCAGATGGCAAGCGGTGCTGAGGGCGCTGTGCAAATCGGCTCTTTCAGTTTCTGAGCTTTAGCCGGATAGGAAAAGCAAAGCCCCGCCATATGGCGGGGCTTTGTAAGTTATACTTCAGATTACGATTGTGCGCTTGCTTAGATAACCTTTACGTTCACGGCATTCAGGCCCTTACGGCCGTTCTGCACTTCAAACGTTACGCGGTCGTTCTCGCGGATCTTGTCGATAAGACCACTTACGTGAACGAAGATTTCTTCACCGCCTTCATTTGGCTTAATGAAACCAAAACCCTTTGTTTCATTAAAGAACTTTACTGTACCTTCTTGCATTGTAAAAAAATTAAAAAAAATGAAAAAATGAATTGCGAATATAGGGATAATTCTAATTCACAGATATTTTTTTGAAATTTTTTTAAGACATGCTGAACTTGTTTCAGCAACTATTGTATACTCATGGGCTAAGCATTCGTATGCCCCGGCCGTTACCGAAACAAGTTCGGCATGACGGAGGATGTTTTGATGTTTTGGGCTGGTAATAAAAGTTCCCTAAGCTTCTTTTTCCCCTAATCTTCTTTCCCGAAGCTTCGTCATGCTGAACTTGTTTCAGCAACTATTAGATGCGCATGAGCCAAGCATTCGTACATCCTGGTAGTTCCCGAAACAAGTTCGGGATGATGGAGGATGAGAGCGGTTGTGCATCCCAACTTTGTCATCCAGCAGGGATCTTTAGCACACAAAGCTTAGTTCAAGCTCCCTGCGGGAAAGTTTGCCTTGTATATTCTATATACTTTTTGTGAATTAGAAAAAGCATTGCTTATTTCGCTACCTGCCGGGCTTGTACAGGCACCTGCCGCAGTTGTTCTCCTACCTGCCACCATTATTCAGGCATCGGCCACCATTGTTTTTCCACCTGCCGGAGTTGTGCGATCACCTGCCACCATTTTATGATCACCTGCCACCGTTGTTCTTCCACCTGCCGGAGTTGTGCGAACACCTGCCACCATTTTATGATCACCTGCCACCATTGTTTTTCCACCTGACGGAGTTGTGCGATCACCTGCCACCATTGTTCTCCTACCTGCCGGGGTTGTGCGGGCACCTGCCCGCCTTATTTTTCAATCCACCACCATTGTATTAAGTAAAATAATATTATATTAGTGCTAAGTTCCTTAAAATGAAGCCTACCCCAAGGTTTTCAGGCAGCTACCGGCAATCGGATTTTCCCTGGCAGCGCTTGCCGAAACTCATCCGGGCAAATGCTTACAGCCTTCACCGATCAAAAAAGCCTGTTCCCCGAAATACAACCCTAAAATTATTGTGGCTCTTGATAGCTTTGCACAATCATTAAAAATACCTGCGCCATGCGCTCCACTTTCACCTTTTTATTTATCCTGCTTTTTGTCTTCGCAGGCAAGGCGCAGACTACAATTTCAGGCCGCGTTCTCGATACTAAGGATTTTCCGGTTTCAGGAGCAAGTGTATCGTTAGATAATACACTCGATGGCACCACTACCGACAGTACAGGCAATTTCACCTTTACCACTACCGAAACGGGCGCGCAATTGCTCGCCATTACGGCCGTGGGCTTCGAGGCCGGCAGCACTCCGCTTGCCATCACAGGAAGTATAGCCAACATGATCGTAAAGTTGAAAGCAACTGCACAGCGCATGGAAGGCGTAACCGTTACTGCCGGCTATGAAACCCCCAACGAGCGCAATAAAGCGATCCTGACTACCATGGATATCATCACGACGGCAGGTGCTAATGCCGATGTGGTAAAGGCCATACAAACGCTGCCCGGAACCCAGCAATCCGGCACCGAAACCGGTCTTTTTGTGCGCGGCGGCGATGCAAGCGAGGCGGCAGTTATCGTAGATGGGCTCACATCGCAGAATGCCTTTATGAGCACCGCGCCGGGTGTAGCGGCACGCAGTCGTTTCTCTCCTTTCCAGGTGAAGGGAGTTTCCTTTAGCAGCGGCGGCTACAGCGCAAAGTACGGTCAGGCGCTCTCGTCTGTTTTAGAGTTGAATACCCTCGATTTTCCGGATAAGACAACCATTAATACAGGCCTCAATATGGCCGGTATCTACGCAAGCGGAGATAAGCTCTGGAAGAATAGTGCGGGCTCGCTAACGGGTTATTACAACAACCTTACGCCTTTTTACGGCCTCGCAAAAACCAATGTTGACTATTACGATGTGCCCAAAGGTGGCGGCGGCTCTGCGCGCTATGCATGGAAGCCTGCAAAAGGCGGGATGCTCAAGCTGCTGGTGAATGGTGCCTATTTTAAAGCCGGTACACGCGTGCCGGATCCTGATACCGCTGGCAAGCATGTAGATTATGATATTGCCAATACCAATGTCTATTCCAGTCTTTCCTACAAGCAGGCAATTGGTGAAAAATGGAGCCTTTATGGAGCTGTATCCTACAGCTATAATAAGGATGATATCAATGCAGGCGGCCAACCCATAAACCAGCATGACGACCGCACCCAAATAAGGCTGGAAGCTAAGCGCTTTCTCGATCATCACCTTACCATACTTGCAGGTACAGAGCTTCAGCATTTTACTTACAACCGCCACATTCCTACAACAACGTATGATGTGCAGCAGAAGTTTACCGAAAACAGCGCTGCTGTTTATGCAGAAGGAGAATGGGGGCCGGTAAACTGGCTTTCCATCCGCCCGGGATTGCGCTATGAGCACAGTGAGCTGGTAGCGGAGGATGTTGTGGCTCCAAGGCTGAATATTGCTTTACGTACCGGTAAATTCAGCCAGATAGGCCTCGCCGCAGGTTCGTTTTATCAGCTCCCCGATGAGCCGTATCTTATTGCAGGTTATCGCCCCAAAATGCAGCAGGCGTTGCATTACATTGCCAACTTTCAATGGATCAAAGGTCCTCGTACCTTACGTATCGAAGGATATTATAAGGATTATCAGCAATTGGTACGCGAGTTCGGTTCCGGCTATAGCCCCAACAGCTACCGTACTATTTACGGCGTTACGGTTGATAACAGCGGCCATGGCTATGCTACCGGCGCGGAGCTTTTTTGGCGGGATAAAAAGCTCATCAAAAACCTCGACTACTGGATTTCCTACAGCTACATAGATACACGCCGCCTTTACAAAAATTTCCTTGCGCAGGCTACGCCGGATTTTATATCAGACCACAACCTGAGCTTCGTGGCGAAATACTGGATTGAAAAGCTGAAAACGCAGATCAATATGACCTACTCTTACGCCAGCGGCCGCCCGTACTACAACCCCAACTACGCGGATAACAGCAGCTTCCTCTCCGACCGTACACCTGATTATCACAATCTTTCCTTTACCGTAAATTACCTGACGCACGTCAAAAAATGGTTCACCGTAATTTATGCCGGTATCGACAATGTAACCAACCAGCACAATGTATTCGGCTACCGCTACAGCACAGATGGCACGCAGCGCTACCCGCAGCTTCCGGCGCTTTACCGCTCTGTATTTGTAGGCATTAATTTCTCGCTTACAGAATTTGATAAAGACGAGCTTTAGCGGTATCCCACGTCTCTGAGGGCGTGGGATACCTTTCACCCAGACAAGTATATTCATCCATAAAAATCAAAATAAACAAACAATGAAAAAACTGATTTTCGCAGGCGCTATCCTGCTGGCTGCTGCTGCACATGCACAGGAAGCTAATTTCAAGCCGGTACTCACCAGCACCTTTACTGCTTTTGATACAACGTGGGCCAACCCGCAGGCCAAGGTCGAGCTGAGCAATAAGCTTTCGCTCATCGCCAAAAAATATCCTGCGGAGTGGGCACCGCAATATTATGCGGCCTATAGTAAAGTGCAGCTTGCCTACAACGATAAATTAGACGCTGCAAAGCGCGATGCCTATATCGATGAGGCAGAAGGGTACCGCGATGAAGTGTTACATATCCTGGGTAAGAACAATGATGAAACGTACGTATTATCAGCACTCATAGCCAATGGGAGGCTGAGTGTGGATGGCCGTGCCCGCTACCAGAAATACGGAAAGATATTTGATGAGAATTTAGAACAGGCTAAAGCGCTGAATGCCGATAACCCGCGTATTTATATCCTGCGCGGCATCAGCAAATTCTATACACCCAAAATGTTTGGAGGCGGCGCGAAAGCAGCTATGCCCTATTTTGAAAAAGCAAAGGGACTGCTCGCAAAGGAATCGAAGGATGATATTACCAAACCTTATTGGGGTACAACAACCAATGAGTATTTCATAAATATGGCTAACGGCGATAAAGAATAATATCCCATGCTTCCAAAAAAACCGGCTATCACTGGCCGGTTTTTTTGTGAAATATGGCCATAAAAAAGTGAGACTTCTATCAGGTAAAGGAACCTTTACCATTATCGGAATACTTGAAAACAACTTCCGCGAATGCTGTTTCTTATAGCGCTTTGAGAGCATCCGCGCTGACTAAATGGGAATTTTTGAATACATCACTAACATTGTTATAACGCCGGAAGAGATCAAGCAGCTACAGCAGGGAGAGCAGGACGTTTTAAGCAACCGCAAGAAAAACATACTTGAGGTAGTTTTAGAATTTAATGAGACCAGGCTCGGCAAGCACTACAGCTCCGTGATGATCGTTTTAACTCACTGCTGCTTGGAGACAGCGCAGCAAAAATAAAGGCTGCCGGTGAGCTGGCCATCCAGCGCCACAGGATCCAACCTTTAAAACAAATCGGCTGTTTTTCTGCCAGTATGAATTGAATAATAAGGCTAATGTTTTAAGCGTCCTCCGAGCGCTTCTTTTTTTGTCTCGCCAAAAAAGAAGCAAAAAAGGCGACTTACTTTCTTGCTGGCGCGGGAGAAAGTAGCAAAGACTGCGCTTAAGTGTTGGCAGCTAGGAATTGTTAAACTTTATAAATTCATAAATTTTTTCGGTCAATTTTTTAGCCTCACTTGATAAATCGTTGTAATTTTTCAAATTATCTACAGCGGCTATTGCAAAAGGACCTTTTGGACTAATTGTACCAGCTTTGAAATTCTTTTTTTTGAACTGAACATGAGCTTTAATAAAAGTTCCTAAATATTCATCTTCATGTGGTTGAATTGAGAAAGAAGGTTTGAATTTCGGTTCAAATTTGCCCCAAAGAGACTCTATAGTAGATTTGAGAGTTGATTTTGTAAGTAAGTTTTCTATTTCTCGTACATTCAGTCTATAGTAATTCTTGCCTAGTACAGCACGAAGTTTTGTGTTTCGGACTGATTTTGCTTTTGGTTTACCTGATGCGGTCACATCCAGATCACTCTTTAGACCGTCTGAATCTGCAATCAAGAATAGTTTTGCACATAGTCTCTCAGGATTTATGCCCTTTTTTTCTTCCTCATCAAGAAATGTATAGTGCGTAATGTTATTTCCACCATATTCAACAAACGAATAGTGATAATCTTCCTTATAGGGTCTTCCCGCATTATCTTTATTTAATAGCTCTAAAAATTTTCTTATATACAACCTGTCGGAAATACCTTCAACCCAAATTGTGCAGTTTGTAAGAAATACAGAAGAAACTCTAGCGCCAATTAGCTCTAGGATTTGGTTGGTGTAAGTTGAAATGTTTTCGATTGTGAAGGTTTTACCGCTTGCATCATTAATACTTTCTTTAAAAGTGAAGACAGAAATGTTTGCATAGTCAAAAGTTGTATCCAGTAAGTGATTCGAATGGGTAGAAATAAAGAATTGAAATTTTGCTAAATCGCATTTGCGTAATGTTTCGATAAACAATCTTTGAAGACCAGGATGTAGATGAGTTTCAGGCTCTTCATAAAATACAATTACGTCATCATCATTGTAAAAAAATAGGGGATAAGTGAGGATTATAATTGATTGTATCCCATCACCCAGACTAAAAATCGGTCTTTCATCGTCCTCATTATCGCCTAATCTAATATGCAATACATCACTATTGTACCTAGGTATAAGGCTAAATGTTTGACCATTAAAAAAGTTGTCAGAGATAAATTTTTCGAACTTAGCTATTTTTTGACGGTCAGACAAAGAGCCTAGCAATAGTCTTTGAACCTCTCTATAAAGATGTAACCCAGTAACAACTTTAGAAGATTCTTCCGATATTTTTAAATGCTCTCCTTCAGTAAAATAATCATGTATAGTGCGAGCAGAATAGTTATCAATATCACCATCAAATTTACCGTTATTTATTACTTGAATAGGTCGTAGACCCCGCAAAACCGGTACATATATTTTCTTTGGTATTGTCGGTTTAATATCGCCATTAGGTAATAATTCAAGAACCTTTTCAACTAATGAATAAAGCATTCGTCTTGCATAGATAAAATCGGGTTGTTGGGCTTGGCCAGGGCCGATTCCAAGAAAAAAATTGTATAGATTACTGACTTCCGTCCAAATATTAACTATGGTAGTTTGATGGTGCCAGTAACCAATAGCTTTGAGGGCTGCTACTCGGGAGATATTACCATACATTGACCAATTTTGTTCAGCAAACTTTGTGCTTACACTTTTGGCCGCTTCAATGAGTTTGATTAAATATTCATCAACTCTATAGAAATCTTTATTCCTACCGATGAATTTTAGATCGTATCTCACGAACAATTCTCTCAAGAAAAAACTTTTCCCTGAGTTATTTCTTCCTATCAGCAGGTTTATGCTAGATAAATTTTTTATTTCAGCTTTACCATCGATACTATATCGCTTAAGCTCACCGTCTAAACAAACTTCTGAATACATGTTCCGATAATAAGGTACGATATATAGGCCAATATCACTTTTGAAATTTTTTACCACACGTATAGTCCAATATAGTATGTTTTCTCTCGTCAAGAAAATAAGCATTTAATCCGCTTATGTAGTCTTGTGTCTGTAGTACTGTTGCATGTTTATTATGTCTCTGCAGCCACTCCCAATCAATATTCCCTTTATTGTTTTCTACAAAATCCACATTAAAAGTATGCTTCAATCCGTATAAATTTTTTGACTTATCCAAGCCAATCTTTTCCCGGTGCTTTATCTAGATATTGGATGCATAAGTTCCATTGAAATATGGCTTGGCAGATGGGTTACACTGCTCTCCGAAAATGTAATAATCAGGAGGTAACTTATCAATACCCGCTTTGATCAGCGCATGGTAAAGCGCATCCAGTACCTGAACATAGTTGGATGGATAATCCATTCTTGGAATTGTATCAGGCTATATGGATTGTGCGGCCGGTAAAATCAATATCCTTTACTTGCAGGCGGTGCAGCTCGATCGGCCAGATGCATGTGTAGTACTTGCATAGCATGAAGAGGTACAGCCCGGGGTTGTATTTTTTATAGTACGCAAACGCTAGCTCTTTTTCTTCATACGTGAGCGGAGGGTACTTGCCTGTCTCATTCTTGATTTCATCAACTCGGTATTGCTAGTCATAACCTGTTGAATCCATTCGTAGCGAGCGTGTATCCAGCCGGTGATCTTCTCAACTGCCCAAAGATTTTTGTTAACGGTTTTGCTAGCCTTGCCCGCGTCCTGCAGGAATTTCGCAAAAGCTTTTAGGAAACGAGTATCCAATTGCTTTGGTGTACTACCGGCAAACTTAGGAGCTTGTTTGTAGAACGCTTTTAGATTGTAATTAAGCTGGCTGAAAGCTACGTGCGAACTTTTTTCTAGTTCAGGACCCTTGTTGCTGATTTCGAGCCATTCAGTGCATGGCTTAGCCGCCTCCGCAACTGATATTTTGAGTTCAGTGGTTTCGTCCAGGTAATCGAAATTCTTGTTACGAATTTTAAAAGTGACATTCAGTTCATCGCACAGGTCCTGTAGGATCTTCTTTCTGAAGTCACGATCAAGGCCTTTAAAGCCGATGCGGGCCTTCTTCCGGAAGTATTTTCCCTGCGTACGCGACTAAAAATGGTATTGCACGAACTATTCCTGGTCTCCATCATACACTTTTGCTCGCTTAAATGGCTGCGTTTGGAATAGGAGATCAGCGGAGGTTTTTTTGTCCGGGTTGGTTTAGCAAATGAAAAAACCCGCGCCGGGCGCGGGTTTCAAAGTGCGGCAAAGGAGATTCGAACTCCCACGCCTGTTACAGCGCTACCACCTCAAAGTAGTGCGTCTACCAGTTTCGCCATCGCCGCATTTTTCTTGGGATGGCAAATGTAGGGCGTAAAACGGAAAGTGCAAAGCTGTATCTTATAATTTCAGGCAACAGCTCTTTGATTATTGGCTGAGCAGCGCCGAGCCTGTGGTATTGCTACCATAAGTTAACGCCTCCAAT
>CBDFFZ010000034.1:0-42070 GCA_965246905.1 Chitinophagaceae bacterium
ACATTTCTAAATTTTTATGAACCAAAAATTATGGGTAATCATTCTTGCAATGATTGCAGCGGTTACGCGCGCAGATGCGCAGGAGCTATTTGTATTCAGTGAGCCGGCCAGCAATATGCCTGCTCATTCCATTGGCCTGCGGGCAAATTACTGGATCATGGATGAACGTGGCACTGCAAGGATAAACTACCATTTTATCCCGGAGGTGATGTGGGGCGTAAATAAAAACCTGATGCTGCATATAGAAGGTTTTTTTAGCAATAGGGGTAAATATTTTAATGCAGAAGGCGCCGCTATCTATGCTAAATATCGTTTCCTGAGCCATGACGCTGTTAAACGACATTTCAGGGCGGCAGCCTTCGGGCGCATTAGCTCCAACAATGGTGATATTCACCAGGAAGAAATTGAGATCAATGGCCACAATACCGGCTATGAATTAGGGCTCATTAGTACACAGCTTTTGTATAAAACAGCTCTGTCTGTTACAGCGTCTTTTGAGCAAGCTTTGGATAATAGACGTGGAAATGAATTTCCCCAAACCCAATCCCATAATGCGCTGAATTATGTGGGCTCTGTTGGCCATCTTTTCTTCCCCCAAAAATATACGGGTTATGGGCAAACGAATATCAATGCGATGGTCGAAGTGCTGGGGCAATATCAGCCGGAGCAGGGCAAAGGCTTTATCGATATTGCACCATCTATCCAGTTCATTTTCAACAGCCAAACCCGCGTGGATATTGGCTACAAGCATGAGCTAAAAGGTAACATGCTGCGTAGTGCGCCAAATGGATTGCTCATCCGTGTGGAGCACTTGCTCTTTGGCGTGCTTTGAATGTATGTGGCAAAATCTGCATAATATTTCTTTCTATGAATAAATGATTCGAGCGCTTCTAAATCCTACAATGCATCACAAGGTGGGGGTAGCATCAGGGAAAGTAGGACGCACTTTTCTAAAAATGCTCGCCCCCGCTTTTTAGCTGATTTTGCGAAATCATGAAGCAGGATTCAAATTTTTAGGAAAATGTAAACTGAACGTTATAAATAATGTCATCAAATTGTAGCTCAGGATACACATGGCAGTAATATTTCTATTTATAAATATCCCTGAAACCCGCGCTAGCATTGGAAAAGATTTTTTCCCAAATCTGTTTACATTTTGGTCATCGTGTTGTAGTTTTGCCCCTGCTTTGTCAAAAAGGAACGTTAATGTTCAGAAAATTCCCACTTCACGCATCTGTTACCACTATATCCCGCAAGGGCTGCACACTGCTGATTGCGCTTATATGCTCACTCCTGCTCACTTCCTCTTACACTTTTGCTGCTCCCGCCGGTGCTGCCATTGATGGTAAAGCCATCTTTGCCGCCAATTGCGCAAGCTGCCACAACCCGCTGAAAGATGCAACCGGCCCTGCGTTGCAAGGTGTTGATAAACGCGTACCGAGCATGGAGTGGATCCATAACTGGGTGCACAATAATGCCGCAGTACGTGGCAGCGGTGATAAATATGCCAATGAAATCTACATTAAGTGGAATAAGACGGCAATGACTGCTTTCCCGCAGCTGACTAATGAGGAGATTGATGCCGTAGTTGGTTATGTAAACAGCGTTAAGGCACCAGTAGCTGCCAGTAGTGGCGGCGGAGCTACAGAAACTGCAAGTGCCGCCGATGATAATACGTGGCTTTATACAGGCATAACATTCGCCTTACTGCTATTGATGCTCATTCTCTGGCGTGTAAACAGCGGCCTGAAGCGTGTTGCCGGTGAAAAAGAAGGTGGCGGTGTAGAAAAGGAAATTCCAATTTACCGCAACAAGTTAGCAATTGCAATATCGGTAATATTAGTGTTGATATTTGCCGGTTATTGGATGGTAAACGGCGCTGTGAATATGGGCCGCCAGCAAAACTATCAGCCTGTACAGCCTATTTATTATAGCCATGCCGTACATGCAGGTATCAACCAGATTAATTGTCTTTATTGCCACGCAGGCTCGGAAAAGAGCAGGCAGGCAATGATTCCTTCCTCCAATGTATGTATGAACTGCCACAAGCAGATCAACAGCTATACCGGCGAGGAAGCCCACCCGCTACCTACCCGCGATGACGGTACGAAGATCAACGGAACCGAAGAAATACAGAAGCTGTATGCATATGCAGGCTGGGATGCTAAAAAGAAAGATTACCGGCGTGATGCCGCAGGCGGCATACTTGCTACGCCGATCAAGTGGACCAAGATCCATAACCTGCCGGATCATGTGTACTTTAACCACAGCCAGCACGTAAAGGTTGGCCAGGTACCCTGCCAGCGCTGCCACGGCCCAATCCAGGAAATGGATGAGGTTTACCAGTTCTCACCGCTTTCTATGGGTTGGTGCATTAACTGCCACCGCCAGACCCAGGTGAAATTTACCGAAAATAACTATTACAGCATCTACGAAAAATACCATAAAGAGCTGAAGGACGGTAAGCGCGAAGGCGTAACCGTTGAGGACATCGGTGGTATCGAGTGCCAGAAATGCCATTATTAATTAGCTAATCAGCCGGTTATTATGATCAGCTGATTGGATTTGGATTGAAAAATAATCGTTTAAACTGAGGCACTGGCTAATTAGCCTATTTGCGCATC
This sequence comes from Chitinophagaceae bacterium, assembly GCA_965246905.1. Lineage (GTDB taxonomy): Bacteria > Bacteroidota > Bacteroidia > Chitinophagales > Chitinophagaceae > UBA1952. Next base: position 2,625 of record CBDFFZ010000034.1, read on the forward strand.
AGCTAATTATAAAAAAACATGAGTCAAAAGAAATACTGGAAGGGACTGGAAGAGCTGCATAATACGCCTGCTCACCAGGAAACAGTAGCCAATGAGTTTAAGGATTCAGCGCTGCCATTCAGCGATCTTTCCGATACGCTGCTTGGTGCTACCACGCCCCGCCGTGACTTTCTGAAATATCTCGGCTTCTCTACGGCTGCCGCTATGCTGGCGGCTTCGTGCGAGTTGCCGGTGCGCAAGGCGATCCCCTATGCCATCAAGCCGGAAGACATTGTGCCCGGTGTGCCCAATTATTACGCTTCTACCTTTGTGGATGGCGGCGAGTACTGCCCCATCATCATTAAAACCCGCGATGGCCGCCCGATAAAGATCGAAGGCAATGAGCTGTCCTCTATTACGAAAGGGGGTACCAGCGCGCGCGTTCAGGCATCTGTACTCAGCCTTTACGATGCAGCCCGTCTCCGCCAGCCTTATGCCGATGGCAAAAAAGTTGATACTTTCGGCCCGATTGATCGCGCAGTAACAGACGGTCTTGTAGCTGCGGGAGGTAAAGCCATTTATATACTTACAGGAACGATTCTTAGCCCTACTGTCAAGGATGTGATTGCGCAGTTCATCGCCAAATACCCGAATGCCAAGCATGTGGTTTACGACCCGATGTCGTTCTCAGGTATGCTGCTCGCCAACGAGGCAAGCTACGGTAAGCGCGCCCTTCCTTCCTACCATTTTGATAAAGCACAAACCATTGTAAGCCTGGATGCCGATTTCCTCGGTACCTGGCTCAGCCCGATAGAATTTGCCCGTGGCTACAGCAGCGGTCGCAAAGTATCTGCCCGCAACCTGCAAATGTCGAAGCACTACCAGATCGAAGGCATGCAGACACTGACTGGCGCCAATGCCGATCACCGCGCTACTGCCCGTCCTTCGCAGATGGGCGCTGTTGCCGTAGCGCTCTATAATGCGGTAACAACCGGTGCTGCGCCAAAGCTGGAGAGCGAGCACCTGAACAGCACCATTACCAAAGCAGCGGCCGACCTGAAAAAAGGTGTCGGGATGGTAGTTTGCGGTTGCAATAATGTAGCCATCCAAACGGTGGTAAATGCAATTAATAATGCAATCGGAGCCAATGGTACAACCATAAACTGGGCCGTTACTTCCAACTATAAGCAAGGTATTGATGCCGATATAGTAAACCTTGTTGCTGATGTGAAAGCAGGCAATGTTGGCGCATTGCTAATGCATGGCAATCCTGTTTACGAATATATGGATGGCGCTGCCTTCGGCGAAGACATTAAAAAAATCCCTGTTACTGTTTCCTTCTGCGATCGCATGGATGAAACAGCCAGCATCTGTAAATACATAGTTCCAGATCATCACTTCCTCGAAAGCTGGGGTGATGCCGAGCCGAAGACCGGTTATTACAGCCTCATGCAGCCAGGCATCGCACCAATCTTTAAAACACGCTCTTTCGCCGATAGCCTGCTGATGTGGGCCGGCAGCACTACCACTTATGGAGATATGTGGAAGAGCTACTGGATGACCAAGCTGGGAAGCCAGGAAAAATTTGACCAGGCGCTGCAGGATGGAGTGATCGAGCCGGGCGGACGCACTATGGCGGCCTCTTCCGAAACTGTATCTACCGCCACCGGCGAACAGGATACAATCACTACCTCAGGATCCAGGGTGCTGATTGCCATGAGCAGTACAACACCTATGGCAATGGCCGGCGCTTCCTTTAGCGGCAATACTGCTGCTGCGATTACTGCGATCGCCGCTATGAAGCCTGCCTCAGGCAAGGACTTCGTTGTATATCAGAAAATAGGCATCGGCCATGGCGGCTGCTGGAGCAACAATCCGTGGCTACAGGAATTGCCCGACCCGATCACCAAAGCAACCTGGGATAACTACGCCTGTATCTCTCCAAAGCACGCAAAAGACCTCGATGCCGGCAAAGGCATTGAGCTGGAAGTAACAAGCATTAACGAAGTTGATGAAAACAAGCGCGTAGTTAAGGTAACGGTGAACGGCAAGAGCATGGAAATGCCGGCTATCATCGTACCGGGCATGCACAATGATGTGGTTGCAATCGCTGTAGGCTATGGCCGGATAAAAAGCGTAGGCATGGCCGCTGCGGATCTGGGCAAGAATGCCTACCCCATGCGCACCTGGAACGGTACTACATTCGAATGCACTTCAACCGGCGCAACGGTTGCCAAGACCGCTGCTACTTATGCAGTTGCCGTAACACAAACACACCATAGCTATGAAGGCCGCGGCATTATCCGTGAGTTTACACTGGCTGATTTTACTAAAGAGCCTAACTTCCTGCTCGATGAGCGGAAAGAAGAAATAGGCCATTATGCGCACCTGCCGTGGGTAGGCCATGACGAAGCCAATATGGGCCACGGCTCAGTTGAGAACGGCGAGCATGGCGCACCGCAGAACAGCGCGCAGATGCAGGCTCCGCACGGCGATGGTCATATCGCAGATGCCGGTCAGCCTGGAGCAGAAGGCGGCGATTTTGAGGAAGGCTTCCGTGAGAACGGCACGCTTTACCCAACCTATGAGCATCCCGGCATCCACTGGGGTATGAGCATTGACCTTACTGCCTGTATTGGCTGCGGCGCCTGTGTGATTGGCTGCCAGAGCGAGAATAATATTTCCGTAGTAGGTAAAACAAAGGTGATGAAGAGCCAGGAAATGCACTGGATCACGATTGACCGCTACTTTACCGGCATGCCGGATAACCCGGATAGCATACAGACGGTTTTTCAGCCGATGATGTGCCAGCATTGTGATAATGCGCCCTGTGAGAATGTTTGCCCTGTTTCTGCAACCAACCACAGCTCGGAAGGCCTTAATCAAATGGCTTATAACCGCTGTATCGGTACCAAATATTGTGCGAACAACTGCCCTTACAAGGTGCGCCACTTTAACTGGATGGACTGGAACGGCGCGGATTGCTTTGATGACAACCTGTACGAAGACGGCCGCCGTGATGAAATGAATGATGACCTTACCCGTATGGTGCTGAACCCGGACGTAACGGTTCGCAGCCGCGGTGTGATGGAAAAATGCTCATTCTGCGTACAGCGCCTCCAGGAAGGCAAGCTCAATGCCAAGAAAGATAACCGCCCGGTTAGGGATGGTGAGATCCGCACGGCGTGCCAGCAGGCCTGCCCTACCGAAGCGATCGTATTTGGTAATGTAAATGATAAGAACAGTGCCGTTTATAAGCTGCGCCATCAGCAACAGATGGAGCGTAAGTACTATGTGCTGGAAGAGATACACACCCTGCCTAATGTAAACTACCTCTCCAAGATCCGCAATGCGGAAGAAGTGATTGGCGGTACGGCTAAGGACGGGTTGATGCAGGAGAGTATTTAATATAGACCGTAGATGTTATCAGTGAAAATCAGCAGGATCAGCTTAATCAGCGGTCTATAACAGGAGACAGAAAAAGCTGAATAGTAGCAGGAAGCTGAACGGTGCCAACGCCACAACTGCCTAATAGCAGCTGTTCAGCCTGGACAAAAAAGAGTAAAGCAGGATTTTAAATTTTGCATTTTAAATTTTGAATTAGTAGCGATGCATTTAAAATACGAATCGACGGTACGGGAACCCTTAGTAAACGGGCATAAAACTTATGCGGACGTTACCGAGGACATCATCTCCCCGATTGAGCGCAAGCCGGGCCGCATGTGGTATGTGGGCTTTTATTTCTCTGTGGCTATGCTGCTGTTCGGCATGGGCTGCGTTACCTGGTTCGTGTACTGGGGCCTCGGCACCTGGGGCATCAACCGCACAGTAGGCTGGGGCTGGGATATTACCAACTTCGTATGGTGGGTAGGTATCGGCCATGCCGGTACGCTGATCTCGGCGATCCTCCTGCTGTTCCGCCAGGGGTGGAGAACGGGCGTAAACCGGGCTGCGGAAGCCATGACGATCTTTGCGGTGATGTGCGCCGGCCAGTTCCCGATCTTCCACATGGGCCGCGTATGGGATGGCTTCTTTGTACTACCTTACCCCAATGGTCGCGGTCCACTGTGGCCTAACTTCAACTCGGCACTCCTTTGGGACGTATTTGCGATCTCTACTTATTTTACCGTTTCCCTGCTTTTCTGGTATTCCGGTCTGATTCCTGACTTCGCAACTATCCGCGACCGTGCTAAAACGAAGTTCCGCAAGATGAGCTACGGTCTGGCTTCTTTCGGCTGGACGGGCTCTGCGAAGAACTGGCAGCGCCAGGAAGCACTGGCGCTTGTACTGGCTGGTCTCTCCACGCCACTTGTACTTTCTGTACACACTATTGTATCTTTTGACTTTGCTACCTCAGTAATCCCAGGTTGGCATACAACCATCTTCCCACCTTACTTTGTGGCAGGTGCGATCTTCTCCGGCTTTGCAATGGTGCAAACACTGCTGATCCTTGTTCGTAAAATTCTTCACCTGGAAGATTATATTACACTTGGCCACCTCGAGGCGATGAATAAAGTAATTGTGCTTACCGGCTCAATTGTTGGTGTGGCTTACCTTACCGAGCTGTTCATGGCCTGGTACTCACAAAGCCCCGGTGAAATGGACGCCTTCAAATGGCGGATCATGGGCCCTTACTGGTGGAGCTATTGGGCGATGATGACGTGTAATGTGATCTCCCCGCAATTCTTCTGGCTGAAGAAGCTGCGCCGGAATGTACCGTTCACCTTTATCATGTCCATTGTAGTAAATATCGGGATGTGGTTCGAGCGCTTTGTAATTATCGTAACCTCGCTGTACCGCGATGCGCGTCCTGCAGCATGGACCTATTATTCGCCCACATGGCCTGAAGTAGGCTTCTATATGATGACCTTCGGGCTGTTCTTCACCTGCTTCTTCCTGTTTGCCAAATACTTCCCGGTTATTGCTGTTGCGGAAATCAAGTTTGTACTGAAGACAAGTGGAGAAAGCTATAAAAAAGAGATGGTGAAGTTGGAGGAGAAGAGCAATGAAGAGTTTGTGCATGATGCTGAGCATGCGCATTAATTTAATTTGAAAATGAGTCGATTAGAAAATTTGAGAATGCCGGCCATCTTCAAATTTTTAAGTCTTCAAATCAACTAATCAGAAAAGATGGCGATTAAGAAATTTGCAGTAGCCTGTTATGACGACGAAGAGGTCTTATTTCCTGCAATCAAATCGGTGCGGAATTCGGGCTATAAAATGCACGATGTGTTCACGCCTTTCCCGGTGCACGGTTTAGATCATGCAATGGGCTTAAAAGAAACGGACCTGCACGTGGCCGGCTTTATCTATGGGCTTACCGGTACCGCTACGGCGCTGGGCTTTATGAGCTGGATATTTACCGGCGACTGGCCCATCAACTTCGGTGGTAAGCCGCATTTTGCCCTGCCTGCCTTTATGCCGATCGTATTTGAGCTGACTGTGCTTTTTGCAGCAGTAGGTATGGTGCTTACTTTCTGCTATCTCAACCAGATTATGCCGGGCGTTAAAAAGCACGTTTTTCACCCGCGCCAAACAGATGATTATTTTGTTGTGGTTATAGAGATGAATGCTCAGATGACTGAGGTGGAGATTCTGGATTACCTGAAGAGTACCGGTGCTAAAGAAGTGAATATACAAACTGCAGAAGATGGCTGGTGGTATGGACGCTGGGATCAAAAAGAAGCTTATGAGCTCGCTTAATTAAAGCGTAATTTTTAAGCTTTTAGGCAAGATTTGATAATGAAGATCAAAGTTTAGTGAAGTTGAATTTTTGCATTCTGCATGCTGCATTTTGCATTTTTCAAAAATTGCAATTCGATTTATGAAAATAACTAAGAGCATAGTGGCAATAGGGCTGATGCTGGCAACCGGATTGGTAGCCTGCAACAGCGGCAGTATGCGCAGAAATCCGGGCAAGGCTTACGCTATGGATATGACGCACTCCCGCGCCTACGATGCCTACACATCCAACCCTAATTTCAGCGATAGCATGACGAGCCGCCTACCTGTTCAGGGTACCGTAGCGCGTGGCCATTCCCTGCCCGACCACCTGATGGAGGGCGATACCAATGCTTATAAAACATTTACCACTTCCGTAAAATTTTCGGATGATGAGCTACGCGAAGGTGGCCGTTTATTTAACATCTATTGCGGTATATGCCATGGCACGGCCCTCAATGGCAATGGCCCCCTCTATGCTGATGGCAACGGAAAGTTTGCTGCCGCACCAGCCAACTTCATGCTGGAGAAATACCTGCATATGCCGGTAGGGCAGATGTATGCTGCGGTAAAATACGGCAAGAACATGATGGGATCCTATGCGAGCCAGTTGGATATAAAGCAGCGGTGGCAGGTAATTGCGTACATCAAACAAAAGCAGGCTGGCAGCAAAGGTGATCCATTTACAATGGGCATGAACGCTGCTAAAACGGATACTGCAAAGGTGGCTACTACCGGCGAAACTGCTAAAACGGAAGCCGAAACTGCCGAAAACCTGAAAAAGAGCAAGAATAAGTAACGACCCCGCTTTAATTATCGATATAATTTTAAGAAGAGAACAATGAACGAACGTTTTGTGATACCGGCCCGGTTACGTATGGCGAGCTTTGCGCTCATCGGCGTTGGCCTGCTCACCCTCATCATCGGAGCAATTGTACTGCTGGGCAGTCATGGAGAGCTGGCGCGCTTCGATAAAATCCGCTTCTGGGATGTGCTTATCCACAACAGTGTATTCTTCTTGCTGATCTCAGTTGCAAGTGTATTCGTACTTGCTGCAAGCTCGCTTGCGCAAGGTGGCTGGATGGTTGCTTACCGCCGTGTACCAGAAGCAATCGGCGCAAATGTTTGGTTGTTTGGCGCTATTGCTGCAACAGTCCTGTTGCTATCAGCTTTCGTTTTTAGAATTGATGGTATCAATCCGATCTACAAATGGGTAACCCCTGGAAATGACAAGATCATCAATGGTAAAACAAACTTCCTGAACCCATACATGTTTACCGGCTTTACGTTGGTAACCATCGGTCTCTGGGCTTTCTTTGGCCGCAAATTCCGCTCTATTTCCCTTGCCCAGGATGCGGCGCCCCGCAACAGCACCAAAATCTACTGGAAGAATATTACCCTTGCCGGGCTGTTCCTGCTCGTATATGCGCTTTCGCAGATGAGCACTACGCCCTGGATGTGGTTGATGAGCATCGATACGCATTGGTTCTCTACCATGTTTAGCTGGTACACCTTTGCAAGCGCGTTCGTTAGCGGCATGTCATTGATTCTTTTATGGGTGGTTTACCTTAAGAACCAGGGTAACTTGCAGCTTGTAACCAAAGAGCATGTACACGACCTTGGAAAGCTGATGTTCGCATTCTCCATCTTCTGGACCTATGTATGGTTTGCGCAGTTTATGCTTATCTGGTATGGTAATATCCCGGAAGAGACGACCTACTTTAAGATTCGTATGCAGGGACCTTACAGCGTTATCTGGTTTGCAGTCTTTATCATCAACTTTATTATGCCCATCCTGATCCTGATGAGCCGCCCGAGCAAGCGAAACTATTTTACGGTTACCTTTATGGCCATGATCATTATTTTTGGCCACTGGCTGGATTTTTATCAGATGATTATGCCGGGTACACTGGTACAGCACTGGCACATGGGCTGGTATGAGGTGGGTATCCTGGCAGGTTTTGCAGGCACAATGATGATCAGCGTAGCAACAACCCTGTCGAAAGCGCCGCTCGTACCGAGCAATCATCCACTGTTGAAGGAGACGATCCTACACATCAGTTAAGACTTAATTTTTGCTGGTAATTCAGCGTCAAGAACCTTTAAAAGCATCAACCGGAAGCCGTAAGACGCCTACGGTACGGACAAATAACTGATTATGTCGTTTACCATTATAGCATTAACGGCGCTGGTATTCATTATCATCTACCAGATAGCAAAAGCGAGTGAGTATGCCATGATTCTTCGTGGCGAAGCAAAGATAAAGGCGCAAACCAACCGCCTGATGGGTGCGTTGATGCTTGTGGTTTTTATACTTGGCTGCTGGGGAATTTATGAGTGCCACCAATACATGAGCACCAAGATGCTGCCGGATTCCGCATCCACGCAGGGTGTTGCTTATGATAATATGTTCCGCGTTACGATCATCGTTACCGGTATCGTATTCTTCGCTACTCAGGCGTTGCTGTTCTGGTTTTCCTTTCGCTATCAGGCCAATGAAAAACGCACGGCTTTCTATTACCCGCATAACAATCGTCTTGAGCTTTTATGGACAACTGTTCCCGCTATTGCGATGGCAGTACTCGTAGCTATTGGCCTGAAGAACTGGCTTACTGTTACCTCTGCTGCTCCGGCAGATGCGCAGGTTGTAGAAGTAGTAGGCAAGCAATTTAACTGGATCATCCGTTATCCCGGTGCCGATGGAGTATTGGGCAAACGCAACTTCCGTAAAATTAATGATAAGGACAATGTATTGGGCCAGCTCTTCCAGGAAGACAAGCACAATATGGATGATGTGATTATGGAAAATGGTGAGCTGCATATTGTAAAAGGCAGGCCCGTAAAGCTCATTATTGGCTCGCGCGATGTAATTCATGATGTAGGCCTACCGCACTTCCGCTATAAAATGGACGCTGTGCCAGGCATCACTACAACGCTTTGGTTCACCCCACGTACCAGCACAGAAGGTATGAAGCTTGCCACCGGCAACCCGAATTTTGTTTACGAGATTTCCTGTGACCAGATGTGTGGCAAAGGCCACTATTCGATGCGCGGCACGGTGATTGTGCATGAAACACAGGCAGAGTTCAATACCTGGGCGGCTGCACAAAAGTCTTATTATGCATTAAACTACGGGCCTAAAGATGCACCGGCAGCACCAGCCGCTTCCGGCGATGTAAAGCCGGCAGATGGGACTGCTACACCTGATAGTTCGAAAACCGCAACAATGACCAAACCGGTAGCAAAACCGTAAAGACGAGCTACGATAATAAAATTGTGATTAATTATGAGTAACGAGACGATCATTCACGGACCAAACGAAGCGCATACCATTGAGATGCATGACGGGCATCATAATGGTCATGGGCATGAGCACCATGAGCCGCATTTTATCTTCAAATATATTTTTAGCCAGGATCACAAATACATCGCCAAGCAATTCCTTGTAACCGGAATTATATGGGCGATCATTGGTGCCCTGTTCTCCGTTTTCTTCCGCCTGCAGCTCGGCTTCCCGGATAAAACTTTTCCAATCCTCGAGGCTTTCCTCGGCGAATGGGCGAAAGGCGGCAAGCTATCTCCGGAATTTTATTATGCCCTCGTTACCATGCACGGAACCATCCTGGTGTTCTTTGTATTGACTGCCGGCCTCAGCGGTACCTTTGCGAACCTGCTTATACCGCTACAGATCGGTGCGCGCGATATGGCATCTCCTTTTATGAATATGCTCTCTTACTGGTTTTTCTTTACCGCCAGTATCTTGATGTTCGTTTCCTTATTTGTACAGACAGGCCCTGCCTCAGGTGGCTGGACGACCTACCCGCCGCTGAGCGCACTTAAAGAGGCATCAATGGGTTCGGGCATTGGCATGGATCTATGGCTTGTGGCCATGTCGTTATTTGTGGTCTCATCCCTGCTGGGCGGCCTTAACTATGTTTCTACTGTATTGAATATGCGTACCAAAGGCATGAGCATGACGCGGATGCCGCTTACCATCTGGGCGCTGTTCTTTACTGCTGTATTGGGCGTACTATCTTTCCCGGTGCTTTTCTCCGGCTTTGTATTGCTTATTTTCGACCGCAACTTCGGTACCTCATTCTATCTTTCCGAGATATTTATCGGCGGCAAGGCGCTACCGCATATCGGCGGCTCGGCAATCCTTTATCAGCACTTGTTCTGGTTCCTCGGTCACCCAGAAGTATATATCATCATGCTGCCTGGTATGGGTATGGCATCTGAAATTCTTTCCAACAATGCCCGTAAGCCTATTTTCGGCTATTTCGCGATGATCATTTCGCTGATTGGCATTACGGTGCTGGCATTTGTGGTATGGGCGCACCATATGTTCGTAACCGGCATGAGCCCTTTTCTCGGCTCTATCTTCGTATTGCTTACACTGCTTATTGCCGTGCCATCTGCGGTAAAAGTGTTTAACTGGCTTACTACAATCTGGCGCGCGAACATTCGCTTCTCAGTACCCATGCTTTTTGCGCTTGGCTTTGTATCGATGTTTATCTCAGGTGGCCTTACCGGCATCTTCCTCGGTAATTCAGCGCTGGATATTCACCTGCACGATACCTATTTCGTAGTAGCTCACTTCCACATTGTGATGGGCGTATCGGCTTTCTTCGGGATGTTCGCCGGTATCTATCACTGGTTCCCTAAGATGTTTGGGCGTTTTATGAACAATACACTCGGCTATATTCACTTCTTTATCACGTTCATCGGCGCTTACCTTATTTTCTGGCCTATGCACTATGAAGGTGTTGCCGGTTTGCCCCGCCGCTATTATGATTATACGGCCTGGGAATCCTTTCATCAATTCGGCCCGCTCAATGAGTTTATCTCCGTGGTAGTGATTATTGTATTCCTGGCACAGATGCTATTTGTGGTCAACTTCTTCGCATCTATCTGGAAAGGCCGCAAGATGACTACCCTGAACCCCTGGGGTGCCACCTCGCTTGAATGGACTACTCCTATCCGTCCGGGCCACGGTAACTGGCCTGGTGAGATTCCTACGGTTTACCGCTGGGCTTACGATTATAAGGATGATGGACACGGCAATGATTTTATTTCCCAAACCACTCCTTTACGAGAAGGTGAGGAATCGCATTAAACATCAAATTGAATTTTTTTAGAACGCTGTATCTTGATGAGATACGGCGTTTTTTCTTTTAGCAGATTTGATCAGGAAATGTCAAGGTTTGGCATTACAGGAGTGAATCCTCAAACCTATAATCACGGCATAAGCGGAACCCATCCCTGCGAATCGCAAAAAACCAAGAAACATTGGTAATTAAAATAAATATATAAACTGTATATGGTATATAATCTTTCAAAACTATCTACAAATCGGTAGTATTTTCTTTGATAACAATAAAAATAGAGTAGAATACTTCTTACAATTTTCCTTATTTTTGAAATGGTGAAAATTCTTTTACCATAAAAAATAAGCTTATGAAGACAATTTTTCTACCAATTTTAGCTGTCGCTGCATGCTTTTCTTTTTCTAATAAATGCAGCGCACAAGTTCCGGGCTTAGGGGTTGCTGCTTCCTACCGGATTTTTTCTGCAGTTGGGGCAATTAACAGTACCGGTACGACCGTTATTAACGGTGATATTGGTACAAATAACGGCGCATTTAATTTTTCAACGCCTGGCGTTATCTCCGGGCAAACGCACAATGTAGATACCGTTTCAATGCAGGTAGCAGCCGCCGTAACCAGTTCTTATACGGATTTTGGCAATATAGCATGTGATAGCACCATACCTGTAGGGTTAGGAAATGGACAGGTTCTACCAGCTAAAACATATTGTATCGGTGCCTTAAGCTCATTGGATGGTACGCTCTACCTGGATGGTGCAAATGATACCGGTTCGAAATTTATCTTCAATATTGGTGGTGCCTTCTCAACGGGCATCGCTTCTAATATTATGCTTATGAATGGCGCACAAATATCTAATGTATATTGGCGGATAGGTGGCCAGGTGGATTTAGGGGGTAATTCTACCTTTGTAGGAACGCTGCTTATTGATGGAGGTTCTTTAAACCTGGCTACCGGCGCAAACCTAATAGGCAGCGGGCTTGTGGTAAACGGTGCTGTAAATCTTGCCAGCAATGCAGTATCTACTGCCGGGTTTACACCATTGCCAATCATCCTGACCGATTTTCATGCCTATGCGCAAGGTAATAAATGCTTGCTGGAGTGGAATACTGCCGATGCTCAAAGCGTTAAAAATTTCATTGTAGAAAAAAGTAAAAATGCAAATTCAGCTTCCTGGGAAAGTGTACTTACTACAGAAGTAAAAGGAAATCCGGCAATTGCTCAGCATTACGAGGCTGTTGACAATACTCCGGGTAATAACCTGGTGTTTTATCGCCTTAAAATAATGAGTGATAATGGAAGCTATAGTTATAGTCCGGTTCAAAAGCTCTTATTTGCTAAAGCCGATGCCACTGTTTCGGTTGCCCCTAACCCGGTAAGCAATGAATTTACTGTTACAAGCAATGAAGCTGATGCAGCAGGCATTTCTTGTGCGGTGATAGATATAACCGGAAGAGTGGTTACGCGCTTTATCCTTAATCAATCATTTAAAATACAGACTACAGGCTGGCCTGCCGGGCTTTACTATCTTAAAGCAGGGGATAAGGAAGTAATAAAAATTGAAAAGCTGTAAATAAAAAGACCATTGATTTGGAAAAGGCTCCGATAGTTTCGGAGCCTTTTCCTGTTCTTATGATATTCTTACGCTAATAAGGGAAAAGCCGAATAGCAATCCACCTGCTGAAGTAGCCCGGATGGTAGTGGAAAGCCCCGCTTTTTCTGCGGGTCTTGGAACGGACAGCCGGCACACAGGCTTAATAATGTTTCACCTGCTTAATGGCTCCTTATAATTTGCGCTGGTGTGAATGTATTCGCTCTATCATGGTCAATTTCTATTGCTTGTAATGCCTGTGAGGCGGATGCACGGTTTCTTTTTAGGAATGATCAGGCAAAATTTAATTGTATTATAATGATTCATGCTGTAGGTGAAATGTCTCCTGTTAGTCCGGATCAACTATTGTTAGCCCAATATTTCCTCCTGTCTGTACCGGAACAACTTCTGCCAATGGTAATGAACTACTGTTTGCGCCGCAGCCCTTACTGTCTGCACTTTATTGGTTGCTGTTGCTCCCGGATCGATTTATGTTGGAGCAGTAAAACCTTCTGCCGTCTTTGTAAGTACCGGCATTTATAGAGGAGTAGCATTTGTCATCATTTATGCCTTTTGATTGTATCCGTATGCTGCTGCACTGCATAAAGAACTGATGCGCTATACTTTGTAAGCGCGCAGGAAAACAGCTGCATTCGCTAAAGCCGGGAGCTTCAGATAAAAACCATTTGTCCAAATCATCAATAATCATTCAGATACTCCGTCGCAAATTGCCGGTTTCTACTTATATTGTATGCTCAACAGATAATGATGAAGAAAACACTACTACTCATTTTAAGCACGGTAAGTATGGCCGGCGTTTTTGCCCAGCAAAGCACCCGTTTTACGCTTGCCAAGAACAACCCGGGTGCTTACACTGGTAAACAGCCAGCCAATGCTGCGACAAATTTCCTTAATAGCCAAAATGCGGGCCCGGCAAACCGTGGTAACGGCGCAACGTTTGCATCAGAGAATTTTGGCTCCGGCACGCGTACTTCGCTGCCTACCGGCTGGACAACCTCCAACACTACCAGCAGCCCGGTAAAATGGCACTGGACCAATACCGCGGCTACCGGTGCTTTCAGCATCGCTGCCCTTAACTCTACCACAGCAGCCAATGGCTGGATGATCTTTGACTCTGATTCCGCAGGTGCGCAAACTGGTTACACACCGCCACTCCGCGCATACCTTGTATCGCCAAGCTACAACTGCACCGGCCATGCAAATGTTCAATTATCGTTTGAGCAATACTTCCGTAAGTTTCAGGATAGCTGTGCTGTAGATGTGAGCAATGATGGCGGCATTACCTGGAAACACTATCCAATAAGCGCCAACAGCGCGCTTGCAAGCACTTCGTACCTGCCTACAAATCCTTATACTTCAAGGATCAATATCTCTGCAGCCGCAGGTAATAAGCCCAATGTGAAGATCCGCTTCGACTACGTAACATCATCGGTGGATGGCTCCTACAACTGGATGGTGGATGATCTTGCCTTATCTGATATGGATGCGGTGGATGTTGGCATTCATAACAGCGCTATGCTTTTTTTAAGCCCTGAGCCGACATTTACCGACCTCGGCGTTTTTTCCCAAATGCCGGCAACACTGGTGGATTCTCTTTTTCCTTTTACCTTTCTTACGAATTACGGTGTCAACAACCAAACCAATCTTCCTGTAAATGTCAATATTTACCGCGGAGGCACTTCTGTTTATAACACAAGCATTACTTACCCAAGCCTGCCTGCAACCGCTGAGGATTCCTTTGTGCAGCAGACAGCAACAGCGCCTGCCTATCTGCCACTCACCATTGGCAGCTATAATGCAGTATTCAGTATTAACCCTGCGGGCGATACACACCCGGCTGATAATGTAGATACATTCAGCTTTGCAACTACGGATACCGTGTTCTCAACAAGCAGGACAACTATTACCGGGTTCCAGTATATACACCGCCCGTCCACCGCTTCCGGAGGCGAGAAATATTTTTATTACGGCTCACGGTTCGACATTCCGGTAGGTAAAAGCGATACCGCAACCAGCGTAAGCATTTCCTTCAATAGCAGAACTATACCCGGCGCGGTTGTAAAGGCGCAGATCTATAAGCTGGATCTGACGGGCAGCACGTGGGTTTTGGTAAATGAGACTTTCACTAAAACACTTACAGCTGCGGATATTTCCACACCAACCAATGCAGTGCTTACCGGCATCAGCATTGACGCTCCACGCACCAGTCCGGCTATCCTTAATGAAGGTCTTTATGCTGTGGTAGTACAGGCGATCAACGTAAAGGATACGGCGACTGTAGCGGTAAACACGACCACCACCCTTTTTGAATCCCCCGGCCTTGTTGGCTATCTGGGCCAGTCGTCCGATGCTTCGGCTGATGGTGTAACGCCTTTTGCTGATGGTGTTAGCCTTGCTACCGGCCTTAGCAGCCCGGCGCGCATTACGCTCAATTTTGGCCGTTACAAATCACTTGGCATCAGCAATACACCCGGCAGCACAACCGTTAGCCAGATCTACCCGAATCCTGCCAATACAACTGTATCTGTGCGCCTCACTACTAAAAGCACTGCTAAGGCCAGTCTTTTCATCAGCAATGCAATAGGGCAGATATTAGCTACACAGCAAACAGAAGCCCTGCCTGCGGGCAATGCAGCTACAGCAACCTTCAATACTGCGGCGCTTGCAAACGGTATCTACTTTCTTACCATCGCTGCCGGTGAAGACCGGATCGTGCGTAAGTTCGTAGTAGCGCATTAATTAGCAGAATAGTCAAGAAGTAAGGGCGGTTACCGGGCAAAATATCCTGGTAACTGCCCTTTTTAATATTGGATTGCAATGCTTAAGCCGCCTTCTTTTTCTTGCTCACCACTACTGGCTTCAATTCTTCTTTAAGGTAAAGGCCGGTATGGCTGGCGGCAACTTTGGCAATATCTTCCGGTGTGCCGCTGGCTATTACATTACCGCCGCCGGCACCGCCTTCCGGCCCCATATCAATTACATAATCGGCCACCTTTATTACATCGAGGTTGTGCTCAATGACAAGCACGGTATTGCCACGGTCCACGAGGCGGTTGAGTACACTAAGCAAGTGGCGGATGTCCTGAAAATGCAGGCCTGTGGTAGGCTCATCGAGTATATAGATGGTTTGGCCGGTATCGCGCTTGCCCAGCTCTGTGGCAAGCTTTACACGCTGTGCCTCGCCGCCGCTGAGGGTTACGGCATTCTGGCCGAGCTGTATATAGCCGAGCCCTACGTCTTCGAGCGCTTTAATGCGGCGGTGGAGCCAGGGTACATTGATGAAAAATTCTACGGCATCGCTCACGGTCATATCCAGCACATCGGCAATGGATTTTCCTTTATAGCGGATCTCCAATGTTTCGCGGTTGTAGCGGCGGCCCCTGCATTTATCGCAGGGCACAAAAACATCCGGCAGGAAATTCATCTCGATGGTTTTCATGCCAGCGCCACGGCATTCCTCGCAGCGCCCGCCCTTTACATTGAAGGAAAAACGGCCGGCATTATAACCCCGGATCTTAGCCTCGGGCACCTGCGAGAACATCAGTCTTATCTCGTTGAAAAAGCCGCAGTAAGTGGCAGGGTTGCTGCGCGGAGTACGGCCTATCGGGCTTTGATCCACTTCCACTACTTTATCCAACTGCTCTAAACCTTCCATCTTTTTATAAGGCATGGGCTGCGCCTTGAAATTATGGAAGCAGTGGCGGCCGAGAATAGGGTAGAGGGTCTCATTGATCAGGGTACTTTTGCCGCTGCCGCTTACGCCGCTTACTGCAATGAAGGTGCCAAGTGGAAGCGTGATGCTTACATTCTTCAGGTTATTGCCCGTAACGCCTTTCAGCACCAGCTTTTTACCATTGCCTTTGCGGCGCTCTTTGGGCACGTCTATCTGTAAAGTATTATTAAGGTAGCCGGCGGTAATCGTGTCATGCTGCAGCACTTCTTCCGGTGTGCCCTGGCTTACGATGCGGCCGCCATGCCAGCCTGCATTCGGCCCTACATCTATCAGGTGATCCGATGCGAGCATAATGTCTTTATCATGCTCTACCACGATTACCGAGTTGCCGCTGTCGCGCAGATTTTTGAGGGCGGATATGAGCCGGTGGTTATCCCGCTGGTGCAGGCCGATGGATGGCTCATCGAGAATATAGGTGATTCCGGTAAGCTGTGAGCCGATCTGTGTAGCGAGGCGGATGCGCTGGCTTTCCCCGCCACTGAGCGAGCGGCTGGGACGATCAAGCGTGAGGTAATGAAGGCCTACATCGAGCAGGAAATGCAGGCGGTCGCGGATCTCTTTCAGGATGTCTTTTGCAATTACATTCTGCTTTTTATTCAGCCGCGCTTCGATGCCTTCAAACCAATCCATCAGGCCCTGCAATGAATGCTGCGAAAGCTCAGAGATGTTGGCATTACCTACCTTAAAGAACAGGCTCTCTTTGCGAAGGCGCGCGCCATTGCAGGCAGGGCAGGCTTGCAGCATCATAAAGCCTTCTGCCCAATCGCGGATAGACTCTGATGTGGTCTCATTAAAATAGCGCAGCACCATGTTGATGATGCCTTCATAATCGTGGTTGGTAAGCTGGTTGTGATAGGCAGCAGCTTCATCGGTTTCATAGGTGAGCACACCTTCCTCATTGCCATAGAGCAGTATATTGCGCTGCATATCGGTAAGGGTTTTGAAGGGCGAGGTAACGGAGATTTTATTCTTCTTTGCGAATGCAATTGCCTGCTGGTAGGTCCAGGCATCGCGCTCTGCGCCAAGCGGCACAATGGCACCATCCTGTATGCTTTTCAGCGGGTCGGGGATCACCTCCTCCATATTTACCTGGTACACGCTGCCGAGCCCTTTGCAGCGCGGGCAGGCCCCATACGGAGAGTTGAAGGAGAAGGTATTGGGCGAAGGCTCCTCATAGGAAATACCGGTATCCACGCACATGAGCTGCTTGGAGAACTGGCTTACCTTATCGCTATCGGCATCCTGCACAAACATCAGTTCCTTGCCTACCTGTAGGCTCTGCTGAATGCTGGCACTAAGGCGCGCCGCATCTTCACCGTTTACTACGATCCGGTCGATCACCACTTCTATATTGTGGATCTTGTAGCGATCCACCTGCATGCGCTCTTTAAGGTCTTTGATCTCGCCGTCTATGCGCACTTTGAGGTAGCCCTGCTTACGTAGCTGCTCAAACAATTCACGGTAATGGCCTTTGCGCCCGCGCACGATCGGTGCAAGCAGGATGAGCCTGCGGCCGCTATAATTTTCGCGGATATGCACGGCGATCTCCTCTTCGGAAAAGCGCGCCATTTTCTTGCCGGTATTGTAGGAGAAAGCCTCGCCCACGCGGGCATAAAGGAGGCGCATAAAATCATAGACTTCTGTAACGGTGCCTACGGTGGAGCGCGGGTTGCGGTTGGTGGTTTTTTGCTCTATGGAGATGACCGGCGAGAGGCCGCTGACCTTATCTACATCCGGCCGGTCGAGATCGCCCATGAACTGGCGGGCGTAGGAGGCGAAGCTCTCCATGTAGCGGCGCTGGCCTTCGGCAAAGATGGTATCGAATGCAAGGGATGACTTGCCGCTGCCGGAAATGCCGGTGATGACAACCAGCTTGTTTTTAGGTATGCGGACGTCAAGGTTTTTAAGATTATGTACTCTGGAACCGAGCACTTCAATGTAATTGTGGCTATCGGCTAAGGCTTCTTTCTGGCTCATAATTTTTGCTCCTGCAAGTTACGAAACGTTAAGCTGTTGTTGGATGCTTCGCTGTTGGATGAAGTTGGATGCTTCGCGTTGGATGAGGTTAGAGGCTTCGCCGTTGGATAAAGTCGGGAATCATGGAAATCAAATGAATCAAAAAAAATCACAGTTCAGATAACAGCGAATAGTAAAAGCCGAATAGTGCTGCAACTGATGAACGGAGCGACGCAACGGATGCTCAATAGCATTCCTCCGGCTAAGTACAAAAGCATAACAAAGCCGGCATTATCCAACTAAGTCAAACGTCATCCAACAAAGTCCAGCCCTCAATCATTATTTTTGTGGCGAATGAGGATACACACGGAAAATCTGGTAAAACGATATGGCAGGCGTACGGTTGTAGATCATGTCTCGTTTGAGGTAAACCAGGGCGAGATCGTTGGGCTGCTCGGGCCGAATGGTGCGGGTAAGACCACCTCATTCTACCAGGTAGTGGGCCTTGTAAAGCCCGATGAAGGAACGGTGTACCTTGATGGTGTGGATATTACCAAAGTACCGATGTACAAGCGAGCCAAAATGGGTATCGGCTATCTGCCGCAGGAGGCTTCTGTATTCCGTAAGCTAAGCGTGGAAGATAATATCGGAGCAGTGCTGGAAATGACGAAGCTGACGAAAGGCGAACAATTATCAAAGCGAGATTCTTTGCTGGAGGAATTCCGGCTGACGCATGTACGCAAGAGCCCCGGCGATGTGCTGAGTGGCGGCGAGCGGCGGCGTACGGAGATAGCGCGGGCATTGGCCGTGGATCCGAAATTTATTCTGCTGGATGAGCCGTTTGCGGGCATCGACCCGATAGCAGTTGAGGACATACAGCATATTGTATCCCGGCTGAAATTCAAGAACATCGGTATCCTGATTACGGACCATAATGTACAGGAAACGCTATCGATCACTGACCGGGCCTATCTACTTTTTGAAGGTAAGATATTGAAGGCAGGCACGGCAGAGGAGCTGGCGGCGGATGAGACGGTGCGGAAAGTGTATCTTGGGCAGCAGTTTGTGCTGAAGCGCAAGGTGATTAACCTGGAGTAAGCGTATTCCGGAATCCGAATTTCGGAATCCCGAATTGAAAAGAATTTTAAGGAATAGATGAGCATTATCAGTCCGGCTATAAGGAGCATTTTGAAGTTGCGTCAGAGCGCGATCGATAATTTTATGCTCAATCCCATAGATACGCAGCACCAGGTTTTCAACCACCTGGTGGGTACGGCGCAGTTTACAGAATATGGCAAGCAGTATGGGTTTGAGCGGATCAATGGTATTGCGGAGTTTAAAAAAACGGTGCCCATTACCGATTATGATTCGCTGAAGCCTTATATACAACGGATGATGGAGGGCGAACAGAATATACTCTGGCCTTCGGAGATCAACTGGTTTGCCAAGAGCAGCGGCACTACGAGCGATAAAAGCAAATTCATCCCTGTTTCCAAAGAGTCATTAGACGATAACCATTTCAAGGCCGGGAAGGATGTGCCTGCGCTTTACCTGAAGAATTACCCTGAGTCGCGGCTTATGAGTGGCAAGTGCCTCGTAATTGGCGGCAGCCACCAGGTAAACCAAATGGCGGCGGATTCTTTTTACGGAGATCTTTCCGCAGTGATGATCCAGAATATGCCGATGATGGGGCAGATACTGCGTACGCCGGATGTAAGCATTGCGCTCCTCGATGAATGGGAAGATAAGATAGAACAGATGGCGCGCGCCACGATGCGGGAAAATGTAACCTTTATAGCTGGCGTGCCTACCTGGACGATCGTGCTCATAAAGCGCGTATTTGAAATTGCCGGCACGGATAACCTCCACGATGTATGGCCCAACCTGGAGCTATACCTGCATGGTGGCGTGAGCTTTAAGCCCTACAGGGCGCAGTTCGAGCGCTTCATCCCATCGCCGAACATGCACTATTTAGAGACGTACAATGCCTCTGAAGGCTTCTTTGCCGCGCAGGATGACCCGAACGATGAAGGTATGCTCCTGCTGCTGAACCACGGCATTTACTATGAGTTCATGCCGATGGAGGAATACGGCAAAGAGCACCCTGAAACGTGCAACCTGAAGGAAGTAGAGCTGCACAAAAACTATGCGCTGATCATCAGCACCAATGGTGGCCTTTGGCGCTATATGGTGGGCGATACCATTCAATTTACCTGCCTGAAGCCTTATCGCATCAAGGTATCCGGCAGGCTCAAGCATTTTATCAATGCCTTCGGCGAAGAGGTAATAGTTGATAATTCTGATTATGCGATTGCCGAAGCTTCAAGGATTACCGGTGCAATCGTGGCAGATTACTCAGCAGCACCTGTGTATATGACCGGAGATACCAATGGCGCCCATGAATGGATCATAGAATTTGAAAGCCTGCCCTGTCCGCTGGATGCTTTTGTTACCGAAATGGATAGCGCGTTGCAAAAAGTAAATTCCGACTACGAAGCCAAGCGCCATAAGGATATTGCGCTGCGTATGCCCGTTGTACACAGAATGCCTGCGGGCGGATTTAAGGCCTGGCTGCGCGATAAAGGCAAGTTAGGCGGGCAGCATAAAGTGCCGCGACTAAGTAATGAGCGCAAATGGATCGAGGAGATGCTGCCGTATTTGCAGGGGTAAGCTGCTGGTTGCCCGCTAAGGACCGACAACGCCAGCGTCTAAAACGAAATACTCAAACCGGACACTCAAACCTCAGCGCTTCCTTTTCCTTCTTTTTCTTTCTGTAGCTCAAAATATTCCTCATTCATCTCCTCGATGCAGGCTAAGATTTCGCGTCTGCCGGTTCCCTTGGTCGTGCTTGTTACAAAGGTTCTTGGGATAAATTCCCAGTCCTCCTGCATCTTCGCCTTAAAATGCTTTACATTCTGTGAAGTAATGCGCTGAACGCTTTTGTCCGATTTAGTGAAGACCAGTGTAAACGGCACTTGCCACTTTCCCAGTTGATCGAGAAACTCCATGTCCTTTGCCTGCGGCTCGTGGCGGCTGTCGATGAGCACAAAAATATTCATCAGGCTCTCACGGGTAGTAAGGTAGCCGGAGATCATCTTCTGCCAGGCTGCGCGCTGGTTCTGCGATACTTTGGCATAACCGTAGCCGGGCAGATCCACTAAGTACCATTCCGTGGTCTTTGGATTTTTGCTTTCTGCATTATCCGGCCCGCTTTTAATGTTAAAGTGGTTGATGAGCTGTGTCTTTCCGGGGCTCGCACTCGTTTTGGCCAGCTTTGCATAGCCGGTGATCATATTGATGAGCGAGGATTTGCCCACATTAGAGCGTCCTATAAATGCATACTCGGGGCGGTCGGGCTTAGGGCAGCCTTCTACTTTAGGCGAAGATATAATGTACTGTGCGGACTTGATTTGCATTGCGGTTAGAGGGTGTACTTTTGCTGCCACATGCAGCGGACAACAACAGGTGATCACGGGGCAGTATTGCCTGACGCGTCGTCAAATTTAAGCAAGAAAGAACAGGTAGCCGAAATGTTTGACGGCATAGCCGCCCGTTATGACTTCCTGAACCACTTGCTGTCGATGGGTATTGATAAAGGATGGCGCAAAAAAGCGATCCGCACTATTGCCTATATCAACCCCCAAAAAATACTCGATGTAGCTACCGGAACAGGCGACCTGGCCATTGCAGCGGCGAAAGCTATTCCCGGTGCAACTATTACCGGCGTGGATATTTCAGAAGGCATGCTGGAAGTAGGCCGTAAAAAAGTAACCGCTCAGCACCTTAACAAAACCATCCTGCTAAAGACCGGCGATAGTGAAGCGCTGCCTTTTGCAGATAGCGCTTTCGATGCCATAACCTGTGCGTACGGAGTACGCAATTTTGAAAACCTGGCAGCGGGATTAAAAGATATGCAGCGTGTATTACGGCCCGGCGGCAGGATCGCCATCCTGGAATTCTCACACCCTAAACAATTCCCTGTAAAACAGTTTTATAGCTTTTACTTCCGTTACATTCTCCCAACAATGGGTAAGCTTGTATCAAAGCACAGCAGGGCTTATACCTATTTGCCTGAGTCTGTAAAGGCATTTCCCGAAGGGGCTATATTTTGTGAAAACCTTACCCAGTGCGGGTTTAAGGATGCGCAGGCACGGCCGCTATCCTTTGGTATTACAACGCTTTACACTGCTACGAAATAATTTCTTTCTTAAATAATTATGGAAAATTTCCCGTGCCGCTTCTTTGGTTTAAAGAACAGCTATGGAAATGCAATCACTGCTAAAGGCGGATTATCTGGATATCCTTTATGATAACCGCAATAAAAGCTACGGCGGCTATGAGCTCCGCAGTAAATATCCCGACCGCGCAAAACGCGCTATTTATGCAGTGTTGCTAATGGCCGGCATGTTATCCTCAATTCCGGTAATTGCCGGAATTTTAGGCAGGGCCAAGCCCGACAAAAAAGTTGTGAATTTTACTCAAACGACTACTGTTGTTCATTCAGATCTGCCCAAAGAAAAACCACCCGTAAAACCAATTTTAAAGCAAGCCGAAGCTGCGTCGATTACCGCTACAGTAGCCATACATGTGCTCAAAATTGTACCTACAGACCAGGTAACTGATGATGCGCCAAAGCCGATAGACAGTTTGGGAAACCGCACTGCCGGGCTTAATAATAATGATGGAAATCCGAATGGCCTAGTAGCTGATAATGGGCAGCTTGACGGAAATGGCCCTGTTCCTACCGATCCGCCGCCCCCCGTTGATCTGCCAGTAAAAAAGCCACTTGTACTTGTAAGCCAAATGCCGGAATTTGACGGCGATGTGAGCGATTACCTCATTAAGCACCTTGTATATCCGGAGCAGGCAAGAATGGCAGATCAGGAGGGTAGAGCAGTTGTAAAGTTTGTGGTGAATGAAGATGGCGGCATTTCTGACCCTGAGATCGTTGTTTCTGCAAAAAGTAAAGCGCTTGATAAGGAAGCCCTGCGCGTGGTAAGCGCCATGCCTAAATGGAAACCCGGTAAACAACAGGGTGAGCTGGTAAAGGTATATTTTAACCTGCCAATCTCTTTCAAATTGAATTGATGAAGCCCGCGCCGGCTCTATCTTTGCATCCTGAATATGATAGAGCTATTGCTGGAAGGAGAGCGCATTTACCTATTGCCCGAGCACGCAGTCTGGTGGCCTTCTAAAAAAACAATTTTACTGTCCGATCTGCATTGGGGCAAGAGTGCCCACTTCCGTAAGAATGGTATCCCAATGCCCGGTGGCACACAGGATAAAGATGCGTTGTGCCTGGCTAACCTGGTGCGGGAGTACCGTGCCGAACGCCTGATCATCGCAGGAGATTTCTTTCACAGCAGGCACAATAAAGAAGTAGCCGATTTCGGCAAATGGCGTGCGGCACACAGCTCGCTGCATATAGATTTTGTACTTGGCAACCATGATATTCTGCCACGCCAGGCCTATGATAGCTGGGATTTGAAAGTGCATGAAAGCAGCCTTCTTGAAGTGCCATTTTTCATCTCACACGATGCAGTGCAAAACCCGGAGCACTTTACTATACATGGCCACATACATCCCGGCGTAAGGCTGCATGGGTTGGGCAGGCAGGCAATGTCTTTACCGGCTTTCTGCATTAATGAAACGTGTATGGTAATGCCGGCTTTTGGCGAGTTTACCGGCTGCAAAATTGTACGCATGCAGGATTACAGGAAAATCTATGTGGTGGGCGATGGCAAAGTGATGCTCTGGAAATAGTTGTAAAGCTGACAGGGCTCCAATTCTTATCAGCGTTGGATAGGAAGCGCAGGCCGTGATGGCTCATCCAGCATGTCCTGCATGTTTTTTTCGTTTTCAAAATAGGCGGCAAGCATGCGCTTACTATCCGTAAAATGCTTCACTAAATAAAGCCTTCCCGCAGCGCTATCCTGTTGCTTAAAGTGAAGATCCCGCCCTGCGGCAAGAGCGGCAATCACCTCCAGCATCTTAGCAGTTCCATCTCTCGTAAGCCGCATATTAATCCGGTTTGCAGTGTCTGTAGCGCCGATGGAAATTCGCTCTTGCGTAAGAATATCACCGCCATCGATTTTTGCAGAAATGCGGTGAATGGTGTAACCAATATTTTCAGTATCGCTGTTGATGAGCGCCCATTCGGTGCAAAACGAACCTTTATAGTAAGGCGATAAACCCCAATGCAGGTTAAGGGCCAGCGGCATCCCTGCGAGTGTCTTATCCTGTATTAATGATGTGCCATGTACAAGAATAAGATCAGGTTGTATTTCACGCAGTTTTTGAGCTACTGCTTCACTGTTGATGTTGCCCGTTGTAAATACCGGAGTACTCCCGGAAATTTTCCGCCAGCTATTACCCAGAATGCTTTCATAATCCTGCTCAAAACGGGCTTTGTTGCGAAGCCGCGCTATTATTATTTTGAGTGATTGAAAGATACCTTTCTTCCATATTTTTTCCGGGATAGACGTATGCGCATCCTCACGGATCACCAGGTCAATAGGGAAATGCGCCCCGATCCTGTTTACAAAATGATGCAGATACGCAGGCGTGCCAATCATACATACGATCTTCATTGCAGCCATTTTTTAAGCCCTGTCTTCAGTTGCAGGGACGAGCGGAATTTTGCCAGCTCAAGCTGGCCGCCAACTGCTACAGGATTAAATCTTCCAAGCAGCTCAAAGCCTGCGGTACTAAGCGGCAGTCTGTTTTTCTGAGCTACCGTACTGATGCCCATTGTGAAGTTGTTTTGCCTTGCCGCTTCCAGTATCTGCTGTGAATAGCTGCCATTCGGATAGGAAATAAAATCCGGCACAATGCCGGTCCAGCTTTTTATTAACTGCTGTGATACCTTAAATTCCTCTGTCACCTCCTCAATGGTAAGGTTTGTAAGCACCTCATGCTCATGTGTATGATTGCCTATATGTACATAAGGATGATGTGCAAATACAGCCAGCTCAGCAGGCGTAAAGGGGCGGTCAATATCGCTCAAAGGCTTTAGCGCATCCTTGCTAAAATGCTCAATTAGGTAGCGGTTTATATCCGCAACACGCATTTTTTTAAGGCTCATTATTTCCTCTAACACCGCCTCATCGCCTATACCCGTTTTTTTGCGCCCGGCATACAGTGCATCGCTCCAGAATTTTTTGCCTTCCTGCACATAAGCGGTAGCAATAAAAAATACAGCAGGCACTTTATATTCCGTCAGCACATCAAGGATCAGCGTGTTATTATAATAGCCGTCATCGAACGTGATCAGCCCGTATTTTTTATTCTTGTCCGGCAGCCCGGCCTTTATTTCATCCGGCGTTATAAACTGGTATCCGGCGTCAAGAAAATATTCGATGAACTGCCGGAACAACACAACAGTCATGCATTCCTGCGGGTAGATCTGCTGTTTCGCAAGCTCACTTTCATCCTTAAAAATGGCATGAAATAAAAAGCAGGAAAGCCCGCCCTGCTCGCCGAATAGCTCCAAGTGCCCCTTTGCAGCAGCAGCATCCGCAATATTGAGCAGGTCTTTTAAATTCATGGAGGATTTCAGCAGGTTATTCCATGCTCTTCAATACTTCATAGAAGCGGTAGGCATCCTCAAATGTATTATATAGCGGCACCGGCGCAATGCGTATCACATCCGGCTCACGCCAGTCGGCGACAATGCCTGCATCTGTAAGCTTATCAAAAACTTCACGCCCTCTTTCATGGAAGAGCAGGGAAAGCTGTGCGCCGTGCTGCTCAGGAGCTTCCGGGGTAATAATGGTGAAAGGCAGGTGCGCAATATCCCTAAGCAAAAAACGAAGGTAGCCGCTCAGCTTCAGGCTTTTTTCGCGCAGTGCGGGCATGCCGGCCTTAGCATAAATATCCAGCGAGGCACGGTGGGCAATCATATTGAAAACAGGCGCATTGCTCATCTGCCAGCTCGCCGCTCCCTTCTGTGGTGTAAAGCCTTTGCGCATCTTAAAGCGGGTATCCTCCTCATTGCCCCACCAGCCCGCCAGCCGGAAGGTTTTGGGGTTATTGCCATGATGCTCGTGCACAAATGCGCCGGCAACACCGCCAGGGCCGCTATTCAGGTATTTATAAGAGCACCAGCAGGCGAAATCAACATTCCAGT
The DNA here is from genome assembly GCA_965246905.1 of Chitinophagaceae bacterium. GTDB lineage: Bacteria > Bacteroidota > Bacteroidia > Chitinophagales > Chitinophagaceae > UBA1952. Next base: position 28,859 of record CBDFFZ010000034.1, read on the forward strand.
CGTGGAGTTGCAGGGGTACATTGCCTGCTGCATGCGCCAGATCAAAGCCTGCATACGCACCCACGCGCTGTGCCGCATCCGTAATTTTTTTCAGGTCAAAAAGCTGGCCGGTATAATAGTTCACCCCGCCAATCATCACCAGCGCAAGGCTGCCATCTGCTGCTGTGATAGCCGCGTAAATGTCTTCCTCATCGATCGTGTAGGCGCCTTCGCGCGGATGAATTTCAATGATTGCATCTTCCGGGTCGTAGCCATACATGCGCACCTGGGTTTCCACGGCATATTGGTCAGAAGGGAAAGCCCCGGCCTCCATCAGTATCTTATAGCGCCCTGCCGCAGGCCGGTAGAAAGAGAGCATCAGCAGGTGCAGGTTCACCGTCAGCGTATTCATCGCTACCACTTCTTCCTTTTTTGCACCCACGATCTGCGCAAGCGTTTCTGAAAATAAATGATGGTAATAAAGCCACGGATTGCGCGCATGAATATGGCCCTCCACTCCGTAAGCTGCCCAATCGTCAAGCTCGCTCTGCATCAGGTAGGCCGTACTTTTAGGTTGCAGGCCCAGCGAGTTGCCGCAGAAATACCGTACATCCTGCCCGTTTTGCTGCGGGAAATGAAACCGCTCGCGGAACGGAAAAAGAATATCGACTTGGTCCTGCGATTGCGCATACTCCAGTGTGGATTCAAACGATGTATTCATGCCGCAAAGAAACGCCAAAAAGAGAAATCGGGGAGCGGAAAGGTGCAGTAGCAGATTTGGAGCACAGCAGCGGGATTCCTATTAAGCTTTGGACCCGCTGTCCGTTCCAGGCGCCGCAGAAAAAGCGGCGGCCTTCCACTGCCATCGGGGGCTACATCCCGGCAGGAGGGTTCTTAATTGAGCTTTTACTATTCGCTGTACGCGTCTGAATTATGATTTTATCAGGATTAAAATGATTTCAGGATTCCAGCTTTATCCAACGCGAAGCTTCCAACCTGTCCAACACAAAGCAGCCAACAATTATCCAACAACCGTTCAACACCCTAAATACGTACATTTACCATCTTAAAAAACACCTCACACAAAAATGAAAAAGGCATTACCCATTATAGTAATCCTCGTTGTGATTCTCGGCATTGGCGGCTGCAGCTACAACGGAATGAACGGCTCCAAGCTAAATGTTGACCAGAAATGGGCCGACCTTCAAGGTGCCTATCAGCGCCGTGCTGATCTTATCCCTAACCTGGTAGCTACAGTAAAAGGCGCGGCCGATTTTGAGCGATCAACGTATGTACAGGTAGCGCAGGCCCGGGCAGGCAAGCTCGTAGCGGCAACCCAGGTATCTGCTGATGCCCTTACCCCAGCTAAAATGCAGGAAATACAGCAAGCTAATACTCAGGCGCAGGATGCCATGCGCATGGCCATTAATATAGCTGTAGAACGCTATCCTGATCTTAAGGCTACAGCCAACTTTACCGGCCTTCAGACCCAGCTCGAGGGTACGGAAAACCGCATCAACCTCAGCCGTAATGAATTTAACGGAACGGTGCGCGATTACAACCAGAAAGTGAGCAACTTCCCCGGCAATATCCTGGCAGGCATTTTCGGCTTTCATAAGCGCGACATGTTCAACGCTGCGCCGGGTTCCGATAAAGCACCGGAGGTTAAGTTTTAAACTTACAAAAGTTGTATGGTTGCAATGTTGCGCAGTCAATATGTCCTGATATCCGGAATGGTTAACTCTTAGTGCTCCAACTGTTCAACACTTCAACTGCTCAACGCTTTAACGAAAAATGTTCCTTCGCAAGCCAAAATCATTATTGCCCGATGCGGTGCAGGAGCAGGTAGTCCGGGCTATCCGTGCTGCCGAAGCCCGCACTACCGGCGAGCTGCGCGTATTTGTAGAATCCAGCTGCACCTACATGGATGCCATTGACCGCGCAAAGGAAATATTCAAAGAGCTGGCTATGGAAAAGACGGAGCGCCGCAATGCCGTGCTCGTGTATCTTGCTATTAAGGATAAGCAATTTGCCATCTTCGGCGATGAGCAGATCTATGTACAGGCAGGTGGTGCTCAATTCTGGCTTGCAGCAGGCAACCTTCTGCAAAACCAGCTAAGAGCAGGCAATATAAGCGATGGCCTCTGTGCCTGCATAGAAGCGCTCGGCGCGGCACTGGAGCAACACTTTCCGCCCGACCCGACAGTTGATAAAAATGAGCTCCCCGACGAAATTGTATTTGGCAAATGAACATACACCAACGTTATATTGCCTGCTTCTGCGCGTTTCTGCTATTGCTCGCATCCGGCACAGCTTTTGGCGCTGACTATCCGGCAAAGCCATATCCACCGCGCCTGGTAAACGATCTTGCCGGGGCGATGAGCGGCGATGAGGCCGCATTGCTCGAAACGCGGCTGAAGCTTTTTTCAGATTCCACCTCCAACCAGATTGCTATTGTAACCATTAAAAGCCTCGGTGCACACGAAGTTGCCGAATATGCGGATCAGCTTTTCAATCAATGGGGTATTGGTACCAGTGAGCATAAGAACGGCATCCTGATCCTTGCTGCTATAGATGATCACCGCATACACATTTCCACCGGCCGCGGGCTTGAAGGTGCGCTGCCGGATATTACCGCCGGGCAGATCATCGATGAGCAGATAAAACCCTATTTCCGCGAGCAAAAGTATTATCAGGGCTTCGATGCTGCTGCTACTGCAATTATGGCGGCCACGCGCGGCGAATACAAAGGCAACGGCGCGCAAAAGAGCCGGGGCAGGGGCAATATGCTCCCCATCCTCGTGATCATTATTGTAGTGCTGGTTATTATGAGCCGTCGCGGCGGCGGTGGTGGCGGCCGCTACATGAGCGGGCGCGGATATGGCGGCTTTGGCGGTGGGTTCCTGGGTGGCAGCATTCTGGGCAGTATGCTCGGAAGTGGCGGTGGTGGCGGCTGGAGCGGCGGTGGCGATAGTGGCGGCGGTGGATTCGGCGGTTTTGGCGGCGGCTCTACAGGCGGCGGCGGCGCGAGCGGCAGCTGGTAAGCTTAATCTTCAAATACTTCCTCCAGATCCAGCACGAAACCTGATAATACAGGCGTAGTGTACATATCGCCTCCTACCATCAATCTGGTGGGCACATACTTTCCTTCTTCATTCAGGATATAAGCCAGGAAGGTTTTATCCTGCGGGGATACGACCCAATATTCTTTGATGCCGCTTTCCTCATATACTTCATACTTGTTTTTCAACTCTTTTTTATTGTTGGATGGGGAAAGAATCTCTACCATAATATCCGGTGCACCGATGCAACCTCTTTCATCCAGCTTTGATGGGTCACAGATGACGCATATATCCGGCTGAAGAACGGTGATGATGTCTTCAGCGTTTTTGGATTTGTGTGGGAGGCGTACATCGAATGGTGCTGAAAATACTTTGCATGACTTATTACGCAACGCACTCCAGATTGGGCCAAAAATTTTAGCAGAAATCCATTGATGCCGCATATTGGGCGCAGGGCTCATCCGGAAGATTTTCCCCTTAATTAGCTCCAGGCGCTCCTGAATCGTCCATTTAAGGTAATCGGCGTAGGTGTAGAGACCTGTGTAATTAAAGTCCGGTTCGTTTACTTCTGTCTGATCTATGGCCTCCATGGTTCAATAAAATCTTGGTATTTTAAAGATAAATTATTTCAAGTAAATATTGGGTATCAAAGCTTTTATCGGCCGAGAGTACCTGGTTAAAGTTTACCGTCAGCACTGCCATAAAAATGAAAGCGATGCAATGACCGGTATTAATCCTGGGCATCATCCATTGCTCAAGCGCCTGAAAGCCAATATTTGGGTGCAAAGTACCCGATGCCAATATCCTTTTGAGTTATATATTACCAGGCGCTCATTTTCCTACTCACCAAAAAAAAGCGCCATCCTTTATGGACAGCGCTTTATCTTATCAAGAACACGCAACAGGCGCATTCCTATATCCTTATTTTACTTCTTCATACTCGGCATCGGCTACATTATCTGTATCGCTGCCTGCATTGCCTGCTTGCTGCTGACCGCCCATATCTGCGCCTGGCTGGCCTGCCTCACCACCCTGTGCATACATATCCTGACTGGCCGATTGCCATGCTGCATTCAGTGTTTCCATATGCGCGTCCATACCGCTGATGTCTTCGCTTGCATGAGCGGTTTTCAGGGCATTCACAGCGTCTTCAATAGCCTGCTTCTTATCGGCAGGGATCTTGTCGCCATATTCTTTCAACTGCTTTTCTGAGTTGAAAATGAGACCATCGGCCATGTTCAGCTTTTCCACGCGCTCACGTACTTCCTTATCAGCAGTTTCGTTGGCGGCGGCATCAGCTTTCATCTTTTCAATCTCTTCCTTGCTAAGGCCAGACCCTGCTTCGATACGGATATTCTGCTGCTTGCCGGTACCTTTATCCTTCGCAGTTACGTGCAGAATGCCATTCGCATCAATATCGAAGGTTACTTCTACCTGTGGCATGCCACGTGGTGCAGGAGGGATGCCATCGAGCACGAAACGGCCAAGGCTTTTATTGTCCTTTGCCATCGGGCGCTCGCCCTGAATGACTACGATCTCAACACTTGGCTGATTATCTGAGGCAGTAGAGAAAGTTTCGCTTTTGCGGGTAGGAATGGTTGTATTGCTATCGATAAGGCGGGTCATTACACCACCCATTGTTTCGATACCGAGAGAAAGAGGGGTAACATCAAGCAGGAGCACATCCTTTACATCGCCGGTAAGCACGCCACCCTGAATGGCTGCACCAATGGCTACTACTTCATCAGGGTTTACGCTGCGGTTTGGTTTCTTGCCAAAGAATTTTTCTACTACTTCCTGAATTTTAGGAATGCGGGTTGAGCCGCCAACAAGAATAACTTCATCAATGTCAGAAGTCTGGAGGCCGGCATCTTTCAATGCTTTGCGGCATGGCTCCAATGTGCGCTCAACAAGGCTGTCCGACAGTTGCTCGAATTTTGCGCGGCTCAGCTTACGCACCAAGTGCTTAGGCACACCATCTACTGCAGTAATATAAGGCAGGTTAATTTCTGTTTCCTGCGAGGAGGAAAGCTCCACTTTAGCTTTTTCAGATGCTTCCTTGAGGCGCTGCCAGCTCATCGGATCCTTATGCAGGTCAATAGCCTCATCTTTCTTAAATTCCTCAGCGAGCCAGTCCATGATCACCTTATCAAAGTCATCACCACCGAGGTGTGTATCACCATTGGTCGATTTTACTTCGAATACGCCGTCGCCGAGCTCAAGAACAGATACATCGAATGTGCCGCCTCCGAGGTCAAATACCGCAATCTTGGAATCCTTATGCTGCTTATCCAGGCCATAGGCAAGTGCTGCGGCTGTAGGCTCGTTGATGATGCGGCGAACATTAAGACCAGCAATTTCCCCGGCCTCCTTAGTTGCCTGGCGCTGTGCATCATTAAAATAGGCAGGTACGGTAATTACTGCTTCACTTACTTCGTAACCCAGAAAATCTTCTGCAGTCTTCTTCATTTTCTGAAGGATCATGGCAGATATTTCCTGCGGTGTGTACATGCGGCCGTCAATATCCACACGTGGGGTATTGTTATCGCCCTTTACTATTTTGTAGGCATTGTGCTTCAGCTCTTCGCCTACCTCATCAAAGCGGCGGCCCATATAGCGCTTTATAGACTGAATGGTGGCAGTAGGATTGGTGATTGCCTGGCGCTTGGCAGGGTCGCCTACTTTACGCTCGCCATTCTTCAGGAAAGCTACAATGGATGGGGTGGTGCGGCGTCCTTCGTCGTTCGCGATTACTACAGGCTCATTGCCCTCCATAACAGATACGCAGGAGTTAGTAGTGCCTAAATCAATGCCAATAATTTTTGCCATAATTTCTATATAATTAAATTGAGTTGTTTACAAAAGTGATTTCACTTTATAGCTTCAATAAAAGTGCCAGCTCGTGGATTTGCGCAAAAATGTCATGCCGGCTGTCAATTTTAAATTAAAAAGCCCTGTTGCGGGTACAACAGGGCAGTAATAAAAAGATTTATCTGTCAGTAATGGAATTAGTGGTCGGCGAAGGTAGGGGCGAAGTTGAGTGGTGCAGTTTGAAGATTTCTCCGGATTGAATCAAGTGTTACCCGATCAATAGGTACATTATAGCGGATGCGCATAGCGCGGCTGGCAAAAATTCCTAGCACATCTTTGCCCTGCACATTGGTAAAGTTAGGCTTTATCTGATCTGCTGTAATGCCGCCTTGTGCATCATTTACCTGCATATAAGTATAAAATGGCTCATTTGCAGCCCAAACAAACATATCTGCACTATCTAAATAACGCACCACATTGGCCGGTGCAATATGAATATTATCCCGTAGCGTAGAATAGAATCCGGAACGGTTTGTAGCAAGCGTGATCTGTGCATCTGTTGTATTTAAAGGTGCGCCACTCGCGAAGTTCCATATAAAAGAACTATCTGTCTGTGGGCCGCCATTGGTGCTGCTCGCATACTTAAAGCGGATATATCCTTCAAAATACCTGGCATTAGTAGGAATGAACACACTCAGCTTAAATGTATTATCAATAGGTACATTTTGGAAAGAAAGCTTCTGGGCAAAATTAAAGAAAAAGGGTATGTAAAAATTACCGCTACCTTGCGAACTATCAGTAGTTATAACGTTAGTTTGTGCAGAATCCACATTCCCGGTTTTAATATTACGGATCACAAGGCGATAGTTAAGTGATGGATTCAATCGTTTGGCATATTTATAAGCATAACTTGGGTCACTAAAAAAAATACCCTGCTGCTTTGGCAGGCCTTCATTAGCCATATTCACTCTTTTCAGTACCTCATCAGAAGTAACAGAACTACCGCTAATTCCTTTAAGCCGTACTTCCAGATCCTGCTCAGGGTAATAGCTGGAGTCCGAAATTTTAGCAAGATCAATGGCGCTCCTGTTTTCATCCATAAACGTCTTCTGAATACGAATGTACTGTACTGAATCACCAGCATTAAGCAAGCCATATACAACGGTCACATCCTTATAAGGCGCGGCCACTTTAAAATCCTCAGAGCAGGAGCTCAAAAAAAAGGCTCCGGCCAGCACAGCTATACCTGCTGCAAAATTCAATAGCTTCATATTTATCTTATCGGGAAGGCTGCAAATATAAGGGTTTGCTTTACAGAACGGCGCGGTGGCAGTTATAGTATGTGGGCAATGTATTAAAACGCGCCCCCGGGTGGTTACTTTTACACCAAATTTACTTTTCGCAAGATGACCTTAGCCGCCCAAATCAAAGCTGCCGCTGCCGAAGCGCTTAAAACCCTTTTCCCCGATGCCGGCGTTGTACCGGAGCAAATAACCATTAATCAGACAAAGGCGGAATTTACCGGCGACTATACAGTCGTGCTTTTCCCTTTCCTGAAACTGCTCCGTACAAAGCCGGATGTGATCGGGAAACAGTTGGGCGATTACCTGCTCGAAAAGACGGACCTGTTTGCGGAATATTCCATCGTTGCCGGGTTTCTGAACCTGAGCGTTAAAGATGCTTACTGGCCGGCATTTCTGCTCAATAATTTTAATAATACCCTTTACGGCGAGGCGCCTAAGCGCGATTACCGCGTAATGATCGAATATTCATCCCCCAATACCAATAAGCCCCTGCACTTCGGGCACCTGCGCAATAATTTTCTGGGCTTCGCGATGGTCAATGTGCTTAAAGCGCAGGGGTCAGCAGTGGTGAAGGCAAATCTGGTGAACGATCGTGGCATTCACATTTGTAAAAGCATGGTGGCCTGGCAGCAATTTGCCGAAGGTGCAACCCCTGAAAGCACGGGTATAAAGGGCGATCACCTTGTGGGGGATTATTATGTGCGGTTTAATGATGAATATAAAAAAGAGATCAAAATACTGACGGATGGTGGAACAGAACAGGCCATTGCAGAGAAGGAGGCACCGGTTATGCAATCCGCCCAGGCCATGCTCCGCCAATGGGAAGCAGGAGATGAAGACGTACGTACGCTCTGGCAGAAAATGAATGGCTGGGTATATGAAGGCTTCGAGGGGACGTATAAAAAGCTGGGCATTGACTTCGACAAGATGTACTATGAGAGCGATACCTATTTGCTTGGCAAAGAGATCGTGCAGGAGGGATTGGAGAAAGGCGTGCTTTTCACGAAAGAAGACGGCTCCGTATGGATAGACCTGACCGATGAAGGCGTTGACCAAAAGCTGCTCCTCCGCGGCGATGGCACTTCGGTGTATATGACGCAGGATTTGGGCACCGCAAGGCTTAAGTATAATGATTACAAGCTCAATCAATCCGTGTATGTAATAGCCGATGAGCAGAACTACCATATGCAGGTACTGAAACTGATCCTGAAAAAGCTCGGCGAGCCCTGCGCAGACGGCATTTTGCACCTATCCTATGGCATGGTAGAGCTACCGACCGGCAAGATGAAAAGCCGCGAAGGCACTGTTGTGGATGCGGATGATATGATCGATGAGATGATCCGGCTGGCGAAAGAACAAACTGAAGAAGCGGGTAAGACGGCAGGCTTTTCGCAGGATGAGCTGAATATCCTTTATGAAACCATTGGCCTCGGCGCGCTGAAGTTTTACCTGCTGCGTGTGGATCCTAAAAAGAAGATGATATTCGACCCGAAAGAGTCGATAGACCTGCATGGATATACGGCAACTTTTATCCAATATGCCCATGCCCGTATCTGCTCTATTTTAAGGCGGGAAGGCGTGGCGCTGCTGCCCGACCGCACCCATTTCCAGTCGTTTGCGCTTACGCAGGATCTCGCACCTTTGGAGCGCGGGCTGCTCCTTACTTTAGAGCAATATCCCGGAATCAATGAAAGCGCTGCCCTGGATTTTAACCCTTCGCTGGTGTGCAATTATGCTTTCCGGCTGGCGCAGGATTTCAATAGCTTTTATGATGTGCACAGCATTGCAGCCGCCGAAAATAGTGAGAAAAAAGCGCTGCGATTAATGCTGATTATCATGACGGCGCAGGTGCTGCGGCACTCAATGCTGCTCATGGGCATCCGCCTGCCGGAGAAAATGTGATTTTTATTCCGGAATCCGGAAGGAGGATTCCGGATTTACCTTTCGCCAGTAGCGCCTGTCCGGATAATTCAGCTTCAGGCAGGCAGACCCGGAATCCGAATTTCGAAATCCGGAATCATACCACCATCTTTGCAAAAATCATCCCCAAAAAGAAAATTATGAAAGTTGCTTACGACAAATCGGCCGATGCCGTGTATTTCTACATAAAACAGGATGCAGTAAGTGAATCAAAGGAAAAGGCGCCCGGCGTATTCTTTGATTACGATGCTGCGGGACAGCTTATTGGTATCGAGATCCTGGAAGCTACGATTAAAGGCATCCAGCCTAAAAAGTTTGAGTACGAGCTGCTCTGAATAGGGTAGTACGGGCTCATAGCTCCCCTTACAAATTAAAAAGAGGTTGTTCCTGGCATTTTACCAGGAATGGCCTTTTTTGCTATATGTATAGTTATATCTGTCCAATCGGCATAGCCGCTAAATATAAGTAGTTTCATCTGCTGCATGTTAGGGCTTTTGTGTTGAACCCGGCGATGGAGCCATTGGAGTTTTTATGTTTAACAGCTAAGCAAATCCGGCGGGCACATAAGCTGAATGTATCGGGCAGCGCAATAGAGTAGAAATGAGTACTATATGCACTTTAAATATACCGCTACAATCTTATCACGATCGCTTGGAGATACCGATGGCTCCTGCTACATTTACACCAACCAATAACCGATTGCCATAACCAGGCATAGGTTCTTATTTTACTGGATAATATCTCTTTATAGCGTTTGGCTATTTACGAGGCTGCTGTTGAAACCTTCGAAAACTTTCACTAGAGCACGCCAAGTAAGTACTAAGCGTCCACGGATTTCCGTGGGCGTTTTAGTATTGCTTGTGCTCAGGGTTTTTCGAAGGACCTCAACAGCGAGTGATGCAAAGAACCCCACGGTAATCCGTGTTTTTATTTCCCCTCTTCCCATCCCTTTACTTTTTGTTTTAAAAGTGGCTTCGCTATTTAGCCTATAGCGCCTGTACACCCTTTTTCTTTTCACTTTTTAAAACAAAAAAAGTATGCAAAAACAAATCCAAGACATTGATCCTGAGCAGCGTCATGTAAGGAAACGACGATTCCTGAATATTCACCAGACAATCAACACTTCATTTTACCCAAATTTTTTATCATGAAATTTAAATTTCTTGCCATAGCAGCATTGACTTTCCTATGGCTCACAATTACCACGATTGCTTTTGCGCAACAGCAGGGCACCGATGTAAATAACCCCAACCCTAATGGCAATTCATGGGCATGGCGCGTCCGGGGCTACAGTACCGGCCATCCTAATGGCTCATCGGTATATGACGATGAAAATTTTCCTGACCCATCCACCGGGCAGGGCTGGAACTGCGAGCGGAAATTCCTTTTCGCTCATCCCGTCAATCAACCCGTAACCCTGCAGATTGCCAGCTTTGCTGCAATCCCCCCCGCCACCGATTGCCGCATACGCATTTACCCTTTTGGCAATCCATCCAATGTCATCTATCAGACTGTTGTACCATGGACAGATATAACTTTCAGCTTTCCCGCCATTGGCGATTATGTTATCGAATATGCCCATCATCCGTATGGTTCAAGTGCTTACACCATCGATATCAAGGCTGAGATGCAGATCGTTGTACCCATTGAGAAGGTATGGGTAGAGCTGCCGGAAATATGCGCCGATAACTATCCTGCTGGCATGGATTATCATTTCAAGCTTAAAACCTTTCCTGCTATAAAAGATATCATGTATCCGGCAGGCTATTTTTATTTTAGTCCATCACCCGGCGCTGCCTGTGAGCAGGGGGATAGATATCAAATGGAGATATGGAATGACCGTAGTGATCTGACAATATCCAGGCATGGAATGAGGTTGCCTGAAATTCCTGCTCAGGTTTATACCAATTGGATAAAGCTTGCAGGCTTCAACTACATGGCAAGCAGATATCAGGGGCCCAACCCTTATTATCCTGAGGCTTTCGATGATTTTTTTATACCGTACAGTGTACTTGCGCCTTACCTCCAGCAAGGCAATGGAACGAACCCTGTGATCCGGTTTGATGTATTTGATGGTGTTACCACTCATACGGTCGAGGCGCCCATCCTGATTACGGGCACGGGCGATCCTGCTACCTCCTTCCATCTGCCCGACTACACCGTAGGCGCAACAGGCACCGCCAACGAAGTCTGGACACCCACCTCCAACCCTGCCACGGCACTCTACGGCAATGGCAGCACCCAGCCCGTGCTGCGGATTCAGAACACCCTGACCATCCCCGCAGGCACCAAGCTCACCATTAAGGATATGACGGTGGAAATGGGCCCTACCGGCCACATCATCGTAGAAGCCAACGACCCTGCTGTGGGCAATACCGGCGGCTACCTGAAAGTGGACCACAGCACCCTTACCGCCTACCGCGGCTGCGGCAACGAGGCCAATACCTGGTGGGGCGCATTTGTGCATGGCCACAGCAATAAAAGCCAGGATGACATCCTGGTAAATACGCCCAAAAGTCCGGCGCAGGGCATGATGGAGATGAACTCAGGCCAAATCAGCTATGCCAACTGGGCCGTGCAGCTTTAACAACCCATTTCAGGGCGCAGAGGGCGATTACTATTCATTCCGCCGGCGGGGTATTCAATGCCGTCAATTCCAGCTTCTTCAATAACCGGCGCGCCATCAACTACATGCCCTACGATTACCACGACCCGCTCAACCCCGGTCTCCTACGCCGCTACCGCAGCAACCTTACCGACTGTTACTTTACGGTGACCATGCCGCTTACCGGCCACTTCATCAACTTTATCTCGGGCTGGAGCAACCGCGGGCCGGTTATCTATGGCTGCTCGTTCGCCAATTACAGCGGCACGGCAGATCCCAAAGCCAATAAGGCGGTTATGGGCTATGATTTCGGGGCGGCCATCCGCGCTTCCAATACCCGCAAAAGCACCTTCGATAACTTTTCGAATGCGGTGGATATAAAGAGCATCTACGGCAATACCGGCTTCCTGAGCATATTCGATGCGGCGTTCAGCAAAAACACCATCGGGGGTAAACACTTCGGGCACGCAGATGGCCAATATACAGCGCAACAGCTTCGATGTGCCGCGCGCCAACGAGGGCAACAGCACGGCAGGCTACGGCATAGGGGTAAATATTGAGAAGGGCAGCCTCTACGAGCTGAGCAGCAATATTTTTAAAGGGCAGGGCACAGACCCGAAGCTGGGCACGCAGTGCGGGGTGCGGATAGAGAACTGCGCCTCGGATGAGAGCGTGGTGCATACCAATACCTACGATTATCTCGGTACCGGCAATCTGAGCAATGAGCTGAACAGGGGTGTAAGCAGCAACAACGATCCGTTGGGGCTACAATTTACCTGCAACACCCATAGCGCAACGACGTTTGATGAAGCGGCGAGAGGCACGGACCCAAATACCCATGGCTTTAAAGCAACACAGGGTTTGCAGACTGATCCTGCCGGTAATGTATTCAACGGTGGGCCGGGGGCACGCTTATGAAATCTACAACCCTTCTAATGAAGTGCTGCCGATCGACTATTATTACTATAGCGGTTCTGCCAATCAAAGTGCGCCTAATACCTCAGGGTCAGTTAATACAATTGGTACATCAGTACAAAGCCCATGTCAGTATGTTGAAGTACCTGGTGATGGCGATCTTGACGGGCCGCTCGACCCTTTCTTCGTGATTCCCAATAATCCTGATGGCAACCCGGGCGGTACTGACGCTGATGCGCTCTATACCGCGCTTGGCAACCGCAACAGCCCTTATGCAAGGCTCGCACAGGTGGCGCTGCTCATAGAGCAGGGTGATTATAGTACAGCTTCAACCCACTACAATAGCATCGCGGCGGCCTACAGCCTTAGCGGTGTGGGAAGCCGAAGAGTTCACCAACTGGGGCAGCCAGTTGATTGCTTTGCAGATAGCCAAGCGCCAGGACGGCACACAGCTTGGCCAGTTAGCAGCCGCGCAGGTAGCCACCCTCGAAGGCATTGCGGCTGGCGGCAAGCTCTGGGCAAAAGCAAGGGCGCAGAACTGGCTGAGCCTTTACGATGGCCGGGAATACCAGAGCCTTGATGCTTTTCCCGGAAGTGGAAGGCACACCTGCTGCAA
>CBDFFZ010000035.1:0-22101 GCA_965246905.1 Chitinophagaceae bacterium
TCAAACCGGATGAAATATCAGCGATCCTGCGCCAGCAGCTGAGCACTGTAAATGAAGGCGACAGCCTCGAAGAAGTAGGCACCGTCCTGCAGATTGGTGATGGTATTGCCCGCGTATATGGCCTTACGGGCGTGCGCCAGGGTGAGCTCGTTGCCTTCGAAAATGGTGTGCAGGCCATCGCCCTCAACCTTGAAGAAGATAATGTGGGTGTGGTATTGATGGGTGATTCCGGCGATATCCGTGAGGGTGCAAAGGTGCGCCGGACGGGTGAAATCGCTTCTATTAAGGTTGGTGAAGGCATGTGTGGCCGCGTGGTAAACACCCTTGGCCAGCCAATCGATGGTAAAGGCCCTATCACAGGCGATCTTTATGAAATGCCGCTGGAGCGTAAGGCACCAGGCGTGCTGTATCGTGAGCCGGTAAAGGAGCCTATGCAAACGGGTATTAAAGCGATTGACGCGATGATCCCGATCGGACGCGGACAGCGGGAGCTCGTTATCGGCGACCGTGGTACGGGCAAGACTGCCATCTGCCTCGATACCATTATCAACCAGAAAGAATTCTATGCAGCAGGCAAGCCTGTTTACTGCATCTATGTAGCCATCGGCCAGAAAGCATCTACCGTTGCGCAGGTAATGAAGGTGCTTACCGATAACGGTGCTATGGCTTATACTGTGATCGTTGCTGCTCCGGCTGCCGATCCTGCACCGTTGCAGTTCTTTGCACCCTTTGCGGGTGCTGCGATAGGTGAGTTCTTCCGCGATACTGGTCGCCCTGCGCTCGTGGTTTATGATGATCTATCCAAGCAGGCCGTGGCTTACCGCGAGGTATCGCTGCTGCTGCGCCGCCCGCCGGGACGCGAGGCTTACCCTGGTGATGTATTTTACCTGCATAGCCGTCTCCTCGAGCGCGCTGCAAAGGTGATCAATGATGACAACATCGTAAAGACGATGAATGACCTGCCGGAAAGCATTCGCCACATGGTGAAGGGCGGCGGCTCACTGACGGCCCTGCCGATCATCGAAACACAGGCGGGTGACGTATCTGCGTACATCCCAACAAATGTTATTTCTATCACCGACGGGCAGATCTTCCTGGAAGGTAACCTGTTTAATGCCGGTATCCGCCCTGCGATCAACGTGGGTATCTCTGTAAGCCGCGTAGGCGGTAATGCACAGATCAAATCCATGAAGAAGGTATCGGGCACGCTAAAGCTCGACCAGGCGCTGTACCGGGAAATGGAAGCGTTCTCCAAGTTTGGTGGCGACCTCGATGCTGCTACCAAGAACGTAATTGACAAGGGCGCACGTAATGTGGAGATCCTGAAGCAGCCGCAGTTTACGCCATACAGTGTGGAAAAGCAAGTAGCGATGATCTACCTCGGCACCAACGGCCTTGTGCGCGATGTACCGGTTAAGAATATGCAGAAGTTTGAAGCAGCCTTTATCTCCGAGCTGGAAATGAAGATGCCGGAACTGCTCGCAGAGTTTAAGAAAGGCGCGCTGCCTGAGGAAGGGTTGGCTAAAATGACCAAGATGGCGCAGGATATGATCCCGCAGTTTAAGAATTGATTATTATAATTGATAATAGAAAGCCCTGCATATTGTGCGGGGCTTTGTGTAAAGTCAATGTATTCATTTCACTGTACATTGTGAACAGATGAGGAAAACTACCTTAGTTTTGAAATACTGTCTGCTGATTATGGGAATTCCCTTATTAACAGGATGTAAACCTTCGATAGAGAAACGTGTGAAAGCTGGAATTAAAGAGTGGGTGAATCAAAATATAAATGACCAAAGTAGTTATGAGCCTGTAAGCTTTTCACCAATTGATACTTTTAGGCTTGATAAAAACAATGACCTCGAATATCAACAAATGATAAATGACACTATAGAGCTTAGTGAAGGAATAGCTCATTACAAGCATGGTTTAGTGATGCTTGATAGAGCAATATTGCAGGGAATCGCACGTCAAGAAGACATTAATCAAGAAAAAGAAATTCAAAAAACAGTTGAAAGTGCGTCTTTAGTAAAGGATAGTTTGATACAGCGCATGGCTTGGAGACAACTAACTTTTTTTGATAAAACCCTTTATAAAGTCACCCATAAGTTTAGAGGAACAAATGCATTGAATGCAAAAGTTCTAACCGAATACACCTTCATCTTATCGAACGATTTCAAAGTTCTTGACAATAAAAAGAACTGAGCAAATCTCAGGGAGACGTCATTGCGAGGGAACGCAGAGAGTGAAACGAACGAGTGCACGAAGCAATCTCCGCAGCAATGTTCAAGCGTATCAATGAATTTGGTTACGATTCTACTCCATAGTCCGGGATTGCTTCGCTGCGCTCGCAATGACGTCGTTATTTGTTGGTTTTCCTGATCAATTAAATAATATCAATCTCTTTCCATAAATCTTTCCATTCAGGATTCATACTATTCACCAGCGCTATTTTGGCTTTCCTGCTCCCGCCTTTGATACGTTGTTCCTCTCCATTTGCTTCCTCAATACGGGTGTAATGCCTGTAATAAACCAGCTTGCTGCAATTATACTTCGCCGTAAAGCTTTCAGGATAAAACTTCATCCTGTGCTCCTCTATTCTTTTCCGCAGGGCAGAAGTTGAGCCGGTATAGAGCAGCTTGTTGGCTTTGTTAGTAAGTAGGTAAACGTGGCCTCCTCTTTGCATAAACCCTCACTTCGTAGCGTCCTTAATCAGCTTATCCATATCCACATCGCCATCTTTTTTTGTGCTTATGGATTTTTACGCCGCCATCGAGCATCAGCTTAAAATGGCCGTCCGTTATTTTAAGCACGTTGCTCTTATTTTGCTCATCAACGGCATCAAACGAAAAAGAACCTTCTATAGTGCTGTCTTTAAGGCTGCTGATGGTTAGCTGCTGGCCATCGGCCACTACAAAATGTACCTCCTTCAGTCCGCTGCCTTCGGCAAAGCTGGTGTGGCCATCCATATTAAATTCCTTAGTGCTCGTATAAGTGCCCGCGCCCTTCTTTGCAAGATCAAACAGGAGGAAGTGCAGCTCGCTGATCTTCGTGCCGCCATTCAGCTGCACCTGGTCGGCACTCGTAGCGAAATCCGTACGGTTGGCCATATTCACCGGGTTGGAGATATTGCTGGTATGCCCATCTGCGTAATAGGCAAGATAAGGCTGGCCGTTAATGCTGCAGCTCAGGTATTGCGGGTAGGAATGATAATCCTGCGTAGCCGCTGCCGCCGGGGCCTGTGCGGCTTCCTTAGCCGTAGTATCGCCACTATTGGCAGGTGCGGAAGCGTTGTTGCAGGCAGTAAAAAGCAGTACGCCTGCGGCAAATGCGCCTGCGGTGCGGAGCCTGGAAAAAACGGTAGCCGGCATAAGAAAAATAGTGCGCATAGAAAAAGGTTTTTGGTTATTGGATTAGTTGATCAAAGCAAGCTAATAATTTTTATCCGGAAGCATTAAGCTGGGAGGTAGCACAGGGCCAACGCCGGCAGGGTTTCAAAACCCTGCCGGCGTTAAAAGAGCGCTATGCCGGTGGCTGCTCATCATCCTCGCCATGGGTGCCTGTTATACGGTTGCGCAGGATGCTCTGGTCGAAGAAGGTCAGGCAGTGCTGCTCATTGCCCGGAAACCTCCAGCCTATGAAGTGCATATTTCCCGTAAGCTGTAACTCCAGCGTATTTCTGGTAGCGGCAGCCGTAGTTTTCTTCCCGCTTACATCGCCCTTCTTGCCCAGTTGCTCCTTACGCAGGGGCTGGTAAGCATCCCGCGCAGCGGTAAAAAGCTCAGGCAGGCCCCGCTCCAAACGGGCAGCATAAGTGGCTGCCGCCGTTGCAAACCTGTTCATCAGTACTTCTATATTTTCTTTGGTGGCCTGCGAATATTCCGTCATTCCATGCGGGAAAAACTCCTGGTACTCCGGGCCGTCTTCACCAAAAGCACTGCGGATGGCCCCTTCCCTGCGCTGCACCAGCTTCTTAAAAGCGGCAATCGCACGATCTACATTTATGGTCATGCCCTGGCGTACAGCGGCGGCAACATCCTCATCGGAGATAGCCCCGAAGCAGGCAATATGGGCCGCGCCGGTAGCCCCGATAATCGGGTCGAGGATGCCGTCGTGATTATTAGCGGTAATGCGCGCGAGGTGGTCCTGCGAGAAAGCCATCAGCTCATCATCGGAAATTTCTTTGCTTGCAAGATGATTTTTAAACAGTGTTTTAAGATTGATCATGATAAAAACGTTTAGGTTACAATGAATTAAAGAGGAAAAGTAAGAGAAAATCCTTAAGCCCGGTAATTTTCCCGCTGCGCGGAATTCTTCGTAAAATCCGGAAAGGGGCCATAGAGGCTTAGGGCGGCATTCGTAATTTTCAGAACAGGCATTTACGGACGTAAACAGGCATTCCGGTTTTTCGGAATGCCGCTTTTAGGTCGTAACATACCCTTCGTATTTTTAGGAATGCCGCCTTATGCGCTAAATGCTGCCTTCCGGATTTTCGGAATGCCTGTTTACGCACGTGGGGTCTGTTTCCGGTTTTTCGGAACAGGGCACTAAGCGCCGGGCACGGCGTTCCGAAAAATAGGAACAGGAATATTTAGTACCCAAAGCTTAGCCAAAGATCCCTGTGGGGTGACAAAGCCGGGCATTATGAGTCGATGAAGCCTTGTAAAACAGAAGCACATAAGCTTTGTAATAACGACATAAGCCATATAAACTTTGTCATCCCGCAGGGATCTTTCAGTACCTAAAGCTGTGCTAAAGATCCCTGCGGGATGACAAAGCCGCTGTAATAAGCGGCTGTAATAAAATGCTGTGTAAGCCACTGTTTTGCATTGTGCTATTTCCTGCCTAAACTTTGTCATCCCGCAGGAATCTTTAGTACCCAAAGCTTAGCCAAAGATCCCTGCGGGATGACAAAGCAGGCGTAATAAACTACTGTATATCGTAGAACGCAACAGCTTTGATCCAGGCATTCACGCAGCAAAAAGCAACACAGTAAATGCAGCTAATGCAATCTACCATGCAATACGCAGCGCTATGCCGGTAGCGTAATAAGTACCTTCGCCCTATGCCCAACCAACTGATCCACGAGCAAAGCCCATACCTCCTGCAGCACGCCCACAACCCGGTAGCCTGGCGGCCCTGGGGCGATGAAGCGTTTGCTTTAGCCAAAGAAACCAATAAGCCCGTAATCGTAAGCATAGGCTATGCCGCCTGCCACTGGTGCCACGTTATGGAGCACGAAAGTTTTGAAGATGAGACAACGGCCGCCTACATGAATGAGCATTTCATCTGCATTAAAGTGGACCGCGAAGAGCACCCCGATGTAGATCATCTGTATATGGATGCCGTGCAGGCCATTTCTGGCAGCGGCGGATGGCCTTTGAATGTATTCGTAACGCCGGATCGCATTCCGTTTTACGGCGGTACTTATTACCCGCCGAAGCCTGCCTACAGCCGCCCTTCGTGGATGCAATTATTGGAGCGGATGAGCACCATCTGGCAGGATCAGCACGATGAGGTAATGGCGCAATCGGAGCAGATGCTGCAATACCTGAAACAGGCATCTGCGGCAGCAGTAAAAAGTGATACGCCGTGGAATAGAGAAGCGAACGATACCCTCGCGAAAGCCTTGCTGGCAATGGCAGACACGGAATGGGGCGGCTTCGGGAATGCGCCGAAGTTTCCCGGCACGATGGCTATTTCCTACCTGTTGGAGCGCTATCATTTTTATAAGGATGAAGCCGCGTTGCAACATGCCCTGCGCAGCCTCGATGCCATGATCGAAGGCGGCATTTACGACCACCTCAACGGCGGCTTCGCACGCTACAGCACCGACCGCGAATGGCTGGCTCCGCACTTCGAGAAAATGCTTTATGATAATGCGCTTTTAGTGCACGCGCTCTGTGATGCTTACCAGCTTACAAAGGCTCCCCGCTACGCGGAATGCATAGCAGAGATCATTGCCTTCGCCAACCGGGAGCTGCGCGATAAAAGCGGCAATTTTTACAGTGCGCTCGATGCGGACAGCGAAGGAGTGGAAGGCAAATATTACACATGGACGTGGGAGGAATTCCATGAAGTGCTGGGAGGCGATGCGGAAGTTGCGGCAGCCTTTTTCGGGGTAGAAAAAGCGGGCAATTGGGAGCACACGAATATCCTGCATATTCATAAAAACACTGCGGCAGTTGCTGCGCAATATGGCCTCACGGAAAGCGAAGTGCAACAACGGATCGAAGCAGCCAAAAGGAAGCTCAGCGCACGGCAGCAAACGCGTATCCGGCCGGCCACGGATGATAAATCCCTCTTGTCGTGGAATGCCCTGATGAACAGCGCGCTGAGCCGCGCAGGCATTGCATTGAGCCGCGATGAATATCTAAAAGATGCACAGCAGCACATGCACACCATGCTGGCTACATTCCGCGAGGCGGAAGGCCTGAACCACACCTGGAAAGCCGGCAGGGCGCGCATCCCTGCAAAGCTCGATGACTATGCCTATCTCATACAGGCACTCCTGCAATTAGCAAGCGCCACAGGCGAGAATAACTGGATAACAGAAGCCGCAAAATGGACGGAATATGTGCTGAAACATTTCACGGATGAGCAGCAAAACTTCTTCTATTTCACCTCGGATAAACAGGAGGATATACCTGTGCGCAAAATTGATGTGCATGATGGAGCCACGCCTTCGGCAAATGCAGTAATGGCTAAAAACCTGGTGCTGCTGGGCATGATTATGGAGCAGGGCGGCTGGCTGGAGCGCGGTGAGAATATGCTGCATACGATAGCAGCATCGGCAGTGCGTTATCCATACTCATTCGGCTACTGGAGCATCTTATTGCAGCGCAGTCTGAAAGGAAATAAAACCGCAGTAATTGGTGGGGAGGAAGGGGCGAAAGCGCTCGGCGAATTCCGGTCTCACTTTCTGCCGGAGGTTTTTCCAATCCTTTTTATAGAGGCCGGGGCAAAAAATATTCCGCTTTTAAAAGACAAACTGACGATTGGAGCAAGCGCTGTTTTTATCTGTACGACACATGAGTGCCTCGAGCCACAAGCAAGCATTGAAGCGGCTTTAGCACAGTTAACATCTTTTTCCTAAAGACGAAGTACAGGGCAGAAATGTTTGGTAGCGAATGTATTTCTTAACAAATTTTTGGGTGGTGCTTGTTTTTTCGGAAAAAACTTCAAATATTGTGTGCCGTTTCGTGCAGTGCATACTGTGCTTACGTGAAGAATTCATTTTATTTGCCAAATCGCATAAACAACAATAACGGTAGTATGAAACAAATCTCCCTGTCTATCTCGGCCGCAGCATTTATAGCGCTGGCAGCAAGTTGCGGTGCACCGGGTAACGGAGGTCAGCTGGTAGGAAGTCCTAACACAACGCTGTACAAAGCCCCCGTGCCTACAGGTATGGTTTACGTGCCCACAGGCGTGCTGAGAATGGGAGCGAGCGACCAGGATATCAGTGGTAAAAACGATGCCCTTATCCGCACTGCGCAGATCAGCGGCTTCTATATGGATGCCACCGAAATCTCTAACCAGGAATACCGCCAGTTTACCAATTGGGTCCGTGATTCTATAGCCCATACCACCCTCGGTGATTTTATCGACAACCCGGATGGTACGCAGCGTGTAGATACGCGTAAAGCGGTAAACTACCGCAACGCAGATGTGCAGGACCAACTGACCAATCTTTATATTCCTGCCGATCAGAGTGGCTGGGGTAAAAAAGAGTTTGATAATGCCAAGCTGGTTTATCACCTCGAGTATTACGATTATGCAGAAGCTGTAGCAAACCCGAACCAACCGCGCACCAACTTTATCGTAAAGAAGGATGTGCCGGCTTATCCGGATACCACGGTATGGATGCGCCAGTTTGCGTATTCTTATAATGAGCCTATCGCTCAGCAGTATAACTGGTTCCCCGCGTTCAACAACTATCCTGTGGTAGGTGTAAACTGGTACCAGGCAGCCGCCTTCTGTAAGTGGCGCACAAACCTGTGGCGCAACGAGCGCGACCGCAACCGCCAGTATCTTGAAAGTGAGTTCCGCCTGCCAAGTGAGCAGCAGTGGGAGTGGGCAGCACGCGGTGGCCGGAATGAATCACCTTTCCCATGGGGCGGTCCTTATACAATGAATAAAAAGGGATGTTACCTGGCCAACTTCAAGCCGCAGCGTGGCAACTATGCAGCTGATGGCGGCCTTTATACAGTACGTGTAGATGCTTACTGGCCTAATGATTACGGACTATACAATATGGCCGGCAACGTATCTGAATGGACCAACACTTCTTACTTCGGCAATGCATATCAGGCCGTTGCAGATGTAAACCCGGACATACAATACCGTATGAGTGATAATGCGCCGCAGTGGCTGAAGCGTAAGGTATTGCGCGGTGGCAGCTGGAGAGATGTTTCCTACTATCTTCAGAATGGCACACGTGATTACGAGTTTGCAGATACAGCTAAGGCTTATATTGGCTTCCGCTGCTCTTTTCAGGAAATTGCACCGGCTGTAGGCGCTACCCGCCGCCCATAAGGATTAAGGAATAAAAGAGACCAACCATTTAAATCATAAAGCAATACTAACCGACGATGAAAAGCATCACTCTGTTTTTTGAAACCAAGCAAGGAAAATACCTGAAAAATCTCATCATTGGCCTTGGTGCATCGGTGGTGTTATTGGGCGCGCTGTTTAAAATCCAGCACTGGCCTTATGCAAGCGTGATGCTTACTGCCGGTATGATTACCGAAGCTTTCATCTTTGCGCTACTTGGCCTGCTCCCGCCTCATAAAGATTATTACTGGGAGCGTTTCTACCCGAATATTGATGAAAACCCGCATATCGAAGCTTACCGCAAGGGCATTAAATTTCAGCAGCCATCTATGGCAGCAATAGGTGGTGGCGGTAGCAATTCCTCTGCAACAGCTTCTCTTGATAAGATGCTGGAAGAAGCAAAAATCACGCCTGCAAATCTTACCCGCCTGAATGACAATTTTACAAAGTTTGGCCAGACGGTAACACAGATGAAAGATATTACCGACGTAACTGCTGCTACGGGTGCCTATTCACAAAGTGCACGCGAAACTGCAGATGCTTTAGGCCAGCTCAAGACAACATTTCAGGGTGCTACTAAAACAATGGCTTCTTTTAATAATGCAGCCGATGATACTGCCCAGTTCCACCAGCAGGTAACTGTGCTTACCAAGAACCTGGGTAGCCTTAATCAGATTTATGAAGTAGAGCTTCAGGATGCTAACAATCATCTGAAAGCAATGAACAAGTTCTACAGCAACCTGCTGAATGCAAGTGATGCAATGGCTGCAAGTGCAGACGATGCAAAGGCTGCCCGTGAGCAGATCAGTGCGCTGGCTAAGAACCTAAGCTCACTGAACTCAATTTATGGCAACATGCTTTCTGCCATGCAGGGCCGCTAATTAGAGCGTTGCCGCAATTGACTGAGCCGAATCAAATACAATTCATTTTTCACAAAGAAAAAGAGATAACGAATGTCCATACCTAAAGAGCCGCGGCAGATAATGATCAACCTGATGTATCTGGTGTTGACAGCAATGCTGGCCCTTAACGTGTCTTCTGAAATTCTGCATGCCTTTAAGATCATCAACAACAGCATTGGAAAATCCAATGAATCAATTGACGGGAAGAATAACGAATATCTGCAGTCCCTCGAAGGGAATATGAACATGAAAGGGCACGAGGCACGTGTAAAGCCTTACTATGAGAGTGCAAAAGAAGTTCATGAAAGAGCGCAGGCTATGTATGCTTATCTTGAGGACTGGAAGAAAAAAGTTGCCGCTGAAGCAGATCAGATTCCTTTGAGCAGTGCAAATCTTGCAGATGTAAAGCGCGAGGATAATATTGATGCAAGCACACACTTGCTCGTGGAGAAGGGCGGCGGAGATGAGATCAAAGCCAAGCTGTTGGAGATGCGTGACTATATGATCAGTAAGGTTGGCGATCCTAAGGCTAAAGCCCAGCTCAATGCAGATTTTCCGTTGCAGATCAATGAGCCACTAAAGTCGGATGATAACCCACGTGGGGATTGGAGCACAGGCACCTTCCATAATGTACCAACGCTTGCAGCAATTACACTTTTTGCAAAAATGCAGAATGATGTACGCAGCGCGGAATCCATTATACTCGCACAGCTTTCTAAAGAAGCAGATGCCAAGCCGCTGAAGTTTGACGCAATTACTGCAATTGCCGTTCCAAAAACCAGCTATGTGCTCGCAGGGCAGCCGGTTGAGGCCCAGATTATGTTTGCCGCCTATAATACTGCGGCTACACCAAATATCAGTACAAGTGCAGGATCTGTAAAAGTGCAGAACGGAGTAGGAACATGGACAGGCACGGCAAGTGGTGTAGGTATGCAAAAAGTAAGTGGCAGCCTATCTGTAAATCTCGGTGACCGTACAGAAACGCAGCCGTGGTCTTTCTCTTATATGGTTGGTACTGCTGGTGGCTCGATGCAGCTGGATAAAATGAACGTGTTTTACATAGGTGTTCCAAATCCAATTTCTGTAACTGCTGCGGGATATTCGATGCAGGATGTATCGGTAAATATTCCTGGTTCTACAACTACACAAACATCACTTGGTAAATATGATGTTACTGTGCCAATAGGTCTTATGGGGCAGAAAGTGATGGCCAGCATTCTTGCAAAAACACCAACTGGAAATAAAGAAGTAGGCAGGATGGAAGTGCGTGTTAAGCGTATTCCTGACCCTGTTGCTAAAGTTGCAGGTAAATCAGGAAGCATTGTTCTTCCCGCAAATGTTTTCCGTGCTCAACTTGGTATTGCTGCAGTTCTTGAAGGTTTTGATTTTGATGCCCGTTTTCAGGTAACAAGCTATACTTTCAGCTATAGTGTAAGAGGTAAAGACCTTCAGGATGTAGGTGATGTAAGATCGCCACTATTTTCGGCTAACCCACAAGTGCTCAATTATGTTCAAAAGCTCGCTAAAATTGGTGATAGAATATTTATCGACAACATTCGTGCTATCGGGCCAGACAAGACTGTACGTAATCTTGGTACTATTTCCATTCTTTTAAATTAATAACTTACTTTAGCCAATCATTTAGGATCATGAAATTCTTCAAGTCATATAAATTTGTAGTTGCTGCTGTTGTGTTTCTATGCGCAGGTACAGCTGCGTACGCGCAGGATCCTGCTACTAATGGAAATAATAATGAGCCTGTAAGTGGTGCATGGCAGCCTTCATTAGTGCGTGATGGCGCTTATGATCGGACCCCGCACGTTAATCAGACAATTACATGGCAGCCCATTCGTGAAGCTGATGTAATGTGGAAAAAGCGCGTTTGGCGTGAAATCGATACCCGTGAAAAGCAGAACATGCCATTCCGGTACAGCGGAGACGACCAAACAGGCGGTGGGTTTTTTATTGAAATCCTGATTGATGCAATTAAAAAAGGAAAAATTAAAGCTTATTCAACGTTTGATGATCGTTTTACAAATGCCCTGACCAAAGAGCAAATTATGGAGAAAATGGTCGGTAAGCCTGAAACGCTTGAAGTAGTGGATCCGCTTACAGACCAAATTACACGTCAGATTACCAATCGTGACTTTGACCCAAATAAGGTTACCAAATACCGTATTAAAGAAGATTGGATAATGGATCGTAACCTCGGCCGCATGGTAGTTCGCATTATTGGTATTGCGCCAATTGTCGATGTTGTGGATCCTACAACTGGTTTATATCGTACATCTACGCCATTGTTATGGATCTATTATCCCGAAGCACGGCCAATATTGGCTCAGTATGAAGTATTTAATCCTCAAAATGATGTACAACGTATGACCTGGGATGACTTTATGGAAGGACGGCATTGGAGCGGAAGGGTTATACAAACCAGCAATCCTTTTGGTGAAAACTTTACTGGCCTCGGCTACAACAATATGGAATCGCTTTATCAGGGACAGCAAACGCAACAGCAGATTGCTGAGAAAGAACACGATATGTGGCAGTACTAATTGCCAAATTTTAATTTTTTAAAAGCGCGACAGCTTCTGTTGCGCTTTTTTATTGCCGCCTGTTGTCTCATTAGCTTTGTCGCCTTAATTGTAATTCCCTGCTAATGACCTTAAAACCACGCCTCGAAGTATGTCTATCGCCGGCATTGCTGCACCTTTTTGATACAAAAGGGACTGTGACTGTAATTATAGATGTGTTTCGTGCCACCTCTACAATCGCTGCTGCATTAGACAACGGCGCTTTAAGTGTAATTCCGGTTTCTGATGTTCAGGAATGCATTGACTTAGGGTTACGCACACCAAACAGCATTACTGCCGGCGAACGAAACGGGCAGGTTGCTGAAGGATTACAATATGGCAACTCCCCATCCGAATATCCGCGTAGCTTTATTGAAGGGAAAACGCTGGTGCTCACAACCACAAATGGTACCAGGCTACTACACATGGTCGAAGATGCAGACACGATCATTACAGCTTCATTCCTTAATCTCGAAGCTATCTGCAAATTTATTATTGCCAGAGGTAAGCCGGTACTTTTAGGCTGTGCCGCCTGGAAAGACCGGTTTAATTTAGAGGATACCTTGTTTGCCGGTGCCGTTATTGAAAGCATAAAAGAGCATTTTAAGATAGAATGTGATAGCGCAAAAGCCGCTCATATTTTGCATCAAAGCGTAACCGGTAGTTATATTGACTTTCTGAAGGACAGCTCGCATTACCATCGTCTCGCAGCTTATGGCCTTGAGGAAGATATGGCCTATTGTACAACACCCAATCTTCACCCAGTAGTGCCTATCCTACAGGGAAATGAATTGATAGCTTTTCAGTGACTATTGCATATACGGATTACCGGTACGTTCCTGCCCGATTGTTGTTGAAGGGCCGTGTCCGGGATATACAATAACATTATCCGGAAGTGTAAAGATTTGAGTACGGATGCTGTTCAATAAAGTCTGATGATTGCCGCCCGGCAGATCTGTCCGCCCGATGCCGCCGGCAAAAAGTACATCTCCGCCAATTAGCCATCCATCATTTTTACTATAGAAAATTACGCTGCCCGGAGAGTGGCCTGGCGTAAAACGCACTTCCAGCTCATCATCTCCGAGCATCAGCGGCTCACCCTCTTTAATAAAAAAGGAAGGCTTTGGTATTTGATCAAGCTTAAATCCAAAAAGCATGGCTGCACCTTTAGCGCCTGACAATACCGGCATATCTGCTTCATGCAAGCCGAATCCAAGCCCATATTTATCCATAAGAAACGGGACACCGAATATATGATCGATGTGCGCATGAGTATTAATAATGCCTTTCAGCACTAAGCCTTCCTGCCCTATATAATCTGTGAAATGCGTTGTTTCTGGCTCGTCATACATACCCGGATCCACAACCCAACATTCTTTTTCATCGTTTATTATGAGGTATGTATTTTCAGAGAAACCATTGTAAACAAATTGTTGCAACTTTAGCATAGGACAGGATATTTTTGTAAATTGAGAATGCAAACTTAAATCAGGAATGGTGCGGATGGATTAATATTTTTACGCAGGAAGAACAACCAATGACCACAATATCCACGCTGATCCGTAAGGCAGGAAAATGCCTGATGCTCGTCGGCATTATGCTCGCCCCGCGCAATATATACGCACAAATCAATACCGAAACCTTCGGCCAGAACCGTGTGCAATACCGCAAATACGACTGGAAGTTTTTTGATACGAAGCATTTCCGCATCTATCATTATGACCGGAATGGCACTACCCTGGCGCGCTACGTAAGCGAGCAGGCAGAGCAGGATGTGCCCATGATCGAGCGCCGGATGGGTAGCCAGTTCCCAAACAGATTCGACATTATCCTTTATAACAATTACGACGAATACCGCCAAACGAATGTGGGGCTCAAATATGAATCACAGGTACAGGAAACCGGTGGTGGCACGCTGAATCTCGTGGGCGATAAGCTCATCATTTATTTTAATGGAGTTCATACAGACCTGCGCCGCCAAATACAATCAGGCATTGCCCGTGCGCTCATGCAGCGTATGATGTTTGGCGACGATGCAAGGCAGGTAGTTAAAAATTCCCTATTGCTCAACCTTCCCCGCTGGACAACGGATGGCTATGTAGCTTATGTGGTAGATGGCTGGGACCCAAAGAGTGAAAGTGAGTGGAAAAATGTGCTCAATGCACAGCCCAAAGCCGGCTTCTTCGTACTTGCGGATCAATACCCGGAGCTTGCCGGTAAAGCCTTCTGGAAATACATTGCCGACCGCTACGGCCCGGAGCAGGTTAAAACACTGCTCTTTGCAATGCAGCAACGCGCAAGCCTCAACAAAGGCATTCGCAGCACACTCGGCATGAAAGTAAAGCCTGTTTACGATTCCGCACTGGCTTATTTTAAAAACACTTTTGCAAAGGATGCGCTCATACAGGAAACGCCCGATTCTGCCGATGCGCTCATCAATATTAAAGTGCCGCACGATGGTACCGTGATTCCAAGCATCAGGCTTTCGCCGAAAGGCGCCGATGTGGCTTATTGTGAATTCAAGGAAGGCGAGTATAAAGTTTATATCCAGCATACGAGCAAGGAGCAGCAGCGCTCACTCATCCTCACTACCGGGCAGAGCGATTTTAACGAGCTTACCCCGGATGCCGATTATCCGCAACTTGCCTGGAGCAATAATGGATACAAAGTAGCGATACTCTATCGCTATAAGCGGCAAACGCGCTTACGCATCTACAATTCGCTGAAAGCAAAGATCGAGAACTACATCATCCCGCCCAACCGTTTCGACCGTGTAGTAGGCATGACCTTCAATGAGGCAGATGACAAGATCGTGCTTTCCGCCATCAAAAAAAGCCAGACCGATCTTTATCTGTTTACGCTTCGCGGAAGCAGGCTTAGCAACATCACCAACGATCCCTGGGATGACGTACAACCAACCTTTATCAGCGGCGGCTCGCGCAGGGGCATCCTGTTTCTGAGCAACCGGCCTGCCGCTAACTTAGTAGTGCCCGCTGCAGTTAATGAATTGCCCGCAGGCCCTATGAACGTATATTTTTACGATACAAAAACAGAAAGCCCCGTTCTGCTAAAGTGTTCCGATAACCGGGGCGGCAATATTACCCAACCCATCCAGTACGGCAGCGACAACTTCGCTTATCTCCGCGACGACAACGGCATCCGTAATAAGTATGTAGTCGTTTTTGGGCGGAATGTTTATAACCAGGATTCTGCGATCTCTGTTCCGGTTACCAATTACACCAGCAGCATTCTCAGCCACCAATACAGCCTAGCTACCAACCAGGTGGCCGATGTGCTCCAGGTAGGTAACAATTACAAAGTTTATTTCCGCAAAGGGTTGATTCCCGGTGTAAATGCCGGTGCTAAAACTCTGCAGCCAACCACCCTTCTTCAAACACAGAAAGATGCAGCCGGCATAAAGCTCAGCGATCCTAAAACGCCCGGCCAGCGGTCGTCTTTCGTAAAGCGCGGCAAGCTGTACCAAAGTGAGTTTATAGATGGCGATTCCACCACCGCAGCACAAAGTGAAACGGTTATTGCAGCAGGTAATAAAGAGTTTATAGATACCACCAACCTTTTAAATCCGGCTATTACAGATAGCAGCTACCTGAAGCTAAAGGCACAGCGGTACCGCCTCAATTTCAAGCCCGATTTTCTCTCGCTGAAGCTGGATAATACCGTGCTGTTCTCCAAATACCAATCTGCAGAAGCAGGTGGCGGGAAGTTCCTGAACCCACCACTCGGCCCCATGCTTTCCGTAAGCCTGAACGATGCGCTCGAGAACCACCGCTTTACCGGCGGCCTTCGCATCCAGCCACAAAACCCCCTGAGCCAATCGGGCCTTAGTTATTTCTTCCAGTATCAGAATTTTACCCGGCGGGTGGACTGGGGCCTGCTCTTCTACCGCACCACCGATTATTATGTTTATAATGTCCAGTTCACCGATTCTTCCAACAGGGCATCGCTCACCAATACACAGCTCGGCAAAGTAACCCTTAATATGCTGCAGCTATCGGCCGATGTGCCGCTGGATCGGGTACGGCGCATAGGCATGCACCTGGGCCTCCGGCAGGATGTGCTCGACTTTAAAGCCCTCGATTCGCTGAGCCTTATCTATACCCCGCGCTCCAGCAAATACTGGCTCATGAGCCGCCTCGAGTATGTGTTCGACAACAGCAGGCCGCTCGCCCAAAACCTGCGTACAGGCTTCCGCTACAAGGCTTATGCCGAGTATATGTACGGCCTTTCCAAAGTAAATAAAGGCGGGTTCTACAACTTTGGCTTAGAATTCAGGTACTATAAGCCCGTCTTCCGCAATACCATCTTTGCCGCAAGGCTTGCCGGTGCCCACTCTGCCGGCAACCAAAAGATCCTCTATATTATGGGCGGAGTAGATAACTGGATCTCTCCTAAGACTGCTTCCGCAATTCCTACCAATCCGGATGATAAATACGCATTCCAGTCGGTAGTTACCAACATGCGCGGCTATAAGCAAAGCGCCCGCACCGGCAATACCTATGCCGTAGGCAATTTCGAGCTGCGCTCACCCATCCTCAGCACCATATTGCAGCGGCCCATACAATCCAACCTGCTGCGCAGCCTGCAGCTTGTTGGCTTCCTCGATGCCGGCCACGCCTGGAATGGCCTCCTGCCAAACCTCGATAATCTGAACGATCACATCACCTATGTAAACCAGAATGGCACCGTGGTAGTAGTAGCCAAGATAGAATCCGGCGTTGCCGTAGGCTATGGAGCGGGCGCGCGCGCGCAGCTATTCGGGTATTTCCTCCGGCTCGATGCCGCCTGGAACATTCAGGGCCTTCGCAAGCCTATCTGGTACTTCTCTATCGGCACCGACTTCTAAAATACTTCCTGAAGGCAGCTTCTTTGGCATTATCAGCTTCGTACAGTTTTTATGGTTTTCCGGCTTTAGCCAATATCCAGACCTCCTTAACCCGTGGCTTTAGCCCGGGGACAGAAGCCCTAAAACGATACGAAGCAAATAACGCCCGCTTTTTCAGGTCTCCCACGTAAAGCCGTGGATATGGAAGCAGAAGATCTCCCACCAGTTGCCCATCCTGTGAAAATAACATTTAAACGGCCCGGAGATCAGCTCTTCCTGGTGGTCCTCCGTTTCGATCGTGTAGCGTATGGCGCCCTCCACATAGCCCATCGATAGCTGCCCCGGCTCAGTCGCTTCATCCACCTTCACCCCGGCAATATCAAACTCGAAATGCCGGATTGCCGCAAAAAGATCATGAAAGCGCTGCGCTTTCTCGACAAGCTTTGCCACCGGTATCAGCGCACCATTTGAGCCAATCAGCGGGTCGGTAAAGTAAGGCGTCTCCCCGCTCAGGGAATGCTCAAAAAAATCATTCAGAAACCGGATCGCAAGCCGCTCAATATCCGCCGGGTGGTTCGGGTGAAACTCTTCGTAATCAAAGATCCAGTTATGGCCCTCCGTAGGCTGCATAATCTCTAAGGGGGAGAGATCCATCCGCACAAATTCATACTTCACCGCAGCCGGGTAGTCAGACCCGAAATTAACATGCAGCTGCTTGTCATTCAGTTGCACTTCCAGCGCCGCCCACGATGCCTCGAGCTCATCTTCATCCAGCTCCACCGCAGGCTTCAGGTCCATAATGCCCGCATACTCGCCAAATACCACCAATGGCGCGTCCTTCTGATGCTCCTGGAAAGCCATGATCTGCTTTAAAAATTCCTGTTCTACCTCAGGCGGTATATCCGCATTCGTGCCAAACTGTGCACCGAGTTCTGCCTGTAGCTTCAGCTTCAGGAGCTCATTTTCAAAACGGAGCTGCTCTTCGGGGTCTTCACTAAATTGTTCTTCGTTTTCCATAGCTGCAATGTAGGAAAATTTGGTATGGGGCCGTTTTTTAGGTCGGCAGAAGAAAGACTATTAAGCATCCGTTGCGTCGCTCCGTTCATCCACCCGCGTCTATTCAGCTTTTACTATAGTTCGTTTGCGCGCTTTACCCCGCAGGGCAGCACTGCCCTGGTGAGGAAGGCCGGCATGAGATTTTGTAAGGAAAGATTTAAAGACAGATGGGTTTTATCCTGCTATAAGTATACTGAACCCCTTAACCTTTCCCGGTGGTAATCATATAGCATTGAAATACAAACGATAAAGAGCAATAAGCCGCCACTTGAAGCTATAGCAGGGCACCAACCAGGCCAGGTAAACATGCCAAATAGCTGCAGCTATCTGGTAAATAGCTGCAGCTATTTATAAAATAGCACCAGCTATTTGGCAAAAAGCACCAGCTATCCGGCAAATAGCTGCAGCTATTTATAAAAAAGCACCAGCTATCTGGTAAATAGCTGCGGCTATTTCTAAAATAGCAGCAGCTATCGCACAAATAGCAGCAGCTATTCAGTAAATAGCACCGGCTCCGGGCGAAATAGCACCAGCTATTTTTCCGGGAGCACCGGCTACTCAGGGGCGCGCCAACATCCTATCTTTGCCACTGCCTATGAAAAAGCTCATCTTTCCATTATTGCTATGTTCTATGACTGCCGCCGCGCAAAATAAAACCGGCCCCACTGGCCAATATCCCGTTACCCGGAGCTCCGATCAGAAAGATCAGTTCTTCGGCACCACCGTACCCGACCCCTACCGCTGGCTCGAGGACGACCGCAGCGCAGAAACCGGCACCTGGGTAAAAGCGCAAAACAAAACCACCGATGCTTATCTCGCGCAGATCCCCTACCGCGATGCCATCCGCAAGCGCCTCACCACACTCTGGAACTATGAAAAATACGGCGCACCATTCAAGGAAGGAGGCGTAACCTATTTCTATAAAAATGACGGCCTTCAAAACCAGAGCGTACTCTACCGCACACTGCCCAACGGCGGGGACGAAGTATTCCTGGATCCCAATAAATTCTCTGCTGATGGCACTACCTCGCTATCGGGTTTATCCTTCACTAAAGATGGCTCGCTCGTAGGCTACCAGATTTCCGAGGGCGGCTCCGACTGGGGCAAAGCCATCATCCTCGATGCAAAAACAAAACAGCAGATCGGCGAAACCATGACCGACCTGAAGTTTAGCGGCATTGCCTGGAAGGGCAACGAAGGTTTCTACTACAGCACTTACGATAAGCCAAAGGGCAGCCAGCTATCCGCAAAAACGGAGCACCATAAGCTCTATTACCACAAGCTCGGTACCGCGCAGAAAGAGGATAAGATGATCTTTGGCGGCGACCAGATGCCACGGCGCTACATAGGCGGCGGCCTTACGGAGGATGAGCATTACCTCGTCATCTCAGCTGCCAACTCTACCTCCGGCAATGAGCTTTACATAAAGGATCTCACGAAGCCCGATTCAAAGATTATACCCATCATTACCGGATTCGATACCGAGCTGGATGTGGTTTATAACGAAGGCAGCAAACTCTTCATCTCCACCAATCTTAAAGCACCCAACCGGAAGCTGGTAATAGTAGATGCAGCCACGCCCACGCCGGAAAGCTGGAAGACCCTGATCCCGGAAACAAAATTCCCGCTCACCGTTTCTACCTGCGGCGGTAAGCTGTTTGCGCAATACATTCAGGATGCGGTTTCTAAGGTATATCAATACAGTACTGCCGGTAAGCAGGAGCGTAGCATAGAGCTCCCTGGCCTCGGCACGGCCAGCGGCTTTGGCGGTAAAAAAGAAGAGCAGGAGCTGTTTTATTCCTTTACTTCCTATGTATATCCCACCACTATTTTCCGCTATAATATCGCTTCCGGCAAATCCGAAGTGTATAAGCGCCCTAAGGTGGCCTTCGATCCATCGCAGTTCGAGAGCAAGCAGGTTTTCTATCCTTCTAAAGACGGTGCAGTCATCCCGATGATCCTTACGTACAAAAAAGGCCTGAAGCATGATGAGCAAAGTCCTTTGCTGCTCTATGGGTATGGCGGGTTCAATATCTCGCTCACCCCATCCTTTAGCGTAAGCAATCTTGTGTTTATGGAAGCTGGTGGCATTTATGCAGTGGCCAACCTGCGCGGCGGCGGTGAGTATGGCGATACCTGGCATAATGCAGGCATCAAAATGCAAAAGCAGAATGTATTTGATGATTTCATCAGCGCAGCAGAATACCTGATAGCGGAGCACTATACCTCCAAGGAGCGGCTCGCTATAGCCGGAGGCTCAAATGGCGGCCTGCTGGTGGGCGCAAGCATTACACAACGTCCTGATCTTTATAAAGTGGCCTTCCCGCAGGTAGGCGTGCTGGATATGCTGCGCTATCATAAATTCACGGCAGGCGCGGGCTGGGCCTACGATTACGGCACGGCAGATGACAGCAAAGCGATGTTTGATTATCTCTACAAATACTCGCCGGTACACAATGTGAAAAAAGGCGCCTGCTATCCTGCCACCCTCGTAATGACCGGCGACCATGATGACCGCGTAGTGCCGGCCCACTCCTTCAAATTTGCGGCGGCACTGCAGGCAGCGCAAAACTGCGGCAACCCAACGCTTATAAGAATAGAAACCAAAGCAGGCCACGGCGCAGGAAAACCAACCGCAATGCTCATAGACGAGCAGGCCGATAAGTGGGCGTTCCTGTTCTGGAATATGGGGCTGGGGTATAAATAGAATCCACCCCATCCCGGCCTTCCCCCAAGGGGAAGGGGATTTTTCGTACGAACCAACAACTTGCACAACATCATCTTGCCCCACTTCCTCCTTCTCCTTGGGGGAAGGACCGAGGATGGGGTATAAGAGCCAAATCAGCAATCAAAAAACATAAATCAACCAAGATGTCCAGCAAATCATTTTATACCCGCATTCAATCCGAGCTCGATGAGATTGAAAGCGCCGGCCTTTTTAAGAAAGAGCGCATCATTGCCTCGGAGCAGGGCGCAGAGATTACTGTGAATGGCAAGCAGGTGCTCAACTTCTGCGCCAACAATTACCTGGGCCTTTCCTCGCACCCCAAAGTGCTCGAAGCGGCCAAGCGCACCATCGATGAGCGCGGCTATGGCATGAGCTCCGTACGCTTCATCTGCGGTACGCAGGATATCCATAAAGAGCTGGAGGAGAAGCTGGCCACCTTTCTCGGCACGGAAGAAACCATCCTGTATGTTGCCTGCTTTGATGCAAACGGCGGCGTATTTGAGCCCTTGCTCGGTGAAGATGATGTGATCATTTCCGATGAGCTGAATCACGCTTCCATCATTGACGGCGTGCGCCTCTGCAAGGCAAAGCGTGCCAGATATAAGAACAAAGACCTTGCAGAGCTGGAGCAGCAGCTTATAGCGCACAAGGATGCCCGCACCCGGATGATCGTTACAGACTCCGTATTCTCCATGGATGGCACGGTTGCCGAGCTGGATAAGATTTGCGACCTCGCTGATAAATACGATGCTTTGGTTATGATCGATGAAAGCCACTCATCCGGCTTCATGGGCAAAACGGGCCGCGGCGTGCATGAGCTTTGCGGCGTGATGGGACGAATAGACATCATTACCGGTACGCTGGGTAAAGCGCTGGGAGGCGCATCCGGCGGCTTTACGAGCGGCAAGAAAGAGGTTATTAGTATGCTGCGCCAGCGAAGCCGCCCTTATCTGTTCTCAAACACCTTAGCGCCATCTGTAGTAGGCGCATCGATTGCTGTGCTGGATATGCTGCGCGAAACCACGGAGCTGCGCGACAAGCTCGAAACAAATACGGCTTACTTCCGTGAGCGCATGACTGAGGCTGGCTTCGATATCAAGCCGGGCATTCACCCTATCTGTCCGCTGATGCTTTATGATGCAGTAGTGGCACAGAAAATGGCGGCGCGTATGCTGGAGGAAGGCATCTATGTAATCGGCTTTTTCTTCCCGGTGGTGCCCAAGGGCGCTGCACGGATAAGGGTGCAAATATCTGCCGGGCACGAGCGCCATCACCTCGATACGGCTATTGCTGCGTTTACGAAGGTGGGTAAAGAGCTGGGGATATTGAAAGAAGCGGCAAATGCCTAAGGACGAAGCTATTCGCAACCCTGAATAAAAGTATTGAAGCGCAGCTCCACTCCGCACTAAAGAATCTCGTAAAAGCCCGGATTGCTGTATAGCA